>BMUD01000003.1 GCA_014650015.1 Streptomyces griseoloalbus
TCAAGGAACGGACGCTTCCTTTGTACTCACCCTCTCGGGCTTTCCTCCGGGCGCTTCCCTTCGGTCTTGCGTTTCCGACTCTATCAGATCTTTCCGACCCGATTTCCTCGGCGCTTTCCAGGTTCCCGCTTTCGCGTTTCCCTTTCCGGCGGCTCCGACTTTATCAGGGTTTTCCCGGCTCTCTGACCACCGTCTTGCAGGCGCGCAGAAAGGGACCCCGAGATAGGATCTGACAAGTTGGATTGCTGCCCGGTGGAGACACTCGACGGCGTCCCTCATCCCCAGGCAGGGGTACAACCCTACACGGGGTCGCGGACCACGTGCAAATCGATTAGGGTGGGTGGTCTAGACCTCTCGTCTAGACCGCGGATCTGGACCTGTCCCCCGGAACCGGTACGTCACATGACATACCCTGCTGAACAGCACGCCGGAGACAGGCAGTGACGGCGCCCGTATAGATCTCCACCCCTGGGAGGCTTCCCATGACCACCGTGACGTCCCCGCTCGCAGGACGAGCCATCGGACTGACGTCCGTGCCCGATCCCGTGTTCTCCGGCGCCATGGTCGGCCCGGGTACCGCGATCGACCCCGTACGGGAGCCCTCCGAGGCCGTCTCCCCCGTCGACGGCGTCATCGTGTCTCTGCACCCGCACGCGTTCGTCGTCGTCGACGAGAGCGGACACGGCGTGCTCACCCACCTCGGTATCGACACCGTGCAGCTCAACGGCGAGGGCTTCGAGCTGCTCGTCAACAAGGGCGACACCGTGACGCGCGGTCAGAGCATCGTGCGCTGGGACCCGGCCGCCGTGGAGGCCGCCGGCAAGTCCCCGGTCTGTCCGGTCGTGGCCCTGGAGGCCACGGCGGACGCTCTCTCCGAGCTTCGTCAGGACGGCGATGTGAAGGCCGGCGACAGTCTCTTCCTCTGGAAGTGACGCGGCGCCGTCCGTGACGGCCACCAGGACAACCAACGCGGCGGCTGGACCCGCCGCTCTACCGGAGACGGGTGAGATGGAGACAACGCTGCGAGGCGTCGGTGTCAGCCACGGTGTGGCGATCGGCGAGGTTCGGCACATGGGCACGGCGGTGCTCGAGCCGCCGGCCAAGCAGATCCCGACGGAGGAGGCGGAGCGTGAACAGGGGCGCGCCCGCAAGGCCGTGGAGGCTGTGGCGGCCGATCTGATGGCCCGCGGCAACCTCGCCGGGGGCGAGGCCCAGGCGGTGCTCGAAGCGCAGGCCATGATGGCCCAGGACCCCGAGCTGATGGCTGACGTCGAGCGGCGCATCGCTGTCGGCAGCACAGCCGAACGTGCGGTGTACGACGCGTTCGCCGCGTACCGCGAGCTGCTGGCGAATGCGGGTGAGTACCTCGCGGGCCGGGTGGCCGACCTCGACGACGTGCGGAACCGTATCGTCGCCCGGCTGCTCGGGGTGCCGATGCCGGGTGTGCCGGACAGCGACGAGCCGTACGTCCTCGTGGCCCGTGATCTCGCGCCCGCGGACACGGCACTGCTCGACCCGACTCTGGTGCTCGGTTTCGTGACCGAGGAAGGCGGGCCCACCAGTCACAGCGCCATCCTGGCCCGTGCGCTCGGCGTCCCGGCCGTGGTCGCCCTGCCGGGTGCCGGCGAACTCGCCGAGGGCACGCTGATAGCGGTCGACGGCAGCACCGGCGAGATCTTCGTTGACCCGAGCGAGCAGAAGAGGTCGCAGCTCGAGGCGGCTGCGGCCGAGCGCAGGGCGGCGCTGGCGGCATCGACCGGACCCGGTGCGACCGCCGACGGTCACAAGGTGCCGCTGCTGGCCAACATCGGTGGACCGGCAGATGTGGCGGCCGCCGTCGAGGCGGGCGCCGAGGGCGTCGGTCTCTTCCGGACCGAGTTCCTTTTCCTGGACGACAACAAGAAGGCCCCTTCCGAGGAGAAGCAGGTCGCGGCCTACCGTCAGGTGCTCGAGGCGTTCCCCGAGGGCCGGGTCGTCGTGCGCGTGCTGGACGCCGGTGCGGACAAGCCGCTGGACTTCCTCACTCCGGCGGACGAGCCGAACCCGGCGCTGGGAGTGCGCGGTCTGCGCACGCTGCTGGACCACCCCGCGGTGCTGCGTACCCAGCTGACGGCCCTGGCGAAGGCCGCCGAGGGGCTGCCCGTCTACCTCGAGGTCATGGCCCCGATGGTGGCGGACCGGGCCGACGCCAAGGCTTTCGCGGACGCGTGCCGGGAGGCGGGGCTGCGGGCGAAGTTCGGTGCGATGGTCGAGATCCCGTCGGCTGCCCTGCGGGCGCGCTCGGTCCTGCAGGAGGTTGAGTTCCTGTCGCTGGGCACGAACGACCTCGCGCAGTACACGTTCGCCGCCGACCGTCAGGTGGGCGCGGTCTCCCGGCTGCAGGATCCGTGGCAGCCCGCGTTGCTCGACCTGGTCGCGCTGTCCGCCGAGGCGGCGAAGGCCGAGGGCAAGAGCTGCGGTGTCTGCGGTGAGGCCGCGTCCGACCCGCTGCTCGCGTGTGTGCTGACCGGTCTGGGTGTCACCTCCCTCTCCATGGGTGCGGCGTCCATTCCGTATGTACGGGCGGCACTGGCGAAGTTCACGCTGGCACAGTGTGAGCGGGCCGCGGCGGCAGCCCGCGCGACGGACAGTGCCGCGGATGCCCGTAACGCCGCTCAGGCGGTGCTGTCGGGCGAGTAGCCGGACCGGCCGGTCGGCTGTCGGTTTCCCCGAGGGGCGCTCCACCCGCGGTGGGGCGCCCCTCGTGCGCTGTCCGGCTCAGTGGTGGTGGGCCGGACTCGGGCCCTCCTCTCCCAGGTCGGGGGGCGCGCAGTAGTCGACGTTGGACTCCGGTGGGATGAGGTCTCCGGATTCGGCGTCGGTGCAGTAGGCGTCGAAGACCTCTCCGGCGGTGAGGGGATCGAGTCCGTAGGCGCGCAGTCGCCAGCCGTGGACCCGGTCGGGTGTGCCGGGCTTGCTGATCCGCATGACCAGTCCGCCGGGGCTCCCGGTGGCGAGGCCGAGGGCCAGGACCGTGGTGAATTCGAGGGCCTCGGCCTCGTCCAGTTCCGAGCGGCCGGCGGTGTCGTCGGCGTGCAGTACGGCGACGAGCGTTTCGGCCGTTCCGGAGACGCTGCACACGAGGTGCCGGTCGCCGGGTGGGGCCGTGTCGAGGATGCGGACGAGGAGGTGCGAGGCGCGGGCGAAGGCGGCGCGGCCCAGGTCCTCGCCGCAGGAGGCGCAGGCGCCGAGGCGGGCGAGGAGCGTGGTCGCGTACTCCCAGGTCGCCTGGCGGACTGCCTCGTCGACGAGGGTGGGCAGGAGGTCGGCCAGCGGTTGGCCCTCGTAGGGGACGGTGGGGCCGGTGGACGCGAGTGCGGCCGTGAACCGTGTGCGGCTGGTGTGACTGTCGGGGTCGAGGCCCGTCTTCGCGCAGAAGTCGGCGTAGTCCTCGGGGTCGAAGAGGGCGACCGTGGTGTGGCTGCCCTGCAGTGCGCGCGTCCTGAGGACGGCTTCCACGTGGTTGAGGTAGGTGGTGTGGTCGTCGAAGACGAAGCTGTCGTAGCGCCGCATGGCGCGGAAGTCGTGGTCGTCGGTCAGCAGGCCGATGGTGCCGACGATTTCGCGGCGCAGGACGCGTCGCAAGGTTCGGTGGTCGGTGTACGCCATGTCTCCCCCTGTGCACAGTCGATCAATGCTCACTCACAGTAATCGGCGGCACTGACAATGGGGGCTGGAGGAGACGATGGCGAACCCGGAAGGCCGGCTCAGGCGCGCTTGCGGGCGAGGTCCTCGTAGAAGGCGAGCAGGTCGAGGTTGTCGATGGATCCCGGGTTGACCGCCTTCTCCAGGGGGGTGCCTTGGAGGAGTCGCTTGACCGGGACCTCGATGCGCTTGCCGGTGAGGGTGTGCGGGACGCCGGGGACTTCGATGATCTCGTCGGGGACGTGGCGGGGTGAGAGCTGCTCGCGGATGGTCCGCTTGATACGGCTGAGCAGGTCCTCGTCGAGAGTGGCTCCGGGTGTCAGGTGCACGAACAGCGGCATCCAGTAGCCGCCGTCGGGCTGTTCGACGCCGATGACGAGGGATTCCCTGATCTCGGGGAGGCGTTCGACGGCTTCGTAGATGTCGGCCGATCCCATGCGGACGCCCTGGCGGTTGAGCGTGGAGTCGGAGCGGCCGTGGATGACGACGGAGCCGCGGGAGGTGATGGTGATCCAGTCGCCGTGCCGCCAGACGCCGGGATAGGTGGCGAAGTAGCTGTCGTGGTAGCGGCTGCCGTCGGGGTCGTTCCAGAAGTGGATCGGCATGGAGGGCATCGGGTTGGTGACCACGAGTTCGCCGACCTCGTCGGTCAGGGGCCTGCCGCTGGGGTCCCAGGACTGCAGGTTCGTGCCCAGACCGGGTGCCTGGAGCTCGCCGATGTGGACCGGGAGGGTCGGTACGGCTCCGGCGAAGCAGGAGCACACGTCCGTGCCGCCGCTGACGGAGGCGATCCACAGGTCGGCCCCGCTGTCGGCGAACTCGTCGTGCAGCCATCGGAAGCCGTCGGGGGGCAGGGGGGATCCGGTGGTCGCGACGCACTTGACCGCGGAGAGGTCGAAGTCGCGCGAGGGGTGCACGTCGGCCTTGCGGCAGGCCATGACGTACGCGGCGGAGGTGCCGTAGAGGGTGGCGCCGGTGCGTTCGGCGATCCGCCACTGGGCGCCCGTGTCCGGGTAGCCGGGGCTTCCGTCGTACAGGACGATCGTCGTTCCGGTCAGGAGCCCGGAGACGAGGAAGTTCCACATCATCCAGCCGGTCGAGGTGTACCAGAAGAAACGGTCCTCGGGACCCAGGTCGCAGTGGAGTCCGAGCTGCTTGAGGTGTTCGACGAGGATGCCGCCCTGGGACTGGACGATCGCCTTGGGCAGTCCGGTGGTGCCCGAGGAGTAGAGCACCCACAGGGGGTGGTCGAAGGGCACCTGCTCGAAGACCGGTTCCGTGTCCGCGGAGGTGAGGGCGGACCAGTCCAGCGCGTCGTCGGGCGCCTCGGTGCCGAGCAGGGGGATGTGGACGACGGCGCGCAGGGTGGGCAGTTCGCGGCGGAGTTCGGCGACGACGTCGCGGCGGTCGTGCTCCTTGCCGCCGTAGCGGTAGCCGTCGACGGTGAACAGGACGACGGGTTCGACCTGCTGGAAGCGGTCGAGGACGCTGCGGGCACCGAAGTCGGGTGCGCAGGACGTCCACACTCCGCCCACGGCCGCCGTGGCGAGGAGGGCGACGACGGCTTGCGGGATGTTCGGGAGATAGCCGCTGACGCGGTCGCCCGGACGTACGCCCAGGGCGCGCAGTCGGGCTGCGAGGGAGCCGACCTGGCGGCGCAGCTCGGCCCAGGTGACGGAATGCGGGTCGTGGGCCTCGTCGACGTGCAGGAGAGCCGGTTCGTCCGCGCGGGAAGCCGCCGCGCGCAGGGCGTGCTCCGCGTAGTTCAGGGTCGCTCCGGGGAACCACTGGGCACCGGGCATCGAGCGGTCGCCCAGCACGCGCGCGTAGGGGGTGGAGAAGCGGACGTCGAACCACTGCGTGACCGCTTTCCAGAACGTGTCCAGCTCGTCCACCGACCAGCGGTGGAGCGCCGCGTAGCCGCCCTCGGCGGGGGCGCCGTGGTGTGCGGCGGCCCATGCCTGGAACTTGGTGATCCGTGCCTGGGCGATCTGTTCCGGATCCGGCTGCCAGAGCGGCTGGGGGTTCACGGTCGACATGGGGCGGCTCCCGGACTGTGCGCGTCGTGTGCGTCCTCCGCGCACGAGCTGGGGTGTGCGCGTGACGCGGCTGACAGGGACGATGCCACGTGATCGACTTCCACACCAGGGCGCCCCCCACATAGTCCGTGCCGTGAAGATGTGGCCCGGTCACGGGTGAACGGCAGTTGAACGACCCGCGCGGAGGGCGCTGTCGATGGCAGGGTGAGCAGCATGGACGGTCGTGACCTGGTGCGTTCTGTAAAGGCGGTCGGTTCGGTGGGGGCGGCTCAGGGGTTGCGTACCGTACGAGCAGCGTGGCGCAGGCGGCGGGCCGACGCCACCGGGCTGCCGCCGCGGGGGCCGGAACGGGCCCGTGTGCCCGGGACCGTACGGGAGGTGGAGCCGGGGCCGGGTGGCGGGCTGATCAGGTTCAGCCGCTCGGATCTGCGGATCTTCGTGGCGGTGAACGGTGCCGTCTTCTGGGGGTGGGACGGGGCGGCTCCCGAGCCGTCCTACGCGCTGGCGGGCCGATGCCCCGATCCGGATCCGCGGGCAGCGCTGGAGCCGGACAAGGACGGTGGCTGGCGTGTGGTGGCCGAGCGCATGACGGTCGTCGTCTCACGGCTCGGCGCGGTGGAGGTCCTCACCCCCGGGGGTGTGTCGCTGCGGCGGGATCTGCCGCCGCGGTGGTGGGAGCCGGTCGGCGGTGGCGCCGCGCGCTGGATGCAGCGGTCCGAGGTGCCGGCGGACGCCCGCTTCTTCGGCCTCGGTGGTCGTGCGTCGGGTCCCCGGCTGCGGGATGGTACGTACCGGCTGTGGAACACCGACCCGGGCCGTGCCTTCGGGCCCGGCGACGATCCGCTCGCGATCACGATGCCGGTGCAGACGGTGGTGGCCGACGCGGGCACGCATCTGGTGTTCCACGACAACTCGTGGGACGGCAGTGTGACGGTGCGCGAGGGTGAGGAAGGCGCCGGTTCCGGGCACGACCGGGCCGGGTCGAGTGAGCTGCGGATGGACGGCGGCCCGTTGCGCTGCTGGGTGATGGTGGGCACCCCCGCGCGCGTGCTGCTCGCCTGGGCGTCGCTCACCGGTGCGCCGGCGCTGCCGCCCGCGTGGGCGCTCGGTCACCAGCACGCGCGCGAGGGTTTCGGCGGCGAGGACGAGGTACGGCGGGTCGTCGCGGGCCACCTCGAGCACGGGCTGCCGCTCGACGCCGTGCACCTGGGCGTCGACCACTTCGACTCCCGTCGGGTGTTCACCGTCGACCAGGAGCGGTTCCCCAAGCTGCCGGTCCTCGCGGACGAGCTGCGGCGCGAGGGGATCCGGCTGGTGTCGGTCGTCGGTCCGGCGGTCGGTGCGATGCCCGGCACCCCCGTGTACGACGAGGGGGCGGGGCGGGACGCGTTCGTGCGGGATGCCGCCGGGGAGGTCGTGCGGGGGGTCTCGTGGCCCGGGGAGGCGGTGTTTCCGGACTTCACGCACCCGCGGGTGCGGGAGTGGTGGGGTGGGTTGTACGCGGAGCGGCTGGCCCAGGGGTTCGCCGGTTTCTGGCACACCTTGGACGAGCCCACATCGTTCACGGCGTTCGGGGAGCCGACGCTGCCGCGGTCGGCCCGGCACGCTCTGGACGGGCGGGGCGGTGACCATCGTGAGGCGCACAACGTGTACGGCTTGTGCATGGCCGGGGCGGCGTACGAGGGGCTGCGCGAGCAGGCGCCCAAGGAGCGGCCGTTCGTGTTCTCGCGCTCCGGGTGGGCCGGTATGCAGCGTTACGGCGGAGCGTGGTCGGGCGGGGCGGTGACGGGGTGGGCCGGGCTGCGGGCCTCGCTGGCGCTGGTACTGGGTCTCGGACTGTGCGGAGTTCCCCACTCGGGCCCGGACGCCGGCGGGCTCAACGGGGAGTCGTCGCCCGAGCTGTATCTGCGCCGGCTCCAGTTGGGGGCGTATCTGCCGTTGTTCCGTACGCACGCCGGTCCGCGTGCGGGTGGAAGGGATCCGTGGGAGTTCGGTGCCGAGGTGCTGGACCACGCGCGCGTGGTGTTCGCCGAACGCCGGCGGCTGCTGCCGTACTTCGTGACACTGGCGTATCTTGCCCGGCGTACCGGGGCGCCGTATGTGCGGCCGTTGTGGTGGTCGGCGCCCGAGGAACGCGCGGTGCGCGACTGTGAGGACGCCTTCCTGCTCGGCGACTGTCTGCTGGTGGCGCCGGTGCTGGAACCGGGTGCGGAGCGGCGGGCCGTCCGGCTGCCGCGCGGGCGGTGGTACGACACGGCGACGGAGCGGGCGTACGAGGGTCCGGGCCAGGTGCTGGTCGACGCGCCCCTGGGGCGGATACCGGTGTTCGCCCGCGCGGGCGCCGTCCTTCCCGTGCGGGGGGAGGACGGCGGTACGGAGCTGGAGGTGTGGGCGCCCGGCCGGGGGCGGACCGGGGGCGGGCTGGTCGTGCCGGATGCCGGCGACGGGTGGGAGGAGCCGGGGATCGAGCGTTACACGGTCCGGTGGTCGGGCCCGCGGATCGTCGTCGAGCGGGAGTGCGGGGACGGCGTCGGTGAGCCGCCCTGCCCGGTGCGCGTCCGCGGGCTGGGCCACGCTCAGGGGCAGATGTAACGGCCCTCGAACCAGGCCCGTACCGCCAGGGTGTGCAGGGGGAACACGAGTTCCTCGGGGCGGCGCAGCAGGTGCCGCCCCGAGGTCTCGTCGGTGGGGGCGGAGGGCGGCAGGTCCTCTGCCGGGCGTTCCGGGAGGAGACCGAACAGCAGCAGGTGTCCGTCGGGTGAGCTCATGGCGTCGGCGAGCCGGACGTCGCGGCTCGCCGCGTCGATTCCGGTCTCTTCCCTGAGTTCACGGACGACGGCCTGGCGCCAGTCCTCCCGGTCGTCGATGTATCCGCCGGGCAGGGCCGTGCCCCCGCGCGCGGGCTCGATGGTCCGGGTGATGACGACCAGGGCGGTGCCCTGTGCGTCGTACACGGGCTGGAGGGCCACCGCGACCGGCAGCGGGTTGCGGTAGGCCACGGTGCCGCAGGCCGGGCAGGTGCGCGGCCAACCGGAGACGCCCTCTCCGAAGGGCGTGCCGCAGCTCGAACAGTGGCTGTTCGGCGTTGAGTTGGGAACCAAGGATTGAGTTTCGGACACGCGCGCGACTGTATCCGATCACTCGGGGGGCGTCTCCGGTAGGGCGTTCAGTGGTGGCCGGTGAGCGACCCGTGGGACACCGGGAAGTCGAAGTAGGTGTCCGGGTACGCCTCGGGTTTGAAGGTGTAGTGCCACCACTCCTCGGCGAGGTTGACGTAGCCGAGGTCCTCCAGGGTGGTCTTGAGCAGCAGTCGGTGGGCGCGTTGTTCGCCCTGGACACGGGGGTCGAGGGTGTGGCTGAGGGTGTCGAAGCAGTCGTACCCGGTGCCCATGTCGACGGAGTTGTCGGGGAACCGCTCGTCCTTGGGGGCGAAGCAGGGGCTGAGGGGTTGTCCGGGGTGGTACGGCCGGGTCGGCCTCGCGGGGAGTTTCACGAGGGTAAGGTCCACGGTCGAGCCGCGGCTGTGGCCGGATTTCTCCGCGATGTAACCGTCGGCGAACAGCCGGGTCTTGTCGACGTTCGGATAGAACTCGGTCTTCATGGCCTGGTCGTCGAGGTCCTTGGCCCAGCGGACGAAGTGGTCCACCGCGCGCTGCGGCCGGTAGCAGTCGTACACCTTCAGGGAGTAGCCCTGGCGCAGCAGCTTCCGCTGTGCGGTGTGCAGGGCCCGGGCGGCGGGGCGGGTGAGGAGGCACAGGGGCTGCCGATAGCCGTCGATGCGCTCGCCCACGAAGTTGTGCGGGGTGAAGTACCGCATTTCCTGGATGATCGTCGGGTCCACGCTGTTCAGGGCCACGAAGTCCTGGGGTGCTCGGGGCTCGGGTTCTGCCTGGGCGGGGGCGGACGCGGCGGTCGCGGTGAGCAGGGCGGCGACGGCGGTGACCAGACCGCGTACCGTGGTGGAGAGTCGTGTCATGTCTCCTGCATCTATCAGGAGTGGGCTCCGCCGGGGAAGCACCCTGCCCTGCGCGACGGCCACTGCCGGCTGAGCGGATGCGGTCCCTGTGCGCCGCGGCCCGTACTCCGGTCGGCGGGAGTACGGGCCGCGGGCCCGGGGTGGCCTCAGGTGGTGACCGCCCGGCGGCGCTCGGCGGCCTGCGCCATGGCGTGCTGGACGACGCCGATGAGGGTTTCCTTGACCGATTCGCGGTCCCGTGCGTCGGTCATCACCAGCGGCACGTGGTCGTCGAGGTCGAGGGCCCTGCGAACGTCCTCCTCGGGATAACGCGCCGCTCCGTCGAAGCAGTTGACGCCGACGAGGAAGGGTATGGAGCGCCGCTCGAAGTAGTCGATGGCCGCGAAGCAGTCCTCCAGCCGCCGGGTGTCGGCGAGGACGACGGCCCCGAGGGCGCCCTCGGACAGTTCGTCCCACATGAACCAGAACCGCTCCTGGCCCGGCGTGCCGAAGAGGTACAGCACCAGGTCCTCGCGGAGCGTGATGCGGCCGAAGTCCATGGCCACGGTGGTGGTGCTCTTCGCTTCCACACCGCTGGTGTCGTCGACCGGGCGCCCCGCCTCGGTGAGGAGTTCCTCGGTGCGCAGCGGTCGGATCTCGCTGACCGCGCCGACCAGCGTGGTCTTGCCCACACCGAAGCCACCGGCCACCAGGATCTTGAGCGTGACGGGCTCGACCGGGGGCTTGCCGCGCTCAGAACGCCCGAAGATCATCGATCTCTTCTCCTGCTTGATGGGAATCGGGCGGCGGGCCGTATCCCCCGCCGCCGGGGGTTTCGATGACGAACACGTCGCCGGGACCGACGTCCGCGGAGTCGCTTCCGTCGAGCGCGGTGACCGTGCCGTCCGCGCGTTCGATCCGGTGGGTGCCCCGCGCGCCCGGTCCGCCGCCGGCCATCCCGTACGGGGGGACCCTGCGGTGCTGGGACAGCGTGGAGACGGTCATGGGCTCCAGGAAGCGGATGCGGCGCACGGCCCCGTCTCCGCCGCGCCACCGTCCGGCGCCGCCGCTGCCGCGGCGCACCGCGAACTCCTCGAGGCGGACGGGCAGTCGCCACTCCAGGATCTCGGGGTCGGTGAGCCGCGAGTTGGTCATGTGGGTCTGCACGGCCGACGCGCCGGGGAACCCGTCTCCGGCACCCGAGCCGGAGGCGACCGTCTCGTAGTACTGGTGGCGTGCGTTGCCGAAGGTGACGTTGTTCATGGTGCCCGAGCCTTCCGCCTGGACGCCGAGGGCCGCGTAGAGGGCGCCGGTGACGGCCTGGGACGTCTCCACGTTGCCCGCGACGACGGCGGCCGGGGGCTCGGGTGCCAGCATGGAGCCCGGCGGGACGATGATCCTCAGCGGGCGCAGACAGCCGTCGTTGAGCGGGATGTCGTCGGCGACCAGGGTGCGGAAGACGTAGAGGACGGCCGCGTTGACGACCGAGAAGGGGGCGTTGAAATTGGTGGGCAACTGTGCGGACGTGCCGGTGAAGTCGATGGTCGCGCGGCGGTCGTGGCGGTCCACGCGCACGCGTACGCGGATGACGGCGCCCGCATCGGTCTCGTAGGCGTACTCGCCGTCGTCGAGGGCGTCGATGACCCGGCGCACCGCCTCTTCGGCGTTGTCCTGGACGTGCTTCATGTAGGCCTGGACGACGTCGAGGCCGAAGTTCGCGATCATGCGGCCGACCTCCTCGACGCCCTTGCGGTTGGCGGCGATCTGGGCGCGCAGGTCGGCCAGGTTGGTCGCCGGGTTGCGGGAGGGATGGGGCGCCCCGGTGAGGAGGCGGAGGGTCTCCTCCTCACGGAAGCGGCCGTTCTCGGTGAGCAGCCAGTTGTCGAAGAGGACGCCCTCCTCGTCGATGGTGCGGCTGCCGGCCGGCATGGAGCCGGGGGCGATGCCGCCGATCTCGGCGTGGTGGCCGCGTGAGGCGACGTAGAAGAGGACCTGCCGCTCACGCTCCGTGTCGTCACCGGGTCCGGTGTCGAAGACCGGGGTGATCACGGTGACGTCGGGCAGATGGGTACCGCCGTGGTACGGGTCGTTGACGGCGTAGGTGTCCCCCGGCCGCATGGCCGCGCCGCGCCGCCGGATGACCTCCTTGACGCTGGTGCCCATCGATCCCAGGTGGACGGGGATGTGCGGGGCGTTGGCCACCAGGTTTCCGTCGGGGTCGAAGAGGGCGCAGGAGAAGTCCAGGCGCTCCTTGATGTTGACGGACTGGGCGGTGGATTCGAGGCGGGCGCCCATTTGTTCGGCGATGGACATGAAGAGGTTGTTGAAGACCTCGAGCCGAACCGGGTCGACTTTCGTGTCGGCGTCGGAACTCTGCGTGATCGCGACGCGTTCCATGACCAGATGCCCGTCGTCGGTCGCCGCGGCCCGCCAGCCGTCGTCGACGACGGTCGTCGCGCCGGATTCGGTGATGATCGCCGGGCCGGTGACGGTTTCGCCGGGGGGAAGGTCTTCGCGGCGGTGGAGGGGTACCTCGCGCCAGGTGCCGCCGGTATGGAGGCGGACGGTCTGCGGGGCGGTGGTGCTGTGCCTTGGGGTGCCTTCGTAGGGAGCGAGGGCGGAGAGATCGGGGGGTTCGGTGATGCCGGTGGCTTCGACGGAGAGGGCTTCGACGACGATCGGGCGGTCGAGCGTGAAGGAGTACGTGGCGCGATGACGGTCCTCGAAGGTGCGCCGCATCGTGTCGGGGTCGGTCAGCTCGACGGTGAGGGTGGTGTCGGTGCCGTCGTAGCGGAGCTGGGCGCGACGGGTGACCTCGATCCGTTCCTCGGGGACGTCCTCGGCGAGGAGTTCGGCGCGGGCCGCCGTCTCCAGGTCGTCGGCCCTCTTGTGGACGCCGGGCATCGCGGCGGGCTCCAGACGCGCCTCGACGGAGCGCTCGCGCATGGCCGTGGTGTCGGCGAGGCCGATGCCGAGCGCGGACAGGACGCCCGCCATGGGCGGGACGAGGACGGTGCGGATGCCGAGGGAGTCGGCGACCATGCAGGCGTGCTGTCCGCCCGCTCCGCCGAAGGTGGTGAGGGCGTACCGGGTGATGTCGTGGCCCTTTTGTACGGAGATCCGCTTGACCGCTCCGGCGATGTTGGCGACGGCGATCTGCAGGTAGCCCTCGGCGACCTGCTCGGGGGTGCGGTCGTCTCCCGTCCGCTCGCGGATCTCGCGGGCGAGGACGGCGAAGCGGTCGTGGACGAGTTCGGCGTCCAGGGGCTGGTCGCCGTCCGGGCCGAACACCGTGGGGAAGTGGGCGGGCTGGATCCGGCCGAGCATGACGTTGGCGTCGGTGACGGCGAGGGGGCCGCCGCGGCGGTAGCAGGCGGGGCCCGGGTCCGCGCCGGCGGAGTCCGGTCCCACGCGGTAGCGGGAGCCGTCGAAGTGGAGGACCGAGCCTCCGCCGGCGGCGACGGTGTGGATGTCCAGCATGGGCGCGCGCAGCCGGACTCCGGCGATCCGGGTGGTGAAGACGCGTTCGTACTCGCCCGCGAAGTGTGAGACGTCGGTGGAGGTGCCGCCCATGTCGAAGCCGATGACGCGGTCGAATCCGGCGAGCTGCGACATGCGGGCCATGCCGACGATGCCGCCGGCCGGTCCCGAGAGGATGGCGTCCTTGCCGCGGAACTGCCCGGCCTCGGCGAGACCGCCGTTGGACTGCATGAACATCAGCCGTACGCCTTCGAGTGCGTCCGCGACATGCCGGACGTGGCGGCGCAGCACGGGCGAGAGGTAGGCGTCGACGACGGCGGTGTCCCCGCGCGGGACCAGCTTCATCAGAGGGCTGACTTCGCTGGACAGCGAGATCTGCGGGAAGCCGATGCAGGCGGCGAGTTCCCCGACCGCCTGTTCGTGAGCGGGGTGGAGATGGCTGTGCACGCAGACCACGGCGACGGCCCGGATCCCGTCGTCGTGGGCCTGCCGCAGCGGCCCGGTGAGGGCGTCGAGGTCCGGGGCGCGCAGGACGGTGCCGTCGGCGGCGATGCGTTCGTCCACCTCGACGACGCGTTCGTACAGCAGCTCGGGCAGTTCGATGCGGCGGGCGAAGATGCGGGGGCGGTTCTGGTAGGCGATGCGCAGGGCGTCACGGAAGCCGCGGGTGACGACCAGCAGGGTGCGCTCGCCCTTGCGCTCGAGGAGGGCGTTGGTGGCGACGGTGGTCCCCATGCGCACGGTGTCGACGGGGGCGTCGGATCCGGCCAGCAGCTCACGGACGCCCACGACCGCCGCGTCGGTGCCGACGGCCCCCCGGCTCGCGGGCAGCCGGGAGCGGTCCGGAGCCGGATGGTCGGACAGCACCTTGTGGGTGAGCAGGCGGCCGTCGGGGCGCCGCGCGACGATGTCGGTGAAGGTGCCGCCTCGGTCGACCCAGAACTGCCAGCCTGTCACGTCAGTACCCCGCTTCCGCGCCGGTCACAGCGCCCGGAGGCCGTTGATCACGTCGCGCAGAATACTCTCGTCCGGCAGTTCCGCCGGGGGTACGGGCCGGTTCACATGGACGAATTCGCTGTCCACGAGATCTCCGACGAGGACCCGGACCACTCCGATCGGCAGGTCGAGTTCGGCGGCGAGTTCGGCGACCGTCTGCGGGACGTCACGGCACAGTTCGACGATGTCCACGTGCTCCGGGGAGAGCGTGGGGTCCGCCTCGGGATCGTCCGCGTGCGGTTCCGTGACGACCACAGCGATCAGGTCGAGGCGGTGCTGGGCCGCACTGGTGGTGCGGCCCCGCGTCATGGCATACGGGCGCACGACCGGTCCGGCCTCGTCGTCGAACCAGTGGTTTCCACCCTGACCGTCAGCGCTCATGTCACCCCACTACCCGCCCGATGGCACATCGGTGCGCGGAGCGGCACCCAGATGCACACCGACCCGCTTCACGAGCAGCGTCATCTCGTAGGCGACCTGCCCGACGTCCGAGTCGGCGTCCGCCAGGACGGCGAGGCAGCTGCCGTCGCCGGCGGCGGTGACGAACAGGAACGCCTCGTCGAGTTCCACGACGGTCTGACGGACCTCGCCGGCCTCGAAATGGCGGCCCACGCCCTTGGCGAGACTGTGGAAGCCGGAGGCGACGGCCGCCAGATGCTCGCTGTCCTCCCGGGTCAGGTCCTTCGACGCGCCCGTGGCCAGGCCGTCACCGGAGAGCACGACCGCCTTGCGGATGCTGGCGACGCGATCCACGAGATCGTCGAGGAGCCAGTTCAGCTCCCCCTTGTCGGTCGTGCTGTGGCCGGTGGCCTTCGGTGCGGTCATCGACCGTCCCCCTCTGTCGTTCGTCGTGGTGCTGTGCCGCTGTCGGCGTCGTCGCCTGCGGCGTTCTCCTCACGGCCGCGCTGCCAGCCGCGCTGGAGCGAGGCCATGCGGTTGCGTACTTCGTCGGCGTCCCGTTCAACGGGCAGGGCCCTGTCCTCGTTCCGCCGTTCGACACCGCGCTTGAGCTGCGGGGCGAGGCTGGCCTGCCGTACGCGCCGCGGCAGCGATCCGCCGCCGGGCTGCGCGGTGCCGGCGTCCGGCCCGTCCGTGGCCGGCGGGGAGTCGTCGGGGCCACCCGCCGTGATCGCGGGGCGGCGGACGCGCTGGGGCAGTCCGGCAGGCGGATCCGGCCGATCGTCGCCCACGGGCCCGGGGGGTGCGGGAGCGTCGTTCCGCTCCACTGCGCCGCTCCCGGGGCGGGAGGGGGCAGGGCTCCGGCGGCGGGCGGGCAGCGGCGGGGGTGTCTCCGCGTCCTGCTGTTCGCGCTCCCGGTCGGCGGAGAGCCGTTCGGCTCGGCGGCGGGCGGGGAGCGGCGACAGCGCCTCCGACCCCGGACGGCCGGTGCCCCGGCGTCCTGCGGAATCCTCCCCGCGGCGGCGAGTCGGCAGCGGCGCCGCTGCTTCCGGCTCGGGGCGGGCCGACGAGGTGGTCGTGTCCTCCTCGTCCGTCCCCTCCCCGCGCGTGCGCTGGTCACGCACCGGGCGCCCGTGGGAGCTGACCAGCTTGGGCGTACCCCTGCGGGCCAGCGGGACCGGGGCACTCATCCGGTCGTCCGCCTGCGGGTCCGTGTCCTCACGGTTGTCGGGGGTCTGCTGATGAGGCTCGGGCCCGCGGCCGGACCGCTCGTCCCTGGTGCCGGTGAGGGAGCGGCGGGGGCGGAAGAGGCCGCCGCGCCCACCGTCCTCGTCGCCGAGTGCGCCGGGGAAGCCGTCGAGGGCGTCCAGGTCGACGGGGGCTTCCAGTTCGACCGGCCCGTCCAGCAGCGAGGCGGGCAGCCGGGGCAGCTGTACGGGCACCTGGGACAGCGCGGCACGGCGGCTGTCCTCCGGTTCCCGGTCCTTGGGGCGCCGGGGGCGGTCGAGGCGGAAGCCGATGCCGTTGGTGTCCGGAACGTCGTCCGTGAGCAGGGCGTCGGGGATGAACACGACCGCCGTGGTGCCGCCGTACGGGGAGGGCTGCAGGGAGACCCGGACGTTCTGGCGCTGGGCGAGACGGCTGACCACGAACAGTCCGAGCCGGTCCGTGTCGGAGAGCTCGAACTCCGGGGTCTCGGCGAGCCTGAGGTTGGCGTCCAGGAGTGCGTCGGCCGCCATGCCGAGCCCGCGGTCGTGGATCTCCAGGGTGAAGCCGTTGGCCACGCGCTCGCCCAGGACCTGGACGGCGGTGTGCGGCGGGGAGAACACCGTGGCGTTCTCCAGCAGTTCTGCCACGAGATGGGTGAGGTCGGCGACGGCCGGTCCGGTGACGGCGACCCTCGGCAGCCGGCGGACCTCGACCCGCTCGTAGTCCTCGACCTCGGCGACGGAGGCGCGTACGACATCCATGAGCTGGACGGGCTTGCGCCACTGCCGGGAGGGGGCGGCGCCGGAGAGGATCACCAGACCTTCGGCGTGCCGGCGCATACGGGTGGTCAGGTGGTCCAGTCGGAACAGGTCGGCCAGTTCCTCGGTGTCCTCGGTCCTGCGCTCCATGGTGTCCAGCAGGGTCAGCTGCTTGTGCAGCAGGACCTGGCTGCGGCGGGCGAGATTGACGAACACCTCGGAGACGCCGGCGCGCAGTTCGGCCTGTTTGACGGCGGCCTCCACGGCGGCGCGCTGGAGGGTGTTGAGGGCCTGGCCGACCTCTCCCATCTCGTTCTTGTCGTACTCCAGGAGCGGAACCTCGGTCTCGACGTCGACCTGTTCGCCCGCCGAGAGGCGGCGCATCACACTGGGCAGCCGCACGCCGGACGCCTCGTGGGCCTCAAGGCGCAGCTGCCGCAGGTCGCGGATGAGCCCGCGGCCGACGCGGACGGAGAGGAAGAGGGAGACCAGGAGGGCGACCAGTCCGAGGATGCCGGCGATGACGGCCTGGGCGATGACGCCCATGGCGACGGGGCGGACGCGGTCCTGGTAGCGGTCGGTGGCCTGGTCGTTGAGGGTGCCGAGCTCGGCGAGCACATTGCCGGCGGCGATGTCCCAGCTCTTCGCGGTGATCCCGCGGGGCGGCCCGGTGCCGGAGGAGATCGCGGCCTCTTCGCCCACGCGCAGCGGAGCGGACGTGGCGTTCTTCCAGAAGCTCTCGTAGCGGTCGCGCTCGGCCGCGGGCAACTGCGGCAGACCGGCGTCGTACATCAGCGTGCGCTGCGCCACGAGGTCGGAGATGTCCCGCAGTTCGGCACGGGACAGCTTGCCGACGATCAGGGCGGAGCCGAGCAGGGCGTCCTGGCGGGCGAGCAGTTCGCGTGCGCGGGCGAGGCTCACGAGGGCGCGGTACTGCTTGTCGAGCTCGACGTCTTCGATCACGTGGAGATCGGCCAGCAGGACGTAGCACGGGTCGATCAGCCGGTTGTAGAGGTCGAGGGCCTGCAAGCGGTTGACGGTGCCGTCCTCGACGCTGCGGCGCAGGGACTCGATGCCGTCGAAGGAGTCCAGCACGGCGGTCAGCTCGCTGGAGTCGCCGTGCATGGCCTCGTGCACGTCGGAATGCGCGGCGTTCGTACGCACGCTGTCGACGGCCTTGTCGGTGGCGGCGCGGCTGCGGCGCAGTGCGGCGAGTCCGTCGGAGGCACGGGGATCCGCGAGATAGACGAGGGTCTGCCGACGCTCCTGCTGCAGGACGCGGACGGTGTCCTCGACGGGGTAGCCGACCTCCTCCATCACCGACGACACGTCGAACAGATGGCTTGCCTCGCGGCCCGTGATCGCCGTGGTGAAGGCCCAGATCGTCGTCAGGGACAACAGCGGCACGAGAAGCAGCGCCACGATCTTCCGGCGGATGGACTTCCCGCGAAAGCGCATGGCCTCCCCCAGCTCGGCCCCCGACCGACCGGGGGTACACATGTGCGTCAACAAACGGCGCGAGCCTACTACCGAGCCGGGGTGAACTCGAAGAGCCGTCCGGAACCTGCAGTTCCGCGCCGACGGCGGGGGATGGTGAGTTGTCCGGCCATTGCGGGAGATTGCCTCCCGGAATCCGGGGCACTCGCCACGTGCCCATCTCCCGTAAGAGCGGGAACGGTTGGCCGGAATCCTTCCCACTCGGGAATCTTCGGGACGCGCCGTTCGTCCTTCTCTGTGGGAAATGGGGGCGGAATCGGCCACAGGAGCCGTGTCCCGCACTCGGGCGGCGTAGAAGAGCGCAAGCCGGGCAGCCACTGGACAACCGGGTCTTTGGACACGAGCGGGCGGTCTGCCGGCGGTGGGGAGTGACACGTTGATGGGCACGGCGGAGCGGCGCGAGGCGCCCGAGGGCGGCGCGGCGGCGCAGATGACGAAGCGGCAGGATGCCGGGCCGCGCGGGCGCGGCGGAGCCGCGGACGAACGCGGGGCGGCCGACGGACGCGGCGCCGCGGCGACCGGGCGCGGGACGGAGCACGAGGGGCGGCCCGGCGGCGGGCAGCGGACGACCCCGCAGGGCAGTGGCGGGTCCGTGGACGCCCGCGACCCGGCCACCTACCGGCCACTGTGGGTCGAGGAGCCGGCTCGGCGGCGCCGGTTGCCGGATCCGGTGCGGACGACTGCCGTACGGGCGGTGCTCATCATCGCGATAACGCTGATTCAGGCCATGGTCGCCTTCCTGTGCACGCTGGCGGAGTCGTGGCTGGCGTTCCCCATGGTCATCAGCAGCGTCGCCAGTACGATCCTGGCCACCTGGGCGGCGCTGGACGTGTGGGTGACCCGCCAGGTCTGGAACCAGCGCAATGGCGTGGTGTCCGCACCCAGCAGTACCGCGCGGGCCCTGCGGCGCGAGCGGCGCCGCGCCCGTCGTCAGGAGCGCTCCGCCCAGCGGGCGCAGGCCCGAATACGCCGACGCGGTGGAGCCGGTCAGTTGTCGCACTCCTGACACCGTCGGGGCCCTCGGTACCATGATGTCTCGTAGGGCGCACCACCACGCGTCCTGCGCAACAGTTACCGGGCGGGTGGGCGCCGCATCGAGGTCGAGAGGCAACGGCCCGGACCGGACCGACGGACGGTGAGCCGAGCCATGACCCGCGCGCAGCAACAGCCCGGGCGGAGCGGTACGGGCGCGACGAGTGCCGTGCAGTCGGTGGACCGTGCTGTGAGCGTGCTGGAGATCCTCGCCCGGCACGGCGAGGCGGGCGTCACCGAGATCGCCGGTGAACTGGGCGTGCACAAGTCCACGGCCTTCCGGCTGCTCGGTGTCCTCGAGAACCGGGGGCTCGTGGCCCAGGCCAAGGACCGTGGAAAGTACTACCTGGGGGCCGGCGTGCTGCGCCTCGCGGGGGCGGCGGCGGTGCGGCTGGACATCTCGCAGGAGGGCGTCCCGGTGTGCCGGGAACTCGCCGACGAGCTGGGCGAGACGGTGAACATAGCGGTGCTGGACGACGACGCCGCCGTCAACATCATGCAGGCCCGCGGCACGGCGGCGGTCACGGCGCAGAACTGGCTGGGCAGACGCACTCCCCTGCACGCCACCGCCGGAGGGAAGGTGTTTCTGACCCACATGACACCCGTCCTTCGAGAAGGTCACCTCTCCCGTCCGCTGCACCGGTTCACGGAACACACGATCACCGGGGCGTCGGCGCTGCGCGGTGAGCTGGAGACGGTGATCGAGCGGGGATTCGCCGCCACGCTGGAGGAGCTGGAACCGGGACTCGCGGCCGTCGCGGCACCGGTCCGCGCGCACGACGGCACGGTGATCGCGGCGCTCAGTGTCTCGGGTCCGGTGTACCGGCTGAACGCGGACCGGCTGCCCGAGTTGGGCAGCCGGACGGCGACGGCGGCGGCCGAGCTGTCCCGGCGCATGGGCTACGGCCTTTGAGCCGCGGCCGGCGAAGACGCCTGATCAGCCACCCGCCGGGGCGGGCCGCTTGAACATGCGGGTCGCGGTGATCTCGCTGTGCGCCTCCTCCGCCGGGTCCTGCTGGGGAAGCCCGGGCCTCAGATGTTCCTCCACGCTGATGTACTTCAGGCCGGCCCGCAGGTCGGCGTCGTTGCGCAACCGGATGACCAGCGGGAACTCCGCGAGTGCCGTCGTGTCGAACAGGCCGGTGGTGTACAGCAGCTGCACGCCGAGCGCATCGGCGACCGCACGTTGCAGCTCCAGCAGGTAGGTGGCGTTGGCGCGGCCGATGGGATTGTCCAGGAACAGGGTTCCGGCGTGCCGGTGCTTGTCCCGGCCCCGGTCGTTGGAGCGCAGGGCGGCCATCGTGCAGTACAGGGCGATGGCCGCGGTGAGCAGCTGGCCGCCGGAGAAGACGTCGCCCATCTGGCCGACGGGCACCCGCTCGGCGCGCAGCACCGCGTCGGGCTTGAGGATCTCGACGGCGACGCCCTTCGGCTGGAGGGCCGCGGCGACTCCGCGCATCAGCAGGGACATGCCGTCGCGCCGCAGATCGGAGTTCTTCTTCACGGCCGCTCGGGTCGCCTCGTCGATGACCTCGCCGAGGCGCTCGGTGAGGGTGGCCTGGTCGGGTTCCTCGAAGCGGATGCGCAGGAACTCCTGCCCCGACCACTCGCCGAGGCCTTCGGGCAGCCGGGACAGCCGCTGCGCCGAACGCAGAGTGGCGAGGGCGGACTCGACCAGGCCCCGCAGCCGGTCCACGATCGAGTCGCGGTTGCGCTCCAGCTGTTCCAACTCGTCGGTGAGTACCCGCAGCCGGGGGGCGAAGGCGTCCGCCCACTTCTGGGCGTGCTCGGGCAGCGCGGAGGCGGGCAGTTCGCGGATCTGCTGGCGCGCGGGGGTGCGGACCTGTTCGTAGCGCGTGGAGTTGGCGTGCCGCACGAGGATGTCGCTCGCCTCGCGCACGGAGGACTCGGCGGCGGACAGGTCGGCGGCGCAGCCGCGCAGCGAACGGCGGGCCTCGGCGGCGGACTGCCGGGCCTCGTCCAGAGTGCCCGGGTAGGGCTCGGGCCGCTCCTGCTCCTCCTCGGGGGCGTGTTCGCGCAGCAGGTCGCGGAGCATGGCGGCGATCTCGTCGAAGCCGCCGGCCGCGTCCTCGGCGGCGCGGTGGGCGTCGAGCAGTTCGGCGTGGGCCTCCCGCGCCTGGTGCAACGCCTCGTTGCGGGAGGCGAGTTCGGTCGTGGCGGTGCGCAGAAGGGCTTGTGCGTGCTCGGCGTCGCGCGGCACCAGCTCCTCGGGGAGCTCGGTGTGCGCCTCCCCGTCCTCGGGTGCGAGCCGCTCGGCCTCGCCGCGCAGCCGCCCGAGCTGTTCGCTCGCGCTGGACATTCGGGTTTCCAGCAGCTGCACCAGTTCCTCGGCCCGGACGGCGGCGGCCTGCCGGCTGGGCCCGTCGGAACCGTCGGGTGACTGGAGCAACTGTTCCGCGCGGGTGCGGACCTTGTTGCTGAGCCGGTCCAGTTCGGCGCGGGCCGCGCTCTCGTCGCTCTCCGCTCGGGCCTGTTCGGCACGCAGATCGGCGCCGACGCCTACCTTCTCGTACAGCTGGGACGCGGCCCGGTACGCCTCACGCAGGGCGGGCAGGGACGCCTGCGGCGTTCCGGTGCCGTCCTCGGGTACGTCGTCGGGGGCGCCCGCGATCTCGGAGCGCTCGGCGCGCAGCGCACGCGCGGTGCGCCGGGCGTCGTCGGCGGCACGCTGGGCGCCACGCCGGTCCTCGTCGGCGGCGCGCGCTCGCTCCAGGCAGGCCTGGGCGCGGGCTTCCGCCTCGGCCGCGTCGTCGGCCAGTTCGCGCAGTTTGACCTGCCAGCCGGCCCGTTCGCGCAGCCGGGAGGCGAGCCCGGCGAGGGCGTCGGCCGCGCGCCGGGCCTTCTGCGCGGCATCCTGCCGCTCGTCACGGACCTGGGCGGCCTCGGCGGCGGCCTCCTCGGCCTCCGCACGGACGGTGCGTGCCTCGGCCAGCTCGCCCTCGGCCTCCTCGGCGAACGCCCGCGCCTCCCGCGCGGTACCGGCCAGCTCGGTGAGCCGTCCGGCGGGACAGCCGGTGCGCCAGGAGGAGAGCCGGGCGGCCAGTTCCCGGTCCTTGCCGAGCCGGGCGGCGAGCGCGCGGATCTCCTCGTCCCGCTCGGTCGCCCGCGCGCGCAGTGCCTGCCGTTCCTCGTCGGCGGCGTGCTCGTCGTGCATGGCCGGGTTCGGCGGCACGAGGAAGACGTCACCGGTGTCCGTGCCGGGCGCCGGGGTGGGGGCGAGCAGTGCGGCGGCCGTGCCGACGGCGACGGCGGACCGGGGCAGCAGGGCGGCGTCGCTCAGCGCCTCGCGGGCGCGCAGGTGGGAGCCCGGGTCGGTGATGATGACGCCGTCGACCAGCTCGGGGCGGGCGGCCAGGACCCGCGCGTGGTCGGCGGGGTCGACAGCCTGCGCGAGGTAGCGCCACCCGGGGAGTGCCGGGATGCCGTGTTCGCCGAGGAACTCGACGGTCGCCAGCACGTCCGGTCCGGGTGGCAGCAGCCCGCCGTCACCGAGGGCGCCGAGGATGCGGGAGTCGTCGGCCGCGGCGGTCCGCAGGTCGAACAGCTGCCGTTCGGCGGAGGAGACGGCGTCGTCCAGCAGTTCACGCAGGTCGTCGGCGAACCGGTCGAGTTCCTCGGCGGTCAGGGTGCCGTCGCCGAGGGGATGCGCGGGCGCCGTGCCGTCACTCCCGGCCGCCGTGCGCCGGTTGCCTGCCGCCCCGCCGGCCACGTGGTCCCCGCCGGTGCGGGGGCCCGGCACGCCGGCGCGCTTTTCGCCGGAGGTTCCCGGCAGGCTCAGCAGTTCGGCCAGCCGCTCCTCGGCGGCGAGCGCCTCGGCGGTGCGGCGCTCGCCCTCGTGGGCGCGCTCGGCCGCCGTGGCGGCGTCCGCCGCGCGGGCCGCGGTGAGTTCCGCGCGGCTTTCGGCGGCGGCCGCCTCGCGCGCGTGCTCGGTGGCCCGGCGGGATGCCTCGCGGGCGGTGTCCCAGGCGGCGACCGCCGTCTTCTCCGCGTCGCTCGCGGCGAGGGCGGCCCGGGCGGGGTCGGCGTCGGGGGCACTGTCGTCGAGCCAGCCAGCCCGGACCGCCTCGGCGGTCTCCTGTTCGACCTCGGTGAGCCGCTGCCGCAGGTGCCCGATCTCGCTGCGGGCCCGTTGTGCCTCGGTGGCGGCGGCGGTGGAGTCGCGATAGGCGGTCTCGCTGACCTCTTGGAGGGCGGCGGACCGCTCCTCCTCCTCGTTGGCGAGGTTCTCGGCGTTCTGCGCGGCCGCGTGCAGGGCCCGCACCAGGTCGACGGCGGCCTTGGCCCGCGCGGCCAGCGCGGGGGCCGCGTCCCGCTCTGCCTCCTGGATGGCGGCGGACACCCGTGTGACCCGGTCGGCGGCGGCGCGGTGGCGCAGCGCGGACTCGGCGGCCTGCCAGGCCGAGTACAGCGTGCGCGCGTCGGCGAGTTCGCGTTTCTGGGCGGCGGCGGACTTCTCGGCGGCGGCGAGCGCCAGGGAGGCGTGGCGGTAGGCGAGTTCCGCGGAGATCAGCGCGCTGTGCTCACGGGCCGACTCGGCGTGGGTGACGGCGTACGCGGCGGCGGTGACCCGCCCGGCCAGGTCGGCGGCGCGGACGCGTTCCTGCGCGCCGCGTGCGGAGAGTCGGCGGGCCAGGGTGCGGGTGCGGCGCTCGGCGGCGGTGTGGATCTCCCGCGCGCGGGTGCGCGCGTCGGCGGCCTCGACGATCCGGCCGAGGAGATCGGCCGAGCCGGCGGTGAATTCCCGTTCGGCGATCAGCTCGGCGCGCCGGCCCAGCTTGTTGCCGAAGCCGCTGACCAGGTCGGCGAGTCCGTCGGTGTCCCGGGTGTCGGTGACGGCTCGCAGCAGCAGGTCGGTGAAGTCGGAGTCCTTCTTCACCGCGAAGAGACCGGCGGCCTCGCCCTCGTCGGCGTTCATCTCCCGCTGGTAGCGGAAGAGTTCGGGGTCGAGTCCGAGGTCGCCGAGGTGTTCGGTCCAGCGCTCGTGGATCTCCTCCCAGTGCACCTCCAGGTGCGGGTACGTCTTGCCGGCCTCGGTGAGGGCGTCCCGGAAGCCCTTCATGGTGCGGCGGCGTCCCCGTGCGCCCGACTGGCCCTCGCCGGGCGGGCGCACGGCCGTGGACTCGGCGACGGGGAGGTTGTCGAGGCTGAGGCCGGGGCCGGGGCGGAAGGAGTACCAGGCCTCGGCGAACTTCCTCGGGTCGTTGGAGACCTGACGGCCCCGCCACTCGCTGACCTTGCCGACGACGACGCACTCCCCGGTCTGCACGTGCTGCCATTCCAGCGCCACATGGCCGCAGTCGTCGGCGAGCAGGAACTTGCGCAGCACGCCGCTGCTGGCGCCGCCGAGGGTGTTGCGGTGGCCCGGGAGCATCACGGAGAAGATCAGCTTCAGCAGGACCGACTTGCCGCCGCCGTTCTCCAGGAAGAGCACCCCGGCGGGCGCGGGCCGGCGCGGCGGGCCGACGGGCTCCTCCTCGAAGAACTCCGCCTGGGTGGGGGCGGGGTCGGGCACTGCTCCGCCGACGCCGCGCAGGTCGAGCACGGTGTCGGCGTAGCGCGCACCGGCCGGCCCGATGGAGTAGAGGCGGACCCGGGACAGCTCGTACATGGCGGACTCTCGTGAGGCTGTGTGAGGTGGGGGTTCAGGCGGAGTGGAACGGCAGGCCGGCGTCGGCGACCAGTTCGAGGTCGTCGGTGTCCTCGGGCGGTAGCAGGGTGGGGGTGCCGTCGGTGACGGGAACGACGCCCAGCTCCAGCAGTTCGGCCATGGCGGCGCCGCCCGCCAGGTCGCGCACCTGGAGCTGGTAGCGGGCCGTGGTGCGGTAGGTGCCGCCGTTGTCGTCGCCGGTGCGCTGCAGGAAGCCGGAGTCGGTGAGGAAGGTGACGGCCTTGGCGACGATGCCGGTGGTGGAGCCGGCGAGCCGGCGTGCGTCCTTGGTGGCGCCGGTCGCGCTGCGCCTGGCCCAGATCCGCCAGGCGGCCTCGAGACCGGGGGCGTCGCTGGCCGGGTCGGTGTTCTCGCCCTGCTCCGCGGCCCGCTGCTCGAGACGGTTGCAGGCCTGGCGGACGAAGGCGTCGACGCCGTTGACCGTGACGCGTCCGATGTAGCCGTCGTCGGCGAGGTCCTCGGGGCGGGGGAAGGCCATGGCGGCGACGGCGAGGTGGGCGAGCCCGTGCAGGAACCGGTCGCCGCCGTCGGCGGAGGTGCGGCGCGCGTAGTCGCCCATGCGGACCGCGAAGACGGAGTCCTCGGCCGCGGTGACGGCCATGCCCGCGCGCGGGGACACTTCCAGCACGATCAGTCCGAGGCCGGTGGCGACGGCGTCGGCGAGCCGTGCGAACGGCGGGTCCTCGCGGTAGCGGCGCAGCAGGTCCGCGTACTCCTGGTCGCGGGCGGGCTGGAGCTTGGGCTGGAGGCCGAAGGCGACAAGCCGCGCCGCGTCGGCGGCGTCGGCGGGCGTGACGGCGGCGCTCGCCGGTGCGGCCACGGCCTCCGGCTCACTCCACTCGACGTGCTCGGTCACGGTCGGGACTCCTTGCTCTTGAAAACGTCGGTGCGGGCTGCTCGCTCAGGGGCGCGGGGAGCGGCGCGATCTGCCGCCGGGGAGCCGCGGCCGCCCGCCGGCGGAACCCTCATGCCGCCTCCGTGCGGTCCGCGGCCATGCCCGCCGCGTCCAGCAGGGCCGTGCCGACGACGAGGTCGGCTCCGCCGAACTCGGGGTCGTCGAGCTCGGTGCCGTCGTCCACGGCGAACAGCAGCTTCCGTTCGCCCTGGCGGTAGGCGGTGCCGACCGGCGGGCTGGCCGCGTGAATGGCCAGCAGGGCGACCAGGTAGGGCAGTTCGGGGTCCTGGCGGCGGGCGTCGGCGAGCAGCCCGGACAGCCGGCGCGGGGCGTCGGCCGGCAGGTCGAGCAGCTCTGTCGCGGCCGCCAGCTGCTCTTCGCTGAAGCGGCTGTCGTCAGGCGTGGCGATCAGGTCGGGCTCCGGCATCTCGGCGCCGAGGTGCTCGCGCTCCACGGGCGGTGTCAGCAGGATCTCGACGAGGTCGCCGACCCGGACGGACACCGGGGTGCGCAGTCCGGTGCCGTGGGCGAAGAAGGCGTCGGTGACCCGGGCCGCCCGCTCCACGGGCAGGGGCAGCAGGGGCGCCAGGAGGTGGCCGTAGAGGTCCGTGCCCGCGGTCGACGTGGGGGTGGCGAAGGCCTGCCGGTCCTGTTCGGCGCGGAACAGCGGGCCGGCCTCCAGCAGCCGGGACTGAAGCTGCGTGTGGCGGCGGATGCAGTCCTTGACGATGTCCACCAGCTCGGCCGCCCGGCGCTTGTGCTCGGGGTCCTCGGACTCGTCGCGGGCCTTGCGGATGTTGGTGAGGATCGCGTTCTCGTGGCGGTAGCGGTCCGCCACATGGTCGAGGGCCTCGGCGATCATGTCGGGCACGGCGCTCAGCCAGTCCACCGCGCGTACGTTGCGGCGGGTGGCGTCCAGGGCCCGGCGCAGGGTCTCGGAGTACTGCACGGTCCGGTAGCGGGCCTGCTCCGCGGCGAGCTGGGCGTCGGCGAGCCTGCCCCGGCTGATCAGCACCTCCAGCTTGACCTCGGCGGCGATCTGCGCGCTGGTGACGTCGGTGTCCAGGGCCCCGACCAGGACGTTGACCGCTTCGTCGGTGGTGCGCAGGTACACCGTGCCGCCGGGTCCGGGGACCTCCTCGATCAGCTTGAAGTCGTAGTCTCGGCGCACATAGGTGCCGTCCGCCGCGAACACGCCGTACACCGCTCGGAAGCCGCGGTCGACGCTGCCGACATTGATCAGGTTCTCCATGACCCAGCGGGCGACCCGCTCGTGCTCGGCGGCGGGACGGCGCGGGGCCTGGGCGGCGATGCGCGGGATGAGCCGGGCGACGATCTGGTCGTGGTCCGCGCCCGTGTCGAAGTCCATGTTCAGCGTGACCAGGTCGATGGCCGCGAGGGCGATCTCCGCCATGCCGTACACCGAGTACTCACCGGCCAGGTTGGCCTTGCGGGCGTCGAGGTCGTGCAGGGGCGCGGTGCACGCGAGCGCGCGCAGCCGGCGCGCCAGACCCTCGTCGGCGGCCGGGCCCGGCGCGGGCCGCGGCCCCGCGCTGAGCTGGGGCGGAACGCTGTCCGTCGATGCAGGCGAAGTCACGGTGCACAGACTAGGTCCTCGATCTGACAACGACCCAAACGAGGCAGATGCGCCCCGCCGTCACGGTTGTCACACCACCGTCGCGCAGCCGTGCGGAGGCCGGGTTCAGCCGCCCTGCCCGTCCTCCCCGACCCGGCGCCGGTACACCTCCACCACCCGCTCCAGCGAGACGTCGAGGTAGGCCGCGAGGAGTTGCTCGGCCTTCTCCCGGTCGCCGGCCCGCAAGGCTTCCAGGATCGCGACATTTCGTGCGATGTACGGTTCGTGCAGTCGTCTGGGCTCGTCCACCACGTGGAAGGCGAGCCGCAGTTCGGCGAAGACGCTGCGCATCAGTTCGTCGGTCCGCTCGCTGGCGGCGAGGGCCACCAGCTCCCGGTGGAAGTGGATGTTGGCCGTACCCACGCCTTTCCAGTCACCTTCGCGTGCCGCCGCGCGTCCCTCCTCCACCACCTCGGCGAGCGCGCCGAGCGCGTAGGGCGGGTCACCGAGACCGCGTACGACGGCGCACTCGACGAGCCGGCGGGTGCGGTAGATGTCCTCGACGTCCTCGACGGTCAGCACCCGGACGAACACGCCCCGGTTCAGTTCGTGGACGAGCAGCCGTTCGTGCGTGAGCAGCCGGAACGCCTCGCGCAGCGTGTTGCGGGAGACACCGAGCGCGCCGCCGATGCTGTCCTCCGACAGCCGGGTTCCGGGCGGGAAGTACCCCTCGGCGATCCGGCTTCGGAGGATGTCCGCGACCCGCTCGGCGGTGCTGGTGCGGCCCAACAGGGCGCGGTCGTCGGCCAGTCCGCTCAGCTGCTCTGCCATGCCCGGAATTCAATCGCACACGGAAGGACGAGACAACATGGGTATTGAAGGATCGTTCAACGATCCTCTACCTTGCTCCGCACGGCACGGCTCACTTCTTCCAGCACGCTCCGTCCTCCCTCTGCGAGGTGCCCATGAGCACGACCCCTCCACCGCAGGCACTCACCGACGAACCACGCCCCGCAGCGTCCCGACACGCCGCCGGCGACGGGGCGTTCGGCTGGCTGCGCGCGCTCGGACCGCGGGGCCGACGCGCCTTCGGCGGCGCGTTCGGCGGCTATGCCCTGGATTCGTACGACTACTTCACGCTGCCGCTGACCATGGTGACGCTGTCCGCGTACTTCGGTCTGAACAGCGGACAGACCGGCCTGCTCACGACCGTCACCCTGGTGGTCTCCGCGGTCGGCGGCGCCCTCGCCGGCGTGCTGGCGGACCGCATCGGCCGGGTGAAGGCGCTGCTCCTGACGGTGATCACCTACGCGGTGTTCACCGTGGCCTGCGGCTTCGCGCCCAACTACGAGACGCTGCTGGTGTTCCGCGCGCTCCAGGGCCTCGGCTTCGGCGGCGAGTGGGCGGTCGGCGCGATCCTGGTCGCCGAGTACGCGAGCGCCAGGCACCGGGGCCGTACCCTCGGCGCCGTCCAGAGTTCGTGGGCCGTGGGCTGGGCGCTGGCCGTGATCGTCTACACGGCGGTCTTCTCGCTGGTCGACGACGATCTGGCCTGGCGGGTGATGTTCTGGACCGGTGCGCTGCCGGCGCTGCTCGTGGTATGGGTGCGGCGCAGTGTGCGGGACGCGCCCGAGGCGGTCGCCGCGCGGGAGAAGAGCGCCCGGAAGGGCTCGTTCGCGGCGATCTTCCGGCCCGGCCGGGCGGGATCCCCGGGCCTGCTGCGCACCACGCTCTTCGCCGTGCTGCTCTCCACCGGCGTCCAGGGCGGCTACTACACCCTCGCCACCTGGGTGCCGACGTATCTGAAGACGGAGCGCGACCTGTCGGTCGTCGGCACCGGCGGCTATCTGACGTTCCTGATCTCGGGTGCCTTCATCGGCTATCTGACCGGCGGTTACCTCACCGACCGGCTGGGCCGCCGGCGCAACATCTGGCTGTTCGCCCTGCTGTCCGCGATCTGCGTCCTGGCGTACACGAACATCCCGAGCGGCGCCGACACCCTGGTCCTGGTGCTCGGTTTCCCGCTGGGGTTCTGCATGTCGGCGATCTTCAGCGGCTTCGGTTCCTATCTGAGCGAGTTGTACCCGACGGCGGTTCGCGGTACGGGCCAGGGCTTCACGTACAACACCGGACGTGCCGTCGGCGCGGTCTTCCCCACGACGGTCGGTTTCCTGGCCGACAGCTGGGGCGTGGGCGGCGCGCTGGTCTTCGGCGCCATCGGCTACGGCCTCGCGGCGCTGGCACTGCTGGGGCTGCCGGAGACGCGCGGGAAGGAACTGGAGTGAGCCACACCGACGACCGTCCGACCACCTCCACGGACGACCGCCCCGTGACCCTCGTCGACGAGCACGCGCACGCGTGGAGCCCGCGAGCCGCGCGCGCCCGCTTCCGGGAGGGGCTGGCGGGCCCCACGGCCGGTGTGGCCGTGGGGCACACCCAGGCCAATCTGATCTCGGTGCCCGCCGACTGGGCGTACGACATGCTGTTGTTCTGCCAGCGCAACCCCAAGCCCTGTCCGGTCCTGGACGTCACCGACGCCGGATCGGTCACCACCGTCCTCGCCGCGGACGCGGACCTGCGCACCGATCTGCCGCGCTACCGGGTGTGGGAGAACGGCGAGTTGGTGGACGAGCCGACGGATGTGCGGGCGTACTGGCGCGATGATCTGGTGTCGTTCCTGATCGGATGCAGCTTCACGTTCGAGGGGGCGTTGACGGCGGCGGGCGTTCCGGTCCGCCACGTGGAGCAGGGCCGCAACGTTCCCATGTACGTGACGAGTTGGCAGTGCCGTCCGGCGGGACGGCTGCGCGGGCCGATGGTGGTGTCCATGCGGCCGGTGCCGCCCCGGCACCTCTCCGCGGCGATCCGGGAGAGCAGTCTGCTGCCGGCGGTGCACGGCGGTCCGGTGCACTGCGGCGAACCCTTCGGGCTGGGCATCGACGACCTCGGCCGCCCCGACTTCGGCGACCCGGTGGACTTCGAGCCCGACGACATCCCGGTGTTCTGGGCCTGCGGGGTGACTCCGCAGGCCGCGGTCATGGCCTCCCGTCCGCCGTTCGCCCTCACGCACGCGCCGGGGCAGATGTTCCTCGGCGACGCCCGCGACGAGCAGTACCGCGTCGCGTGACGTCCGGCGGGGCATGACCTCCCACGTGGCATGCCGGTCCCGGGGCGTGTGCACGTGTCCCGAGAAGGAGAACGAAGGATTCATGACCTCGATCGATCTGAACGCCGACCTCGGCGAGGGTTTCGGCCGCTGGCGGCTCACCGATGACGAACGGCTGTTGGCCGTCGTCACCAGCGCCAACGTGGCCTGCGGTTTCCACGCCGGTGACGCGGCCACCATGCGCCGGGTGTGCGAGCTCGCGGCCGAGCGCGGGGTGCGGATCGGCGCCCAGGTCTCCTACCGGGACCTGGCGGGGTTCGGGCGGCGCGCGATGGACGTGCCGCCTGCCGAGCTCGCGGCCGAAGTGGCCTACCAGATCGGCGCCCTGGAGGTGTTCGCCCGCGCGGCGGGCGCACGCGTGGCCTACGTGAAACCGCACGGGGCGCTGTACAACCGTGTCGTGCGCGACGAGGAGCAGGCGGGTGCGGTCGTCGACGGGGTGGTGCTCGCGGACGCCACGCTGCCCGTGCTGGGCCTGCCCGGCTCACGTCTGCTGGAAGTGGCCCGGAAGGCGGGTCTGCCGGTGGTCACGGAGGCGTTCGCCGACCGGGCGTACACCGACGAGGGCACGCTGGTGCCACGCCGTCAGGAGGGCGCGGTGGTCACGGACCCGAAGGCGGTGGTGGCACGCTCGCTGGACCTGGCCCGTCATGGGGAGGTCGACGCCCGGTCGGGGCGGCGTATCGAGGTGCGGGCGCGTTCCCTGTGTCTGCACGGCGACACGCCCGGCGCGGTGGAACTGGCACGCCGGGTGCGGGACTCCCTGGAGGCGTCCGGCGTCCGGGTGGAGGCCTTCGCATGAGGGTGCTGCCCGTCGGCGAGGACGCCCTGCTCGTCGAGGTCTCCTCGGGCGACGAGGCCCAGGCGCTCCACGCGGAGCTGCTGCGACGCCGCGCGGAGGGCTCCCTGCCGGTCGGCGAGATCGTTCCCGCGGCGCGCACGGTCCTGCTCGACGGCCTGTCCGATCCCGCCCGGCTGGCCGCCGAACTGACCGCACGCGAACTGCCCCCCGCGCCCCCGCGCGCGGCGCAGACGGTCGAGATCCCGGTGCGCTACGACGGCCCGGACCTCGCCCAGGTCGCGGCGCACTGGGGTGTGTCCGCCCGGGAGGTGGCCCGCATCCACGCGGGCGCCGCGTTCCGTGTCGCCTTCTGCGGCTTCGCGCCCGGCTTCGGCTACCTCACGGGACTGCCGTCGCGCTACGACGTGCCCCGCCGGCCGACTCCGCGCACGGCGGTACCGGCCGGTTCGGTTGCGCTGGCGGGGCCGTACACCGGCGTGTATCCGCGCTCCTCGCCGGGCGGTTGGCAGCTGATCGGTACGACCGACCTCGTGCTGTGGGACCACGCGCGCGTGCCGGCGGCGCTGCTCTCGCCCGGCACGCGCGTGCGTTTCGTCCCGGTGGCCACGACGGAGCCCGCGACATGACGGACCGAGCGCTCGTCGTCGTACGAGCGGGAGCCCTGACCACCGTGCAGGACCGGGGCCGTCCCGGACACGCCCACCTCGGCGTACCCCGCTCCGGGGCACTGGACGGGCCGGCGGCGGCGCTCGCCAACCGGCTGGCCGGCAACCCGCCGGACGCGGCCGTCCTGGAGACGACGCTCAACGGCTGTTCCGTACGCCCTCGTTCGGCGGTCACCGTGGCGGTCGCCGGGGCCCCCTGCCGGGTCACCGTGGACGGCCGTCCGGTCGCCTGGGGGGCGCCGGTACGCGTGCGCGCCGGGTCCGTTGTCGACGTCGGGGCGGCGACGTCCGGGGTACGCGCCTATCTGGCCGTCTCCGGTGGGGTCGCCGTCGAGCCGGTGCTGGGCAGCCGCTCCACGGACCTGCTCTCCGGCCTCGGCCCCGCCCCCGTCACGGACGGTGCGGTGCTCCCCCTCGGGACCCCGCGGGAGGGCCACGCGCACGTGGACGTCGCCCCGCAGCCGGCGCCCCCGGACGAGCTCGTGCTGCGGGTGACCCCGGGCCCGCGCGACGACTGGTTCACCCCTGCCGCGGTACGGACCCTCACGTCCCGCACGTACCGGGTGTCCTCCGCCAGCAACCGCATCGGGCTGCGCACCACCGGACCGCCCCTGGAACGGGCCAGGCCGGAGGAGCTCCCGAGCGAGGGCCTGGTGCTGGGCGCGGTCCAGGTGCCGCCCGACGGCACACCGGTGGTCTTCCTGGCCGACCATCCGACCACCGGGGGCTACCCGGTGATCGCGGTCGTACGCCCCACCGACCTCCCGGCCGCCGCCCAGGCGACCCCCGGCACCCCGGTCCGCTTCATCGCCGTACGACGCCGCTGAACCCTGGCCGGCCAGGGGGTGTCGTTCGGATCAGGCCGACTTCCGGGAAACGGCGCCTCGCGGCCGAGCCGAGCGGGGTCCGGTGCGTGCGGCCGCAAGGCGGAGGAGGGCGCCAGTGCGGAGCCCTGGGCGACCGACGACAACGCGGCGGGTGCGGCGCATGGGGTCGCTGACGCCGACGACGACGGAGACGAGCCCGGGCCGCAGCGCCAGGGCGGCGGGCAGCTGCCGCTCGAGCACCTCGCGCGTCCGCGCCCCGCTCACCGCGAGGTCGGTGAACCGCGCCGGCTCCGCGCCCAGCGACGGCGCGAGCAACGCCGCCCAGCCCCGCCATCCGCCGCCGACCCGCTCACCGATCCCCTCGGTCAGCGAGTCCCCGAGGGCCACGAAGGGCAGCGGTCTCACGAGAGCCCCCGGACGCGACCTGTCGTACCGGCGCGGTGGCGGGGGCGACGACGACGGGGGCATGGCCGCGCTCGACGAGGTGCCGGGCGGTCTGGAGCGCGCAGTGGGCCACGCCGTTCACATCGGGGGGAAGGTTTCGGTCACGATGACGACACGCATACCGGTGTTGTCGCCGCGCCGGACGTGATCACGTCAACATGGATCTCTCCGCGCGGAGAACGCGCCGTGAGCGTTGGACCCCCGGCCCCAGCAGGTCAGGCCGCATCCATACGCACCTGATTCGCGGGCCATCCGCCGTTCATGCCGCGGTGCGCGAGCGGGTCACACGGCGGTCTCCTCGGGACCGATGCGGCTGCGTACCGCGGTCTGCACCTCGGCCTCCTCGGCCGGGTCGGCGGCGAGCCGGCGCAGACGCTCGACGACCCGGGTGTCCCCGGTCTCGGCGTGCCGGGCGGCGATCTCGCGGGTGGTCTCCTCGCAGTCCCAGAGGCACTCGACGGCGAAGCCGGTGCCGAAGGAGGGGTCGGTCGCGGCCAGGGCGCGGGCGGCCCGGCCCCGCAGATGGGAGGAGGCGGTCTCGCGGTAGATGTGGCGGAGCACGGGGGCGGCGCAGGCGATGCCGAGACGTCCGGCGCCGTCGACGAGCGTCCACAGGGTGGGCGCGTCGGGGCCCTCGCCCCGTACCGCCTCCCGCAGCGCCGCGAGGACGGTGTCCCGGTCGTGTACCCCGCCCCGGCAGGCGAGGACCCGGCCGGCGGCGGCGCCCAGCGGGTCGGGCCGGCGGGCCCAGCCACGCGCCCGGTCGACGGCGGCGAGACTGCGCATGCGTTCGAAGGCGTCGACGGCGGCCTCCACGACGACCGCCGATCCGGTGGCCACGGCGCCCTCGATCAGGGGCAGGGCGTCGGGGTCGTTGCAGTCCGCGAGGTACCGCAGGGCGGTGCACCGGGCTCCCTCGGTGCCGTCCTTGGCGGCCCGGACGATCTCCGGCCGGTCCTCGGGGCCCGCCACGGCGGTGAGGCAGCGGGCGGCCGGGACGTGGAGCGCGGCGCCGCGTTCGATGCCTTGCTGCGCCCACTCGAACACGGCCTGGACGCTCCAGCCGGGGCGGGGCCCGGTGGGACGCATCTGCCGCTGCCAGCGGTCGAAACAGCCGGTCTCCTGGGCGGCACGCACGCGTGTGGCGATGGATGCGCGCGGATCGTCGGCCCACAGACGCCAGGGCCGTGGCTCGAAGGCGTCGCGGACGGTGGCGGCCAGTTCCGCTTCGCCCTCGGCGTCGGTGGCGAACCGCGCGAGGACCGGGGCGGCGAGGGCGCGCAGACCCGCGTCGTCGTCCCGCAGGGCCAGCTCGTCCAGGGCCCAGGCCCAGTTGGTGCCGTGGGCGGCGTACCTGCGCAACAGGGCGAGGGCGTCCCACCTGCCGTAGGAGGCGAGATGGCCGAGGACGGCCAGGGCGAGTCCGGTGCGCGACTCGTCGGTGTCGAGGATGTCCTCGGCGTCGAAGAGATGGGCCTCGATCGCGTCCAGTTCGCCGTGCAGATCGAGGTAGAGGCGGGCGTAGTAGAGGGAGCGGTTCTCCACCTGCCAGTCGTGGCGCGGGTCGCGCAGCACACAGTGGTTCAGCGCCGCGAGCGCTTCGGATCGCGGGGCGGTGAGCGCGTGCAGCGTGCCGTCGCCGCGGCCCCGCTGGAGCAGGCCGAGCAGCGTACCGCTGGGCGCTATGACCGGATCGAACATGGGAAACAGCCTCATATCAAGCGTCGACGCAACCGGGGACGTGCCTTACCTGGCCACGTGACAACACGTCGGGGCGCCCGCCGTTTCCTGCTTGCTGTAGACCATTTCTCTCTGCCTCTCGTCGGTGGCCCATGCGGACCGATCACGGCCCGCGCGGTGCGGCAACACCTGCCCAGCCATCGCGTCCGTGAATCACTTCGTCATGATGACCCGGCGGTCACACCTACCGCGACCGAAATTTCGGCGGCCCTGTACCGCCTCCCCCGTTTTCCGTGTCGTCGCTGGTCAGAGCATGTCGTTCAGCGCTCACCGAACAGGTCGAGCAATTCCGTACGGCCGAACATCCTGGCGGTGTCGACGGCCGAGGGGGTGCCGGCGGACGGATCGGCGCCGCCCTTCAGGAGGGCCTCGATCACCTCGGTCTCGCCCTTGAAGACCGCCCCCGCGAGTGGCGTCTGGCCCCGGTCGTTGACGCGGTCGGCGTCGGCGCCGCGCTCCAGCAGCGCGCGTACCGCGTCGGCGTGGCCGTGATAGGCGGCGAGCATCACGAGCGAGTCGCCGCGGTCGTTGGTGAGGTCGGCCGGCACACCCGCGTCGACGTAGGCCACGAGTTCGCTGGTCCGGCCGCGCCGGGCCAGATCGAAGATCTTGGTCGCGAGCTCCACGACCTCGGGGTCGGGGGCTTCAGTCATCGGCCGGACCACCTCTCACTGCACACGCACCTGCTGCGTGCTTCGGGGACAGGACGTACGTCTGCGAGCGGTGCAGAGCCGTACGGGTGAATCGCCAGCGTACTGGCTCGCGCGACACATGAGCCGATGCGCCCGAGGTAAAGATCACGGCAGGACCATCCGAGGGTAAATGCCGAGAAAGCACCCAGTTGCACCTTTTATCGTATAGATACATTCTGTGAGCCTGGAAGTACTCATGGTGACTGTCCCCGCAAACCAGGAGAACTCACATGATCATCTCGGTCTCATGCGTGGTCCTGCTCGGCATCGTCGTCTTCGTCTTCTTCCGCAAGGACGGGCTGAAGGCGTCGCACGCCTTGGTGGCGATGCTGTTCGGCTTCTATCTGGCCAGCACGGCCATCGCACCCAGCATCAAGGCGGGCGGCGAAAGCCTGGCCGGCCTCCTGGGCGGATTCAAGTTCTGATCCGCCCGACCACACCCCGCCCGCCCGTACGCATCGTCTGGAGGCAGCAGTGGCCCGGCGCCCTCTCCCCCGCATTCTGAGCAACGGCGGCGCACCGCTCGCCCGGAGCCGGGAGCTGGCCAGGACGGCGGCCGACAGCGCCACGGATGTCCTCCACCCGCTGATCACCATCACGCGCGGCCTGCGCCGGCTGGCCTCGGCCGGACGGCGCAGGTGGGCCGACACGCCCAAGGACAGGCGCGGCGCGCTGCTCTTCATGGTGGCGTCGGTCGTGCTGGTCGTGGCGCTGGCGCCGTACGGTCCGCTGCTCGCCGTCATCACCCTGATGGCGGCGGCCGCCTGGCAGGGCCGGGACCGCACCCCGTCGGCACCCGACGGACCCGACGCGTCGCAGGCCCAGCGCCTGCAGTCGCTCTACGACGCCCTGGTGCCGTACTTCTCGACCGCCGAGGACCCCGAACCGCTCTACGCCCACGGCGGCGACTGGACGAAGACCTTCTCGGAGTACGAGTTCGACGGCACGGGCCGGATCGCACACCTGGTGATCCGCTACCCCGCCTACTTCACCGACGCCGAGCCGGAGTCCCGGGCGCGGATCGAGCATCTGCTCGGCGCCAAGTCGGGGCGCGGCCGCGAGTACCACTTCGCGTGGGACGAGGAGGGCAACCAGCTCACGGTCCGCGTCCTCGCGCCCCTGCCCACCGACATCGCCGCCCAGCCCTTCGTCACGGCACCGGGCGAGACGGTCCTCGGCTTCACGGACCCCACCGGGGTGCAGCGCACGCTGCCGCTCACCCACGGCGCCCACGGCGAGGAGCGGCGCGACGTTCCCCCCGTGGTCTGGCGCACCGGTATCCGCTCCACCGAACCCCATCTGCTCGCGGTCGGACAGCCGGGCAGCGGCACCTCGACCCTGCTGCGCTCCATCGCCCTGCAGGCCCTCCACCACGGCGACGTGGTGATCGTCGACGGTGGCGGCACCGGCGAGTACGCCTGCCTGACCGGCCGGGACGGCGTGCTCGCCGTCGAGTGCGGTCTGACGGGGTCGCTGGCCATCCTGGAATGGGCCGCACAGGAGACGGAGCGCCGGCTGATCGCCGCCCACCGTGCTCATCAGGCGGGCGACCCGCCGCCCGAGGACACCAGGCGTCCCCTGTGGCTCCTGCTGGACCGGCCGAGCGCGTTCACCCACCTGGCCGCCGCGGACGACCGCAAGGATCCCCAGTCGCTGCTCCAGGTCCCGCTGCGGCACGGCCGCCCGGCGAACGTCACCGTGGTCGTCGCCGATCAGCTCGACAGCCTGGACGCCCTCGGCGAGCCGGTGCGGCAGCACACACGCGCGCGGGTCGTCCTCGGTCCCGCGACGGCGGAGCAGCTGGCGGCCGTCCTGGGGGCACCCCCGCACACCACACCCGTCGATCAGGTCCCCCCGGGACGCGGCTACGCCCGCCTGGGCGTGGGGCCGGTGCACCGCCTCCAGGTCCCGGCGACACCGGACCCGTACGACGACGCGACCAGCGACGCCCACCGGCAGGCGGTCCTGGACCTGCTGCCGCCCCGTACGACTCCGGCGGACGAGGAGCCGGAGCGGCTGGAGCCGGGACGCGTGGAGCCGGATGCCGTGAACCTGGAGAAGGCGGCGAGGGAGAAGGTGCCCGCCGCGGCGGGCGCCACCGAGGCCGAGGCGGGCGCGGAGCAGGCGGCCACGGGCGCGGGCGTCGAGACGACAACGCCCAGGGAAACCGTGCCCGAGGAGACCGTGCGCAAGGAGACCGTGCCCGCGGAGGCGGACGTCACGGAGGCGGCGGTCGCGGAATCCTCTTCCTGACCGGCCCGCCCCCGGGGCCTGCGACGGCCACCGCGGCGAGCGGTGCCGTCACCGCCGCGTGGACGACTGTCCGCGCCGGGGGCGCCGGGCCCGGCCCGGTCGCCACCGGCTCCGCTCCGCCGAAAGCCCGGCCGCGCCCCCCGTCGCGCGCTACGCCACGAAGGTGCGCGGTGTCTCCGCCCCGGACGTGCCGCCCGACTCGACGATCCGTGCCGCCGCGGCCAGGCGTACCGCCGCCTCCTCGGCGACGGCACCGCCCACCGTGAACGGCAGCCGCACGTACCCCTCGAACGCCCCGTCGACCCCGAAGCGGGGCCCGGACGGCACCCGCACGCCGACCCGCTCGCCCGCCTCGGCGAGCCGCGAGCCGGAGAGCCCTCCGGTGCGCACCCACAGCGTGAGCCCGCCCCGCGGCACCTCGAACTCCCAGTCGGGCAGCTCCCGCCGTACCGCGCTCACCAGCTCGTCCCGGTTCTGCCGGGCCTGGGCGCGTCGCATCTCCACCGCCTGCTCCCAGCCGCCGGTGCCGAACAGCCAGTTCACGGCCAGCTGTTCCAGTACCGGCGTGCCCAGATCGGCGTACGCGCGTGCGGCGACGAGGCTGCGGATCACGTCGGGGGCCGCGCGCACCCAGCCGATGCGCATCCCGGCCCAGAAGGCCTTGCTCGCCGAGCCGACCGTGATCACCGTGGACCCGGCCGGGTCGAAGGCGCAGACCGGGCGCGGCATCTCCACATCGGCGTCGAGCCACAGCTCGCTCATCGTCTCGTCGGCGATCAGCACCGTGCCCGCCGAGCGCGCCGCGTCCACCAGACGGCGCCGCTGGTCCTCGCCGGCGAGGGCACCGGTCGGATTGTGGAAGTCGGCGACGACGTAGGCGATACGGGGCGCCGCCTCCCGCAGTACCTGGCGCCAGCGGTCCATGTCCCAGCCGGCCAGGCCCTCGGCCATGGCCACGGGGACGAGCCGGGCGCCGGCCTCCCGCATCAGCTGGAGGATGTTGGCGTAGGACGGCGACTCGACGGCGATGCGTTCGCCGCGCCCTCCGAAGAGGTGACAGATGGCGTCGATGGCGCCCATGGCGCCCGTCGTCACCATGATCTGCTCGGGCATGGTCGGGATGCCCCGCGCGGTGTAGCGGTCGGCGATCATCGCGCGCAGCGCGGGCAGCCCGGCGGGATAGTCGCCATGGGTGTGCGCGTACGGCGGAAGCTCTTCCAGAGCGCCCTGGACGGCACGGGTGAGCCATGGCTCGGGCGCCGGCAGCGCGGCGCAGCCGAGGTCGATCACCGAGCCGAGCGCTTCGGGCGGCAGTGGTTCCAGCCCTCGCGCGGGCACCGGATTGCCCGCCGGGACCGCGGTCCAGCTGCCCGCGCCGCGCCGCGACTCCAGGAAGCCCTCGGCGCGCAGCGCCTCGTAGGCGGCGGCGACGGTGGTGCGGCTCACGGACAGGCCGAGGGCGAGCTCCCGCTCGGCGGGCAGCCGCGCCGCCACCGGCACGCGCCCCTCGAGCACCAGCAGGCGGATGCCGTCGGCGAGCGCGCGGTAGGCGGGCGGACGGCGGGTTCCCGGGCCGGTCGGGCCGCCCTGCTGGGACTTGAGCAGCCGGGCGAGCTGAGCCGCGCCCACCGCGGAGGTCCACTGGGCCATGAGAATCAGTCCACCTTCCCCTGATTGGCCATGGATAACATCATCAGCCAAGCCACAGGGTGTCACGCATCGGTCCACTTCCACCACAGGGGGGCACATTTTGGCCAGGTACTCGTCCCGGCACGGACATCTCGCACGACGGCTGTTCCAGCTGTACGCCGGACTGGCGCTGTACGGCGCGAGCTCGGCGCTGCTGGTGCGGTCGGGGCTCGGTCTCGAGCCGTGGAACGTGCTGCACCAGGGCCTGTCCGAGCGGACGGGGCTGTCGATGGGCGTGGTGCTGACCATCCTGGGCGCGGCGGTGCTGTTGCTGTGGATTCCGCTGCGTCAGCGGCCCGGGCTGGGCACGGTCTCCAATGTGCTGGTGATCGGCGCGGCGATGGACGCGACCCTGACCGTGGTGCCGGACGCGCACGGTCTGGCCGTCCGCGTGCCGCTGCTGGCGGCGGGCATCGTGCTGAACGGCGCGGCGACCGGGCTGTACATCGCGGCGCGCTTCGGTGCGGGCCCGCGCGACGGCCTGATGACGGGACTGCACCAGCGCACCGGGGTTTCGATCCGCGTTGTCCGCACGGCCATCGAGATCACGGTGGTGGTCACGGGCTTCGTCCTCGGCGGCACGGTGGGCGTCGGCACCCTGCTGTACGCGGTGGCGATCGGTCCGCTCGCCCAGCTCTTCCTGCGCGCGTTCGCCGTTCCCTCGGCATCCGACGGCAGCACGGTCGTTGCCACCGGTCGACCGCGGCGAGCGATACTGCGTCCGTGACCCCGCGGATACGCCACCCCTACCTCGATCATCCCGGCCCGATCCCCTTCGCCCACCGGGGCGGAGCGGCGGACGGGCTGGAGAACACCGTGCGGCAGTTCCGGTGCGCCGTCGAGGCGGGCTACCGGTACATCGAGACCGACGTGCACGCCACGCGTGACGGCCGGCTGGTCGCCTTCCACGACGCGACCCTCGACCGGGTGACGGACGGCGCGGGCCGGATCGCCGACCTGCCGTGGCGCGACGTGGCGCACGCGCGCGTGGCGGGCGAGGAACCGGTCCCCCTGTTCGAGGAGCTCCTGGAGACCTTCCCCGAGGTGCGCTGGAACGTCGACGTGAAGGCCGAAGCGGCCCTGCTGCCCTTTCTGGACCTGATCGAGCGCACCGGCTCCTGGGACCGGATCTGCCTCGGCTCGTTCTCCGAGGCCCGCGTGGTGCGGGCACAGCGGCTGGCCGGCCCGCGGCTGGCCACCTCGTACGGCACCCGGGGCGTGCTGAACCTGCGGCTGCGGTCCTGGGGGCTGCCGGCCACGGTGCGCCGGTCGGCCGTCGCCGCCCAGGTTCCCGAGGAGCAGTCGGGCATCCGGGTGGTCGATCACCGCTTCGTGCGGGCCGCCCACGCGCGCGGGCTGCGGGTACATGTATGGACGATCAACGAGGCCGAGCGGATGCACCGGCTCCTGGACCTGGGAGTGGATGGCATCATGACCGATCACATCGACACACTGCGCAAGGTCATGGAGGACCGCGGCATCTGGGTCTGACACCCCGTGCCCCGCCTCCGCGCGGTCACGGGGAAGCGAGGGGGCACGGGTGGACACCGACACCGTGCGGTCACCGGTGGGGGACGAGGCCGCTAAGCGGCGGCGCGAGCAGCGCGGCTGGTACGTCTACGACTGGGCGTGCTCCGTGTACTCCACGAGCGTGCTCACCGTGTTCCTCGGCCCCTATCTGACGTCGGTCGCCGAGGCGGCGGCGGACGCGGACGGGTTCGTCCACCCGCTGGGCATACCGGTACGCGCGGGGTCCTTCTTCGCCTACTCCGTCTCCCTGTCGGTGATCGTGGCCGTGCTGGTGATGCCGCTGGTGGGCGCCGCCGCGGACCGCACCGGGCGCAAGAAGCCGCTCCTCGCGGCCGCCGCCTACACCGGGGCCGCGGCGACTGCGGGCATGTTCTTCCTCGGCGGCGAGCGCTACCTGCTGGGCGGGGTGCTGCTGATCGTGGCCAACGCGGCGCAGTCCGTGGCGATGATGCTCTACAACTCCTATCTGCCGCAGATCGCCCCGCCCGGGGAACGCGACGCGGTCTCCTCGCGCGGGTGGGCGTTCGGGTACGCGGCCGGAGCCCTGGTTCTGGTCGCGAACCTCGTGCTCTACACCGGCCACGAGGGCTTCGGCGTCTCCGAGGGCATGGCGGTGCGCATCTGCCTGGCGTCGGCGGGGCTGTGGTGGGGTGCCTTCGCGGTGGTGCCGCTGCGCCGGCTGCGCGACCGCCGCGCTCCCGCGCGGGAGGCCGCCCTGCCGGGCTTCCGGCAGCTCGCGGCGACCGTCCGCGACATGCGGCGGCACCCGCTGACGCTCGCCTTCCTGCTGGCGTACCTGGTCTACAACGACGGCATCCAGACGGTGATCTCCCAGGCCTCGGTGTACGGCTCCGAGGAACTGGGGCTCGAACAGTCGACGCTCATCGTCGCCGTGCTCCTCGTCCAGATCCTGGCGGTGGCCGGCGCGCTCGCGCTGGGCCGGCTGGCCCGGCGGTACGGGGCCAAACGCACGATCCTCGGCTCCCTCGTAGCCTGGACCCTGACCCTGGCAGCCGGGTACTTCCTGCCCGCCGGGGCACCTGGGTGGTTCTTCGTGCTGGCCGCCGGAATCGGCCTGGTCCTCGGCGGCAGTCAGGCGCTGTCCCGCTCGCTCTTCTCCCATCTCGTGCCGCCCGGCAAGGAGGCCGAGTACTTCTCGGCGTACGAGGTGAGCGACCGCGGGATGAGCTGGCTCGGGCCGCTGCTGTTCGGGCTCACCTACCAGCTGACGGGCAGCTACCGGGACGCGATCATCTCCCTCGTGGGCTTCTTCGTCCTGGGATTCGCGCTCCTCGCGCGGGTGCCGGTGCGCCGTGCCATCGCCGACGCGGGCAACCCGGTTCCCGAGCGGATTTAGCGCTCGGCGCGAAAGGGCTGTAGTGTACGCGTTTGGCCTGCCAGGCGTACCGTTACTGCGCGTCAAAGATGCCGAAACGCTGTGTCACATCTGCTAGCGGATGTGACAAACCGGGCGCCGGTGGGTACTGCACTGGTTGACAAGGCTGCGGCTACGACGGCGCGCATGACCCGGAACGGGACACGGAACGGGAATCTTTACCGCCGACCGGACGTTGACCGGATGACGACGACAGCGACACCTGTCCTGTGGGCGACAAGCCCGGGAGGCACGATTCATGAGTGAGCGAGCTCTTCGCGGCACGCGCCTCGTGGTGACCAGCTACGAGACGGACCGCGGCATCGACCTGGCCCCCCGCCAGGCCGTGGAGTACGCATGCGAGAAGGGGCACCGCTTCGAGATGCCCTTCTCGGTCGAGGCGGAGATTCCGCCGGAGTGGGAGTGCAAGGTCTGCGGTGCCCAGGCACTCCTGGTGGACGGCGACGGCCCCGAGGAGAAGAAGGCCAAGCCCGCGCGTACGCATTGGGACATGCTGATGGAGCGGCGCACCCGAGAGGAACTCGAAGAGGTCCTCGAGGAGCGTCTCGCCGTTCTGCGCTCCGGTGCGATGAACATCGCGGTTCACCCCCGGGACAGCCGAAAGTCGGCTTGATCCCGGAGGGGACCTGGGCAGAACCACAACGCACAGCGATAGGACCGCGGGCGCCGTACTTTCGGGTACGGCGCCCGCGGTCCTGTCTGCGTTCCCTCGGCCGGAACCGGCCTTGCCCTGCTTGGCCGGCCCGGTTCCGACCGCCTCAGCGCGTCAGCGGCGGACGCGGACCCTGCGGCGTGTCCCCATACGTGCTTCCGGGTTCGTCCCGGATGACCTCGCCCTGGACGACCTTGCCGTCGGGCCGGCGCATGCGGGCCTGCTGGAAGGCGTCCCCCAGGGAACCCTGCGCGGCCTCACGGAGCCTGCGCTCGAAGGTCCGCTCGGCGTAACGGCTCACGGCCTTCTGAACCGGCGGCACCAGCAGGATCAGGCCCAGCGCGTCCGAGACGAGACCCGGGATGACCAGCAGCAGCCCGCCCAGCATCATCAGGCCGTTGCCCTCGCTGTTCGGTCCCGGCGTGGGAGGCACGCCGTTCTGCTGCTGTTGCAGCGTCTCGGTGAGGCTCTTGAACGCCCGTCGGCCCGCCCGCTTGACGACGACCGATCCGAGGAGCAGACCGGCCACCAGGATCAGGAGGACCACCAGCCCGTTCGACGCCCCGGCGACCATGGTGAGCAGCCAGATCTCCAGAACGAGCCACGCGGCGACACTCAGCGGCAGGAAGGTCCGCAGCCGGGAGCGCCGGGGCCGGACGGGATACGGGGTCTGAGCTCCAGTCGTCATGCTCCCAGTGTGCCTGGGCCAGGCTCAGCGCGGGATAAGGGGTGACCAGGCCGCTACGCGTGGGGCTGCTTGTCGTCGCCGCGCCCGAGGACCTTGCCGACCCGCTCCCCCACGCCCCACGCGGTGACCCGCCACAGCGCCTCGACGAGGATGTCGCGGCTCATCTTGGAGTCGCCGAGTTCCCGCTCGACGAAGGTGATGGGCACCTCGACGACGTGGTAGCCCGCCTTGACCGCGCGGCGGGCCAGATCGACCTGGAAGCAGTACCCCTGGGAGGCGACATCCTCGAGCCCGAGGCCCTCCAGGGTCTCGCGGCGGAAGGCGCGGAAGCCGCCGGTGATGTCGCGCAGCGGCAGATCGAGCGCCACGCGCGAGTAGAGGCTGCCTCCGCGGGAGATGAACTCACGGGACTTCGGCCAGTTCACCACCCGGCCGCCCGGCACCCAGCGCGAACCGAGCACCAGGTCGGCGCCCTTGAGGGCGGTCAGCAGGCGGGGCAGTTCCTCGGGCTGGTGGGAACCGTCGGCGTCCATCTCGACCAGTACGCCGTAGCCGTGCTCCATGCCCCAGCGGAAGCCCGCGAGATACGCCGCGCCCAGGCCCTCCTTGCCCTTGCGGTGCAGCACCTGGACGTGGTCGTCCTCAACGGCCAGTTCGTCGGCCAGCTTGCCCGTGCCGTCGGGGCTGTTGTCGTCGGCCACGAGAACGTGCGCCTCGGGAACGGTCTTGCGCACCCGGCCGACGATCGCCTTGATGTTCTCCGCCTCGTTGTAGGTCGGAATGATCACCAAAGCCGTGCCGAGCGGGCCGAAGTTCCTTCCCTGGGATCCTGCCGCGAGGGTCCCGTCGCCGTCGTTCACTGCTGCCCCTTCATGTCCTGTGCGCAGGGTCCCACCATAGTGGTCCGGGGCCTGCGATGACGTGACAGGACGTTCGTATGGTGGTGTCGTTCACCGGAGATCGGGTAGGAATACCCTTTTTCGAGGCCCGGCGTCCAGGGCCCGACGCCCGGGCGCGACGAGGGCACGGCGTACGGCGGCGGATGGGGGCCCGGCGCCCTTCGGGCCGGCCCGGGATCCGCCGGCTGCGGATCGACCTGAAGCCGTTGTCTACTGAACGCCCGGGCCCCACCCGGGTCACACCTCCCCGACCGGCTGGAACGGTCCCTCCGTACGGCGCGGGCGCTGAGCCTGGTTCCCAGTGGCGGTGCACCGGTGCGGCACACCGTCCCTGACCCAGCGGCGCTGACACGAGTGGCCGGAAGTACTCCGGTCGGGCGTCCGGTGGTGGACCCGGCCGAACCTACCGGCCCCCCGCGGCCGCCTGTCAACAGTCGTTCCACCTGCGCAATGTGGTTCACATGCCTGGTCAGCGAGGAGGATCCGCAGGTCGCGAGACGGGGGCGCGGCGCATGATCGTCATCGCGCCGTCCCTGTAGATCACTCACCCGGCCGTACGAAGACCGTGCGACCGCCGACCACCGTGCGCAGACAGACGGGCAGGTCACGCCCCGGTGAGAGGTCGGGCAGGCCCGGGGTGCCGGAACGCGGGTCGGTGGACCAGCGGGCCACCCGGTCGTCGGGTGCCTGGACGACGAGTTCACCGGTGTGCCAGACGGCGTAGTCGGCCGGTGCGCCGGGCACCAGGACACCCGCGTCGTCACGTCCGGTCGCCCGCCAGCCGCCGCGCGTGTGCGCGGTGAAAGCGGCGCGCACCGAGACGCGGTGCTCCGGGGTGCGGTGGAACGCGGCGGCCCGGACCGTGCCCCAGGGGTCGAGGGGGGTGACGGGACTGTCGGAGCCGAAGGCGAGCGGGACCCCGGCGCGCAGCAGCGCGGCGAACGGGTTCAGCGAGCGGGCCCGCTCCGGTCCCAGACGCCGGGCGTACATACCCTCCGCACCGCCCCACAGGGCGTCGAAGGCGGGCTGGACGGAGGCGGTCAGGCCGAGTTCGGCGAAGGCGGCGATGGTCTCGGGGGTGAGCATCTCGGCGTGCTCGACACGGTGCCGGGCGGCCCGCACGCGAGCGAGGCCGAGCTTGTCGGCGGCGGCCCGCATGCCGTCCACGACGGTGCTCACCGCGGCGTCGCCGATGGCGTGGAAGCCCGCCTGGAGACCGGCCTCGGTGCAGTTCACCACGTGGGCGGCGACGGCGGCGGCGTCCAGGTGTGCAGTGCCGGTGTGGCCGGCGTCGGCGTACGGCTCGTGCAGGCAGGCGGTGTGCGAGCCGAGGGCGCCGTCGGCGAACAGGTCCCCGGCCGCGCCGATCGCGCCCAGCTCCCGTGCCTTGGCGACGTCCTGTTCCGCCCAGTAGCCGACGACGCGCGGGCCTGTCTCCTCGGCCGCGAGCCGCAGCAGGCCGGTGAAGTCGTCCTCGGAGGAGATCTCCGGGCCGCCGCACTCGTGGACCGTGCCGATGCCGAGGGAGGCGGCGTGGGCGAGGGCGGCGCGCTGGGCCTCGGTGCGCTGGGCCGGCGTGACGGCGGCCAGGGCGGCGGCGCGCACCGCGTGGTGGGCGTCCCCGGTGAGCGGGCCGTCCTCGCGGGTGCCCCGGTCCGCGACGAGGTCGAGCAGCGCCGTGGTGACGACCGCGGAATGGACGTCGATCCGGCTGAGGTAGAGGGGACGGCCGCCGGTGGCCTCGTCGAGTTCGGCGCGGGTCGGCGGGCGGCCACCGGGCCAGCGGGCGGCGTCCCAGCCGTGCCCGAGCAGCACCCGGTCGTCGGGGCGGGCGGTGGCGAACTCCCGTACGCGGGCCAGCGCGGCTTGAAGCGAAGGGGCGGTGGACAGGTCGAGGCCGGTGAGGGCGAGCCCCGTGGCCGTGGTGTGCACGTGCGCGTCCGTGAACGCCGGGGTGACCAGCGCCCCGTCGAGGTCGATCACCTCGTCGACCCCGTCCGCGAAGGCGTCGGCGGCGCCCTCGGAGCCGACCCAGGCGACCTGACCGCGCTCGACGACCATGGCGGTCGCGAAGGGGTCGGCGGGGCTGTGGACCTCGCCGCGACGGAGCAGGACGGTGTGCGACGGGACGGTGCGTTCACTCATGCCCCACAGTCTCGCGCGCCGCCCGTCCCGCCCCGCATCCAGGTCCGGCTCACCGGCCCCGGCGGCTCCGGGCGCCCCTGACGCGTGCGGCACGGCACCGGTGCCCCGGCCCGGACCCGATGCCGCGCGGGGGCCGGAGTCGGTGGGCGCTGCCCCGCGACCGTGTCCGACGGGGCGGGACCGCCACGCGTCGCGGCACGCACCCCCGCCGCCCCTGCGCGGACGCCGCCCGCAGCCCGTGGAGCGCGTGTCAGACGCGGGGCGGGCGGGACTCGTACGGCGTGGAGAGGACCACCGTCGTGCGGGTCGAGACGCCTGCCAGGGTGCGTACGCGCGCGAGCAGTTCCTCCAGTTCGTGCGGTGTGGACACGCGCACCTTGAGGATGTAGTTCTCGTCGCCCGCGACGCTGTGGCAGGCCTCGATCTCGGGAACGCCGGCGAGGCGGTCCGCGATGTCGTCGGGGGCGCTGGGGTCGAAGGGTTTGACCGAGATGAAGGCGGTCATGGGCAGGCCCACCGCCTCCGGGTCGACGACCGCGGCATAGCCGCGGATGACGCCACGCTGTTCCAGCCGGCGCACCCGCTGGTGCACGGCCGACGTGGACAGGCCCGTGGCCTTGCCCAGGTCTGTGTAGCTCATCCGCCCGTCCTTGACGAGCAGCTGCACGATCTGTCGGTCCAGCTCCTCCATGGCGCAAGAACCTACAGTGCGCTCGATCCCCTCCGATACCTGAACCGCCCAGGTCATACCCGGTTCGTGATGTGCCGGGTGGCCGCGCGCGGCACGGGGACGGAGGCGTCGCACGGGGCACCTGCGCATGGCATGTGACGAACGCCACACCCCTCGAACGGTCTCCGTGATGTTCCCGTGATTACCCCGGAGAGGGGACGGGAAGTGCTTGCTGTGGTCGAGGCCGCAGCGCCTTCACGGCCCAGCCCGAGGGGGAGAACCCAATGCAGAGTCTTAAGCGCCTTGGTCGTCGTACCACGTCCAAGAGGCAGCAGCCGATCGTCGTCGAGTTCGAACCGGAGTACGTCGAACCCGACGCCCCGGACGACGAACCGGACGCGTACGACACCTTCGAGATGTACCGGGTCGTGTGCCCGGACTGCGCTCAGCCCATCGCCCTGCTGGCGGACGAGGACGTCCTGCCGGAGCACGCGCTGTGCGCCTCTCCGTGGAACCCGTTCGGACTCACGGTCTGCGCCGGTACCGGCCGCCGCGCCTCCGAGGCCCGGCCGGCGGACGAGTCCATCGCGCCCCAGGAGCAGGACACCGCCCTGCTGTTGACGCTCCCTCAGGGGCTCGACTGGCGCACCCAGCCCTTCTCGCACGTCGGCGGTCCGGGCTCGCGTCCGATCAGGGTCCCGTCGATGCGGCGCCACGCCGCCTGAGCGGTTCCCGCCATCCCAGCGCCTGCCCGGACGAGGGCGACGTGCGCCGTCCGCCGCCCTCGTCCGCGGTCGTCGTCGGATCCGCCGTACGGGACGGCCGCGAACGCACGCTCTATTCCGGCGGTTGGTGACCCGTCCGGTCGCTCCCGCGTTGCCCAGGTATGACGACCCCCACGTACTCGACGACCGGGCGTCAACGCCGTGTCTTCGCGCCGCCGCCCACGGAAGGGGCGGTACCGGCGCCGCCCCAGTATCCGGATCCGCCGATCTACCGCGATCTGATGCGGATGTGGGCCGACCGGGGCCGCACCCTGCCCGGTCGGCACGACCCGGAGTGGACCCGGCTCTCGGCGCCCTGGCGCGGGCTCGGTCAGTTCAGCGCGTCTCCGGCCCCGCGAGGTGGCGGGCGATGACCATGCGCTGGATCTGATTGGTGCCCTCGACGATCTGCAGGACCTTGGCCTCGCGCATGTAGCGCTCGGCGGGGAAGTCCGCGGTGTAGCCGTAGCCGCCGAGGATCTGCACGGCGTCGGTGGTGACCCGCATCGCGGTGTCGGTGCAGTGCAGCTTGGCCATGGCCGCCTGCCGGCCGAACGGCCGCCCCGCGTCGCGCAGTCGGGCCGCCGCCAGGTACAGCGCGCGGCCCGCCTCGATCTGGGTGGCCATGTCGGCGAGCATGAAGCGCAGTCCCTGGAAGTCGGCGATCGGCTTGCCGAACTGCCGCCGCTCGGTCGCGTAGGCGAGTGCTTCGTCGAGCGCGGCCTGCGCCAGGCCGACCGCGCAGGCCGCGATGCCGAGCCGGCCGCCGTCCAGCGCCGACAGGGCGATCGCGAAGCCCAGCCCCTCCTCGCCGATGCGCCGCGCGTCGCCGACGCGGACGCCGTCGAGATGGATCTGGGCGGTGGGCGAGCCCTTCATCCCCATCTTCTTCTCCGGCACGGCGGCACTCAGCCCCTCGGCGTCCCCGGGCACCAGGAACGCGGTGATGCCGCGCGGGCCCTCCCCGCCGGTGCGGGCCATGACGGTGTAGAAGTCGGCGATTCCGCCGTGCGTGATCCATGACTTGGTGCCGCTGATCACCCAATGGTCACCGTCGCGCACCGCCTTGGTGCGCAGGGAGGCCGCGTCCGAGCCCGAGGCCGGCTCGGAGAGGCAGTAGGCGCCGAGCAGGCCGCCGCCGAGCATCGCGGGCAGGTGCTCGGCCTGCTGCTCCTTGGCGCCGTAGGAGGCGAGCGCGTACGAGGCCAGGGTGTGCACGCTGACGCCGAGGCCGACGGTGAGGCGGGCCATGGCGAGCTCTTCGAGGACCTGGAGGTAGACCTCGTACGGCTGGTCGCCGCCACCGTACTCGGAGTCGTAGGGGAGGCCGAGCAGGCCGGACTCGGAGAGGAGGGTGAACACCTCGCGCGGGAAGCGCCCCGCGTCCTCCTCCTCGGCGGCCCGGGGGGCGATCTCGCGCTGCGCGATGTCGCGGACGAGCGAGATCAGGTCCCGGGCCTCGTCCGTGGGCAGTTGTCGGTCCACCGGCTGCGGGGCGCGGTCGGGCATGGCGACGCTCTCCTCCCTGTTCGGGCACATCGGCGTGCGCCTTGGGTGGGGGCGGCTCCGCCGGGGTCGTATCGGTGCCTGGCCGATGCTCGCACTCCCGGGTCTCGGAAGCTGCTGACCAGCGGCTGTGCGCTGTGAGTATGCCCGATCGGCGGCACCGCGTCACCAGTTAACGACCGCTTACTTCAAGAAACCGCCAGCGGGCCCTCCCCCCTTCCACATTGGTCCGCACCATTGACCAACTGGTCTAGTCCTCCTAGTGTTTCGCACCGACCGAGTCACCGCGTTCATGCCAATCCGGCTCGCGTTTCCCCTCCCCCCACGAGGAGACACTGGATGTCATCCCCCCACCGTCCCCGCACCCTGCGGGCGCTCGTGTCCGCGGCCTGCGCCGCCGTGCTCGGCGCCGGACTGCTCGCCGGCGCGGGCGCCTCGACCGCCACGGCCGCCGCGACCTCGGCCCAGGAGGCCGCCGCCGGTTCGAAGGTCATCGGGTACTTCACCGAATGGGGCACCTACGACCGCAAGTACTACGTCAAGAACATCGACACATCGGGCTCGGCCGACAAGCTCACCCACATCAACTACGCCTTCGGCAACGTCACCGGCGGCAAGTGCGCCATCGGCGACTCCTACGCGGCCACCGAGCGCACCTACACGGCCGCCGAGTCCGTGGACGGCGTGGCGGACACCTGGGACCAGCCGCTGCGCGGGACCTTCAACCAACTGCTCGAACTCAAGAAGAAGCACCCGGACCTCAAGGTCCTGTGGTCGTTCGGCGGCTGGACCTGGTCCGGCGGCTTCGGCGAGGCCGCCAAGGACCCGGCCGCGTTCGCGCAGTCCTGCTACGACCTGGTCGAGAACTCCAAGTGGGCCGATGTCTTCGACGGCATCGACATCGACTGGGAGTACCCGAACGCCTGCGGCGCCACCTGCGACACCAGCGGCCGGGACGCCTTCCGGAACCTGATGTCGGCGCTGCGCGCCAAGTTCGGCTCCGGCAACCTGGTCACCGCGGCGATCACCGCGGACGCCACGGCGGGTGGCAAGATCGACGCCGCGGACTACGCGGGCGCCGCCCAGTACGTCGACTGGTACAACCCGATGACGTACGACTTCTTCGGCGCCTGGGACGCCGCCGGTCCCACCGCGCCGCACTCGGCGCTGACCTCGTACGACGGCATCCCGAAGGCCGGCTTCCACTCCTCGGCGACCATCGCGAAGCTCAAGGGTCTCGGCATCCCCGCCCACAAGCTGCTGCTCGGCATCGGCTTCTACGGCCGCGGCTGGACCGGCGTCACGGGGTCGGAACCCGGCGGCACCGCGACGGGCCCGGCGGCGGGCACGTACGAGCAGGGCATCGACGACTACAAGGTGCTCAAGACCAAGTGCCCGGCGACCGGCACGGTGGCCGGCACGGCCTACGCCAAGTGCGGCAACGACTGGTGGAGCTATGACACCCCGGAGACCGTCGCGACCAAGATGACCTACAAGGACGAGCAGGGTCTGGGCGGCACGTTCTTCTGGGAGCTGAGCGGCGACACCGCCGACGGGGAGCTGATCAAGGCGATCCGGTAGTCCTTGCGAGCGCGCGGGGGGGTCGGAGGTTCCACGGGGGGACCTCCGGCCCCCGCGCCGTCCGGGTCCGGCCGGCTCAGCGGTCGCGGCGGGCGGGCGCCGGGGCCGGGTAGGCGGGGTCCAGTTCCTCGATGGCGCGCATGGCCCCGCCGAGCGTCCTCACCAGCAGCTCGCGCATCGTCTCGCGGGGCAGGTCACCGCGGTCGATCCAGGCGAGCGCGGCCCCCTCGACGCTGCACACCCAGGCCAGCAGCCCCATCCGCGCCAACGGCGCGATGTCGGTGCGGCCGTAGGCGCCCTCGGCGACGGTCGCGACGATCGCCTCGCGCACACCGTCCCGGATGGCGTGCACCTCGGCGTCGAAGCCGATGCCGCCGCTGACGATCGCGCGATAGGCGGCCTGATTGTGCTCGGCGTACCGCAGATAACTGTCGATGGTGCGGTGCACCCGCTCCACGGGCGGCAGCTCGCCCTCGCTCGCCGCCAGGGTGACCAGACCGGCCACCGAGTCCTCGACGATCGCCAGGTAGTAGCCCCGCTTGGAGTGGAAGTAGTAGTAGATCAGCCCCTTGGCGACATGCGCCTGGCGTGCGATGTCGTCCATGGAGAGCGCGTCGTACGACGTGTCGGCGAACAGCCGCCGTCCGATGGCGATGAGTTCGGCGCGACGCGCCGAGGAGCGCTCGGTGCCGCGCGCGCCGGGGCGCACGGCCGACTGCCGGCTGATGTTCACTGTCGACCCAGGTCTCCTGCGGGCGGCGGGACGTCCGCCGCAGTATGGCAGGTCACCGGAGGGCCGGGTCACAGCAGCCCGAGGGCTCCGGTCACAGCAGTCCCAGCTGGGTCACGAACATGGCGATCACGACGACGAGGGTCCATCCCATGACGTGCTCGAGGATCTTCGGACCGTCCTCCTGCGGGCCGCCGGTGCGGGCACGGGTGACGGTGGCTGCGTTCGCGGTCATGGCTTCTCGCTGGTGTCGGTGGTGCGGTGGACTCCCCCCGGGGCCCTGTCCACCTTGCCACCGGGGGTGGCTCGTGCGGCCGAGACGTTGGTCACACGCGCCGGCGGACCCCGGTCGTCCGGGGCCCGCCGGACGAAGCGGCTCAGCGCACCCCCACCGCCGCGAGCGCCTTTCGCTGGCTCGGGGTCGAACGTGCCGGGAAGTAGAGGTAGCAGACCCCTCCGGTGCCGGAGACGACCTTGCCCGAGGCGTTGTACCGCTTGGTCCTCAGCCAGATGTTCTCCCACTCGCGCCGCTTGTAGACCCGGCGCACGGCCTCGTTGTCGTCCGAGGCGGGGTCGTTGGCGATCACATCGCCGTCGGCGGTGAAGCCGATCACCGTCATCAGATGCCCGGACGTGCCGTAGCCCGCCCCGGTCAGCTCCTCCTCGCGGAACGACTGGGACGTGATGGCCGGGATGCCCGCCGCGATCAGCGTCTCCAGGTCGGCGAGGGAGCCGAGGCGGGTCACCACGCCCTGGAGGCCCTTGAAGGTCGCCGCGTACGCGGCGTTGAAGGGCCAGTTGCCGCAGCCCGCGTACTGGTAGTCGTAGGTGTGCCGGGCCGCGTGGCAGACCTGCGGGTCGGCGTAGGACGGGTCGACCCAGGACACCTGCTCCTCGGTGAGCCGGCCGCCCCAGTACTCGATGATCATCTGCGAGGAGGTCGGGCTGCACCAGGCCTCGCCGCCGTTGTCGTACTCCGGGTACTGGCCCTTGTGGATCTCCTGCGAGTAGCGCGGGACGACCAGTTCCCGGGCCAGACGGGGCGTGGAGGCGGGGACGGTGAACCGGTCGGGGACGTCGGAGCCCATCGCACCGACCCGCCACACGGTCGGGGTGAGGCCCGTGCCGGGGCGGCGGTGGAGGGTGAGGCGCAGCCGGTAGGAGACGACCCGCAGACCCGAGGCCGCGTCGTCGACGGCGAGGGTGTCCGTCCAGACGCTGCTGCGGCCGTCGCTCTGGTCGTCCACCGAGGTGCGCCGGATGTCCTGGTCCCCGGCCGCCCAGCGGCCCATGACGTACCAGGGGCTGTGCGTGCCGTCGGAGTAGGTGCCCTTCAGCTCGACCTGGAGCCAGGTGCCCTCGGGGGTGTGCGCGTTCCAGGAGGCGATCGCCTCCGTGGCCGGAACGTCCAGGCGGTGGACGGGCGAGGTCCAGGTCGCGTACTCCCACCGGGCCGTGCGGCCGGTGTGCGGGTCGGTGTAGTCCGTGGTGCCGGCGGCTCGCGCGATCACCAGGCCGGGGCGGGCGCCGGCGACGGCGCGGGTCCCGTCGGCCGTGCCGCTGCGCCAGTCGGCGTACGAGGTCCAGGCCCGGTTGTCGACGGCGCGGGCGGCGGCCCGGCCGGCGTCCGGGGTGTCGGTGGCGCCGCCGGTCACGGTCCCGGCGGTCGCCGGGCCCGCGCTCCCGGCGACGGCGGCGACGACCGCCGCGGCCAGGAGGGTTCTGCGGGAGGGCAGTTCGGCTCTGCTCATGGGTGGAGGACCCCCAGGTGTCGGAGTCGGGACAGGACCAGTGCACGGCCGGCGGACGGCGTACGTCCGCCGGATGGAGCGGGTGTGCGCCAACTATGAACGCAGCCGGGCGCATCCTGCCAGCACCCGGGCCGTGCCGCGCCGACCAACATGGGACTCGACCAATAACGGGACCCGCCCCGGGCGCGGAGCCGAGTACATCCAGTACGAGGCTCTACGCCCGGCACGCCGAGAGCACGCACCTGACGCCGCGAGGCCGCCCTGCGGGCGACGACGCGAATCGTCAGACAGGCCCTAGAGTGCTTGCGTCAGCTCTGAGCACCCCGGGAACCAGCCATTCACGATCTCGCCGCCCGTATCCGCCGGCTCGGCCCGTCCTGCGGCCCGGTCCGGCTCGTCGGTGTCGACGGACACGCCGGCTCCGGGAAGTCGACGTTCGCCGGAGAGCTGGCGGAGGTTCTGGACGGCGCTCCCGTGCTGCGGCTCGACGACGTCGCCCGTCACGAGGAACTGTTCGGCTGGACCGGACGGCTGCTGAGCCAGGTGATCGAACCGCTCGGCCGCGGCGAGACCGCGCACTACGCCCCGTACGACTGGCGGACCCGCCGCTTCGGACCGCCCCGCCCGCTGCCGCCCGCCCCCGTGGTCGTCGTGGAGGGGGTCGGCGCGGGACGCCGGGCGCTGCGCCCGCATCTGGCGCTGCTGCTGTGGATGGACCTGCCCCGGGAGGAGTCCTGGTCGCGGGGGAGGGCGCGGGACGGGGAGGAGCAGCGGGAGTTCTGGGACGGATGGGTCCGCGCGGAGCGCGAGCACTTCGCGGGCGACCCCTCACGTCCGTTCGCCGACCTTCTGGTGCGACAGCGCCGGAAGGGATACGTGTTGCTTCCCGGGCCTGCCGGGACGGGTGAATCAGCCCCTCCGCTCACGCTCGGTGACGAGTCATCCGCAATGTGGTGATCCTGTGAAGAGCGGTCCCGGACAAGTTGCCGGAGTGCCCCAACTCGGCTTGACCGGGGGCCCGTACAGGTCTTACGTTCTCAATGTGCGGTCCTTCGGGGTCGCCCGCAGACGCGAAGCCCCCGGTTGTTCCCCCGTGATCGGGGGCTTCGTTCTGCCCTCTTCACATTTTCCGGCCGCTCTGTGGCATATGACGATCACCCTGGGTCACCGAGCGTGGTCCGCACTCTCCCGTCCGGCCTCGTCCTTTGACGTGCGCGGCACCCTACGGACGTGACGCCGCCGCAGGTACGATGCCCTCGGTGCGACCTACGGACGCTGCTTCGCGCACCTTGCAACTCCGGTCCGCGGCACAGCGGTTCGACCAAGGGAGCCGACGGCCGAGGTGCCGGCCGGCACACCGACGGGGGCACGGTTTGTGGGGGACGTGATGGACTTCGGCACGCAGGGCCCGCAAGCCCCGGCCGACCTCGCCTGGCTGCGGGGCGTGGACGCCTACACGATGGGCGCCTATCCGCAGGCGGAGGAGGAGTTCCGGGCCGCGGTGCGGATCGACCCGGGGATGGCCGACGGCTGGCTCGGGCTGCACGCGCTGCGCGTCGACACGACGACCGCGCTGCTCAGGATGTTCCGGCACCGCGAGCGCTTCGGCGAACAGCGCGCCCGGCACCGTCGGGCGCTCAACTCCTGGTACTGGCTGGGCTGGTGGGTGCAACCGGTGCTGGAGAGCCCCCGGGATCTGCTGCTGGCGCACGCCTCCCACTGGCTGGACGGCCGTCACGTCCCCGAACTGGACCGGGCGCTCGCCGGACTGCCCCCGGTGGACACCGATCCGCAGGTCCGCTTCCTGCACGCCTGCCGTGCCTATCTGGTCAAGGACTGGGAGCAGCTGGTCCGGCACACCGATCCGCTGGTGGACGACCCGATGCTGGGCATCGAGGCGGGCCTGTTCGCCGGCATGGCCCGGGTGCGTCTGGAGATGTACGGACAGGCCGAACCGCTGCTGTCGGCGGCGCTGATGCGGTGCCGCAGCGAACAGCCGCAGCGCAAGGAGCTGCGCTACTGGCTGGCCCGCGCCCACGAGGGAACCGGCCGCAGCGCGGCCGCGCTCCCCCTGTACCGGGCCGTGCACCGGGTCGACCCGGCCTTCATGGACACCGCCGCCCGGCTCGCCGCGATCGCCGAGGGCGACGGGTACGACGGCGATTCCGCCGACCTCGCCGCGATCACCCTCACCGGTGCCGGACAGGACATGATGGACGGCCCCGACATGCTCGACCCGCTCTTCGGCACCGAGGGCCGCGACCTCAGGCTGTCCGAGCCCGAGCCGTCACCGGCTCCCCTCCCGTCGGTCACCGGTCCGTCGGTGCGCGAGCGCGCGGGTACCTCGGGGACTCCGCTGCCCACGGGGCCCACCGACCCCGCGCTCCTGGAGGAGGCGCTTGCCGAACTCGAGCGCATGGTGGGCCTGGAGCCGGTGAAGCGCCAGGTCAAGGCGTTGTCGGCGCAGCTGAACATGGCCCGGCTGAGGTCCGGCCAGGGGTTGCCGGTGCAGCCGCCGAAACGCCACTTCGTCTTCTCCGGCCCCTCCGGCACCGGCAAGACCACGGTGGCCCGCATCCTGGGCCGCGTCTTCTACGCCCTCGGACTGCTCGGCGGCGACCATCTGGTGGAGGCCCAGCGGGCGGATCTGGTCGGCGAGTACCTCGGGCAGACCGCCGTCAAGGCCAACGAGCTGATCGACTCCGCGCTCGGCGGGGTCCTGTTCGTCGACGAGGCCTACTCGCTCTCCAACTCCGGCTACGGCAAGGGCGACGCCTACGGCGACGAGGCGCTCCAGGTGCTGCTGAAGCGGGCCGAGGACAACCGCGACCACCTGGTGGTGATCCTGGCCGGCTACCCGGAGGGCATGGACCGGCTGCTGGCCGCCAATCCGGGACTGTCGTCCCGGTTCACCTCCCGCGTGGACTTCCCCTCCTACCGGCCGCTGGAGCTGACCGCGATCGGCGAGGTGCTGGCCGCCGAGAACGGGGACGCCTGGGACGAGGAGGCGCTGGACGAGTTGCGGTCGATCGCCGGGCATGTGGTGGATCAGGGGTGGATCGACGAGCTGGGCAACGGGCGGTTCCTGCGGACGCTGTACGAGAAGAGCTGTGCGTACCGGGATCTGCGGTTGTCGGTGTATCCCGGGGCGTTGACGCGGGACGATCTGGCGACGTTGCGGCTGCCGGATCTGATGCAGGCGTATGGAGAGGTGCTGTCGGGGCGGGGCCCGCAGGATCCGACGCCGATGTGAGGCACCGGCGCCGGGGCGCCTCGGGGGGTGTCGGGCTTGCCCGCGCCTGCGGGGCGCCTCCCCCGCTCTCGGCTCCGCTCGAGCGGGGGGGGACACACTCCCCTCGCCCCCCGTGGCGTCCAGGGGGGCACCTCCCACGCCGTTCAGGCACGGGGCCGAGGCACCACTGCCCGCAGCTACGCAGGCACCTCCTCCGGTGTTCCGCTCGTCCTCTGGGCCGTTACCGCCACCTCACGGTGGGCCGGGTCGCGGACTTCGCCGACCAGGAGTTCCAGTACGTCCTCCAGGGCGACCAGGCCCAGGACCTTGCCGGACGCGTCGGCCACCTGGGCGAGGTGCGTCGCGGCGCGTCGCATCACCGTGAGGGCGTCGTCCAGCGGGAGTTCGGGCCGCAGCGTCGTCATGGGGCGCCAGAGGTGCTGCGGGACGGCGCGGTCGGAGTCCTCCAGCTCCAGTACGTCCTTCACGTGCAGGTAGCCCATGAAGGCGCCGCCGTCCGCGGCCACCGGGAAGCGGGAGTACCCGGTGCGGGCGGTGAGTCCCACGATCTCCCCCGGGGTGACCGCGGGCGTGACCGTCACCAGCGACCCGCTGTCCAGCAGGACGTCCGTCACCGGGCGGGACCCCAGCTCCAGGGCGTCCTCGAGACGCTCGGCCTCCTCGGGGTCGAGGAGGCCCGCCTGGCCGGCGTCCTCCACCAGCCGGTTCAGCTGCTCGCTGGTGAACACGGCCTCGATCTCGTCCTTCGGCTCGACGCGGAAGAGCCGCAGGATGGCCTGGGCGCAGGCGCCGAGCGCGATCGTGACCGGCTTGCACAGCCGGGCGAACCACACCAGCCCGGGGCTCAGCCACAGCGCGGCCTTCTCGGGTGCCGCCATCGCCAGGTTCTTCGGGACCATCTCGCCGATGACGAGGTGGAAGAAGACCACGGCGGCGAGCGCGATGACGTAGCCGAGCGGATGGATCATGCCGTGCGGCAGGTGCATCCACTCGAACACGGGCTCCAGCAGATGGGCGACCGTCGGTTCCGCGACGGCGCCCAGGGTCAGGGAGCAGACGGTGATGCCGAACTGGGCCGCCGCCATCATCTGCGGCAGGTGCTCCAGGCCGTACAGGACCTGGCGGGCGCGGGCGGTGCCGAGCGGTTCGATCTGGCTGCGGCGGACCGACACGAGCGCGAACTCGGCGCCGACGAAGAATCCGTTGGCGAGCACGAGCAGCGCGGCGAAGAGGAGTTGCAGCACGCTCATCCGGCCGCCTCCACGAGAGGCAGCGGGGCCGTTCGTACCAGGCGGACCCGTTCGGCCCGGTAGTGGCCGACGCGGCGCACCGACAGGCGCCAGCCCGGCAGCTCCGCGCGGTCGCCGACGGCCGGGATCCGGCCGAGCAGATCGGCGACCAGGCCGGCCACCGTCTCGTACGGGCCCTCGGGCACCTCCAGGCCTATGCGCTGCAGGATGTCGACGCGGACGCCGCCGTCGACGTCCCAGGCCGGGTTGCCGTCCTCCGGCGGGGCGACGGCGAGTTCGGGGACGTCCTGTCCGTCGTGCTCGTCGCGCACCTCGCCGACGATCTCCTCGACGATGTCCTCCAGTGTGACGACCCCGGCCGTGCCGCCGTACTCGTCGACGACGACCGCGATGGGCTGTTCGCTGCGCAGGCGGGTGAGCAGCGGTCGTACGGGCAGGGTCTCGGGGACCAGCAGCGCCGGGCGGGCGATGCGGCCCACGGGGGTGCGCAGGCGCTCGCGTGCGGGGACCGCGAGGGCGTCCTTGAGGTGCACCATGCCGACGATCTCGTCGATCCGCTCCCGGTAGACGGGGAAGCGGGACAGACCGGTCGCCCGGGTCAGGTTGACCACGTCCTCGGCGGTCGCCGAGGACTGCAGGGCGCTGACCTTCACGCGCGGGGTCATGACGTGCTGCGCGGTCAGTTCGGCCAGGGACAGGGTGCGCACGAAGAGATCCGCCGTGTCCTGTTCCAGGGCGCCGGCCTGGGCGGAGTGCCGGGCCAGGGAGACGAGTTCAGCGGGGGTGCGGGCGGAGGCCAGCTCCTCGGCGGGCTCGAAGCCCAGGGCGCGCACCAGACGGTTGGCCACGGCGTTCAGCCCGGCGATGACCGGGCGGAACAGGCGGGCGAACGCGTGCTGGGGGCCGGCGACGAACCGCGCGACCTGCAGAGGGCGGGAGACCGCCCAGTTCTTGGGCACGAGCTCGCCGATCACCATCTGCACGGCGGAGGCCAGCAGCATGCCGACGGCGACGGCGACACCGGGGACGGCGCCCGCCGGGATGCCGATGCCGGTGAAGGGGCCGTGCAGCAGTTCGGCGAGCGCGGGCTCGGCCAGCATGCCGACGACGAGGGAGGTGATGGTGATGCCGAGCTGCGTGCCGGAGAGCTGGAACGACAGTTCCCTCAGCGACTCGACGACCCGGCGGGCCCGCCGGTCGCCGTCGGCGGCGGCCTGTTCGGCGTCCGGACGCTCGACGGTGACCAGGCCGAACTCGGCGGCCACGAAGAATCCGTTGGCGAGAATCAGCAGGAAAGCGGCTGCGAGAAGCAGCACAGGGGTGGTCATGATGCCGCCGCCTCCGCATGCGCGCGAACCGTGTGGAACGGGTCCGCGCTATGTCGGCAGGGGGCGGCGCACGTACTGCAGGACGATCCGTCCATCGCCTAAGAGGGTCACTCCTCGGGTAGCAGGAGCCCCTGTGCACCGGGCGGGGCGGCAGGGGCAAAGGCGCTGTCGGCGCGCCTCCGCCCACCAGATTAATCAAGACATGGGCGACTGCGGCAGGTACCTGCCGGGAGTCAGCCCCGGGGTGTCTCGGGGCCCGCGGTGGAACGCGCCTCGGCGAGCGCCCGCAGGGCGCGCGCGTCGGCGACGGCGCGCTGCCTGGCGATGCCCGGCTGGATGCCGAGTGCGGGCAGGCTGGTGCCGTCGCTGAGGTCGAGGAAGACCCAGGGATCACCGGGGCGGAGGTTCACCTGAAGGATCTCCGCCCACTCCAGACGGCGCCTGCTCACGATGTTGACGACGGTGACACCCGTCTCGTCGGCGACGACCTTCGGCCGGGCCAGCAGGAACAGCACACCGGCCAGCAGCGCGGCGGTGAACACGAAGCTGATCCGCTCCCCCGGGCCGAGCTGCTCCAGCAGGAGCGCGATCAGGGTGATGACCAGGAACAGCGCGGTGCCGGCCGTGAGCAGCACGGTGCGGGTGCGGCCCGGGCGGAAGGTGACGGGCAGGGCGGGCAGCTGGTCCGGGGTGACATCCGACATGGCGTTGCTCCGGGGCCCGGTCAGAGGCGGCAGGCGTGGATGGCCGTGGTGAGGATGGCGCGGGCGCCGATGTCGTACAGGTCGTCCATGATCCGCTGGGCCTCCTTGGACGGGACCATCGCGCGGACGGCGACCCAGCCCTCGTTGTGCAGCGGGGACACGGTCGGGGACTCCAGGCCCGGGGTCAGCGCGACGGCCTTCTCCAGCTGCTCGACCCGGCAGTCGTAGTCCATCATCACGTACGTCCGGGCGACCAGGACGCCCTGGAGACGGCGCAGGAACTGCTGCACCTTGGGCTCGACGGTCTCGTCGGCCTCGTCGGCGCCTCCGGTGCGGCGGACGACGACCGCCTCGGACGTCATGATCGGCTCGCCGATGACCTCCAGGCCCGCGTTGCGCAGGGAGGTGCCGGTCTCGACGACGTCGGCGATGACGTCGGCGACGCCCAGTTCGATGGCGGTCTCGACGGCGCCGTCGAGGTGGACGACGGAGGCGTCGATGCCGTGGTCGGCGAGGTGCCCCGCGACGATGCCCTCGTAGGAGGTGGCGACCGTCAAGCCACTGAGGTCGGTGACGCCGTTCGCCGTGCCGGGCCTGGTGGCGTAGCGGAAGGTGGAGCGGGCGAAGCCGAGCGGCAGGATCTCCTCGGCCTTGGCACCGGAGTCGACCAGCAGGTCGCGGCCGGTGATGCCGATGTCGAGGCGGCCGGAGGAGACGTAGATCGCGATGTCGCGGGGGCGGAGGTAGAAGAACTCGACCTCGTTCTCCGGGTCGACGATCCGCAGTTCCTTGGATTCGCGGCGCTGCTGGTAGCCGGCCTCATGCAGCATCTCCGCCGCAGGGCCGGACAGTGAACCCTTGTTGGGGACGGCGATGCGCAGCATGAGGTCGGCTTCCTTTGTGTGAGGGGGTCTGTGTCGCGAACGTCGGTTCTACAGGTGGGCGTAGACGTCGTCGAGGGAGATGCCGCGGGCGACCATCATCACCTGGACGTGGTACAGCAGCTGCGAGATCTCCTCGGCGGCCGCCTCCTTGCCCTCGTACTCGGCGGCCATCCAGACCTCGGCGGCCTCCTCGACGACCTTCTTGCCGATGGCATGGACGCCCTTGTCCACCAGCTCGGCGGTGCGGGAGGTGGCGGGGTCACCGTGGGCGGCCTTGTGCTGGAGCTCGGTGAAGAGCTCCTCGAACGTCTTCTTGGACATGGTGGTCCTTACCCTACGCGGTGACGGGGACTGCTCACCGCCAGGGTTCGGATACGGAACGCAGCGTGGCCGCGGTCGCCACCGCGGCGGTGACGGCCTCGTGGCCCTTGTCCTCGTTGGAGCCGGGCAGTCCGGCGCGGTCGAGGGCCTGCTCCTCCGTGTCGCAGGTGAGCAGGCCGAAGCCGATGGGCACACCGGTGTCGACCGAGACCTGGGTGAGGCCCTGGGTGACGCCCTGGCACACGTAGTCGAAGTGGGGTGTGCCGCCGCGGATGACGACGCCGAGGGCGACGACCGCGTCGTAGCCGCGGTCGGCCAGGACCTTGGCGACGACCGGGAGCTCCCAGCTGCCGGGGACCCTGAGCAGGGTCGGCTCGTCGATGCCGAGGTCGTGCAGGGCGCGCAGGGCGCCGTCCACCAGTCCGTCCATCACCTTCTCGTGCCACTGTGCCGCGATGACGGCGACCCGCAGGTCCCCCACGTCGCGTACGGACAGTTCCGGTGCACCCTTGCCGCTCACGTCTCTCCTTGGTGGTTCTCTTACTGGTTGCCGCAGGCGGGCACGGTCGGCGTGTCCAGCCAGGGCAGGTCGTGGCCCATCCGGTCCCGCTTGGTGCGCAGGTAGCGGAGGTTGTGCTCGCTCGTGGTGACGGGCATCGGCTCGCGGCCGGTGACCTCGATGCCGTGGCGGGCGAGCGCGTCGGACTTGTCGGGGTTGTTGGTCATCAGGCGGACGCCGCGGACGCCGAGGTCGGCGAGGATCTGCGCGCCGGCGCCGTAGTCGCGGGCGTCGGCGGGCAGGCCGAGTTCGAGGTTGGCGTCGAGGGTGTCCCGGCCGCGCTCCTGGAGTTCGTAGGCGCGCAGCTTGGACACCAGGCCGATGCCGCGGCCTTCGTGTCCGCGCAGGTAGACCACCACGCCGCGGCCCTCGGCCTGTATGCGGTCCAGGGAGGCGTCCAGCTGGGGGCCGCAGTCGCAGCGCCGGGAGCCGAAGACGTCGCCGGTGAGGCATTCGGAGTGGACGCGGACGAGGACGTCCTCGCCGTCGCCGATCTCGCCGTGGACGAGGGCGACGTGCTCGACGCCGTCGACGGTGGAGCGGTAGCCGTACGCCGTGAAGGTGCCGTGGGCGGTGGGCAGATGGACCTCGGCCTCGCGGCGGACGGTGGGTTCGGCGGAGCGGCGGTAGGCGATCAGGTCCTCGATGGAGATGATCGTCAGACCGTGCTTGCGGGCGAACGGGATCAGTTCGGGCAGGCGCAGCATGCGGCCGTCCTCGCCGGCGATCTCGACGATGGCGCCGGCCGGGCGCAGCCCCGCGAGGCGGGCCAGGTCGACGGCGGCCTCGGTGTGGCCGTTGCGCACGAGCACGCCGCCGGAGCGGGCGCGCAGCGGGAAGACGTGGCCGGGGCGGACGAAGTCGGCGGGTTCGGCGGTGCCGGCCGCCAGCAGCCGGAGCGTGGTGGCGCGGTCGGCGGCGGAGATACCGGTGCTCACTCGGTGGGCGGCGGAGGCGTCGACGGAGATGGTGAACGCGGTCTTCATCGACTCGTTGTTGTCGTCGACCATCTGCGGCAGCCGCAGCCGGTCCAGTTCCTCGCCCTCCATGGGGGCGCAGATCAGGCCGCGGCACTCGCTCATCATGAAGGCGACGATCTCCTCGGTCGCCTTCTCGGCGGCGATGACGAGGTCGCCCTCGTTCTCGCGGTTCTCGTCGTCGACGACCACGACCGGACGGCCGGCCGCGATGTCGGCGACGGCCCTCTCGACCGGGTCGAGCGTGAGGTCGGCGAAGTCCTCGGTGCCGTACAGGGTGGGTGGGATCACAGGGGCGGGGCGAAGTGCCTCGTTCGGGGTGGTGACGGGAGACGGGTGGGCGCTCATGCCGGCGCTCCTTCCAGGGCGGGCCGCGCGTCGCGTGAGCGCAGCCACCAGTCGCGCAGTCCCCACAGGACCAGCGCGCCGTAGAGGACGTAGACGAATCCGGAGAAGGCGAAGCCGTTGGCGAAGTTCAGCGGGACGCCGACGAGGTCGACGAGCAGCCAGGCGAACCAGAACTCGACCATGCCGCGGGCCTGGGCGTACATGGCGACGATCGTGCCGACGAAGATGTAGGCGTCCGGCCAGGGGTCCCAGGACAGGGACGGGTACAGGGTGAACAGCCCGCCCACGGCCAGGGTGCCCACGAGCGCGGCGCCCACCAGCAGGACGCGTTCGCGGTTGGTGGCGAACCGTACGGCGATGGAGCCGTCCTGGGCCTGCTGCCGGCCGCGGTTCCACTGCCGGAAGCCGTACGCGGCGACGAGCATGACGACGATCTGCTTGCCGGCGCTGCCGGAGAGGTGGGCGGTGGCGAAGGCCGCGAAGAGGATCAGGCCGGAGACGAACTGGGCGGGCCAGGTCCAGATGGAGCGGCGCCAGCCGAGGGCGAGGGCGACGAGCCCGACGACGTTGCCGATCATGTCCGACCACTTGATGTGCTGGTCGAAGAGGGTGAACGCCTCGGAGTTGAGCCAGTTCACCGGGCCGCCCCCTCACCGATGGCGCGGTCCCCGAGCATCCGCTCGACGTACTTGGCGATGACGTCCACCTCGAGGTTGACCGGGTCGCCGGGCTGCTTGGTGCCGAGCGTGGTCAGGGCGAGGGTGGTGGGGATGAGGCTGACGGTGAAGTAGTCGGGTCCGGCGTCGACGACGGTGAGGCTGATGCCGTCGACGGTGATGGAGCCCTTCTCCACGACGTAGCGGGAGAGGTCCGCGGGGAGGGAGATCTTCACGATCTCCCAGTTCTCGGACGGCGTGCGCTCGATGATCTCGCCGGTGCCGTCGACGTGTCCCTGCACGATGTGGCCGCCGAGGCGCCCGCCCACGGCCATGGGGCGTTCGAGGTTGACGCGCGATCCGACGGTGAGGACGCCGAGGCTGGAGCGGTTCAGGGTCTCGGCCATCACGTCGGCGGTGAACTCGTCGCCCTCGTGCTCGACGACGGTGAGGCAGACACCGTTGACGGCGATGGAGTCTCCGTGCCGGGCGCCCTGGGTGACGACGGGGCCGCGCAGCCTGAAGCGACAGGCGTCGTCGAGGTTTTCGACGGCGGTGATCTCGCCCAGCTCTTCGACGATTCCGGTGAACACTTCCCGGGTCCTCCTGCCTCTTCGGGCACGGACTCCGGGGCTGTCGATGACGACAGAAAGTACGGGCGAGGACACCGGGAGCGACGCCGGACAGGGCTCACCACGACGGCGAACCGGTACGGCGGCGCGCATGGATGCCCGCCCGCCGCGCACTGCCTCCCATCCGGACTTTAACCGTCGGTCCAGGAATTTCACCTGGTCAACCGGCCGCTGGAGGCGACCGGGTCGCGGACTGTAACCGCCGGTTCGGACTTTCACCGACCCCGGAGTGCGCTGCTACTGGTACAGGGCCAGTTTGCCACGACCGGCCGTCGTCCATGCGGGCGAGGGATGTGGAGTGGATCACAGGCGGTGACCCGGGGACTGCCGAGCGTCGCGCGAAGGGCAACTCCCCTCGTGTCGACGCTCCTTGACGAGCCGAATTGGTCCATACCTATTGACGCGATGGTCTAGTCCTCTTAGGGTCTGCGCAACTTCCGTGGAGAGGAATCCACTGTGCCGTCCCCCACACGCACCGGTGCGAGACCCGCGCTGCTCGCCTCCGCCGCCGCCGTCGCGGGCCTGCTGCTCGCGGCCCTGCCCGCCTCCGTCTCGCACGCCGCCGACCAGGAGTCCTGCCGTCCCGACGGCCTGTACCGGACCCCGGGGGTCGACGTCCCGTACTGCTCGGTCTACGACTCGGCCGGGCGGGAGAAGATGGGCTCCGACCACCAGCGGCGGGTGATCGGCTACTTCACCGGCTGGCGCACCGGCAAGGACGGAAAGCCCGCCTACCTCGCCTCCGACATCCCGTGGGACAGGATCACCCACATCAACTACGCGTTCGCGCACGTCGACAAGGGCAACAAGATCTCCGTCGGCCCGGACGGCGCCACGAACCCGGCGACGGGGATGACCTGGCCGGACGTGGCCGGCGCGGGGATGGATCCGCAGCTGCCCTACCAGGGCCACTTCAATCTGCTGAACAAGTTCAAGAAGCAGCATCCGGACGTCAAGACGCTCATCTCGGTGGGCGGTTGGGCCGAGACCGGCGGCTACTTCGACGACGCGGGCAACCGGGTGGACTCCGGCGGCTTCTACTCCATGGCCACCAACGCCGACGGCTCGGTCAACCAGGCGGGCATCGACACCTTCGCCGAGTCGGCGGTCGACTTCATCAGGACGTACGGCTTCAACGGCGTCGACATCGACTACGAGTACCCCACGACGATGAAGGACGCGGGCAACCCGCTCGACCGGTCCGTCGCCAACGCTCGCCGGGCCGGCCTGGTCAAGGGCTACGCCGCGCTGATGAAGACGCTGCGCGAGAAGCTCGACCGCGCGGGGGCGGCGGACGGCAGGCACTACCTGCTGACGGTGGCGGCTCCCTCGTCCGGCTACCTGCTGCGCGGCATGGAGACCTTCCAGGTCCAGAAGTACCTGGACTACGTCAACATCATGTCGTACGACCTGCACGGCGCCTGGAACGAGTACGTCGGCCCGAACGCCTCCCTCTTCGACGACGGCAAGGACGCGGAGCTGGCCGCCGCGGGCGTCTACACGACCTCGCAGTACGGCGGGATCGGCTACCTCAACACCGACTGGGCGTACCACTACTTCCGCGGTTCGATGCCGGCCGGCCGCATCAACATCGGACTGCCGTACTACACGCGGGGCTTCAAGAACGTCACCGGCGGCACCGACGGGCTGTGGGGCAGGGCACCCTCCACGAACTGCCCGGCGGGCTCCGGACTGACCAAGTGCGGCGACGGCGCGACGGGGATCGACAACCTCTGGCACGACCTGGACACCGCCGGGAAGGAGTCGCCCGCGGGTTCCAACCCGATGTGGCACGCCAAGAACCTGGAGAAGGGCGTCGTCGGGGACTACGTGAGCGACTACGGCTTCCCGGCCGACACGAAGCTGACCGGGACCTACGCCCGCAAGTACGACTCCACGCTGGTCGCGCCCTGGCTGTGGAACGCCGAGAAGAAGGTGTTCCTGTCCACCGAGGACGAGCAGTCCGTGCGGGCGAAGGCCGACTACGTCGTGGACCGCGGCATCGGCGGCACGATGGTGTGGGAACTGGCCGGCGACTACGGCTGGAACGCGGCCGAGGGGCAGTATGAGCCGGGCTCGACGCTGACGACCACGATGTACGAGGCGTTCAAGTCGGCCCCGCCCTACGGCGCGACGCGCGCGACGACCGACATGCCGTCCGAGGCCCTGGACGTCGGCGTCGACTTCGGGCAGTTCCCGCTCGGCGACTCCAACTACCCGATCGGCCCCAAGCTGAGGATCACCAACAACACGTCGACGGCCCTGCCGGGAGGCACGGAATTCCGGTTCGACTACGGGACGTCCGCTCCCGGCAACGCCAAGGACCAGTCCGGCTGGGGCACCACGGTGATCCGCTCCGACCACACCGGCGGCAACGTGGGCGGCCTGAAGGGCGACTACCACCGGGTGTCGCTGAAGCTGCCGGCCTGGCAGTCGCTCGCCCCCGGCGCGTCGGTGGAGCTGGACTTCGTGTACCACCTGCCGGTGTCCACGCCGTCGAACTGGACGGCGACCTTCGGCGGGAGGACGTACGCCCTGGCCGGGGACCTGGCACGCGGGACGACCGTGGTGGGGCCGGGGCCCGGCACCCCGACGGACCCGCCGACGACGCCGCCCGGTGAGCCGGGCGACTGCGCGGAGCCGGCCTGGAGCGCCTCGACCGCGTACGGCGGGGGCAGCGTCGTGTCCCACGCGGGACACGTCTGGAAGGCGCAGTGGTGGACGCGGGGCGAGGAGCCCGGCACCACCGGCGAATGGGGGGTCTGGCGGGACCAGGGAGCCTGCTGACCCCCGTACAGGACCGGCCCGGCGGCGGTGACGACGGCCCTTGCCCGCCGCCGGGCCTCACCACGCGCGGGTGCGCCCGGCACCGAACCCGGAGAAGCTGGACTCCGTACGACGCCGGCCGGCGCGGGCGCACGGGTGCGCGGGTGCCGGTCGCGGGGCCGATGTCACATCGACGGCGTCCGATCGGTCCTGGCCGGCGTAGGGCACTCCGGCGGGGAGTGCCCGGTGTCCGAAGGGGCTGAACAGCATGACCACGATCCTGGTGACCGGTGGTACCGGAACGCTCGGCCGGCACGTCACCGGGCGGCTGCGGGCGGACGGGCACGAGGTGCGGGTCCTCAGCCGGCACGCACAGCCGTACGCCGTCGATCTGCGCGAGGGCGGGAGCGGGCTGGACGAGGCCGTCGCGGGGACGGACACGATCGTGCACTGCGCGACGTCACAGCGCGGTGGCGACGAGAAGGCCGCGCGCAACCTGATCGCGGCGGCGCGGCGGGCCGGGGTGGGGCACTTCGTGTACATCTCGATCGTCGGCGTCGACCGGGTGCCGTTCGGCTACTACAAGTCCAAGCTGGCGGTGGAGCGGATGGTCGAGGAGTCGGGGCTCGGCTGGACGGTGCTGCGCACCACCCAGTTCCACGATCTGCTGCTCATGGTCCTGCGGGGGATGGCCAAGCTGCCGGTGCTCCTGCTGCCGGCCCGGGTGAAGGACCAGCCGATCGAGGTCACGGAGGTCGCGGAACGCCTGGCCGAGCTGGCCCAGGGTGCTCCGGCGGGCCGCGTCGACGACATGGGCGGCCCGGAGGTGCGGACGTTCGACTCCCTGGCCCGCGCCTATCTGAAGGCCACGGGCCGCCGCCGCGCGGTGGCGAGGATCCCCCTGCGCGGCGCGGCCTACCAGGCGTTCCGCGACGGCGGTCACCTCACGCCGGAGCGAGCGGTCGGCACGGGCACGTTCGACGAGTTCCTGGCGGCCCGGTTCGGGAACGCGCCGCGTCGGTGATCAGTGTTCCGGGGCTCCGAAGAGCTCGTCCTGGGCCTGGTCCCGGGCGGTCAGCAGCGCGCCGCGCAGGACCGCGCCGCCCCCCAGGGTGCTGGGGCGGACCTCGGCGGGCAGCGGCGAGAGGGCGGTCAGGCGGTCCTGGACCCGGGCGGCGAGTGCCTCGCCGCCGGCCTGGCCGACCTCCCCGCCCAGCACCACGCATCCGGGGTCCAGCAGCGCGACCACCGATGCGACGCCCACCGCGATCCGGTCGGCCAGGGTGTCGAGGAAGCGTGCGGGCGCGGACGCCGGTCCGGCCGCCGCGACCGCCGTCCGCACCGCCCCCGCCGCGACCGGATCGACCCCGGGCTCCGCGGTGACGCCGTGCTCCGCCGCGAGCCCGGCGACCGCCGCCGCCCCCACCAGGGAGTGGAAGCCACCCTCGCAGTCGGTGGCCGACGGCAGGCCGCTGGTGCCCGGGACGGGGAGGAAGCCGATCTCCCCCGTGCCGCCCGAGGCGCCCCTGCGCAGGGTGCCGTCGAGGATCACGGCCGCGCCGGTGCCGTGTCCCAGCCACAGCAGGACGAAGGTGTCCCGGTCCCGGGCCGCCCCGTCGCGCTGCTCGGCGAGCGCGGCGAGGTTGGTCTCGTTCTCCACGCTGACGCGTGCCTCGGGCAGCCGTTCCTGGAGGGCGGCGACCAGGCGGCGGTGCCACTCGGGCAGGCCCGTGGAGTCGCGCAGTTCGCCGGTCGCGGGGTCGATCAGCCCCGGCGCGCCGATCCCGACGGTGTGCAGCCGGTCGGCGCCCGCCTCCTTCACGGTCCGTTCGACCAGCGCCACCGCCTGTTCCACCGCCTGGCCCGTCCCGGCGTCCCCGGTGATGGGCACGGCGGCCTCCGCCAGTACCTCGCCGACGAGGTCCGACACGACCACGGTGACGCCCTCGGTGCGGACGTCCAGCGCGGCCAGGTGCGCCCGGCCCGCGACGATCCCGTACAGCTTGGCGTTGGGCCCGCGCCGCTGCTCTCCCGTCTCTCCGACCACCTCGATGAGACCGGCCGCGGTGAGTCGCTCGACGAGGTCGGCGACGGTCGGCCGGGACAGACCGGTCAGCTGCTTCAACTGCCCTGCGGCCAGCGGGCCTTCGCGCTGGAGCAGGCGCAGGGCGAGCCGGTCGTTGATGGCTCTGGCGGTGCTCGGGGATGCGGCCATGCCGGGATCCTTCCAGATCGGCGGGACCGGTCCGCACGAGGACCGGCAGTGCGGGACGTGCGCGGTACGAGCGTCGGAAGGGCGCGGGACGAACGCCGGGGGTGCCCGGGCCCCTTATCTTTCAGGCAGGGTTCCTGATAGTTTACGGCGGCGCGTACGGGAACGGACCACCGGGAGGGGCGGGGCGATGAGTGCAGTGGTGTACGGACAGCGCGAGGTGAGGCGGGCGCGGTATGCCGTGGCCGCCGTGTTCGCCGTGCACGGCGCCGTCACCGGTTCGTTCGCCACCCGCGTCCCGTGGATCCAGGACCACGCCGGGGTGAGCGCCGGGCAGCTGGGCCTCGCGCTCGCCTTCCCCGCGCTGGGCGCGTCCGTCGCGATGCCGCTGGCGGGGGGCATCAGCCACCGCTTCGGCGCCCGCACCGCGCTGCGCGGGCTGATCGCGCTGTGGACGCTCGCGCTCGTCCTGCCGTCGATCGCCCCGAACCTGCTCACCCTCTGCCTGGCCCTGTTCGTCTACGGCGCCACGGCGGGCATGTCCGACGTGGCGATGAACGCGCTGGGCGTGGAGGTGGAGAACCGCCTCGACAAGTCGATCATGTCCGGGCTGCACGGCATGTGGAGCGCCGGCGCGCTGGTCGGCTCGGCGGCCGGCACGCTCGCCGCCCACCTCGGCTCGGACGCCCGGCTGCACCACGCGCTCGCGGCCGCCGTCCTGACGGTGGTGGGCGTCACCGTCTGCACCTGGGTGCTCGATCTGCAGCCCGCCGAGGACGAGGATCCGCCGCCGCGGTTCGCGCTGCCGCCCCGTTCCGCGCTGGTCATCGGCGCGATCGGGTTCTGCGCGGTGTTCGCGGAGGGCGCGAGCCTGGACTGGTCGGCGGTCTACCTGCGCGACCAGCTGGAGACGTCGGCCGGTCTCGCGGCGGCCTGCACGACCGGTTTCACGCTCACCATGGCGATCGCCCGGATCGCCGGGGACCGCGTGGTGGACCGCTACGGCGCCGTGCGCACGGTCCGCACGAGCGGTGTCGTCGCGGTCCTCGGCGGACTGCTGATCGTCGTCGCGGATCACCCGGCGATGGCGATGGGCGGCTTCGCGCTGATGGGGCTCGGCATCGCGGTGGTCGTGCCGCTGTGCTTCGCCGCCGCCGGGCGCAGTGGCTCCAATCCGAGCCTGGCCATCGCGGGCGTCGCGACCATCACGTACACCTCGGGGCTGATCGCACCGAGCGCGATCGGCCTGCTGGCCCAGGCGACCAGCCTGATGGTGTCGTTCATCCTCGTGACGCTGCTGTCGTGCGGCATCGCCGGCTTGGCGGGCGTGCTGCGCGCGGGGGACCGTACGAAGATCAACCGGCCGGACGCAGCAGTTGCCGAGCCGCGGCCCTGAACGCCTCGCTCCAGGGCGCCGGGCGCAGCGTCCCGGCGTCCAGCCGCACCAGTACCCGGCTGCCCCGCGCGTAGGTCACGGCCCCGTCCGCCGAGCAGAAGCGGAAGCCGTAGGTGAGCCCGGTGGTGCCCAGCCGGTCCAGCCAGAGGTGCACGGCGTAGGTGCCCGGCCGGGTCACCGGCGCCTCGTAGCCGATCCGCAGTTCCCTCACCGCGTTGCAGGCGTCGCCGGCCGCGGCCCAGTCGCCCTCGAAACGGACGCCCCTGTCCTGCCACAGCTCCGTCCACGCACGCTCGACCAGCAGCGGGTAGCGGGCGTTGTGCAGCAGGCCCAGCGCGTCGAGGTCGTCGAAGTGGACGGTCACGGGGATCAGCCGGCCGTACGACAGTGCGGGGGCGGGCGGGGCTTCGGCGGTCACGGTGCGGGACTCCTGGGACGTACGGGTTGAGTGCCGCCTACATCGAACAGCGGCGCGCCCTCATCCTAAGCAGACGCTCAGCCGCGCCGGACGCACCCGGCCAGGTGTACGAAGCATCCCTGTTCAGCCCCCACAATGGTCCGGACACGCTGCACATACGACGAAAGCGACAGCCCATGGATCTCGGCGTCCGCTGGACACTGCACGGCGACGGACGCACCCCCGCCCCCGGCGCGGTGGTCCGCCCCGACGAGCGGCTCTCCTGGCCGCGCACCGCGGGCCTCGGTGCCCAGCACGTCGTGGCGATGTTCGGGGCGTCCTTCGTCGCCCCGGTGCTCATGGGTCTGGACCCCAACCTCGCGATCATGATGTCGGGCGTCGCGACCGTCGTCTTCCTGCTGGCCACCCGCGGCCGGGTGCCCAGCTACCTGGGCTGCTCGCTCTCCTTCGTCGGCGTCGCCGCGGTCATCCGGGCCCAGGGCGGCTCCAGCGCCACCGTCACCGGCGCGGTGTTCGTGGTCGGGGCCGCGCTGTTCCTCGTGGGTCTCGCGGTGCGGCGCTTCGGGGCGCGGATCATCCACGCCACGATGCCGCCGATCGTGACCGGCGCGGTGGTGATGCTGATCGGCTTCAACCTGGCGCCGGTGACCGCCGCCACCTACTGGCCGCAGGACCAGTGGACGGCCCTGTTCGTCATGCTGTTCACCGGTCTGGCCGTGGTCTGTCTGCGCGGCTTCTGGTCCCGCATCGCGATCTTCCTCGGGCTGGTCTTCGGGTACGCCCTGTCCTGGGCGCTCGACCGGATCTTCGGCATGATCCACTCGGCGGACGCGAGCGGCAAGGTCACCGACCACTGGCGCCTCGACCTGTCGGGCGTGGGCCGGGCCGACTGGATCGGCCTGCCGACCCTGCACGGCCCGTCCTTCGAGTGGTCGGCGATCCTGGTCGCCCTGCCGGTCGTCATCGCACTGGTCGCCGAGAACGCGGGGCATGTCAAGGCGGTCGGCGAGATGACCGGCGACAACCTCGACGACAAGCTCGGCACGGCCATCTCCGCCGACGGCGTCGGCTCGATGCTGTCCACCGCGGTCGGCGGCCCGCCCAACACCACGTACTCCGAGAACATCGGTGTGATGGCCGCGACCCGCGTGTACTCCACGGCCGCGTACTGGGCCGCCGCGGGCTTCGCCCTGCTGTTCGGTCTGTGTCCGAAGTTCGGCGCGGTCGTGGCGGCCATCCCGGGCGGTGTCCTGGGCGGGATCACCGTCATCCTGTACGGCATGATCGGCCTGCTCGGTGCCCAGATCTGGATCAACGCCAAGGTGGACCTGCGCAATCCGCTGAACCTGGTGCCGGCCGCCGCGGGCATCATCATCGGCGTCGGCAACGTCACGCTGGAGTTCACCGACACCTTCTCCCTCAGCGGTATCGCGCTCGGCACGCTGGTCGTCATCACCGGCTACCACGCGCTGCGGGCCTTCGCGCCCGCCCACCTCAAGACGCAGGAGCCCCTGCTCGACGAGGGCATGTCCTCCTACGACGCGGGCGACCGCGATGACGCTCAGCGCGCCAAGTCGTAGGCGTACGACGGGGTGAAGGTGCCCGGCGTGCCCTTGCAGCCGTCCGACTCCCCGGGCAGCTTCACCCACAGGTAGCCGTCGATCCCGGCCTCCCCGGTGCTGAGCGTCGGGGCCCGGCCCACCTTGCGGCCGGCCGGGTCGCACCACTCCCCGTCGGCCGGGGCGCCGGCGCCGTTGCGGCTGGTGTCGATCACCGCGCCGAGACCCGGCGGGCCGCCGAGGGCGTCGAGCACGGCCCGGTCGTAGGCGATCTCGTCGGCCGTGCCGTGGAAGTTGGAGACGTTGCTGAAGATGCCGTCGGAGGAGGCGGCCGAAGCGGCCCCGGCCTGCCGGAGCCAGCCGGCCTGTTTCGCGGGCGCGTGCCAGCCGGAGTGCCCGGCGTCGAAGTAGACCCGCGCCCGGGGATTCGCCTCCTTCAGCACTCGCCCGGCGCGGGCCAGCGAGGCGAACCGGTCGGCGCGCTGCCCGGCCGAGAGGCATGCGGACTGGGCGATCGAGTCGGGCTCCAGGATCACGATGACCTCGCCGGTGCCCAGCCCGGCGGCGAACCGGTCGATCCAGGCGTCGTAGGCGCTTAGATCGGGCGCCCCGCCCTGGGAGTGCCCGCCGCAGTCCCGGTCGGGTATCGCGTACGGCACGAGGACCGGCGTCCGGCCCTGCGCGGCACCGCCGGACGCCACCGCACGCACCCGGGACGTGATGGAGTCCGGGGAGTGGTCCGCGAACCACACGGCCGCCGGCTGGTCGGCGATCCGGGACTCTATGACCGCCCGGCGCGGGTCGTCGGGGTTGGCCCGCAGCCAGTTGAGGACCTGGGAGTCGGGGTGGCGGTAGAGACGGGTGGACACCGGGGTGGTCCGCCGCTTCTTCTCGGTCCGGGACGCGGACGGCTCGGGGCTCGCCTTCTCCTTCTCCTTCTGTTTCTCCTCCTCGCCCGGACCGGCCTCGCGAGAAGGGGACTTCGTCGCCGACGGCGAGGGCGACGGCACGGCGGGAAGCGGTTCCAGGCGCGGCGACGCGGTCACCCCGGGGCGGGCCCGGTCCGAGCCGCCTCCGTCACCGACCGCCGACATCATCCCGGTGGCGGCGCCGACCGCGACCACCACGGAGGCCGCCGCGACCATCGCGTGGCGCCGGGCGGCGCGTCTGCGCTCCGCCCTTCGCGCGGCCAGCCGCTGGGCACGCGAGCCTGACACCGTGTTGCTCCCCCTCCCCCACGGCGGGCGCGTTCCCCCGTTCCGGGGAAGCGTCGGGCCCGCCGCCACTCGTACCAGCCTAAAGGTGCGACTCTGCGCTCATGGCGCAATACGAACAAGTCCTCACTTCCGTGGACCGGGTCATCTCCCGCATGCGCGCCCTCGACGCGGTCCTGCCCGCGGGGGACGGGGTCGCGGTCTTCAACCGTGTCTACCTCGCCGTGACGCGGGCCGTGGACCGGCGCATCGACGCCGGCCGGTTCGCGGACACGCGGGCGGCGATCGCGCTGGACGTGCGGTTCGCGGAGCGCTATCTGGCCGCGGTCGACGCGGTGTTCCAGGAGCGGCGGCCACCGGCCTGCTGGCGCCCGCTGTTCCAGTTCCGCCGCCATCCGGGAGTACGTCCCCTGCAGTTCGCCCTTGCGGGCATCAACGCGCACATCGGGCACGACCTGGCGCTCGCCGTCGTGGACACCTGCCGTACGCTCTCCTGCGAACCCGTCGATCTGGAGGACGAGTTCGACCGCGTGGGCGACCTCCTCGTCTCGATGGAGGAACGCATCCGCGAAGAGCTGACGCCGGGCCCCGAGCTGCTGCGGATCGCCGACCCACTGACCCATCTGGTCGGCGCGTGGAGCCTGGAGCGCGCCCGGGACGCCGCCTGGACCACGGCCCGTGCCCTGTGGGCCCTGCGCCGGCTGCCGGACGTCGCCGGAGAGTTCACCGAGCGCCTGGACACGGCGGTGGGCTTCGCCGGCCGCATGCTGCTCACCCCGCTGCCGGACTGATCCGGCCGCTCCGGGACCGTGCGGGGCTCCACGCGCGACGCCCAGGAGCCCAAGGACGTGGCCGCCGCGGTGTACGGCAAGGCGCGGGCAGCCGCCGGGATCCGAGAGGCTGCTCAGTCCTCGGGCAGTACCACGGGGGCGATCTCGTCGTAGACGTCGCCGGGGCCCGGGTTGGTCGGGTCGGTCTCGCCGCCGAAGTGACGCATGACGCCCCAGACCGCGTTCAGCGCGGTCTGGACGGCGCCCTCGGCCCAGCCCGCCGTCCAGGAGATGTCGTCACCGGCGAGGAAGATGCCCCGCTTGTCCTCCGGCAGCCCCTCCTGCATGAAGTGGGTGAACAGGCGGCGCTGGTAGCGGTAGTGACCGGGCAGGTTGGCCTTGAACGCGCCCATGAAGTAGGGCTCGTTCTCCCAGGAGACGGTCACCGGGTTGCCGATGATGTGCTTCCTGATGTCGACCTTGGGATAGATCTCGCCGAGCGATTTCAGCATGACCTCCATCCGCTCGTTCGCGGACAGCGGCAGCCACTTCAGGCTGTCGTCGCACCAGGTGTAGGAGAGGCAGATGACGGCGGGCCGGTCCGGGCCGTCGTCGAGCAGGTAGGTGCCGCGGGTCATGCGGTCGGTGAGCGTCATCGACATCACGTCCCGCCCGGTCTCCTCGTCCTTGTCCAGCCAGAACGGCCGGTCGACGGGGACGAAGAGCTTGCTGGACTCCATGTAGTGGGTGCGCTCGATGGCGGTCCAGTGGTCGATCGGGAAGAGCGAGTCGTCGCAGGCGATCTTGGAGAGCAGCATCCAGGACTGGGCCGTGAAGACGGCCGCCTCGTAGGTGCGGATGTCGCCGTTGGCGTCCGTCACCGTGATGCGGTTGCCCGCGGTGCGGTGCAGCCGGGTCACGGCCGGGCGGGGCTCGCCGTCGACGTGCAGGGACTTCAGCGAGGTGCCGTAGGGCCAGTGGACGATCTTCTCCGGCTCGCGCTCCCAGAGCCTGAGCGGCAGTTGCTGGGAGCCGCCGACGATGCCGCGGTGGTGGTCGTCGGCCTCGGTGTAGACGACCCGCAGGATCTCCAGGATGGAGTTGGGGAAGTCGGTGTCCCAACCCCCGGTGCCGAAGCCGACCTGGCCGAAGATCTCACGGTGCCGGAAGGACTTGAAGGCCTCGGAGTCGCACAGGAAGCCGTAGAAGGTCTGGTTGTCGAGCTTCTCGACGAGCCTCGCCCAGATCTCACGGATGCGCGGCACGTCCCGCTCCCGCATGGCGCGGTTCATGTCGGAGAAGTCCGCGCCCTCTTCCAGGCACTTGTTCCACGCCTCGGCGACGTCCCGGTAGACCTGCGGGAGGTCGTCGGCCGTCTCCGCGTAGTGCGACTCGCCCTTGAGGTCGACCACCGTCGAGGGCGTCGCTTCGGCGAGGGGGTTGGGGAAGGGACGGGTCTCGAGTCCCACGAGGTCGATGTAGTGCTGGAGGGCCGTGGAGGACGGCGGGAAGCGCATCGCTCCCATCTCGGCGGTCAGGGACGCGTCGCACCCGTCGAAGCCCACGGTCCGCAGCCGCCCACCGATCCGGTCGGCCTCGTAGACGACCGGCTTGAGGCCCATCTTCATCAGCTCGTAGGCGGCGACGATGCCGGACAGGCCGCCGCCGACGACCGCCACCTCGGTGCCGTGCTCGGTCGCCGGTATCTGCCCGAGACCCGCCGGGTGGGCGAGGAAGTCGTCGTAGGCGTACGGGAAGTCCGGGCCGAACATGGTGATCGGCGGCTGCTGCTCGTCGGTGTGCTCGACGGCGTTGGGCACCGTGGACGTCATGGGGTGCGGACTCCTTGCGGGACGGGCTTCGGGCGGAGCGGGGTTCAGACGAGGGAGCCGTAGAGGCCGGGGCGGCGGTCCCGCAGATACGGGTTGTTCTCGCGGGACGCGGCGAGGAGGACGGGGTCGGCGTCGGCGAGGACGAGTTCCTCCGCGCGGCCGGCCCGGGCGCGGGCGATCCCGTCGGGGCCGGCCAGCGTGGACAGACCCACGAACTCGAACTCGCCCTCCCGACCCACCCGGTTGACGTACGCGATGTACATCTGGTTCTCGAACGCCCGCACCGGTACGAGGGACTCGGCGACGAACTGGAACGGGTGCATCTGCGCCGTGGGCACCAGGAGGAGGTCGGTGCCGGCCAGCGCGTGGGCGCGCACGTTCTCCGGGAACTCGACGTCGTAGCAGATCATCAGGCCGACGGTGAGGCCGTCGAGCTCGGCCTGGACGACGGGCCGGTCTCCCGGGGTGAAGTGGTCCCGCTCGAAGCAGCCGAAGAGGTGGGTCTTGCGGTGGTTCGCGAGGCGGGTGCCGTCGGCGGAGACGAGCTGGACGGAGTTGAACACCGTGTCGCCGGCGCGTTCCGGATAGCCGTAGGCGACGGCGAGGCCGTGCCGTGCGGCCGTCTCCGCGACCGCGTCGGCGGCGTCGCCGTCGGCGGGCTCGGCGAGCCGGTCGACGGCGTCGCCGATCGCGTACCCCGTCAGGAACAGCTCCGAGGTGACGAGCAGCCCGGCGCCCGCCGCGGCGGCGCGGCCGGCCGCCTCGTCGAGGACCTTGAGGTTCCCGACGACGGATCCGGGCCGTCCGGAGCTCTGGAGCAGGGCGGTGCGCATGCGTGTTCCTCACCGGTACGCGGGGGGTTTCTGGGGGCCGGATAGACGGTACGGTCGGCCGGCTCGGCCGGACAAGGAGCAGCCGTTGCGCGCCGGTGAGCGGTTCGTTGCGTCTGCGCGGGGGTGGGCGGCGATTCGTTGCGCGGCCCTCGTCATGGCCCGGTTCCGCGCCGAGTCGCACCCGGGGCAAGCGCCCGCCCCGGGTGCGCTGTGCGGCGGGTGCGGCGCCGGGACAGCGGTGGCCGTCCGTCTCACCTGCGGTGAGGGGCATCATGACGACCACCGTGACGACCGCCGGGAATCGCCGTACGCGGCGCACGGGAGCCGCCCTGCCCGGTGCCGCACTGCCGCTCACCACCGGTGCGGGCGGGCGCCGCGACGGCTTCCGCCTCCGTCAGCGGCACGGGGCGACCGCCGGGCCGCGACCGGCAGCCCGGCCGGGACGGCTCAGCCGCCCCCGTGCGTGAGCCCGGCCCCGTTCGAGCGGGTGGAGCGGGGCGCGGGCGACTTCACGGTCGTGCCTTGGCGGCCCGAGCTCTGACCCCGACGAGCAGCAGCACCGCCGTCGCCAGATACGGCACCGCGAACACCGCGAAGGCGGTGCTGTGGGCGCTCCCCGAGGCGATCAGCGCGTAGCCGCCGAAGACGGCGACCGTCGCCAGTTCCGTGCCCAGTCCCGCGACCGACGTCAGGGTGGCCCGTCCGCCGTCCTCGATGCGCCGCTGGAGCCGTGCGTCGGCCAGCACGGTCGCCGCCTGGAAGCCGCCGAAGGCGAGGGCGACGAGGACCAGTCCCGCCGGGGTGCCGTCGAGGGCGCCGACGGCCAGGGCGAGGCCGGCGCCGGCCAGCAGGGCGGCCAGTCCGGCCGTGCCGAGCCGCTCCCCCTCTCCGGCCAGCAGGCTTCCGGCGGTGGCGCCCGCCCAGACCAGCAGGAGCAGATAGGGAACCGTCTGGTCGGCGACACCGGTGCCCCGGACCAGCAGGGGCGTGTATTCGTCGAGGGCGCCCCACACGGCGCTCACGGCCGCGACGAGCAGCAGCGCCCCGCGTACGGACCGGTCGGCGCGGGCCTCGGCGAGTCCGGCGCGCAGGGTCGCCGTCCAGCTCTCGTGTCCGGCCGCCGGGGAGCGGTGCTCGGGGAACCGGGCGGCGACCGCCGCCGTCAGCAGGCACACCAGCACGCTGGCGGCGCCGACGGCACGGTGGCCGCCCCAGGCGAGCACGGGGCCGGCGAGTCCCATCGCCGCCATCACGGCGACCAGCCCGGCCGCGCGGGCCCGGCCCATCACCCGGGCGTAGCGGTCGGCCGCGTCGAGCCGCTCCAGTTCGTCGTAGACCAGCGCCTCCAGCGCACCGGAGCCGAGCGCCCCGCCGGCGCCCCACAGCACGAAGCCGAGGGCGAAGGCGCCGTACGACGGGACGAGCACCCACAGGGCGAAGCCGGCGGCGGTGAGCAGCGGGCCGAGCCACAGCAGCAGCCGGCGCGAGACGGCGTCGGCCCAGGCACCGGAGGGGAGCTCGAGGAGTACGCCGGTGACCGACCAGAGGGCGAACAGGGACGAGATCTGCCAGACCGTGAGACCGGTGTCGCTGAACAGCAGCGCGTACACCGGGTAGAGCAGGATGAAGTCTTCGAGGAACGCGTAGCCGTACAGCGTGGTGGTCAGCCGTCGGACGCGGACGTCGGACACACGCGTGGGCGTGGAAGTCATGAGGCCTTCCCGTAGGGGCGGTTCGGACACCGGACGTGGAGGACGTACGGCGCCCGGGGCGGCCCTCGGGAGGCGCGGCTGGTGGATCAATGTCGCCAGGTCATGACAGTCATGCTAGACGGGCCGGAGCGGATCCGCCCCGCCTTTCCTCGATCCCGCGCCCACTAGGTGGGCGAACCCGACGAGTACCGCCGCAGCAGCGGTGAGAGCACCAGCACGGACTTGGTCCGCTCGACGAACGGCTCGCCGGCGATGCGTTCCAGTACCCGTTCGAAGTGGCGCATGTCGGAGGCGAAGACCTGGGCGACCGCGTCGGCGTCGCCGGTGACGGTGGAGGCGGCCACGACCTCCTGGTAGCGCTCCAGACCCCGCTGGATGGTCTCCGGGGAGGTGTTGCCGCGGCAGTAGATCTCGACGAACCCCTCCGTCTCCCAGCCGAGGGCGGCCGGGTCCACCCGGACGGTGAATCCGGTGATGGCCCCGGTGGCGCGCAGCCGGTCCACACGCCGTTTCACGGCGGGCGCGGACAGGCCGACCAGCTGGCCGATGTCCGCGTAGGAGCGGCGGGCGTCCTCGGCGAGGGCGTGCACGATGCGTTCGTCGAGATCGTTCAGCACTGCGGGTGGTTCACTTCGCTTCTGATGGGGCCGGGGCGGCGAGCCGGGAGCGCCGGTGGCCGTATACGAAGTAGAACACGAGCCCGACGGCCATCCAGACGCCGAAGACCACCCAGGTGATGGTGGACAGGCTGCCCATCATCCACACGCAGAACGCGAAGCCGAGGGCGGGCAGCACCGGCGACAGCGGCACGCGGAAGGTGCGGGGCATGTCCGGCCGCGTCCGGCGCAGCACCACGACCGCCACATTGACCAGCGCGAAGGCGAACAGGGTGCCGATGCTGGTGGCGTCGGCGAGCCGGCCGAGCGGAACGGCGGCGGCGAGCACACCGCAGAAGAGGGAGACGATCAGGGTGTTGGTGCGGGGCGTGCCGGTCTTCGGGTGGACCTTGGCGAACGCCTTGGGTACGAGCCCGTCCCGGGACATGGCGAACAGGATGCGGGTCTGGCCGTAGAGCACGGTCAGGACCACGCTCGCGATGGCGACGACGGCGCAGAACGCCAGCAGGGTGCCCCAGAAGGTCTGGCCGGTGACCTCGCGCATGATCTGGGCGAGCGCGGCCTCGGAGTCGGTGAAGTCCTCCCAGGGCTTCGCACCGACGGCGACCGCGGCGACGAGGACGTACAACGCGGTCACCACGACCAGGGACAGCATGATGGCGCGCGGCAGGTCGCGCTGGGCGTTCTTCGCCTCCTCACCGGCGGTGGAGGCGGCGTCGAAGCCGATGTACGAGAAGAAGAGCGTCGCCCCGGCGGCGCTGACGCCGGCCATGCCGAGCGGCATGAAGTTGTCGTAGTTGCCGGAGCGGAAGCCCTGGACGCCGATGGCGCAGAACAGCACCAGTGCGGCGATCTTCACGCCGACCATGATCGTGTTGGCGCGGGCCGACTCACGCGCGCCGCCCATCAGGAACGCCATGGCGAGCAGGACCACGATCAGCGCCGGCAGGTTGAAGACGCCGCCGTCGCCGGGCGGGGCGGAGAGGGCGGCCGGGATGGTGACGCCGATGGTGCCGTCGAGCAGCTCGTTGAGGTACTCGCCCCAGCCGACCGCGACGGCGGCGACCGACACGCCGTACTCCAGCACCAGGCACCAGCCGCAGACCCAGGCGACGAGCTCACCCATCGTTGCGTACGCATACGAGTAGGAGGAGCCGGAGACCGGGATGGTGCCCGCCAGTTCGGCGTAGGAGAGGGCGGAGAAGAGAGCCGTCAGACCTGCTATGACGAAGGACAGCGTGATCGCCGGACCGGCCTTGGGGACGGCCTCGCCGAGGACCACGAAGATGCCGGTGCCGAGGGTGGCACCGATGCTGATCATGGTGAGCTGCCACAGTCCGAGGGTGCGGCGCAGGGAGCCGCCTCGCCCTGGCCACCCTGGGCCACCAGGTGTTCCACGGGCTTGCGACGCATCAGGCGCGCGCCGGGGCCCGGGGACGGAGGGGCGGCGGGACCGCCGTTGTGCGGGGGTGCGCCTTGGTCGAGCACGCGCTGACTCCTTCGTCCTGCCGGTCTCGCGCGGCAGGGACGGACGGCGTCCCGCGACAGCCGGGACCCGTCGGGCGGGGTCCGAGCCGCACCACGTACAGCGCGTAACCCTACGAGGTCGGACGTTGCTGCTGAAATGCAGCAACCTTGCGCACCTCCGCAAGATCATTGCGTTCCTGGCGGCAGGGCGGGAGTTCGTTGCGCGGGCACTGCCGACCGGTGCGGGCGACGCCGGTCGGGGAAACGCTCGCCGGGGAAGGGGGCGCGCACGTGCCGCGGCCCCCGCTTCCCGGTGTGCGGGATCGGCGGGGGCCGTGCGCCTCGGAGGGCCGTCAGCTCCAGCTGGCGTGCAGCGGCTTGCCCTCGGCGTAGCCTGCGGCGCTCTGGATGCCGACGATGGCCTTCTCGGCGAACTCCTCCAGCGAGCCGGCTCCGGCGTAGGTGCAGGAGGAGCGGACGCCCGCGATGATCGAGTCGATCAGGTCCTCGACTCCGGGGCGGGACTGGTCGAGGAACATGCGGGAGGTGGAGATGCCCTCTTCGAACAGGCCCTTGCGGGCACGGTCGTAGGAGGACTCCTCCAAGGTGCGGTTGCGCACGGCACGCGCGGAGGCCATGCCGAAGGACTCCTTGTAGGGGCGGCCGTCGGCGTCGTGCTGGAGGTCGCCCGGGGACTCGTAGGTCCCGGCGAACCAGGAGCCGATCATCACGTTGGACGCGCCGGCCGCGAGCGCCATCGCCACGTCGCGCGGGTGGCGGACACCGCCGTCCGCCCACACGTGCTTGCCGTACTTCTTCGCCTCGGCCGCGCACTCCAGGACCGCGGAGAACTGCGGCCGGCCGACGCCGGTCATCATGCGGGTGGTGCACATGGCGCCGGGGCCGACGCCGACCTTGACGATGTCCGCGCCGGCCTCGACGAGGTCGCGGACGCCCGCGGCGGCGACGACGTTGCCCGCGGCGATCGGGACCCGCGGGTCGAGGTCGCGGACCAGCTTCAGCGCGCTGATCATCGATTCCTGGTGCCCGTGCGCCGTGTCGATGACGAGCGTGTCGACGCCCGCCTCCAGCAGTTGCTGGGCCTTGCCCGCGACATCGCCGTTGATACCGACGGCGGCGGCGATGCGCAGCCGCCCGTTCGCGTCGGTGGCCGGTGTGTACAGGGTGGCGCGCAGGGCGCCCTTGCGGGTGAGGATGCCCGCGAGGCGGCCCTCCCTGTCGACGGCGGGGGCGTAGCGCCGGTTGGCGCCGTCGAGGGTGTTGAAGGCCTGTCGCGGGTCCAGGTCGGCGTCGATGAGCAGCAGGTCCCGGGACATGACCTCGGCGAGCTGGGTGAAGCGGTCCACGCCGGACAGGTCGGTGTCGGTGACCACGCCGACCGGGCGGTACTCGCCGTCGACGACGACGCCCGCGTTGTGCGCGCGCTTGGGCAGCAGGGCGAGCGCGTCCGCGACGGTCTGGTGCGGGGCCAGCACGATCGGGGTGTCCAGCACCAGGTGGCGGCTCTTCACCCAGGAGACGACCTCGGTGACGACCTCGATCGGGATGTCCTGCGGTATCACCACGAGGCCGCCGCGCCGGGCCATGGTCTCGGCCATGCGGCGCCCGGCGATGGCGGTCATGTTGGCGACGACGAGCGGGATGGTGGTGCCCGAACCGTCCTGGGAGCTGAGGTCCACGTCCTGCCGCGAGCCGACCGCGGAGCGGCTCGGCACCATGAAGACGTCGTCGTACGTCAGGTCGTACGCGGGCTGGATGTCGTTGAGGAAACGCACGTGCTGCACATCCCAGTCGATCAGAGGTGGCCCCCGGACAGGTCAGCCAGGGGGAAGAGCACGTACTTCATTGTCCCATGTCGACCGGTACGCCAGCCCCGGGCGGATCATCCAGGCTGGTCAGAGCCCTGCTCGGAGAATCCTCCAAGGGCCAGCGCCACGGTGAGCGAAGCGGTCCGGTCCGCCGCCTCGGCGAACACCTCCTGGGCGGTCGCCCACTCCTCGGCACGCTCCGCCGCGTACGGCTTCCAGCCGCGTACGACGATCAGCAGGCCCCGCTCCACGGCGCCCTCGGGCCAGACGGTGTGGTCGGCGAGGGAGTCCACGAGGGCGTCCCAGTTGCGGCCGAACCAGTCGGGCAGCCCCAGGGCGCGGGCGCAGCGGTCCATCAGGCCCGCCTTGTCGGTGACCCCGTCGAGGTCCAGGGTGACCACGAGCCGGTCCGTGAGGTCGTACGTCATCTCAGTACCGCCGTGAAGGGTGCGTAGTGGTCGTCGGTGCGGTAGGTCTCGCCGCCCCGCCCGGTGACGATGCGCCGGCCCCGCGGTCGGCCGAGCCCGGCGTGCGCACCGTGTACTCGTGGTAGGAGCCGCGTTGCCGCCGGGGCAGCAGGCCCTCGAAGTTCCCGAAGACGGCGCCGTCCGGCTCGTACGGGAAGGGGCCGCCCGCGTCGACGAGGTCCAGCGTGCGCCGGGCCTCGGCGGGCAGGCGGGCCTCCCGGACGGTGGCCATGCCCTCGGCCCGCGCGGCCGGCCGCCCCGCCGTCGGCCGGGGAGCAGCCGGCCGGCAGGACGAGCAGGCAGGCCGGGAGACGGGGGCACAGGGCCTGTCGCGGCACCCTGCGGCCGATGCTGCCAGGCCCGCCCCCGCCTCACCCTTTGTCAGGGTCCATCCGGGTCCGCGCGGTTGAGGGCGGACCTCGGGCCGGGGCCCGCCGTCATCAGATAGTCCGCGGCCGACGTGTCCGTCACCAGGCTGGTGACCAGCCCGGAGCGCAGTACGGCGTCGATCGCGGGCCCCTTGCGCTGTCCGCCCGCGATCGCGACGACCTCGGGGACCCGGCGGAGCTGGTCGGTCTTGACCGTGATGCACCGCTCCCCCAGGTCCCGGCCGACCCGGCGCCCCTCGGCGTCGAAGAGGTGCGCGGACATCTCGGCGGCGACACCGAGGGAGGCGTAGTGCGCCCGCTCCTCGTCGCTGAGCATGTCGTGCACCGTGGAGATGCCCGGCTCCCAGGAACCGATGGAGACACAGGCGACCGTGACCTTGTCGAAGTACTCGAAGGCCCGCGCGATCCCGGTCTGGTGGCGCAGCGCCTCCGCGGTGGCCGCGTCCGGCAGCAGCATCGGCGCGTAGATGGGGTGGGCGTCGCCGCCCGACACCTGCGCGGCGCGCCGCACGGCCTCCACAGAGCCGCGCTCGGCGGTCCCGGCGTCGTACACGCCCGTCAGCTGCACGACCGTGCAGGGCGGCAGCCGGTCCAGGGCCGCCGCCATGTGGATGGTGGACCGGCCCCAGGCCAGGCCGAGCACATCCCCTTCGTTGACCAGCTCGGCGAGCAGGTCGGCGGCCACCTCTCCCAGGTTCTCGGGGTCGGGTGTCTCCGCGGCCTCGGCCGGGGACTCGACCACGACGGCGTGCCTGAGGCCGTACCGGGCGCGGAGCGCGTCGGAGCGCTCGGCGTCCAGCTCGGCCGGCACGCGGATCTCGATGCGCACGAGATCCCGTTCGAGGGCGGTCTCCAGGACCCGGGCCACCTTGAAGCGGCTGACGCCGAACTCCTCGGCGATCTGGATCTTGGATTTCCCCTCGAGGTAGAAGCGGCGGGCCATGGCCGCCGCCTGCACCAGCTCAGCGGGTCCCATCCGCATGGCTGACCGGCCCGCCGACATACCCGACACGGCGATCTCCTCACTGCTGTTCACACTCTGGATTCGCCGTTCATCCTTGCAGATCCGGCGCGGTCGATCAGCCCTGCCGGGAGCCGTTCACGTTCCTGACGCTCAGTGGTCGCATGCCCACGACGCCTTGCCCGTGGCGGCCTCGGCCTGGTTGCGCAATGCACGTACCGCCTCGGCCGGGTCCGACGCCCCGTACACGGCGGAACCCGCGACGAAGACGTCGGCGCCGGCGTCGGCGCACTGCTCGATGGTGGACGCCGCGACCCCGCCGTCGACCTGGAGCCAGAGCTCCAGACCGTGCTTTTTGATCAACTCGCGGGTGCGGCGAATCTTCGGAAGCATGATGTCGAGGAACGCCTGACCCCCGAAGCCCGGTTCGACCGTCATGATCAGCAGCATGTCGAGCTCGGGGAGCAGGTCCTCGTACGGCTCGATGGGGGTCGCCGGCCTGAGCGCCATGGAGGCGCGGGCGCCCTTGGCACGGATCTCCCGGGCGAGCCGCACGGGCGCGGCGGCCGCCTCGACGTGGAAGGTGACGGAACCGGCCCCCGCTTCCACGTACTGGGGCGCCCACCGGTCGGGGGCCTCGATCATCAGATGGCAGTCCAGCGGAGTGTCCGTCGCACGGGCGAGCGACTCCACGACCGGCACGCCGAGCGTGAGGTTCGGGACGAAATGGTTGTCCATGACGTCGACATGGAGCCAGTCGGCTCCCTCGACCGCCTTCGCCTCGTCCGCGAGACGAGCGAAGTCGGCGGACAGGATGCTGGGGTTGATCTGCACGGCCATGGATTAAGACTGCCATGCCCTGCGGGAGTTGCCCTCACCGGTCCCGTACCGGGACGTCGGTGCGTACCGGCGCTGCCGCGGAGGTCTCCATGACGGGCGAACGAGGCGTCGCGCATCTGGTCTGCGGACGGCGGGCCAAGTGGCTGGTGCTGGTTCTGTGGCTGGTGATGCTGTTTCTGACGGCGCCGCTCGCGCAGAAGCTCACCGACGCGCAGGACAACGACGCCGCGTCCTGGCTGCCGGGGTCCGCCGAATCGACCCAGGTCCTGAAGATCTCCGAGGACTTCCGGCCCGAGCAGATCCCCGCGATCGTGGTCTACGCCCGGGACGGCGGTCTGACGGCCGCCGACCGGGAGCGGATCGCCGGGGACGTGGCCCGGCTCGAGCGGCTGAGCGGCCACGGCATCAGGGGCGACGAGACCCGGGGCCCGGTCTACGACCGCCGGACCGACCCGCGTGCCGCGCAGATCCTCGTGCCGATCACGATGGACGAGCGGGGCTGGGAACGGATCGGGCCCGCGGTCGCATCCGTCCGGGACGGCGTCGGCGAGGGCGGCGACGGGCTCGCCGTGCACATCACGGGACCGGGCGGCACGTCGGCGGACTTCGCCGAGGCGTTCGAGGGCATCGACTCGACGCTGCTGTTGTCCGCGATGACCGTGGTCGTCGTGATGCTGCTGATCACCTACCGCAGCCCGACCCTGCTGCTGGTCCCGCTGCTCGCGGTGATCTGCGCGCTGTTCACCGCGCAGGCCCTGGTCTATCTGCTCGCCGAGCACGCGGGCCTGACCGTGAACGGGCAGAGCGCCGGCATTCTCACGGTGCTCGTCTTCGGCGCGGGCACCGACTACGCCCTGCTGCTGGTCGCCCGCTACCGGGAGGAGCTGCGCCGGCACACGGACCGGCACGAGGCGATGGCGCTGGCCCTGCACCGGGCGGGCCCCGCGGTGCTCGCCTCCGGCGCGACCGTCGTGCTGAGCCTGCTGGTGCTGCTGACCGCCGAGATGAACTCCACCCGCGGCCTCGGCCCGGTCGCCGCGATCGGCGTCGCGGTCGCCCTGCTGGCCATGCTCACGCTGTTCCCCGCACTGCTGGTGGTGTGCGGCCGGTGGATCTTCTGGCCGGTGATTCCTCACCACGGCGCCCCCGACCCGACCGAGCGGGGCGCGTGGGCCCGTACGGGCCGCCGGATCGCCCGCCGACCCCGCATGGTCTGGGGCGTGACCGCGGCCGTGCTGGCGATCTGCTCGCTGGGCCTGATCCAGCTCCGCGCGGAGGGCATCGGCAACGCGGACGCGTTTACCGGCAAGCCCGACTCGATCACCGGCCAGGAGGTGTCCGCACGGTACTTCCCGGCGGGCAGCGGCGATCCGCTGGTGGTCGTCGCCAACCAGGCGCAGGCCGAGCGGGTGGGCCGCGCCGTCGCCGGCACTCAGGGGGTCGTCCCGGAGTCCCTGGGCCTGCCGCCGGGCACGAGAGCGTCCTTCGAGGGCACGGTGCTCTTCGAGGCCACCATGACCGCCCCGGCGGACAGCGAGGCGGCGAAACAGACGGTGGAGCGGGTCCGGGACGCCGTGCACGCGGTGCCGGACGCCGACGCCCGGGTGGGCGGCGGCACGGCGGCGCTGCTGGACATGGACGAGGCCACCACCCACGACAACGTGCTGATCATCCCGCTGGTGCTGGTCGTGGTCCTGCTGATCCTGTGCGTCCTGCTGCGCGCCCTGACGGCCCCGCTGCTGCTGATCGCGACGGTGATCCTGTCGTTCGCGGCGGCGCTCGGTCTCAGCGCGCCGGCCTTCCGGTACGTGTTCGGCTACGCGGGCGAGTCGACCGACTTCCCGCTGTTCGTCTTCGTCTTCCTGGTGGCCCTGGGCATCGACTACAACATCTTCCTGACCACCCGTATCCGCGAGGAGGCCACCCGCCGGGGCACCCGGCCGGGCGTGGTCACCGGTCTCGCCGCCACGGGCGCCGTGATCACGTCGGCGGGTCTGGTCCTGGCCGGCACCTTCGCCGCGCTCGGCACGCTCCCCATGGTGGCGTTCGCCGAGATCGGTTTCGCGGTAGCGCTGGGCGTGCTCCTCGACACCTTCATCGTGCGGTCGGTGCTGGTCACGTCCCTGTTCCTGGACGTGGGCCCCCGGGTGTGGTGGCCCCACCGGCTGGCCCGCGAGGACGGCGCCGCCGAGGTGACGGCGCCCGGGACGGGCGTCAGCCGGTCCGGCGGATGAGCGCCAGATACATCGCGTCGGTCCCGTGCAGATGCGGCCACAGCTGTACGTCGGGCCCCTCGCCCAGATCCGGAACGCCCGGCAGCAGCGGACGGGCGTCGATCAGTTCGGCGTCCGGGAACTGCTTGAGGAGGTCGGCGACCACGGCCCGGGTCTCCGCGAGATGCGGCGAGCAGGTCGCGTAGCCGACGACACCGCCGACCCGCACGGACTCCAGGGCGGTGCGCAGCAGCCCGCGCTGGAGCGGGGCGAAGCCGTCCAGGTCCTCCGGCCGGCGCCGCCAGCGCGCCTCGGGGCGGCGGCGCAGGGCACCGAGACCGGTGCACGGCACGTCGACCAGCACGCGGTCGAAGCTGCCGGGCCGCCACGGGGGCCGCGTTCCGTCGGCGGCGACGACCTGGTACGGGCCGGGGTTGCCGGCCAGTGCCTTGGCCACCAGCCCGGCCCGGTGCGGCTGCTTCTCGGAGGCGAGCAGTACGGCGCCCCGCTGGGCGGCGAGCGCCGCGAGCAGCGCGGCCTTGCCGCCCGGCCCGGCGCATCCGTCCAGCCACATCCGGTCGCGGCCCTCGACGGGCGCGGCCGCGAGCGCGAGCGCGACGAGCTGGCTGCCCTCGTCCTGCACTCCGGCCCGGCCCTGCGCGACCGCCGGGACGGCGCCCGGCTCCCCGCCCTCGGTGAGGCGGACCGCGTGGGGCGACCAGCGCCCCGGCACCGCGGCCTCCTCGTCGAGCAGTTCGCCGGTGGTGGCCCGGCCGGGGCGGGCGACGAGCGTGACCTCGGGGCGCTCGTTGTCGGCCCGCAGCAGCTCCTCGATGCCGGCGCGTCCACCGCCGAGGGAGTCCCACAGTGCGGAGACCACCCAGCGGGGGTGCGAGTGCACGACGGCGAGATGATCCTCGGGATCGTCGTCGTAGGGCGGCGCGACCCGCTCCAGCCAGCCGTCGAGGTCGTGCTGCGCGATCTTGCGCAGCACGGCGTTGACGAACTTCGCCCGTCCGTCGCCCAGCACCACCCGGGCCAGCTCGACGGAGGCGGACACGGCGGCGTGCGTGGGGATGCGGGTCCCCAGCAACTGGTGCGCGCCCAGGCTCAGCACGTCCAGCACCGGCGGGTCCACCTCGCGCAGCGGCCGGTCGACACAGGCCGCGATGACCGCGTCGTACGTCCCCTGGCGGCGCAGCGTGCCGTACACCAGCTCGGTGGCGAGCGCCGCGTCCCTGGCGTCGAAGTCCTCGCTCTCGCGCGCCCTGCGCAGCAGCGGGGGCAGGACGAGGTTGGCGTACGCGTCCCGCTCGTCCACGGCCCGCAGGGCCTCGAAGGCGAGGATGCGGACGGGGTCCTTCTTGGGCCGGCGGTAGGGCTTGGCCGGCTTGCGGGGCCGACGGGGCTGGTCGCTCACGAAAAAGGTGCTCCGGAAGTGGGGTGAAGTGCGCGGTCCAGCCTACGTCGTCGGGCCGGCCGCCGCGTGTGCGGCGTCATCCGCCGACGGTCTCCCCGGCGGCGATCCGCACCCCGCGCGCCCAGTCCGCCGCCCGCATCGGCTTCTTGCCCTGGGCCTGCACCCACAGCAGCTCCACGGCGTACGAACCGGTGCCCACGTACACGTTGTTCTTGCCGACGGACAGCTGCCCGGGCGCGAGGTCGGTCAGCTCCGGTACGGGGGCGGCCTGGACGAGCTTGAGCCGCTCGCCCCGGAAGGTGGTCCAGGCGCCGGGCGCGGGGGTGCAGCCGCGCACCACGCGGTCGACGCGCAGGGCGGGGGTGTGCCAGTCGACGCGGGCGTCCTCGACGGTGACCTTGGGGGCGAGGCTGATGCCCTCCGCGGGCTGCGGTACGGCCTTCAGGGTGCCGTCCTCGATGCCGTCCATGGTCGCGGCGAGCAGCCCGGCGCCCGCGAAGGCGAGCCGGGTGAGCAGGTCTCCGCTGGTGTCGGTGGGGCGGATCTGCTCGGTGACGGTGCCGTAGACCGGCCCGGAGTCGAGGCCCTCCTCGATGAGGAAGGTGACGGCGCCGGTGATCTCGTCGCCCGCCATGATGGCGTGCTGCACGGGCGCGGCGCCGCGCCAGGCGGGCAGCAGCGAGAAGTGCAGGTTGACCCAGCCCCGGACGGGGATGTCGAGGGCCGCCCTGGGCAGCAGGGCGCCGTAGGCGACGACGGGGCAGCAGTCCGGAGCGATCTCCTCGAGCCGCTGCAGGAAATCGGGGTCCCTGGGCCTGGCCGGCTTCAGCACCTCGATCCCGGCCTCCTCCGCCCGCTCGGCGACCGGGGAGGCGACCAGCCTGCGTCCCCGTCCGGCGGGCGCGTCGGGCCGCGTGACGACGGCGGCCACCTCGTGCCGCCCGGAGGCGAGAAGAGCGTCCAGTGCGGGAACGGCGACCTCGGGGGTACCGGCGAAGACGAGCTTCATGGGGTGCTTCGGGCCTCTCGGGCGGGGTCGGTGGGGCAACGCACCAGTGTATGGGGCGCCGTACAAGGCCGAAGGCCGCGGCGCGGGACCCCGCCCGGGGGCGTACGCATATGCCGCCACGCCCCCACCCCGTGACTCGCGGGGCGGATCCGCGTTGGTCAAGAGAGAGTTGACCAACGGGCCCCGCGACGGGCTCATTTCTTCCAACGCCGGTTCGAGAGGCTTGTTCATGGCCGACCACGCAACCCACGACGCCCAGGCTCGGGCCAGCCTGCACCTGCTGGTGCGGGACATCGAGCGGGTCCGCCGGCAGGTGGACGCGCTGCGCACGCTCACCGCGCAGCTGGGCAATGTCTACCGCCCGCGCCGCTCCGGCCCGTCCACGGGCTTCGTCGTCTACGGACGTGCCCCCGCCCCGACGGTCCGTCTCGCCCAGGAGCTGCGGGACAGTGTCGAGACCCTGGTCACGGCGGCCGTGGACTTCGACCGCTCACTGGGCTTCTCATGGGACGCGGTGGGCTCCGCGCTCGGAGTCACCAAACAGGCGGTGCACCGCCGTTACGGCGCCCGCCGGGCCGCCGCGCAGGCGTCGGCGGCCGGGGAGGCCGAGCGCGCTCCCGAGTCGTCGGGCGCCCGCACGGTCAATGTGGGCGCCGGTGTCTCCACGGTGCCGACGGTCCCGGCGGCCCGCTCCATGCCGACCCAGCCCACGGCAGGCAGCCCGTCCCTCCGCGACGAACCACGCCCCACGGCCTTCCCCGCCCCCCGCAACGGCTGAGCCTCCACCGCCCCCGCCCTCCCGGCGCACCGCCCCGGGAGGGCGCGGTCGTCCCACGCGTCGTCCCGGGCCGACGCCGCCCGCACCAGGGCGCGCCGACGACCGGCCCCCACGGCACCCACAGTGCCGACGCGGCTTGCTCGGAGTGACGTACCCCGGCCGAACACCCCGCCCGCGCCCGAGCCCGGCGGCGGCCTGCGCCGATGTCCGGTAAGTCGCCGACCGGCCCCCACGGCACCCACAGTGCCGACGCGGCTTGCTCGGGGTGACGCACCCGGCCGCATCCCCCACCCGCGCCCAAGCCCGGCGGCGGCCTCAGCCGATGTCCGGTGGGTCGCCAGCCGACCCCCACGGCACCCACAGTGCCGACGCGGCTCCACTCGAGGTGACGCACCCCGGCCGAACACCCCACCCGCGCCCGAGCCCGGCGGCGGCCTGCGCCGATGTCCGGTAAGTCGCCGACCGGCCCCCACGGCACCCACAGTGCCGACGCGGTTCCACTCGAGGTGACGTACCCCGGCCGAACACCCCACCCGCGCCCAAGCCCGGCGGCGGCCTGCGCCGATGTCCGGTAAGTCGCCGACCGGCCCCCACGGCACCCACAGTGCCGACGCGGCTTGCTCGGGGTGACGTACCCCGGCCGAACACCCCGCCCGCGCCCGAGCCCGGCGGCGGCCTCAGCCGATGTCCGGTGGGTCGATGCGTACCCACACCGCCTCGTCTCCGCCCCGGGCCATCCGGGCCGCCTGCGCGGCCTTCAGGGCGCCCGCCAGGGCGGCGCCGGTGCCCGGGGGGACGCGGATGAGGGCGCGGTCCCACGGCTCACCCGGAGGCGGCGCTCCCGGCCGTCGTGGGCGACCCGCCGGGATGACCGGCAGGGGGATCGGCCCCAGCACCTCGGCCCGCGCGGGCAGTTCGACCGCGCGAAGGAACTCGGCCACCGCCCCGCCCGGCCCCGACACCGACGCCATCCGCGACACCGGCGGGAACCCCAGTTCGGCGCGCTCGGCCAGTTCCCGCACCGCGTGCCCGACCGGATCCCAGCGCACCAGCGCCTGCACCGGCCGCAGCGTCGGTTCGGCGACCACCACCACCGTGCCGCCCGCCGACTGCGGACGGACCAGCGCCGCCGCACCGATCCAGCGGCGCAACGCGTCCTCCCCGGCCCGCAGATCGGGCCGGCCCAGCATGGCCCACCCGTCCAGCAACAGCGCGGCCGCGTAGCCGCCCTCCGCCACCGGCTCCGCACCCGGTGTGCTCACCACCAGCGCGGGCGCTCCCGGCACCGTGTCCAGCACATGCTCGCGCCCCGAGGTCCGCACCGGAACCGCCGGGAACGCCCGGCCCAGCTCCTCGGCGGTGCGCCGGGCCCCCACCACCTGGGCCCGCAACCGGAACCCGCCGCACTCGGGACAGTGCCAGCCGCTCTCCTCGCGACCGCACCAGCCGCACCGCAGGTCGTCGGAACCATGCGCTTCGAGCGGCCCGGCGCAGTGCCGGCACCGCGCCGGTGTCCGGCAGTTGGCGCACGCCATCCGCGGCACATATCCGCGGCGGGGCACCTGCACGAGCACCGGCCCGTGCCGCAGTCCCTCCCTGACGGCCTGCCAGGCGAGCGTCGGCAGCCGCGCCGCTCGTGCGGCCTCGTCGCGCGCGAGATCCCCGTCCCCGACGGTCCGCACCAGCGGTGCGGCGGCCCGGACCCGCTCCCTCGCGGCGATCAGGGGCCTGGCCCAGCCCGTCTCCACGAGCTGGGCGGCCTCCACGGTGCAGCTCCAGCTGCCCAGCAGGAAGCCGCACTTGTCCTGCGCCGCCCTCAGCAGCAGCACCTCACGGGCATGCGGCTGCGGGGCGTGCTGCTCGCTGTGGCTGTCGTCGCCGTCGTCCCACACGGCGACCAGTCCGAGGTCCCGCACCGGGGCGAACATCGCCGCCCGCGTCCCGATGACCGCCCGTACGGATCCCCGCCGCACGGCGAGCCACTGCGCGTACCGGTTCTCCGGCCCGGCGTCGGCGGTGAGCACCGCGTGCCGCCCCTGGCCCAGCAGTTCGGTGAGCGCGGCGTCGACACGGGCCACGGCCCGTCCGTCCGGCAGGACGGCCAGCGCGCCGCGCCCGGAGGCCAGGGTCGCCGCGACGGCCCGGGCGAGTTCCTCGCTCCACCCCGGCCCCGGCAGCGCGTTCCACACGGCCCGCGGGGCGCCGCCCGAGGCCAGTGACTCCAGGAACGCCGGCCCCTGCTCGTACCGGTCCCAGGAACCGGGACCGGGCGCCGGGGGCGGCGGCAGCGGGGCGGGCGAGGGCCGTTGCTCGGCGCGTGCGTTGCGCGGCGGCACGGCGAGCTGGAGGACGTCGGCGAGGCTGCCCGCGTACCGGTCGGCGACCGCCCGGGCGAGCCCCAGCAGCTCCTCGCTGAGCACCCGCTCGGGCGAGACGACCTGGGCCAGCGCCGCCAGGGGCCCCGAGTAGTCGGACTCGGCGAGCCGCTCGACGAGGAATCCGCCGATCAGTCCGCCCCCCTCGCGCCGCCCCTCGCGCACCCGGTGTCGTCCGGCCCCGAACCGCACCCGCACCCGCACCCCGGGCTGGGCGTCGGCGTCCAGCTCCTCGGGCACGGCGTAGTCGAAGTAGCGGTCGAGATGGAGCACGCCCTTGTCGACGAGGACCCGGGCGACGGGCAGGTGCCCGGCCAGGGCGGCGCCCCGCCAGGTCCGCGGCTTGGCGCGAGGCGCCTTGGCCTTGCGCACGCTCTCCCGAATGAGCGCGAGCTGCTCGGGCGGCGCACCCTCCGCGCCGCCGTCCGGTCGTCCGTTCTCGCTGCTCACGCTTGCATTCTTACCAAACACGACGGACAGCGGCGCCGGGCCCGAGGTCGGCCCGGGTACGGATCACGAACGCCCGACGGCGCTTGTGCCTTGGGCCACTGGGCCATACCGGTCCCGGACCGGCAGCGGGATTCGAACCTGCGAGGGGTTCACCCGGAAGTATCCGCGCCCTTCGCAACCGGCCGGGACGCCGCCGCGCTCCCACCGCAGGGCTCTCCCGTACGGCGTGCGCGGGCATGTCCGCCGGGCCGGGCCCCGGACACACCGAGGCCCGGCCCCTCGAAAGGTCGAAAGGGCGCCGGGCCTCGGGCAGACGCGGGGTGGGGCCTACAGCCCCGCCGCCTTGCGCAGCGCGTCCACGCGGTCGGTGCGCTCCCAGGTGAAGTCGGGCAGCTCACGGCCGAAGTGGCCGTAGGCGGCGGTCTGGGCGTAGATCGGGCGCAGCAGGTCGAGGTCGCGGATGATGGCGGCCGGGCGCAGGTCGAAGACCTCGTCGATGGCCTTCTCGATCCGCTCGGTCTCGACCTTCGCGGTGCCGAAGGTCTCCACGAACAGGCCGACCGGCTCGGCCTTGCCGATCGCGTACGCCACCTGGACCTCGCAGCGGGTGGCCAGGCCCGCGGCGACCACGTTCTTGGCGACCCAGCGCATCGCGTACGCCGCCGAGCGGTCCACCTTGGAGGGGTCCTTGCCGGAGAACGCGCCGCCGCCGTGGCGGGCCATGCCGCCGTAGGTGTCGATGATGATCTTGCGGCCGGTCAGGCCGGCGTCACCCATCGGGCCACCGATCTCGAACCGGCCGGTGGGGTTCACCAGCAGACGGTAGTCCTCGGTCTCCAGCTTGATGCCCTCGTCCAGCAGCGCCTTCAGCTCCGGCTCCACGACGAACTCGCGGATGTCGGGGGCGAGCAGCGACTCCAGGTCGATGTCGGAGGCGTGCTGGGAGGAGACGACCACCGTGTCCAGACGGACCGCCTTGTCGCCGTCGTACTCGATGGTGACCTGGGTCTTGCCGTCCGGACGCAGGTAGGGGATCGTGCCGTTCTTGCGCACGTCGGACAGGCGCTTGGACAGGCGGTGCGCGAGGAAGACCGGCAGCGGCATCAGCGTCGGCGTCTCGTCCGTCGCGTAGCCGAACATCAGACCCTGGTCGCCGGCGCCCTGTCGGTCCAGTTCGTCCTCGTCGCCCTCGACGCGGGCCTCGTAGGCGGCGTCGACACCCTGCGCGATGTCCGGGGACTGCGCGCCGATGGACACCGAGACGCCGCAGGAGGCGCCGTCGAAGCCCTTCTTCGACGAGTCGTAGCCGATCTCCAGGATCTTGTTGCGCACCAGCGTCGCGATGTCCGCGTACGTCTTGGTGGTGACCTCACCCGCCACGTGCACCAGGCCGGTGGTGATCAGGGTCTCGACGGCGACCCGGGAGGTCGGGTCCTCGCGGAGCAGGGCGTCGAGAATGGTGTCGCTGATCTGGTCAGCGATCTTGTCGGGGTGACCCTCGGTCACGGACTCCGAGGTGAACAGACGACGGGACACAATGCTCCCTGGGGTTGCAGCGGCTGCTGGCTGATCATTGGCGAACGGCGGGGGCTGCACCCGACGCCGTCCGTGAAACAGTTTATCGGTCGCGCTCCACCACGGGTCCCCCTGTCTCGCCTCGCGAGAGTGCTGTGACCTGCGGCACGGGCATTCTGCCCATGCGGGGCGGGCTTGACCAGAGGCGCCACGCCCCCGCGGGCGGGGTTTCGGCGCATCGGACGGACACCGGATCGCTCATCCGAGGCGTTCGGCCACCAGGTCCCACACGATGTCGGCCAGGGCCTCCTTCGGCCCGTGCGCGACGGGCGTCTCACTGCCGTCGGCGCCCAGCACCACGGCCTCGTTCTCCTCGGAGCCGAAGGTCTTTCGCTCCCCCACCTCGTTCACCACCAGCAGGTCGCAGCCCTTGCGCTTCAGCTTGGCGCGGCCGTTGGCGAGCACGTCGTCGGTCTCGGCGGCGAAGCCGACGATCACCTGTCCGGCGCGCGCCCGATCGCCGGAGATCTCTGCGAGGATGTCCGGATTGCGCACCAGGGTGATGGGCGCGGGCTCCTGGCCGTCCTTCTTCTTGATCTTCCCGGCCGCGTAGACCGCCGGGCGGAAGTCGGCGACGGCCGCGGCCATGACCACCGCGTCCGCGTCGGCTGCGGCGCCGAGGACGGCTTCGCGCAGTTCCACGGCCGTCCCCACGGGAACGACGTCCACGCCGGCGGGATCGGGCAGCACGGCGTTGGCCGCGATCAGGGTGACGCGGGCGCCCCGCGCGGCGGCGGTGCGGGCGAGGGCGTAGCCCTGCTTGCCGGAGGAGCGGTTGCCGAGGAAGCGGACCGGGTCGAGGGGCTCGCGGGTGCCTCCGGCGCTGACGACGACGTGCCGCCCCCGGAGGTCCGGTGCGGTGACGCCGCGGGCCAGCACCCGGCGGCAGACCTCGAAGATCTCGCCCGGGTCGGGCAGCCGGCCCTTGCCGGTGTCGACGCCGGTGAGCCTGCCGACGGCCGGTTCGATGACGACGGCGCCCCGCGCGCGCAGGGTCGCCACGTTCTCCTGGGTGGCCGGGTGCTCCCACATCTCGGTGTGCATGGCGGGGGCGAAGACCACTGGACAGCGGGCGGTGAGCAGGGTGTTGGTGAGGAGGTCGTCGGCCAGGCCGTGGGCGGCCTTGGCCAGCATGTCCGCGGTGGCGGGGGCGACGACCACCAGGTCGGCGTGCTGCCCGATCCGGACGTGCGGCACCTCGTGGACGTCGTCCCAGACCTCGGTGGAGACGGGGTTGCCGGAGAGCGCGGACCAGGTGGCGGCGCCGACGAAGTGCAGCGCGGAGGCGGTGGGTACGACGCGGACGTCGTGCCCCGACTCCGTCAGCCGCCTGAGCAGCTCACAGGCCTTGTACGCGGCGATGCCACCACTGACCCCCAGAACGACCTTCGGCTTGTCCACCGTCTCTCCCCGGACCTCGGAAACCTTCGACCAACCCCATGAGACACCACAGGCCCGGCAGACGTGCTGCCGGGCCTGTGGAAAAGTCAGCTACAAGCTGCTGATACGACTTACTGCCCGGGGCCGTCGACGGCCTCGGAGGTCAGCAGTCCCGCGTTGATCTCGCGCAGGGCGATCGAGAGCGGCTTCTCGTGGACATGGGTGTCGACGAGGGGACCGACGTACTCGAGCAGGCCTTCGCCGAGCTGCGAGTAGTACGCGTTGATCTGGCGGGCCCGCTTGGCCGCGTAGATCACGAGGCTGTACTTCGAGTCCGTGGCCTCGAGGAGCTCGTCGATCGGCGGGTTGATGATGCCCTCGGGCGCGGAGATGGAAGAGGACACGCTCTACCTTCCGATGGATGGGAAAGATGCAGTCTGCATGATCGCTGAACGATCACTCACGATCACACGACGTTCATCAAGGCTAGCAGCTCGCGGGCCACACCCTCGACGGAGGTGTTGACCAGGGTGGTGTCGAACTCCGGCTCGGCCGCCAGTTCGGTCCTGGCGGCGTCCAGACGACGCTCGATGACCTCGGGCGACTCGGTGCCCCGGCCCGTGAGCCTGCGCACGAGCTCCTCCCAGGAGGGCGGAGCCAGGAACACCAGCTGGGCCTCGGCCATGGACTCACGGACCTGCCGCGCGCCCTGGAGGTCGATCTCCAGCAGCACGGGCACACCCGCCTCCAAATGCTCCAGCACCGCCGCGCGAGGAGTGCCGTAACGGTTGTCGGCGAACTCGGCCCACTCCAGCAGCTCACTGTTGGCGATCAGCTTGTCCATCTCCTCGTCGGTGACGAAGAAGTAGTGGACTCCGTGCCGCTCGCCCGGGCGGGGCTTGCGGGTCGTCGCCGACACCGAGAGCCAGACCTCGGGGTGTTCCTTGCGCATATGGGCGACGACCGTGCTCTTGCCGACCCCGGAGGGGCCGGAGAGCACGGTCAGCCGCGGACGTTCACTCATGCAGCGATTATTCCAGGAATCCCGCAGTGCTCGGGACTCAGGAGCCGGTGCTGCCGAACTCGCGCTCCAGGGAGGCGATCTGGTTGGAACCGAGACCGCGCACGCGGCGGCTCTCGGAGATGCCCAGTCGCTCCATGATCTGCTTGGCGCGGACCTTGCCCACGCCCGGCAGCGACTCGAGCAGGGCGGAGACCTTCATCTTGCCGATGACGTCGTTCTCCTGGCCCTGCTTGATGACCTCGTGCAGGGAGGCGCCGGAGTGCTTGAGTCGATTCTTGACCTCGGCCCGCTCCCGGCGAGCCGCGGCGGCCTTTTCGAGCGCGGCTGCGCGCTGTTCAGGGGTAAGGGGCGGAAGAGCCACGCCTACGTCACCTCGGATGTCGAACTGTCGGATACGGACCGGTGAGGAACCTAGTCGCCCCACACCTGAGGAGCCACGAGCAACACAGTCGCCCGTTCACTCTCCGTCGGAGACTAGCGGCCAACTCCGCCGGAGTCAGCGAGAACTGCGGAAAAGTCCTGGTCAGCCTCCGTCAGGCCAGACATTTAAGACATACTGCCCTGGATTTGAGGATGTATCCAGAGTCCGGCGACCACGGAATCCCTCGTCGGCCGGTTCAGGCCGGCGTCACGGCGGCCCGGATCTCCTCCGCGAACCGCTCCGCGGCGTCACGCAGAGCGACCGTGTCGGGACCGTGGCGCAACACACCCCGGCTGACGTTCGGCACGACATTGCGCACCGCGCTCCCGAAGACCGCCGGCAGATCGGCCGCCGTGGCGCCCTGGGCGCCGATGCCGGGCGCGAGGATCGGGCCGCCCATGTCCAGGTCGTACGAGGACAGGTCGCCGAGCGTCGCGCCGACCACGGCGCCGAACGACCCCAGGGGCTCCTCGCCGGCGTTCTCCAGGGCCAGGTGACCGAGCATGGTGGCCCCGATGGTGCGTCCGTCGGCGCGGACCGCGTGCTGGACCTCGCCGCCCTCCGGGTTGGACGTCAGCGCGAGCACGAACAGCCCGGTGCCGCTCTCCCGGGCCAGCGCCACGGCCGGGCTCAGCGAGCCGTAGCCGAGGTACGGCGAGACGGTGAGCGCGTCGGAGAACAGGGGCGCGTCCTTGTGCAGGAAGGACGCGGCGTAGGCGGCCATGGTGGAGCCGATGTCCCCGCGCTTGGCGTCCATGACGACCAGCGCCCCGGCCGCCCGCGCCTCCCGCACGGTGTCCTCCAGCACGGCGACGCCGCGCGAGCCGAAGCGCTCGAAGAAGGCGCTCTGCGGCTTGAGCACGGCGACCTGGCCCGCGACCGCCTCGACGACCGTGCGGCTGAACCGCTCCAGGCCCGCCACGTCGTCGTTCAGGCCCCACTCGGCCAGCAGGGAGGCGTGCGGGTCGATGCCCACGCACAGCGGCCCGCGCTCGTCCATCGCGCGGCGCAGACGGGCGCCGAAGGGTTCGAGACCAGTCATGCCGTCTTCCTCACGTCGGCGCCCACCGCGTCGGCGAGCGTGGCGTACGGGCTCGTGCGCAGGCGGGCGGAGAGTCCCTTGTGCATGGCGCGGCCCCAGAAGGGGCCTTCGTAGATGAACGCGCTGTAGCCCTGGACCAGCGTGGCACCGGCCAGGATGCGCTGCCAGGCGTCCTCGGCGTTCTCGATGCCGCCGACGCCCACCAGGGTGATCCGGTCGCCCACGCGCGCGTAGAGGCGGCGCAGGACCTCCAGGGAGCGTGCCTTGAGGGGCGCGCCGGACAGGCCTCCGGTCTCCTCGACGACGGCGGGACCGGACGTCAGGCCGAGTCCCTCGCGCGCGATGGTGGTGTTCGTCGCGATGATGCCGTCCAGACCGAGTTCCACGGCCAGGTCGGCGACCGCGTCGACGTCCTCGTCGGCGAGGTCGGGGGCGATCTTCACCAGCAGCGGCACCCGGCGGGCGGGGACCGCACGGTCGGCGGCCTCGCGGACGGCGGCGAGCAGCGGGCGCAGCGCCTCGGTGGCCTGCAGATCGCGCAGCCCCGGCGTGTTCGGCGAGGAGACGTTGACCACCAGGTAGTCCGCGTACGGCGCCAGCCGCTCGGCGGACGTCACGTAGTCCGCGACCGCCTCGCTCTCCGGTACGGCCTTGGTCTTGCCGATGTTGACGCCGACGACCGTCCTGAAGACGGGCGTGCGGGAGGCCAGGCGGGCGGCGACGGCCAGCGAGCCGTCGTTGTTGAAGCCCATGCGGTTGATCAGCGCACGGTCCGCGACCAGGCGGAACAGCCGCTTCTTCGGGTTGCCGGGCTGCGGCTGACCGGTCACGGTGCCGATCTCGACGTGGTCGAATCCGAGCATCGCCATGCCGTCGATGCCGACGGCGTTCTTGTCGAAGCCGGCGGCGAGGCCGAAGGGGCTGTGCAGGCGCAGCCCGAGGGCCTCGGTGCGCAGCTCCTTGTGGCGGGGGGCGAGCACCGCGGCGACGAAGGTACGCAGCACGGGCACCCGCGCGACGCGACGGATCCAGCCGAAGGCCAGGTGGTGGGCCTGCTCCGGGTCCATCCGTCGGAAGAGCAGAGTGAAGAGAATCTTGTACATGGTGTCCTCATGAAGAGGGGGACACCGTTTCCGGTGTCCCCCTCGGGGTGCTAGGCGCGGGCCGCGGTCAGATGGTGCGCGTGTTCCTGGAGTGAGCGGACGCCCACCTCCCCGCGGTTGAGCGCGTCGATGCCCTGGACCGCGGCGGCGAGCGCCTGGACCGTCGTCAGACACGGCACGGAGCGCGCCACGGCGGCCGTACGGATGTCGTAGCCGTCGAGGCGGCCGCCGGTGCCGTACGGGGTGTTGACGATGAGGTCGACCTCGCCGTCGTGGATGAGCTGGACGATGGTCTTCTCGCCGTTCGGTCCGGTGCCCTCGGACTGCTTGCGCACGACGGTGGCGCTGATGCCGTTGCGCTTGAGGACCTCGGCCGTGCCGGAGGTGGCGAGCAGCTCGAAGCCGTGCGCCATCAGCTCGCGCGCCGGGAAGATCATCGAGCGCTTGTCGCGGTTGGCGACCGAGATGAAGGCGCGGCCCTTGGTGGGCAGCGGTCCGTAGGCGCCGGCCTGCGACTTGGCGTACGCCGTGCCGAAGACGGAGTCGATGCCCATGACCTCGCCGGTGGAGCGCATCTCCGGGCCGAGGACGGTGTCGACACCGCGGCCGTGGATGTCCCGGAAGCGGGACCACGGCATCACGGCCTCCTTGACGGAGATCGGCGCGTCCAGCGGCAGCTCGCCGCCGTCCCCGGTCGCCGGGAGCAGGCCCTCGGCGCGCAGCTCGGCGACGGTGGCGCCCAGCGAGATCCGCGCGGCGGCCTTCGCCAGCGGCACGGCGGTCGCCTTCGAGGTGAAGGGGACGGTGCGCGAGGCGCGCGGGTTGGCCTCGAGGACGTAGAGGATGTCCCCGGCCAGCGCGAACTGGATGTTGATCAGGCCGCGCACCCCGACACCGCGCGCGATGGCCTCCGTGGAGGCGCGCAGCCGCTTGATGTCGAAGCCGCCGAGCGTGATCGGGGGCAGGGCGCACGCCGAGTCGCCGGAGTGGATGCCGGCCTCCTCGATGTGCTCCATGACGCCGCCGAGGTACAGCTCCTCGCCGTCGTAGAGGGCGTCGACGTCGATCTCTATGGCGTCGTCGAGGAACCGGTCGACCAGAACCGGCCGGGAGGGGCTGATCTCCGTGGACTCGGCGATGTAGGACTCCAGCCGGGTCTCGTCGTAGACGATCTCCATGCCGCGTCCGCCCAGCACGTAGGACGGCCGGACCAGGACCGGGTAGCCGATCTCGTCGGCGATGGCCTTGGCCTCGGCGAAGGTGGTGGCGGTGCCGTGCTTGGGGGCCGGCAGGCCGGCCTCCTTGAGGACCTGGCCGAAGGCGCCGCGGTCCTCGGCGGCGTGGATGGCCTCCGGGGAGGTGCCGACGATCGGCACGCCGTTGTCCTTCAGCGCCTGCGACAGGCCCAGCGGGGTCTGGCCGCCGAGCTGGACGACGACGCCCGCGACCGGTCCGGCCTGCCGCTCGGCGTGGACGATCTCCAGGACGTCCTCCAGGGTGAGCGGCTCGAAGTACAGCCGGTCGGAGGTGTCGTAGTCCGTGGAGACGGTCTCCGGGTTGCAGTTGACCATCACGGTCTCGTACCCGGCGTCGCTCAGCGCGAAGGAGGCGTGGACGCAGGAGTAGTCGAACTCGATGCCCTGGCCGATGCGGTTGGGGCCGGAGCCCAGGATGATCACCGCGGGCTTCTCGCGCGGCGCGACCTCGCTCTCCTCGTCGTAGGAGGAGTAGAAGTACGGCGTCTTCGCGGCGAACTCGGCGGCGCAGGTGTCGACCGTCTTGTAGACCGGGCGGATGCCCAGCGCGTGCCGGACCTCGCGGACGACGTCCTCGCGCAGGCCGCGGATCTCGGCGATCTGCTGGTCGGAGAAGCCGTGCCGCTTGGCCTCGCCGAGCAGGTCGGCGGTCAGCTCGGGCGCCCCGGCCAGCTCGTCGGCGATCTCCTTGATGAGGAAGAGCTGGTCGACGAACCACGGGTCGATCTTCGTGTACTCGAAGACCTCCTCCGGGGTGGCGCCCGCGCGGATGGCCTGCATGACGGTGTTGATACGGCCGTCGGTCGGGCGGACCGCCTCGCGCAGCAGTTCGTCCTTGTCGCCCGTCGCGCCGACGAAGGTGAACTGGCTGCCCTTCTTCTCCAGCGAGCGCAGCGCCTTCTGGAACGCCTCGGTGAAGTTGCGGCCGATGGCCATGGCCTCGCCGACCGACTTCATGGTGGTGGTGAGGGTGGAGTCGGCGCTCGGGAACTTCTCGAACGCGAACCGGGGCGCCTTGACGACCACGTAGTCGAGCGTCGGCTCGAAGGAGGCCGGGGTCTCCTGCGTGATGTCGTTGGGGATCTCGTCGAGGGTGTAGCCGACGGCGAGCTTGGCGGCGATCTTGGCGATCGGGAAACCGGTCGCCTTGGAGGCGAGCGCCGAGGAACGCGACACGCGGGGGTTCATCTCGATGACGATGACGCGGCCGTCCTCGGGGTTCACCGCGAACTGGATGTTGCAGCCGCCGGTGTCGACGCCGACCTCGCGGATGACCGCGATGCCGATGTCGCGCAGGACCTGGTACTCGCGGTCGGTGAGCGTCATCGCCGGCGCGACGGTGATCGAGTCGCCGGTGTGCACGCCCATGGGGTCGAAGTTCTCGATGGAGCAGACGACCACCACGTTGTCGTGCTTGTCGCGCATCAGCTCCAGCTCGTACTCCTTCCAGCCGAGGATGGACTCCTCCAGGAGCACCTCGGTGGTCGGCGAGAGGGTGAGGCCCTGGCCGGCGATGCGGCGCAGCTCGTCCTCGTCGTGCGCGAAGCCGGAGCCTGCGCCGCCCATGGTGAAGGAGGGGCGGACGACGACCGGGTAGCCGCCCAGCTCGTCGACGCCGGCGAGGACGTCGTCCATGGAGTGGCAGATGACCGAGCGGGCGGACTCGCCGTGCCCGATCTTCTTGCGGACCTCCTCGACGACCAGCTTGAACTGGTCGCGGTCCTCGCCCTTGTGGATCGCCTCCACGTTGGCGCCGATCAGCTCGACGCCGTACTTCTCCAGGACGCCGTTCTCGTGCAGCGAGATCGCGGTGTTCAGGGCCGTCTGGCCGCCCAGGGTGGGCAGCAGGGCGTCCGGCTGCTCCTTGGCGATGATCTTCTCGACGAACTCGGGGGTGATCGGCTCGACGTAGGTGGCGTCGGCGATCTCCGGGTCGGTCATGATCGTCGCCGGGTTGGAGTTGACGAGGATCACCCGCAGGCCCTCGGCGCGCAGGACGCGGCACGCCTGGGTGCCGGAGTAGTCGAACTCGGCGGCCTGGCCGATGACGATCGGGCCGGAGCCGATGACCAGGACGGACTGGATATCGGTGCGCTTAGGCACGCTGGCCCTCCATCAGGGAAACGAAGCGGTCGAACAGGTACGCGGCGTCGTGCGGGCCCGCTGCCGCTTCGGGGTGGTACTGGACGCTGAAGGCCGGCCGGTCGAGCAGCTGGAGGCCCTCGACCACGTTGTCGTTCAGACAGACGTGGGACACCTCGGCACGGCCGAACGGCGTGTCGGAGACCTGGTCCAGCGGGGCGTCGACGGCGAAGCCGTGGTTGTGCGCGGTGACCTCGACCTTGCCGGTCGTACGGTCCTGCACCGGCTGGTTGATGCCGCGGTGGCCGTACTTCAGCTTGAAGGTGCCGAAGCCGAGGGCGCGGCCCAGGATCTGGTTGCCGAAGCAGATCCCGAACAGCGGGGTGCCGCGCTCCAGGACGCCCCGCATCACGGAGACCGGGTGGTCGGCGGTGGCGGGGTCGCCGGGGCCGTTGGAGAAGAAGACACCGTCCGGGTCGACGGCGTAGACGTCCTCCACGGTCGCCGTGGCGGGCAGCACATGCACCTCGATGCCGCGCTCGGCCATGCGCTGCGGGGTCATGCCCTTGATGCCGAGGTCGACGGCGGCGACGGTGAACCTCTTCTCGCCGATCGCGGGGACGACGTACGGCTCGGTGGTGGCGACCTCGGCGGACAGGTCGGCGCCCTTCATCTGGGGCGCCTCCTGGACGCGGGCGAGCAGCGCGGCGTCGTCGCGCACGGCGTCGCCGCTGAAGATGCCGACGCGCATGGCGCCGCGCTCCCGCAGGTGCCGGGTGAGCGCGCGGGTGTCGATGCCGCTGATGCCGACGACACCCTGCGCGGCGAGTTCGTCGTCCAGCGAGCGCCGCGAGCGCCAGTTGGACGGCACGCGCGCGGGGTCGCGCACGACGTAGCCGGAGACCCAGATCCGCTTGGACTCGGCGTCCTCGTCGTTGACGCCGGTGTTGCCGACGTGCGGGGCCGTCATCACCACGACCTGGCGGTGGTACGACGGGTCGGTGAGAGTCTCCTGGTAGCCGGTCATGCCGGTGGAGAACACCGCTTCGCCGAAGGTCTCCCCCACCGCCCCGTAGGCACGGCCGCGGAAGATCCGGCCGTCCTCCAGGACGAGTACGGCGGGAACCTTGGCGGTTCCCCTGGTGGAGGTTGTCATCGTGCGCCTTCCGTCTTGTTGATCATTTGATTGAGGGTCTCGACCCACTCGTTGTGCTCGGCCGCCCGGTCGGAGCGGAAGCCGGAGTCGATCAGCCGCTCTCCGTGCGCCCAGGTGACGACGAGCAGACCGCCCTCGGTGAGGACCTTGCCGGCGATGCCCTTGTCGAGCCGGGCGCCGCGCAGCGCCTGCGCGGGGACGAAGAAGTCGTCCGCGCCGGGACGTACGACGTCCAGTCCCGCCTCGGTGAGCGTCAGCTCGGCCCGGCTGCGGGTGCCCAGGCCGTGCGCCACGATGCGGTCGAGCCACTGACCGGCGGTGGTCGAGCCGTGGTAGCGGCCGCTCAGGGTCAGTTTCGCCGGTCCGGGGTCGTCCGGCGCGCCGTGCAGCTCGGGCAGGTCGCCCTGGAGCGTGCCGCGCCACTTCCAGCCCTCGCGCATCAGCCAGTAGACGAGCGCGACGAACAGGGCGAGGCCGACGACCCAGCCGATCCGGGCGGCCCAGTCGGTCACTTCCGCCGATTCCTTCCCGGCGGCCAGCAGGATTACAGGTGTCACGTGAGCTTCCCGTCGACGAGCGTGGCCTTGCCCCGGAGCCAGGTGTGCGTGACACGGCCCGGCAGCTCGCGGCCCTCGTACGGGGTGTTGCGGCTGCGCGAGGCGAAGCCCGCGGGGTCCACGGAGCCACGGTATGCCGTGTCGACGAGGGTGAGGTTGGCGGGCTCACCTGCCGAGACGGGACGGCCATGGCCCTCGGCCCGTCCGATGCGCGCGGGCTGGAAGGACATGCGGTCGGCGACGCCGGCCCAGTCCAGCAGGCCCGTGTCGACCATGGTCTCCTGGACCACCGACAACGCGGTCTCCAGGCCGACCATGCCCATGGCGGCCGCGGCCCACTCGCAGTCCTTGTCCTCGTGCGGGTGCGGGGCGTGGTCGGTGGCGACGATGTCGATCGTGCCGTCGGCGAGCGCCTCGCGCAGCGCCGTGACATCCCGCTCCGTGCGCAGCGGCGGGTTCACCTTGTAGACCGGGTCGTACGTCCGCACCAGCTCGTCGGTGAGGAGCAGGTGGTGCGGGGTGACCTCGGCGGTGACGCGGATGCCGCGGGACTTGGCCCAGCGGACGATCTCGACGCTGCCCGCCGTGGACAGGTGGCAGATGTGGACGCGGGAGCCGACGTGCTCCGCGAGCAGCACGTCCCGGGCGATGATCGACTCCTCGGCGACCGCCGGCCAGCCCCCGAGCCCCAGTTCGGCGGAGACGACGCCTTCGTTCATCTCGGCGCCCTCGGTCAGCCGCGGCTCCTGGGCGTGCTGGGCGACGACGCCGTCGAAGGCCTTCACGTACTCCAGCGCCCGGCGCATGATCACGGCGTCGTGGACGCACTTGCCGTCGTCGGAGAAGACGGTGACACCGGCCGCGGACTCGTGCATGGCGCCCAGCTCGGCGAGCTTGTGCCCCTCCAGGCCGACGGTGACGGCGCCGATGGGCCGCACGTCGCAGTAGCCGTGCTCCTTGCCGAGCCGCCAGACCTGCTCGACGACGCCGGCGGTGTCGGCGACCGGGAAGGTGTTGGCCATGGCGAACACGGCCGTGTAGCCGCCGCTCGCCGCCGCGCGGGTGCCGGTCAGGACGGTCTCGGAGTCCTCGCGGCCCGGCTCGCGCAGATGGGTGTGCAGGTCGACCAGGCCCGGCAGCAGCACCTTGCCGCCCGCCTCGACGATCTCGGCGCCGTCGGCCGGCAGGTCACGGCCCACGGCCGCGATCGTCGCGCCGTCGATCAGGACGTCCTGCGGCTCCCCGCCGAGCACCTTCGCACCACGGATCAGGATCTTGCTCATGGTTCTTACTTCTCCTCGGTGGTACGGGCGGGGGTGACGGCGGGCGCGTTCTTCGCGGCGAACTCGGCGCCGCCCAGCAGCAGGTACAGGACGGCCATCCGGATGGAGACCCCGTTGGCGACCTGCTCGATGACGGTGCAGCGGTCGGAGTCCGCGACCTCGGCGGTGATCTCCATGCCGCGGACCATCGGGCCGGGGTGCATCACGATGGCGTGCTCGGGCATCCGCGCCATGCGGTCGCCGTCGAGGCCGTAGCGCCGCGAGTACTCGCGCTCGGTGGGGAAGAACGCGGCGTTCATCCGCTCGCGCTGGACGCGCAGCATCATCACGGCGTCGGACTTGGGCAGCGTGCGGTCGAGGTCGTAGGAGACCTCGCACGGCCAGGTGTCGATGCCGACCGGCAGCAGGGTCGGCGGGGCGACGAGGGTGACCCCGGCGCCGAGGGTGTGCAGCAGGTCGACGTTGGAGCGGGCGACGCGGCTGTGCAGGACGTCGCCGACGATGGTGATGCGCCGGCCGGCGAGGTCCTGGCCGAGCCCGGCGTCCCGGCCGACGAGCCGGCGCCGCATGGTGAAGGCGTCGAGCAGGGCCTGGGTGGGGTGCTGGTGGGTGCCGTCCCCGGCGTTGATGACGTGGGCGTCGATCCAGCCGGAGGTGGCCAGGCGGTATGGGGCCCCGGAGGCGCCGTGCCGGATGACCACGGCGTCGACGCCCATGGCCTCCAGGGTCTGGGCGGTGTCCTTGAGGGACTCGCCCTTGGACACGCTGGAGCCCTTGGCGGAGAAGTTGATGACGTCCGCGGACAGCCTCTTCTCCGCGGCCTCGAAGGAGATCCGGGTCCTCGTCGAGTCCTCGAAGAAGAGGTTGACGACGGTCCGGCCGCGCAGGGTGGGCAGTTTCTTGATCGGCCGGTCGGCGACCCGGGCCATCTCCTCGGCGGTGTCGAGGATCAGGACGGCGTCGTCGCGGGTGAGGTCGGCGGCCGAGATGAGATGACGCTGCATCTGTCAGGCTCCGTAAGGCAGTTCATTGAGGCGAGATCGGGCAGACGGGTACGCGCGAGGGCGTGCCGAGCCGGCGCACGCCGTCGGCGCACGCCGTCGGCGCACGCCCGATGTGCTACTGGGCGGGCTGCTTCGCGCCGAGCAGCACGGTGTCGCGACCGTCCTCCTCGGCGAGCAGGACCTTGACCGTCTCCCGCAACGACGTGGGGAGGTTCTTGCCGACGTAGTCGGCGCGGATGGGCAGTTCGCGGTGGCCGCGGTCGACGAGGACGGCGAGCTGCACCGCGCGGGGGCGCCCGATGTCGTTCAGCGCGTCGAGGGCGGCGCGGATGGTGCGGCCGGAGAAGAGCACGTCGTCGACGAGGACGACGAGGCGGCCGTCGATGCCGTCACCGGGAATCTCGGTGCGGGCCAGCGCACGCGGCGGCTGCATGCGCAGGTCGTCGCGGTACATGGTGATGTCGAGGGAGCCGACCGGGACCTTGCGCTCGGTGATCTGTTCGAGCTTGACGGCGAGCCGCTGGGCGAGGAAGACACCTCGGGTCGGAATGCCCAGGAGCACCACGTCCTCGGCGCCCTTGGCGCGCTCGACGATCTCGTGGGCGATGCGGGTCAGTACCCGCGCGATGTCGGGGCCTTCGAGAACGGGCCGCGCATCGGACTGCTGCGTGTCCATGTGAAACGGACCTCCTTCTCCGCCTCACGGGACGGACCTTAAAGGACGTCGGATTGCGTCGTTCAGGCTATCAGGTCGCCATCCTGCCGGAACGACACCCCCCTTCACTCCAATGGCGTAACCGATCTTCGCTACCACGGAAGAGTCGGTGTGGACCATTCGGCTTGACGCACGAGAGTAACGCTGCGTAACCTCACAGTGAGTTACCAGCCGCGCGGCATGGAAACCAGCCAGCCGCGTCGACACAGTGCCGGGGAGCTATATGTCCAGCGAATACGCCAAACAGCTCGGGGCGAAGCTCCGGGCGATCCGCACCCAGCAGGGCCTTTCCCTCCACGGTGTCGAGGAGAAGTCCCAGGGCCGCTGGAAGGCGGTGGTGGTCGGTTCGTACGAGCGTGGCGACCGCGCCGTGACCGTGCAGCGCCTCGCGGAGCTGGCGGACTTCTACGGCGTCCCGGTGCAGGAGCTGCTGCCGGGTACGACCCCGGGCGGCGCCGCCGAGCCGCCGCCGAAGCTGGTCCTGGACCTGGAGCGGCTGGCCACGGTGCCGGCCGAGAAGGCGGGCCCGCTGCAGCGCTACGCGGCGACGATCCAGTCCCAGCGCGGTGACTACAACGGCAAGGTGCTCTCGATCCGCCAGGACGACCTGCGCACCCTCGCCGTCATCTACGACCAGTCGCCCTCGGTCCTCACCGAGCAGCTGATCAGCTGGGGCGTCCTGGACGCGGACGCGCGTCGCGCGGTGGCCTCGCACGAGGAGGGCTGAGCGCCGCAGCGCTCCGCCGGTTACGCAGAAACGTACCGCCGGGGTGGCCGGAACCTCATGGGTTCGGGCCACCCCGGCGGTTTTTTCCACGCCGTAGGGGCAACGCCCCGACAGGGGCGCGGGCTGTGCCGTCATGCGGCTCCGCCGTGTGGGCGCGGCCGGCCACGTCCGCTCCGCGGACGCTGTCCTGCCGCACTCCCACGGCGCCCCGTCCAGCCCGTGCCGGCGGGACGCTGCGGCGCTATGCGCGCCGCAGGGACGGCTTGAGTTCCTTGAGCCGGCCGAGGAGGCCGTTCACGAAGGACGGGGACTCGTCCGTCGAGAACTCCTTCGCCAGCTGCACCATCTCGTCGAGGACGACCGCGTCCGGGGTCTCGTCGACCCAGATCAGCTCGTAGGCGCCCAGACGCAGGATGCTGCGGTCGACGACCGGCATCCGGTCGAGCGTCCAGCCGACCGAGTACTGGGCGATCAGTTCGTCGATGCGCTGCGCGTGTTCCGCGTAGCCCTCGACGAGCTGCATCGTGTACTCGCTCACCGGCGGCTGCCGGGTGTCGGTCCGGGAGTGCCGGATCCAGTCCGCGAGGACCGTCAGGACGTCGACGTCGCGCTGGTCGCCCTCGAAGACGATCTGAAAGGCGCGCTTGCGTGCCGTGTTGCGGGCAGCCACGGTTAGCTGTTCACCCGGCCGAGGTAGTCGCTGGTGCGGGTGTCGACCTTGATCTTCTCACCGGTGGTGATGAAGAGGGGGACCTGGATCTGGTGACCGGTCTCCAGGGTGGCCGGCTTGGTGCCGCCGGTGGAGCGGTCGCCCTGGACGCCCGGCTCGGTCTCCTGGATGGTCAGCTCGACGGCGGCCGGCAGCTCGACGAACAGCACCTCGCCCTCGTGCTGGGCGACGGTGGCCGTGAAGCCCTCGACGAGGAAGTTGGCGGCGTCGCCGACGGCCTTGCGGTCGACCATGAGCTGGTCGTAGGTCTCCATGTCCATGAAGACGAAGTAGTCGCCGTCCATGTAGGAGAACTGCATGTCGCGCTTGTCGACGGTGGCCGTTTCGACCTTGACGCCGGCGTTGAAGGTCTTGTCGACGACCTTGCCGGAGAGCACGTTCTTGAGCTTGGTGCGCACGAAGGCCGGGCCCTTGCCGGGCTTGACGTGCTGGAACTCGACGACGGACCAGAGCTGGCCGCCTTCGAGCTTGAGCACCATGCCGTTCTTGAGGTCGTTCGTGGAAGCCACGGTTGCGGAATCTCCTGGACTGGACTGACGTGGACGACCCGGGGGCAGGCGCGCAGCGCGAGGCTAGAGCGCGAGCAGCTCCTTGGTCGTGATGGTGAGTAGCTCGGGTCCGCCGTCCGCCTCGGGGCGTACGACGAGCGTGTCATCGATCCGGACTCCGCCCCGGCCCGGGAGGTGGACCCCCGGTTCGACGGTGACCGGCACACAAGCGTCCAGTTTACCCATGGCCGCAGGGGTCAATTGAGGGTCCTCGTGAATTTCGAGTCCGACGCCGTGACCGGTGATCACCGGGAGGGCTTCGGCGTACCCGGCGGAGTCCAGCACCTGACGGGCCGCGCGGTCCACGTCACGGCAGGCGGTGCCGGGTACGAGGGACTCGCGTCCGGCGCGCTGGGCGGAGAAGACGAGGTCGTACAGCTCGATCTGCCAGTCCGCGGGGGCCGTGCCGATGACGAAGGTGCGCCCGATCTCGCAGCGGTAGCCGCGGTAGGTGGCGCCGAGGCAGACGGAGAGGAAGTCCCCCTCCTCGACGCGCCGGTCGGTGGGCCGGTGACCGGGCCGCCCGGCGTTCGGGCCGGTGGCGACGGAGGTGGGGAAGGCGGGACCGTCGGCGCCGTGGTCGACCAGGCGCCGCTCGAGTTCGAGGGCGAGGTGCCGTTCGGTGCGGCCGACGAGGATGGACTCCAGCAGCTCGCCGAGGGCCTGGTCGGCGATCTCCGCGCCGATGCGCAGACAGGAGATCTCCTCCTCGTCCTTGACCACCCGCAGCTGTTCGACCGCGCCGGCGATGCCGGTCAGGCGCAGCCCGGGGGCGACCGAACGGATCTCGCGATGCCGGGCCACGGTCAGATGGTGTTCCTCGACGGCGAGGGAGTCGACACCCTGGCCGACGGCGAGGCCGGTGGCCGCGACGGCGGGGTCACCGCCGATGCCGGGCACGAGGTGGAGGCGCAGCGCCTCGTCGGGCCGGTTGTGCGGTGACCGGTCGTCGGGCGGACCGGCGCACACCAGCAGGTCTTCGGTCCTGCCCAGCAACAGCACGGCGCCCTCGGGGGCGGCACCGGCGAGGTAGCGCACATTGGCGGGCCTGGACACCAGCGCCGCCGCGCTGCCGGCCGCGTTGCAGCATTCCCGTAGCCGCGTCCGGCGGACCGCGTAGACCTCTGACATGATTCGAGCGTAGGAGCGGTGGCTGGATGTCGCCGGTCGAGCGGGGCCGAGTGGGGGTTGCCGAGTGGGGGTTGCGGGGCGTTCGGCGACTGCGCGCGACGCGTTCGGCTGGGGCTGCGGAGCGTTCGGCGACTGCGCGCGACGCGTTCGGCTGCGGCGCGTTCGGCGACTGCGCGCGACGCGTTCGGCTGCGGCTGCGGAGCATTCGGCGACTACGCGCGACGCGTTCGGCTGCGGCTGCGGCGCGTTCGGCGACTGCGCGCGACGCGTTCGGCTGGGGGTGCGGCGCGTTCGGCTGCGCTGGTGGGTCGGGGGCGTGGTGGTGCGGCGAGCCCGCCGCGGTCGCGCCCTTCCCGTGCCGACACGGTGAACGCCGGCCGGGACCGGGTAAGCGGCGGGCTCCGCCGCACCACCACGCCCCGCTCCGGTGCGTCGGCGGCTGCGGGAGCGTCGTGGCAGTGGCCGACCGCGGGTAGGAAAGACCACGCCGACCCAGGTGCGGGCAGTCGTGCCGCTGGGGGGATGGGGGTCTCCCCGCTCGAGCGAAGCCGGGAGTGGGGGAGGGTGGGCGCAGCGGTCCCCTGACAGCGCGGACGCGGGTGGTACGGACGCCGACGCGCCGCGCACTCGGTCGGACGCGCAGGCCGGCGGTTACCACTGCGGGGGGCTCGCGATTGACCTGGCCAGGACGTCGTCCAGGATGCGGGCCGTTTCCGGTATGTCGAGCTGTGAGTTGTCGATGATGGGGAGTCCCGATCCGTACCAGCCGGCCATACGGCCGTGGATGCGGGCGACCTCCTCGTCGCTGAGGCGGCGGTTGCCGGAGCGTTCCGCGTTGCGTTCCAGGACGATGTCGAGGCCCGGCAGGAGGACCACGGGCAGCAGGCCGGGGCCCACGTGCCGCTTCCAGCCGCCGAGGCCGACGACCGGGCGGTCGGGGAAGACCGCGTCGTCGAGGATGCACGAGATCCCGTTGGCGAGGAAGTTGCGCGCCGCGAAACCGCAGGTGCGGCGGGCGAGGCGGTACTGAGCCTCGGAGTTGTCGTTCCACCCGGACTGCGGGTCGGCGAAACCGGAGCGGACCCACTCGCGGACGTCGTCGAGGCTGATGTGGGCGGTCGGGACCCGGCGATGGTCCGCCCAGTACTTGGCCACGCTCGTCTTGCCGGCGCCCGCGGGCCCTATGAGCAGCACGGCGATGGTCGTGCCGGCCGGGTCGGGTGCCGCGGGGGCCTGCGGGGGGCTCGGCATGGCGACGGGGCCGCCGGGCGGCAGTGACACATGGCCGGTGGTGTCCGGCGGCGGGGGCATGGAGGCGTGCCGCGGGCCCGCGAGGGGCCCGGGCGGAGGTGCGGGATAGCCCGGTGCCGGAGGCGGCACGGGCGCAGGGGCTGGTCCCTGGTGCGCTCCCGGGTGCTGGCCCGGGTGGTGTGCGGCCGGTGACCAGCCGACGGCCGGTCCGTGCCCCGGCTGATGGGGCGGCGGCAGCGGAGAACCCACTGCGTGCTGCATCCGGTGCCACTCCGTCTCGTACAGGCGTTGGGGCGCTGACAGCAGGGAGGTACCCCGCGCGCTACCGAACGGTACCGCCCCCTGCCGTCGTTGTGTGAACGGCCGGGGGCGGTGATGAGTGCCCGTCACGGCGAGGCGAACGCCAATCCCCGGGACTACTCCCCCACTTCGCCGTACGCGGCGAGCAGCACGGCCGGGTCCGGTCCCTCCATCACCGTGGGCTTGGCGAGGCCGTCGAGGACGATGAAGCGCAGCAGGTCGCCGCGTGACTTCTTGTCGACCTTCATGTTCTCCAGCAGCTTGGGCCACTGGTCGTAGCGGTAGTGCAGCGGCAGCCCGACCGATTCGAGGACCGTGCGGTGGCGGTCGGCGGTGGCGTCGTCGAGACGGCCCGCCAGACGGCCCAGTTCGGCGGCGAAGTGCATGCCCACCGACACCGCCGCCCCGTGGCGCCACTTGTAGCGCTCGTTCTTCTCGATGGCGTGGCCGAGGGTGTGACCGTAGTTGAGGATCTCCCGCAGGCCCGACTCCTTCAGGTCGGACGACACGACGTCGGCCTTGACCCTGATCGAGCGCTCGATGAGCTCCGCGGTGTGCGGGCCGGCCGGGGTGCGGGCGGCCTGCGGGTCGGCCTCGATGAGGTCCAGGATCGCCGGGTCCGCGATGAAGCCGGCCTTGATGACCTCCGCGAGCCCCGACACGTAGTCGTTGACCGGGAGGGAGTCCAGCGCGGCGAGGTCGCACAGCACACCGGCGGGCGGGTGGAAGGCGCCCACCAGGTTCTTGCCCTCGGCGGTGTTGATGCCGGTCTTGCCGCCGACCGCGGCATCCACCATGGCGAGCACGGTGGTCGGGACGGCGATCCAGCGCACTCCGCGCAGCCAGGTCGCGGCGACGAATCCGGCCAGGTCCGTGGTGGCTCCGCCGCCCACGCCGACGATGACGTCGGTGCGGGTGAAGGCGGACTGGCCGAGCGCCTTCCAGCAGTAGGCGGCGACCTCGGCGGTCTTGGCCTCCTCGGCGTTGGGCACCTGGATGGCGATCGCCTCGTAGCCCTGTCCGGCCAGGTCGGCGCGGAGCGCGTCACCGGTCTCGGCCAGCGACTCGGGGTGCACGATCGCGACCCGCTTGGCCTTGGACCCGATCAACCCGCCGAGTTCGCCCAGGAGTCGACGGCCCACCAGGACGTCGTACGGGTCGGTGCCCGCCGTGCCGCCGATGTGGATCCTTGTCACTGCCTCGCTGCTCATGCTTCCTTCAACTCCAGTGCGTCCAAGGCGGCTTCGGTGACCTCTTCGGGCGTACGTCCGTCCGTGGGCACGACGGCCGTGGCGGCCTCCTCGTACAGGTGCCGCCGGGCCTCCATCAGCTCGCGCCACTGCCTGCGGGGGTTGACCGCGAGCAGGGGGCGTGCCGCGTTGAGGCCGGTGCGCTTGACCGCCTCCTCGACGTCCATCGACAGGTAGACGACCCGCTCTCCGGCGAGCAGCGCACGCGTGTCGGCGTCGAGGATCGCGCCGCCGCCCAGGGCCAGGATGCCGTCGTGCTCGGTGAGCGCGGTGCGCACCGCCCGCTTCTCGATCGCGCGGAAGGCGCTCTCGCCGTCGTCGACGAAGATGTCGGCGATGGTGCGTCCCTCACCGGCGACGATGTCGTCGTCGGTGTCCCGGTAGCCGACGCCGAGCCGCTCGGCGAGCAGCTGCCCGACGGTGGACTTGCCCACGCCCATCGGGCCGACGAGCACGATCAGCGGGCTCACCGGATGGCCAGGTGGTCGAGGTACGACCGCACGTTGCGGCGGGTCTCGGTGACGCTGTCGCCGCCGAACTTCTCCGCCACCGCGTCCGCCAGGACCAGGGCGACCATGGCCTCGGCGACGATCCCGGCCGCCGGCACGGCGCACACGTCGGAGCGCTGGTGGTGGGCCGCCGTCTCCTCACCGGTGACGACGTCCACCGTCTTCAGGGCCCGCGGCACGGTCGCGATCGGCTTCATAGCCGCCCGCACCCGCAGCAGCTCACCCGTGGTCAGTCCGCCCTCGGTACCGCCGGAGCGGCCCGAGGCGCGCTTGATGCCCTCGTCGGTCGCGACGATCTCGTCGTGCGCCTTGGAACCGGGCACCCGCGCCAGGTCGAAGCCGTCGCCGACCTCGACGCCCTTGATGGCCTGGATGCCCATGAGGGCGGCGGCCAGCCGGGCGTCGAGGCGCCGGTCCCAGTGGACGTGCGAGCCGAGGCCGACCGGGACGCCGTACGCGAGCACCTCGACCACGCCGCCGAGGGTGTCGCCGTCCTTGTGGGCCTGGTCGATCTCCGCGACCATCGCCTTCGAGGCGTCCGCGTCCAGACAGCGCACCGGGTCGGCGTCCAGCCGCTCCACGTCGGCGGGCGTCGGGTACACGCCGTACGGCGCCTTCGCCGCGGCCAGCTCGACCACGTGCGAGACGATCTCGATGCCGGCCGTCTCCTTCAGGTATGACCGGGCCACCGCGCCCAGCGCCACGCGGGCCGCGGTCTCCCGGGCACTCGCCCGCTCCAGGATGGGCCGGGCCTCGTCGAAGCCGTACTTCTGCATGCCGGCGAGGTCGGCGTGGCCGGGGCGGGGCCGGGTCAGCGGGGCGTTGCGCGCCAGACCGGCCAGCACCTCCGGGTCGACCGGGTCGGCCGCCATGACCTGCTCCCACTTCGGCCATTCGGTGTTGCCGACCATGACCGCGACCGGGGAGCCGAGGGTGAGGCCGTGCCGGACGCCGCCGAGGAAGGTGACCTCGTCGCGTTCGAACTTCATCCGGGCACCGCGCCCATAGCCCAGCCGCCGCCTCGCGAGGTGGTCCGCCACCATGTCCGTGGTGATCGGCACGCCGGCGGGCAGCCCCTCCAGCGTCGCGACGAGTGCGGGACCGTGGGACTCCCCCGCGGTCAGCCAGCGCAACCTGCTCAACGGTGCTCCTCCGTGCTCGCGCCCCGGTACTGCCCTGCGTACGCGCCTCTTCGCGTACGGCTGTGGCGTGACGGGGTGCGCGGGCCCCGGTCCGCCACCTCCGATCCTCCCACGTCCGGGCGACGGATCCGGCGGCCGGTCCATCAGGCGGACGGGCGCGATCACGGGCCGGGCGGCGGGGGAATCAGGCCGGGCCGCCGCCCTGGCGCCGCTGGGGCGCGTAGGCGCCCAGGAAGTCCGAGCCGCTCTGCTGCCGGTCGGCCTGCGGCGCGTACGCCCCCAGGTGGTCCGCCCCGCTGCCCTGCCGCTGCGGGGCGTACTGGCCCAGATGGTCGGCGCCGCTCCCCTGGCCGTACTGGGCGGCCGCGTGGATCGGCTGCCCGGTGCGGACGGCTCGACGGTGCGCGATCTTGCGCTTGACCTTGACGGCCCAGGACACCACGACGGCGAGCACGATCAGCGCCAGCACCGTGATCTGCACCCAGTCGGGCAGGAAGCCCAGCACGGACTCGAATATCTGCGACTTCACCGACGCCAGCGGCATGCCTGCGGACATGGAACGCCATCCCCTCCCTCGTTCCGCCCCCTGCGGAACCGAAGGTGAATCCTAGGGCCAGTCTGACCATTCCCGCCTGCCGCCCTGCGGGCGACGACGTGAATGGTCAGACAGGCCCTATCGGGCGGCGAGGGCCCGCTCGCCCGCTTTTCGCATGGCCTCCAGCGGGGCCGGTGAACACCCCGTCATCTGTTCCACCTGGAGCACCGCCTGGTGCACCAGCAGGTCGAGCCCGCTGACCACGGCGCCGCCGTACGCGGACCAGCGGGCGGCGAGGACCGTCGGCCACGGGTCGTAGAGCACGTCGAAGAGGGCCGTCGGGCGCTCCGGGACGGCCCGGGCGAGCGTGTCCGTGACGCCGGCCGGGGTGGTGCTGACCACCAGCGGGGCGTTCAGGGCCCGCTCGGCGTCGTCCCAGTCGGCGATGCGCACCGCGACGTCGAGCCGCTCGGCCCACTGCCGCATCTCGGCGGCGCGGACCTCGCTGCGGACGTACGCGGTGACCTCGCCCGAGCAGACCCGGGCCAGCGCGGCCAGCGCGGACGAGGCGGTGGCGCCCGCGCCGAGGACCGCCGCGGACTCCACCTTCTCGATCCCGTGTTCGCGCAGGGCGGCGACCATGCCGGGGATGTCGGTGTTGTCGCCGGTCCGGCGGCCGTCCTCGGAGAAGACGACGGTGTTGACCGCGTCCACGGAGGCCGCCGTCTCGCTGATCCCGTCGAGCAGCGGGATGACCGCCCGCTTGAGCGGCATGGTCAGCGACAGTCCCGCCCACTCCGGGCCCAGCGTCTCGAAGAAGCCCGGCAGCCCCTTCTCGTCGACCTCGAAGCGGTCGTACGTCCAGCCCTCGAGCCCCAGCTCCGCATACGCGGTGCGGTGCAGCACCGGGGAGAGCGAGTGGGCGATCGGCGCGCCGAGAACGGCCGCCCGTCGGGCCGCGGGCCTAGCTGGCATTGAACTTGTCCTTCAGCTTCAGGAACTCGTCGTGGGTCCTGGCGAACTCTGTCTTGTTCACGCCGTCGGTGGCCACGAAGTAGATCCAGCCTTCGTCCGTGGGATTCAGCGCCGCCTGCAGGGCCTCCGCACCGGGGTTGCCGATGGGACCTGGAGGCAGGCCCTTGTTGGTGTAGGTGTTGTACGGGTCCTTGTTGCTGTTGATCTCGGACTCGCTGATGTCGATATTGCTCTCGCCCTTCAGGTAGTTGAAGGTCGAGTCGAACTGGAGCAACTGGTTCGTCTCGGTGTTGGTGGTCTTGAGACGGTTGTAGATGACCTCGGACATCCTGCGGAAGTCGTCGTGGGTCTTGCCCTCCGCCTGTACCAGGCTCGCGACCGTCACCAGCTCCCACGGCCCCTCCAGACCGAGACCCTCCGCCTTCCCCTCGAAGTCCAGCTCCGCGTACTTCTCGGAGGCCCGGGCCACCATCTGCTTCAGCACGGCCTCGGGTTTCTGGCCCTTGGCGACGGCGTAACTGGACGGGTAGAGGAAGCCTTCCAGCGGATCCCTGACGTCCCCGTGGTTCGCGGCCCAGTCGGGCAGGCCGAGGCTCTTCCACTTGGTCTCGGCGACCTTGGCCGTGGTGCCCTGCTCCACTCCGAGGCGTTTGTCGATCAGCTCGTAGACGGCGCCGTTGCGCTTGCCCTCGGCGATGATCAGATTGTTGCGGCTCTTCGGGCTGAGCATCAGTTCGACCGCGCTCGCGGCCGACATCTCCTTCTGCAGCGTGTAGACGCCGTCCTGGATGGTCTTGCCCTGCGGGTTGGCGGACTGAGCCGCGACGAAGGCGTCGACGCTCTTGACCACGCCCATCTTCTTGAGCTCCTGGCCGATGGCGAACCCGCCCGAGCCCGCGGGGATCGTGACGGTCACCTGCTCGCCGTTGCCGGCCCCCGCGAAGTCCGGGGCGCTGCCGAAACGATCCTGGTAGAACTGGTACCCGAAGTACCCGATACCGCCTAGACCGCCGCCGAAGACCAGAACCACCACGAGGCAGGCGAAGCCATTGCGTCGTTGCTTCTCCTTGCCGCCCCGGCCCCGGCGCTCCCCGCGCCCACGGCGGTCGCCCGGCTCCTGGTCGCCGTCGTCGTCGCCACCGCCCGCGAAGAAGGCGTGTTCACCCTGATCGGGTCCCGGGTCCCAGTCCGGTTCCGGCTCGGGTTCGGTGCGGCGGCGGCTGGGCGGCTCGGGCGGCGGGTAGGCATCGGGGGACCCGTAGTAGTCGGCCTGTTCCCCGCCGTACGTCCCGGTCTGCTGCCCGTACGGGTCCGCCGGGGCGCCGGCGTACGGGTCCTGCGGGTGGGTGCCGACGGGCCAGCCGTTCTGGTCGTACTGCGGCTGCTCCTGAGACGCGTACTGCTGGTCGTACTGCGGGTACTGCTGCCCGCCGTAGCCGTCGCGCTCGCCCGTGCCCCAGTCGCCGTACTGCTGCTGCGTCTGCGGCTGCTGCGGATAGTGCTGCGGCTGGCCGTCGTAGGAGGAGTGCCGGCCCTGCTCGGCCTGCTGTCCTCTCCATCCGTCGTCCCCGTACAGCGGGTCGTCCGGATGCCACGGTTCGGAGCCTTGGCCCCGGCCATACTCAGTCATCGATCCCCTAGAGCCGCGAGGCGGCGGTCGCCCGGCCACCTGGAACCCCGGCTGCCGTTCCACCTCTTGCTGTGCGGTGGCTGTTCGAACACCATCGCATCGCGCGGAACGTTACCGTATCGCGATCAGACAACCACTTCGACGCCCTCACCAGGCGGTCTGCCTGACACCCTTTCGGATTCCAGCGCCTGCTGAAGGATGATCACAGCGGCCGCCTGGTCGATGACGGAACGCCCCTTCTTGGACCTCACGCCCGAGGCGCGCAGCCCTTGACTCGCCGTCACCGTCGTCATCCGCTCGTCGAGGAGTCTCACCGGAACGGGCGCGATCATGCGGGCCAGTTCCTCGGTGAAGCCGCGGACCTTGGCGGCGGCCGGACCCTCGCCCCCCTTGAGGGAGCGAGGGAGACCGACGACGACCTCGATCGGCTCGTACTCCTCGACGAGCTGCCGCAGCCGGCGGTGCGCGGCCGGGACGTCCCGGCCGGGGACGGTCTCGACCGGAGTGGCGAGGATCCCGTCGGGGTCGCACGAGGCGACCCCGATGCGGGCGTCCCCGACGTCGATCGCGAGACGGCGGCCGCGGCGCATCACCGGACCGTCCACGGCTCCGTCCTCGCGCTCGTTCACTTGGCCGAGTCCGCCACGAGCCGCTCGACGGCGTCGACGGCCTCGCCGACGGCGGCCGGGTTCTGGCCACCGCCCTGGGCGACGTCCGGCTTGCCGCCACCGCCGCCACCGAGCGTCTTGGCGGCGGTACGCACCAGGTCACCGGCCTTGAGGCCGCGCTCACGGGCGGCCTCGTTGGTGGCGATGACGGTCAGCGGCTTGCCGTTGTTCACCGTGAACAGGGCGACGACGGCGGCCCGGCCGCCCTGGATGCGGCCGCGCACGTCGAGGACGAGCCTGCGCAGGTCGTCGGCGGTGGTGCCGTCCGGGACCTGCCCGGTGACGACGGCGATGCCGCGGACGTCCTTGGCGGACTCGGCGAGACCGGCGGCGGCCTGCAGCACCTTCTCGGCGCGGAACTTCTCGATCTCCTTCTCGGCGTCCTTCAGCTTGCCGAGCATGGCGGAGACCTTCTCCGGGAGCTCCTCCGAGCGGCCCTTGAGCAGCTCGGTGAGCTGGTTGACGACCGTGTGCTCGCGGGCGAGGAAGGAGTAGGCGTCCACGCCGACGAGGGCCTCGATACGGCGCACACCGGAGCCGATCGAGGACTCGCCGAGCAGCTTCACCAGGCCGAGCTGGGCGGTGTTGTGCACATGGGTGCCGCCGCACAGCTCCTTGGAGAAGTCACCGATGGTGACGACCCGGACGCGCTCGCCGTACTTCTCGCCGAACTCGGCGATGGCGCCCTGCTTCCTGGCCTCGTCGATGCCCATGACGTCGGCGCGTACGTCGAGGTCGCGGGCGAGCACCTCGTTGATCTGCTGCTCGACATCGAGCATGACCGTCTGCGGTACGGCGGACGGGGAGCCGAAGTCGAAGCGGAAGCGGCCGGGCTGGTTCTCGGAACCGGCCTGGGCGGCCGTCGGGCCGAGCGCGTCGCGCAGGGCCTGGTGGGTGAGGTGGGTGGCCGAGTGGGCGCGGGCGATGGCCTTGCGGCGGCGGCCGTCGATGGCGGCGTGGGCCTTGGCGCCGACGGTGACCTCGCCGACCTGGACGACGCCCTTGTGGACGTACACGCCCGGGACCGGCTTCTGGCAGTCCCGGACCTCGATCACGGCCCCGGAGTCCACCTTGATCCGGCCGGTGTCGCCGATCTGGCCGCCGCCCTCGGCGTAGAACGGGGTGCGGTCGAGGACGATCTCGACCTCGTCGCCCTCGGTGGCGGCCGGGGAGGAGACGCCGTCGACGAGGATGCCGACGACGGTGGACTCGCCCTCGGTGTCGGTGTAGCCGATGAAGTCGGTGGCGCCGGCCCGGTCGGCGATCTCGCGGTAGGCGCCGAGGTCGGCGTGGCCGGTCTTCTTGGACTGGGCGTCGGCCTTGGCGCGCTCCCGCTGCTCCTTCATCAGGCGGCGGAAGCCGTCCTCGTCCACGGAGAGCCCCTGCTCGGCGGCCATCTCCAGGGTGAGGTCGATCGGGAAGCCCCAGGTGTCGTGGAGCAGGAAGGCCTTGTCGCCGGGCAGCACGGTGCCACCGGCGGCCTTGGTGTCGCTGACGGCGGTGTCGAGGATGTTGGTGCCGGCCTTCAGCGTCTTGAGGAAGGCGTTCTCCTCGGCGAGGGCCACCTTCTCGATGCGCTCGCGGTCGGTGATCAGCTCGGGGTACTGCTGCCCCATCATCTCGATCACGACGTCGACCAGGTCCTTGACGACCGGACCGGTGGCGCCGAGCAGGCGCATGTTGCGGATGGCGCGGCGCATGATCCGGCGCAGCACGTAGCCGCGGCCCTCGTTGCCGGGGGTGACGCCGTCACCGATGAGCATGACGGAGGTGCGCATGTGGTCGGTGACCACACGCAGGGAGACGTCCGAGGCATGGGCGTCGCCGTAGGCCACGCCGGTCAGCTCGGTGGCCTTCTTGATGACGGCCATGGAGGTGTCGATCTCGTACATGTTCTGCACGCCCTGCAGAATCATGGCGAGCCGCTCCAGGCCGAGGCCCGTGTCGATGTTCTGGCTCGGCAGGTCACCGAGGATCGGGTAGTCCTTGCCCGGACCCTCGCCCCGCTCGTACTGCATGAAGACGAGGTTCCAGATCTCCACGTACCGCTCGTCGTTGACGGCCGGGCCGCCCTCGGCGCCGAACTCGGGACCGCGGTCGTAGTTGATCTCGGAGCAGGGGCCGCAGGGGCCGGGGACGCCCATGTCCCAGTAGTTGTCCTTCTTGCCCAGACGCTGGATGCGCTCGGACGGGACACCGACGACGTCGTGCCAGATGCGCTCGGCCTCGTCGTCGTCCTCGTAGACGGTGATCCACAGCCGCTCGGGGTCGAGGCCGTAACCGCCCTTGTCCTGGGGGCTGGTGAGCAGCTCCCAGGCGAGCTTGATGGCGCCTTCCTTGAAGTAGTCGCCGAAGGAGAAGTTGCCGCACATCTGGAAGAACGTGCCGTGCCGGGTGGTCTTGCCGACCTCTTCGATGTCCGGCGTACGCACGCACTTCTGCACGCTCGTGGCGCGGTCGAAGGGCGGCTTGACCTCACCCAGGAAGTAGGGCTTGAAGGGCACCATGCCGGCCGGGACGAGCAGCAGAGTCGGGTCGTCCGCGATGAGCGACGCCGAAGGGACGACGGTGTGCCCGCGCTCCTCGAAGAAGCTCAGCCAGCGGCGGCGGATCTCGGCCGACTCCATCAGTGGTCCTCATTCCGGTTGTACGGGTACGTCGGGTACGTCGGCTTGGGCGTCGGGCCCTCGACGTACTTGGGGCTGTTGCGGTTCTCGATGACGGCGTAGCTCCGGGGCGCGGGGAGTTGGCGGTCGACGGGGGCGGTGAGCCCGAGCGCGTCGCCCAGTTCGGCCTCCCGCTGGGCCATGTTGTCGCGGACCTCGAGCGCGAAGTCCACGGCGCGGTCCTTGAGCCGGCCGCCAGCCTCGATCGCCTTGTTCGCCGCGGTCACGGCGAGGTGCTCGGGCGTCAGCTGCTTGAGCTTGCGGTTGACCTTGGTGGTGGCCCACACGCCGGCGGCGACGCCGGTGGTGAACCAGAACGTTCGGCGGAACATCGCTGGGTCAGTCCCTCTTTCCCCGGGTCCGCTTGTCCCGCCGCGCGCCCGGGACGGTACGGCCCACGATCACGGTACGCCTCGACGCCTTGGCCGGGGCGTCTTCCTTGCGGCCGCTGACGGCCCGGCGCACGCCGTAGCCGAAGGCGGCGACCTTGACCAGGGGGCCGCCGAAGGTCGAGGCCACGGTGGTCGACAGCGCGGAGGCGTTGGAGGTGACCTCCTGGACGTCGGAGGCGATCGCGTCGACCCGTTCGATCTGGGTCTGCGCGGAACGCACCGCCGAGGAGGCATCGGCCAGCAGCGGGACGGCCTGATCGGTCACATCCGCCACGAGCTTGGTGGTCGCCCGGAGCGTCTGGGCCAGCCTCGCCAACGCGACGGCGAGGAAGGAGACCAGGATCGCCCAGAAGACGGCCACCAGGATTCCGGCCACCTCGCCACCGGACACTGTGTGCACCCGCTCCCTTGAAACGCGCCTGAACATCGAGAAAGTCGTGTGACCGAGCCTATCGCGCCGGTGACGCGACTCCGTACCGGATTACCGTCCGCGGCCGGCGCAGTCGCGTGGGGCTCCGGTGCGCAGTGCGCGAGCGCCGGCGCGGAGGGAAACGGCTCCGGTACCGGGTGAAGAAGAGCCCGCCGCCTCGCCCGCCCTGTGGGGCGGGGAGACGGCGGGCCGGGATACCGCGTGCCTGCTGGGGTCAGCGGGCGTAGTACTCGACGACGAGCTGCTCGTCGCAGATCACCGGGATCTCCTTGCGGTTCGGCTCACGGTCCAGGCGGAAGGCCAGGGACTTGAGGTTCACCTGGAGGTAGCGCGGGGTCTCACCGTCGGGGGCGAAGCCGCCTTCACGAGCGATCGTGAAGAGGGTCTTCTCCTTGCTGCGGTCACGCACCTGCACGACGTCGTCCGGGCGGACACGGAAGGAGGGCTTGTCGACCTTCTTGCCGTTGACCTGGATGTGGCCGTGGGTGACCATCTGGCGGGCCTGGTAGATCGTGCGGGCGATGCCCGAACGCAGGACCAGGGCGTCGAGACGACGCTCCAGCTCGATGATCAGGGCCTCACCGGTCTTGCCCTGGACCTTGGAGGCACGCTCGTAGGCGCGGACGAGCTGGCGCTCGGACACGTCGTACTGCGCGCGCAGACGCTGCTTCTCCAGCAGACGGACCTTGTAGTCCGAGTTCTGCTTGCGGCCACGGCCGTGCTCGCCGGGCGGGTACGGACGGGCCTCGAAGTACTTGACGGCCTTCGGGGTCAGCGCGATGCCGAGGGCACGCGACTTCTTGACCTTGGGGCGGGACTGGTTCGCCACTTCTTTTCCTTTTCCTTTTCGGCTGCCTCAGGGTTACGGGAGGTCGCATCCGCAGCCGGGGGAATTCCCGACAGGTCCACGAGGGACGTGTCAGGCAGCCGCTCCCCTGGTCTGGGCACATACGTGCAGCACACGAACGGCCCACCGACCGGTCCCGGAACTGACGGGTGGTGGTGGGCTGCCCGCGACACCTACGACGGTGCGCGACGCTCCTGGATCGAAGGATCCGGCTGGATGTCCCGCCTGAGGCGCCGACCGGAGCCGGACACGGGACGCAGCACTGCGGGAAAGTCTACAGGGCGGTCAGGACCGCTTCCGACCCAGGTGCTTCCTGGTCCACTCCACCGCGTCCGCGTACCGGGCCTCCGCGCCGTGCCGGGTGGGCTCGTAGTAGGAGCGGTCCTTCAGGGCGTCCGGCGCGTACTGCTGTTCGGCGATGCCCTCGGGCAGGTCGTGCGGGTACACGTACCCCTGCGCGTGCCCCAGTTTGGCCGCGCCCTTGTAGTGCCCGTCGCGCAGATGCGGCGGCACGGGCCCGGCCAGTCCCTTGCGTACGTCGTCCAGGGCGGCGCCGATCGCGGTGGTGGCCGCGTTGGACTTGGGGGCGAGGGCGAGGGCGATGGTGGCGTGGCTGAGGGTCAGGGCGGCCTCGGGGAAGCCGATCATGGCGACGGCCTGGGCCGCGGCGACCGCGATGGGCAGCGCGTTGGGATCGGCGAGGCCGATGTCCTCGCTGGCGGAGATCATCAGCCGGCGGGCGATGAAGCGCGGGTCCTCGCCGGCCTCGATCATGCGGGCCAGGTAGTGCAGGGCGGCGTCGACGTCGGAGCCGCGGATGGACTTGATCAGGGCGCTGGCGACGTCGTAGTGCTGGTCGCCGTCGCGGTCGTACTTCACCGCCGCCCGGTCGACCGTCTCCTCCAGGGTGACCAGGGTTATCTCCGGCTCGCCCTTGTCGAGCGCGGCCCCCGCGGCGGCCTCCAGCGCGGTCAGCGCGCGGCGGGCGTCACCGCCGGCGATGCGCAGGAAGTGGTTCTCGGTGTCCTCGGGGAGGGTGACGGCGCTCTTCAGGCCCCGCTCGTCGGTGAGCGCACGCTTCAGCAGGTCCCGGATGTCGTCGTCGGTGAGCGGCTCGAGGGTGAGCAGGAGGGACCGGGAGAGCAGGGGGGAGATGATCGAGAAGTACGGGTTCTCGGTGGTCGCGGCGATCAGGGTGACCCAGCGGTTCTCCACGGCCGGGAGCAGGGAGTCCTGCTGGGCCTTGCTGAAGCGGTGGATCTCGTCGAGGAAGAGGACGGTCTCCTGGCCGTACCCGCCGGAGGCGCGGCGGGCGCCGTCGATGACCGCGCGGACCTCCTTGACGCCCGCGGTGATCGCCGACAGTTCGACGAAACGCTTGTTGGTGGCCTTGGAGACGACATAGGCCAGGGTCGTCTTGCCGGTGCCGGGCGGCCCCCACAGGATCACCGAGGAGGGGCCCGCGGGGCCCGAGGCTCCCTCGCCGACCAGTCTGCGCAGGGGGGAGCCGGGCTTCAGCAGATGCTGCTGGCCCACCACCTCGTCGAGGGTGCGCGGGCGCATCCGGACCGCCAGGGGGCTGCCGGTCGGGTCCTTCTCCTGGCGTTCTTCTGCTGCGGCGGTGAACAGGTCGGGCTCCACGCTGAAACCCTAAGGCACCGCACCGACAGTCCGTCGCGGGGCGATCAGCCGGTCCAGAAGTCCCACCAGCGGGTCAGGATCAGCATGCCGATGATGCCGATGTGCAGGACCGGCAGGACCCAGGTGAACTCGCCGAAGAAGCTCTTCAGCCAGCCCGGGGCGGGCAGGAAGCCCTGACGGACGTTGAACGACGTCACGTACCAGAACATGATGATCGTGGCGACCCAGGCCAGGCAGCACCACAGGCACAGGGCGTTGATCCGGTAGAGGGACTGGACCATCAGCCAGGCGCAGAAGACGACGCCGAAGAGCGTGCCCGCGTTGAAGGTGAGCCAGTACCAGCGCGGGAAGCGGGCCCGGGCGAGCAGGCTCATGCCGACGCAGACGACGATGCCGTAGGTGACGAGGCCGAGCATCGGGTTGGGGAAGCCGAAGACGGAGGCCTGGTCGCTCTCCATCACGCTGCCGCAGGAGACGACGGGGTTGAGGCTGCACCCGGGGACGAACGTCTCGCCCTTGACCTTGGCCTCGAGCAGCTTGAACTTGTCCAGCGTGATCACCCAGGCGGCGAGCACACCGGCCGCGCCGGTGATCACCAGGAGCAGGGCGAACGCCCGGCTCGCGCCCTCGGTGCGCGGCGCGGGGGCGGTGCGTTCCGGCGAGGGCGAGGGTTCGGGCTGCATGTCGACGTCCCTGACTGTCGTCTTGCTCATCACGCCGATTCCGTCACTGGAGGAGTGTGGACCTGCTTCGGGCAGGGGCCATTGTGCCGTACGGGGCTGTGCATGCGCCGTTGTGCGGGCATAAGGACATACCGGCGTTCGCCCGTGGGCGTTCGGTTTCGGCCGACGCCTGGGGGACGGCCGCACATACGCTCCCCCGGGTTCATCCGGCCGGGGGAGCCGCGTTCGCACGTTGACGCGCGAAGGCGCCGGTGCCCTCCGTGGGCATCCGGCGCCTCGATGGTCGCGGGAGGGATCAGCCGAGCCGTGACTCCAGCTCCGCCACGATCTCGTTGATGCCGACCGCCGTCTGCTCGCCGGACTCCATCTCCTTGAGCTGGACGACGCCCTCGGCGAGGTCGCGCTCGCCCAGCACCAGGGCGTAGCGGGCGCCCGAGCGGTTGGCGGCCTTCATCGCGGCCTTCAATCCCTTGTCGCCGTACGAGAAGTCGGCGGCCACGCCGTTCTTGCGCAGCTCGGTGACCTTCGCGAACAGCACCCGGCGGGCCTCCTCACCGAGCGGCACCGCGAACACGCTGGTGGTGGCGGGGAGTCCGAGCTCGACGCCCTCCGCTTCCAGGGCCAGCACCGTGCGGTCGACGCCGAGGGCCCAGCCGACGGACGGCAGCGCGGGGCCGCCGATCATCTCGGACAGGCCGTCGTAGCGGCCGCCGCCGCCCACGGCGGACTGGGAGCCGAGACCGTCGTGGACGAACTCGAAGGTGGTGCGCGTGTAGTAGTCCAGGCCGCGCACCAGCTTGGGGTCGTCCTCGAAGGCCACGCCCGCAGCCGAGATCAGCTCACGGACCTCCTCGTGGTAGGCCTTGCAGGCGTCGCAGAGGTAGTCCCGCAGAAGCGGCGCGCCGGTCAGCTGCTTCTGTACCGATTCCCGCTTGTCGTCCAGGACGCGCAGCGGGTTGATCTCCGCGCGGCGCAGGGTGTCCTCGTCCAGGTCCAGGCCGCGCAGGAAGTCCTGCAGGGCGTCCCGGTACACGGGGCGGCACTCCTTGTCGCCCAGGCTGTTGAGCAGGATGCGGAAGTCGCTCAGGCCCAGCGAGCGGTACGCCTGGTCGGCCAGGATGATCAGCTCGGCGTCCAGGGCCGGGTCCTCCGCGCCGATCGCCTCGGCGCCGACCTGGGAGAAGTGGCGGTAGCGGCCCTTCTGGGGGCGCTCGTAGCGGTAGTACGAGCCGGAGTACCAGAGCTTGACCGGGAGGTTGCCGGCCTTGTGCAGGTTGGCCTCCAGGGCGGCGCGCAGCACGGAGGCCGTGCCCTCGGGGCGCAGGGCGAGCCGGTCGCCGCCCTTGGTCTCGAAGGCGTACATCTCCTTGGTCACGATGTCGGTGGACTCGCCGACACCGCGTGCGAACAGCTCGACGCTCTCGAAGCCGGGCGTCTCGATGTAGCCGTAGCCGGAGTTGCGCAGCGGGGCGGCGATCGCCTCACGGACGGCGAGGTACTTGGCGCTGTCGGGCGGGATCAGGTCGTACGTGCCCTTGGGGGCCTTGAAGGTGCTCACGAAGTCTCTCGTCACATTCCTCGTCGGGGAGCGTCCACATCCGCGCCGGGATCCCGGCGGCTTGCCGCCACCTGCCGCAGATACGGGTTGGTGGCACGCTCCTGGCCGATGGTCGTCTGGGGGCCGTGGCCGGACAGCACCACGGTCGAGTCGTCGAGCGGCAGGCACACGCGGGCCAGCGAGTCGAGCATCTCGGCCATGTCACCGCCGGGCAGGTCGGTGCGTCCGATGGAGCCGGCGAACAGCAGGTCGCCCGAGAAGAAGACCGGCGGGATGTCCGCCGCCTCGGGCAGGCCGAAGGTCACCGACCCCCTGGTATGGCCCGGCGCGTGCGCGACCGTCAGCTCCAGACCCGCCAGTTCCAGCCGTGTGCCGTCGGTCAGTTCGTGAACGTCGTCCGGCTCCCCCACGGTCAGCTCGCCCATCAGGGGCATCCCGATGGAGCGGCCCAGCGCCTTCTCGGGGTCGCTCATCATGTAGCGGTCCTCGGGGTGGATCCAGGCCGGTACGCCGTGCGCTCCGCACACCGGGACGACCGAGGCGACGTGGTCAATGTGGCCGTGGGTGAGGACGACGGCGACGGGCTTGAGCCGGTGCTTCCTGACCGCCTCCTCGACTCCGGGGGCGGCCTGGTGGCCGGGGTCGATGATCACGCACTCCTCACCGGCGGCGGGGGCGACGAGATAACAGTTCGTCCCCCAGGCCCCGGCGGGGAACCCGGCAATGAGCACGATCGTCCTTCGTTGTGTCGATACGGGAGGCTTGCGACGGGGCTGCGCCCGTGGTCAGAGCCTACCGGCGCTGCCGATTCCTCAGCGAACCCATATACGGTACGGGGCACACGCAGGCGGTCGGCTCACCGCACGCACGCACGCGTACCGGCCGGCACACGAGACGCATGAGGAGACAACCCGGTGGTCAGCCAGGAACAGCGGCGGCGTCAGCTCGCCCGGGAGAAGTTCTTGCGGCAGCAGCAGCGGCGCACCGAAACGCGGCGCAAGTCGCGGATCCGCAACTCGGTGATCGCGTCCGTGCTCGGTGTGGTCCTCGTGGGCAGCCTCGCGCTGTACACGACCGGGACGCTGAAGCAGGACGACGACAAGACCAACGCGAACGCGGAGGTCACGCCGAGCGCCTCGGCGCCGAGCAAGGCGCCCGACCCGTGCGACAAGCCCGCCGAGGGCAAGGTCAAGTCGGAGACCTGGAAGAAGGAGCCGGCGATGTCCATCGACAAGTCGGCGAAGTACACCCTGGAGCTCGACACGACCTGTGGCGCGATAGACGTGGCGCTGAAGGCGTCGGCGGCACCGCACACCGTCAACTCCTTCGACTTCCTCGCGAAGAAGGGCTACTTCGACCACAGCAAGTGCCACCGGCTCACCACGAACGGCATCTACGTGCTGCAGTGCGGTGACCCGACGGGCACCGGCACCGGAGGTCCCGGCTACACGATCCCGGACGAGAACCTGAAGGACAAAAGCCTGAAGGACAACATCTACCCGGCGGGCACGGTCGCCATGGCCAACACCGGGCAGAAGGACAGTGGCGGCAGCCAGTTCTTCCTGGTCTACCAGGACAGCCAGCTTCCGCCCAGCTACACACCGTTCGGCACCATCTCGGAGGCCGGCATGAAGGTGCTGAAGAAGATCGCCGGTGCCGGGGAGAGCACCGGAGCGGGCGACGGAGCACCCAACGCGACGGTCGTGATCGACAAGGCGGCCGTCTCCAAATCCTGACCCCCAACTGCGGAAGTTCGGTCGCGCGGGATGCGGACAGGCATCCCGTCGGTCGCCTATGTTGGCCGTGACGAAACTGTGGACGATGCCCGGGGGAGCTTCGAGGCCCCTCGACGGCATCATGTGGAGGAGGCGCTGTGAGCAGCGACCCGTGGGGCCGCGTCGACGAGACGGGGACCGTGTACGTGCGTACGGCCGACGGCGAGCAGGTCGTCGGTTCCTGGCAGGCCGGCTCTCCCGATGAGGCGCTGGCCTACTTCGAGCGCAAGTACGAGGGCCTGGTTGTCGAGATCGGCCTCCTCGAGAAGCGAGTGAAGACCACCGACCTGTCGTCCAAGGACGCGCAGACCGCGATCGGGCACCTGCGTGAGCAGATCGACGCCCATCACGCGGTCGGTGACCTGGACGCCCTCAGGAAGCGGCTGGACAAGCTCGTGGAGTTGGTGGAGGCGCGTCGCGAGGAGCGCAAGGCGCAGCGGGCCAAGCAGTCCGACGAGGCGCGCCACGCCAAGGAGGCGCTGGTCGTCGAGGCGGAGGAGCTGGCGCAGTCCGACCAGTGGCGGGCTGCCGGTGAGCGGCTGCGGTCCCTGGTGGACACCTGGAAGGGCCTGCCGCGCCTGGACCGCAAGTCCGACGACGAGCTGTGGCACCGGTTCTCGCACGCGCGCTCGGCGTTCTCCAAGCGGCGCAAGCAGCACTTCGCGCAGTTGGACGCGCAGCGCGAGGAGGCCCGCCGGACCAAGGAACGGCTGGTCGCCGAGGCCGAGTCGCTGTCGGGCTCGACGGACTGGGGGCCGACGGCCGCCCGCTACCGCGAGCTGATGTCGGAGTGGAAGGCCGCGGGCCGCGCGCAGCGCGAGCACGAGGACGACCTGTGGAACCGCTTCCGCGGCGCCCAGGACGTCTTCTTCGCCGCCCGCAGCTCGGTCTTCGCCGAGCGGGACGCGGAGCAGGCCGAGAACCTCAAGCTCAAGGAGGAGCTGGCCGGGGAGGCCGAAAAGCTCCTGCCGGTCACGGATCTGAAGGCCGCGCGGGCGGCGTTCCGCGCGATCAACGAGCGCTGGGAGGCCATCGGCCATGTGCCGCGGGACGCCCGCCCGAAGGTCGAGGGCCGGATGCACACCGTGGAGCGGGCCCTGCAGGAGGCCGAGGAGGCCGAGTGGCGCCGGACGAACCCGGAGGCACGCGCGCGTGCCGCGGGTCTGACCGGCCAGCTCCAGGCCGCCGTGGACAAGCTGAAGGGCCAGATCGAGCAGGCTCGGGCGCAGGGCAACACCGCCAAGGCGGAGAAGCTCGGGCGGGAGCTGGAGGGCCGCCAGGCCCTGCTGGACCAGGCGCTGAAGGGTCTGCAGGAGTTCGGCGGCTGAGGTCGGCTCGAAGGTGAAAAAGCGGGGCTCCCGTACCTCGGTACGGGAGCCCCGCTTTCGTGTGTCCCGCTTTCGTGTGTCCTGCGCGCGGGTCGGTGTGTCCTACGTGCGGTTGCGGGCCGACGTCACGCGGTAGACGTCGTAGACGCCCTCCACGCCCCGTACGGCCTTCAGGACGTGCCCGAGATGCTTGGGGTCGCCCATCTCGAAAGTGAAGCGGGAGGTGGCGACTCGGTCGCGGGAGGTCTGGACGGCCGCGGAGAGGATGTTGACGTGCTGGTCGGACAGCACGCGCGTGACGTCCGACAGCAGCCGGGAGCGGTCCAGGGCCTCGACCTGGATGGCGACCAGGAACACCGACGACTGGGTGGGCGCCCACTCGACCTCGAGGATCCGCTCGGGCTCGCGGGACAGCGAGTCGACGTTGACGCAGTCACTGCGGTGCACCGACACGCCACTGCCCCGGGTCACGAAGCCGATGATCGGGTCACCGGGCACCGGCGTACAGCAGCGGGCCAGCTTGACCCACACGTCCTCGACACCCTTGACGATGACGCCCGGATCGGAACTGGAGCGGCGCTTGCGGCTGCGGCCGCGGGCCGGCGGGACCGTCTCGTCGATCTCCTCACTGGCCGCCTCCTCGCCGCCGAGCGCCTGGACCAGCTTCTGCACGATGTTCTGCGCGGAGACATGGCCCTCGCCGATCGCCGCGTACAGCGCGGAGATGTCCGAGTAGCGCATCTCGTGCGCCAGTGTGACCAGCGAGTCGCCGGTGAGGATGCGCTGGATCGGCAGGTTCTGCTTGCGCATCGCGCGGACGATGGCGTCCTTGCCCTGCTCGATCGCCTCGTCGCGGCGCTCCTTGGAGAACCAGGCGCGGATCTTGTTGCGGGCGCGCGGGGACTTGACGAACCCGAGCCAGTCGCGGGAGGGGCCGGCGCCGGCGGCCTTGGAGGTGAAGACCTCCACCAGATCGCCGTTGTCGAGGGTGGATTCGAGCGGTACGAGACGGCCGTTGACCCGCGCCCCTATGGTGCGGTGGCCGACCTCGGTGTGGACCGCGTACGCGAAGTCGACCGGGGTGGCACCCGCCGGGAGCGCTATGACGTCGCCCTTGGGTGTGAAGACGAAGACCTCGTTGCGGGAGAGGTCGAAGCGCAGCGACTCGAGGAACTCGCCGGGGTCCTCGGTCTCCTTCTGCCAGTCCAGGAGCTGCCGCAGCCACGCCATGTCGTTGATGGCGTCCTTGTCCTTGCCGGACGAGCGGGGGGCGTCGGTGCGGACCTTGGAGGCGCCGGCGACGGCCTCCTGCTTGTACTTCCAGTGCGCGGCGATGCCGTACTCGGCGCGACGGTGCATGTCGAAGGTGCGGATCTGCAGCTCGACGGGCTTGCCGCCGGGGCCGATGACCGTGGTGTGCAGCGACTGGTACATGTTGAACTTGGGCATCGCGATGTAGTCCTTGAACCGGCCGGGGACCGGGTTCCATCGCGCGTGCACCGTGCCGAGGGCCGCGTAGCAGTCGCGGACGGTGTCCACGAGGACGCGGATGCCCACCAGGTCGTAGATCTCCGCGAAGTCACGGCCGCGGACGATCATCTTCTGGTAGACGCTGTAGTAGTGCTTCGGGCGGCCGGTGACGGTCGCCTTGATGCGGGCCGCGCGCAGGTCCTGCTGGACCTCGTCGGTCACGATCGCGAGGTACTCGTCGCGCTTGGGGGCTCGCTCGGCGACCAGGCGGACGATCTCGTCGTACATCTTGGGGTAGAGGATCGCGAAGGCGAGGTCCTCCAGCTCCCACTTGATGGTGTTCATGCCCAGGCGGTGGGCGAGCGGCGCGTAGATCTCCAGGGTCTCGCGCGCCTTCTTCTCCTGCTTCTCGCGCTTGAGGTAGCGCATGGTGCGCATGTTGTGCAGGCGGTCTGCGAGCTTGATGACCAGGACCCGGGGGTCCTTGGCCATGGCGACGACCATCTTGCGCACGGTCTCGGCCTGCGCGGCCTCACCGAACTTGACCTTGTCCAGTTTGGTGACACCGTCGACGAGGAGGGCGACGGTGTCGCCGAAGTCGCGGCGGAGCTGCTCCAGGCCGTACTCGGTGTCCTCCACCGTGTCGTGCAGCAGTCCGGCCATCAGGGTCGCCGGGTCCATGCCGAGCTCGGCCAGGATGGTGGTGACGGCGAGCGGATGCGTGATGTACGGGTCGCCGCTCTTGCGCTTCTGGCCGCGGTGCCAGCGCTCTGCGACCTGGTAGGCGCTCTCGATCTGGCGGAGCGTGGCGTTCTCGATCTTGGGGTCGTTGCTGCGCACGATCCGCAGCAGCGGCTCCAGCACCGGGTTGTACGGGTTCGCGCGCTGCACGCCGAGCCGGGCGAGGCGGGCACGGACACGGTTGGAGGAGCCGGAGCGGGCGGGCTGTCCGGTGTTCGGGCGGACCGCGGGTGCGGAGCGCTCGGGCGGGGGCGGCTTGGGGCGCGGCTGCTCGGGCTTGTCGACGGGGGCGGCCTGGGCATGCTGGACCGGCCCGCGGGTGTCGTTCGTCGCCTGGGGCGCGCTCGGCGCGGGCTTCGCCGCGGCCGCCGAGGCGGACTCGGGCTTGGCGGCGGTCAGGTGCTGGGCCTCGTCTGGCAAGAGGACTCCTCGTGCGCGATCCGGGTCCCCCGGTCAGGCTCCGGAAACCCCATGGTAGCCATGCAACGCCGGCGGATCGCCCGCGGAGCTGTGTGAAGACCGTCTACCCCGGAAACGCACGAGGCGGACGCCGGATTCCTCCGGGTCCGCCTGCGTGGGGTGGTCAGGGGCTGTGTGTCTGTGCCGTCGCCGGTCAGACCGTGAGCAGCGCCTCCAGCGGAGCGCCGGCCAGGGCCGGTTCCAGACGGGCGCGGCCCCCGAGGAAACCGAGCTCCATCAGCACGGCGAGGCCCGCGACCTCGGCGCCCGCCCTGCGGATCAGCTGGACCGACGCCTCGGCAGTGCCTCCGGTGGCAAGGACGTCATCGACCACCAGGACGCGATCGTCCGCCGAGATGTCCTCCGCGTGGACCTCGATCTCGGCGGAGCCGTACTCCAGGTCGTACGCCTGGCTGAGGGTGGCTCCGGGGAGCTTGCCCGCCTTGCGTACGGGGATGAAGCCGAGGCCCGCGCGGACGGCGACCGGGGCGCCGAGGATGAAGCCCCGGGCCTCCAGGCCGACGACCTTGGTGGCGCCCGTGCTCCGGGCGATGCCGGCCAGGGCGTCGCTGAGCGCGGCGAACGCCGCGGGGTCCGCCAGGAGCGGGGTGATGTCCTTGAACATCACGCCCGGCTCGGGGTAGTCCGCCACGTCCCGGATGCGGCTGAGCAGCAGGGTCGAGAGGTCGGCGATTTCCGTCATCGGCGCTTCCCGGAGGGACGGCCGCGGCCTCGGCCGCGGGAGGACGGCTGGTTGCGCGGGCCGACGACCGCGGGTGCGGCGTCCTCGGGCTCGTCGCCGTAGTCCTCGTCGGAGACCGCGCTGTCCTCGGACTCGCCCGTGGCCGCCTCCTGGGCCCGCTTGGCCAGGATGCGCTTCTTCAGTGACTTCATCGCCGGCTCGCGCTCCTTGAGGTCGGCGACGAGCGGGGTGGCGATGAAGATCGAGGAGTACGCACCGGCGGCGAGGCCGACGAACAGGGACAGCGAGATGTCGTTCAGCATGCCGGCGCCGAGGACACCGCCACCGATGAACAGCAGGCCCCCCACGGGCAGCAGCGCGACCACCGTGGTGTTGACGGAGCGGACCAGGGTGCTGTTGATGGAGCGGTTGGCGATCTCGCTGTAGGTCCAGCGGGTCTGTTTGGTGATGTCCCTGGTCTGTTCCTTGAGGCTGTCGAAGACCACGACCGTGTCGTAGAGCGAGTAGCCGAGGATGGTCAGCAGACCGATCACCGTGCCCGGTGTGACCTCGAAGCCGACGAGGGCGTAGATGCCGACCGTGATGGTGATGTCGTGGATCAGCGCGACGAACGCGGCGAGCGCCATGCGCCACTCGAAGGCGATCGCCAGATAGAGCACGACCAGGATGAGGAAGATGCCGAGGCCCTGCCAGGCCTTGTTGGCGATCTGCTCACCCCAGCTGGGACCGACCAGTTCCGCGTTGATCTGCTCGGCGTCGACCTTGAGGTCCTCGGCGAGCGTGTCCTTGATCTTGTCCGACGTGTTGGTGTCGATGCCCGCGACCTGGATGCGCATGCTGCCGTCGCCGAGCTTTTGGACGATGGCGTCGTGGCCGGAGGCGTCCTCCGCGTACCCCTCGGCCGTGGCGACCGAGACGCTCATGTTCTTCGGGGTGGTGAAGACCGCTCCGCCCTGGAACTCGATGCCCATGTGGAGGCCGCGCACCGTCAGGCCGAGGATGGCCGTGATGGTGATCAGGATGGAGATGCCGTACCAGATCTTGCGGTTCTTGACGAAGTCGTAGCCGACCTCGCCGTGGTGCAGTCGGGCGCCGAGGTTGCCGAGCTTCGACATCTCTCACGCCTCCTTCGGGTCGACGGGGCCGGCGGCCGGGCGGACGGGACGGCGGGTGCGGCGCAGCGGCGGCTTGGCGCCCAGGGCCTTCGGGTCGAGACCGGACCACTTGTGGCCGCTCGCGAAGAACTTCCGTCGGGCCATCAGCGTCAGCAGCGGCTTGGTGAAGAGGAACACCACCACGACGTCGAGCACGGTGGTCAGGCCCAGCGTGAACGCGAAGCCCTGGACCTTGCCGACGGTGACGATGAAGAGCACGGCGGCGGCGAGGAACGACACGAAGTCCGAGACGAGGATGGTGCGCCGGGCCCGCGGCCAGGCCCGCTCCACGGCGGGACGCAGGGTGCGGCCCTCGCGGATCTCGTCCCGGACCCGTTCGAAGTACACGATGAACGAGTCCGCCGTGATACCGATCGCGACGATGGCACCGCACACGGCCGGCAGGTTCAGCGCGAAATTGATGGTCGGGCCGAGCAGCGACATGATCACGTAGGTGAGAGCCGCGGAGACCAGCAGCGACAGGACCGCGATGAAGGACAGGCCGCGGTAGTAGACCAGCAGGTAGAGGACGACCAGCGCGAGGCCGATGGCACCGGCGATCAGGCCGGCCTTCAGCTGCTCACCACCGAGGGCGGCGGTGACGGTGGTGACGCTGTCCTCGCGGAAGGTCAGCGGCAGGGCACCGTAGGACAGCATGTTCGACAGGTCCTGCGCGGACTGCTGGTTGAAGTTGCCGGAGATCTCGGCGTTGCCGCCGGTCAGCGCCTGGCTGACGTACGGGTCGGAGACGACCTCGCCGTCCAGGACGATGGCGAACTGGTTCTGCGGGGACTGCTTCTGGGCGAGCTGGCCGGTGATGTCCGCGAACTTCTTGGCGCCCTTGTCCGTGAAGTCCATGGTGACGGTCCAGCCGGCACCGGTCTGCGTGTTCAGGACGGCCTGGGCATCGTCGACGTCCGTGCCGTCGACCGCCGCCGGGCCGAGGATGTACTTCTGCCACTGGCCCTGGGAGTTCTGGCCGCAGGCCACGGTCGACTCGGTGGACTTGGCACCGTCACCGGCCGTGGCGCGGACGCTCTCCTTGGTGCAGTCGAGCGCGGCGTACTGGGCCTGCAGCTTGTTCTCCGCGTCGCCGGAGGTGCCGCCGGTCGCGGAGGGGGAGGGGCTGGCCTTGTCGCCGGCGGCACCGCTCGCGGAGGCGGACGGCGTCTCGTCGGCCTTCAGGGCGTCGGTGACCGCGCGGCCCTGGGTGGTGGCGCTCGACGACGGGCTGCCGGAGGCGGACGGGGACGAGCCGTCGGTGGCCTTCTCCGTGGCCGTGTCGGTCGCCTTGTCCTTGCCGGAGTCCTGCTCCGAGCCCTCGCTGGTCGCGCTGGGCGTGGGAGCGGCGCCGCCGCCGGCGAGCTCGGTGGCGACGACGGGACGGAAGTAGAGCTTCGCGGTGGTGCCGACCTGTTCCCGGGCCTGCTTGGAGTTCGTGCCCTTGGGAATGTTGACGATGATGTTGCGGGTGCCCTGCGTCTGGACCTCCGCCTCGGAGACACCGAGACCGTTGACACGGCGCTCCATGATGGAGACCGCCGTGTCCATGTTGGTCTTGTTGATCGCGGACTCCTGGCCCGCCTCCGGGACCGCCGCCAGCGTGATGCTCGTACCACCGGCCAGATCGATACCGAGACGCGGAGTGGTGTGCCCGGATGCGAACATGCCCCCCGTGAGCGCCACGATGGCGATCAGGATCAGGGCCAGCGAGCGCCACGGCTTGCTCTGGGCGCCCGCGTTCCCGCCCTTTTTAGGTGCTGCCACCTTCTCGTACTCCCTCTCGGGCCGCCTCGCCCCGGGTCAAGGAGCGGGCGGCCATGACATGGTGTCGGGATTCCGTGCGAGCTGGGCATGTCCCGGGGTGCGCGGGCCGCACCCGCGCACCCCGGGACACGACTACTTCGCCTCGGAGTCGCCGTCGGACTTCTTCGACTGTGCGTCCGCCCTGGCCTGGTCGGTGGTGTCGGCGTCGGCCGGCTCGTCGGCCGCGTCCTTCTTGCCGAGGTCGACAGGCGTGTCGTCGGAGGCGGCGGCAGCGTCGGAGGAGTCGTCGGTCTCGGTGAGGGAAGAGGCGTCGTCGGGGACGATGTCGGCGTCGGACTTCAGGTCGTGCTCGATGCCGTGGACGATGCGGTTGTACTCCTCGTCGGTCAGGACGGCACCGATCGAGTTCTTGGCGAACAGCAGCTCCACACCCGGGCCGGCGTCGAGGAGGACCGTGTCCTCGCTGACCTCCTTGACCGTGGCGTACATGCCCCCGATGGTGCGGACTCCGGAACCGGGCTGCATCTGGTTCCGCATGTCGATGGCCTGCTGCTGCTTCTTCTTGGCCGACCGGGTCATCAGGAACATGGCCCCGATGAGCACAATGAACGGGAGGAGGGTCAGGAGACTCACGGGTCGGAACTTCCTTCACACGACCGCGATGGTGAACGGCCTGATGGTTGGGGGTATGCGATGCCGCCGACAACGGTGGCATCGGCGGAGTCTAAGCGAGTCCGCGCGCAGGGAACAACGCTCAGCATGGCACCGACGTTCCTGCCTGGGCCATCGTGCTCGCCGTCACGCCCCGAACAGGTCCCCTTGTCCGTTTCCGGCGGCCTGTGCGCGGGGCGGCGTCAGGCCGATATGGGCCCATGCCGCCGGGGTGGCGACCCGCCCGCGCGGGGTGCGGGCGAGCAGGCCCTCCCGTACCAGGAAGGGTTCCGCCACCTCTTCCACGGTCTCACGCTCCTCCCCCACCGCGACGGCGAGCGTGGACAGACCGACCGGTCCGCCGCCGAACAGCTTGAGCAGCGCCTCGAGCACGGCCCGGTCCAGCCGGTCCAGGCCGCGGGCGTCGACCTCGTAGACCGCGAGGGCCGCGGCGGCGATGTCCCTGGTGATCAGGCCGTCCGCCTTGACCTGCGCATAGTCGCGGACACGGCGCAGGAGGCGGTTGGCGATGCGGGGGGTGCCGCGGGAACGGCCGGCGATCTCGGCGGCGCCCGCCGGGTCGATCTCCACGTCGAGCAGGCTCGCCGAACGGTGGACGACCCGCTCCAGCTCGCCCGGCTCGTAGAACTCCATGTGCGCGGTGAAGCCGAAGCGGTCGCGCAGCGGGGGCGGCAGCAGGCCGGCCCGGGTGGTGGCCCCGACCAGGGTGAAGGGGGGCAGTTCGAGGGGGATGGCGGTGGCGCCGGGGCCCTTGCCGACGATCACGTCGACGCGGAAGTCCTCCATCGCCATGTAGAGCATCTCCTCGGCGGGCCGGGACATGCGGTGGATCTCGTCGAGGAAGAGGACCTCGCCCTCCTGGAGGGAGGAGAGGATCGCCGCGAGATCGCCGGCGTGCTGGATCGCCGGGCCCGAGGTGATGCGGATGGGGGCTTCCATCTCGGCCGCGATGATCATCGAGAGGGTGGTCTTGCCGAGGCCGGGGGCACCGGAGAGCAGTACGTGATCGGCGGTGGCCCCGCGCGCCCGGGCGGCGCGCAGCACCAGGTCGAGCTGCTCGCGGACCTTCTCCTGGCCGATGAACTCGCCCAGGTCCTTGGGGCGCAGGGCGGCCTCCACGGCCTGGTCCTCGCGGTCGGCGACAGGGCCCACCAGCCGCTCGTCGGCGGCGGCGTCGGTCGTGTCGTCCCAGTTCATGTGCGTATGCCTCAGCTCTCCGTACGGGCTATCGGGCGCGGTTCAGCGTCTGCAGGGCCGCCTTCAGCAGCTGCCCCACCTGCGGAGTGCCCTCGGCGGCCTCCGCCTGGGGCGCCACGGCGGACACGGCCTCGTCGGCCTCGCGGGTGGCGTATCCGAGGCCGATCAGGGCGGCGTGCAGCTGGTCGCGCCAGCCGGTGGTGACGGGTGCGCCGACGGCGGGGGCGCCGACCGGCTCGCCGAGGCGGTCCTTCAGCTCCAGGAGCAGCTTCTGGGCGCCCTTCCTGCCGATGCCGGGGACGGCGGTCAGCGCCTTCTCGTCCCCGGTGGAGACGGCTCTGCGCAGGGCGTCGGGGGTGTGCACGGCGAGCATCGCCTGGGCCAGCCGGGGTCCGACGCCGCTGGCGGTCTGCAGCAGTTCGAAGACCTGGCGCTCGTCGTCGTCGGTGAAGCCGTACAGGGTCAGGGAGTCCTCGCGGACGACGAGGGAGGTGGCGAGTTTCGCGGGCTTGCCGACGCGGAGCGTGGACAGCGTGTTCGGCGTGCACTGGACGGCCATGCCGACACCGCCCACCTCGACCACCGCGGCGTCGGGCGCGAGGGCGGCGATCGTGCCGCTGACGAAGGCGATCATGCCGTACGGCCTTTCGATGTGTGGGGGGTATTCGAGACGTGCGGGGCTTGCGGAGTCCGCGGGGCTTGCGCTGTCCGCGGGACTCGCGCTGTCCGCGGGGCTTGCGCGGCGTGCAGGGCGACGGCCTGCTGCAGCCGGTTCTGGGCGGGGGCGCGCCAGATGTGGCAGATGGCGAGCGCGAGGGCGTCGGCGGCGTCGGCGGGCTTCGGCGGCGCGTCGAGCCGCAGCAGCCGGGTGACCATGGCGCCGACCTGTGCCTTGTCGGCACGGCCGGAACCGGTCACGGCGGCCTTGACCTCGCTGGGGGTGTGCAGCGCGACGGGGATGCCGCGGCGGGAGGCGCACAGGATGGCGACGGCGCTGGCCTGGGCGGTGCCCATCACCGTACGGACGTTGTGCTGGCTGAAGACGCGCTCCACGGCGACGAACTCGGGCCGGTGCTCGTCCAGCCACTGTTCGAGGCCCTGCTCGACGGCGACGAGGCGGTGGCCGAGGTCGGCGTCCGCCGGCGTGCGGACCACTCCCACGCCGAGCATGGTGAGCGGCCGTCCGGCGACGCCCTCCACGACACCGACACCGCACCGGGTCAGCCCCGGGTCCACCCCCAGCACACGCAACGCCAACCCCTGCCTTTCGATCGCCTGTTTGTGCAGGCTATCGGGTGCCACCGACAACGCCCGGCAAGGGAACGGGCCGACGGGAGCGTCCCGTCGGCCCGTCGAGCCTGCTGAAGCCCGCGGCGGCGTCAGGCGTCGACCTTCTCCATGATCTCGTCGCTCACGTCGAAGTTGGCGAAGACGTTCTGCACGTCGTCGCTGTCCTCCAGGGCGTCGATCAGCTTGAAGATCTTCTTGGCGCCCTCTTCGTCCAGCTCGACCTGCATGGTCGGGACGAAGTTGGCCTCGGCGGAGTCGTAGTCGATCCCGGCGTCCTGCAGAGCGGTGCGCACGGCGACCAGGTCGGTGGCCTCGCTGAGCACCTCGAAGGACTCACCGAGGTCGTTGACCTCCTCGGCGCCCGCGTCCAGGACGGCGGCGAGGACGTCGTCCTCGCTCAGCTCGCCCTTGGGGACCATCACCACGCCCTTGCGGTTGAACAGGTACGACACCGAGCCCGGGTCGGCCATGGAGCCGCCGTTGCGGGTCATCGCGACACGCACGTCCGAGGCGGCACGGTTGCGGTTGTCGGTGAGGCACTCGATGAGCACCGCGACGCCGTTCGGACCGTAGCCCTCGTACATGATCGTCTCGTAGTCGGCGCCACCGGCCTCGAGACCGCCACCGCGCTTGATGGCGGAGTCGATGTTCTTGTTCGGCACCGACTGCTTCTTGGCCTTCTGAACGGCGTCGTAGAGGGTGGGGTTGCCCTCCAGGTCGACACCGCCCATACGCGCGGCGACCTCGATGTTCTTGATCAGCTTCGCGAAGAGCTTGCCGCGCTTGGCATCGATCACGGCCTTCTTGTGCTTCGTCGTGGCCCATTTAGAGTGGCCGGACATCTGCCTGTCTCCTTCGCGTAACCCAGCTCTGCAACGAACGCAGGAATCCTACAAGGACTCGGCTGTCCGCTTCGCCCGCACCATGTCGACGAACAGGCCGTGCACGCGGTGGTCGCCGGTCAGTTCCGGGTGGAACGACGTGGCCAGAGCGTTGTCCTGACGGACCGCGACGATGTGTCCGTCGTGCTCGGCGAGGACCTCGGTCCCGGCACCGACCGACTCCACCCAGGGGGCCCGGATGAAGACGCCCTCCACCGGATCGCCCGGGACGCCCTTGACACCGACCGCGGCCTCGAAGGACTCGTTCTGCCGTCCGAAGGCGTTGCGGCGCACGATCATGTCGATGCCGCCGACGGTCTCCTGACCGGAGCGGGGGTCGAGGATCTTGTCGGCGAGCATGATCATGCCGGCGCAGGTGCCGTAGACGGGCATGCCGTCGCGCACGCGTGCGCGCAGGGGTTCCATCAGCCCGAACAGGACGGCCAGCTTGGAGATCGTGGTGGACTCGCCGCCCGGGACGACGAGGCCGTCGACCTCGGCGAGTTCCTCGGGGCGCCGCACCGGCCTGGCCACGGCGTCGGCCGCGGCCAGGGCGATGAGGTGTTCCCGTACGTCGCCCTGGAGAGCCAGGACGCCTATGACAGGTGCTTCGGTCATGAGGGGGTTACCAGCCGCGGTTGGCGTAGCGCTCGGCCTCGGGGAGGGTGTCGCAGTTGATGCCGACCATGGCCTCGCCCAGGTTGCGGGAGGCGTCCGCGATGATCTTCGGGTCGTCGTAGAAGGTGGTGGCCTTCACGATGGCGGCGGCGCGCTTGGCCGGGTCGCCGGACTTGAAGATGCCGGAGCCGACGAAGACGCCCTCGGCGCCGAGCTGGCGCATCAGCGCGGCGTCGGCCGGGGTGGCGACACCGCCGGCGGAGAACAGCACGACCGGGAGCTTGCCCAGCTCGGCGACCTCCTTGACCAGCTCGTACGGGGCGCGCAGCTCCTTGGCGGCGGCGTACAGCTCGTTGTTGTCGTAGCCGCGCAGCCGGGCGATCTCGTTCTTGATCTGGCGCAGGTGGCGCACGGCCTCCACGACGTTGCCGGTGCCGGCCTCGCCCTTGGAGCGGATCATGGCGGCGCCCTCGGCGATGCGGCGCAGGGCCTCGCCCAGGTTGGTGGCACCGCAGACGAAGGGGGTGGTGAACGCCCACTTGTCGGAGTGGTTGACCTCGTCGGCCGGGGTGAGGACCTCGGACTCGTCGATGTAGTCGACACCGAGGGACTGCAGCACCTGGGCCTCGACGAAGTGGCCGATGCGGGACTTGGCCATCACCGGGATGGAGACCGCGTCGATGATGCCCTCGATCATGTCCGGGTCGGACATGCGGGCCACGCCGCCGTCCTTGCGGATGTCGGCCGGGACCCGCTCCAGGGCCATGACGGCGACGGCGCCGGCGTCCTCGGCGATCTTCGCCTGCTCCGGCGTGACGACGTCCATGATCACGCCGCCCTTGAGCTGCTCGGCCATGCCGCGCTTCACGCGCGCGGTGCCGGTCTCGGGACCCTGGTTTTCGGAGAGCGTGCTGGACACGGATGACCTCGCTGAGGGGAAAGAGGGGGTTTCTGCAGCACCGAGGAAACGTGAACGGACCAGTCCACAGCAAGGGCCAATGGGAAGGCGGTGGATCCTTTTCGGTCGGTGGCGGCCTGGCGCGTGACCGGATCCCGCTCGGCCCATCGTTGGGCGGTGGTCGGCGAGACCTGGAAGCGCTCGGCGGCCCGGCGCAGGGGCCAGCCGTCCTCGACCACGCAGCGGGCCAGGCGCAGCCGGCCGGTCTCGGTCAGGGGTGCATTACGGTGGGGCACGAGGGCCTTTCTGGTTGGTGTAGACGTCGCAATCCACACCGAACCGGAAGGCCCTCACCCATTTCAAGATCCCTCAACCGAGACCTGGCTCACCCGTCCACAACCTCCCGGGACAGAACACCTAGGCCGCCCGCTCGATCAGGGCGGCCGGCGGCTCGTCGTCCATCTCGAAGGCCATCGGGAAGGGCGCGTGTCCCGCCAGCCGGAACCAGCGCACCTTGCGGTGCCGTCGCAGCGCCCGTGCCGCCCGTACGGTGTCGTTGTGGAAGCGGCGGGCCATCGGCACCCTGCGGACCGCCTCGGCGAGCTCCGACGCCGCCTCCACTCCCCCGGGCGCCTCTCTGACCGCGTCCACCTGATGCGCGTCGCCGAAGACCGCGCGCAGCGCCTGGCTCAGCTCGCTCTCGGCGACCTCGCGCTGTTCCTCGACCGCCTGCCGCGCGGCGTGCGCCGCCTCGTACAGCACGATCGAGGCGGCCGGATCGAGCACGCCCGAGGTCGCCAGTTCCTGGGCGACGGAGGCACGGCGCAGCAACTGTGCGTCGAGCGCGGCACGGGCGGCGTCGATCCGGGCGTGCAGCCGGTCCAGCCGTCCGGCCGTCCAGCTCAGATAGAGGCCGATGGCGACGAGGGCGACGAGGATCCAGATGAGGGTTGCGGTCACGGGCGGCAAGGCTAGTACCGCCGGCCGCGGATTCCGTGCCTGGGGCCGCTCCCCTGCCCCCTCCAGCCCGCGCAGCCGCTGCCTCGGGCTCCGGGCGGGCCGACGGCCGGGTCAGTCCCGGGCCAGCCCGAACCGGGCGCGCAGTCCCGTCGCGCGGTCGTCCGCCGCCACCGCCGCCGCGCCCGCCGTCACCGTCTCGTAGACCGACAGGATGTCCGCGCCGACCGTCGACCAGTCGAAGCGGCGGACGTGGGCGCTGCCGCGTTCGCGCAGCCCCGCGCGGCGTTCCGGGTCGTCGAGGAGCCGCACGGCCGCCTCGGCGAGCGCGTCCGCGTCCTCGTTGGCGAACAGCTCGCCCGCCGACCCCTGATCGAGGACCTGGGCGAAGGCGTCCAGGTCGGAGGCGAGCACCGGCGCGCCCGCGGACATCGCCTCGACCAGGATGATGCCGAAGCTCTCGCCACCGGTGTTCGGCGCCACGTACAGGTCGACGCTGCGCAGGAAGCGGGCCTTGTCCTCGTCGCTGACCATGCCGAGGAACTCCACGCGCGAGCGGAGCTCCCGGGGCAGCGGCTCGACCGCCTCCTTCTCGTCGCCGCGGCCGGCGACCAGCAGCCGCGTCTGCGGGCGGGCGGCGAGGATCTTGGGCAGGGCCTTCATCAGCACCGGCAGGCCCTTGCGGGGCTCGTCGATCCGGCCGATGAAGCCGATGGTGTCGCCCTGCCACTCGGCTTTCGGTTCGGCACGGGCGAAGAAGTCGACGTCGACGCCGTTCGGGATGACCACCGCGTCCCCGCCCAGGTGCTCGACGAGGGTGCGGCGGGCGTACTCGCTCACCGCGATCCGCGCGCTGATCTTCTCCAGGGCGGCCTGGAGGATCGCGTACGCGGCGATCATGGCCCGGGAGCGCGGGTTGGACGTGTGGAAGGTGGCGACGATCGGTCCCTCGGCCGCCCAGCAGGTCAGCAGGCCGAGCGAGGGCGAGGTCGGCTCGTGGATGTGGACGACGTCGAACGCGCCCTCGTGCAGCCAGCGCCGCACGCGCGCGGCCGACAGGAAACCGAAGTTGAGCCGGGCCACCGACCCGTTGTACGGCACGGGCACCGCGCGGCCCGCCGAGACGACGTACGGCGGCAGCGGGGTGTCGTCGTCGGCCGGGGCGAGCACGGACACCTCGTGGCCGAGGCGGATGAAGTACTCGGTCAGGTCCCGGATGTGGAACTGGACACCCCCCGGTACGTCCCAGGAGTACGGGCAGACGATGCCGATCCTCACGAGGTCCCCTTCCGGTCGTTCTCGGGGTCCGTCGCGGGGTCCCGCGCGGGGTCGAGGTCCTTGATCCACAAGCGCTGCAGCATGTGCCAGTCCTCCGGATGGTCGGCGATCCCCGTGGCGAAGGCGTCGGCGAGCGCCTGTGTCATGACAGACGTCTTCTCGGGGCGCGTACCCGACTCGGGGACCTCGACCGGTGCGTGGACCCGGCCCCGCATCACCGGCGAATCGTCGTACCAGAGGGTCACCGGCAGCAACCGTGCCCCGGTGTGCTGGGCGAGCAGCGCGGGGCCGCCCGGCATCCGGGCCCGCTCGCCGAAGAAGTCGACCTCGACGCCGGAGGCGGACAGGTCACGGTCGGCGACCAGGCAGACCAGTCCGCCGCCGCGCAGCCGCCGGGCCAGGGTGCCGAAGGCGGAGCCGCCGCTGTGCGGCAGCACCTCCATGCCGAGGCTCTCGCGGTAGGCGACGAACCGGTCGTACAGCGTCTCCGGCTTCAGGCGCTCGGCGACGGTGGTGAACGGTATGCCGAGCGCGGTGGTGACCCAGGCGCCGGCGAGATCCCAGTTGGCGAGGTGCGGCAGCGCGACGATGACGCCCTTGCCGGCCGCCAGGCCGTCGGTCACGTGGTGCATGCCCTCGACGTCGACGCCGGCCGCGATGCGCTCGGTGCTCCAGGCGGGCAGCCGGAAGGACTCCATCCAGTAGCGCAGATACGACCGCATGCCCGCGCGGGACAGCTCGGCGAGCCGCGCGGGGCTCGCATCGGGCACCACCCGCGCGTAGTTGCTCTCCAGCCGGAGCACGCCCTCGCCGCGCTGTTTCCAGGCGAGGTCGGCGATGGTCCGGCCGAGACGGACGGCGACCGGTTCGGGCAGTCGCTTCACCGTGCTCCAGCCGGCGCCGTACAGGGCGTCGGTCAGCCGATCCTGCGCGCTCACTTCGCGGCCTCGCTCCCCTGGGGCTCCTGCCGTTCCGCGGCCTCCGCCTCGGCGGACTCCCGGCGCACGGTGACGACCCGCTGGATCAGCGTGACCAGGCTGCCGACGGCCACGATCCACAGGGCGACCGGCAGCAGGTACTGGATGCCGGGCACACCGAAGGCGTGCATGCCCGCGAGACCGGCCGCGACCAGCGAGATCACCAGCCGTTCGGCTCGCTCGACCAGCCCGTTGACGGCGACCGGCAGGCCGATCGACTCGCCGCGCGCCTTGGTGTACGACACCACCTGGCCGCTGGCGAGGCAGAAGATCGACACCGCGCACAGGACGTTGTCGTCGCCGCCGCCCGCGTACCACAGGGCGAAACCGCCGAAGACCGCCCCGTCGGCGACCCGGTCGAGGGTGGAGTCCAGGAAGGCGCCCCAGCGGCTGGAGCGCCCCAGCTGGCGGGCCATGTTGCCGTCGACGAGGTCGGAGAACACGAACAGGGTGATCACGACCGTGCCCCAGAAGAACTCGCCCATGGGGTAGAAGACCAGCGCGCCCGCGACCACACCCGCGGTGCCGATGAGGGTGACCGTGTCGGGGCTGACCCCCCGCCGGATGAGAAACGCGGCGAACGGTGTGAGGACACGCGTGAAGAATGCACGCGCGTACTTGTTCAGCATGGCCTTCCCGAGGGTCGGTGTGGCCGCGCGGCCCCTGCTGGCCACCCGGCGGGCCCAATCGTAGCCACGCGCGCGCGTGGCCGACGGCGGGGCACCCGGGCGCCGCCGCCGAGCCCCGCCGCAGCCGCGGCCGGCACCGCCGTGAGCAGGGCGGCACGCCGCGATCACGTCCTTCGTATGGACGCGCCGTGACGGGAGTGGAAAGCTCGAATGACCGCGGGCGTCGCCGGAGCCGCACCGCACGCGGATTCCGCGGGTCCGCGCCCACAGTGACCTCACCGTGCACGGGAGGCAGGACCATGGGCGACAAGGCGCGTACACACCCCGGAGCCGCCGGCAGGGCACAGGCGGCCGACCACCCCGCGTCCGTACGGAATGTGGTGCTGGTCGGCCACTCCGGATCGGGCAAGACGACTCTGGTGGAGGCTCTCGCGCTGAGCGCGGGAGCGGTGAACCGGGCGGGCCGCGTGGAGGACGGCGGCACCGTCTCCGACTACGACGAGATCGAGCACCGGCAGCAGCGCTCCGTGCAGCTCTCGCTGGTGCCGCTCGAATGGGACGGCATCAAGGTCAACCTACTGGACACCCCCGGATACGCCGACTTCGTCGGGGAACTCAGGGCCGGTCTGCGGGCGGCGGACGCGGCCCTCTTCGTCGTCTCGGCCTCGGACGGCGTGGACGGCCCGACCCGCATGGTGTGGGACGAGTGCGCGGCCGTCGGCATGCCGCGCGCCCTCGTCGTCACGCATCTGGAGGCGGCCCGCGCCGACTTCGACGAGATGACGCGGGTCTGCGCGGAGACCTTCGGCGCGGACGACCCCGACGCCGTGCTGCCGCTGTACCTGCCGCTGCACGGACCGGCCGGGCCCGACGGGCACGCGCCCGTGACCGGCCTGATCGGACTGCTGTCGCAGAAGCTGTTCGACTACTCCACGGGCGAGCGCAAGGAGTCCGAGCCCGGCGAGGAGCAGCTGCCGCTGATCGAGGAGGCCCGCAGCCGGCTGATCGAGGGGATCATCGCCGAGAGCGAGGACGAGACCCTCATGGACCGCTACCTCGGCGGCGAGCAGGTGGACGTCGAGACGCTGGTCGAGGACCTGGAGCGGGCGGTAGCGCGCGGGGCGTTCTTCCCCGTCCTGGCCTCCGCCCCCGCCGCCGAGGGCGCCCGCCAGGGGCTCGGCACGGTCGAGCTGCTCGAGCTGATCACCGGCGGTTTCCCGACCCCGCTGGAGCACGGCACCCCGCGTGTGACCACGGTCGACGGCAGGCCGCGCGAGCTCAAGCCGTGCGACCCCGACGCGCCCCTGGTCGCGGAGGTCGTGAAGACCTCCTCCGACCCCTACGTCGGCCGGCTCTCCCTGATCCGGCTCTTCTCCGGCACCCTGCGGGCCGACCAGACCGTCCATGTCTCCGGGCACGGGCTGGCCGACCGGGGCCACGAGGACCACGACGTCGACGAGCGGATCGGCGCCCTGTCCACACCGTTCGGCAAGCAGCAGCGGCCGGTGTCGCACGTCATCGCGGGCGATCTCGCGTGCGTGGCGAAGCTCGGCCGCGCGGAGACCGGCGACACCCTGTCCGCCAAGGACGAGCCGCTGCTCATGGAGCCGTGGGAGATGCCCGATCCGCTGCTGCCGCTGGCCATCCAGGCGCACAGCAAACCGGACGAGGACAAGTTGTCGCAGGGCCTGGCCCGGCTGGTGGCCGAGGACCCGACGATGCGGCTGGAGCAGAACCAGGACACCCACCAGGTGGTGCTGTGGTGCCTGGGCGAGGCACACGCGGACGTGGCCCTGGAACGCCTGCGCAGCCGCTACGGCGTCCAGGTCGACGTCGTACCGCACCGGGTGTCGCTCAGGGAGACGTTCGGCGGCAGGGCCACCGGGCGCGGCCGGCACGTCAAACAGTCCGGCGGGCACGGTCAGTTCGCCATCTGCGAGATCGAGGTGGAGCCGTTGCCGAACGGCTCGGGCATCGAGTTCGTGGACAAGGTGGTCGGCGGCGCCGTGCCGCGGCAGTTCATCCCCTCGGTCGAGAAGGGCGTACGGGCCCAGGCCGGCAAGGGCGTCGTCGCCGGGCATCCGCTGATCGACGTACGCGTGACCCTCCTCGACGGCAAGGCGCATTCGGTGGACTCCTCCGACGCCGCGTTCCAGACGGCGGGCGCGCTGGCCCTGCGGGAAGCGGCCTCGGACGCGAAGATCCATCTGCTGGAGCCGGTGGCCGAGGTGAGCGTCCTGGTCGGTGACGACTACGTCGGCGCCGTCATGAGCGACCTGTCCGGCCGGCGCGGCCGGGTGCTCGGCACCGAGCAGACGGCCGGCGGCCGCACCCTCGTCAAGGCCGAGGTCCCGGAGATCGAGATCGGCCGTTACGCCGTCGACCTGCGCTCCCTGTCGCACGGCACCGCCCGCTTCAGCCGTCGGTACGCGCGACACGAGCCCATGCCGCCCCAGGTCGCGGAACGGGTCAAGGAAGAGGCGCGCAAGGCCTCTTAGTCGGCTCCGGGCGCCCGCGGGGACACCCGGCGGGCGCCCGCGCACGCGCCTCGTTCCGGACAACTTCGGAACGCTTCACTCCGTACCGGCGGGCGGCTTGGGCCTTCCGCCGACGGACGGCGGTGGCTGCGGATACGCTGAAGACCTGATCAACAGGTGTGCGCAGCACGGAAGTCGGGAAGGCCGCATGACGACAGTCGCGGCGATCGGGGGCGGGAATGACCGTTGAGAGCGGTTACGCGGAGTTCTTCGGTCCGCAGGTACCGCGCACGGGCGACGAGGGGCAGACGCCGACGTTCGCGCTGGCCTCGGCGGCCTATCGGGACAACGAGGCCGAGGAGATACTCAAGGCCAACAACGAATGGCACAAGTCGGCCGTCAGCAAGCCCAGGCTGGCGCTGTTCCGGCCGAACCTGGGTGAGGCGTTCTCCCGGGCGGTCATCGACCGGATGCTGGGCTCCGGTCGCGCTCCGCTCATCCAGTCCTTCGGCACCCAGCCGCAGGTGGTGGTGGAGCACGCGCTCGCGGCGCACCGCATCCGCCGGGAGCGCGACAACTGGCTGAGCGCCGTGATGGTCCTGTGCGGGCTGCTGTTCCTGCCCGGGCTCCTCGTGTGGCTGCTGGTCTTCCAGATCCGTACGACGATGGCCAGGCGCGAGGACAAGCGGGCCGGCATGCTCGCCACCACCCTGCTGCTCGCGGTGGGCGCCCTCGCCGTGCTGTTCCTGATCCGCATGCCGTTCGACGGGTTCTGGGGGTGGTACGCGCGCGCGTCGGTGATCGCCCCGGTGGTGGGCTGGTTCTGGGCCAAGCAGATCTGCGAACGCACCGCGAAGGACCTGCGGGAGCGCTGGAGCAGCCTGCTCTCCGGCAGCAGCGTCGGTGCCAAGGTGCCCGAGGCGGTGCCGAGCAGCCCCGGCGAGACGGCGGCCGAGCAACTGCGTCAGTCCCTGGCCCGGCTCAGCGCCGAGCAGCAGTCCAACTCCGTGTTCTACGCCGGGCCCAAGGGCATACTCGGCATGGGCACGCGCTGGGGCAGCTGGCAGCTCGCCGAGGATCTGGTGCCGGCCGACGCGGACCGGGAGATCCACCCGTTCCGCAGCTGGGACGTCATCAAGTCCATCCACGACCGGCTGCGGATGCTGGAGCGTGGTCCGCTGCACACCGGAGGCTTTCCCAAGCCGTCGATACGGCACTGGATCGTCACGCCGATCGGGGAGAACGCCACGTCGGTGTCACGGCCCGAGGGCACGGACGTCGAGGCGTACCAGATCAAGTCGCACGCCATACAGGACATCTGCAACAAGCAGCAGTTCGGAGCGGGCGACCGGCACTACCTGGGCGTGCAGTGGACGCTGTGGGACGGCCAGTTGGTGATCACCATGCTGATCACGGTGACCGTGCTGCACGAGACGCTGCGCATCGAGGTGACCGGGCACGCGCTGGGGCCGGTGCACTCGCTGTTCACCAGCGGGCCCGCGGCCAAGGAGAAGGTGGTCCAGAAGTCGGTCAAGTTCTGGGAGACCCGGAAGGTGAAGCTCCCACTGGTCGACTCGGACGAGGTGGTACGCCTGGCCGCCAGGGCACCGCTGACCTGGTATCCGCCGCTGCTGTACTGGCTCGGCGGCAAGCTGAGCCTGCCCGAGCCGTTCGGTCTGCGTCACGCGTGGGCGGACAAGCCGTGGCGGCACCGGTTCATGGCGGACGACGCGTTGCGTGCGGCGACGCCGGTGCTGCGGGTGGTGCACGCCGCTGCGATCAAGGTGCTGCGGGAGAACGGCGTGGACACCGAGAAGTTCGGCGCGCGGTCGTCGTCGCTGAGCGCGGCGGTACAGGATGCTGCGCCGAAGACGGCCGACGTCTACGACGCGTAGGGGGTCGCGAACCGCGCCCACCCGTGCCGCCGGAGCGGCACGGGTGGGCGCGGCGGCACCCCGTCAGCGCCGGGTTGCGTGTCCCACCCCCGCGCCCGCACCTGCACCCGGCGGCCGGGGCGCCGGCCGCGGCTAGGGCCGGTCTGACCATTCGCGTCGTCGCCCGCAGGGCGGCCTCGCGGCGTCAGGTGCGTGCTCTCGGCGTGCCGGGCGCAGAGCCTCGTACGGGATGTACTCGGCTCTGCGCCCGGTGCGGCGAGAGTGCGTGCATGGCGTCGCGAGGCAGGCGGGAACTGTCAGACAGGGCAATACACCTAGGCCGGCCACGCCTCCGCGAGCATCTTGCGGGTGTCCGCCAGCAGCTGCGGCAGTACCTTCGTGTGTCCGACCACCGGCATGAAGTTCGTGTCGCCGCCCCAGCGCGGCACGATGTGCTGGTGCAGGTGGGCGGCGATGCCGGCGCCCGCGACCGTGCCCTGGTTCATGCCGATGTTGAAGCCGTGCGCACCCGACGCCGTACGCAGCGCCGTCATCGCCTGCTTGGTCAGCTCGGCGAGCTCCGCCGTCTCCTCCACGGTGAGGTCCGTGTAGTCGGCCACGTGCCGGTACGGCACCGTCATCAGGTGGCCGCCGGTGTACGGGTACAGGTTGAGCACCGCGTAGACCCGCTCACCGCGCCGGAGGACCAGACCGTCCTCGTCGGACTTGGCCGGGATCGCGCAGAAGGGGCAGCCGTCGTCGGCGCCCGGGCCGCTGGGCTTGTTCTCGCCCTGGATGTACGCCATCCGATGGGGTGTCCACAGACGCTGGAACGCGTCCTGCGTGCCCACTCCCCACTGCTGCTCCGGCTCACTCGTCATGCGTGCAGCATATGGCGTCGCCGGGGGCCCGCGGAAAAGGCCCCCGGGATCGCTCCCGGGGGCCTGTGAGCCGTCCGCGCGGTCAGACCTGCGTCCGCTCCTCGACGACCTTGGCGATCTTGGCGATGGCCTCGTCGACGGGGATGCCGTTCTCCTGCGAGCCGTCGCGGTAGCGGAAGGAGACGGCGCCGTTCGCCATGTCCTCGTCGCCCGCGATGACCATGAAGGGCACCTTCTGCTTCTGGGCGTTGCGGATCTTCTTCTGCATCCGGTCCGAGGAGGAGTCGACCTCGACGCGCAGGCCCTGCTTGCGGGCCGCGTCGGCGAACTTCTCCAGGTACTCGACGTGCGCGTCGCCGATCGGGATGCCGAGCGCCTGCACCGGCGCCAGCCACGCCGGGAACGCGCCCGCGTAGTGCTCCAGCAGCACCGCGAAGAACCGCTCGATGCTGCCGAACAGCGCGCGGTGGATCATGACCGGGCGGGTCTTGGAGCCGTCCGCGGCCGTGTACTCCAGGTCGAAGCGCTCCGGCAGGTTGAAGTCGAGCTGGATGGTCGACATCTGCCAGGTGCGGCCGATGGCGTCCTTGGCCTGCACCGAGATCTTCGGGCCGTAGAAGGCGGCGCCGCCCGGGTCCGGGACCAGCGGCAGGCCCTGCTTCTCGGCGACCTGGCGCAGCGTCTCGGTGGCCTCTTCCCAGGCCTCGTCGCTGCCGACGAACTTCTCCGGGTCCTTGGTGGACAGCTCCAGGTAGAAGTCGGTCAGACCGTAGTCGCGCAGCAGGTTCAGGACGAAGGTGAGGGTCCTGTCGAGCTCCCCGGACATCTGCTCGCGGGTGCAGTAGATGTGCGCGTCGTCCTGGGTGAAGCCGCGGGCGCGGGTCAGGCCGTGCACGACGCCCGACTTCTCGTAGCGGTAGACCGTGCCGAACTCGAAGAGCCTCAAGGGGAGTTCCCGGTACGACCGCCCGCGCGCGTCGAAGATCAGGTTGTGCATCGGGCAGTTCATGGGCTTGAGGTAGTAGTCCACGCCCTCGTCGAGCTGCATGGGCGGGTACATGCCGTCGGCGTACCAGTCCAGGTGGCCCGAGGTCTCGAAGAGCTTCCCCTTCGTCGCGTGCGGGGTGTAGACGAACTCGTAGCCCTCTTCCTCGTGGCGGCGCCGCGAGTAGTCCTCCATGACCCGGCGGACGATGCCGCCCTTGGGGTGGAAGACGGCGAGTCCGGAGCCGATCTGCTCCGGGATGGAGAACAGGTCGAGCTCGCTGCCCAGCTTGCGGTGGTCGCGCTTCTCGGCCTCGGCGAGGAACTCCAGGTGCGCCTTCAGCTCCTCCTTGGACGGCCAGGCCGTGCCGTAGATGCGCTGGAGCATCGGGTTCTTCTCGCTGCCGCGCCAGTAGGCGGCCGCGTTGCGCATCAGCTTGAACGCCGGGATGTTCCGGGTGGTGGGCAGGTGGGGACCGCGGCAGAGGTCCTTCCAGCACAGCTCGCCGGTCTTGGCGTCCAGGTTGTCGTAGATCGTCAGCTCGCCGGCGCCGACCTCGACGTCCGCACCGTCGTCGTGCGAGGCGGAGCCCTTGAGGCCGATCAGCTCCAGCTTGTACGGCTCGTCGGCGAGCTCCTCGCGGGCCTGGTCGTCGGTGACGACACGGCGCGAGAAGCGCTGGCCGCGCTTCTGGATCTCCTGCATCTTCTTCTCGATGGCCTTGAGGTCATCGGGGTGGAAGGGCTTCTCCACGTCGAAGTCGTAGTAGAAGCCGTCCCTCACCGGCGGGCCGATGCCCAGCTTGGCCTCGGGGAACAGCTCCTGCACGGCCTGGGCCATCACGTGCGCGGTGGAGTGGCGCAGGATGTTCAGACCGTCCTCGGAGGAGATCTCCACTGCCTCGACGGTCTCGCCGTCCTCGACCTCGTAGGAGAGGTCCTTGAGCTCACCGGCCACGCGCGCGGCGACGACCGAGCGCTCGCCGGCGAAGAGCTCGGCGGCCGTAGTGCCCGTCGTCACCACGCGTTCTTCCCGCTCGGAATCGCGTTGGATGATCACACGGACGTCTGACACCGGTCTCTCCTGACTGAAGGGTGTGGTCGCGGCGCCATACCGGAGCGCACGCATGGGTGCGATCGTACCGACCCGGGCCCGCCCTCCGCGAAATCAGTCTCCGCAGTGCGGGCCGCAGGCCTCGCCGAAGAAGTCCAGGTGCTCCTGGAGTGCCTTCATCAGCCGGTCCCGTTCGGCCTCGTCGACCTGCACCGGTACCAGCTCACCGGCCCCGGTGAGCCGGCGGAAGCCGCCCCGGCTCTCCAGCCGCCCGCGCACCCGCACCGGCAGCCCGACGAGGTGCGCGTGCCCGGCGATGCGGTAGTCCTCCTCGCCGAGCGTGATCCGGACGTGGCCGATCTCGGCCCCGGCGAGTACGCGCAGCCGGACCGTGCCCTCGCCGCGCGGTCCGGACCGGTGCATCCGCACCACGGCGCCGGTGATCCGCACCGGCACGGACGGTTCCGCGCGCCGGTAGCGCCGGCCGGCCTCGCGCAGGACGGGGAGGTCGCCGGGTGAGAACTCGACGGGTTCCGCGGCGGCCGCGCAGCCCTCGGGCACACCGGCCGCCGGGGCCCAGGCCACGCCGATCCGGGCGCCCTCCGTGCCCCGGACCAGGGCGACGAGGGCCTCGGTGAGCTCGTGGCTGACCCCCACCGCGACGGCCGTGTCGAACGCGTCCATGCCGCCGGTGGCACGGCGGTAGTCGATGGCCTCACGGGTGGCGTGCAGGGCCTGGTGGAGGCGTACGGCGAGGGAGCGGCCGGTGGTGACGGGGGCGAACGCGGTCAGCAGACGGCCGCCCGGCGCCGGACCGACCAGGACGCTCTCCAGTGCGGCCGCGGCCGAGCGGCGGTGCCGGGCGCCGTGGAATCCGGCCCGCGCGCGGGTGGCGAGCGCGGCGGCGAGCAGGGTCCTGCGGGCGGCGGAGCGCAGTTGTTCCTCCGCGGTCCAGGGGGTGGCGCCGCCGGGTCCTGCCGGTATGTCGCGCCACCAGTGGATCTCGTCGCTGGGGACGGCGAGGGAGAGCAGGATCTCGCGGGCGGAGGGCGAGTCGCTGCGGGACAGCGCGAGCAGGGCCTCGGTGAGCAGGTCCTCGCTGTCGGGGAAGGCACGGCTCTCCGGCACGAGCAGGCTGGTGCCGGTGCCCGGTCCGGGCGGGGTCCAGCGGCCGTAGCGTCCGGCGGCGCCGCCGCGCCGCTGCCAGCCGTGCCGGTGCAGGAGGGCGGTGAGCACGGCGGGGTCGATGTCGGCGGGCCCGGGCGGCCGGCCGTCGAAGGCGGCGTCGGCGGGGTGCGGGCGTACGGCCCTGAGGGGTTCGCCGGTCGGGCGGTGCGTCACGGTTTTCCTCCCGTCCCGACCCGCGTCATGATCTCGCACAGCGCCCGGTCGTCGAAGATGCGTGAGGTGGGGATCCGCACGGTGGTGCGGGTGCGGCCGGTGACCGGATGTCCGGCGAGGTTGGTCCAGTAGCAGCAGTGCCGCAGGTCGAGCCGGTCGTGGCCGGCGCGCAGCCAGTCGTCCTGCGAGCGCGGCACGATCATCACGACCAGGATCTTGTGCACCGAGACGGGGGTGCGGGCGAGCTTCGCCAGGTGCGCGTTGTCGAGCGTGAAGGAGAAGAAGCGGCCCGGCGGGCTCGGGGCGACCTGGTAGGTCGCCTTCAGCTGCACCTTGATGGTGACCTCGTCGTCGACGGTGTGCCCGGCGGCACTGTGGCTGACGTGCCAGTCGATGCCGTTGTCCGGGAAGGGCTGGGACAGTGAGCAGCCGGCGGCTGCCGCGACGGCGTGCAGATAGCCGACCTGCAGGGTCTCCATGCAGGCGGTGGTGGCGAGGGTGCCGCGAGAGGGTGGCGTGCGCTCCGGCAGCAGCCCGCCCCGTTCGGGCTGCGCGATGGCCATGACCAACAGCCTTCCGAAACGATCGTGTCCCCGGTGCGGGTCGCTGAACTGCGAGGACCCGTACTCCTGTTGTCTCCTTCCGGCGTACGGCGCAAACAGCCCGGGTATCACCGGATCGGGCAGTGGACGGTGCGTCAACTGCTGATGGTGAACGAGGGGTTGATGGGTATGGCGTGCTGGTACGAAGGGCCGCTGGCCGCTTTCGACACGGAGACGACGGGTGTGGACGTCGAGGCCGACCGCATCGTGTCGGCCGCGCTCGTCGTCCAGGACGCCCCGGGCACCCGGCCGCGGGTCACCCGCTGGCTGGTGAACCCGGGGGTGCCGGTGCCCGCCGCGGCGACGGAGGTGCACGGGCTGACGGAGGAGCATCTGCAGCGCAACGGCCGCTGGCCGGCGCCGGTGATGTACGAGATGGCGCAGGCGCTGGCCGAGCAGGCCATGGTGGGCCGGCCGGTGGTGGTGATGAACGCGCCGTTCGATCTCACTTTGCTGGACCGGGAGTTGCGCCGTCACCGCGCGTCGTCGCTGGGCCGCTGGTTCGAGCGGACGCCCCTGCTGGTGCTGGACCCGTGGGTGCTCGACAGGCACCTGGACCGCTATCGCAAGGGCCGCCGCACCCTCACCGATCTGTGCGCGCACTACGGCGTTCCGCTGGAGGGGGCGCACGACGCGGCGGCGGACGCGGTGGCCGCGCTGGAGGTCACCCGGGCGGTCGGGCGCCGTTTCGCGTCCCGGCTGGAGCGGCTGTCCCCCGGTGAGCTGCACACCCTGCAGGCGGTGTGGCACGCGGCGCAGGCCCGGGGGCTCCAGGCGTGGTTCGCGCGCAATGGCACCGAGGAAGTGGTGGACCCGGCCTGGCCACTGCGTCCGGATCTGCCGGCGGCGGCGTGAGCCTTCGAGCCCGGGTGCGCACAGGCGGGGTGCGGGGGCGGAGCCCCGCCGCGCGCGGCGAAGCCGCGCGGAAACGGACGATGGCGACTCGGCCTGCGCTTTCTGCAGGCACGAGCCGCCATCGACATCGTGGGCGATACTGGGTTCGAACCAGTGACCTCTTCGGTGTGAACGAAGCGCTCTCCCACTGAGCTAATCGCCCGGGAACGCACTGAACCATACAGGTCCGGGGAGGCTTCCTTCAAACCGCTTCCAGGTGGGCGGCCAGTCCCCGCCGCGCCGAGCGCATCATCAGGGCGTGGTTGAGGCGGAAGAGGGGCCGTCCGGGCACGGCGAGCCGGCGCATCAGCGGCTTGCGGACGTCCACCTCCTGGTCGTAGCGGACGAGGCAGCCGCCCGTCGCCCGCGCGGTGACGGTCCAGCGGGCCCAGCCGGCGAGATCGCCGGAGAGGACGACCTCCAGCACCCCGGCCGCCGGATCGCGCCGCCCCTCCCGCAGGGTGAGGAACAGGTCGTACGGGAGGAGGGAGCGGATCCGTGCGGTCCCGCCGGCGTCGTCGAGCCGGGTGACCTCCCGCACCTGGGGCCACCACAGGGGGTAGTCCTCGATCCGCTCCAGGGCGCGGTGGACCACCGGTGCGGGCGCGGGCAGGGTCCACAGACTGCGGAAGCGGTAATGGTTCCAGTCCATGGACGGAGTCTGCCCGCCCGCGCCCGGGATGTGCCGTCACGGCATCCGGTCCCCCAGCAGCGCCAGGTTCTCGATGGCGGCGAGGCCGTAGAGCGCGGTGTCGTTGGTGGAGACCCAGGTGGCCTCACTGCCCGCGACCAGGGCCGTCGGGCCGCCCACCTTCTCGGTCTTCCAGGGCGCCGACTCCTTGTAGCCGTCGGAGTCGTAGAACTTCTCCCAGGCCCGCGCGGCCAGCTTCGTGTCGCCGGTCCGGACGGCGGCGTAGGCGTCGAGGCGGGAGTGGCCCTGGAAGAGGATCAGGCTGCCGAAGTGGGAGCCGTAGCGTGCGGTCTGCTCGGCCTTGGTGGCGTTGTAGTAGCGGCAGTAGTCGTAGTACGCCTCGTCGAACGCGGGCATGTCGACCAGGTCGATGAGTTCGGCGCAGAGTTCGTTGAGGCCGAAGACGGCCGACAGGTGGGAGACCTCGACCTTCGGGGTGCCGGCGACGGCGAACTTCCCGGTGTCCAGGTCGTACAGGCCACTGCCCTGGACGAAGCCGTTGGGCTGCGCGGCGATGGTCTCCATGGTGGAGAGCACGCGGGCCCTGGCCTTCTCCCACTTCGGGCCCCTGCGCTCCCACTCGGTGAGCCAGGCGGAGACGAGTCCGCTCCAGTCGGTGCCGAAGCCGACGGACAGGGCGTTGCGGTCGGGGGTGTACGGCTCGGTGCGGATCTTGCGCAGGGGATCCAGGGCGAGGAAGGTCTCGTCGGAGTCGACGTTGGCGCGCATGAGGTCGCCGACGCGTTCGTCGGCGGTGAGGAAGTAGTAGTAGCGCCGGTAGGTGGTGTTGGCGATGCGCTGCTGCTTGGCGCTGTCGGCGAAGTGCTGGACGCCGTGCCGGGTGCCGAGGCCCGCCCACTTGCCGAGGTGGTAGACGTCGACCTCGCCGGTGTGGCGGGTCATCGCCTCGGCGAAGCGGAAGATGTCGGCGCGGCCGGAGCGCAGGTACGCGTACCAGAGCCACAGGTCGGGTGAGAGTTCGGAGTTGTCCCAGGCGTAGCCGCCGACGTCGTAGCGCCACTGGTGGCGGACGGTGTCGTAGGTGTGCATGATGTCGCCGTAGTCCCAGAAGCCGTACCAGCGGCGTTGCTCCACCTGGTCCTTGTAGTAGGTGAAGAGGAAGTCGAGGTGGTCCTCGATCTTCGCCTTGGCCGGGGTGGAGCGGTCCGGCTCGGAGTACAGGCCCTTGCCGAAGACGCCCGCCGTGATGAGCTGCTCGGGCGGGGCGGCGAGCTGCGGGAGGACGCGGACGGCCTCGACCTGTTCGGCGAGCCTCTCGGCGCTCGGGGTGGATGCGTTGGCCCAGAAGAGGAGTTCGGAGGTGCGGGCGATGCCGTAGGGGGTGCCGAACCCGGGCTCGTAGTCCTCGTAGGTGATGTTGAGGCCTTCGAGCTGTTCGGGGAAGGTGTCCTGGCCCATGCCGTCGTGGTAGAAGCGCAGGTCCATGGGCTGTGCCTCGGGCGACCAGAGCCAGAGGGTGACCTCGGCCTCGTCGGTGTGGGCACCGCGGATGTCGAGCTGGGCGGGGTGCTTCTCCCAGAAGTCGCGCAGGCCGAAGGAGAGGCCGCCGCTGACCCCGCCGACGTAGCCGAAGCCGGAGGCGCGCCGTCCGCCGCCGGCGCCGATCCAGCCGTAGCCCTTCTTGGTGCGCTTGCGCAGGGCGAAGCCGTCGGCGGAGAGCTGGGAGAGGGTGTAGTCGCCCCACTCGGGGATGTACTGCAGGCGGGTGGTGACCCGCTGGTCCCAGGTGGACGGGTCGGGCAGTTTCCTGCCCTCGAACTGGGCCTGCTGCACGGCGATGCCCGGGTCGCGGCGCAGTCCGGTGATGCCCTTGACGGCCTCGCGCAGCAGGCCGGTGCCCTCGCCGCCGATGCGGATGTGCCGGTCGTAGGACTCGTCGCGCAGGGGCACGGAGAAGCGGACGCCGATGCCGCGCACGAAGTCGCCGCTCGCCTTGCCGGGTTCCTGCGTTCCGTCGTAGGTGATGGTGTGCACCATGCGGAAGGAGTCGGCGCCCGCGTAGAAGTAGAGGCGGATGGAGAACGGCAGCCAGCCGCGGCTGCCCCTGCGGTGCTTGCCGTCGATGCGGACGACCGCGCGGACCGGGCCCTCCTGTTCGACGGTGACCTCGGCGATGGCGCCGTCGAAGCGTTCCGTGCGGACGGTGGTCTGGTCGCCGTCCTCGAACTCGGGCTGGCGCAGCACGACGAGGCGGCCGTCGCGGGCGATCTCGGTGGAGCCGCGGGTCACCGACTTGACGAGGGTGGCGCCGGAGGTGCCGATCCTGGCCGTGATGACACCGGTGGAGACGTCGATCGTGCCGCCTCTCTTGTCGACGGTGACCTTCTTCTCCGGTGCGGCGGGTGCCCCGGTGGTCAGGCTGAGCTTGCCCGAGCCCGAACTCACCGCGTGGGCGGTCCACTTGAGGGAGCCGTCGGGCCAGTAGGCGAGGGGCCAGGACTGGACGGGGACGGACTGTCCGTCGGCGTCGGTCAGTGCGAAGGTCTGGTCCTCCTGGTGGGCTCCCTTGGGCCACGGCACGCCGACGGTGGAGCCGGGCGCGGCGCCCAGGCCGCCGTCCTCCAGCCAGTCCAGGGTCACGGGGTCCGCGTCGGCGGCCTCGGCCCGGGGTGCGGCGGCGGCGTTCTGCGTTCCCAGGGCCCAGCTGAACTGGGCGGCGGCTCCGGCGACGGCGGCCGCCTTGAGAAGGGATCTGCGGGGGATGGGGGACATGGCCTTTCCTTTCCGTGCGAGGGGCAAGGTTGTGTCAAGGGCATGACAGACAGAGGCGCGGCGCCGAAGCGCCGACCTCGAACGAGGGGGGCACCGCCCGTCAGCGGTGCCGGTAGCGCTCCTCCACGGCGACGGCCGCGGCGGCGACGGCCCCGAGGACGGGAACCGCCAGCGGCGCGATGTACCAGGCGGACAGGGCCACCACGGCCATCCCGCAGACGACCAGGAAGGACCCGGCGGGATCGAGAACGGTTTGCCGCCCGGCGTCCGCGAGCGACGCCCGCCAGGCCACGCCGGGCGCCCAGACGGCGGACGCTCGCAGCAGGGCCACGGCGGCACCGATCAGCGCGAAGACGCCGACGGCCCCCACGAGCGGCCCACCGGGAATCCCGGCCCGCGCGGCCTGCACGTCCACCCAGACCGCGCCGGCCACCACCCACCCGGCGAGCCCGACGAGCCACCCGCCGCGCACGGCCGTACGGAAGTCCGCGACGAACTCCCGCGCGCCGCCGACCTGATGGGTCGTACGACGGCGCAGATGACGCGCGCCGGCGGCGAAGGCCGCGGGATAGGTGACGACCCCGAGGCAGGCCACGGCGATCCACACGCCGGTGAGCAGGCACTCGGCGAAGACCGCGAAGCGCTCGCCGAACACGGACTCCTTGCGCGGAGCGCGGGCTTTCACGCGTGCTTGCGCCATGGTGACCGCCTCAGCCCTTCAGTCCGGAGGTCGCCATACCGTCGATGAGGTAGCGCTGGAAGGCCATGAAGAAGGCGATGACCGGCACCAGCGCCACCAGCGACATCGCGATCATGCTGCCGTAGTTGGAGATGCCTTCCTGGTCCCGGAACATCATCAGGCCGAGGGAGACGGTGTACTTCTCGGGGGTGTTGAGGTAGATCAACGGCCCCATGAAGTCGTTCCAGGCGTTGATGAAGGTGAAGATCGCGCTGGTGATGATCGCGGGCCGGCTCAGCGGCAGCACGATCGACCAGTAGGTGCGCAGGTGCCCGCAGCCGTCGAGCTTGGCGGCCTCGTCCAGCTCCCTGGGCAGTCCGCGCATGAACTGCACCATCAGGAACACGAAGAAGGCTTCCGTGGCCAGGAACTTGCCCGCGACGAGCGGCACCAGGGTGTCGGTGAGCTCCAGGTTGCGGAAGAGCACGTACTGCGGGATGAGCAGCACGTGGTAGGGCAGCAGCAGTGTGCCGATCATGAGCGTGAAGAGCACGTTCCGCCCGGCGAACCGGATCTTGGCGAAGGCGTACGCGGTCAGCGAGCTGGACAGCACGACACCGGCCACGGCGAGGCCCGCGTACATCAGCGAGTTCCAGAAGAAGCTGCTGATGGCTATGCCGGAGATGCCGTCGGCGAGCCCGGAGAAGTTCGCCCAGACCGGCTCGGTGGGCAGCAGGTCGAGGCTGGCGATGATGTCCTTGCTCGGCTTGAACGAGGCGCCGACCACCCAGATCACGGGATAGAGGACGACCGCGAGGACGACGAGCGCGCCCACGTGCCAGGCGATCGATCCGGAGCGCCGCCGCTCGTTCGCGGTGGGCAGGGCAGGGCTGGTGGCACTGGTCACTTGGCGGCCTCCTCGTAGTGCACCCACTTCTTCTGCGACCAGAACAGGACCGCCGTGACGAGCGCCACCGCGACCACCAGCGTCCAGGCCATCGCGGAGGCGAAGCCCATCTGGGCCTCCTTGAAGCCCTTCTGGTAGAGGTAACAGGTGTAGACGAGCGTGGCGTCGGCGGGCCCGCACCGGGTGTCGGAGACGACGTAGGCGGAGCCGAACACCTGGAACGCGTGGATGGACTCCAGCAGCACGTTGAAGAACAGCACCGGGGAGATCATCGGCAGCGTGATGTTCCAGAACCGCCGCAGCGGACCGGCCCCGTCCACCTCGGCGGCCTCGTACAGCTCCTGCGGGACCTGCTTGAGGCCGGCCAGGAAGATGACCATGGGCGCGCCGAACTGCCAGATGCTCAGGGCCACCAAGGCGTAGATGACGTAGTCCGGGTTGCCGATCCAGCCGCCCACGTCGAGACCGAAGATCTTCTGCGTACGGTCCACGACCGCGTCGTCGGAGAACAGCGCCCGCCACACGAAGCCGACGGAGACGCTGGCACCGATGAGCGAGGGCATGTAGAACGCGGCCCGGTACAGGCCCTGTCCGCGCCGCTTCTGCGCCAGCAGCAGCGCGACGCCGAGCGCGAGCAGCAGCTTCAGAGGCGTCGCCACGACGACGTACGTGAGCGTGACCTCGACCGACTTCTGCCAGCGCGGGTCCTGGAACATCGTCGTGAAGTTGTCCAGCCCCACCCACTGGGGCGGCGTGAACAGGTTGTAGCTGGTGAACGCGTAGTACAGCGACGCGATCATCGGCCCCGCCGTGAGCAGCAGGAACCCCGCGATCCACGGCGACATGAAGAGATAGCCGGCGAGATTCTCGCGGCGCCGTCCGCGCCGCCCGGCGGCGGGAGCGGCGGACCGCTTCCCGGCCGGACGCACGGGCGCATCCTTGACGAGCGTCATGGTGGTACGTCCCCTCAGCCGGCGAACGCGGCCTTGGCCTCGTTGAACAGTGCCTTGGCGGCCTCGGCCGGCTTGCTCTTGCCCTGGGCGACCTCGCCACCGATGCGCAGGAACGCCGCCTCGATGACGTCGGCACCGGACGGATGCGGGGTGATCTTGCCCAGGACGCCGGCCTCGGCGACCTCCTCCTCGTAGGCCGCGACGCCCTGGTTGTTGGCGTCGGTGGGCTTGAACGCGTCGTACTGCTCGGTGGTGGCGAGGATGCCTCGGTCGTAGCCCATGATCTCGCCGACCTCGGGGTCGTGGACCATGAAGTCGATGAACTGGGCGACTTCCTTGGGATGCTCGGTCCCGGAGAAGGCGCTCAGCATCAGCGAACCGAGGTACTGACCGGTGGCCTTGCCGTCCGTGGTGGGGATCGGCGCGAGCCCGTAGTCCGACTCGCCCTCGCCCTCGTAGCGGATGGAGAAGTTGTCCCAGGTGAACTCGGACGCCGCGAGGCCCGCCGAGAGCGCTGACTTGGGCTTGGCCTGCTCGACCTTCTTCGGATCGGCGACGAGCCCGGACCGCACACGCTTGTAGCCGTCCTCCCACCACTGCGTCAGATCGTCCTCGGTGAAACCGAGGTCGGTGTCCGTGAAGAAGGCCTTGCCGTTCTGACGCAGGTAGAGGTCGTACAGGTACATGATGCTGAAGTACCCGGTGTCGCCGGCGATCTTGAGCTTGTCCTGGATCGTCTGGAGCCCGTCGAAGTACTCGTCCCAGGTCCAGCCGAACTTCGGCTTCACGCCGGCCTTCTCGAAGGCGTTGAGGTCGATGACGAGGGACATGGTGTTGGCGCCGACGGGGACGGCGATCTGCTTGCCGTCGACCTGACCGTTCGCCAGAACGCCGTTGCGGAAGTTGTCCAGTCTCAGATTCCCGGCGTCCGCCTGCGCCTTGAGATCCAGCAGAACACCGCGCTTGTCGTACTTGCGCAGGAAGCCGACCGCATTCTGGAAAACGTCCGGCGGATTCCCGCCGGAAGCCTGGGTCTGGAACTTCTCCCAGAACGCCTCGTAGTCGGTGAATTCAGGCTTGATCTTAATCTTCGGGTACTTCTTCTCGAAGAGCGCGATCGTCTTCTTGATGGCGATGGTACGAGGCTCGCCACCCCACCACGCGTAACGGATCGTCGTCGTTCCGTCTCCCGAGCCGCTGCCGCCACCGCAGGCGGTGGCCGTCGCACCCAGCCCCGCGACGGCCAGCGAGGCCCCCGCCGCTTTGAGGATCGTCCGCCTCTCCACATTCCTGCCCTGCTGCATTCGAGCCTCCCGCGACGTTCGCTTCCGCCTCATGAATCGTTTCAAGTAAGCGCTTGCTGCCACAAGTTACGGAGGGCCTACGGGCACGTCAATGATTCGGACAGGAATTCATGGCCGCCCGGGCCCGGTGACAGCGGCGGCAATCTCGGGCGCAGGGTCGGGCCCTGACGCAAACCCCCAGGTCGACGCCCCGCGGCCGACCGACCGAACACCGAGGGGCCGGCCGGTGGGGACGCCGCGGAAGGTTACGGTTGGATGAAGGCGACCGGAAGCGGAACGGCCGGGCCACCCCCGGGCCCGCATCGGACGAGTGCCGGGCGCATACGACAAGGCGGCCCGGCTCACGAGTCGTGAGCCGGGCCGCCTTGTGATCCGGTGGGCGATACTGGGTTCGAACCAGTGACCTCTTCGGTGTGAACGAAGCGCTCTCCCACTGAGCTAATCGCCCGGACGCAGGAAGAACATTACCCCATGTCAGGGGGTGCCGTGACCAGCGGGGACGGGGGTCGCCCGCCCCCTCCGCGGATCACTGGTCCTTGATCTTCCAGGGCATCACGAGACCGAACTTCCACAGGTAGATCCCCGCCAGCACGGCCATGATCACCAGACCGATCGAGGTCAGGATGATGTTGCGGCGCCGCACCCGGGGATCCAGCGCACGCTGAGCCGCCTCGGTGACCTTGCGCTTGGTCCAGCGCAGCACCAGCTGGGCCCAGACGAACTCGGTCGCCCAGATCGCCATGCCGCCGAAGATCACGACCCACCCCGGACCGGGCAGCGGCAGCATGATGACGCCGGCCACCACGACCGCGAGGCCGACTATGAAGACCCCGACCTGCCAGCTCAGATGCAGCGCGCGCCGCGCCTTGACGAATTCCGGCGCCCTCGAGCCGAGCCCCCGCTCGTCCCGGCTCCCGCCCTCGTCACGTGTCGCCCCGTGAGCCGCCACGGCGGCCTCGCCAGGCTTGCTACTCCCCGTGTTCATACAGCCAAACACTACCCGAGCGAAACACACCACCGGAATGGACGCAGGCCGCGAACGATCTCTCGGCCGGAAGAGTTACGTAAACACACGCAAAACACTCAGAGGGGTTTACAACGGCACCGTAGGTGGCATGTCGATTTCGCCGACGTGCGAATCCCCGAGCGCACACTGAGCGAAAGGCCCTGGCGCTTATGAACACCACGGTCAGCTGCGAGCTGCACCTGCGCCTCGTTGTGTCGAGCGAGTCCTCCCTGCCTGTCCCCGCAGGCCTGCGGTACGACACGGCCGACCCCTACGCCGTGCACGCCACCTTCCACACCGGAGCCGAGGAGACCGTCGAGTGGGTGTTCGCCCGCGACCTCCTCGCCGAGGGACTTCACCGCCCCACGGGCACCGGCGACGTCCGCGTCTGGCCGTCGCGCAGCCACGGTCAGGGCGTCGTCTGCATCGCCCTGAGCTCGCCGGAGGGAGAGGCCCTGCTGGAGGCCCCGGCACGGGCTCTGGAGTCCTTCCTGAAGCGCACCGACGCCGCCGTGCCTCCCGGCACGGAACACCGGCACTTCGATCTCGACCAGGAGCTCTCGCACATCCTGGCGGAAAGCTAGGCGAGAGCCACAAGGCAGCCCGGCGCCGTCGACTCGGGGAGACGGCGCGGGCCCGGACAACCGCATACGGACAGCCGTATACGGCTCACACGCACCGGCGCCGACGCCGCGGGGTTCCGCGGGTGGCGCCGTTGTGCTGTGCGCCTCCCGCACGGGCCGTTCCGGGCCGGGCCGGGCGGAGCCGGGTGACCGGGAACGTCGGCGGGTGTTCCGGCGTTGGATTCGAAGCCATGTGCGGAGCAGGGGAGGTGCGGTGCACGCCGGAGCCACTACCATCGGCCAGCATCGGCGGGCGCCCGCCCGACCCCCCAGGCCAGGGAGCGAATCGTGCTGATCACCCACGACACCCGGTGCGCGCTCGACACCGTGGTGGATCTGGTGAACACCGCGCCGGAGGACGACACGCCCGACGGACTGCCGGATGTCGCGGCTCTCGAGGTCTTCGTGCGGCAGCACCAGGTCAGCGAGGTCGGGGTGCTCACGGAGTTCGACCTGGCCGCGGTCCGCAAGATCCGCTCCCGGTTCGCTGCGGTCTTCGCCGCCCCGGATGCCCGAGGGGCCGCCGGGCTGATCAACGAGCTGATCGCGGCCGCGGGGACCACTCCCCGGCTCACCGATCACGACGGCTATGACTGGCATGTGCACTACTTCGCGCCCGGCGCCTCCGTGGCCGACCACCTGGCCGCCGACTGCGGGATGGCGCTGGCGTTCTTCGTCGTCGCCGGGGAGCAGGAGCGGCTGCGGCGCTGTGAGGCCCCGGACTGCCGGCACGCCTTCGTCGATCTCTCCCGCAATCGCTCGCGCCGCTACTGCGACAGCCGCACCTGCGGCAACCGCTTGCATGTCGCCGCCTACCGGGCGCGGCGCAAGGAGGCGGCGGGCTGACCGGCCGGGTGGCCGCCTGCCGGGCGCGGCCGGGGCGGGCGGGGAGCCCTCTCGATGCCGTGCCGACGCGGTCCCGACGGGTGACGCCGGGTACCGCGGGTACGGCTCACAGCCACAGCAGGTCGTGCAGGGCAGCCGTGAGCAGCAGACACCCGATCACCGCAAGGAAGATCATCAGCGGTGGCTGGGAAAGGGCGAAGAGGCATCCGCGCGGCTCGTCCTGCTGCGGCGCGGCATCGCTCTGTTTCGTGTCCAGCATCTCGCGGCGATGATGACGCATCGGAAGCACCCGACGCGATCACCGCTCACGGAAAGCATGCCAGGTCGTCGAATCCGCGATCTACGGTTCGGGTTGTGATCACTTCCGGGCGCTCCGGGTACGCCCTGTGACGTTTCTGCTGGTCTTCGCCCGGTCACTCACGGTGCGGCGCGGCGCGGTCAGATGCCGTGCTTCTTGAGGATGGCCTCGATGTCGCTGAAGTCGTCGTCGCCCCGGGAGGCGGGCGCCGGGCGGGTCGCCGGACGGGTCCCCTGGCCCAGGGAGGGCGCCGAGGCCCGGGGGGCCACCGCCTCGGGTGCGGTCGCCGTCCTCGCCGCCTTGCGCTCCTTGCGGCTGCCGCCGCGCCGGCGCTCCACGGTGCGTGTGGTCGCGAACAGCACCCAGGACAGGCCCAGCACCGCGAAGCCCGCCCAGGCCGTCGGACTGAAGGCGGTGTCGGCGAGCCAGTCCACGACGCCGGTCATCACCAGGCCGACGGGGACGAGCGAGTAGGCGGCGATGCGGGCCGCCGCGAGAAAGCGTTTGCGGTAGGCCGTGATCACGGCGATGCCCAGGCCTGCCGCGGAGACGGCTGAGCAGACTGTCTCGGCGATCATCCGGTCCTCCAGGCAGGGTGCGGTCGCGACGGGCACGTCGTCCCTTCCATCCTGCACCCGCCGGACCCCGCCGGGCCATGCTCCGGCCGGACATCAGGGACATCTCCGGGTCGGGTCATCCGCAGGTCCCGGTAAGACCGGGGCCGGAGGGTGAGCGGCCCTCGGAACGCCGGACAGGCCGGGGAACGGAGCGAGAGGTCGGATTGGGTGGTCCGGGACGGGACTGGGAGACTGTGACCATGAGTGACTCCCCCGTCCGCCCGGCCGCCCCCGTCCTCGACGTCTGGTGCGAGCTGCAGTGCCCGGACTGCCGAACCTCCCTCGACGACCTCCGCGCCCTGCGGGCACGCTACGGCGACCGTCTGGAGCTGCGGCTGCGGCACTTCCCGCTGGAGAAGCACCGGCACGCCTTCGCCGCCGCCCAGGCCGCCGAGGAGGCGCTGGAGCAGGGGCGGGGATGGCCGTACGTCGAGGCCGTGCTGGACCAGGTCGAGGAGCTGGACCGGCGCGGCGAACAGTTCCTGGTCGAGGTGGCGGGAGAACTGGGCCTGGACGCCGAGGAGTTCGACACCGCGCTGATCGACGGACGGCACATCCTGATCGTGGACGCCGACCAGGCCGAGGGCAAGGCGATCGGCGTGACCGGCACCCCGACGTATGTCATCGGCGGTGAGCGCCTCGACGGGGGCAAGAGCCAGGAGGGGCTGCGCGAGCGCGTCGAGGAGATCGCCGACCGGCTGCTGGCCGAGCGGGAGGGCTGATCCCAGGGCCGACACCGAGGGCCGACGCGAGGGTCTCCTTCGTGAGCGCTCCGGGAGCCCTCCGGCGGCTGCACCGGCGCCGTGTACGACGGCTACACCAGCGCCTTGTACACCGAGTACTGCGTCGTGCCGTAGCCGAGCGAGTCGTAGAGCCGCTCGGCCGGGGTGTTGCCCGCGAACACATTGAGGCCGATGACCCGCTTGCCCGCGGCGATCGACTGGGCCTCGGCGAGCAGCATGAGGGTGCGTCCGTGGCCCCGGCCGCGGTGGGCGGCGTCGGTCAGGACGTCGAAGACGAAGGCCTGCTCCCCCCGCACCGCCAGCCACAGGGTGCCCACGGGGGTGCCCTCGTGTTCGAGGACGCTGAAGAGCATGTCCCCGGTGGCGCGGCCCTCGGGCAGGAGGACGGCGTGGTCCTTCGCCGCCTTGGCGCGCGCCTCGGCCTCCGGCACCCCGCGCTCGGTCCAGTCCCGCGCGTAGTCCTCTTGGCCCTTGGCCATCCAGGGCCCGAACTCGGCCTCCGTCATGGGGCGGGCCGCGCTGCCCTCCGGGAGGGCGGGTGGGGTGTCCCCGAGGGTCTTCTCCATGTTCCGGTTGCGCACCACGTAGCCGAGCGCCGTGGCGAGGCCGAGGGCGGTGCCGGAGTCGGCGGGGACCGTCGCCTCGATACGGCGGCAGCCCCAGCCGCGCGCCACCTCCTCGGCCGCGAGCGCGGCCACCGTGCCCCGGCCGCGCCGGCGGTCCGGTTCCTCGATGCGCAGGCTCATGATCCGGGCCACGGCCTCACCGAAGACGGGATGCGTGCCGAGGTGGACCGCCCCGACGGGACGGCTGTTCACGCACACCTGGTAGCGGCGCGAACGCGTGCCGTCGGGGTTCTGCTGAAGCGGCTCGGTCGGCCGCAGGGTGGTGGTCATCACCGGTGTTCTACCCGGTGCCGCGCCCAGGATCAGCCGAATTTCGGGACGGTCACGGATCGAGGTCGGCCCCGGAGCGCTCGTCGAAGATCCGCATGGCCTTGGCGGTCACCGGGCCCGGGGCGCCGGGCAGTTCGCGGTCGTCGACGCGGTGCACGGCCTGGACGTCGCGCAGGGTGGAGGTGAGGAAGACTTCCTCGGCCCCCCGCAGGACGTCCAGCGGCAGGTCGGTCTCCTTGGCGCCGGTCCACTCGACGGCGAGGGCGCGGGTGATGCCGGCGAGGCAGCCGGAGGCGAGCGGCGGGGTGTGGAGTTCGCCGTCGAGGACGACGAAGACGTTCGACCCGGTGCCCTCGCAGAGCTGTCCGACGGTGTTGCCGAACAGCGCCTCGGAGGCTCCCCGTTCGCGGGCGCGGGCGAGGGCGACGACGTTCTCGGCGTACGAGGTGGTCTTCAGGCCGGTGAGCGCGCCGCGCTCGTTGCGCGTCCAGGGGACGGTGATGACGGCGGTGGAGTCGGGGCGGCGGGTGGTCTCGCCGAGGGCGACCACGAGGGTCGGGGCGTGCCCGCCGCGGTCGGAGCCGAGCGGGCCGTGACCGCCGGTGTAGGTGAGGCGCAGCCGGCCGAGCGGCATCGGATTGGCCTCGAGGACGGCGGCGCAGGCGCGGCGGACCTCGTCGAGGTCGGGGTCGGGCAGCCCGAGTCCCCGGGCCGACCGGGTCAGCCGGTCGAGGTGCCGGGTGAGCGCGAACGGCCGGCCGTCCACGGCCTTCACCGTCTCGAAGATGCCGTCGCCCACGGTCAGTCCGTGATCGAAGACGGAGACGCGGGCGGACTCGATGTCCTGCAGCCCGCCGTCGAGCCAGATCTTCACCTCTTGGTCCCTTCACTCACCTGGTACGTTCCCGACGCTACCGCGAGCAGCCGGGAGGCCTTCAGTTCGGTCTCCCGCCACTCCCCCTCGGGGTCGGAGCCCCAGGTGATCCCGGCGCCGGTGCCGAACCGCAGCACGGCGCCGCCGCCCGCGTCCCGGTCGATCCAGAAGGTGCGGATGCCCACCGCCAGCACGCCGGTGCCGCGGTCGGCGTCGACCCAGCCGAGGCCGCCGCAGTACGGGCCGCGGGGCGCCGTCTCCAGCGCGTCGATGATCCGCAGGGCGCTCGACTTGGGCGCGCCGGTGACCGAGCCGGGCGGGAAGGCCGCCGCGAGCAGCTCCGGCCATCCGGCGTCGGCACACAGCTCGCCCCGCACCGTCGACACGAGGTGGACCAGTCCCGGGTGCTTCTCGACGGCGCACAGATCGGGCACCGTGACCGTGCCGGTGGCGCAGACCCGCCCGATGTCGTTGCGGACCAGGTCGACGATCATGACGTTCTCGGCGTAGTCCTTCTCCAGGAGGTCCGCCTCCGTGCGTCCGGTGCCCTTGATCGGCCCGGACTCCACGACCCGCCCGTCGCGGCGCAGGAACAGCTCCGGCGACGCGGTGGCGATCTCCACGCCGTACCCGGGCAGGCGAATCGTTCCTGCATACGGAGCCGGGTTGCCCCGGGCCAGCAGGGCGGTGAGGGCATCCACGTCGGCGTCGTCCGGCACGGACGCGGACAGGATGCGGCAGAGGTTCGCCTGGTAGACCTCGCCGGCGGCTATGTGCTCGCGGACGCGGCGGACGGCCGCCGTGTACGCGGCGCGGTCGAGCGACGACGTCCAGTCACCAACCGCCGGCCCTCGCCAGCCGCCCGGCGCGGGAACCGGCTGTTCCCGTACGTCACGGAAGCGGGCGCAGGTCAAACGGCCCTCGAAATCCGCGCAGACGGCCCAGAAACCCCGGGAGTCCAGGGCTGCCGGGTCGTCGGTGACGTCGAGGAGGCCGGTGGCGACACGGTCGCCGAAGCGGGCGAGAGGCGGGAGGTCAGGCACGCGACGAGTCTATGGCGGGGGCACTTCGGGCGACCCGGTCATGTCCGTCACGACGCCGCGGGCACAGACGTGAGCAGGCGCAGCGCAGCACGCTGCACAAACGGGTTTTTGTGCTGGCCCCGGAATCCGCTAGAGTTCAGTTCGTCGCCGGGACGCGCAAGCCGACCGAAACGACAGGCGGACGTAGCTCAGTTGGTAGAGCGCAACCTTGCCAAGGTTGAGGTCGCGAGTTCGAACCTCGTCGTCCGCTCGCAGGAAGAGGGGGCTTCCCGGCCCCCTGCACTCCTGGTGGAGTGGCCGAGAGGCGAGGCAACGGCCTGCAAAGCCGTCTACACGGGTTCAAATCCCGTCTCCACCTCCAAGGACGATTAGCTCAGCGGGAGAGCGCTTCCCTGACACGGAAGAGGTCACTGGTTCAATCCCAGTATCGTCCACTGGATCTTCGGATCCCCCGCGCGATTAGCTCAGCGGGAGAGCGCTTCCCTGACACGGAAGAGGTCACTGGTTCAATCCCAGTATCGCGCACGCAGTGCCCATGATCCGCTCCCCGGAGTGATCGTGGTCCCGAGGACGATTAGCTCAGCGGGAGAGCGCTTCCCTGACACGGAAGAGGTCACTGGTTCAATCCCAGTATCGTCCACACCCCACCGAACCCCCGGCCGCGCCAGCGGCCGGGGGTTCGGTCGTTCCCAGGATCAGGGGATCCTGGGAACGACCGGAGTCCTCAGGACGAGAACAGCATGTGCCCGAAGCTCTTGTGCCGGCGGTGACCGTAGTGGCCGCCGTGCGGGGCCGCGCCCCACGCGGGAGGCTGCGGGGCAGGAGCCGCCGGGTACGCCTGCGGGGCGGCGGGCGGGGCGGGCGGCGCGGGCTGGGACCACTGGGACTCGAGACGGGTCAGCGACTCCAGCTCGCCGTAGTCGAGGAAGATGCCTCGGCACCCGCTGCACTGCTCGATCTGAACGCCGTTGCGGTTGTAGGTGTGCATCGGCGCACGACACTTGGGACACTGCATGATCGGTTCAACTCCTCGCCGGTCGGCCCTGCTTCACGTTTCGCCAGGACAGACTCTGTCCGGCTGCAGTCGGTTGCACCCTACTTCCCGAACTCGTGGCGCTCCCGCGGCGGGAGGGTGACCATGCGCTCGCAGGCGTCGACCACGGACTGCTCCACCTCGTCCAGGAGCCGCCGCTCCACCACGGCCTTGGTGATCATCCGGGCGGCGGTCTGCACGGTGAGGGCTCGGGCCGGGACGTCGAGTACGGCCCATGGGTCGGCGTCGGCGGGGACGGCCGGTCCGCCCGCGGCGCGGTAGGCGTCGAGGAAACGCGCCCATTCCTCCGCCGGGAGGAGCCCGCACGCGAACCAGGCCGCCGGACGCGCGAGGTCCCAGGCGGGGACGCCCACGCCCAGGTCGTCGACGTCTATCAGCCGCCACGGGCCGTCGGGGAGGCGTACGAGCTGGCCCAGGTGGAGATCGCCGTGGCACAGGGCGGTGGAAGTGTCGGGCATGGGCGCTTCGGCGCGGGCCCAGGCGGGCAGGGTGGCCCAGGCCCGCAGCACGGGGACGGCGGCGGGCGGGGTGTCGCCGATGGCACGCAGGCGGGCGAGGGCACGGGCGGCCTTGGCCGGGCCGCGCATCGTGGGCAACGGCCCACGGACGGGGGTGCGGTGCAGGCGGGCGAGGAGGGTGGCGGCGGATTCCCAGGGGGCGGCGTCGGGGTCGTCCGGGTCCACGGGGGTGCCGTACGGCCAAAAGGTCACCAGGCGGCCGTGCAGGGCGACCGGCGTCGGGCTGAGCGGGCGCAGGAAGACGTCCGGGTGCTGCGCGGCGGCGGTGAGGCGGAGGGCCAGGTCGGCGGGGTCCGTGCCCGGGGGGTGGGCCTTGGCGACGGTGTCGGCGTGGCGGACGACGGTGGCATCGGGGCGGTGCAGAAGCGTGCGGGTGGCTCCGCAGGGGCAGGTGGGGGTGCGGCTGTGGGCCATGCGCCTGGCGCGGGCGGTGAGTTCGGGGAGGAGGGGGTCGGGGGTCACTTGGCTCCCTGGGAGGTCGGTCTGGGGGGAGCGTACGTGGAGGGTGACCGGCAGGGGTGGGGACCGGGGGCGGGTTGTGCATCCCGGCGCTCACGGGGCGCGCCGCTTGCGCCCACCCGTGCCACTGCGAAGGCACCTCCCGAGCTCTTGGGGTACCGGGGAGGCACGACCGCCCGCAGTGACGTGCGGACACGGCAATGCCGGCGCAGCTCCCCAGCTGCGCCGGCATTTTCTGCCGTCCGCCGCACCCCCGTCCCCACGGGGTTTCATGGATGGATGTCCCCGCCCGGACCGCTCTTCCGGGCCTGGGGTCGCCGCTCAGCGCCCCAGCATCTCACCCACGGACGACGCCTGTGTGGTCACCGTCTCCCACCCGTCGAAGACGAGGAGGAGCAGGACCGCCAGGGGAAGGGCCATCAGCGTCGCCACCAGCGGGTGGCGACGGCCCTCGCCGCGTTCCCGCGTGCGGATCTCTGTCCGCGGTGCCGTGTGGGCCATGGTCCCTCTCCTGACCGTTTCTGTTGTCTTTGGCAGCGGCGGGCGTCTGACCTCGGGGGACGAGTGCTGCACCCGCCGCTTGACCTCAAATCTAGGCGCCCGGCGCTTCCCGGACGTCATGCCCTCGTACCGATTTCCGGGCCTCCCGGAGGATGAGCCATGACCCGCCGTGTACTCCCCTGGGTGGAGAGGGGGTCCTACGTCTCAGGGACATCCCGGAAGGGCCGCCCGCTCTGTCCGGCTTTCTCCGAGCTCTCCTCCCGCGGTATCGGCTGTTCCACCAGCGCGAGTACCCGGTTCGCCATGAAACGGGCCGTCCGCACCACGGCCCCGGTTCGGGTGACTTCGCTCACTTCGACCACTCCTCGGCGCACCGCCGTCTCCACCCGGCGCCCGGCCCTGCTCGCCACGACCTCGTACGTACGCGTCGTGTCCCCCGCGTCCACGACGATCTCCACACGATCACCCTTCACGCGATCAATCCCCCTTCGGTGTCGGATGGTTGGGATCACGCGCCGCGTGAACCCGGCCTGCTCACGCGCTCCCTGACCACTCTTCCAGTGTCCCACCGGGCACTGACAATCGATCGGTTCGAGAGGGCGCGGCCTCTGCGCACGGGCGGCCGTGGAAACGTAAGCTGTGGCACGTCACAGGACCGGGCAGCGGGGATGAACATGGCGATGATGCGCCTGAGGCGCGAGGACCCGCGCGTCGTCGGCTCTTTCAGGCTTCACCGACGGCTCGGCGCGGGCGGGATGGGCGTGGTGTACCTGGGCTCCGACAAGAAGGGGCAGCGGGTCGCGCTGAAGGTCATCCGGCCGGACCTCGCGGAGGACCAGGAGTTCCGCTCGCGGTTCGCGCGTGAGGTCTCGGCGGCACGGCGCATCCGCGGGGGCTGTACGGCCCGGCTGGTGGCCGCCGACCTCGACGCGGACCGGCCGTGGTTCGCCACGCAGTACGTGCCCGGGCCGTCGCTGCACGACAAGGTCGCCGACGAGGGGCCGCTCTGCGCCGCCGAGGTCGCCGCCGTCGGCGCGGCCCTCTCCGAGGGGCTGGTCGCGGTCCACGAGGCCGGTGTGGTGCACCGGGACCTCAAGCCGTCCAACATCCTGCTGTCCCCGAAGGGGCCGCGGATCATCGACTTCGGCATCGCCTGGGCGACCGGCGCCTCGACGCTCACGCACGTCGGCACGGCGGTCGGCTCGCCCGGATTCCTCGCCCCGGAGCAGGTGCGCGGCGCCGCCGTCACCCCCGCCACGGACGTGTTCTCGCTGGGCGCCACGCTCGCCTACGCGTCGATGGGCGACTCGCCCTTCGGGCACGGCAGTTCCGAGGTGATGCTGTACCGCGTCGTGCATGAGGAGGCGCAACTGCACGGCGTCCCGGACGCGCTGGCCCCGCTCGTCCGCGCCTGTCTGGCGAAGGACCCGGAGGAGCGGCCCAGCACGCTCCAACTGTCGCTGCGGCTCAAGGAGATCGCGGCCCGGGAGGCCCAGGGCCTCGCCGACGTCCGTCCGCCGGCGCCGCGCGGCGCCGAGGCGGAGCGGCCCACCGGCCGCCTCGCGGACACCTACCCGGAGCGCGCGCAGCGCCGGCCGGGGGGCCAGGGCACTCCTGCGCCACGCGGTGGGCCGGGCGGGCGCGGTCCCGCTCCCAAGGGCAGCGTGCCGTCTTCCGGGCGGAACAACCGGAGCGTGCCCGCTTCGCGCCGGGGCTCCTCACGCGACGGCTCCCCGCGCGGTGGTACGCCGTCCCGGTCGGGGTCCCGGCCCGCACCGGCGTCCCGGAACACGACCCGGTCCGGCACCGGTGCCCGGCGTCCGCGGTCCCGGCCGACCGGGACCGGCCTGCGGCCTGCCAATCCGCGGCTGCTCCGGCAGCGGCTGTTCGTGTTCGTCGTCGTGACGCTGGTGGTCGCCCTCGGTATCGCGCTGGTACAGGGCTGCCAGGGACCCTCACGCGGCCTCGGCGGCGACGGCGGCGTACGGGAGCAGGAGCGGGTCGCCGGCGGCGGGTACACATCGCTGCCCGAGGACGAGCCCATGTACGAGCGGTACGTCGCGGCACGGGAACAGGACGGCTGAGAGCACACCCCCCTCCTGCTCGCCCCTACTCCTGGGGGCGGCCCGTCGCCACCGCGTAGAAGGCGACCGCCGCCGCGGCGCCCACGTTGAGGGAGTCGACGCCGTGGGACATCGGGATGCGGACCCACTCGTCGGCGGCGGCCAGGGCCCGGGTGGACAGGCCGTTCCCTTCCGCGCCCAGCATCAGCGCCACACGGTCCATGCGGTGGGGCGCCACCTCGTCGAGGGACCGGGCCTTGTCGTCGGGGGTGAGGGCGAGGAGGGTGAAGCCCGCCTCGCGGACCGCGTCCAGACCCTTGGGCCAGGTGTCCACACGCGCGTACGGCACGGAGAAGACCGCGCCCATGGAGACCTTGACGCTGCGGCGGTAGAGGGGGTCGGCGCAGTCCGGGGAGAGCAGGACGGCGTCCATGCCGAGGGCGGCGGCGGAGCGGAAGACGGCGCCGATGTTGGTGTGGTCGTTGACCGACTCCATGATCACCACTCGGCGGGCGGTCCGGAGCAGGTCGGCCGCGGTGGGCAGCGGTTCGCGCCGCATGGAGGCGAGCGCGCCGCGGTGCACGTGGTAGCCGGTGACCTGTTCGGCCAGCGTGGGATCCACGACGTACACCGGGGCGGTTGCCCGGTCGATGACGTCCCGCATGCTGTCGACCCACTTCGCCGACAGCAGCATCGACCGCATCGCGTAGCCCGCTTCCCCGGCGCGCCTGATGACCTTCTCGCCCTCGGCGATGAACAGGCCCTCGGCGGGTTCGCGCTTGCGGCGCAGTTCCACGTCGGTCAGGCCCGTGTAGTCGTACAGACGGGGGTCGTCGGGGTCGTCGAGGGTGATGAGTTCGGCCATGTCACACCGCCCCGGGCCGGCCCACGGCGACGACCTCGCCGATGACGATGACGGCGGGCGGCCTGACCTCCTGCGCGACGACCGTCCCGGCGACCGTGGCGAGGGTGGCGTCGACCCGGCGCTGCGCGGCCGTGGTCCCTTCCTGGACGAGGGCGACCGGGGTGTCGGGGGACTTGCCGTGGGCGACCAGGGTCTCGGCGATCCGGCCGATCTTGTCGACGCCCATCAGCACCACCAGGGTGCCGGTCAGCTTCGCCAGGGACGGCCAGTCGACCAGGGAACGCTCGTCGTCGGGGGCGACATGACCGCTGACCACGGTGAACTCGTGCGCCACACCGCGGTGGGTGACCGGGATGCCGGCCGCGCCCGGGACCGAGATGGAGCTGGAGATGCCCGGGACGACGGTGCACGGGATGCCCGCCTCGGCGAGCGCCTGGAGCTCCTCCATGCCGCGCCCGAAGACGTAGGGGTCGCCGCCCTTGAGCCGGACCACCGACTTGCCCTGCCGGGCGTGCTCGATCAGCGCGTTGTTGATGGCCTCCTGGGCCATGAACCGGCCGTAGGGGATCTTCGCCGCGTCGATCACCTCGACGTGCGGCGGGAGTTCGGCGAGCAGGTCGCGCGGGCCGAGCCGGTCGGCGATGACGACATCGGCCTCGGCGAGCAGCCTGCGGCCGCGCACCGTGATCAGGTCCGGGTCGCCGGGACCGCCGCCGACGAGGGCGACGCCCGGGGTGCGGGTGCGGTGGTGCGGGGCGACGAGGGTGCCGTCGCGCAGACCCTCGACCACGGCGTCGCGGATGGCGGCGGTGTGACGGGGATCGCGGCCCTTGGCGTCGGTGGTGAGGACGGCCACCGTGACGCCCTCGCTGTGCCCGGTCGCCGGGGTCCAGGCGGTGGCCCGGTCGGCGTCGTCGGAGCGGACGCACCAGACACGGTGGCGCTCGGCCTCGGCGGAGGCCCGCGTGTTGGCCTCGGGGTCGCTGGTCGCGATCAGGGCGTACCAGGCGTCCGCGAGGTCGCCGTCGGCGTAGCCGCGCCGCTCCCAGGTGATCTCGCCCGCGTCGGCCATGGCCTCGACGGAGGGGGTCGCCCCGGGGGACACCAGGAGGACGTCCGCGCCGGCCGCGATGAGGGCGGGGAGGCGGCGCTGGGCGACCTGTCCACCGCCGAGCACGACCACTCGGCGGCCGGTGAGGCGGAGGCCCACGGGGTAGGCGGGGTGTTCGGCCATGAGGGTGCGGCTCCTCGTACGGGCGGCGTGCGTGGGGCGCTACGGCACTGGAGCAGCCCTGACGTGCGGATTCTAGAGGGGGTGTTCAGCGTACGGCGGGGCGGGCCGGACGGCGACGGTGCGCCGCGGGTACCCGCCCCGGTCCGGACGCTACTTCTCGGTGACGCCCGCCGAGTCGAACGTCGCCACTTCGTGCATGGCCCGCGCCGTGCTCTGCACCAGCGGCAGGGCGAGCAGCGCGCCGGTGCCCTCGCCGAGCCGCAGGTCGAGGTCGACCAGGGGGCGCAGGCCCAGCTTGTTGAGGGCGGCGACATGACCGGGCTCGGCGCTGCGGTGCCCCGCGATGCAGGCGGCCAGGACCTCGGGGGCGATGGCCCGGGCCACCAGGGCGGCGGCGCCGGCGCTCACGCCGTCCAGGATGACCGGCGTACGCAGCGACGCCCCGCCGAGGAGCAGGCCGACCATGGCCGCGTGTTCGAAGCCGCCGACTGCGGCCAGGACGCCGATGGGGTCGGCCGGATCCGGCTGGTGGACGTCGAGGGCGCGGCGCACGACCTCCGTCTTGCGGGCGAGGGTCTCGTCGTTGATGCCGGTGCCGCGGCCGGTGACCTCGGCCGGGTCGGCGCCGGTGAAGACGGAGATGAGGGCGGCGGACGCGGTGGTGTTCGCGATGCCCATCTCGCCGGTCAGCAGGGCCTTGTTGCCGGCCGCGACCAGGTCGCGCGCGGTCTCGATGCCCACCTCGATGGCCTTCTTGGCCTCCTCGCGGGTCATCGCGGGGCCGGTGGTCATGTCGGACGTGCCGGCGCGGATCTTGCGCGGCAGCAGACCGGGCGTGGCCGGGAGGTCGGAGGAGACGCCCACGTCGACGACGCAGACCTCGGCGCCCACCTGCGCGGCGAAGGCGTTGCAGACCGCTCCCCCGCCGAGGAAGTTGGCGACCATCTGGGCCGTGACCTCCTGCGGCCAGGGGGTGACGCCCTGGGCGTGCACCCCGTGGTCGCCTGCGAAGATCGCGACGGCCGCGGGCTCGGGGATCGGCGGCGGGCACTGACGGGACAGTCCGGACAGCTGGGCGGAGATGATCTCCAGCATGCCGAGCGCGCCGGCGGGCTTGGTCATGCGCTTCTGGCGCTCCCACGCCTCGCCGAGCGCCTTGGCGTCCAGCGGGCGGATGTGCGCGACGGTCTCGGCAAGCAGGTCGTGGGGTTCCTCTCCGGGCAGGGCGCGACGGCCGTACGTCTCCTCGTGCACGACCCAGGACAGCGGGCGGCGCTTGGACCAGCCGGCCTGCATCAGCTCGGGCTCGTCCGGGAACTCGTCGACGTACCCCACGCACAGGTAGGCGACGACCTCCAGGTGCTCGGGCAGGCCGAGGACGCGGACCATCTCGCGCTCGTCGAAGAAGCTGACCCAGCCGACGCCGAGGCCCTCGGCGCGTGCGGCGAGCCAGAGGTTCTCCACGGCGAGCGCGGACGAGTACGGCGCCATCTGCGGCTGCGTGTGGCGGCCGAGGGTGTGCCGGCCGCCGCGCGTCGGGTCGGCGGTGACGACGATGTTCACGGGGGTGTCGAGGATGGCCTCGATCTTCAGTTCCTTGAACTGCTTCGCCCTGCCCTTGGGAAGGGACTTGGCGTAGGCGTCGCGCTGGCGCATGGCCAGTTCGTGCATGCTGCGCCGGGTCTCGGCGGAGCGGATGACGACGAAGTCCCAGGGCTGGGAGTGGCCGACGGAGGGCGCGGTGTGGGCGGCCTCCAGGACGCGGAGCAGCACCTCGTGCGGGATGGGGTCGCCGCGGAAGCCGTTGCGGATGTCCCGGCGCTCGCGCATGACCTTCAGCACGGCCTCGCGCTCGGCGTCGTCGTAGCCGGGGGCGGCCGGGCCGGCGGGCGGTGCCGCTTCGGCCTGTGCTTCGGCCTGGTCTTCCCCTTCCGCCCCCACGCCGGCGCCCAGGGTGTCCAGGTCCTCCGGGCTCTGCGCCGACTCGGCGTCCGGCGGGGCCGGTACGGTCACGCCTCGCGGTGGGGTGGGCGCGAGATGCGGTGTGGTGGGCACGGTGCCGTCCACGGGGACGAACTGCCCCAGGGGCTGGTCCGGGTCGGGTTCCAGGGGGACGGTGCCGGGGAGGGGCGTGGTGGGGGTCTGCTGGGGGCCCTGGACCGGATGCGTGTCCGCCGTGGCCGGCGCGGACGGCGCCGTGTCGGTCTCGGGTGCGGTGGTGACGGCGGACGGGTCGGACGCGTCCGGGTCGGGGCCGGGCACGGGCTCGGTGACGGCAGCGGAAGCCGCGGTGGCTGCGGCGTCGACCGCTTCCTCGGGAGCGTGCAGTGCCTCCGGGCCGGCGGAGGCCGGGGCCGGGGTCTGGGTCGTGGGTGCCTCGGCCGGGATCCCCTCGGGGGCTTCGTCGCCCGCCGTCCCGGGGGCGGGTGCGACGGCGTCGGCCGGTTCCGGGACGGCCTGAGCCGTGTCCGCCTCGACCGTGGCGGCCGGGCCGGGAACTGCCGCGGGCGCGGCGGCAACGGGCGCGGTGGTGTCCGGTTCCGCGGCGGAGGTCTCGGGGAGCGCGTCGGCGCCCGGCCCGTGGGGGGCCTGCGTCTCCTCCGCGTCCCGGGGGTGCTCCGGCACGATGACCTCGTCCCCCGGTTCCCGAGCGGCCTGCGGCGCCGCCGGTCCCTGGGCGTCCTTTGGCGTCGCGGCGTCCCCGTCCGGTACCTGGGCGCCCGAGGCCGCCTCGGTCTCCTGGGCGTGCTCCGATGCGGCAGCTTCGGCGCCCGGCGTGGGCATCTGCGCCTCCACGGTGTGCTCCGGCACGGTGGCCTCGGAGGCCGGTGCCTGAGCGGCCCGGGACGCAGGGCCCTGCGCATCCTCCGGCGTCGCGGCCTCCGCGCCCGGTACCTGAGCGCCCGCACTCTCCCCGGTCTCCTGGGCGTGCTCCGGAACAGCGGCCTCCGTGGACGGCACGGTCGCGGGCGCGGGTGCCTCGGTTTCTCCGGACGCCTCCGCCGGCTGGACGTGCTCCGCCGCCTGGACGTGTTCCGCCGCAGCGACTTCGGCATCCGGCGTCCCGGCGGCCTGCGGCGCGTCGGGCCCCTGCGGGTGTTCCGCCGCGGCCGAATCCGCCGTCGGATCCTGTGCGACCTCCGGCCCCTGGGCCTCCTCCGGAACAGCGGCCTGCGCGGACGGCTCGGTCGCGGGCGCCTGGGACGCGTCGGCCGTCCGGACGGTCCCCGGCGCGGCGGCGTCGGCTCCCGCCATCTGCTCGGCCTGCGGCGCAGCGGGCGGCTGTGCGTACTCCGGTGCTCCCGCGACGGGCTCGGCCTGCGGCGCGGCGGCCCCGTGCACGTACTCTTCCGCGGCGGGCGCCGCGCCCGGCACCTGGGATGCCTCCGGCCCCTGGACCTGCTCCGACACAGCGGCCTGCGTGGACGGCGCGGCCCCCGGGGCGGACGCCTCGATCGTCGGGGCGTGGCCCGGCACGGTGGCCTGCGGCGCCTCGGGCTCCGGGGCGTGGCCCGGCTCGGCGGCGGGGGCGGTGGGCCGGGTGTGGTCCACCACCCCGACGGGGGTGCCCGGGACGGCGTGGGGTGTCGCGGCCTCGGCAGCGCCGGTGCCCACGGGGGCGTCATGGCCGAAGTCCCCGGCCGCACCCTCGGTGTCCTGCGCGGCGACCGCCTCCGTGGCCACGCGGGTGACGACCGCCTGTGCCGCGTCCACCGGCTCCGGCGACGGAACAACCGTTTCCGCAGCCGCCGCCCCCGCGCTCACCGTGGCCTGCGCGCCCCAGGGCGCCGCTGCCTGCGGAGCCGCCGCCTCGCGCGCGCGCGGGACGTCGAGGTACTCGGGGCCGAGGGTCGGCGGGCCGGCCTGACGGGCCGGCAGGTCCGCGGGGCCGCGGTCGGCGAGGGAGCGGACCGGGCCGGCGGAGAGGTCGGGGATGGGCGGGCCGAGGTGCAGCGGGCGGCGCGGCGCGGCCGACGCCGACTGCGGCGGGTCGGGGAGCCGGACGCCGCCGAGGTCGACCGAGCCGCTGTCGCGGCCGGCCATCTCGTGCGGGCCCGGCTCGTGCACGGTCTCGACAACCGGCTCGGGCGGGGGCGGGGCGATCTCGTTGCCCCAGGCGCCCTGGGCGCCGGGCAGCAAGAGGTCTTCGTCCTCGGCCGGACTGGCCGGACTGTCGGAGAGGTAGGTGTACGTGCCGGGCGCGGGGACGCCCGGCTGCTCCACCATGCCTGCGTTCTCCGGCAGTCCCTCGCCCGGGACCTGGCCGGTGTCGGTCATGCGTACCCCTCGCCCATCGGTTAGTGCTCCTACGACCAGCTCACCCGGAACGGCGCACCGACCGCCCCACACTGAAGAACGAGCGTGCGTCCCCAGCGGCACGAACGGCCCGTCCGAAAAAGGCGACAAAGCCATTCACTGGCATTGTCGCGGCCGCACGGCCGTCGCGTCAGCTTGATCGGCGACGGTTCCGCTGTGGACTGCGCCACGTTGCGCGTCCTCCGGTTCTGCCGTACCACACACACCTCAAAACGGGCGCGCTTTCTGGGACATTGACCGACGAAGCGCCGGGTGTCCGAGTGCGGTACAACGATCGGCCAGCCTACCGCGCGCGGTACGACAACCCGATCACGGGGACGGCTACCGGATCAGTTGCCGCGCGCGGGCAGCACCCCGCTGAGCAGGAACGCGACGCTCCGTTCCTTCTCCGTCCAGGCCCGGGTGTCGAGTTCGACGGACTGGAGAAGGGCGCACTCGACCTCGTAGCCGTGCTCCGTCAGGGTCCGGCCGATGAGTTCGGCCGCGTCGCGGGTCGCGGCGTCCGCGACGATGCGCTGCGGGCGGCGGTCGGCGACCGCGGAGACCACGGCCGCTCCCCCGCCGCCGACCCGGACGACATCCGGCTCGGGGAGGTTCTCCAGTACGTGCGGGGCGGTGCCGTGGACGATCTGGAGCTGGACGCCGTGCCGTCGGGCGGTGGAGTCGGTGCGGGCGCAGGCGCGCGGGTCGCTGTCGACGGCAATGACGGCGGCGCCGGCGCGGGCGGCATCGGTGGCGAAGGCGCCGCTGCCGCAGCCGATGTCCCAGACGAGGTCGCCGAGCCTCGGTCCGAGCCGCACGAGTTGGGAGGTGCGCAGCGGTTCCCGCTCGCCCTCGCCGAGTTCGCCGCCGTACTCCTCGGCCGGCAGCGACCAGCCGCGCGGGCCGCCGGCGGGGTCGCGTCCGGCGATCCAGCCGCCGGACTCGCCCGCCCCGACCGGTCCGCCGATGACGATCACCACGTTGGGGTCGCGCCAGGTGTGGTCGGCGGCCTTGTCCGAGGTGACGACGGTGACCTGTTCGCGTTCGGTGCCGAGTTCCTCGCAGATGACGAAGGTGCGGTGGATGCCCTCCATGAGCAGCCCCAGTTCCGCGGGGCCGGCGCCGGGCGAGGTGAGGACCGCCACTTTGGTGTGGGCCCGGCATACGTTCACCGCGCGGCGCAGGGTGCGCGGGTGCGCGACCACCACGTGGGCGTCGTCCCACGGCATTCCGGCACGGGCGAAGGCGGCGGCGACCGAGGAGACGGCGGGGTCGACCTCGACCTCCAGGCCGAACTCCGGTGCGCGCAGGGTCCGTACGACACCGAAGAAGCCGGGGTCGCCGTCGGCGAGGACGACCGCCGTGCCGCGGTGGGCGGCGATGCGGCGGGCGGCGAGGACGACGGACCCGAGCCGGATGCGCTCGGCGCCCGGGGGCACCTCGGGCAGTGCCAGGTGGTGGGAGGCGCCGGCCACCAGCGTGGCGGCGCCCAGCGCGGCGCGTGCCGCGGCGGTCAGCGGCGAGCCGTCCCAGCCGATCACCGTGACCCGGTCCGCCATCGTCGTCAGTCTCCTGGGGTTTTCGCAGGTCGTCGTCGGCTGTCCCGCCCTGGGGCGGGTTTGCTGAGGTTACCTGGTGCGGCCATGAACCGCTGCGGCGGTATCGCGGGCGGCGGGTCCCCGGGAGGTCAGTTCCAGTCCGTGTAGCCGGTGAACCCGCTGGTGTCGGCCAGGTGTCCGTCCGCGCCCTCGATGTCCTCGGGCAGCAGGCTCCATACGATGAAGTCGGTGCGTATGTCGCTCCAGCCGCCGTCGTCGGTGCGGACGTGGGCTATGCAGGCGTTGCGGAGCACGCCCTCGCTGATGCAGCCGATCTTCTGGGCGACCTGCTGGGAGGCGGTGTTGTCGGCGGCGGTGCGCAGTTCGATGCGTTCGAGTCTCTGGTCGCCGAAGAGCCACTGGGCGGTGGCGAGCGCGGCCTCGGAGGCGTAGCCCTCGCCGCGCGCCCAGGGGGCGATGATGTACGACAGTTCGGTGGACCGCACGTGCCAGTTGGTCTTGGTCAGCTGGATGATGCCGACCAGGCGCTGGGTGAGGAACTCGGTGACGGCGAGGTCGAGTCCGCGGCCGGCCTCGCGCTCCGCGGGGGCGTGCTCGGTGATCCAGCCGTGGGCGGCCTGCTCGGTGAACGGCTGGGGGACGTCGGTCCAGGCGGCGACCTGGTCGTCGTTCATCATCGCGGCGAGGGCGGGGACGTCGTCCGTGTCGAGGGGACGCAGCACCAACCGCTCCGTGCTGATGGAGATGTTGGGGAAGGTGCTCGTCATGCGCCGCTCCGTAACCTGAGAGACCGTCGGGTGCTGCTGAACTGCCCAGCATGCAGCATGAAAGCACCGAACCGCACGACGGGGTCCACTCCCTGCAGCGGAGTGGACCCCGTGAGTGGCCGGCGTGCCGGACCGGAGGAAGGCGGATCAGAAGGAGGCGAGGACGGAACCGGCGTACTTGTCCTCGATGAACTTCTTCACCTCGGGGGAGGTGAGGAGCTCGGCGAGCTTCTTCACGCGCGGGTCGTCCTCGTTGCCCTCCTTGACCGCGAGGAGGTTGCTGTTCGGGTTGCCCTTGGCGGACTCGAGGACCAGGGCGTCCTTCGCGGGCTTGAGGTCGGCCTCGATGGCGTAGTTGCCGTTGACGACCGCGGCGTCGACGTCGTCCAGGGAGCGCGGCGTCTGGGCGGCCTCCAGCTCCTTGAACTTCAGGTTCTTCGGGTTCTTGGTGATGTCCGCGGGGGTCGCCGCGGTGCCGACGCCGTCCTTGAGGGTGAGGAGCCCGTTGGCGGCGAGCAGCTGCAGGGCGCGCCCCTCGTTGACGGTGTCGTTGGGGATCGCGACGGTCGCACCGCTCTTGAGCTCTTCGGCCTTGTCGGCCTTGTGCGAGTACAGGCCGAGCGGCTCCAGGTGCACGTCGACGACGGACACGACGTGGGTGCCGTTCTTCTTGTTGAAGTCGTCGAGGTACGGCTGGGTCTGGAAGAAGTTGGCGCCGACCGAGCCGTCCTCCGTCGCCGTGTTCGGCGTGACGTAGTCGGTGAACTCCTTGACCTCGAGGTCGAGGCCGGCCTTCTCCGCGAGGTTGTCCTTGACGAAGGTCAGGATCTCGGCGTGCGGCACGGGGCTCGCGGCGACGATCAGCGGGCCGGAGGTGTCGGAGGCGGCGTCCTGCTCCGAGCCGCAGGCGGTGAGCCCGAGGGTGAGGGCTCCGGCGGCGAGGACGGCGGTGGTGATCTTGGCGGTGTTACGCACGAAAAGTGCCTTTCCTTGGTGGTGCGACCCGGTCTTGTGTGAGACGGGGAGTCCTGGGGGGAGTCAGGCGACCTTGCTGACGTCGGCCGCGGCGGGCTCCTTGGCCTTCAGCAGCCGCAGCCTTGGCGAGGAGCCCGAGCGGCCGCCGCGGCGGTGCAGGGCGCGGGCGGCGTAGTCGCCGGCGAACTGGATGAGCGAGATGACCACGGCGAGGATCGCGACGGTGATCCACATCAGGCCGGTGTCGAAGCGCTGGTAGCCGTAGCGGACGGCGAGGTCGCCGAGTCCGCCGCCGCCGACGGTGCCGGCCATGGCCGAGTAGCCGATCAGCGCGATGATCGTGGTGGTGGTGCTGGCGATCAGCGAGGGCAGCGCCTCGGGGACGAGGACCTTGCGGACGATGGTCCAGGTGTTGCCGCCCATCGCCTGCACGGCCTCGACGAGTCCGTGGTCCACCTCGCGCACGGCCGTCTCGACGAGCCGGGCGAAGAAGGGGATGCCGCCGATGGCGAGCGGCACGATCGCGGCCTCGCTGCCGATGGTGGTGCCGGTGACCCAGCGGGTGAAGTTCATCAGGGCGACCATGAGGATGATGAACGGCAGCGAGCGGCCGATGTTCACGATCTGCCCGATGACCTTGTTCACCACGGTGTTCTGCAGTAGTCCCCCCTTGTCGGTGAGGACGAGCAGGACGCCGAGCGGGAGGCCGCCGACGACGGCGATGAGGGTGGACCAGCCGACCATCACCAGCGTCTCGGTACAGGCCTGTTCGAGCAGCGGCTGCATCGTGGACCAGGTCACTTGGCCCCCTCCTTCACCAGCGCGGGCGACTGTTCGTGGTGCACCACGTCGATCTGCAGTCCCTGTTCGCGCAGGAAGCCGATCGGCACGACGTTGTCCTCGTAGCGGCCGGGCAGTTCGATGCGCATCCGGCCGACCTGCAGGCCGCCCACGGTGTCGATGGCTGCGCCGAGGATCGATATGTCGATGTTGTAGGTGCGCGACAGCTGGGAGATGACCGGCTGGGTCGCGCTCTCGCCCTGGAAGGTGACGTCGAGGACGGTGCGGTCGTCGCCGGAGGCCTCGCCGCCGACCGGGAAGAGCGCGGCGGCCAGTTCGGAGCCGGGGGTGGCGAGCAGTTCGGTGACCGTGCCGGACTCGACGATGCGGCCCTTGTCCATGAGGGCGGCCGAGTCGCAGATCGACTTCACGACGTCCATCTCGTGGGTGATGAGCAGGACGGTGAGTCCGAGCTGCCGGTTCAGGTCGCGCAGGAGCGCGAGGATCGAGCGGGTGGTCTCGGGGTCGAGGGCACTGGTGGCCTCGTCGGAGAGCAGCACCTTGGGGTCGCCGGCCAGCGCGCGGGCGATGCCGACCCGCTGCTTCTGACCGCCGGACAGCTGGGCGGGGTAGGCCTTGGCCTTGTCGGCGAGGCCGACCAGGTCGAGCAGCTCCAGCGCCCTGCTGGAACGTTCCTTCCCTGATGTGCCGAGGATTTCCAGCGGGAGCTCGACGTTGTCCTGCACCGTGCGGGAGGACAACAGGTTGAAGTGCTGGAAGACCATGCCGATGCGGCTGCGCGCCTGCCGCAGCTCCCGGCCGGCGCGCGGACCGCGGCCGGCGAGCGCGGTGAGGTCCTGGCCGGCCACGGTCACCGTGCCCGAGGTGGGGCGTTCCAGCAGGTTGACGCAGCGGATGAGGGAGGACTTGCCGGCACCGGACTGGCCGATGACGCCGTAGACCTCGCCCTCGCGAACGTGCAGGTCGACGCCGTCCAGGGCGGTGACCTCGCGGCCGCGGGAGCGGTAGACCTTCGTGAGGCCCGTAGTGGTGATCACGTGGGGTTTCCGTCACTGTCGAGTGCGCGGCGCGTCGTGGGCGCCGGGCACGAGGCATTCAGGGTCGAAAGCAGCCTGGGCGCACGGATCTCGCGGGCGGCGGAGGAAGCCGTGGAGGAGGAACGTGCGCGCGGGGGCGTGGCTCAGTCGCGTATGCGGCGCATGCGGCCGGACATGAGCGGGCTCTCGCTTCGGGGCGCGAGGCTCAGCTGGTGCGGGGGCCCTCTAGAAGGCGCGCATTCGGCACTGACACATACAACGAGCACCGGGCGTCAGGGTCGCCTCGGTCGCAGCGGTGCGGTCGCTCGTCGTGGTCATGCGATCAGTAAAGCAGACGTTCGGACCTGACCCGGTCACGGCTGTCCGGATAGTGGACAGCCGTGGACACCGGCGCGTGCGCCTCAGCGGCGTACGGAGATCTCCACTCCCGCGTCCGTGACCAGTGCGGACAGGGCCGAGAGGTCCTCGACGACGAGGTCGGCGGTCAGCTCGTCGGCCCGGTGGGTTGTGGCCAAGGCCACGGTGGTCATGCCGGCGGCGCGGCCGGCCTGGAGTCCGGCCGGGGCGTCCTCGAAGACGACACAGCGGGCGGGGTCGACACCGAGGATGCGGGCGGCGAGGAGGTAGGGCTCGGGGTCCGGCTTGCCCCGGGTGATGTCGTCGGCGGCGACCAGGGTCTTGGGCAGGATGCCGACGGCGTCGAGGCGGGCCTCGGCCAGTCGCCGCGTGGCGGAGGTCACCACGGCCCAGCGCTCGGCGGGCAGCGCCGCGAGGAAGTCCTCGGTCCCCGGCAGCAGGCGCACACCGTCGTTGGGCACGTCCTCCACCTCCAGGTCCTCGATCCGCGCGACGGCCTCCGGCACGACATCGGCGGGCAGCAGGTCGGCGGCTATCTCCGCGGCCGGCCGCCCGTGCAGCTCGACCCGCCCGAACTCCTCGGCCGTGATGCCGAACTCCTCGGCCCACCGCGTCCAGCAGCGCCGCACGGACAGCAGGGAGGAGACAAGGGTTCCGTCGTTGTCGAACAGCAGGGCCTGTGCGTGGATCGTCATGCGGTCGACCCTACGGGTGCGCCGGACCGCGCCGGACCCGCGCCCGCCCGTGGTCGTCACGGCACGAGGTCCCGGGTGAGCGCCTTCGGGGCGAGCGGTCCGCTGCCCGGCGACGAGGCCGCAAGGACGCCGGCCCGGATGCTTGCGGGGGCGAACGCGGCGGGGCGTTTCCGACGTAATAAAGTCGCTGCCATGCTTGATGTCCTGACGGTGGTGACCGGTGTCGCCGCGCTGCTCCTCGGTGCCTGGTGCGGGTGGGCCGCCTACCGTGATCAGCCGACGAAGGACTGGCACTTCATCGGGATGGCCGTGGTCACGCTGCTGGCGCTGGTCCAGCTGATCGTCGGGATCGTGCAGCTGGCCCGGGGCGAGAAACCGGAGCAGGGCACGACGATCTTCGTGGCGTATCTGCTCGGCGCGTTCGCGTGCGTCCCGGCGGCCGGCTTCCTGTCGCTGGGCGAGCGCAGCCGCTGGGGATCGGTGACGGTCGCCGCGAGCGGTGTCGTGCTGGCCGTGCTCGAGGTGCGGCTCTACGACATCTGGGGAGGCTGAGATGGCCGCGACGCGGCAGAAGCCGGACCGGACACGGCTGATCGGCGGGCCCGGACTGCTGCTGGTGTGGCTGTACGGGGTGATGGTCGTCGGCGCCGTGTCGCGCTCCGCGTACCAGATCGCCACCGAGTTCGACCGGGCCCCGCTCGCCTATTCCCTGTCGGCGCTGGCCGGAGTGGTCTACGGCTTCATCACCTACACCCTGGTCCGCGGCGGGGAGGCGGCCCGCAGGGCGGCGCTGGTGTGCTGCGCCGCCGAGCTCGTGGGCGTCCTGACCGTCGGCACCTGGACGCTGGTGGATCCGTCCGCCTTCCCCGACGCGACCGTGTGGTCGGACTACGGGATGGGGTACCTCTTCATTCCCGTGCTGCTGCCCCTCACCGCCGTGTACTGGCTGCGCACGGCGCGGCCGAGGCGGCCCGCGGCCTGATCAGGCGGTCGTCGCGTAGGCCTCCGCCTGCTTCTCCAGGACGATCATCGGTACGCCGTCCGAGCCCTGGGACGTGCCCACCCGCTGGTAGCCGACCTTGCTGTAGAGCCGCAGGTTGCTCTCGCTGCGGTGCCCGGCGTGCAGCCGGAACGTCCTGGCGCCGCGCTCGCCGGCGAGGGCGGATTCCGCCGCCCTGAGGAGACGCGCGCCGATGCCGTGCCCCTGGAGGCGGGGGTGGACGCAGAGCTTGCCGATCGCGGCGGTGCCGTCCTCGGAGATCTGGCCGTGCACCGAGCCGACGATCTCGTCACCGAGGCGGGCGACGAAGACGCAGTCGGCGGCGACCTCCTCGCGGACCGAGTCGAGGGTTTGGACGAGAGGGTCGATGCGGTAGTTGCCGTAGAGCGCCGCCTCGCTCTGGAAGCACAGGTACTGCAACCTGAAGATCTGCTCCGCGTCCTGCTCGGCCGCCTCGGAGATGGTCACGCTCATGCCCATGTGCGCATGCCTCCCGCTCACCTGATCACCTGTCGTCCCTCACTCCTATCCCCGTCCTCAGCGCGCCGCAACCTCCCGTGTGAGCAAACGCCGCAGACATCCCAGACATCTGGAACGTTCCGGACCGATACTGCCCTGTGACATACCCAACTCCCCAGCGATTTCCCCGTATGTCGGGTCGCGCGGGGACAGCAGGGCCTCCATCAGCCGGGGGCAGCGGCCGGGCAGCCGCCGCACGGCGTCCAGCAGGGCGCGGCGGCGGGCGGCGGTGAGCGCGAGACGTTCGGGGTCGTGACGGCCGTCGTCGGCGGGTTCGCCGGTCAGCCCTCTTTCGCGGCGGGCGGTGCGGCGGCTGCGGCGGACCTCCGCGCGGACGGCCCGGCGGAGCCAGACCGGGGGGTCGGACGGCGGGCCGTCGGCGTCGAGGCGCTCCAGGAGGCGGAGCCAGACCGCCTGTTCCAGGTCGCCCGGTTCGGCCCCCGAGCCGGGCGCCTCGGCGGCGGCCTCCGCGAGGAGCAGCGGACGGAGGGAGTCGACCAGCTCGTGCGCCGTGACCGGCTCAGGTGTCATACGCGCAACGACTCGGCCGCCCCGGGCAGGGTTGCCCGGGGCGGCCCGAACTTCACCCCGACCGGGGCGAAGGGTGTCAGTCGTTGACGAAGTCCTCGCGGGCCAGCAGCCCGGTGTCCGGGTTGTCGGTGAAGACGCCGTCGATGCCGGTGGCGAAGTACGCCCGGTAGGCGCCGAAGACGTCGCCGTAGGCGTCGGGGTCGGTGCCCTTGCGGAAGTCGGCGGGCAGGAAGGGGTTCTCGTTGCGCATCGTGTAGGGGTGCAGGATGAGGCCCGCCCGGTGGGCGTCGCGGACCAGGGTGGTCGGCTCGGTGAGCCTGCCGCTCGCGTCGCGCGGGATGACCAGGTCGAGGGTGGGACCGATGCCCTGGGCGTAGGAGGCGATCTCCTTCAGGCCCTCGGGGGTGATGAGGTCGGCGACGGTGCGCGGGTCGCCGGACTCGACGAAGTCCCAGGGGCGGCTGTTGGCGCCGGACAGGAGCACCACGAGCGGGTTGTCCACGAGCCTGCGCAGCCGCTGGATGCTGGTCGGCTCGAACGACTGCAGGACGACCGGCGCGTTCCGGCCGTCCTTGCCGTACTCGCGCAGCAGCTTCGCCACCCGCTCCTCCAGGCCGAGGCCGAGATCGCGGAAGTAGGTGGGGTGCTTGGTCTCGGGGTAGATCCAGACCTGCTTGCCGCGCTTGCGCGTCTGCTCGTCCTGCCAGCGCAGCACCTCCTCGAAGGTGGGGATCTCCCAGCGGCCGTCGTACAGGGTGTTGTGCGGGCGGTTGGCCGGGATGCGCTCGACGGCGCGCAGCCGCTTCAGTTCGGCGAGGGTGAAGTCCTCGGTGAACCAGCCGGTGACGGCGACGCCGTCCAGCGTCTTGGTCGTGCGGCGGCCGGCGAACTCGGGGTGGTCGGCGACGTCGGTGGTGCCGCCGATCTCCGGCTCGTGCCGGCAGACGATGTGGCCGTCCCTGGTGGGCACGAGGTCACCGGCCTCGACGATGTTGCGCCCATGTCGAGGGCGAGCTGGTAGGCGCCGAGGGTGTGCTCGGGGCGGTAGCCGCTGGCCCCTCGGTGCCCGACGATCGTCGGGACGGGCAGGCTCTTCAGCCCTCGGCCGCCGCCGCGGCGGGCGCCGGCGGCTCTCGCCGTGCCGCCCAGTCCCAGGACCGTTCCGGACGCGCCGAGCACCGCCGCACCGAGGAGGGCCCGCCGTCCGGTTCCGCCCGTCTGTTCGTTCGACTCCCGCGTTGCCATGAGCGCCTCCTGCTGTCGCCTCGTCCGGTGCGGGCCGATCGTAGGTGCGCGTGGATGACGGACGGGAGACCCCGGGCCGAACACACGGGTGACGTTCCATGGCGTACGTCCCTCATACGGATGATGTACCCCAGGCGCACGTCTGTCGTATTGCGGGGGGCATGTGACGGATCGTCCGATTGGGCCGGGCGGACGGGGGAACCCGTGCGGTGTGCGGGTCCGGGCGAGTTCCGTCACAGTGCGACGGCCGCGTTTCGCGCCGCCCACGGGCGGGCCACCGCAGATGAACCAGGGTCAAAAGTGCGTAAGACGCGGGTGAACTCACATGAGCCCGATGTGCGCAACCCCCCGGGCCGCGAGTAATGTCCTCACCTGCACAGACTCGTACGGCATTCACCGACGTCCGCTTCGAACCGGAGGGCCCGTTGTCCCGCTTCGCGCTCATCAAGGCAGTGCTCGGACCGATCATGCGCCTGATGTTCCGCCCACAGGTGGAGGGCGCGGAGCGCATCCCGGGCGACGGTCCGGTGATCCTGGCCGGCAACCACCTGACGTTCATCGACTCGATGATCCTTCCGCTCGTCTGCGACCGCCAGGTCTTCTTCATCGGCAAGGACGAGTACGTCACCGGCAAGGGCCTCAAGGGCCGGCTGATGGCCTGGTTCTTCACCGGCGTCGGCATGATCCCGGTGGACCGCGACGGCGGCCGGGGCGGGGTGGCGGCGCTGATGACCGGACGCCGGGTGCTCGAGGAGGGCAAGGTCTTCGGCATCTACCCGGAGGGCACCCGCTCCCCCGACGGCCGTCTGTACCGGGGCCGTACCGGCATCGCCCGGCTCACTCTGATGACCGGTGCGCCCGTCGTGCCGTTCGCCATGATCGGCACGGACAAGCTCCAGCCTGGCGGCGCGGGTCTGCCCCGGCCGGGCAAGGTCACGGTCCGCTTCGGCGAGGCGATGGAGTTCTCCCGCTACGACGGCATGGACCGCGACCGCTACGTCCTGCGCGCGGTCACCGACTCGGTGATGACCGAGGTGATGCGGCTGTCCGGCCAGGAGTACGTCGACATGTACGCCAGCAAGGCGAAGGCCGCGTAGACGCTGGGCGCCGGCCTGAGCGGGGGGCGAGGGCGGGGGTTGGCTGGGGTGCTGCCGCGGGTGCGGGGGGTGTGGCTGGTCGCGCAGTTCCCCGCGCCCCTCGGGGTGGGCTGTCCAGGCGTTGGCTTCCTGTTGACCCGCGCCCCCTGGGGTGGGCTGTTCAGGCGTTGGCTCCCAGGTGCCCCTGGGGGCGGTCGTCCAGTTTTTGGCCCTGGAGCATGAACCAGGCCGCTACCGCCGCCGCCAGCAGGACCGCCGCTCCGGTGCCCGCGGCGAGGGCGAGGCCGTCGACGAAGGACTGGCGGGCCGCGTCGAGCATCGGCAGCGCGATGTGGGCGGGCAGGCCGGCGGTCGCCTCGACGGCTCCGCCCAGCGACTCGTGCGCCGCGGCGGGCGTGCCCGCGGGGCCGTCGAAGCCGCGGTAGACACCGGTCACGATGGAGCCGAGTACGGCGATGCCGAGGGCCGCGCCGAGTTCGTACGCGGTCTCGGAGACGGCGGAGGCGGCGCCCGCCTGTTCCTTGGGCACGCTGGAGAGGATCACATCGGCCGTCACGGTGAACGAGAAACCGGCGCCGGCCCCGACCACCAGCAGCGCCGCCCCGAGCAGGGGATAACCGGTGGACTGGCCGATCACCGTCAGCGCGGCCAGCGCGAGACCGACGGCGGCCAGTCCGCCGGCGACGACCGAGCGCACCGAGAACCGCCGGGCGGCCCGGCCCGCGACCAGTCCGGCCACCACCGCGCCGATCGCTGCGGGAAGTTCGGCCAGCCCCGCCTCCAACGGGCGCCGCCCCTGCACGAGTTGCAGATACTGCGAGAGGAAGAACACCAGCCCGGACAGTCCGAGGATGCTCAGCAGATCGGCCAGTACGGCGCCGCTGAAACCGCGGTGCTTGAACAGCCGCATGTCCAGCAACGGGACCGGGAGGGTCAGCTGACGGCGGACGAATCCGTACAGGGCACCCGCGCCCAGCAGCCCCGCGGCCAGGGCGGACGCGCCGACGCCGTGCGTCGCGGTCTCCTTCACCGCGTACACGACACCGACCATGCCGACCAGTGACAGTACGAGACTGGTCAGGTCCCACGGGCCGGGGGCCGGGTTGCGGGACTCGGGGAGCAGCTTGACGCCGACGACCACCAGGACGGCCATCACGGGCAGGTTGATCAGGAAGACCGAGCCCCACCAGAAGTGTTCGAGCAGGAAGCCTCCGACGACGGGCCCGACCGCGGCGCCCGCGGAGGCGGCGGCGCCCCAGACGCCGACGGCGAGACTGCGTTCGCGCGGGTCGTGGAAGAGGTTGCGGATCAGGGCGAGGGTGGCCGGCATCAGGGTGGCGCCGGCGACACCGAGCAGGGCCCGCGCGGCAATCATCGACTCGGGCGTGCCGGCGTAGGCGTTGAGCACGGATATCGCGCCGAACGCGGTGGCACCGTACAGCAGGATCCGCTTGCGGCCGATGCGGTCGCCGAGGCTGCCCATGGAGACGAGCAGACCGGCGATCACGAACGAGTAGACGTCCCCGATCCACAGCAGCTGACTGCCGGTGGGTTCGAGGTCCTCACTGATGTACGGGGTGGCCAGGCCGAGGACGGTCGCGTCGACGGCGACCAGCAGCACGGCGAGCACGAGGACGGACAGCGCGAGCCACCGACCCGGCCGCCGCACCGCCTCGGTCGTGGTCTCCGGTCGCAGGGCGCTGGTCATGAGCTCTTCCCCCGTCCCGACGGTGCGGGGCTGTCCGGGCGTCGGGCGCCGCCGAGCAGCAGTTCGGTGATCATGTGGGTGAAGTCCTTGGGCGCGACACGGCCCTCGGCCACCGCCCAGGCGGCGGAGGCGAGCAGTCCGTAGAGGGCCTCGGTGAGCCAGGCGGGGGTGAGGTCGATACGGAACTCCCCGCTCGACTGGCCGCGCCGGAACAGCGCGGTGACGCGCTCGTCGATCCTGGCCCAGCCTGCGTTCTGCTCCTCGCCCTCGAACAGCTGGTTCTCGGTGTAGAGGAAGGCGAGCAGCGGGGCGTGCGGTTCGATCCCGGCGACCAGACGGCGCACGGCGTCACCGGCGGGTCCCTCGTCGGGCCGGGCCGCGTCCAGGGCGGCCTCGCACTCCGCGATCCCGAGCGCCTCCAGCGCCCGGATGAGCGCGTCCCGTCCGGCGAACTGCCGGTGCAGCGTGGCGCGACTGATTCCGGAGGCCTTGGCGACCTCGTCCATGGTCGCGGTGGATTTACGGGTCAGCAGGGCGGCGGCGCTGCGCAGCACATGGTCACGATCGACAGCCATGAGACAACCGTACCTCGGATGAGACGCCAACGTCTCATGCGCTGCGTGCGCGTCTCATGGCTCGAGCTCGAGCTCGTGCTCGTGCTCGTGCTCGTGCTCGTGCTCGTGCTCGTGCTCGTGCTCGTGCTCGTGCTCGTGAGAGTGGCCCCCGGGTGCTCAGTGCCAGGGCAGCTGTCCGCGCCGCTCCCAGTAGGCCCGGGGTTCCTCGACCAGGCCGGCGAGGCGGGACAGCTGGTCGTCGGTGAGGTCGACGACGGCGGCGTGCAGGTTGGAGGCGAGCTGGGCGGAGGTCGCCGCGCCGGAGAGCACGACACCGGCCCACGGCTGCCGCAGGACGACCGCCAGGGCGATGGCGTCACAGCCCAGCCCGGTCTCCTCGGCGACGGCCCGCAGCGCCTCGGGGGCGCCCGGGCCGGCCAGCCGGCCGTTGGCCATGCCCTCCTTGACGATCACCGTGAGTCCGGCGTCGTGCGCCTCGGCGAGCGCGGGCCCGGCGGAGGTCTCCAGCGCGTTGTACGTGGACTGGACGGTACGGAAGAGGGGCTCGCCGTCGACCGTGACGGCGAGGGCGGTGCGGATGGCGTCCGCCTGGGCCGGGCCGCTGGTGGAGAAGCCGACGGTGATCCCCCGGGCCGCCGCCTCCGCGAGCCGGGCGTGCAGCTCCTTGTCGGTGAGGGCGGGGCTCTGGGGGGTCACCGAGTGGATCTGGTAGAGGTCGAGACGGTCCCCGAGCAGGGTGTCGGTCTCGGCGCGCTGACGCTCGTACGCCGCGAGGGAGTGGTCCTTGACCTCGTGCCGCTCGGCGTCGGCGGACCAGTCGGCGGTGTAGGTGTAACCCCACTTGCTGCCGATGACGACGTCGTCGACGTCGGGCCGGTTCTGCAGCCAGCCGGCGAGGAACTCCTCGGAGCGGCCGTAGGAGCGGGCGGCGTCGAAGTAGCGCACGCCCTGGGCGTAGGCGGCGTCGAGGAGTTCATGCGTGCGGGTGCGCAGCGCCTCGACGCTGCGGTTCTCCCCGAGGTCGTGGTCCCGGCCGAGGTTGATGTAGCCGGGACGGCCGACGGCGGCGAGGCCCAGGCCGATGTGGCAGGTGGGCGTCGTCACTGAGGCGAGGCGGGCGAAGGGCATCGCGGGCTCCGTTCGGTCGGCTCCTTGCGGCTGTCGACCAACGTAACCCGCGATGCCCACGTGCCACCCGGTGGGTTACTTCTTGGCGTTCGCCCAGGTGTGCTGGACCGCCACGTCCGCCTTGACCTCGGCGAGCTGGACGGCGACCGCGTCCGGCGCCGTGCCGCCCCGGCCGCTGCGCGAGGCGAGCGCGCCGGGGACGTCGAGGACGGTGCGCACCTCGGGGGTGAGGTGGGCGGAGATCTTCGCGAACTGCTCGTCGGTCAGTTGGTCCAGCTCCTTGCCCTCTGCCTCGGCGGCCTTGACGCACTCGCCGGCCACCTCGTGCGCGACGCGGAACGGCACGCCCTGCTTGACCAGCCACTCGGCGATGTCGGTGGCGAGGGAGAATCCGGCCGGGGCCAGCTCCTCCATGCGCTCGCGGTGCACGGTGAGCGTGGCCATCATGCCGGTGAACGCGGGCAGCAGGACCTCCAGCTGGTCGATGGAGTCGAAGACCGGCTCCTTGTCCTCCTGGAGGTCGCGGTTGTACGCCAGCGGCAGCGCCTTGAGGGTCGCCATGAGGCCGGTCAGGTTGCCGATCAGCCGGCCCGACTTGCCGCGCGCCAGCTCCGCGATGTCCGGGTTCTTCTTCTGCGGCATGATCGACGAGCCGGTGGAGAAGGCGTCGTGCAGGGTCACGAAGGAGAACTCCTTCGTGTTCCAGATGATGACCTCCTCGGCGATCCGGGAGAGGTTGACGCCGATCATCGCGGTGATGAAGGCGAACTCGGCGACGAAGTCCCGGGAGGCCGTGCCGTCGATGGAGTTGGCCGCGCTGCCGTGCTCGAAGCCGAGGTCGCGGGCGACCGCCTCGGGATCGAGGCCGAGGGAGGATCCGGCCAGCGCGCCCGAGCCGTACGGCGACACGGCAGTGCGCTCGTCCCACTGGCGCAGCCGCTCGGCGTCCCGGGACAGCGCCTGGACGTGCGCGAGGACGTGGTGGGCGAAGAGCACCGGCTGGGCGTGCTGGAGGTGGGTGCGGCCGGGCATGGCCACGTCCGGGTGGGCCTCGGCGAGGCCGACCAGCGCGTCCTGGAGGTCGGCGATCAGAGCGCCGATGGTGCGGGCGTGGTCCCGCAGGTACATGCGGAAGAGGGTGGCCACCTGGTCGTTGCGCGACCGTCCGGCGCGCAGCTTGCCGCCGAGGTCCGGGCCGAGCCGCTCCAGCAGGCCCCGCTCCAGGGCGGTGTGCACGTCCTCGTCGGCGATGGTGCCGGTGAAGTCGCCGGACGCCACGTCGGCTTCCAGCTGGTCGAGTCCGGCGAGCATGCGGGTCAGCTCGTCCTCGGTGAGCAGCCCCGCCGTGTGCAGCACGCGCGCGTGGGCACGCGAACCGGCGATGTCGTAGGGGGCGAGACGCCAGTCGAAGTGGACGGACGCGGACAGCTTCGCCAGGGCCTCGGCGGGACCGTCGGCGAAACGGCCGCCCCAGAGCCGTACGTCACCGCTGTTGCTGCTCACTTGCGTTGCTCCTCGAGGGTTCCGGATGTGCCACCGCCTCCCCACGGTCGCGTGGAGAGGCGGCAGTCAGGCTAGTGCGTGCGAGGGGTCGTCAGTCGCCCGCGAGCTACGCGAGGTCCCGCTTGGCCGCCATCTTCGACGACAGGCTGTAGATGTCGATGAAGCCCTTGGCGGCGGCCTGGTCGAAGGTGTCGCCCGTGTCGTAGGTGGCCAGGTTGAAGTCGTACAGCGACGACTCGGAGCGCCGGCCGGTGACGACCGCACGGCCGCCGTGCAGGGTCATCCGGATGTCGCCGGTGACGTGCTGGTTGGCCTCGTTGACGAAGCCGTCCAGGGCGCGCTTGAGCGGGGAGAACCACAGGCCGTCGTAGACCAGCTCGCTCCAGCGCTGCTCGACCTGGCGCTTGTAGCGGGCGAGCTCGCGCTCGACGGTGACGTTCTCCAGCTCCTGGTGGGCGGTGATCAGGGCGATCGCGCCGGGGGCCTCGTAGACCTCGCGGGACTTGATGCCGACGAGGCGGTCCTCGACCATGTCGATCCGGCCGATGCCCTGGGCGCCGGCGCGCTCGTTGAGCTGCTGGATCGCCTGGAGCACGGTGACGGGCTTGCCGTCGATGGCGACGGGGACGCCCTCCTTGAAGGAGACGATCACCTCGTCGGGCTCGCGCTCGGCGGCCGGGTTCTGGGTGTACTCGTAGATGTCCTCGATCGGGGCGTTCCAGATGTCCTCGAGGAAGCCGGTCTCGATGGCGCGGCCGAAGACGTTCTGGTCGATGGAGTACGGGGACTTCTTGGTGGTCGCGATCGGCAGGCCCTTCGCCTCGCAGAAGGCGATGGCCTTGTCGCGGGTCATGGCGTAGTCGCGGACCGGGGCGATGCACTTGAGGTCGGGGGCGAGCGCGACGATGCCGGCCTCGAAGCGGACCTGGTCGTTGCCCTTGCCGGTGCAGCCGTGGGCGACGGTGGTGGCGCCGTGCTTCTGCGCGGCGGCGACGAGGTGCTTGACGATCGTCGGCCGGGACAGCGCGGAGACCAGCGGGTAGCGGTCCATGTAGAGGGCGTTGGCCTTGATCGCCGGGAGGCAGTACTCCTCGGCGAACTCGTCCTTGGCGTCCGCGACCTCGGCCTCGACGGCACCGCAGGCGAGCGCGCGCTTGCGGATGACGTCCAGGTCCTCGCCGCCCTGGCCGACGTCGACCGCAACGGCGATGACCTCGGCGCCCGTCTCCTCGGCGATCCAGCCGATGGCGACGGAGGTGTCCAGACCGCCTGAGTAGGCGAGTACGACGCGCTCGGTCACGGGTTTCTCCTCACAGTGCATTCGCTGACATGCATGAGTATGCAGGAGTCCGCATGATTCGTCAATCCGCCTCTCCATGGATATCCCTCGACGACTCCCGGAATTCCTTAGACAGGCGAAAGATTTGGTCCCATAATCGTTGGACATGGAAAGACCTATGAGCGCATAGACGGCCGCCTCCGCACGTTCATCGAGGAACAGCCGGTCTTCTTCACCGCCACCGCCCCCCTGTCCGCCGACGGCACGGTCAACCTCTCCCCCAAGGGACTCAAGGGGTCCTTCGTGGTCCTCGACGAGCTCACGGTGGCCTACCTCGACTTCGCCGGCTCCAACGCCGAGACCATCGCCCATCTGCGGGAGAACGGCCGCATCACCCTGATGTGGTGCGCCTTCCAGGGGCCGCCGAACATCGTGCGCGTGCACGGCCGCGGCGAGCCCGTGTTCCGGGACGACCCCCGCTTCGGGGAACTGCTCACCCGCTTCCCGGACATCGACCCGACCACGCACGGCCTGCGCGCCGTCGTCGTCGTGACGGCCGAACTGATCCGGGACACCTGCGGGTACGCGGTGCCCTTCATGGCCTACGAGAGCGACCGGGACCTGCACGGGAAGCGGTTCGCGCGGGAGGACGACGCCTCGCTCGACGCGTACTTCCGCAAGAAGGAGCACATCGCGACCAGCCTGGACGGACTACCCGGGCTGCCGTTGCCTCTGCCCCCGTCTACGGTCTGAGCCATGCGCCCAGGTGTCGCCCCCGCCGCCACAGTCGTCTCCCTGTCCCTGCTCGTGCTCGGCGCCGGTCAGCCGTCCCCGCCGCTGCCGGCCCGGATGGCGGACACCGGGGGCGGCAGCCAACTGATCACCGCGGTGGCGCCGGGAACGGGCTCGACCTCCGGCACGGTCACCTGGTGGGACCTGAAGGGCGGCCGCTGGGTGGCGGCCGGTTCCGCGCCGGCCCGCTTCGGGGCGAAGGGGCTGACCGAGGGCGCGGCCCGACGGCAGGGCACGCACACGACACCGACCGGGCTGTACGGCCTGCCGTACGCCTTCGGCATCGAGGCGGCACCGCGCGGGACGGCGTACAGCTACCGCCCCGTACGCCGGGACTCCTGGTGGTGCCAGGACGACGACTCCCGCTTCTACAACCGCTGGACCGAACCCCGGGCGGCCGACTGCCGGGCCGCCGAGGCCGAGCACCTGATCGGCTACCGCGCGCAGTACGCCCACGCCCTCGTCGTCGACTTCAACTACCGCCGACCGGTGCGCGGCCGGGGCGCCGGGATCTTCCTGCACGTCAACGGGCGCGGGGCGACGGCCGGATGCGTGTCCGTGCCGAAGGACGCGATGCAAAAGATCCTGCGCTGGGCCGATCCGGCGCGGGACCCGCACCTCGCGGTCGGGACGAGGAGCGGGCGCACGGCGATCACCCGGTACTGAGGCGCCGAGCGGGGCCGGACCCCGCTGAACGCTCCCGCGTGACGGCACGTATCTGTGGGCCAAGGGTCAAGTCCCCACGGAGGAACCGTGACCACCACGCTCGCCGGCGGCCGTGCCGCCCGCCGCCAGACGATGCGCCGCATCCGTCCGCGCCGCTCCCCCGCCGTCCCCCTGCTGCTCGCCGTGGCGGCGGGCGCGGTGGCCGTCCTGTGGTTGTGGTGGCACAACACACCGTCCATCGCCGGCACCACCGGGCAGATCGTCGCCGCGGGCCGGATCACCGGTCTGCTCGCCGGCTATCTGATGGCCCTGGTGGTGCTCCAGATGGCGCGGGTGCCCGCGCTGGAACGCCGGGTGGGTTCGGACCGGGTCGCCCGCTGGCACGCGATGAGCGGCCGGTACACCGTCTGCCTGGTGCTCGCCCATGTCTTCCTCATCATGTGGGGCTACGCCCGCCAGGCGGGCAGGACCCTCGGCGACGTCGTGCAGCAGACCGTCACCTCCGTCAACACGCTGCCGGACATGGGCAAGGCCGCCATCGGCACGGGTCTGCTCCTCGTGATCGCCGTCATCTCCATCGGTCCGATCCGGCGCCGGCTGCCGTACGACGGCTGGTACCACGTACACCTGCTGACGTACGCGGTGGCCTATCTGACGTTCTGGCACCAGATCACCACCGGAAACGAGTTCGCCGTCGAACCGGCCGCGAAGACCTTCTGGTACGGGCTGTACGGCGCCGTGACCGCGCTGGTCCTGTGGTACCGGATCATCACCCCGCTGCGGCTGAACACGCGGCACCGCATGCGGGTCGAGGCGGTCATCGAGGAGACGCCGGGCATCGTGTCCGTGCTGATCGGCGGGCGCAGACTGCACCGGATGGGCGCGGAGGCCGGTCAGTTCTTCCGCTGGCGGTTCCTGGCGCCCGGCATGCGGTTCAGCTCCCACCCGTACTCGCTGTCGGCCGCGCCCCGCCCGGACATGCTGCGCATCACGGTGAAGGCGATCGGCGACCACAGCTCCCGGCTGCGCGAGCTGGAGCCCGGCACGCGCGTGTGGGCGGAGGGACCGTACGGGGCGCTGACCGCTCAGCGCCGCAGCCGGGGCAAGGTGCTGCTGGTCGCGGGCGGCGTGGGCATCACCCCGATGCGGGCGCTGTTCGAGACGCTGCCCGGCGCCTCCGGTGACATCACGCTGCTCTACCGCGCCAACAGCACGCAGGACCTGGCGCTGTGGGGCGAGCTGGCCACGATCGCCGAGGAGCGCGGCGCGCGGCTGATGTACGCGGTGAACAGCCCCGACGGTGCGCGCCCCGACATCTCGGCGGAGAGCCTGCGGCGGAAGATCCCGGACGTCGACCGCCACGACGTCTTCCTGTGCGGGCCGCCCGGGTTCGCGCAGTCGGTGTACGAGGCACTGCGCGGCGCCGGGGTTCCCGCCCGCCGCATCCATCACGAGTCGTTCGAGATGTGAGCGACGGGTCATCCACACCCATCAGGAGCTTGAGAAGCGATGAGGAAGAGTCACCCCGTCCGGCGTGCCGTGCTCGCGACCGCCGCCACCGTCTCCGGGATCGTGCTGCTGCTGTCGCTCAAACCCGCGTCCGATCCGGGCTCGGCCGCCGCGGCCGGCGGCGCGGCCCCGCCCGCGGCGGCCCAGTCCCCGCAGGGCGGCGCCCAGGCCATGGGCGACGGCACGGTCACCGGGGCGGCGGCACGGACCCAGTACGGCGCGGTGCAGGTCCGTCTGACGGTGAGCGGCGGGAAGATCACCCGGGCCGAGGCGGTCCAGGCGCCCAAGGGCGGCCGGAGCGACCGCATCACCTCCCACGCCGTCCCCCAACTCAACCAGGCGGCCGTCTCGGCGCAGAGCGCGGAGATCGACGCCGTGTCGGGGGCCACCTACACCAGCGCCGGGTACAGACAGTCACTCCAGTCGGCGCTGGACCGGGCCGGTGGCTGACACGGTGACCGAACCCTCCGAGGCTCCCGCGACGGTGCGTCATACGGACGAGACGATGGGGACCGTCTTCTCGCTCGACGTCCGCGGCGGGGTTCCCGCTGTGGTGCGCGCGGCGCTGGAGGAGGCGGTCGCCGGGCTGCACCGCGTCGACGAGGTGTTCAGCACGTACCGCGAGGACAGCCAGATGTCCCGGCTGGCGCGCGGCGAGCTGACCGTCGGGGAGTGCGATCCCGAGGTCGCCGAGGTGCTGGAGCTGGCCGCGGAGGCGGAGCGGATCAGCGACGGCTGGTTCAGCCCCCGCTACCGGGGCCGTCTCGATCCGACCGGGATCGTCAAGGGCTGGGCCACCGAGCGGGCGGCACGGCGGCTCGCCGAGGCCGGCGCGACGGGCGTGAGCGTCAACGGCGGCGGCGACGTCCAGCTGCTGGGCGCGCCGGGAGCGGACCGGCCCTGGCGGGTCGGCGTGTCGGACCCGCTGCGGCCCGGCGGCCTCGCCGCCGTCGTCTCCGCCGCCGGCGCGGACCAACTGGCCGTGGCCACCTCCGGTACCGCCGAACGCGGCGATCACATCGTCGACCCCCGCACCGGCCGCTCCGCGGTCACCGACCTCGTCGCCGTGACGGTCGTCGCCCCCCGTCTGACCTGGGCCGACTGCTGGGCCACGGCGGCGTTCGCGATGGGGTCGCGGGAGGGGTCGCGGTGGCTGGAGTCCCTGCCGGACGTCGAAGGCCTGCTCATCACGGCGGGAGACGAAGTCCGGTGCACCGGAGGGCTGGCTGCCCGCCTGGGCTGAGGCGACGGTTCACCCGCCCGCGTTCGCGGGAGTGCCTCCAGGCACGGGGAGGGGAGGCACGACGGCCCGCAGCCACCGACGGCTGCACGGCGACTCCCTCGGGAGCGCGGCGAACCGCGCGACCGGCCACGGACTCGACGGCAGCCGGCGCACCACCGTCCCGCCCCCTTCAGTGCCCGTTCTGGGCCAACCGCAGCAGGTGGTCGGCCAACGCCTGCCCACCCGTCGCCTCCCTGCTGATCAGCAGCAGCGTGTCGTCGCCGGCGATGGTGCCGAGGATGTCGTGCAGTTCCGCCTGGTCGATGGCCGAGGCGAGGAACTGGGCCGCGCCGGGCGGGGTACGCAGGACGACGAGGTTCGCCGAGGCCTCCGCGGAGATCAGCAGTTCCTGGGAGAGCCGCCGCATCCGCTCCTCCTTGGCGGACCCTCCCAGCGGCGCGCGGGGGGTGCGGAACCCTCCCTCGCTCGGCACCGCGTAGATGAGGTCGCCGTCGGTGTTGCGGATCTTCACCGCGTTCAGCTCGTCCAGGTCCCGGGAGAGCGTCGCCTGCGTGACGCTCAGCCCGTCGTCGGCGAGCAGCTTCGCCAGCTGGCTCTGCGAGCGCACCGGCTGCCGGTTGAGGATGTCCACGATCCTGCGGTGGCGTGCGGTGCGCGTCTGCGGCACGGCAGGCCCGGCCTGCTGACCCTGGTCCTGCTCCTGGCTCATCGTCGTCTCATTCTCCGGATCGTCCTTCCCCGCCCGCCCTGCCGGCCTCGTCCAGGATGCCGGGCAGCGCCCCGAGGAAGGCGTCCACCGCGTCGTCCCCGAGGGTCAGCGGCGGCATGAGCCGTACGACATCGGGGGCGGGCGCGTTCACGAGGAATCCGGCGTCCTGAGCCGCCTGTTGCGCCTGGGGCGCGAGCGGCTCGGTGAGCACGATACCCAGGAGGAGACCCGAGCCACGGACATGGCCGATCAAGGCGTGGCCGAGGGCCTCGACCCCGTCGCGCAGTTTCTCGCCCTGCCGCTTGACGTTCTCCAGCAGGCCGTCGTTCGCGATGGTGTCGAGAACGGCGAGTCCGGCGGCGCAGGCGACCGGGTTGCCACCGAAGGTCGTGCCGTGCTGGCCGGGCTGCAACAGGTCGGCCGCGCGTCCGAAGGCGACGGTGGCGCCGAGCGGCAGTCCGCCCCCGAGCCCCTTGGCGAGGGTGACGACGTCCGGCAGGACGCCCTCGTGGGCCTGGTACTCGAACCAGGTCCCGGTACGGCCCACACCGGTCTGCACCTCGTCGAGGACGAGCAGCGCACCCGTGGCCGCCGTGATCGCGCGGGCCGCCTTCAGATAACCGGGCGGGGGCATCACTACCCCGTTCTCGCCCTGGATCGGCTCGATGATCACCAGCGCGGTGTCCTCGGTGACCGCGGCGGCCAGCGCCTGGGCGTCGCCGTACGGGACGTGCGTGACGTCCCCGGGCAGCGGCAGGAACGGCTCCCGCTTGGCGGGCTGGCCGGTCAGCGCGAGGGCACCCATGGTGCGGCCGTGGAAGCCTCCGTCGGTGGCGACCATGTGGGCCCGCCCGGTCAGCCGGCCGATCTTGAACGCGGCCTCGTTCGCCTCGGCGCCCGAGTTGCAGAAGTAGACCCGGCCCTCGCGGCCGAAGAGCTGGATCAGCCGTTCGGCCAGCGCGACGGGCGGTTCGGCGACGAACAGATTGGAGATGTGGCCGAGGGAGGCGATCTGCCGGCCGACCGCCTCGACGACCGCCGGGTGGGCGTGGCCGAGCGCGTTGACCGCGATACCGCCCACGAAGTCGGCGTACTCCTTGCCGTCGGCGTCCCACACCCGCGCGCCCTCGCCGCGCACGAGCGGCAGCCGCGGGGTGCCGTAGTTGTTCATGAGCGCGCCCTGCCACCGGGCGGTGAGTTCCTGGTTGCCGACGGCGCTGCCACCGGCGTTGCCCACGGCGTTACCCGCGACGTTGCTCACGACTCCCCCTGTTCGTCCGGCACGACCATCGTGCCGATGCCCTCGTCCGTGAAGATCTCCAGCAGGATCGAGTGCTGGACCCGGCCGTCGATGACACGGGCGGTGGTCACGCCGTTGCGTACGGCGTGCAGACAGCCCTCCATCTTCGGCACCATGCCCGAGGACAGCTCCGGCAGGAGCTTCTCGAGCTGGGACGCGGTGAGGCGGCTGATCACCTCGTCGGAGTTCGGCCAGTCCTCGTAGAGTCCCTCGACGTCCGTGAGGACCATGAGGGTCTCGGCGCCCAGCGCGGCGGCGAGTGCCGCGGCCACCGTGTCGGCGTTGACGTTGTAGACGTGGTGGTCGTCCTGGCTGCGGGCGATCGACGAGACGACCGGGATGCGGCCGTCGGCGAGCAGCGCCTCGATCGCGCCCGTGTCGATGTCGGTGATCTCGCCGACCCGCCCGATGTCGACCGGCTCGCCGTCGATCCGGGGCCGGTGCTTGGTGGCGGTGAGGGTGTGCGCGTCCTCTCCGGTGAGGCCGACGGCGAACGGTCCGTGCTGGTTGAGCAGCCCGACCAGCTCCCGCTGCACCTGCCCGGCCAGCACCATCCGTACGACGTCCATGGCGTCCTCGGTGGTGACGCGCAGGCCGGCCTTGAACTCGCTGACGATGCCGTGCCGGTCGAGCGCGGCGCTGATCTGCGGGCCGCCGCCGTGCACGACGACCGGTTTGAGGCCGGCGTGCCGCAGGAAGACCACGTCCTGGGCGAAGGCGGCCTTCAGGTCCTCGTCCACCATGGCGTTTCCGCCGAACTTGATGACGACGGTCTTCCCGTGGTGCCGGGTGAGCCAGGGCAGGGCCTCGATGAGGATCTGTGCCTTGGGCAGCGCGGTGTGCTTACGCGTGGTGGTCATGAGGAGTAGGCGCTGTTCTCGTGGACGTAGTCGGCGGTGAGGTCGTTGGTCCAGATGGTGGCGGTCTGCTCGCCGGCGGCGAGGTCGGCGACGATGTGGATTTCGCGGTAGCGCATGTCGACCTGCTCGCGGTCCTCGCCGACGCCGCCGTTCCTGCACACCCAGACGCCGTTGATGGCGACGTTCAGCCGGTCGGGCTCGAAGGCGGCCCGCGTCGTGCCGATGGCGGACAGGACACGCCCCCAGTTGGGGTCCTCGCCGTGGAGGGCGCACTTCAGGAGGTTGTTGCGGGCGATGGAGCGGCCCACCTCGACGGCGTCGTCCTCGGTCGCGGCGTTGATCACCTCGACCTTGATGTCCTTGCTGGCGCCCTCGGCGTCGCGGATGAGCTGCTGCCCGAGGTCGTCGCAGACGGTGCGTACGGCCTCGGCGAACTCCTCGTACCCGGGGGTGACCCCGGCGGCGCCGGAGGCGAGCAGCAGCACGGTGTCGTTGGTGGACATGCAGCCGTCGGAGTCGACGCGGTCGAAGGTGACCTTCGTGGCGGCGCGCAACGCCTTGTCCAGGGTGGCGCTGTCGAGGTCGGCGTCGGTGGTGAGGACGACGAGCATGGTGGCGAGGCCGGGGGCGAGCATGCCCGCGCCCTTGGCCATGCCGCCGACGGTCCAGCCGTCCTTGGTCACGACGGACGTCTTGTGCACGGTGTCGGTGGTCTTGATGGCGATGGCGGCCTTCTCGCCGCCGTGCTCGGACAGCGCGGCGGCGGCCGTTTCGACGCCGGTGAGCAGCTTGTCCATGGGGAGCAGGACGCCGATGAGCCCGGTGGAGCAGACGGCGATGTCGCCCGCGCCCGTCCCCAGCACCTCGGCGGCCTTCTCGGCGGTGGCGTGGGTGTCCTGGAAGCCCTTCGGTCCGGTGCAGGCGTTGGCGCCGCCGGAGTTGAGGACCACGGCCGACAGCTGCCCGCTCCTGAGGACCTGCTCGGACCAGAGCACGGGCGCGGCCTTGACGCGGTTGGAGGTGAAGACGCCGGCGGCGGCGCGGCGGGGGCCGTTGTTGACCACGAGGGCCAGGTCGGGGTTGCCGTTCTCCTTGATCCCGGCGGCGATGCCCGCCGCCGTGAATCCCTTTGCTGCCGTCACACTCACGGCGCAACTCCGATCGTCGTCAGCCCCGTGGTCTCGTCGAGACCCAGGGCGATGTTCATGCTCTGGAGGGCACCGCCCGCGGTGCCCTTGGTCAGGTTGTCGATGGCGCTGATCGCGATGATCCGGCCCGCGTCCGCGTCGTACGCGACCTGCACCTGAACGGCGTTCGAACCGTTGACGGACGCCGTGGCGGGCCACTGGCCCTCGGGGAGCAGGTGGACGAAGGGCTCGTCCGCGAAGGCCTTCTCGTAGGCGGCGCGCAGGGACTCGGCGGTGACGCCGGGGAGCGCCTTCGCGCTGCACGTGGCGAGGATGCCGCGCGGCATCGGGGCGAGGGTGGGGGTGAAGGAGACGCGGACCCGCCCGCCCGCGGCCGCGCCGAGGTTCTGGATCATCTCGGGGGTGTGGCGGTGCCCGCCGCCCACGCCGTACGGCGACATGGAGCCCATGACCTCGGAGCCCAGCAGGTGCGCCTTGGGCGTCTTGCCCGCACCGGACGTGCCGGACGCGGCGACGATCACGGCCTCCGCCTCGGCGAGTCCCGCCGCGTACGCCGGGAAGAGGGCCAGCGAGACGGCGGTCGGGTAGCACCCGGGCACCGCGACGCGCTTGGTCCCCTCCAGCGCGGCGCGTGCACCCGGCAGTTCGGGCAGGCCGTACGGCCAGGTGCCGGCGTGCGGGGAGCCGTAGAACCGCTCCCAGTCGGCGGCGTCCCGCAGCCGGAAGTCGGCCCCCATGTCGATCACGAGCACGTCCGGACCGAGCTGTTCGGCGACGGCCGCCGACTGCCCGTGGGGCAGCGCGAGAAAGACGACGTCGTGGCCGGCGAGGGCCTCGGGCGTGGTCGGCTTAAGGACGCGGTCGGCGAGCGGCAGCAGGTGCGGTTGCAGCGCGCCGAGCCGCTGGCCGGCGTTGGAGTTGCCGGTGAGGGAACCGATCTCGACCTCGGGGTGGGTGAGCAGCAGGCGCAGCAGTTCGCCGCCCGCATACCCGCTCGCTCCGGCCACTGCCGCACGTACGGTCATGAAACCTCCTCCTCGAAGGCATGACTATACGCATGGGTGCAGACTTATGCAACGCCTGCCGGCTGCCCCGCGCCCACGGCACCGGTCCGCCGGTCCCGCGTCTCGCCCTCGGCCCGACCATGGCCGCGCCGCGATCGTGCCCGGTCGGCGCCGGGGGCGGGCCGCCGTCTCCCGGACGGCGGCCCGCGTTCCGCTCCGCTATCGCCGTGCGATCCTCAGGAACGTCACCGAGTGCGCCGGGAACGTGTACGTGAACTCGTTCGCGACCCCGCGGAAGGTGGACGTCACCGGGGTGACCGGGGAGTCCGTCTCGGTGTTGACCGCCTCCGCGTCGGCGGCCAGTGTGGTGACGCGGGCCCGGGACGCGACCTTCGCGCCGCCCAGGTCGATCGCCGTGCGGGCCTCGGCCGGCTGGGCGTTGACGACCTTGACGATCAGCTCACCCGTGCGGGCATCCTCGGTGACCACCTGGCGGAACGGCTCGGCCGGCTTGTCGTCCGTGAAGCCGCCCCACTCCCGACCGTCGAGGTAGAGGGTGACCTGGCGGCCCCGCACCTTGATGTCGATGTCGTAGGCGCGGCCCGTCTCGATCGACCCGGCCTTGGAGATCAGCGTCGACTTGGCGCCGTCCGTGGCCTGCTCGACGGCGGACTGGGTGTTGTTCCAGCCGCCGAGGTTCCACCAGTAGTGGTTGCCGGTGTCCTTGACGCCGAAGGCGACGAGGAAGCCCTCCTTGCCGGCCTTCTTGGTGGCCTTCACATGGAGGTCGTAGTCGTGCCAGGCCGGGTCGCCCGCCGTCACCAGGGTGTTCTCGGCGGCCTCGTCGGTCTGGACGTACTGGCCGTCCCGGACGCTCCAGCTGCCGCCGCCGCTGTGGGTCCACTGCGCGGCGTCACCGGAGAAGTCGTCGCTCAGCAGCGTGGTGCCGTCGGCGGCGGTCACCTGCACATCGTCGTACGCGGCGCTCGTCGCCCACGTCGACAGGCCGACGGCACCCGAGAGGGGGCCGCTGACGTTCGGGGTGGTGCTCGCCCTCGACGGCACCACGCGGTCGCCGACGTTGGTCATGAACAGCTTCTGGACCTCGTAGTCGGCCGAGCCCCAGGAGGCGTGGTTGTTGAACCAGATCATGTCCGGCGACCACTGGACGTAGTCCTCGTTGGCGAGCAGCGGCGCGTACGAGGCGAGCTCGACGATGTCCGCGTTGCGCTCCAGGCCGGTCATGAACGCCGCTTCGGCCAGGCCGTTCTTCCAGGCGTTGCCCTGGGAGGCGTACTCGCCGAGGAAGACCTTCGGGCCGCTCCGGTCGTAGGAGTCGTAGCGGTCGTTGTTCTGCAGGAACCACTGCGGGCTGTTGTAGTAGTGCTCGTCGACCATGTCGACCTTGCCCTCGCGGTTGAGCTGCCAGGCGGTCTCGAAGGTGGTGCCGGAGTCGTCCGGGCCGGAGTTGGAGACGACCGTGATGTCCGGGTACTTCGCCTCGATGGCGGCCCGGAACCGCTGGAAGCGGGCGAAGAACTCCCGCGGCAGGTTCTCCTCGTTGCCCACGCCGATGTGGGTGAGCCCGAAGGGCCTGGGGTGGCCCATCTCGGCGCGGACCTTGCCCCAGGTGGAGGTCGCCGGGCCGTTGGCGAACTCGATCAGGTCGAGGGCGTCCTGGATGTGCCGCTCCAGCAGTGCCGGGTCGTCGGTGGCCTTGTTCTGGCCGCAGCCGGTGACCAGCGCGGGGACGACGGGCAGGGGCATGGCGCCGATGTCCTCGGCGAAGCGGAAGTACTCGTAGTAGCCGAGGCCGTAACTCTGGTTGTAGCCCCAGAAGTTGGCGTTGGTGGCGCGCTCCTCGACCGGGCCGATCGTGTCCTTCCACTGGTAGGAGCGCTTGCGCTGCCAGCCGGAGGACTCGCTGTAGTCCTCCATGGAGCCGGTGTTGACCAGGCAGCCGCCGGGGAAGCGCACGAAGCCGGGCTTCAGGGCGGCGATCTTCTCGGCGAGGTCCTTGCGCAGACCCCCCGGCTGGTTCTTGTAGGTCTCGCGCGGGAAGAGCGACACCATGTCGAGCGCCGCGGCGCCCGAGGAGGCGACGGCGAGACGGCCGCGGTTGCTGGTGCGGGACGCGGTGAACGTGGCCTCGTACTGGGCCCAGCCGCCCTTGACGGCCACCCGGCGGGCGTCCGCCAGCGGGCCGGCGGCGTCCTTCAGCGTGACGGCGAGGGTGGTGCCGCTCTCCGCCCTGGCCCACACCGAGAAGTCGTACCGCTTGCCCTCCTCCACACGCATTCCGGTGTTGTAGCCGGCGTTCGTGACGGAGGAACCGGCGCCCAGTGCGAGGTAGGTGCGGTTGCGCTCGTTCAGCCGTCCGGAGTCGCTGACCACCTCGGCCGTGCCGCTCGTCGCCCAGGAGGTCAGGGGCGTGTAGGAGCCGTTGTCGGCGGTGGAGTACTCGAAGGACCGGTTCTGCACGAGCTCGGCGTACAGACCGCCGTCGGCGGCCCGGTTGATGTCCTCGAAGAAGACGCCGTACATCGTGTCGTCGATCGCCGCGCCCTCGGCGTCCGGATCGACGGTGATCGTGTAGTCGGTGACGTCCTCGGCGTGCGCGGGAGCGGGGACGAGGGCGGCGGCCGTCAGGAGCGCGGTGGCGGTGAGACCGAGTCTGAGGCGGGTGCGGCTTCGGGCGGTGCGTGACATGGATACTCCACGGCTCTCTCTGGGAGTGGGTGACACTAGGAGTTGTTCGACATCTCGACCGTTGGTCAGCACTTCGAACGGCAAGATAGGGAGGAGACAGGAGCACGTCAATGGGTCGTGCGCCGGCGAACGACCACGGAGAACGGGGCGGCGATGGGCGAGTTCTGGCCAGTGCCCGATGTACTGGACTACCTGAGCGGCCGCTGGCGGGCGGAACGGACCGTGCGGGACCTGGCGAGCGGCGACCGGGGGCGCTTCGAGGGAACCGTCGTTTTCGGGCCGCTGGAGGGCGGCGGTCTGCTCCAGCGGGAGTCCGGCGACTTCACCTGGCGGGGCGTCACCCGGCCCGCCGAGCGGACCCTGCACTTCCTTCGGGGGCCGGGCGGCACGGCGGACGTGCGGTTCGCGGACGGCCGCCCGTTCCACGACCTGGATCTCGGCACGGGCCGGTACGTCGCCGACCACCCCTGCTCCGCGGACCTCTACCGGGGCGAGTTCACCGTTCGCGACGCGGACCACTGGCGGTCCATCTGGCGGGTGCGCGGTCCCGCCAAGGACCTGGAGCTCACCACCGACTACGCGCGCGTGGGCTGAGCGCAGACGCCTTCGAGGCGCAGGTTCCACCGGCCCGGGAGGCCGGCGACACCGACCGCCGACAGCGAGCGGACGTCGATGTTCCAGTACGTGGCGGGCGGCGCCTTGAGCACGTACACCAGAGCCGCGCGGATCACCGACGGCTCGGCCACGGCGACGACCCGGCAGCCGTCCTCGACCGGCCGCGTGTCCAGCCAGCCGCCGACGCGGCCGATGAAGTCCAGCAGCGACTCCCCGCCGTGCGGGGTGGACCGCGGGTCGGCGAGCCAGGCGTCCACGGCCTCCGGCTCCCGGGCCATCGCCTCGCCCAGGGTCAGGCCCCGCCAGCGGCCCATGTCGCAATCCCGCAGGGCGAGTTGCACCAGCGGCGCGTAACCGAGACCGTCTCCGGTGGCGCGGCTGCGCGGGGCCGGTGAGCAGTAGCGCAGATCGGCCGCCGCGAGCGGCAGCAGTTCATGGGCGACCTGTCGCACCTCGTTCCAGCCGGCCTGGTCCAGCGGCCGGACGTCCTCGAAGCGCTCGGCGAGCGCGGAGGAGCTCCCCGCGGCGGCGACAAAGGTGACCCGAAGTGCCATGCGGCGATGGTCAGGCGCCGGAGGGAACGGGTCAAGGGGTGCCGCCGCGCCATCACGCAAGGTGGCCACGGACTTACCGGCTGGTAGGGACGCGGCGGACAAGCCGCCCGGAACGCCGCCCCGCCGTCCTCACGCGGAGTCGAGCGCCATGTAGTGGTCGGGCCGGTCCAGCGGGCGGAAACCGAGCTTCGCGTAGACACCGTGCGCGTCGTGCGTGGCGAGCAGGACGCGCTTCAGCCCGCAGGGCCGCAGTTCCTCCCGCACGGCCGCCACCAATGCCGTGCCGAGGCCCTTGCCCCGCACCGACGGGTCGACGTACACATCGCACAGCCAGGCGAAGGTCGCCCGGTCGGTGACGACCCGGGCGTACGCCACCTGCTCCCCCGAGGCCGTGTCGTGGGCACCGAAGTTGAGCGAGCCCTCGATCGCCCGGTCCTGCTGCTCCCGGGTGCGGCCCAGGGCCCAGTACGCGTCGGTGGACAGCCAGTGGTGCACCCGCCCGGCGTCGATCCGGGCGCGGTCGGTGGAGATCTCGTAGCCCTCGGGCAGGTGCGCGGTATCGGTCATGGCGGGGATACTCGCAGCTCGCGCCGTACGGCGTCGAACCGTTATCCCCGTTGTCCCCGTACCTCGTCGCAGGCGCCGCGCAGCCTCCGTACGCCCTCGGCGATCTCCTCCGTACCGGCCACCGCCGCGAAGCTCAGCCGCAGGTGCCCGGCCGGGGGCTCGGCGCTGAAGTAGGGGCGGCCGGGCGTGACGGCGACGCCCGCGCGCAGGGCTGCCGCGGTCAGGGCGGACTCTCCCCCGGGGCCGGGGGCCCCGGAGGTGCCGGTGCCGTCGGGCAGCCGCAGCCACAGGTGGTAGCCGCCGGACGGGATGTGCGGCAGGGCGATTTCGGGCAGGTGCAGGCGGAGCGCGGCGGTCATCGTGTCCCGGCGGGTCCGCAACGCGGTCGAGATCGCGCGCAGATGGCGCGGCCAGGCGGGCGAGCCGACGAGTTCCAGCGTGGCCTCCTGGAGCGGCCGGGGCACGAAGAAGGTGTCGACGACCTGGATGGCCCGCAGTCGCTCCAGCACCGGACCGTGCGCGACGAGGGCGCTCACCCGGAAACTGGGCGAGGTCGCCTTGGTCAGCGAGCAGACGTGCACCACGACCCCGTCGGGGTCGTCGGCGGCCAGCGGGCGCGGCAGCGGGCCCGCGTCCTCGTGCACCAGCAGCCGCACGAAGTCGTCCTCGACGACGAACGCGCCCGCCTCGCGGGCGATCCGCAGCACCTCGCCGCGCCGCTCGGGCGCGAGTACGGCACCGGTCGGGTTCTGGAACAGCGGCTGGCAGACGAAGACCCGGGCGCCGGTCGCCTTGAACGCGTCGGCGAGGAGTGCGGGCCGTACGCCGTCCGCGTCCACGGGGACGGGCACCGGGCGCAGCCCGGCCGCGCGGGCGATGGCCAGCATGCCCGGGTAGGTGGGCGACTCGACGAGTACGGGGGCGCCCGGCGGGGCGAGCGCGCGCAGGGCGGTGGTCAGCGCGGACTGCCCGCCCGAGGTGACCAGCACGCCCGCCGCCGTGACCGGCCCCCCGACGCTGCGCGCGAACCACTCGCGCAGCTCCGGCAGTCCCTCCACGGGCGGCCGCCCCCAGGCGCCCGGCCGGCGCCCGGCCCGGGACAGCGCCGCCGCCATCGCCCGCTCCGGCTGCAGGGAGGGATGCAGATAGCCGCCGTTGAACTCGATCACCCCGGGCGGCGGCGCGGCCAGCGAGACCAGCACCCCGGAGGCGTCCACCGAGCGCGGGACCAGGTCGGCGGCGCCGTCCGCGCTGAGGGCGACCTCCTGCCAGGAGGTGTCGCCCACGGGAGCGGCCGACGCCCGGGGCTGTGCGCGGAAGGCGCCGGCGCCGGGCCGGGTGACCACCAGACCCTCCGCGGCGAGCCGCGCCAGCGCCCGGGAGACGGTCACGGGGCTCACCCGGAACCGGTCCACCAGAGCGCGACTCGACGGGAGCTTCCCACCAGGAGAGTAGCGGTCGATCTCCTGCCGCAGCTGATCCGCCAGTTCACCGACGCTGCTACGCTCATACATGAGAGCACAGAGTAGCGCTACTACCACCCCTGCGATAGCGGTCCCCGCAGCCCGGGACCGTCGCGGTCTCGGCACCCTCCAGGCCGCCCTCGGCGTCATCGCCTTCTCCCTCACCTTCCCGGCCACCGCCTGGGGCCTCGAGGGCTTCGGGCCCTGGTCGCTGGTGGCCGTGCGCAGTGTGCTCGCGGCGCTGATGGCGGGCGGCTGTCTGCTCGCCGTGGGGGCGCCCCCGGGCGAGCGAAGCCGAGCATGGGGGCGGGTGGTGCCGCCGGCCCGGCACCACTGGCCCGGGCTGGCGGTGGTCGGTGCCGGGGTGGTGCTCGGCTTCCCGATGCTGACCACCCTGGCGCTGCAGACCTCGACCACCGCGCACGCCGCCGTCGTGGTGGGCCTGCTCCCGCTGACCACGGCGCTGCTGTCCGCCCTGCGCGTGGGTTCCCGCCCCTCGCGCACCTTCTGGGTGGCGGCGCTCGCCGGAGCCGCCGCCGTCGTGGCGTTCACCGTGCAGCAGAGCGGCGGCGCGCTCACCACGGCCGACCTGTACCTGTTCGCGGCGTTGCTGGTGTGCGCGGCCGGATACACCGAGGGCGGCAGGCTGGCCCGGGTGATGCCCGGCTGGCAGGTGATCGGCTGGGCGCTGATGCTGTGTCTGCCGCTCACCGTGCCCGCCGCCGCGATCGCGCTGACCGTCGAGCCGGTGACGCTCACCGCCCACAGCGTGACCGGACTGCTGTGGGTGGCGGCGGGTTCGCAGTTCGCCGGGCTGATCGTCTGGTACCGGGGCATGGCGGCCATCGGCATCCCCAAGGCCAGTCAGTTGCAGCTGGCCCAGCCGCTGCTCACACTGGTGTGGTCGGTGCTGCTGCTGAACGAGCACCTGCCGGTGGCCGCCCCGTTGACGGCCGCGGCGGTGCTGGTGTGCATCGCCGTCACTCAGCGGGCACGCGGCTGAGGGGCCGTGCGGCCCGCTGCCGGGCGGCGTGCTCCGCCGTAGACTCGAGGACACGGACCGCTGCTCCCGCACATGGTGAGGAGGCCCCGATGCGCGCAACCGAGGGTGACCAGCTTGTCCAGCACGGCAGGGTGGTCGGCCAGCACGACAAGGTCGGCGAGATCGTCGAAGTGATGGGCCAGGGAGGGAACCCGCCCTACCGGGTCCGCTTCGAGGACGGACACGAGGGCGTGTGCTCGCCCGGCCCCGACACCGAGATCCGGCACAGGACGACGCAACGGCGGTAGATCAGCGCGGGGGCCGCACCGGCCGGCGGTAGTGGTCGGCGACCACCCGCGCCATCGCCCCGATCGGATCGGCCGTCACCTCACGGGCGGCGAAGAAGACGTGCCCGCGCACCTGCGGGTACGTCTCGGCCAGCGTGAGGTGACGGGAGAGCTCGGCGGGGTCCTGCCAGGGCGCGGGCTGTGCCGGATCGCCCGCCTTGTACAGCGCCTCCCCCGCGTACAGCCGCGTCCCGGAGCCGTGGACGACCTCGGCCCACCAGGGAAGCAGCGCGGCGTAGTCGGCGGCGGCGAAGCCGATGTTCCAGTACAGCTGCGGGCAGATGTAGTCGATCCAGTTCTCCCGGGCCCACGTACGGGTGTCCGCGTGCAGATCGTCGTACGTCTGCACGCCCGCGCGCGTGTCCGAGCCGAGGGGGTCGGTCTCGGCGTTGCGCCACACCCCGAAGGGGCTGATGCCGAAGCGGGTGCCGGGCCGGATGGCCCTGATCCCGGCGGCCGTCTCGCGCACCAGCCGGTCGACGTTGTCCCGCCGCCACGCGGCCCGGTCCGGGAAGGCGCCGCCGTGGGTGTCGTAGGCGAGGTCGTCGTCGAAGGTCTGGCCGGCCACGGGGTACGGGTAGAAGTAGTCGTCGAAGTGGACCGCGTCCACGGGGTAACGGCGTACCGCGTCGAGCATCGCCTCCCGGACGAAGGCGCGGACCTCGGGCAGCCCCGGGTCGTAGTACAGCTTGCCGCCGTACGTCACGACCCAGGAGGGGTTCAGGCGGGCCGGGTGGGAGGCGGCGAGCCGGGCGGGGTCGGCGTGCAGGGCGACGCGGTACGGGTTGAACCAGGCGTGCAGGTGCAGACCGCGGGCGTGGGCCTCGGCGACGGCCGTGCCGAGCGGATCCCAGCCGGGATGCCGCCCCTGGATGCCGGTCAGGTACTGCGACCACGGCTCGTGGGGGGAGGGCCACAGCGCGTCGGCTGTCGGCCGCACCTGGAAGACCACGGTGTTGAGCCGGGCGCGGACGGCCGCGTCGAGGTGGGCGATGAGTTCGGCACGCTGCTCGGCGGCGCTCAGCCCCGGCCGGGAGGGCCAGTCCCGGTTGGTCACGGTGGCCACCCACATGCCGCGCATCTCGCCGGCCGCCGCGGCCGGCACCACGCGGCGCCCCGGCGCGGCGGACGCCTGCGACACCGTCGCCGGCGCGGCCAGCGCCGCCATCGTGAACGCCCTGCGTGACACCCGCCCCATCGCGCCCCCCTGGACACCCCGCCGGACCGCCTGGTCAACGGACCGCCTCGGGGGCCAGGATGCCCCACCCCCGCGATCGATCATTGATACTTCGGAGTAACGTGCACGAACGGAGCAGGCACCGGGACCCGGCGGACCTGCCACAGCCGTAAGCAGCGCATGCGCGCGAGCCGAAGGGACGCGGAGCGCCCATGAGGCGAGCCGCCGGAAAGCGGAAAGGGACGATGTGACCGACATCGAACGCGTCGGAGTGGTGGGCTGCGGTCAGATGGGCGCGGGGATCGCCGAGGTGTGCGCCCGGGCCGGACTGGACGTCAAGGTCGCCGAGACCACCGGCGAAGCGCTGGAGATCGGCCGGACCCGGCTGTTCAACTCCCTGTCGAAGGCGGCCGAGCGCGGCAAGATCGGCGAGGACGAGCTGGCGGCCACGCAGGCCCGGCTGAGCTTCACCACGGACCTCGGCGAGTTCACCGACCGTGATCTGGTGATCGAGGCCGTGGTCGAGAACGAGCAGGTCAAGACCGAGATCTTCCAGGTGCTCGACCAGGTGGTGACCCGGCCGGACGCGATCCTCGCCTCCAACACCTCCTCCATCCCGCTGGTGAAGCTGGCGGTCGCCACGTCGCGGCCGGACCACGTCATCGGCATCCACTTCTTCAACCCGGCCCCGGTGCAGAAGCTGGTCGAGCTGATCCCGGCGCTCACCACCTCCGAGGGCACGCTGAGCCGCGCCCAGGTCTTCACCGAGAAGCTGCTGGGCAAGCACGCCATCCGCGCCCAGGACCGCTCCGGCTTCGTGGTGAACGCGCTGCTGATCCCGTACCTGCTCTCCGCGATCCGGATGTTCGAGTCGGGCATCGCCAGCCGCGAGGACATCGACAACGGCATGGAGATGGGCTGCGCCCACCCGATGGGCCCGCTGAAGCTGTCCGACCTGATCGGCCTGGACACGGTGGCCTCGGTCGCGTACTCGATGTACGAGGAGTACAAGGAGCCGCTGTACGCCGCTCCCCCGCTGCTCCAGCGCATGGTCGACGCGGGCCGGCTGGGCCGCAAGAGCGGCTCCGGTTTCTACACCTACGCCTGACGGCCGGGAGCACCGCTCGACGGGGGCCCGGCACCTGGTGAGCCTTTCGAGGGGCCGGGCCCCCGTCGTCAGATCCTGAGACGGTGCAGCATGAGTAACGCGGCCGCCATGTTGGCGGCCGGGACCTCGCCGCGGGCGACCAGGTCGGGGACCACCTTGAGGGGCACCCACTCCCGGCGGTCCGACTCGAAGTCGTCCACCGGGTGTCCGACGTACTCGCCCTCGTCGGCCCAGTAGATGTGGTGCCGGGCGTCGGTGAGGCCGTTGGACGGCTCCACGCTCATCAGGTGGTGCAGGGGCCCCGGCCGCCAGCCGGTCTCCTCCTCCAGTTCCCTCGCGGCGGCCCGGACGATGTCCTCGCCGTCCTCGACCACGCCCGCCGCCAGTTCCCACCCCCAGCTGTCGGTGATGAAACGGTGGCGCCACAGCAGGAGGACCTCGTTGGCCTCGTTCACCACCGTGGCCACGGCGACGGGCCGCAGCCGTATGAGGAAGTGGTCGAGATGTCGGCCGTCCGGCAGCTCGACATCCGCGAGATTCACGCTGAACCAGCGGTTTGAGTACACGGTTTGTTCGTTCTGTTTCGTCCACTGCATGGTTCTGCCACCTTCCGCCGAGTAAGTGGCAATATCGCAGCCGCAGCGGTCCGGCAGCAGGCGCACGGGAGGCCGCCCGCGGCGCAACGGAAGGCGCGCCGGAGGCGCGCGTCGGGCCCGGGCGTCCCCGAACCGCTCGCGTGCTACAGCGGTACGCGCAGTGCCCCGTCGATGAGTTCGGCCGCGTCGGCCGTACCCGCGCAGCCGCTGCGCACGAGGTGCTCACGCACCGCGCGCAGCCGGTCGCGCAGCCGCTGCGACTCCATTCCCCGGGCCTGCTCCGCCATCTGCACCGCGATGGCCACCGCCTTGTCGGCATTGCCCCGGCGCAGTTCGATGGTGCTCAGCATGGCCAGCCGGTGCACCCGGCCCCGGTCGTGCGCGGGGTTGTCCACGGCCGCCGCGGCGTGCTCCCCGGCCGCCGCGATCTCACCGAGGCTGAGCAGCGCCTCCGCCACCTGGACATTGACCAGGCCGGGCTGGACATAACCGGTCTCGTCGGGCTCGTGTCCGCGCCGGATGCGCTCGGCGCTCCGCTCGGCACGCCGGATGCAGGACAGCGCGCTCGTGCCGTCGCCCAGGTGCGCGTACGCCTTGGCCTGCATCGCGTACAGGTCGGAGGCGAGCGCCGGGGTGATGTGGGTGCCGGCGGCGCGCAGCGCGGCCTCCGCGAAGGCGACGGCCTGCCGGTACTCGCGCATGAACAGCGACTGGTTGACGAGCAGCGCGATCACATAGGCGCCCAGTCCCCGGTCGCCGCTGGCCTTGGCCAGCCGGAGCGCCTGATGGAAGTAGCGCTGGGCGAGGCCGTGGGCGTCCGAGTCGTACGCGCAGATGCCGGCGACGGCCACCAGGCCGCCGGTGGCGCGGTGCAGTTGGCGGCCGGTGGCATCGGTGTAGCTGCCGCGCAGCAGCGGGGCGGCCTCGGCGGTGAGGAAACCGACGATCCGGGCGCGGGTCGCCATGCCGCCCGCCTTGCGGTACATCTGCTCGTAGTGGGTGCGGGCGGCGCGCAGCATGTCGAGGTCGCCGGCGGTGACCCGGTGCCGGCCGCCGCGGGAGACGTCCACGTCCTCGGGAGGGTTCTCCCACTCCCAGACGGGCAGCACGGCGGGCGTTCCGGTGACCGCCGGGGCGCCGAGGAGGTGCGGGCGGCGCTGCTGGTCGGAGCGCCACAGCGCGGTGGCCCGCTCGACGAACCCGGAGAGCGAGCCGGTGTGCGGGGCGGACGGTTCGCCGGGCACGCCGAGCCCGACGTCGTCGAGGGTGACCGGGCGGTGCAGCCGGGCGGCGAGCACCTCGCAGATCAGGTCCGGCACCCGTCCCCGGGGCCGCTGCCCCTTCAGCCACCGCGCCACGGCGGTGTGTTCGTACCTGAGGGCCAGGCCACGCGCTCGTCCCGCCTGGTTGACGTGCGCGGCCAGGCCCGCGTGCGAGATCCCGGCCTCGTCCAGGATCGCGTCGAGCAGAGTATTGGGCTGCATGAGGCCCCCCGGTGGCTCGGTGCCGACAGATTAGTGGCTGCCCGTTCACACGGGGTGTGAACGGAGTGCTCGAATCCACAGTGTGCGCGCACTGTCGCGGAGAGTCTCCAACGGCTTGACTGAATTGCCTCGAAAGAGGCCGGCCGGGCCGCCGGCTCCCCCTCGTACAGTGCGGCGGCCCGTTCGCGCGCCGTCCGCCCGGCTGCCTGCCCGACACTCCGTGGCGGGGCGGACGGCGCGCGCGGCAGCGCCGGTCACGCGGGGAACTGCAGGTGATCGGTCGGGTGCAGGTCCACGGCGGCCGGTCGCGCGGTTCCCCGGGCCCCCGGCCGGGCACGGCGGGACGGACGCTCGTTGCGCAGGACCAGCAGGGCCACGTCGTCCTTCGGCGGGCCGGTCGTGTGCCGCAGCAGGGCCGCGAGGACCGTGCGCCGCACGGACTGGGGCGTGAGCGGATGTTCGCGCGCGGCCTCGGTGAGGACGTCCCGCAGCGGGAAGAACCTGCCCTCGGCATCCCGTGCCTCCTCGACCCCGTCCGTGTGCAGCACGAGGGCGTCGCCGGGCAGCAGGCGCCCGCAGGGGACCGTGGCGAGGTCGGCGGGCAGCGGGAACGGGCCGAGCGGCGGGAGCGGGTCGGCGCGGGCGAGCGGTTCGGCCCGGGCGCCGGTCAGCACGTGCGGCCAGGGGTGCCCGCAGTTCAGGGCCCACACCTCCCCGTCCGGGAGGATCTCCAGCAGCAGTACGGTGACGAACTCCTCGCCGGCCGGGCCGTCGGAGGCGGCGCCCGCCGGGTCGGGCTCGCCGTGGGCCCGCTCCCGCAGGTGCCGGGCCATCGCCCGCTCCAGCCGGCGCAGCACACCGGCCAGTTCCGCCTCGTCGTGGGCGGCCTCACGGAAGCTGCCCAGGACGGCGGCCACGGTCCGCACGGCACCGAGCCCGTGCCCGCGGACGTCACCGATGACGGCCCGTACGCCGTGCTCGGTGGCGACCACCTCGTACAGATCGCCGCCGATCCGGGCCCCCCGGTCGGCGGACAGGTGGACCGCCGCGACGGCCAGCCCGTCGACGCGCGGGGGCGGCGGCGGCAGCAGCACGCTCTGCGCGGCGTCCGCGATCCGGCGGGCCCGCCGCAGTTCGCGCTGCAGCCTTCGCCGGACGTGCAGCACGAGCCCGGTGACGACGGCGCACATGACGGCGCTGCTGACGAGGCGCGCCCCGAGGGCGTCGTCGTGGGCGAGCGGGCAGGTCATCCGGTAGGCGACCGCGACGGCGCCCCAGGCCGCGGGCACCGCGAGGGTGGGCACCCGTGACAGGAACTTGGGTGGCACCCAGCGGGGAGCCCCAGGCTTGAAGCGGATCATGCCGATGGCCCCCCATTCAGGCCCGGACAGCGCAGACCGGCCTCGAGAGGCCGGTCCGATTCTGTCGACCGCATCACCCGATCCGGACGTATCACCTCGAATAGTCACCCGAACGAGTGAGGTGACCGGCGTGCCGAGAGACATGAGGGGTGTGGGAGGCGTGCCACACGCCTCCCACACCCCTCACAGTCCGGGAACCAGGGCCAGTCCGACCATTCGCGTCGCCGCCCGCAGGGCGGCCTCGCGGCGTCAGGTGCGTGCTCTCGGCGTGCCGGGCGTAGAGCCTCGTACTGGAGGATGTACTCGGCTCTGCGCCCGGTGCGGCGCGAGTGCGTGCATGGCGTCGCGAGGCAGGCGGGAATTGTCGGACAGGCCCTCTAGCCCCGCAGGACGGCTCCGGTGCGCTCACCCGCCAGGGCGACCGCCGTCTCGCGGGCCGCCGACGCCTCGTCGACGGTCAGCGTCCGGTCGCTCGCGCGGAACCGCAGCGCGTACGCCAGCGACTTGCGGCCCTCGCCCAGCTGCTCGGCGTTCTCGTACACGTCGAACAGGCGGATGGACTCCAGCAGGGCGCCGGCGCCCTCGCGCAGCGCGGCCTCCACCTCCGAGGCGGGCACGGACGCGTCGACGACCAGCGCGACGTCCTGCGTGGCGACCGGGAAGGTGGAGATGCCCGGGGCCTGCGGGGTGTCGTGGCCGACCCGCTCCACGGCGTCCAGGTCCAGCTCCATCGCGCAGCTGCGCGCGGGCAGGCCCAGGGCCTTCAGGACGCGCGGGTGCAGCTCACCGGCGTGGCCGATGACGCGCTCGGCGCCGTCGACGGTGACGGTGAGCTCGGCGCAGCGCCCCGGGTGCCACGGCCCGTACTGGCCCTTGCGGACGCCCAGCTCGGCGCCGGCCTCACGGGCGACGGTCCGGGCGGCCTCGACCGCGTCCGCCCAGTCGCCCGGGCGGCCCTTGCCCCACCAGCCGGCCTGCTCACGGGCGCCGGCCAGCACGACGGCGACGTGCCGGGGCTGGTCGGGCAGCGCGGCGTCCAGTGCGGCGAGGTCGGCCTCACTCGGGCGCCGGTCGACGGGCAGGTTCGCGGCGACCTTCCGCTCGTCGCGCGGGTGGAAGACCAGGCCGGTCTCGAAGAGGGCGAGGTCGTGCGAGCCCCGGCCGTCGTTGCGGCGCAGCGCGCCGAGCAGGCCGGGCAGCAGCGAGGTCCGCAGCGCGGGTTCCTCGTCGCTGAGCGGGTTGACCAGCCTGACGACGCGGCGGGCCGGGTCGTCCGCGTCCAGGCCGAGCTGGTCGAAGACCTGCTCGCTGACGAACGGGTAGTTCAGCGCCTCGACGTATCCGGCGCCGGCCAGGGCGCGGCCGACGCGGCGGTGCAGCCGTTGCCGGGTGGTGAGGCCGCGGCCCGCCGGGGGCCTGGGCAGCGTGGAGGGCAGGTTCTCGTAGCCCTCCAGCCGGATGACCTCCTCGGCCAGGTCGTTCGGGTCGGTGAGGTCGGGCCGCCAGGACGGCACGGTGACGATCAGCTCGTCCTGCCCGTACACGTCGCAGCCGACCTCCTGGAGGCGGCGTACGACGGTCTCCCGGCCGTACGCGACGCCCGCGACCTTGTCCGGGTGGTCCGCCGGGACGCTGATGGTGTGCGGCGCGCTCGGGGCGATGACCTCGGTGACGCCGGCCTCGGCGGTGCCGCCGGCGAGCAGCACCAGCAGGTCGACGGTCCGCTGCGCGGCGGCAGCGGCGGCCTGCGGGTCGACGCCGCGCTCGAAGCGGCGGGAGGCCTCCGAGGACAGCTTGTGGCGCCGTGCGGTGCGGGCGATGGAGACCGCGTCGAAGTGGGCGGCCTCGATGACCACGTCGGCCGTGGACTTCTCGGTGTCGTCGTGGTCGGCGATCTCCGTGTCGGCGCCGCCCATGACACCGGCCAGGCCGATCGGGCCGCGGTCGTCGGTGATGACCAGGTCCTCGGCGTGCAGGGTGCGGGTGACGCCGTCGAGGGTGACGATCTTCTCGCCCTCCTCGGCCCGGCGCACGCCGAGGGCGCCCTGGACGAGGCCGCGGTCGTAGGCGTGCAGCGGCTGGCCCAGCTCCATCATCACGTAGTTGGTGACGTCGACGGCGAGCGAGATCGGGCGCATGCCCACCTTCTGCAGCCGCCGCTGGAGCCAGATCGGGGAGCGTGCCTCGGGGCTCAGGCCGGTCACCGTACGGGCGGTGAAGCGGTCGCAGCCGGCGGGGTCGGAGACCTTCACCGGGTAGCCGAAGGCGTTCGGACCGGGCACGTCGAGCAGCGCCGGGTCGCGCAGCGGCAGGCCGTAGGCGATGGCCGCCTCGCGGGCGACGCCGCGGATGGACAGGCAGTCGCCGCGGTTGGCGGTGACGGCGATGTCCAGGACCTCGTCGACCAGTTCGAGGAGCTCGATGGCGTCCTTGCCGACCTCGGTCTCCGGGGGCAGCACGATGATGCCGTGCGTGCCGTCGTCGCCCATGCCCAGTTCGTCGGTGGAGCAGATCATGCCGTGCGAGACCTTGCCGTAGGTCTTGCGGGCGGCGATCGAGAAGCCTCCGGGCAGCGTGGCCCCGGGGAGCACCACGACGACCTTGTCGCCGACGGCGAAGTTGCGGGCGCCGCAGACGATCTCCTGCGGCTCACCGGTGCCGTTGGCCCGGCCCACGTCGACCGTGCAGAAGCGGATCGGCTTCTTGAAGCCCTCCAGCTCCTCGATGGTCAGCACCTGGCCGACGACGAGGGGGCCCTTGAGGTCGGCGCCGAGGTGCTCGACGGTCTCGACCTCCAGGCCGGCCGAAATCAGCTTGGCCTGCACGTCGCGGCCGGTCTCGGTGGCCGGCAGGTCGACGTACTCCCGCAGCCAGGAAAGCGGGACCCGCATCAGATCTCCATCCCGAACGGCCGGGTGAACCGGACGTCACCCTCGACCATGTCTCGCATGTCTTCGACGTTGTGGCGGAACATCAGCATCCGCTCGATGCCGAACCCGAAGGCGAATCCGCTGTACTTCTCCGGGTCGACGCCGCAGGCGACGAGCACCCGCGGGTTGACCATGCCGCAGCCGCCGAGCTCGATCCATCCCTCGGACGAGCAGGTGCGGCAGGGCCGGTCGGGGTTGCCGACGGACGCGCCCTTGCAGACGTAGCAGAGCATGTCCATCTCGGCGCTCGGCTCGGTGAAGGGGAAGAAGTTCGGCCGCAGCCGGGTCTTCATCTCCTCGCCGAACAGCGACTGCACCATGTGGTCCAGCGTGCCCTTGAGGTCCGCCATGGTCAGACCCTCGTCCACGGCGAGCAGCTCGACCTGGTGGAAGACGGGGGTGTGCGTGGCGTCCAGCTCGTCGGTGCGGTACACGCGGCCGGGGCAGATCACGTAGACCGGCAGCTCGCGGTCGAGCGCGGAGCGGATCTGCACGGGCGAGGTGTGGGTGCGCAGCACGACGCCGGACTCGGTGCCGCCGTCGGGGCCCTGGACGAAGAAGGTGTCGGCCTCGCCTCGGGCCGGGTGGTCCGGGCCGATGTTGAGGGCGTCGAAGTTGAACCACTCGGCCTCGGCCTCGGGGCCCTCGGCGACCTCGTAGCCCATGGCCACGAAGATGTCCTCGATGCGCTCCGAGAGCGTGGTGAGCGGGTGGCGGGCGCCGGCCGGCACGCGGTCGTGGGGCAGCGTGACGTCCACGGCCTCCTCGACCAGGACGCGCGCGTCGCGCTCGGCCTCCAGCTCGGCCTGGCGGGCGGCGAGCCCCTTGTTCACGGCACCGCGTGCCTGGCCCACCCGCTTGCCGGCGTCGGCCTTGGCGTGCGGCGGCAGGGCGCCGATCTCGCGGTTGGCGAGGGCCAGCGGGGAGGTGGGGCCGGTGTGGGCGACCTTGGCCTCGTGGAGCGCGTCGAGGGAGTCCGCGGCGGCGAAGGCGGCGAGCGCCCCGTCCCGCATGCGCTCGATCTCTTCCGGTTTCAACGCCTCGACCTCGACAGGGTCGTACGACTTATTCGGTGCCGACATCTCTTCCCGTGCTTCCGATTGGCTGGCTGATGGTCCCCGTCATCGACTCGTGGACGAATCGTTCGTCGTCGCGTCGTTCGTCGTCGCGGCTTTCGTCCTCGGGACGCAAAGGTGCCAAAGGCCGAGTCTAACGGGGTGAGGGAACGCGAACGCGCCCGTGGGGTCCTGGGACGTCTCAGGTGAGATACGCCGGTGCCGCCACGGGCAACGTAAATCGGAACTGGGCGCCGCCGCCGGGGGCGCGCCCGACCGTGATGGTGCCGCCGTGGGCCTCGACGATGCCCTTGACGATGTACAGCCCGAGGCCCGTCCCGCCGCGCTTGCTGCCACGCCAGAAGCGGGTGAAGACGCGGTTCATGGACTCCTCCGGGATGCCGGGACCCTCGTCGCTCACGGTGACCGACGTGGCCGCGTTCTCGACGTTCTCCCGTTCTCGCGGGGACGCCGAGGGCGTGATGTCGATCGTGACCGTTCCCTCGCCGTGCCGCACCGCATTTTCCAGCAGGTTGCTCAGCACCTGGTCGACCTTGTCGGGATCGGCCCACAGGTCGGGCAGCGGGTGCTGCACCCGCAGCAGGAACCGGTCGGCGCGCTGCCCGGCGGCGACGTAGGCCTGGATGTGCCGTCCGACGGCGGCGCCGATGTCGACGGGCTGGCGGCGCACCTCCAGGCGCCCGGAGTCGATGCGGGATATGTCGAGCAGCTCGGCGATGAGGCGGGTGACACGGTCCGCGTCGGCGTCGACGGTCTCCAGCATCAGCCGTTTCTGGTCGTCGGTGAACCGCTCCCACTTGGCGAGCAGGGTCGCGGTGAAGCCCTTGACGGAGGTGAGCGGGGAGCGCAGTTCGTGGGCGACGGTGGCGATCAGCTCGGCGTGGCTGCGCTCGGTACGGCGCCGGGCCTCGGTGTCGCGCAGGGTGACGACGACGCGGCGGACCGGTCCGGTGGGCCGGGTGCGGACGTAGCGCGCGGAGACGAGGACCTCGCGTCCGCCGGGGAGCAGCAGGTTGCGTTCGGGCTGGCCCACCCGGATGGCGAGGCCGCCGTAGGGGTCGGTGAGCTGCCACCAGCGGCGGCCCTCCAGGTCCTCTAACGGCAGGGCCGTCTCCAGTCTCCGTCCGAGGGCCCGCTCGGCGGGGACGGCGGTGATGCGGGCGGCTGCCGCGTTGAAGCAGATCACCCGTCCGTGTTCGTCGGCGACGACGAGCCCGTCGGGCAGCTGGTCGGGGTCGATGCCGAGTTCGGCGAGATCACCGGGCCGGGGCGCGGGCGGGCGCGCATCCCGCTGTGCTCCCGGTGCGCTGCTCGTGCCGACGCTCATCCCCGTACCCCACCTCTCGGAACGTCCTCGGGGCGCCCCGTGCTCGAGCCCTGCCGAGAGCTTGGGGGAGGGTCCCCGAGCTGGTCACCCTACTAGGGCCTGCCTGACATTTTCCCGCCGTACGCCGCGGGGCAGGCGGGAAATCGTCAGGCAGGCCCAGGGTTCCCGGTGACGGAGCGGCACCCTCCGTCGGCGCGCTGTGCACGCGCCGACGCGTAGAGACATACGGCGGCGGCGGTGGCCAGGTTCAGGCTTTCCGCCTTTCCGTGGATCGGGACGCGCACGACGGCGTCGGTGAGCGCGCGGGTCTCCTCGGGCAGCCCCCAGGCCTCGTTGCCGAAGACCCAGGCGGTCGGCCCGCCCATGGTGCCCTTGTCGAGCTCGTCGTCGAGGTCCCGGTCACCGGCGCCGTCCGCGGCGAGCAGCCGCACGCCCGCCTCCCGCAGTCCCGTCACGGCCCGTTCGACGGGGACGCCGACGGCGACGGGCAGATGGAACAGGGAGCCGACGGAGGCGCGTACGGCCTTGGGGTTGTACAGGTCGACGGAGGCGTCGGTGAGGACGACGGCGTCGGCTCCGGCGGCGTCGGCGCACCGCAGCACGGTACCGGCGTTCCCGGGGTCGCGTACGTGCGCGAGGACCGCGACGAGGCGGGGCCGGGCGGCGAGGATCCGCTCGAACGGCGTGTCCAGGAACCGGCACACACCGACCAGTCCCTGCGGGGTGACGGTGGTGGAGATGTCGGCGACGACCTGCTCGGAGGCGAGGTGGACGCGGGCCCCGGCGTCCCGGGCGCCGCCGACGATGTCGGCGTACCGCTCGGCGGCCTCCGGCGTGGCGAACAGCTCGACGAGCGTGGCGCCGTCCCCGGCACGGTGCGCGGCGGCCTCCCGCACGGCCTGCGGCCCCTCGGCGAGGAACAGCCGCTCCTTGCCCCGGAAGTTCCGCTTGCCGAGCCGCCGCGCGGCGGCGACACGGGAGGACCGGGAGGAGATCAGCTCGGGGCCGACGGGGGGCATCTTCTTCTTCACTTCCGGGAGAATCGCGAGGTGCGGCGTTCTTGGGCCACGGCAGCGGTGTCACCCGCCGGCGCGGACGGGATGCCACCGCCCTGGAGCGGGCGGCACCTCGACTCCGCAGGGGCGCGGGGCTGTTCGACACGCGGCTCCGCCGTGTGGGCGCGAGCGGCCACGACACGCCCGCAGCGGATCGACGGCCGACGAACGGCAACAGCAGGACCCGCAAGCTGTCGAGCCTGCGGGTCCTTCGGTCACGTCGGCTTCAGGCCGACGCGGCGATCACGCGGCCTTGGGCGCGTTCACGTCCGCCGGGAGCGCCTTCTGGGCGACCTCGACGAGCGCGGCGAAGGCGGTGGCGTCGTTGACGGCCAGCTCGGCCAGGATCTTGCGGTCGACCTCGACGTTCGCGGCCTTCAGACCCTGGATGAAGCGGTTGTACGTGATGCCGTTGGCGCGGGCGGCGGCGTTGATGCGCTGGATCCACAGCTGGCGGAAGTCACCCTTGCGCTTCTTGCGGTCGTTGTAGTTGTAGACCAGCGAGTGGGTGACCTGCTCCTTGGCCTTGCGGTACAGGCGCGAACGCTGACCGCGGTAGCCGGAGGCCTGCTCGAGGATCGCCCGGCGCTTCTTGTGGGCGTTGACTGCCCGCTTGACGCGTGCCACTTGTTAACTCCTTGTAGCGGGGCCGTGGTTGTGCCCACACGGCCCGAAATCGATTGGGTCCCGGTCTGACGTGCGTACGGCGCTCGCGCGCCGGGGCGTCACTTGCCGAGAAGCTTCTTGATCTTCGCGGCGTCGCCCGGGGCCATCTCGGCGTTGCCGGTGAGGCGACGCGTCACGCGGGACGACTTGTGCTCGAGCAGGTGGCGCTTGCCGGCACGCTCGCGGAGCACCTTGCCGGAGCCGGTGATCTTGAAGCGCTTGCTGGCACCGCTGTGCGACTTGTTCTTCGGCATAGCGCCGTTCTCTCCTCGTCGGTGGCGCTCCGGTGCCCGGTCGCGAAAACCGGGCACGGTGGAGCGTCGTACTTGTGTCGGTTACGTCCTGGGGACTTGCGTCCCCCGGGGTCACGCCTCGGCGGAAGCCTCGGCCGGAGCGTCGGCGTTCGCGGCGTCGGGGTCCGCGGCGTTCATCGAACGGCCGGGGTTGGCCTTCGCCTCCGCCTTGCGGGCCTCCTGCGCCTGGCGAGCCTCGGCCATCGCCTCGGTCTTCTTCTTGTGCGGACCGAGAACCATGATCATGTTGCGGCCGTCCTGCTTCGGGTTCGACTCGATGAACCCGAGGTCCTGGACATCCTCCGCGAGCCGCTGCAGCAGCCGGTAACCGAGCTCCGGCCGGGACTGCTCGCGACCACGGAACATGATCGTGATCTTGACCTTGTCGCCCTGCTTGAGGAACCGGACGACGTGACCCTTCTTGGTGTCATAGTCGTGCGGGTCGATCTTCGGCCGGAGCTTCATCTCCTTGATGACCGTGTGCGCCTGGTTCTTGCGCGCCTCACGGGCCTTCATGGCCGACTCGTACTTGAACTTCCCGTAGTCCATGAGCTTGCACACAGGCGGACGGGCGTTCGCCGCTACCTCGACGAGGTCGAGGTCGTACTCCTGGGCAAGCTCCAGTGCCTTGGCCAGGGGAACGATGCCCACCTGCTCGCCACTGGGACCGACAAGTCGCACCTCGGGAACGCGAATCCGGTCGTTGATGCGGGGCTCGGCGCTGATGGATCCTCCTCGATAGCACCACGCGACGGTCTGGCGGACAGCCGCGTAACGTCTTTATTCGTTAGACCTAACCGCGCCGAAGCAGAAAAAATGCCCCGGACGATCACAGGCGGGGCTCCTCGAACTACCGGAGCACCACCACGGTGAACGCGGGGCGCGCTTTCGGGCGGATCGCCGCCGAGCGGGACCGCCTGACCGGTGACCCGCCGCCCTGAGGGCAGCCAGGTGGGAGTTCGAAAGCCTCCACTTGTGGGCCGGGCTCGCTAGCCGCGAGGCATACGGGTCCGACCGGTCGTTACACAAGGTTAGCAGCTCCCGGGGAGGTGCGCTAACCGGCTGTCTCCCGCCTCCTGCTGTCAGAGGGACGCCCGCCTGCCCCTATCGTGTGGGGCATGAGTGAGACCTCCCCCTCGGACACCCCCGAGACGCCCGGCAACCCCGACTTCGACGCCATGGCCCGCGACATCGCCGAGGTCCCGGCGGTCGAGGTGATCGTGACGGTCGCCGTCAACCTGATGAGCGCCGCCGCCGTGAAGCTCGGTCTGACCGAGGAGGGCGACACGTTCAAGGACCTGGACGAGGCGCGCAAGCTGGTGCACGCGCTGGCCGGTCTGCTGGACGCCTCCACGACCGAGATCAGCTCGTTCCACGCGGCCCCGCTGCGCGACGGCCTGAAGTCGCTGCAGCTGGCGTTCCGCGAGGCCTCGCTCGTCCCGGACGAGCCGGGTCAGGGCCCGGGCGAGAAGTACACGGGCCCGATCTACGGCTAGGTCTTCAGGGAGTACGTACGTACAGGGGCTCGCCCGGTGGTGTCGCCTCGGCCGGCAGGACTGCCAGGTCGAGGCCGCGTACCAGGCGGGCCCTCAGTGTTTCGTCGGCGGCCAGCCGCCGGGCCATCGCGCGGGCGGCCTCGGCGGCGGCGGCGGCCGGGTCGAGGACGAGGGCGAGGGTGCCGTCGGCCTGTCCCGGTCCGAGGTGGGCGCGCAGCACGGCGGGCTCGGCGGCCACCGCGGCCCGTACGGCCTCGACGACGGCCGGGTCGGCGAGCGGGTCGGTGCTCGTGCGGCCCTCGGCGAGCGCGAGCAGCGTGGGGCCGGTCAGTTCGAACGGCACGGGACCGGCCAGGTCCAGGACGACCGTGTCCGCCTTCTCGTGCGCGGCGGCCTGCAGCGCCTGGTGCAGCGGCACGGCGACGGGGCGGGCCGCCGGGTCCCAGCGGGCGAGCGAGTCGGTGGAAGTGAAGGCCGGCAGCGCGGTGCGGTGTCCCGCCTTGAGGGTGGGGACGGCCATGTCGCTGGTCTTCTCGCGGCGCAGTCCGTTCTCGTCCTCCTCGACCTCGCCGAGGACGGCCACCACGGGGACGAGGAGCCGGGCGCCCTTGAGTGCCTCCAGGACGGGACCGACGGCGGAGCCGTCCTCGGCCCACGCGGCGAGCGCGGCGCTCAGCCGGGGGTCGGCGGAGCCGTCGTCGTCGCGGAAGCCGGGGTCGGGAATGTTCTTGTTCGCCACGGTCACCGACCTTAGCGGCCGTCCGTGACACGCTCGGACGCGGGCGGCCGGGTCCACGGCCGCCAGCGTCGGCGGAGGGAGACGGCGGTGGGGCGGGACGCGCGGGCGTATGTACGGGGACTGATGGAGCAGGTCGTCCCGGAGCAGGCGTGGGGCGTGCCGGCCGTGGCGGACGCGGGCACGGCGTGGGCCGTGAAGAACGGCTGGCTGCCGCGCGACGCGACCGGACCGTGGGTCGTGCACGGCGTCGGGCGCGTCACGGCCGGCGGGCGGGCGTGCCTGATGGCGGTGCTGCCCGACGGCAACGCCACCAAGGCGCTGGGCGTCACGCTGGTGGAGCGGCGGCCCGAGCGGCGGGCGGCGTTCGAGGAGCGCCCCGCGCCCGCCGGCTGAGCGTCCTACGTCGTGATCGGGTGAGGGTGCGCGCGAGGCCGCAAGGGGCCGAGAGGCGCGAGGCCCTAGAAGTCCTCGCCGTGGGTGCGGCGGCCGCGCCACAGGACCACCGTGGCCACCAGCAGCACACCGCCTGCGCCACCGGCCAGGGGGGCCGCCCAGGCGGCGGTGTCGTCGTCGGACTCGGCGGTGTCCGGGCCGGGGCCGAAGTACCTCTCGCCGTAGGCCGCCGAGTTCAGGCCCTCCGGCTTCAGGCGGCCCGCGGCCTCGATCGCGGCGGCCGGGTCGATGAAGCCGAAGCCGCGGGAGTCGTCGCGGCCGTCGGCCGGGGCGTTGCGGGCGGTGTCCTCCAGGAGCCGCTTGACCTGGGCCGGGGTCAGTTCCGGGTGGGCCGCCTTGACCAGGGCGACGGCGCCGGAGACGAACGCGGCGGCGGCGCTGGTGCCCCAGCCCTCGTAGTACTTGTGATCGGGGTCGGCGATGATCACGTCGACGCCGGGGGCGCTGACCGTGGCGTACCAGCGGCGGGTGGAGAAGGGGGCGCGGGTGCCGTAGCGGTCGACGGCGGTCACGGCGATGACGCCCGGGTAGGCGGCCGGGTAGGAGACGTGGTCGCCGTTCTCGCCGCCGTTCCCGGCGGAGGCGACGACGACCACGCCCTTGCGCAGGGCGTACTGGATGGCCTCGTCCTCGCCGGGTTCGGGGTGCGCGGAGGCGGAGTCGTCGCCGAGGGAGAGGTTGATGACGTCGGCGCCGTGGTCGGCGGCCCAGCGGATGCCCTCGGCGAGGGCGTTGCCGCGGGTGCTGCGGGCCTTGGCGCGGGAGGGGTCGCCGTCCTCCAGGATCACCCGGACGGGGAGGATCTTGGCCTCGGGTGCGATGCCCATGACGCCGTCGGCGTTGCCCGGGCCGTGTCCGTGGCCGGCGATGATCCCGGCCATGGCGGTGCCGTGCCGGGCCCATGCGCGGTCACCCTCGCTCGCGCCGAAGCCGACCAGGTCCTCGCCGGTGAGGACGTTGCCGTCGAGGTCGGGGTGGTCGGCCTCGACACCGGTGTCCAGGACGGCGACGGTGACGCCCTCGCCCTTGGTGGTCTGCCACGCCTCCTGGGTGTGCATGGCCTCCAGGGACCACTGCCGGGCGCGGATGCCGTCGGCGTACGCGGTGGTGGCGGGGAGCAGCACGAGCGTGGCGGCGAGGAGGACGCCGAGGGCCGCGGCGGGACGCCTGCTGCCGGCCGGCCTCATGAGGGCCGCTCCGTGGCGGTGCCCGCCTTCTTGCGCAGACCGCGTTCGACACGGTCGGCGAGGCCCTGTGCCTCGTGGCCGAGGCCGGCCTGGGCGGGTGCGGTGGTGGCGCCGGACTCCATGGCATCCTCGGCGGGTTGCGGGGTGCCGGCGGCCCGGCCGTCGGCCCACCCGGAGACGGCGTAGACGACGACGGGGGCGTCCGTGAGGACGGAGATCACCCAGGAGGCACGCTGCTCGGCGCCGAAGCCGGCGGCGACGGTGCCCTTCGCGGCGTACGGCAGGGGCATCAGGTCGGTACGGCGGTCCAGGCGTTCCCTGTCGAAACGGCGGGCGAGCGAGGCCATGCCGGCGGCGTCGGCCTTGGTGAACAGCAGGCCGACGGTGGTGACGTGGCTCTGGGTGGCGTCGGTGTAGCTGGCGCGCAGCAGGCGCTCGCAGCCGACGGGGGCGAGGGCCTTGCGCAGCAGGGGGTCGAAGGCGCCGTCGCAGCCGCTGTCGGGGGCCACGGCGATACGGGTCCAGGACCGGTCGGCGTCGCCGGGGCCCGCGCCCCTGCCCCGCACGGTGGGCGGGAACAGCTGGTCGACGGGGACGTTGTGCCACATGTCCCCGGCGGCGGCGAAGCCTCCGCGGGCCACGGTCCCGTCGGAGTCGCCGGCGAGCCGGCTGCCGACGACGGCACCGCTGATGAGCCCTGTTCCGAGAACGAGGCAGGCGGCGGCCGCCACGACCTGTGACCGGCTCCGCCGCCCGAGCGGGCGGGGCCGTGCCTCCGCGTCGTAGCCCTCCGGCTCCCCGAACGTCACGACGGGCCGCCGCCCGGGCGCGGGGGTACGGCCCGGCGTCATGGGCGCGCTCCAGGAGAGCGCGGGGTCGGGAGGGCCGGGGGGCGCGTACGCCGGGTCCGCCCCGCGTGGTCCGGGCGTCGGCCGCCCGGGCGGGACGGGCGGCACCGGGGACGGCTCGCCCGGCCGGGCCGCCGGGTCGGCGGGGACGGCCCGCAGGCGGGTGGTGGTCTCCGACGGGGTCTCAGGGGTGCGGGAGGTCGCGGGAGGGGCGCCCGTGCCGCGTGCGGTGGGCCGGTGGGCGGGCTGCGGCGGTACGGCGGGCGGGGCGTCCGGGGAGGGCATGCCCCGGCCGACGGTGGGCGGCGTGTCGGGGAAGCGGGCGGAGGCGCGCGGCGGCGGGGGCGGGGTCGCGTCGCCGCCGGAGCGGGAGGAACGCGGCCCGGGCAGCGAAGTCCCGGCGGCCCCGTCACAGGCCGCGGAGGCGGCACCCGTGCCGCCCCCGGACCCCGGCTCTCCGGACCCGGCCGGCAGATCCGCCGACGCGCGTCCACCGAACGTGCCGGAGCCGCCCGAGGTCAGCCCTCGGGGACCCGGCGCGCGATCAACCGGCCCGGTGGCCGCGCGGTCGGTGTCGCCGGTCGGCGGGGTCACCGGTTCCCGGACGTCGAACGCGCCGGAGCCGCCGGAGGTCCGGCCGCGGGGGACGGCCGCGTCCGCGGGGGACGGGGCCGGCTCGTGGCGGTCCCGGTCCGCCGTGCTGGCGGCGGCCGGGTGCGGCGGGTGCGCGGGGCGGGGAGGGACGGTGGGACGCGGGGGAAGGGGGGCGCGCCGCGCTTCCGTGCTCATGCACCCCCCGTTTCCTCGTGCCCGGGCCGTCCTCGTCCGCGGGCCGGTGATCTCCTGCCAGGGGCCCGGCACGGACTCGTCCCGGGCACAGATACCCGCACGGACGACGCGTCATCCCGCCCGGACCCCGGGCCGGCCCCGTTCCGCCGTGCGTGCGCGTCACTCTACGGCGTGGTCCCGCTCGAACGGGAACCAGTCCGCACGGCCGCGGCATCTGCCCGGAACGTCCCCCTACCCTGCGGTAATCCCGTCTGGCAGGCTGCGCTCATGACTGCGCGCTCCGCCGACCGGGCCCGTTTCGACCGGGCTACCGCCCAGCTCGACGCCCCTCTCGCCCTCGTGGATCTGGACGCCTTCGACGCCAATGCCGACGACCTGGTCCGCAGAGGCGGCGGCAAGCCGGTCCGGGTCGCCAGCAAGTCCGTCCGCTGCCGCGCGCTGCTCGAACGGACACTGGCCCGGGAGGGCTTCGCGGGCGTCATGTCGTTCACCCTCGCCGAGTCCCTGTGGCTGGCCCGCTCCGGTTTCGACGACGTCCTGCTGGCCTACCCGTCCGCCGACCGCGCCGGGTACGCCGAACTCGCCGCCGACCCCGAACTCGCCGCCGCCGTCACCGTCATGGTCGACGATCCCGCGCAGCTGGACCTGATCGACGCCGCGCGCGCGGGCGGCGGTGAAGTGGTGCGGGTCTGCCTGGAGTTGGACACCTCCCTGAAGCTGTTCGGCGGGCGGGTGCGGGTCGGCGCCCGGCGTTCGCCGCTGCACTCCCCCGCCCAGGTCGCCGACCTGGCGCGCGCGGTGGCCCGACGCCCCGGGTTCAGGGTCGTGGGGATCATGGCGTACGAGGGTCATGTGGCCGGGGTCGGCGACGCGGTGGCCGGTCGGCCGCTGCGGTCCCGCGCGGTGCGGCTGATGCAGGCCGCCGCGCGCCGTGAACTCGCCGAGCGGCGCGCGGCGGTGGTGCGGGCGGTGCGGGAGGTCGTACCGGATCTGGAGTTCGTCAACGGCGGCGGCACGGGCAGTGTGCAGCACACCGCCGCGGAGGGCGCGGTCACGGAGATAGCGGCCGGGTCGGGACTGTACGTGCCGCGGCTGTTCGACAACTACACGTCGTTCAGCGGACGCCCGTCGGCCCTGTTCGCCCTGCCCGTCGTACGGCGGCCGGGGGTGGGTGTGGTGACGGTGCTGGGCGGCGGGTACCCGGCGTCCGGCGCGCCCGGCGCGGACCGGCTGCCGGTGCCGTATCTGCCCGAGGGACTGCGCTACGACCCGCAGGAGGGGCCCGGGGAGGTGCAGACGCCGTTGCTGGGTTCACCGGCCGACGATCTGCTGATCGGCGACAAGGTGTGGTTCCGGCACGCCAAGGCGGGCGAGCTGTGCGAGCGGTTCGACGCGCTGCACCTGGTGGAGGGCGACAGGGTGACGGCGACCGTGCCCACGTACCGCGGCGAGGGCCGCACCTTCCTGTAGGGGCTCAGTTGGCCGGGCCGATGCTGCTGCCGACGCCGCCGCCGGAGGCCGCGTCGGTGACCGAACGGATGCCCTCGGTGATGCGGTCCATGTCGGCCAGGGGCGGGCCGTCCTCGCCGGCGTCGAAGACGTAGCGGACGACGACGGGGGACTCGGTGCCGACGCTGGACGGGAAGACCAGCGACTGCACGTAGCCGCCGGGTCCCTCGGCGGTGGTGACGCGCCAGCGCACGAAGTACCCGGCCCGGCCCGCCACCGCGACCTGGCCCGACTTCACGACCTCGTGGGACTCGATGCCGCCGTAGGGGCGGTCGCCGACCGGGTCGCGGTCGAAGGCCTCGTCGGCCGCGTCGGGGATGTCCTCCTCGGCGAGCAGCCGGGGCGACTTCCCGTCGCCGCCGGTCACCGTGCGGGAGATGACGAGGCCGTGGCGGCAGACGGTGCCCTCGCCGGGGCAGTCGTAGGTGCCCTCGTGGTCATGACGACATCGTCCTCGGCCACGTGCTCGGGCGGGACCCAGCCGTCGGGGAGCGGGAAGGTGATGCCGTTGAGCTGGTCCTCGACCACGCCCGGGTCGGCGGTCGGGGACTCGGAGGTGGACGGCGACGGGGTCTGCGGGGCGGGGGCCGCGGTGGTGGCCTCGGGGCCGGCCCCCGCCTCCGGGTCGCCGCCGTCCCCGCCGAGGAACACGGCGCCGGTGACGACCGCGGCGACGAGCACGGCCGCCGCGGTGGTGAGCGCGACCGCCCTGGCGCGGCCGGTCCCGCCGGCGTCCGCGGCGCCGCCCGGTGACGGGGGCACCGGACCGGCGGGGGCCTGGGGTGCGCGCCGGTGCTCGGTCCAGGCCGTGCCGTCCCACCAGCGTTCCAGGTGCGGGGCGTGCGGGTCCGGGTACCAGCCGGGCGGGGGCGTCATGCTCATCCCGGCACTGTAGGACGCGCGCTACAGCGGTGTGACGTACGCCCCCGAGATTCCGCCGTCCACCAGGAAGTCGGTGGCGTTGACGAAGGAGGAGTCGTCGCTGGCCAGGAAGGCGACGGCGGCGGCGATCTCCTCGGCCTCGGCGAACCGGCCGAGCGGGATGTGCACCAGCCGGCGGGCCGCGCGCTCGGGATCCTTGGCGAACAGCTCCTGGAGGAGCGGGGTGTTGACCGGGCCCGGGCACAGGGCGTTGACGCGGATGCCCTCGCGGGCGAACTGCACGCCGAGTTCCCGGGACATGGCGAGGACGCCGCCCTTGGAGGCGGTGTACGAGATCTGGCTGGTGGCCGCCCCCATCCTGGCCACGAAGGACGCGGTGTTGATGATGGAGCCCTTGCCCTGGCGCCGCATGTAGGGGATGGCGGCCTTGCAGCACAGGTAGACGGAGGTGAGGTTGACCTCCTGGACGCGCTTCCAGGCGTCGAGCCCGGTCTCCAGGATGGAGTCGTCGTCGGGCGGGGAGATCCCGGCGTTGTTGAAGGCGATGTCGACGCTGCCGTAGGTGTCGTACGCGGTCCGGAACAGGGTCTCCACCTGCTCGGGGTCGGTGACGTCGACGTTCACGAAGATCCCGCCGGTCTCCTCGGCGACCGCCTTGCCGCGTGCCGCGTCGACGTCGCCGCAGACCACGTGCGCTCCCTCGGAGGCGAGCCGGCGGGCAGTGGCCAGGCCGATGCCGCTGCCCGCGCCGGTGACGACGGCGGTACGGCCGACCAGGCGGCGGCAGATGTTCTCTTCGCTCATGAGCGGTCAGGCCTCCGTGCTGATGAAGACGTTCTTGGTTTCGGTGAAGGCGGCCAGCGCGTCCGGGCCGAGTTCGCGCCCGACGCCGGACTGCTTGAACCCCCCGAAGGGGGTCCAGTAGCGGACGCTGGAGTGGGAGTTGACGGACAGGTTGCCCGCGCGGACCGCCTGGGAGACGCGCAGGGCGCGGCCGGCGTCCCGGGTCCAGATCGAACCGGACAGGCCGTAGTCGGTGGCGTTGGCCAGGCGTACGGCGTCGGCCTCGTCGTCGAAGGGGAGGACGACGGCGACGGGACCGAAGACCTCCTCGACGGCGACGCGTGCGCGGGGGTCGACGCCGGTGAGGACGGTGGGCGGGAACCAGTGGCCGGGGCCTTCGGGGGCCTTGCCCCGGATGCCGTCGAGGTCGCCGGTGACGTAGGAGCGGACCCGGTCGAGCTGGGTCCGGGAGATCAGCGGGCCCATCTGGACGTTCTCGTCGGCCGGGTCGCCGACCCGGACGGACTCGATCGCCGGCGCGAGGAGTTCCAGGAACCGGTCGTGCACGCGACGCTGGACGAGGATGCGGGTGCGGGCGCAGCAGTCCTGGCCGGCGTTGTCGAGGAAGGACATGGGAGCGGCGGACGCGGCGGTCTCCAGGTCGGCGTCGGCGAAGACGATGTTGGGGCTCTTGCCGCCGAGTTCCAGGGTGACGCGCTTGAGGTGCGCCGAGCCCTTGGCCCACACCTGTTTGCCCACGGCCGTCGACCCGGTGAACACGATCTTGGCGACGCCGGGGTGCTCGACGAGCGCGTCGCCGGCGACCGGGCCGTGTCCGGGAAGCACCTGGAACAGGCCTTCGGGGAGCCCGGCCTCCAGGGCGAGTTCGGCCAGGCGCAGGGCGGTGAGCGGGGTGGTCTCGGCGGGTTTCAGGAGGACGGCGTTGCCCGCGGCGAGCGCCGGCGCGGTGCCCCAGGCCGCGATGGGCATCGGGAAGTTCCAGGGGGCGATCACCCCGACGACGCCGAGCGGTTCGAGGAAGGTGAGGTTCACCCCGCCGGGGACCGGGATCTGGCGCCCGGTCAGGCGTTCCACTCCCCCGGCCGCGTAGTCGAGCAGGTCACGGACGTTGCCGGCCTCCCAGCGGGCGTTGCCGATCGTGTGGCCGGCCTCGCGGACCTCCAGACGGGCCAGTTCGTCGATGTGCTCGTCGACGGTGGCGGCGAACCGGCGCAGCAGCCGGGCCCGGTCGCCGGGGGCGAGGGCGGCCCAGGCGGTCTGCGCCCGGGTGGCGCCTGCGACGGCGGCGTCGACGTCGGCGGGGGTCGCGGCCGGGACGGTGGCGATCACCTCCTCGGTCGCGGGGTTGCGTACCTGGAGTTCAGGGGACTGGTCGGACAAGAAGGGCCTCACATGCGTTCGAAGGAGCGGCGCAGCTCCCAGTCGGTGACCGCGGCGTCGAAGGCGTCGGTCTCGACGCGCGCCATGTTGCGGTAGTGGGCGACGACTTCGTCGCCGAAGGCGTCCTTGGCGATCGCGCTGTTCTCCCACAGCTCGGCGGCCTCGCGCAGGGTGGTGGGGACGTGCTCGAAGCCGGCGGTGTAGGCGTTGCCGGGGCAGGGCTCGGGCAGCTCCAGCTTCTGCTCGACGCCGTACAGGCCTGCGGCGACCATGCCGGCGACGGCGAGGTGCGGGTTGACGTCGCCGCCCGGGAGCCGGTTCTCGAAGCGCAGGGAGCGGCCGTGGCCGACCACGCGCAGGGCGCAGGTGCGGTTGTCGCGCCCCCAGGCGACGGCGGTCGGGGCGAAGGAGCCGGGCTGGAACCGCTTGTAGGAGTTGATGTGCGGGGCGTAGAGCAGGGAGAACTCGCGGAGCGCGGCGAGTTGCCCGGCGAGGAAGTGCCGCATCACCTCGGACATGCCGCCCGGGTCCCGCTCGGTGCCCGCCATGGCGTTGGTGCCGTCGGCGTCCGCGAGAGAGAGGTGGATGTGGCAGGAGTTGCCCTCGCGCTCGTTGTACTTGGCCATGAAGGTGATCGAGACGCCCTCCTGGGCGGCGATCTCCTTGGCACCGGTCTTGTAGATCGCGTGCTGGTCGCAGGTGACCAGGGCCTCGTCGTAGCGGAAGACGATCTCGTGCTGGCCGGGGTTGCACTCGCCCTTGGCGGATTCGACGGTGAGGCCGGCCCCGGCCATCTCGTTGCGGATACGGCGCAGCAGCGGCTCGATGCGTCCCGTGCCGAGCACGGAGTAGTCGATGTTGTACTGGTTGGCCGGGGTGAGGCCGCGGTAACCCGCGTCCCAGGCCTGCTCGTAGGTGTCCTTGAAGACGATGAACTCCAGCTCCGTGCCGACCTGGGCGGTGAGTCCGAGCTCGGTCAGACGGTCCAGCTGGCGGCGCAGGATCTGGCGGGGTGCGGCGACGACCGGGGAGCCGTCGTCCCAGGCGAGGTCGGCGATCACCATGGCGGTGCCCTCGTTCCACGGCACGCGGCGCAGGGTGGTGAGGTCGGCGTGCATGGCGAAGTCACCGTAGCCGCGCTCCCAGGAGGCCATGGCGTAGCCGTCGACGGTGTTCATGTCGGCGTCGACGGCGAGCAGGTAGTTGCAGCCCTCGGTGCCGTGCCGGAGCACCTCGTCGAGGAAGAAGCGGGCGGCGAACCGCTTGCCCTGGAGCCGCCCTTGCATGTCGGGGAAGGCCAGGACGACAGTGTCGATCTCACCGCCGGCGACGAGGGCGTGCAGCTCCTCGACACCGAGCGGGGGTGTGCGGTCTGCCACGGGAGAGCCTCCTCGGGCTTCTTCGGTCAGCCGGGAGCCATAAGGTATTGCGGAGAACCATTGCTTGGGAAGGGGGCACGGCCATATGCCGGAAGAAGCGGTCGGCGCGGTCGGTGACCGCCTGGCACCGGTGCTGCGGCAGGTCCGCGCGGGCAACGGTTTCGAGGAGGCGCTGGAGCAGATCCTGCAGGTGGTGCGGCTGGGCCTGGTGCCGGGCGGGGAGCGGCTGCCGGCCGAGCGGGAGCTGGCGGAGCGGCTGGGCATCAGCCGGGTGACGCTGCGCGAGGTGCTGAAGGTGCTCCAGGACCAGGGACTGGTGGAGTCGCGGCGCGGCCGGTACGGCGGCACGTTCGTGCTGCCCCGGCCGACGGACACGGGCGAGGCGGAGCTGCGGCGGCGGATCGCCGAGATCGACATCGAGGACGTGCTGCGCTTCCGGGAGGTGCTGGAGGTCGGCGCGGCGGGGCTGTGCGCGGCGCACGGGCTGACGGACGAGCAGGCGGCGCGGCTGCGCGAGGCGCTGTCCGGCACGCGGGACGCGCCCCTGGGCGACTACCGGCGGCTGGACACCCTCTTCCACCTCACCCTGGCCGAGCTGTGCGGCTCGCCGACGCTGACCGCGCAGTACGCGGCGGTGCGGGCGACGGTGAACGACCTGCTGGACTGCATCCCGCTGCTGGTGCGCAACCTGGAGCACTCGCAGCGCCAGCACGCCGCGCTGGTCGAGGCGGTGCTGGAGGGTGACGCGGACGGGGCGCGGGAGATGATGCGCGAGCACTGCGCGGGGACGGCGGCGCTGCTGCGGGGGTTCCTGGCGTGAGGGCGTGACGGGCACGGGGGGTGTGACGGGCACGGGGGGGGTGTGACGGACACAGGAGGTGTTACGGACACAGGAGGTGTTACGGACACGGGAGGTGTTACGGACACGGGGGGTGTGAGGTCGTGAGGTCGTGAGGGCGTGACGCGCCTCGGACCGGGGCAGGGTTTACCGCGGCTCAACGCACGGGGCTTGCGCTCACACCGTTCACGCCACGAAGGTATGGGCCCACAAAGGTCTGGATCCGTTCCATTGCCCCCTTCCTCGCCGCAGCCCCCTGGGGAGTCGCCCCGTGAGCCTTCCATCCGCGTCCCGTGAACCCGCCGATGCGGCGGACGACTATCTGGAGCGCAGGACACTGCGCCGCGGCAGCGCCGGCTGGCTGCTGCTGACCGGGCTGGGCGTCGCCTACGTCGTGTCCGGTGACTACTCGGGCTGGAACTTCGGCCTGGCCGAGGGCGGCTTCGGCGGCCTGGCGATCGCCCTGGTGCTGATGGGCGCCATGTACACCTGCATGGTCTTCGCCCTCGCCGAACTGTCCTCGATCCTGCCCACGGCCGGCGGCGGTTACGGCTTCGCCCGCCGGGCGCTCGGCCCGTGGGGCGGGTTCCTCACCGGTACGGCGATCCTCATCGAGTACGTTCTCGCGCCCGCCGCCATCTCCATCTTCATCGGCGACTACGTCGAGTCCCTGGGCCTGTTCGGGCTGGAGTCCGGCTGGCCGGTGTACCTGGCCTGCTTCGTGATCTTCATCGGCATCCATCTGTGGGGCGTCGGCGAGGCGCTGCGCTTCAGCTTCGTCGTCACGGGCATCGCGGTGGCGGCGCTGATCGTCTTCGCCCTGGGGGCGCTGCCCGAGTTCGACGCCTCGTCGCTGGACGACATCCCCGTGGACTCCTCGGCGTTCGGCGCGAACTCCTGGCTGCCGATGGGGCTGCTCGGCATCTGGGCGGCGTTCCCGTTCGGCATGTGGTTCTTCCTGGGCGTGGAGGGCGTACCGCTGGCCGCCGAGGAGACCAGGGATCCCGCCCGTACGCTGCCGAGGGCGATCCGCTGGTCCATGGGCATCCTGGTGGTGTTGGCCGTGGTGACCTTCGTCGCGGCGGCCGGGGCGCGGGGGCCGGCCGCGGTGCAGGAGGCGGGCAACCCGTTGGTGGAGGCGCTCCAGCCGGACGGCGAGGCGACGACGCTGAGCCGGGTCGTGAACTACGCGGGCCTCGCGGGGCTGGTCGCCTCGTTCTTCTCGCTGATCTACGCCGGTTCGCGCCAGCTGTTCGCGCTGTCCCGCGCGGGCTATCTGCCGAGGTTCCTGTCCCTCACCAGCAGCCGCAAGGCGCCGTACCTCGGGCTGCTCGTGCCCGGCGCGATCGGTTTCGCGCTGGCCGCCGGGACGGGCAACGGCGCGCGCATGCTGAACATCGCCGTCTTCGGCGCGACGATCTCGTACGCGCTGATGTCGCTCTCCCACATCGTGCTGCGCCGCCGCGAGCCGGAACTGCCGCGGCCGTACCGCACGCCCGGCGGTGTGCTCACCTCCTCGGTGGCGCTGGTGCTGGCCTGTGCGGCGCTGGTGGCGACGTTCCTGGTGGACGTGACGGCGGCGTTCATCGCGCTGGCCGTGTACATCGTGGCCGTGGCGTACTTCGGCCTGTACAGCCGCAGGCATCTGGTGGCGAAGGCGCCGGAGGAGGAATTCGCGGCGTTGGCGGCGGCCGAGGCAGAGTTGTCACGGGACTGAGGAAAAGGGAGGTGCGGCATGGCGGCCAGGCCCCTGATCGGCATCAGCACGTACGCGGAGTCCGGTGTGCGCTGGGGCGTGTGGCAACTGGACGCCGCGCTGCTGCCGGCCGGGTATCCGCGGCTGGTGCAGCGGGCGGGCGGACTGGCCGCGATGCTTCCGCCGGACGCGCCGGAGCAGGCCGCGCCGACCGTGGCCCGGCTCGACGGCCTGGTCATCGCGGGCGGCCCCGATGTCGAGCCGGTCCGCTACGGCGCCGAGTCCGACCCGCGCACCGGGCCGCCCGCCCGGGCTCGGGACGCCTGGGAACTCGCCCTGATCCGGGCGGCCCTGGACCGCCGGATCCCGCTGCTCGGGATCTGCCGCGGCATGCAGCTGCTGAACGTCGCGCTGGGCGGCACCCTCGTCCAGCACATCGACGGCCACGCGGAGGTGCCGGGCGTCTTCGGCCGTCACCCGGTCAAGCCGGTACCGGGCACGCGCTACGGCGCCCTCGCCCCGGAGCAGACCTCCGTGCCGACCTACCACCACCAGGCGGTGGACCGCCTCGGCGAGGGCCTGATCCCGTCGGCCCACGCGGAGGACGGCACGGTGGAGGCGATCGAGCTGCCCGCGTCCGGCTGGGCCGTGGGCGTCCAATGGCACCCCGAGATGGGTGACGACCTGCGGGTGATACGGGCACTGGTCGCCGCCGCCCGGCCCCGTCCGGCGGCTACCGCCGAAGACACCGGGACACCGCCGGCCCCGTGACACCCGGATTCGCACCGCGCCCACCGGTCGACACCACCCGCACACCGGCGGGCCGCACCCTGGGCCCGGCCCCCGCACCGGAAGCCGAACGCCGCCCCCTGACCCCCGCCCGCACGACCACGACCGCCCCGCCGGCACGGGCAGCCGACCCGCCAGGCAGGCAATGCCGCCGAAAACCGGCCGACACCACCCGCACCCCGACCGGCCACACCCGCACCCGCACCTCGCACCCCAGGAGCCGGCCGACACCGAACGCCGGACATCCGGCTCCGGGCCACCCCCCGGACGCGAAAAGCGGCCCCAGGCCCACGACCCGCGAACCGGCCGACACCACCCGCACCCCGACCGGCCGTACCGCCGTACCGACCGTACCGGCCGCACCGCGGACAGCGGCTCCCGCGTCCCAGGGCCGGGCGGCGGCGCCCCGCCCACGCGCCGGACGCCGGGCCGGTGGCTTCGGTCGCCACGACAGGGGCGGCTGGTCTCAGGCGCGGGTCAGGGACAGCAGCTCTCTCGCCGGGCCCGTGGGGCGGTGGCCCGTGGGCCAGACCGCGCGCAGGTCGCGGGCGAGGGCGATGCCGTTGACGGGGATGCGGACCAGGCGGCGCATCGCCAGTTCCTCGCCGACGGCCAGTTCGCTGAGGACCGCCGGGCCGGCCCCGCTGACCGCCGCCGCCTTCACCGCGGTCGTGGAGGACAGCTCTATCAGCGGGCGGGCCAGCCCGCCCAGGGCGGAGTCCAGGACCTGGCGGGTGCCGGAGCCCTTCTCCCGCAGGATCAGGGGGGTGGTCGCCAGTTCCTCCGCGGCGAGCGGGCGCCTGCGGCGCGCCCAGGCATGCGTCGGCGCCGTCACGACGATCAGCCGGTCGTGGGCGATCACCGCGGAGTCCAGCCCCGCCGGCACCGTCAGCCCCTCCACGAAGCCCACGTCCGCCTCCCCGGACACCAGCCGCTCCGCCACCGCCGCCGAGTTCCCGGCGAGCAGCGACACCGCCGTGTCCGGCCGCTGCGCGCGCAGCGCGAGCAGCCAGCCCGGCAGCAGGTACTCGGCGATCGTCATGCTCGCCGCCACCCGCAGCCGCGAGTCCCTGCGGTCCCGCAGCGCCTGCGCGCCCGCGTCGAACGCCTCCGCCGCCTCCACGATCCGCCCCGCCCAGTCGGTGACCAGCGCTCCCGCGTCGGTCAGCCGCGATCCCCGCGGTGAGCGGTCGACCAGGGCCACCCCGAGCTGCCGTTCCATGGACCGGATCCGGCTGCTCGCCGCGGGCTGGGTGATGCCCAGCTCCCGCGCCGCTCCGCCCAGACTCCCCAGCCGCGCCACCGCGAGCAGCAGCTCCAGCGCCCCGAGATCCGGCACCCGGTGGGCCAGGGATCCGGTGCTCACCGGCCGGTCGTCGGCGTGATCTTCCGTCCTGCTCATAAGGCCAGCTTATGCGGCCATAGGGGCAAAGTCCCTGGTGACGCCCCTCCCCCGGTACGACCGTATGACCATGGTCCTCACCACCGCACGACCCCGGCTCACCACACCCGTCCGTCACCTCGGACCGAACTGGTACGCCTGCGTCATGGGCACCGCCGTCGTGGCCGCCTCGGGTGCCGTGCTCCCCGTGCGGGTTCCCGGCCTGCGCACCGCCCTCACCGCCGTCTGGGCCCTGTCCCTGGTCCTCCTGCTGGCCCTGCTCGCCGCCCGCGCCCTGCACTGGGCCCACCACCGCGACCAGGCCCGTGCCCATCTGCTCGACCCGGCCGTGGCCCCGTTCCACGGCTGTCCGTCCATGGCCCTGCTGGCCGTCGGCGGCGGCGCGCTCTCCGTCGGGCGGGACTGGATCGGGCCCGGTCCGGCCGTCGCCCTGGACGCCGTGCTGTTCACCGCCGGTACGGCCGTCGGGCTGGCGGCCGCCGTGGCCGTCCCGTACCTCATGGCCGTACACCACCGCCTCACCCCCGAGCAGGCGACGCCCGCGTGGCTCCTGCCCCTGGTCGCGCCCATGGTGTCCGCCGCCCTCGGGCCGCGTCTGGTGCCGCACCTGCCGCCGGGGCAGCCCCGGGAGACCCTGCTGCTCGCCTGCTTCGCGCTGTTCGGGCTCAGCCTGCTCGCGACCCTGCTGATGCTGCCCCTGGTCTTCGCCCGGCTGATCACCGGCGGCCCGCTGCCGCTCGCGCTCACCCCGACGCTGTTCCTCGTGCTCGGCCCGCTGGGCCAGTCCACCACCGCCGTCGGCGCGTTCGCGGACGTCGCCCCCGGTGTCGTACCGGCACCGTACGACCAGGGCTTCGGGCTCCTCGCCGTCCTGTACGGGGTACCCGTGACGGGCTTCGCGCTGCTGTGGCTCTGCCTCGCCACCGCCCATGTCGTGCGGGCCCGCCGCCAGGGGATGCGCTTCTCGATGACCTGGTGGTCGTTCACCTTCCCGGTCGGCACCTGTGTCACCGGCGCCGCGGCCCTGTCCCGGCACACCGGGCTCCTCGTCTACGACGGGCTGACCGTCCTCCTCTACGCCCTCCTCGTCGCCGCCTGGGCCACCGCCACGCTGCACACCGTGCGCGGTCTGGTCAGCGGCGCGCTGCTCGCAGGGCCCGGTCCAGCACCGTCGGTGCCTCGGCCAGCGACGGCCCGTACCAGGTCAGATGCCGCCCGCTGACCAGCGCGCAGGGCACCCCGGGGAAGGCCTCGGGGCCGTCGTCGGCGGTGAAGCGGTACGGCTCGTCGGGGAGCACGACGAGGTCCGGTTCCGCCGCGCGGAGTGCGTCGAGCGGGATGCGCGGATAACGCTCCGGGTGGGTCGCGTACAGATGGCCGACGCCGAGCCGGGACAGCAGGTCGCCCGCGAAGGTGTCCCGGCCCAGCACCATCCAGGGCCGCCGCCAGACCGGCACGACGGCCGTCCTCGCCTCCGGGGGCGCGGACAGGGCGTCCCAGGCGGCCTCGGCCCCGTCCAGCCACCGGGGCCGCGCCGTGACCCCGCACGCCATGAGTACCCGGGCCAGCTCGCGGAAGGCCTGCGGCAGCGTCCGCACCTCCGTCACCAGCACCTCCAGGCCCGCCGCGCGCAGGGCCGCCAGATCGGGCTCGCGGTTCTCCTCCTCGTTGGCGATCACCAGATCGGGGGCGAGGCCGATGATCCGGTCCACCTCCGGATTCTTCGTACCGCCGACGCGCACGACGTCCAGCCCGGCCGGATGCGTGCACCAGTCCGTGGCGCCGGCCAGGGAGCCGGGGGCGGAGAGCGCCACCGCCTCCGTCAGCGACGGGACGAGGGAGACGATCCTGGCCGGACTCATCGGCGCGGCTTGTCCCGCACCGCCTCGATGTGATCGGCGACGGCGACGACGAGCAGCCGCGTCTCCGGCACCGTGGCCCGCCAGCGGTGCCGGACGCCTCCGGTGAGGTACAGGGTGTCGCCCCGGCCCAGGCGGTACGCGCGGCCCTCCGCCTCGATCTCCACGGCGCCGTCCGCCACGTACATCAACTGGTCGTTGCGGAACTGCAGTTCACGGCCGGCGTCGTGGTCGCCGGTGAACTCCGAGGCGTGCATCTGGTGGTGACCGCGCACCAGGGAACGCACCTGCGGATCGGGCACCGGCTCGCCGCCGGCCCCCTCGGCGCGGACGACGTCCACGCTGCACGCCGGATCGGCGGCGGCCAGGAGCTCCACGGCGGTGGTGCGCAGGGCGTCCGCGACCTTCTCCAGTGAGCTCTGGCTGGGACGCGCGCGCTCGTTCTCGATCTGGCTCAGGAACGGGACCGACAGGCCGCTGCGCTCGGCCACGACGGCGAGGGTGAGCTCCAGCGCACGGCGTCGTCGTCGCACGGCCGCGCCCACCCGCAGGGGCTGTTCCTTGTGGTCGCCCATCGCTCCGGCTCCCTCCTTCGCCGATTGTCCCGCGCCCCGTGCGCCGATCTCGCGGCGCACTCCTTCTGTCGAGTTGTCTGCACCCTACGCAGGTTCGGCAAACCGTTCAGAAGCCTGTCACGTCGCCGTCATACGCGAGCGGTGCCCACCTCACAGTTCGCGCCGGCCGCCCGACGGGCCCCTCGGTTCCCCGTGCGTGCGATACGGGGTGTTCTCGCCATTGTTCCTCGGGCCCGGCGGAAGGTCACGGGGAAGTTCGGGGAGGACATCGCGCTCCGTGGTTGTCCGGATCCCTGTCGTGTTCCCGCGCGGCTCGGGACACGACCGGCTCGAAGATGACCCGAGGGGCGGGCCCGGCCGCACCGTCGGGTGCGGTTCCGGGCCCGCCCCTCGTGGGCTTGCCGGTACTGCGGTCGCCCGCGGGATCGTCGGTCGCCGCGGTGCCACGGACTACTGCGGGGTCATCCGCTCCACCATCTCCGGGTGCTCCTCGAGCCAGGCGGCGACGGCCTCCTCCTCGTGGCCCTGGCCGCGGTCCTTGATCTCCGCCTCCAGGGTGCCGAGCTCGTCCTCGCTCATATGGAAGCCCTTGATCCACTTCGTGAGCTGCGGGTACTGCTCGGGGAACTTCTTGCTCGCGATGGTGCGGATCGTGTTGCCCTCGCCGAAGAGTTTCTCGGGGTCCTTCAGCTTGGTCAGCTCGTACTCGCTGTACGCCCAGTGCGGCGACCACAGCGTGACGGCGATGGGCTCCTTCTTGGCGTAGGCGCGCTTGAGCTCGGCCAGCATCGCCGGCGTGGAACCGTCGACGACCTCGTACTCCTTGTCCAGGCCGTAGCCCGGCAGCACCTTGGTCTTGGCCAGGTTCATCTCACCGGTGCCCGGCTCGATGCCGATGATCCGCCCGTCGAAGAGGTCCGCCTTGCCCTTGAGGTCCTCCAGGGACTTGACGTCCTTGACGTACGAGGGGACGGCGATCTCCAGCGAGGTCGGCTCGTACCAGGTACCGAGGTCGGTGAGTCTGTCCTTGCTCTTGTCCCAGTAGTTCTTCTGCGCGTAGGGCAGCCAGGCGTCGAAGTTGAGGTCGAGATCCCCGGAGGCGAGGCCGGTGTAGACCGGGCCGACGTCCATCTGCTTGAGGTTCAGCTTGTAGCCGCGCCGTTCCAGGACGTTCTTCCACAGGTAGGTGACGGCGATGTCCTCGTCCCAGGGGAACCAGGCGATGTCCAGCGGCCGCTTCGCCTCGGCGGGGGCGGAGCCGGAGCCGGAGCCGACCGGGGCCAGCTCGTCGACGAGGCCGGGGTTGTCCTTCAGCCAGGAGCGGACGGCGTCCTGCTGCCTGCCCTTCCCGGCCTTGTTGATCTCGGCCTCGAGGCCGGTGAGCTGCTTCTCGGTCATCGAGAAGTCCTTCAGCCACTTCCCGACGGCGGGGTTCTCGCCGGCGAAGCCCTTGCGGGACAGCGTGTGCACGCCGTCGCCCTCGCCCCAGGTCCCCTTGGGGTCCTTCAGCTTCTTCAGGTCGTAGTCGCTGTACGCCCAGTGCGGCGACCAGAGCGTGACGACGACCGGTTCCTTCTTGCTGTAGGCCCGCTTGAGCTCGGCCAGCATCGCCGGCGTGGAGCTGTCGACGACCTTGTACTCCTTGTCCAGGCCGTACTCCTTGAGGACCTTGCTCTTGAGCAGGCCCATCATGCCGGCGCTGGACTCGATGCCGGTGATCTTCCCACCGAAGAGGTCCGCCTTGCCCTTCAGGTCCTCGAGGGAGTCGACGTCCTTCATGTACGCCGGGACGGTCAGCTCCAGCGACGTCTCGTCGTACCAGGCACCGAGGTCGTCGAGCTGCTTGCCGTACTTCTTCCAGTACGCCTCGTGGGTGGTGGGCAGCCAGGCGTCCGTCTGGAAGTCGATGTTGCCCTGCGCGAGGGCGGTGTAGAGCGGGCCGGCCTCGAACTGCTCGGCCTCGACCTCGAAGCCGCGCTGCTCCAGGATCTCCTTCCACAGGAAGGTGGAGGCGACGCCCTCGTCCCACGGGATGTAGCCGATGGTGATCTTCTTGCCGTTGCCCACGTTCTTGCCGTCGGCGGTGGTGCCGGAGCCGCCCGCGTCACCACCGAATATCCCCATGCCGCCCGCGACCAGGGCGAGGACGACGACGCCGATCACGGCGACCTGCGGGCGGGGCCGGTAGGACCAGATCTTCAGCCCCTGCGCGGCACGTGCCTTGGCGGCGGCGCGCCGGCCGAGCGGTGAGACCTGGGTGCCCAGGGCGCTGGTCATGCGGTCCAGGTAGATCGCCAGGATGACGATGGCGATACCGGCCTCGGAGCCGAGACCGATGTTGAGCTGGCCGATGGACTCGATGACCGCGCCGCCGAGTCCGCCGGTGCCGACCATGCCGGCGATCGCGGCCATGGACAGGCCGAGCATGATGACCTGGTTGACGCCCGCCATCACCGTGGGCAGCGCCAGCGGCAGCTGGACGCGCAGCAGGGTGTTGCGGGGGGTGGTGCCGAACGCCTCGGCGGCCTCGACCAGTTCCTTGTCGACCTGGCGGATGCCCAGCTCGGTCATGCGCACGCCCGGGGCGAGCGCGAAGATCAGGGTGGCGACGATGCCCGGGGCGGGACCGGTCCCGAAGAACAGGATGGCCGGGATGAGGTAGATCATCGCGGGCAGCGTCTGCATGAAGTCCAGGATCGGCCGGACGAATCCGCTGACCCGGTCCGAGCGGGCCGCCCAGATGCCCACCGGCACCGATATGACCAGCGCGATCACCGTGGCGACGATGACCAGCGCCAGCGTCACCATCGAGTCCTCCCACAGTTCGAGGGAGTCCAGGAAGGCGAATCCGGCGAAGGTGAGGACACCGGCGAAGGTGCCGCGCAGCCAGAAGGCGATCACCGCGAAGATGCCGGCGAGCAGCAGCGGCTCGGGGGCCTGGAGGACGGCGTTGACACCGTCGTAGGCGCCGGTGAAGACGGCCTTGAAGAAGTCGAACAGCCAGGTGACGTTGGCGAGCAGCCAGTCGACGGTGCTGTTGACCCAGTCGCCGAGCGGGATCCTAGGCACGGGCCATCACCTTCTCGCCGCCCTTGCCCCGCGGGGTGTCGCAGACGCCGGGGTCGGACTCCTCGTCACCGAGGAAGCCGACGAGGCGCTGCCGGGGCACGACGCCGACGAGTGCGCGCTCCTTGTCGAGCACCGCCACCGGGTGCGGCACGCGGGCGCTGATCGCGCACAGGTCGGTGAACGGCGTGTCGGGTGTCGCGGTCTCGCAGCCGCAGTCGGCCTCGTCGCCGCGCACCTCGCACTCCATCACCGCGCCGGCGGTGAGCACACGGGAGCGGTCGACGTCCTGGGTGAAGGAGGCGACGTAGTCGTTGGCGGGCCGGATCAGGATGTCCTGCGCGGTGCCGATCTGCACGATGCGGCCGTCGCGCATCACCGCGATGCGGTCGCCCAGGCGCATGGCCTCGTTGAGGTCGTGCGTGATGAAGACGATGGTCTTCTTCAGGGTCTGCTGCAGTTCCAGCAGCTGGTCCTGCATGTCGCGGCGGATCAGCGGGTCGAGCGCGCTGAACGACTCGTCCATCAGCAGCAGGTCCGCGTCGGTGGCGAGCGCGCGGGCGAGACCGACGCGCTGCTGCATGCCGCCGGACAGCTCGTCGGGCCACGACTTCTCCCAGCCGGCCAGGCCGCACAGGGCGAGCGCCTCGTCGGCGCGGGCTTCGCGCTCGGCGCGGGGCACGCCCTGCACTTCGAGTCCGTACGCGGCGTTGTCACGAACGCTGCGGTGCGGGAACAGCGCGAAGTGCTGGAAGACCATGCTGATCTTCTTGGAACGGACCTGGCGCAGTTCCCGGTCGGGCAGCGCGGTCAGGTCCTGACCGTCGAAGCGCACGTGTCCGGCGGTCGGCTCCAGCAGGCCGTTCAGCATCCGCAGCAAGGTGGACTTGCCCGAGCCCGAGAGGCCCATGACGACGAAGATCTCGCCCGGCTCCACGGTGAAGGAGGCGTCGATGACGGCGGCTGTGATGCCGTCGGCGCGCAGCTCCTCCCGGTCCGCTTTCTTGTGGCGCAGTCGTTCGACCGCCTGGTCCGGTCGTCTGCCGAACACCTTGTACAGATGCTCGGCCTCAAGCCTGGATGACACGCGTACCTCTTGTCTCGACGGCAAATGACGGAAGCGACGCCCGGCGGACGGCTCACGCGGTCCAAAACAGGTTGAATCTGTAACCGGCATCGCTCCGGGGCCGCGCCTCCCCGCTTTCGCACGGAGCAAACGTGTTGGTGTGATGCCTCACAGCGTGGGCGCGTTACGCAACTCGTTGCGCATCACGCGCCGGGTCCTTTTCTTCGGGGCACGGGTCTCTTTCCTTCGGGGCACTGTCGGTGGCGTGCGGCATGATGCGGGACGTGACCGGACGACTGATGCTCCTCGACACCGCCTCCCTGTACTTCCGCGCCTACTTCGGCGTCCCGGAGTCCGTCAGGGCCCCGGACGGCACACCGGTGAACGCCGTGCGCGGACTGCTCGACTTCATCGACCGCCTGGTCAAGGACCACCGCCCGGACCACCTGGTGGCCTGTATGGACGCCGACTGGCGCCCGCACTGGCGGGTGGAGCTGATCCCCTCCTACAAGGCACACCGCGTCGCCGAGGAACACCCGGCGGGCCCGGACGAGGAGGAGGTGCCCGACACGCTGTCGCCGCAGGTCCCGGTCATCGAGGCGGTGCTCGACGCGGTGGGCATCGCCCGCGTGGGGGTCGCCGGGTACGAGGCGGACGACGTGATCGGCACGTTCACCGCCCGGGCGACCGGACCGGTCGACATCGTCACCGGCGACCGCGACCTGTACCAGTTGGTGGACGACGCGCGCGGGGTGCGGGTGCTGTATCCGCTGAAGGGCGTCGCCACGCTCCAGGTCACCGACGAGGCGGCGCTGCGCGAGAAGTATGGGGTGGACGGCAGGGGGTACGCGGATCTGGCGCTGCTGCGCGGTGATCCGAGCGACGGCCTGCCGGGTGTGCCCGGCATCGGGGAGAAGACGGCGGCCAAACTGCTCGCCGAGTTCGGCGATCTGGCCGGGATCCTGGCGGCCGTGGACGACCGGCAGGCCAGGCTCACACCGTCGCAGCGCAAGCGCCTGGATCTGGCGCGGCCGTACCTCGCGGTCGCCCCCAAGGTCGTCCGGGTCGCGGACGACGTCCCGCTCCCGGACGTCGACACGGCGCTGCCGCGCACGCCGCGCGACCCCGCGGCGGTGGAGTCCCTGGCCGCCCGCTGGGGCCTGGGCGGCTCGCTGCAGCGCCTGCTGACGACCCTCACGGCGTGAGCCGCACACCGTGCCGAACCGAACGGCCCGTTCTCCGATGAGGCGTCGGCCGAGATCGAGGTGCTAACTTAGGTAAACCTAACTGTGACAGCTGGGAGGCCCCTCATGGCAGAGCGACCGGGACGCTCACCGCGCACGCCGCACACCGCCGAGGTCGTCCGCACCGAGCGGCTGACCCCGCACATGCAGCGCGTGGTGCTCGGTGGCGAGGGCCTCGCCGGCCTCGTCGCGGACACCTGCACCGACCACTACGTCAAGCTGCTGTTCCCGGCCGCGGGGGTGACCTACCCGGAGCCCTTCGACCTGCAGCGCATCCGCGAGGAGTTCCCGCGCGAGCAGTGGCCGGTGACGCGGACCTACACCGTGCGCCAGTGGGACGCCGAGCACCGGGAACTGACCCTGGACTTCGTGATCCACGGCGACGAGGGCCTGGCCGGTCCCTGGGCGGCGAGCGTCCGGCCCGGCGAGATCGTGCGGTTCCTGGGCCCCGGCGGCGCCTACGCCCCGGACCCGTCCGCCGACTGGCATCTGCTCGTCGGCGACGAGAGCGCGCTGCCCGCGATCGCCCGCTCCCTGGAGGCACTGCCGCGCCGCTCCAGGGCGTACGCCTTCGTGGAGATCGCCGGCCCCGAGGAGGAGCAGAAGATCGACTCCGACGTGGAGGTCCGCTGGCTGCACCGCGGCGGGCGCCCCGTCGGCGAGGCGCTGGTGGAGGCCGTCCGCGCGCTCGACTTCCCCGAGGGCCGGGTGCATGCCTTCGTCCACGGCGAGGCCCACTTCGTGAAGGAGCTGCGCCGACTGCTGCGGGTGGAGCGCGGCATCGCGCGCGAGGACCTGTCGATCTCCGGCTACTGGCGGCTCGGCCACAACGAGGACGGCTGGCAGGCCTCCAAGCGCGAGTGGAACGCCCGCATCGAGGCCGAGCAGGAGGACGTGCGGGCCTCCGCCTGACCTCGTCCGAGGCGCCGACCGGGTGAACCAGGGCCCGCCACCCCGGCCCGGTCGGCGTGGCGAGCCGCCGACGGCGTGCGGCTGCCGCAGGATCCGGGCGCGTGGCACACACCTTCGACGAGCTCGTGGCCAAGCAGCGCGCGGCGGACGAGGCTCACGCCCGGGTACGCCGGCTGCGGGACGCCTACGGTCCTCCCACCCGGACCAAGTGGAGCGGTCGCCAGACCGCGACCTGGGAGACCGCCTGGCGGGCCTGGCGCGACCTCGCCCGCGACGTCCGGATCGCGGTGACCGAATACGCGCGAGCCGAGGCCGTGCCACGCCAGGAGGTCGAGGCCCGGCTGAAACGGGCGGCCGGCCACGAGAACCCGCCCGGTACGGCCGCTCCGGACGCGTAGCACCGGTCTCGCGGCCCGCCTCATACCCTTGCTCGCTGTGAGACGCAGACGCCCGATCCCGCCCGCTCCCCTGCCGCAGCGCGAGGGGGTGGACCCGGTGCGGGTGCGGCTGCCCGCCGGGGGTCAGTGGGCCACGGTGCGGGACCATCTGGTGCAGCGGCTGTCGGCCGGGGCCGGTGTCGTCGACGGGATGTTCGCCGCGGGGCTGATCGTCGGGGCGGACGGGCGGGCCGTACCGGCGGACACGCCGTACGCACCCGGCCTGTTCCTGTGGTTCCACCGGGAGCCGGCCGCGGAGGTGCCGGTGCCCTTCCCGCTGGAGGTCGTCCACCGGGACGAGCACATCGTCGTCGTCGACAAGCCCCACTTCCTGGCCACCACCCCGCGCGGCAGCCACGTCACCCAGACCGCGCTGGCCCGGCTGCGCCGTGAGCTGGGCGTCCCGGAGCTGGGCGCCGCCCACCGCCTCGACCGGCTCACCGCGGGCCTGGTGCTGTTCACGGTCCGGCCCGAGGAGCGGGGCGCGTACCAGACGCTGTTCCGCGACCGGCTGGTGCGCAAGGAGTACGAGGCCGTCGCCCCGTACGACCCGGCGCTGGAGCTGCCCCGGACCGTCCGCAGCCGGATCGTGAAAGAGCGCGGGGTGCTGACCGCCCGGGAGGTCGAGGGCGAGCCGAACGCGCTGACCCGCGTGGAACTCGTCGCCCACCGGCCGGACGGCCTCGGCCGCTACCGGCTGGTGCCCGGTACCGGGCAGACCCACCAGCTGCGGGTCCACATGAACGCCCTCGGTGTGCCGATCCTCGGTGATCCGCTGTACCCCGAGGTGACCGGCCCCGTCCCGGCCGGTGACTTCCGGCGCCCGCTGCAACTGCTGGCCCGGACGCTGGAGTTCACCGACCCGGTGACGGGCGTGGAGCACCGGTTCGCCAGCGGCCGGGTGCTCGCGGCCTGGACCTCGTACGAGGCGTGGGCCGCCGGTCAGTAACCGCGCCACCAGCGCAGGAAGCGCTGCCAGGCGTTCCGCGGCGGGACCGGTTCCGCCACCGTCGGGGGCGGCGGCACCGGAAGGGGCTGCGCGGCGGGCGGCTCGAAGCGCGGCGCGGGCGACACCGGGGGCGCGGGGTCCGGCACGGTCCCCGGCCGGGCGGCGCCGATGTGCCAGTCCTGCTGCGGCGCCGCATCGTTCTCGTGGCTCGGCCGCTGCATCACGTCCTGCGGCGGCCGGGGGGTGAAGTGGACGGGCAGCTCCACGAGGTGCCGTGAGGCGATGGACTCGGTGTAGTACAGATCGTCCTCGTGGATGCTCAGTTCGACGTCGGGCAGCCGCATGAGCAGCGCGTCGACGCCGACTTCGGCGATGACGCGGCCGATGTCCTGACCCGGGCACTCGTGCGGGCCGCCGCCGAAGGCGAGGTGTGAGCGGTTGCCCTGCATGTCGGCGGTTGGGTCGGGGCGTACGCGTGGATCGACGTTGGCCGGCGCGGGCGCGAACAGCAGTCCGTCGCCCTTGCGGATGCGCTGTCCGCCGAGCTCCGTGTCCTGCTTGGCGAAGTAGCCGAGGATGGTGCTGAACGGCGGCTCGTCCCAGAGCAGTTGCTCGACCGCCTCCGGCACGGTCATCTGGCCGCCGTTGAGCTGGGCGCGGAAGCGCGGGTCGATCAGCACCTGGCGCAGCACGTTGGAGAGGAGATTGGCGATGGTCTCGTAGGCGGCGATGAGCACCAGCCTGAGGTGTTCCCTGACCTCCTCGTCGGTCAGTCCGGCCGGGTGGGTGACGAGGTGGCTGGCGAAGTCGTTCAACGGCTCCGCGCGGCGGCGGGCGGTGAGGCGGCCCAGGATCTCGACGATGTACGCGTTGCTGGCGATGGCGGTCTCGGTGCCCTTGATCATGTCGCGGGCGGCCTCGACGATCCGGTCGTTGTACTCGTCGGGCATGCCGAGGATCTGGCACATCACGGCCATCGGCAGATGCTCGGCGTACTGGCCGACGAGGTCGGCCTCGCCGTCCTCGCAGAACCCGTTGACGACGCGTTGGACGCTGCGGTTGATGTGCCGGCGCAGCGTGCGGAAGTCGATGGTCGCCACGGCGGCGTCGATGGCGCCGCGCAACCGCTTGTGCTCGTCGCCCTCGGCGAAGGCGCAGATCGGCTGCCAGGCGATGTGCGGCATCAGCGGGTGGTCGGGCTTGACCATGCCCTCCCTGAGCGGGGACCAGATGCGGGTGTCGCGACCGTACTGCCCGGGGGTGCGCAGCATCTGCTGGCTCTCGGCGTGGCCGAGGACCACCCACACCGGCACGTCGTCGTGGAGCAGCGCGGGCGCCACCGCGCCGTGTTCGGCCCGCAGCTTCTCGTACAGCTTCTTCAGGTCGTCCGACTCGTGCAGCCGGCTCAGCCCTCCGGGGCCCAGGCCGTGCGCGGGGCAGCCGGGGGGCGGACCGGGCCGGAGGCCGTCCGTTCCGGTCGGGGTGTCTCCCGTCAGGGAGTGGGATTCAGGCGTCACAGTGGTCGCTCCGAAAAGGGAAGGCAGCGGTCTGGGGAACGGGACGGATCCCGTGGATCAGGTGAGCGAGCCCGTCATGGCGAGCGAGTGCAGGAACCGCATCAGGGTCATCAGGACGTCACGGCTGGAGGCCCGGCGCCGGACGTCGCACTCCACGATGGGGATGTGCTCGGACAGGTCGAGGGCGGACCGCAGATCCGCGATCGGGTAACGCGGTCCGTCCGGGAAGGAGTTGACCGCGACGACGAACGGCACGCCGCGTTCCTCCAGCCGCCCCATCACGTCGAAGCTGACTTCGAGACGCCGGGTGTCGACCAGGACGACCGCGCCGAGCGCCCCCTCGAACAGGCCGTTCCACAGGAACCAGAAGCGCTCCTGGCCCGGGGTGCCGAAGAGGTACAGCACCAGCTGGTCCGTGATCTTGATGCGGCCGAAGTCCATGGCGACCGTGGTGGCCGTCTTGGAGGCGGAACCGAAGTTGTCGTCGACCCCGATGCCGGCCTGCGTCATGGTCTCCTCGGTGGTCAGCGGTTTGATCTCGCTGACCGAGCCGACCATGGTCGTCTTGCCGACCCCGAATCCGCCCACGATCACGATCTTCACCGCGGCCTGTGCCGTGTGCGGCAACTGGTCCTCGGCCCGTGGGCCCGCAATGGTGTCAGAGCCTTTGAAGTCCATGCATCACCGCTTCGAGAAGGGAACGGTCCGGGAGCGCCTTCCGTACGATCGGGGAACGCGCCTGCACCAGTTCCGCCGTCAGCATCTCGGTGAGCAGCACGGTCACCACGCTGAACGGCAGGCTGAGGTAGGCCGACAGTTCGGCCACGGACAGGGGGGCGACGCAGAGCCGGAGCAGCGCCGCCTGCTCGGGGGTGGCGGAGGGCGGGGGGTCCGGGGAGCGCGCCACGATCAGCGTCACGAGGTCGAGGTCCGCACGTTCGCCGTCCGGACCGGCGACGACGTACAGCCGCTCCGGATTGCCGCCCTCGCCCTCCTTCCTGGCCGGTTCGGCCGGTCGCGGAGGGGGGTCACCCTGGGGGAAGCGCCTCTGGCGTCGCGGAGGAGTCATACGGTCTGCCCGTTCCGTCGGGGCGGACTGGTCAGATGGGCGCCGATGCGGACGACGAGGTCGCGCATCATGCCGCCCATCCGGCCGGGTTCGCAGGTCATGTCGGAGAGCACCGCGAGATAGGCGTTGGCGCCGGCCGCCATCAGATAGAAGTAGCCCTCGTTGATCTCGATGAGCACCAGCTTCATCTCGCCGTCGCCGTGCGGCAGTTCCTGGGCGACGGCCCCGGCGAGGCTCTGTACGCCCGCGCAGGCCGCGGCGACCCGGTCGGCGGCGTCCGGGTCGCCGCCGTAGCGGGCGATGCGCAGGCCGTCGGCGGAGAGCACCACGATCATCTCGACGCCGGGTACGCCGTCGGCGAGCTCCTTGAGCATCCAGTCGAAGTTCGCTCGTTGCTGGATCACTTGAGGTCCCCCTCGTCATCGGCCTCGGTGCGGGCCGGTTCGTTGATGAGATGCAGGTAGGCGGTCGGGTTCCGGGTGAAGTCGGTGGGGTGGACGCCCGGGTCGAGGTCCTTCTTCAGGCCCTCCCAGAAGGCGTCGACCCACAGCCCGGGTTCACGGTCGTTCCGCTTCTTCTTCTCGGGCTCGGGCCTGGCCCAGATGTCGTGGTACTCCTCGCCGCGCTCCGCGGCCTCCCGCTCGGCCCGTTCGGCGGCCGCCTGCTCGGCGTACCGCTGGGCCAGCGGGGTCTTCACCCTGCTGCGGCGCTGCGGCAGGCCGCCCGCGGTCCACTCGGTGACCTCGGGGACGTCGTCCTCCATGGCGACCGTGTCGGGGATGCGGGGGCTGGTGGGGCGGCGCCTCTTGGGGGTGCGCTCGGGGCCGGGGAGGGCGTCGACCGGGCGGGGCACGGCGGTCGCCCCGATGCCGTGGGCGAGGCCGACGCCGGGCTGGTCGGTGATCATCTCGCTCGGCACGATGAGGACGGCGCGGACGCCGCCGTAGGCGGAGGCGCGCAGCGAGACCTGCATGTTGAACGCGGTGCAGAGCCGGCCGACGACGGCGAGGCCGAGGCGCGGGTTCGCCCCGATCTCCTGGAGGTCGACGCCCCTCTGGGCCTGCTCCAGGATCCCTTCGATCCGGGCCCGGGCCTGCTCGTCGAGGCTGACGCCGGCGTCCTCGATCTCGATGGCGACGCCGGTCTGCACCTCCGTGGCGGTGACGCTCACCTTGGAGGTCGGCGGTGAGTAGCGGGTGGCGTTGTCGAGGAGCTCGGCGGCGGCGTGGATGACCGGCTCGACGTAGATGCCCTTGATGTTGACCTTGGCGATCGACTTCAGGTCGATGCGGCGGTACTCGAGGATGCGCGACATGGCGCCGCGCAGCACGCTGTAGAGCGCGACGGGCTTGGGCCACTGGCGTCCGGGACGGCCGCCGCCGAGGACGGAGATGGAGTCGGCGAGACGGCCGATCAGCGCGGTGCCGTGGTCGATGCGCAGCAGGTCGTCGAAGACCTCGGGGTTGCGGCCGTGGTCCTCCTCCATCTCGCGGAGTTCCTTGGCCTGCTGGTGGACGATCGCCTGGACGCGGCGGGCGATGCTGACGAAGGAACGCTGGGCGGAATCGCGCAGGGTCTCCTCCTCGTCGATGATCGTCAGCATCGTCTTGAGCATGTCGGTCTGGTACTTCGGCAGATCGCGCCAGGCCGGGTTGAGCCGGGGAAGGTGGCGGAGCACCTCGTCGGCGTCGTGTCCGCTGTGGAGGTAGTCCAGGGCCGTGGGAACGACGTGGCGGGAGAAGTAGTCCGTCTCCGTGTCGTGGGCGGCGATCCGCGCCTCCAGATACGCACGGTGACGGTCGTACTCGGCGCGCGCGTCCCGCAGGACACGGCCGCGGCGCACCGCCTCGGTCGCGGCGGCGGTCACGAGCAGGGTCGCGACGGCACCGCACACGCCGACGGCGATCCGGGCGGGCTCCGTCACCAGGGCGACGGCGGCTCCGGTCGCCGCGGCCATCACTATGGCCGGCAACAACAGCACGCGTGCGTAAGGAAGGTGGACACTCGCCATGTGAGCCCTCTGAAGCGAATCGACTGACGGTCGGAAACATGCGCATAGGGGAACAAGCGCACGAATTCATCTCAACTCGGTGCGCTGCGGGCGAGCTTAGTCCGGCAGGATCATCGCCATGTCATATTCAGCAAGTGCCGGAAATGACCTTTGGGGCAGGAGTACGCTCGGGTCATTTAAACGGTGTGCGCCCGTTCGAACACAGACCGTCACCGTGCACGCGCGTACGAAAACCACTCACCGTCACGGGTGAGGAAAGCCCTGCGCCGCTGATCCTGCCCAGGAAGTCGGCCGGTGATGCTCCCGGTGGGGGCGCGGGGGACGCGAAAGCCCGGCGCGCCGGGAGCGCGCCGGGCTTTCGGCGGTGCGGCGCCCGAGGGATCGACCCCCGGACGTCGCCGGGTGGGTCACCCCACGGAGGAGTAGGCCACCACGCCGCGCAGCAGCGCGTCCACCGCCCTGCGGGCGTTCCTGGCGACCGTCGAGCCGTCGGTGGCGGGCGCGGCGGCCGAGATCTGGCCGAGCACGTCGATGACCTGCTTGCACCAGCGCACGAAGTCACCGGCGGGCATCTCCGCCTCGCGCAGCACCTCGTCCAGGCCCTTGCCCGAGGCCCACATGTAGGCGGCCCAGGCGAAGCCGAGGTCGGGCTCGCGCTGGCCCACGCCCTCGGTCTGGCTGATCCGGAAGTCCTCCTCCAGCGCGTCCAGCCGCCCCCAGATGCGGACCATCTCGCCGAGTGCCGCCTTCGCCTTGCCCGAGGGCAGCTTGGGCGCCATCGCGTCGTCGGCGACCCGGGCCTCGTACACCAGCGCCGAGACGCAGGCGGCGAGTTCGGCGGGGGCAAGCCCCTCCCAGACGCCCTCGCGCAGGCATTCGCTGGCCAGCAGGTCGAGTTCGCCGTACAGCCGGGCCAGCCGCTTGCCGTGCTCGGTGACCTCGTCGCCGCGCAGATAGTCCATCTCGCTCAGCAGCGCGACGATACGGTCGAAGGTGCGGGCGATCGTGTTGGTCCGGCCCTCGATGCGCCGCTCCAGCTGCGAGGTGTCGCGCACCAGCCGGTGGTACCGCTCGGCCCAGCGGGCGTGGTCCTCACGGTCCTGGCAGCCATGGCAGGGGTGTGCCCGGAGCGCCTTGCGCAGCCGCGCGATCTGCCGGTCGTCGGCCGCCTCGGAGCGCTTCTTGCGGTGCCGGTCCGGCGCGATGTGCCCGGCCTTGGTGCGCAGGGCGGAGGCGAGGTCCCGACGGGACTGCGGGGAGCGCGGGTTGAAGGACTTCGGGATCCGCATCCGCTCCAACGCCTCGACCGGCACCGGGAAGTCGATCGACGCCAGCCGCTTGACCTGCCGCTCGGCGGTCAGCACCAGCGGGCGCGGACCGTCGTGGTACTCGATGCCGCGGTGGCCGTTGGTGCGGCCCGCGGGCAGCCCCGGGTCGAGGACCAGCGCCAGCCCCGCGTACTTGCCGGTGGGCACGTGGATGACATCGCCCGGCTTCAGCTTCTCCAGCGCGACGGCGGCCTCCGCGCGCCGCTGCACCGCGCCCTGCCGGGCCAGCTCGTTCTCCCGGTCCTTCAGCTCGCGGCGCAGCCGCGCGTACTCCTCGAAGTCGCCGAGGTGGCAGGTCATGGAGGCCTTGTAGCCCTCCAGCCCCTCCTCGTTGCGCTGCACCTGCCGCGAGATGCCCACGACCGACTTGTCCGCCTGGAACTGTGCGAACGAGGTCTCCAGCAGTTCGCGCGAGCGGTGCCGGCCGAACTGCTCGACCAGGTTGACCGCCATGTTGTACGACGGCTTGAAGCTGGAGCGCAGGGGATACGTACGGGTGCCGGCCAGCCCCGCCAGGTGCTCGGGGTTCATCGCGCGCTGCCACAGCACGACCGCGTGGCCCTCGACGTCGATGCCGCGCCGGCCGGCCCGGCCGGTCAGCTGGGTGTACTCGCCGGGGGTGATGTCGGCGTGCTGCTCGCCGTTCCACTTGACGAGCTTCTCCAGCACCACCGAGCGGGCGGGCATGTTGATGCCGAGGGCCAGGGTCTCGGTGGCGAACACGGCCTTCACCAGACCGCGGACGAACAGCTCCTCGACGACCTCCTTGAACGTCGGCAGCATGCCCGCGTGATGGGCCGCGATGCCGCGCTCCAGGCCCTCCAGCCACTCGTAGTAGCCCAGGACGTGCAGGTCCTCGGCCGGGATGGAGGCGGTGCGCTCCTCGACCAGGGCGCGGACATGGGCCCGCGCCTCCTCGTCGTTGAGCCGGAGTCCGGCGTACAGGCACTGCTGGACGGCGGCCTCGCAGGCGGCGCGGCTGAAGATGAAGGTGATGGCGGGCAGCAGGCCCTCGGCGTCCAGCCGCTCGATGACCTCGGGACGGCTCGGCGTCCACACGCGCGAGCGCTGTCTGCGCTCGCGCTCCCGGTCGGCCTCGCGCATGTTGCCCCGCCCGCGCTTGCGGTCGCCCCAGGACGGGCGGCTCGCCTCCAGGCGGGCCATCCGGGTGAGGTCCGGGTTGACGGCCTTCTTCTGGCCCTCGCCCTCCTCGAACAGGTCGTAGATCCGGCGCCCGGCGAGCACGTGCTGGAACAGCGGCACCGGCCGGTGCTCGGAGACGATCACCTCGGTGTGGCCACGGACGGTGTCCAGCCAGTCGCCGAACTCCTCGGCGTTCGACACCGTCGCCGACAGGGACACCAGGGTCACGGACTCGGGGAGGTGGATGATCACTTCCTCCCAGACGGCACCACGGAAGCGGTCGGAGAGGTAGTGCACCTCGTCCATCACCACGTAGCCGAGGCCGAGGAGGGTCTGTGAACCGGCGTACAGCATGTTCCGCAGCACCTCGGTGGTCATCACGACCACGGGGGCGTCGGAGTTGACGCTGTTGTCGCCGGTGAGCAGGCCCACCTTGTCGGTGCCGTAACGGCGGCACAGATCGGCGTACTTCTGGTTCGACAGCGCCTTGATGGGTGTCGTGTAGAAGCACTTCTTGCCCTGCCCCAGGGCGAGATGGACGGCGAACTCGCCCACGATCGTCTTGCCGGAGCCGGTGGGCGCCGCGACCAGCACGCCCTTCCCCGCCTCGAGCGCCTGGCAGGCCTCGATCTGGAAGGGGTCGAGGCCGAAGTCGTACATCTCGCGGAAGGAGGCGAGCGCGGTGGCCTGCTCGGCAGCGCGCCTGCGTGCTGCCGCGTACCGCTCGGCCGGTGAGAGGTCCTCTGTCATCGTGCCTTCGAGCGTACCGGGCCGCACCGACAACAGGACGATCATTATCCGGATCGGCTCCGGTGCGACGGGGGAACCGCCCAGCTCAGGGGCCCACGACCCGCACGGCTCCGCGCACGCAGTGCGCGCTCAGCGGCAGCGGCCCGAGCGGTTCGCCGTCCGCGTACCCGGTGATCTCCGCCGCGGCGAGCTCCACCCGTGCCGCGCGGAAGACGGTGACCTCGGGATGCTCGACATGCGTCCCCCGGTACACCGCCGGAAAGACCCGCAGCAGCGTGGCCCGGCCGCAGTCCCCGACCACCGTGATGTCGAACAGCCCGTCGGTGAGATCGGCGCCGGGGCAGATCCGCATGCCGCCGCCGTACGACGATCCGTTGCCGACGGCGACCAGCGTCGCCTCGACCTCGTGGACGTCGCCGCCGTCGAGGGTGATCCGGTAGGGGAACGGACGGAAGGCGGCGAGCTCGGCGACCATGGCGAGGTCGTACCTGAAGCGCCCCGCGGGCAGCCGCATCCGGTTGCCGCGGTCGTTGACCCGGGAGTCGAAGCCGGACGCGAGGACGGTGGCGAACCAGCGGTCGCCGACCCGTCCGAGGTCGATGTCGCGCACCCGGCCGCACTTGAGGGCGTCGGCGATCATCCGGCCCGCGGCGGCCGGTTCCCGCAGCGGCATGCCGAGGGCGCGGGCGAAGTCGTTGCCGGTACCCGTGGCGACCAGCCCGAGCGGGGTTCCGGTGCCGACGACGGCCTGCAGGGCCAGGTTCGCCATGCCGTCGCCTCCGACGGCGATCAGGGCGCCGGTGCCGTCCGCGACGGCGGCACGCGCGCGGGCCGCCGCGTCCTCGGCGTTCTCACCGAGGATCGTCCGTACCGAGAAACCGGCGTCCCGCAACGCGGAAGCGGCCGGCCGCGCCGCGCGGGCGCCCCGGCCGCGGCCCGCGGTGGGGTTGACGAAGAGGGTGATCTCGCTGGTCACGGAAGCGACCTTACGAGCTGTGAGCCGATCCTCAGGTCACGTCGTCATAACCGTTGACCCGGTCCTTGGTCGCCTGCTCGGGCAGGGCGGCCACCGGTTCCACCGGGTCGATGTCCTCGGGGGTGAGATCCAGCTCGGACGCCTCGTCGTCGGCGGGGCCCAGCGCCTCCATGCGACGCCTGCGGCGGTCGTTGAGCAGGGACACGGCCACCGCGCCGAAGTACAGGATCCAGATCGGACCGGCGAGCGCCATCATGGTCAGCGGGTCGGTGCTCGGCGTGGCGATGGCCGCGAACAGCGTGATGCCCATGATCATCCCGCGCCACCAGCCGAGCATCCGCTTGCCGGTCAGTGCTCCGGAGAAGTTGAGCATGATCAGCAGCAGGGGCAGCTCGAAGGAGAGGCCGAAGACGACCACCATGCGCGTGACGAGGTCGAGCAGGTCGTCCAGCGGCAGCAGGTTGTCGACGCCGAACGGCGTGAAGGTGATGAGCACCTCGGCGGTGGTCGGCAGGACCGCGTACGCGAAGTAGGCGCCAACGAGGAAGAGCGGGAAGCCCGTCGCGACGAACCCGTAGGCGTACTTCCTCTCGTGCCGGTGCAGCCCCGGGGCGACGAAGGCCCACAGCTGGTACAGCCAGACCGGCGAGGCCAGTACGACACCGGCCATCAGGGAGACCTTCAGCGCCAGCGTGAACGGCGTGAGCAGACCGTTGATCGTGATCTGCGCGCACGGATCCGCGTCGTCCTTGGCGCGCGCGAGTTCCTCGAAGGACTGCTTGCACCCGACGGACTTGAGGACCGGCTCGGTGAAGAAGTTGATGATCTCGTTGTAGAAGAAGGCGGCGACGACCGTCACCAGCACGATGGCCAGCAGTGCCTTCGCGAGCCGGTTGCGGAGCTCACGAAGGTGCTCCGCGAGGGGCATCCGTCCCTCGGGATCCCTCTCCTTCTTGCGGGCAGACTTGAGCAACCCACGTTCCCATCTCGTGCGGCGGGCCGGAGTTCACCGGCCCTGCGTCAGCGCTTGGTCGTGTCCGTCGGCTCCGTGACCGGGCGGGAGCTGGTCACGTCACCGGGGGCGGCCTGGATGGTGCGCTGCGAGGGAGGCTGCTGCTCGCCGGTGGCCGGCGGGTCGGCCGGGGCGGAGGACTTGTCCTCCTTCATCGCCTTGGCCTCGCTCTTGAGGATGCGAGCGGACTTGCCGAGCGACCGCGCCATGTCCGGAAGCTTCTTCGCGCCGAACAGCAGGATGATGACGACGAGGATGAGAATGATCTCGGGAGCGCCGAGCCTTCCGAACATAAGTCTTTACCTTCTCACCGAGGCTGCTGGGGTGGGTGCTGTCCGACCGGTCGGACATGTGTCCGAACGGTCGTGTTGTCAGCGATCGTAACGCTCGGGGGTAAACGTGAGGCAATCCCCGTGCGTACTCCCGTCCGCGGTCCGGGCCTCGTTCTCCGGGCCGCGATCAGCAGCGTACCTGTCGGGGCCCGCAAGGTGACAGGGCGAAGCGGGCCGGAACGGCGTGGAAAGGACGCCGGTGCAGCTCAGAGCGCTTCGGCGGAACGGGCCGCACCCGTCGCCGCACGCTCCAGGTCCTCCGCTGCCCGGCTGATGCGGCGCGCGGAGTCCGTCACCTGTCTGCCGAGCCGCTCCGCCTCGACGAAGACCCGGACGGCCAGCACCCCGAGCACCAGTAGACCCAGGAACCCCACGGCAACCGCGAACATCGGCCAGAACATGAGGGCGAGCCTAGACCGTCGAGTGCAGCCGCAGCGTCCGGACCCCGCCGCCGGTCAGCAGCTCGACGATCCGCTCCCCCGCCGGCTTGCGGACGGCCGCGCCGCACTCGGGGCAGGTGAAGGAGTAGAAGGTGGTGCGGTTGCTGGCGCCGATGGCCAGGCGCAGCGCGCTCGCGGTGAGCTCGAAGCGCTCCCGGCAGTCCGGGCAGCCCGCCCGGAACACGACCGGGGCCACACTTGTCATCCCGGCGAACGCGGACGCCGCCGTCATGCCCCGCACTCCAGGGGTCGCCGACTCACTCACAGTCCTCGCTCCTGCCTGTCGTCCTGCCCCGCCGGTACCGGTGACCCGTCCGGCACAGACAGCCCATCGAACTCCGGCTGCCCGCACGGCACGAGCCGCCCATCGGGCGGTAACTGCCGGTCCGGAAGCAGCCGGCCGCCCAGCGCCGGCCGCCCGTCAAGCCGCGGCTGCCTCTGCGGCACCGGCCGCCCATCGGGGACCGGCTGCCCGTGCCGCACCGGGTGCGGTGCGCTCATCCGGCCGCCTCGACCCCGTCGTACGCCGCCAGCGCCTCGCGGGCGGCCTGCCGGGCGCTGTCGGCCAGCTCGTGCGGCTCGACGATGCGGCCGTCACGGCCGAGCCGCAGGGCCAGCCGCCTGAGCGAGGCCGGGTCGGGCGTGCGCAGGATGATCCGCAGCCCGCCGTCCGGCAGTTCCTCCGCGCTGTCGTGCGGGTAGTACTCCGCGACCCAGCGCCCGCCCGGCGCGACCTCGACGACGACCTCCGGGTCCTCGGCCGCGGGCTGCACCAGCCCTTCCGACAGGTCCCGCAGCTCGACCTCGGGCGGCGCGGACGGCTCGTCGAGGATCCTGATCTCGGCGACCCGGTCGAGGCGGAAGGTGCGGCGCGCCTCGGAGCGGCGGCACCAGGCCTCGACATAGGTGTGCCCGACGCTGACCAGGCGGATGGGGTCGATCTCCCGCTCGGTGACCTCGTCGCGCGCCGGCGAGTAGTAGCGGATCCACAGTCTGCGGCGCTCGGCGATGGCCCGGTCGACGTCGGCGAAGACGCCGCCCTCGGACTCGAACGTCACCGAGAGCCGGGAGCTCGCACCGGCCGCCTCTCCGGCCGCGGTCTCCACCTTGGCGGTGGCGCGCAGCAGCGCCTGCCGGTCGCTCTCCCGCAGTCCGGGCAGCGTGGCCACGGCGCGGGCGGCCACCAGCAGGGCGGTGGCCTCGTCGGCGGCGAGCCGCAGCGGCTCGGCCGCCTCCGCGCCGAGAGCGGCCGGATTGTGCCACCAGATGCGCTCGCCGTCGGTGTCGATGTCCAGCAGGTCGCCGCCGCGGAAGCTGGTGCCGCACATGGGCAGCACATCGAGGTCGGAGACCAGCTCGTCCTCGGTGATCCCGAAGGCGCGCGCCACGTCCTCGATCCGGGCGCCGGGGCGCTCCCGCAGATACGTCACCAGGGAGAGCATCCGACGGGTCTGGTCGATGGCGTTCGAGGGCCTGACCGGTTTGCCTGCCACGTTGTGTCCGCTCCCCCTCAGCCCTTGGCCACGGCGCGCAGCCGGTCCACCACGTCGGCCCGCAGCTCGGCGGGCTCCAGGACCACCACGTCCGGCCCGAACTCCACCAGCCAGGCATCCAGGCCGTGCCCGTACGGAATCTCCAACTCGTCCCAGCCCTCGCCGAGTTCCCGCACCGCGGTGGCCTTCGCCCGAAGGGGGTAACCGGCGTCGGAACGCAGCCGGATCCGCGCCGAACGGTCGGCGCTCTCCCCGGCCCAGCTCGCCACGGTCTCCCGGACGGTGACGACGTCCGGCACCGGGACGGTGAACCGGCCACTGCGCGAGCGCACCTTGCCGGTGATCCTGGAGAGCCGGAAGACCCGCTCGGCGCCCCGGTCACGGTCCCAGCCGGCCAGGTACCAGTGACCGCGCCAGCATTCCAGCGCCCACGGCTCGACATGCCGTTGCCCGGGCTGTGCGGCGTTGGCCTTGCGGTAGTCGAAGACGACCGGGCGGCGGTCGCGCAGGGCCAGCATCAGCGGCTCGAACGCGGCCTCGTGCACGGGGATGCGCGGCTCCAGCGCGCCATGGGCCCCGTACGGGTCGACGTCCTCGGGGAGGCCTGCCGCGCGCAGCTTCTGCAGGGCTCCGCTGGCCGCTCCGGCGAGCCGCGCCTGCTGCCACACCTTGGCGGCGAGTCCGAGGGCGGCGGCCTCCTCGGCGTCGAGGGTGATGGGCGGCAGCCGGTTGCTGTCACGGCGGGCCAGATAGCCGGTCTCGCCGTCGAGGTTCTCGACGGTCTCGATGACCAGTCCGAGTTCGCGCAGATCGTCCTTGTCGCGCTCGAACATGCGGTTGAAGGAGTCGTCCGAGCCCGCCGCGCCGCTGCCCGGCCTGACCGCCTCGACATACGCCTCGATGGAATCGCGCAGCTCGCGCTTGCTGAGCGGCCGCCGCGTCCCGAGCAGACACAGCGCCAGATTCATCAGCCGCTCGGCCTTGGCAATGGCCATCGACGCGCTTCGCCTCCCTATGGTGCTTACGACCGATGACCGTACCGCTCCGGGGTGGCGCGGTAAAAGCCGAGGGCCCATGCCCGGACAGGCATGGGCCCTGGATGATCGACTTCGATCGGATCAGACGCCGAGCAGGTCGACCACGAAGATCAGGGTCTCGCCGGGCTTGATCGCCGGGGCCGGGCTCTGGTTGCCGTAGGCGAGGTGGGCGGGGATGGTCAGCTGGCGACGGCCGCCGACCTTCATGCCCTGCACGCCCTGGTCCCAGCCCTTGATGACCCGGCCGCCGCCCAGCGGGAAGCGGAAGGGGGTGCCACGGTTCCAGCTGGCGTCGAACTCCTCGCCCGTGCTGAAGGCGACACCGACGTAGTGCACGGTGACGGTCTGGCCCGCCTTCGCGACCTCGCCGTCGCCCTCCCAGATGTCCTTGATCTCGAGGTCCGCCGGGGGCTCGCCGCCCGGGAAGTCGATCTCGGGCTTGTCGATGCTCACGTCTTACGCTCCTGCTTGTCTGCGGAAAGGCGAACACGCACAGTCTTACATCCTCACGGCGTCACAGCTTCGCGAGGATGTCGACCGAGAAGACCAGCGTGGAGTCCTTCTTGATGCCGCTGCCCTGCGGCGGCTGGTCGCCGTAGCCCAGCTCCGGCGGGATCACGATGAGGACCCGGCTGCCGACCTTCTTGCCGGTCAGCCCCTGCGCCCAGCCCTTGACGACCTGCTGGAGCGAGAACGACGTCAGCTGTCCCCGGCCGTACGTGGAGTCGAACTCCTTGCCGCCGTCCCACAGCACGCCCTTGTACTGCACGAGGACGCTGCTCTCGGCGCCGACCTCCTCGCCGTCGCCCTCGATGACATAGCTCGACACGAGCTTCTTCGGGGCGTCCGCGTCGGGCACCTCGACGGAGGGCGCCTTGCCGTCGGTGTTGGTGCCGACCTTGGGCAGGTCGGTGTTGTCCTGGGCCACCTCGGAGCCCTTGGCGGAACTCTTGGCGTTGAACGCGTCCTGCATGTCGACCACGAACACCAGCGTGTCGGTGCCCTTGATACCGGCCTGCTGGTTGCCCTGCTCGCCGTACCCCCACGTGGGCGGGACGGCCATCTGGACGCGGCTGCCGGTCTTCTTGCCGGTCAGCGCGTACCGCCAGCCGTCGATGATGCTGCCCTGGGCGAGCTGGATCGCCAGCGGGGTCTTGCGGTCGTACGAGTTGTCGAAGACCTTCGCGGTGTTCCACACCTGGCCGAGGTAGTGGGCCACGACGAAGTCGCCCTCGGCGACCGTCTTGCCGCTGCCCGCGATGACCGTCTTGACCGCGAGCTGGTCGGAGGGGTCACCGCTGCCCTTGGCGACCGTCGGCTTCTCGCCGAACTTCGTGCCCGCCGTGATCGCCGGCAGCGGTCCGTCGACGATCTTGGGCGGCGGCGCCGCGCCCGTCTCCGGCGCCGAGGGCGAAGCGCTGTCGCTGGCCTTGCCCGAGTCGGACTTGTCGTCGCCGCACGCGGCGAGGGTGGCCAGTCCAGCGGGAACGGCAATGAGAAGTGAGCGTCGGCGCACGGTGGGGGCCTCGTAATCGTCGATCTTGTGGATGGCGTCCGCGCAACTCTACGGCGTGAGAAGGGCGCCGCACGGTGTAACGTACGGCGCCCGTGTCACGTTCCGGGGATTTCGGCATCCCCTGGCGGAACGCGTCCCTCACATTCCGGCGATCAGCTTCTCCACCCGCTCGTCCACCGAACGGAACGGGTCCTTGCACAACACGGTGCGCTGAGCCTGGTCGTTGAGCTTGAGGTGCACCCAGTCGACCGTGAAGTCGCGGCGCTGCTCCTGGGCCCGCCGGATGAAGTCGCCCCGCAGCCGGGCCCGAGTGGTCTGCGGCGGAACGGACTTACCCTCGAAGATCTTCAAATCATCGCAGATCCGGGCGGCTTGTCCCTTCTTCTCCAGCAGGTAGTACAGGCCCCGCCGACGGTGGATGTCGTGGTAGGCGAGGTCTATCTGCGCGACCCGGGGATGCGACATGGTCATGTTGTGCTTGGCCCGGTACCGCTCGAGGAGCTTGTACTTCATGACCCAGTCGATCTCGGTGCCGATGCGGTCGAGGTCCTCCGCCTCGATCGCGTCCAGTGTGCGGCCCCACAGCTCCAGCACCTGCTCGACGGTGCCGGTGCGGATGCCCCGGCGCTCGCAGAAGTCCAGCGCCTTCTCGTAGTACTCGCGCTGCACCTCGAGTGCGGAGGCCTCCCGGCCGCTGGCCAGGCGCACCTTGCGCCGGCCGGTGATGTCGTGGCTGACCTCGCGGATCGCCCGGATCGGGTTCTCCAGGGTGAGGTCGCGCATCACGGTGCCCGCCTCGATCATGCGCAGCACCAGGTCGGTGGCGCCGACCTTGAGCAGCATGGTCGTCTCGGACATGTTCGAGTCGCCCACGATCACATGCAGGCGGCGGTAGCGCTCGGCGTCCGCGTGCGGCTCGTCGCGGGTGTTGATGATGGGCCTCGAGCGGGTCGTCGCCGAGGAGACGCCCTCCCAGATGTGCTCGGCCCGCTGGCTGACGCAGTACACGGCGCCGCGCGGCGTCTGCAGCACCTTGCCGGCGCCGCACAGCAACTGCCTCGTCACCAGGAACGGAATGAGGATGTCCGCGAGCCGCGAGAACTCCCCGTGCCTGGCCACCAGGTAATTCTCGTGGCAGCCGTAGGAGTTGCCGGCGGAGTCGGTGTTGTTCTTGAAGAGGTAGACGTCGCCCGCGATTCCCTCCTCGTGCAGGCGTCGTTCCGCGTCCACCAGGAGTCCCTCGAGAATGCGCTCGCCGGCCTTGTCGTGGGTGACCAGCTCGGTCACGTTGTCACATTCCGGCGTTGCGTATTCGGGATGTGACCCGACGTCGAGATAGAGGCGGGCGCCGTTTCGCAGAAAGACATTGCTGCTTCGGCCCCATGACACGACACGGCGGAAGAGGTACCGCGCCACCTCGTCAGGCGACAGGCGGCGCTGTCCCCTGAACGTGCACGTGACGCCGTACTCGTTCTCCAGCCCGAAAATGCGGCGGTCCATGAGGGAACATTACGCCCGATCCCCCGACCTGAAACGGGGTTCGGGGGCACGGTTCGGATCATTTTCCGAACGAGCCGCAACCATCCCTCTCCCGGCCGGAACTGCCATTACCCGCCCGGTGGCGATCAAAACCACCAGCGACACGCCGCCTGCGAGGCCGGGCACGGCGAATCCCCACAACGCCCCGCCCGCCTCGACCACCGGGCCGGTGAGGCCCGTTCCGAGCGACGCGCCCACGGTGAAGGTCGTCACCAGCCAGGAGAACGCCTCCGTGACCGTCCCGCGCGGCGCGTGCCGGTCGACCAGGACGAAGGCGCAGGCGATGGCGGGCGCGAGGAACAGACCGGCGACCACGGTGAGCAATGTCATGGCCACCGGGCCCGGCACCAGCATCAGCGGCAGGTAACAGACCACCAGAAGGGCCACCAGCACCTGAAGTCGCCGCGCGGGTTCACCGGTCCACTGCCGCGCCCCGTACGCCGCACCGCCGATGAGCGCACCGAGACCGATGCCGGCCATCATCCAGCCGTACACGTGGTCACCGCCGTGCTCGTCCGCGTACGACACCGCCGCCACGGTGATCGACCCCAGCGCGATGCCCACGGCCAGGAAGGCACCCAGCAGCGCGAGCAGCCCCGGCGAGCGCAGGGCGCCCAGCCAGTGCGCCTCGCGCGGCGCCGACCGCCAGGCCCGCGAGGGCGGCGAGACGACCACGGACAGGGCACCCAGCACCCCCACGGCGTTCACCACCAGCAGAGCTCCCTGGGCCGACCACAATGAAACGCACACCGTCACGAGCAGCGGCCCGACGGTGAACATCACCTCCTGGGCCACGGCGTCCATCGCGTACGCCCGGTGCACCTGATCCTCCTTGTGCAGCACCGAGGACCACAGGGCCCGCAGCCCGCCCTCCAGGGGCGGCGTGAAGAGCCCCGCGGCGGCCACGGCGCCCCAGGCCACCGCCCCCGGTCCGGTCCCCACGAAGGCGAACACCGCCATCGCCAGCGCCGACAGCACGGCGGCCGGGAGCTGCACCCGCGGCTGCCCCCGCAGATCCACCAGCCGCCCCAGCACCGGCTGCCCGACGGCATTGGCCACGCCGTACACCGCCGCCAGCGCACCGGCCAGGCTGTACGTACCGCCCTCCGCGCGCACGAACAGCACGATCGCGATGGGGGCGGTCGCATTGGGCAACCGTCCCACGAGCGTGCCGACGAGCAGCCGGGTGGCGTGCCGTGCCCGGAGGAGTTCCAGGTATCCCGTGGCCATCCCGGCCCCTCCACTCATCGCCCGGCCTCGGCCGGGAACATCGAAGTGTTACGTATAACCAACGACTCCATACGTACCATGTCCGCTGTTCACCAGTCCAGACGAAGGAGCGGCCGACGGTGCCACGAGCCAGCACCCGCCCCACCAGCCGGGACGTCGCCCAGGCCGCCGGCGTATCCCAGGCCGCGGTCTCCCTGGTCCTCGGCGACAAGTGGCGCGGCCGGGTCTCCGAGGCCACGGCACAGCGCGTCCGCGAGGCCGCCCGCACCCTGGGCTACCGCCCCAACCTCGCCGCCCGCAATCTCCGCCTGGGGCGCACCCGCACGGTTCTCCTGGTCGTGCCGGCCCTCACCACGGAGTTCTTCGCGGGCGTCTACACGGGAGCCGCCCGAGTCGCCTCGCAGTACGGCTTCGGAGTGGTCCTCTACCCCTCCCCCGAAGGCATCGGACCCGCCCGCGACCCCTTCGCCTCCGCCCAGGCCGCCCTGGACGGCGTCATCGCCTCCTCCATGGCCGCCGACGCCCTCACCGCGATCCGCGGCGACCAGCTCCCCCTGGTGATGCTGGACAGCGACCCCGCCGGCACCACGGGCGCGGCCACGGTCAACCTCGACATCGCCGACGGTGTCCGTCAGGTCACCGACCACCTCCTCGGCCTGGGCCACCGCCACTTCCTCCACCTGGCGGCGGAGGTGGCGTCCTGGACCTTCGAGGTGCGGGCGCGCGAACTGGCGGCCCGGCTGCGGGCAGTCACCGGCACGTCCCTCCGCACGACGAGATCCCCCATCTCCATCAGGGGTGCGGAAAGCGCGGCGGAGGCCGCGCTGGCGCTCCCCGACCGCCCCACGGCGGTCGTCTGCGACGACGACCAGCTGGCGGCCGGCACGTACAAGGCGGCCCGCCGCCTGGGGCTGCGCATCCCGGAGGACCTCTCCGTCACGGGGCTGGACGACCTGGCCCTGGCGACGGCGATCGACCCCGAGCTGACGACGGTCCGTCTGGACGCGGAGCTCTTCGGTGAACGGGGTATGCGGGCCCTGCTGGCAGTCCTGGAGCACCGCACGCCCGAGGCGGGTGACATCCCGGTCGACCTGGTGGTGAGGGGATCCACGGGCCGGGCCCCACGCTGACGGGTGGCTCCGCACGGTGGGGGCAGACCCGGCGTCGGCTGGTGACCCCGGGTGTGGGGGCGGGCCGGGTGGTGGTTGCGCGGCCCGGGCGCTTACGGGATGCCCCCGCGCCCACCCTCCCCCACCCTCGGCTCCGCTCGAGCGACAGAACCCCCATCGCCCCAGCGGCACGACTGCCCGCGGTTGGCGGCAGTGACTGCCCGCGGTGGGCCGCCGTAGCTGTCCGCAGTAGCGGCTGTGGCCGCGTACGGCGCGAAGGGGACGGGGCGGGGGTGTCCGCCCGCAGTGGCCGGCGCGTCCGCACCCCGAGCTTCTCAAGTGACCCATTCCGCGCCGGTCCGAGGACGGACACCCCCGACCCGGCCCCGCCCCACCCACCACCCACAGGCGCTACACACGCCCCCACCGAACGGAACGCTGCGCCGCAGGCAGACAACGCGCACCCCTACCGAACCGAACGCCGCACCGCAGGCATGGCCCTACTCGACGTCGCCCCCGGACTCGGTCTCCGCATCCGCGTCCGCCTCCGACGCCGTCTCCGCGCCCCCGCCCTCCAGCAGGCGCGCCAGCTGCCGCCCCCCGATCCGCCTGAACTTCCGCTTCTGCGGCCGCGTACGGTCCAGTACCGCCACCTCCAGCCGCTCCGCGGGAATCTCCCGCTCACTGCCATTGGTGTCCCGCGACAGCGACTGCACCGCCAGCTTCAGCGCCTCCGCCAGCGTCATCCCGTCCCGGTGCCGCTGATCGAGGTACCCGCTGATCTGCTCCGCGTTGCCCCCCACCGCCACCGAGCCGTGCTCGTCGACGATGGAGCCGTCGTGCGGCAACCGGTAGATCTGGTCCCCCTCCGGGGTCTCCCCGACCTCGGCGACCACCAGCTCCACCTCGTACGGCTTCTCCCCCACGCTGGAGAAGATCGTGCCCAGCGTCTGCGCGTACACGTTCGCCAGGCCCCGGGCGGTCACATCGTCCCGGTCGTAGGTGTAACCCCGCAGATCGGCGTACCGCACGCCCCCGATCCGCAGGTTCTCGTACTCGTTGTACTTACCGGCCGCGGCGAAGCCGATCCGGTCATAGATCTCGCTGAACTTGTGCAGCGCACGGGACGGGTTCTCGCCGACGAACACGATGCCGTCGGCATACTGCAGCACGACCAGGCTGCGGCCACGCGCGATGCCCTTACGGGCGTACTCCGCCCGGTCGGCCATCGCCTGCTGAGGTGAGACATAGAACGGCGTGGACACCGGTTATCCGTCCCTTTCTGTCGAAGTCACTGGACCACCCTGAACAACAACGCCCGCACCGCCCGCGGCCTACAGCAGCGCGGCCCGCGGACCATCCGGCTGCTCCAGCCGCCGCTCCAGCACGGACCGGGCGATGTCGGACGCCTCGTCCTCGGAGAGCCGGCGGTAGCCGTCCTCGGTGATCACGGTGACGATCGGGTAGATCCGGCGGGCGACATCGGGACCACCGGTCGCCGAGTCGTCGTCTGCCGCGTCATACAGCGCCTGCACCACCAGCGTGGTGGCCTCGGCCTCACTCAGATCATTCCGGAACAGCTTCTTCATCGCACCGCGCGCGAAGATCGACCCGGAACCGGTGGCGGCGTACCCCTGCTCCTCGGAACGCCCGCCCGTGACGTCGTAGGAGAAGATCCGGCCCTTGTCGCGGTCCACGTCGAACCCCGCGAAGAGCGGAACCACGGCCAGGCCCTGCATGGCCATGCCCAGATTCGAGCGGATCATCGTCGACAGCCGGTTCGCCTTGCCCTCCAGCGACAGCTGCGCGCCCTCGACCTTCTCGAAGTGCTCCAGCTCCAGCTGGAACAGCTTCACCATCTCCACGGCCAGCCCCGCCGTACCGGCGATGCCCACCGCCGAGTACTCGTCCGCCGGGAACACCTTCTCGATGTCCCGCTGCGCGATGACGTTCCCCATGGTGGCCCGCCGGTCACCGGCGAGAACCACACCACCGGGAAACGTGACGGCGACGATGGTCGTGCCGTGCGGCGCCTCGATCGCGCCCTGCACGGGCGGCAACGTCCTCTTGCCCGGCAGCAGTTCCGGCTGGTGCTCGGAGAGGAAGTCCATGAAGGAGGAAGACCCTGGCGTGAGGAAGGCAGCCGGCAGACGCCCGGTGCCACGAGTGTTCGCTTCCACGAAGTTCCTTCCAGGTAGGCGGCTGCCCGACGAACAGCGTCGGGATCATCTCCCAACTTGCCGATGGCCGAATTGCAGTTGAAGCACAGTACGCCACGGACCCTACCCGTCCTACGGCAATGATCCACATATACGGGAGAGGCTTTCAGGCATTCCCCGCAGCATCCTCCGCAGCGCGAACGCTGCCCGCGGCCGGCTCAGCCCGCACCACGAACAGCGCTCCGCGCGACCATCGACTCTCACCTCGGACGCCCCCGCAACCTTCGAGCCGAAGGCTACTGGCCGCCCTTCTGAACAAACGACCGCACGAAGTCCTCGGCATTGGCCTCCAGGACATCGTCGATCTCGTCGAGGACGTCGTCCACGTCATCGCTCAGCTTCTCGTGACGCTCCTTGAGCTCCTCCGAAGCCTGCGCCTCCTGCGCCTGCTCCTCGACCTCCTCGGTGGACCGGGTGGCCTTCTGCTGTCCGCCGCCGGTGTCCTTGGTCGCCATCACCCTCACCCCGCTCGGTTCGCCCGACACACTTGCTCGGTCAAGATCAGACCCTACAAGCCGGGTCCGACAATGCCCCCGCAGTTGCTCCAACGTACGGGGACCACCTCGATGATTCCCGGACCCGGGATTTTCCACCCTGTCCGGCCGGCCCTTCCCGCGTACCCGCAGGTACCCGCTCGCCCCCGGCTCACCCCCCGGACAGCACCCTGACCAGGTCTTCCGCCGTCCGGCAGCGGTCCAGGAGCTCCTTGACGTGATTACGCGTTCCGCGAAGCGGTTCCAGGGTTGGGACGCGCTGGAGCGAGTCCCGGCCCGGCAGATCGAAGATCACCGAGTCCCAGGAGGCCGCCGCCACGTCGTCCGCGTACTGCTCCAGGCACCGCCCGCGGAAGTACGCGCGGGTGTCCTCCGGAGGGCTCGTGCGGGCCCGCTCGACCTCGCCCTCGTCCAGCAGCCGCTTCATCCGGCCCCGGGCCACCAGACGGTTGTACAGGCCCTTCTCGGGGCGTACGTCGGCGTACTGCAGGTCCACCAGGTGCAGCCGGGCAGCGTCCCAGTCCAGGCCGTCCCTGCGCCGGTAGCCCTCCATGAGCTCCCGCTTCGCGACCCAGTCCAGCTCCCCGGCCAGGCTCATCGGGTCGTTCTCCAACCGCGTGAGCGTGTCCTCCCAGCGGGCCAGCACATCCTTGGTCTGCTCGTCGGCATCCGCCCCGAACCGTTCCTCCACGTACTTGCGGGACAGCTCGAAGTACTCCATCTGGAGCTGGACCGCGGTCAGAGTGCGGCCGCTGCGCAGCGTGACGAGCCGCTTCAGCGTCGGATCGTGCGAGACCTGGTGCAGCGTCCGCACCGGCTGGTCGACCGCCAGGTCCACCGCGATGAACCCGTCCTCGATCATGGACAGGACCAGGGCCGTCGTCCCCAGCTTCAGATACGTCGAGATCTCGGACAGGTTCGCGTCTCCGATGATCACGTGCAGCCGGCGGTACTTCTCCGCGTCCGCGTGCGGCTCGTCCCGCGTGTTGATGATCGGACGCTTCAGGGTGGTCTCCAGGCCCACCTCGACCTCGAAGTAGTCCGCACGCTGGCTCAGCTGGAAGCCGTGCTCGTGACCGTCCTGGCCGATGCCGACGCGGCCGGCGCCGGTGAAGACCTGGCGGGAGACGAAGAAGGGCGTCAGGTGGCGCACGATGTCCGAGAAGGGGGTCTCCCGCTTCATCAGGTAGTTCTCGTGCGTGCCGTAGGACGCGCCCTTGTTGTCGGTGTTGTTCTTGTACAGGTGGATCGGCTGGGCACCGGGAAGCTGGGCGGCCCGTTCCGCCGCCTCGGCCATGATCCGCTCGCCGGCCTTGTCCCACAGGACGGCGTCGCGCGGGTTGGTGACCTCCGGGGCGCTGTATTCGGGGTGTGCGTGGTCCACGTACAGCCGCGCGCCGTTGGTGAGGATGACGTTGGCCAGACCGATGTCCTCGTCGGTGAGCTGGCTGGCGTCGGCGGCCTCACGGGCGAGGTCGAAGCCTCGCGCGTCGCGCAGCGGATTCTCCTCCTCGAAATCCCAGCGGGCCCGGCGGGCCCGGTGCATCGCCGCCGCGTAGGCGTTCACGATCTGGGACGAGGTGAGCATGGCATTGGCGTTGGGGTGGCCGGGGACGGAGATCCCGTACTCCGTCTCGATGCCCATTACTCGCCGTACGGTCATGCGGCCCTCCTTGCCCGGCGGCGTCCCCGGTCGGGGGCGCTGCTGTACCGCTGGCGCTCCGGTGCGTGTGCGGTGCCCGTCCCCGCACTGCGCGACTCGGCGGTACGGAAGAGCCTAGAACGCCTTTGCGCTGGTGGGGAGATCATTTGCGTCATTGCTGTTGCTCCAGCCGTGTCCCCGAAAAGCAGTCGGCTGCGGGTACCCGCTGAGGGCACCCGCAGCCGCCCTGGCTTTTACAGGTACTGACCGGTATTCGCCACCGTGTCGATGGATCGTCCGGTGTCGGCACCCTGCTTTCCGGTGATGAGCGTACGGATGTACACGATCCGCTCGCCCTTCTTTCCGGAGATGCGGGCCCAGTCGTCCGGGTTGGTGGTGTTGGGCAGGTCCTCGTTCTCCTTGAACTCGTCCACGCAGGCCTGGAGCAGGTGGGAGACGCGAAGGCCCTTCTGGCTCTTCTCCAGGAAGTCCTTGATCGCCATCTTCTTGGCGCGGCCCACGATGTTCTCGATCATGGCGCCGGAATTGAAGTCCTTGAAGTACAGGACTTCCTTGTCGCCGTTGGCGTAGGTGACTTCCAGGAAGCGGTTCTCCTCGGATTCGGCGTACATCTGCTCCACGGCGGTCTGGATCATGCTCTGGACCGTCATGGACCTGTCGCCGCCGTGCTCGGTGAGGTCGTCGCCGTGCAGCGGGAGGCGCTCGGTGAGGTACTTGCCGAAGATGTCCTTGGCCGCTTCGGCGTCCGGACGCTCGATCTTGATCTTCACGTCCAGCCGGCCGGGCCGCAGGATGGCGGGGTCGATCATGTCCTCGCGGTTGGAGGCGCCGATCACGACCACGTTCTGCAGGCCCTCCACGCCGTCGATCTCGGCGAGCAGCTGCGGGACGATGGTGTTCTCCACGTCCGAGCTGACGCCGGATCCACGGGTGCGGAAGAGGGACTCCATCTCGTCGAAGAAGACGATGACGGGTGTGCCCTCGCTGGCCTTCTCCCGGGCCCGCTGGAAGACCAGGCGGATCTGCCGCTCGGTCTCGCCGACGTACTTGTTCAGCAGCTCGGGGCCCTTGATGTTGAGGAAGAAGCTCTTGCCGGCGGCCTGGCCGGTGACCTCGGCGACCTTCTTGGCCAGCGAATTGGCGACGGCCTTGGCGATGAGCGTCTTACCGCATCCGGGGGGTCCGTACAGCAGCACGCCCTTGGGCGGCCGCAGTTCGTGCTCCTTGAACAGGTCCGGGTAGAGGTACGGCAGCTCGACCGCGTCGCGGATGGCCTCGATCTGGTTGCCGAGGCCGCCGATCTGCTCGTAGCCGATGTCGGGGACTTCCTCGAGGACGAGTTCCTCGACCTCGCTCTTGGGGACGACCTCGTAGACGTATCCGGAGCGGGGCTCCATGAGCAGGGCGTCGCCGGGGCGGATGGTGACGTCCAGCAGCGGCTCGGCGAGCCGCACCACCCGCTCCTCGTCGGTGTGCCCGAGCACCAGGGCCCGCTCGCCGTCCTCGAGGATTTCCTTGAGGGTGACGATGTCGCCGACGCGCTCGAACGCCATGGCCTCGACCACGTTGAGCGCTTCGTTGAGCATCACTTCCTGCCCGCGCCGGAGCTCGTCGAGCTCGACGCTGGGGCTCACGTTCACCCGGAGCTTGCGGCCGCCGGTGAAGATGTCGGCCGTACCGTCCTCGTTCGCCACGAGGAAGACTCCGAAGCCGGCCGGGGGCTGTGCGAGCCGGTCGACCTCCTCCTTGAGGGCCACGATCTGATCGCGGGCCTCACGGAGCGTGCCCGCGAGTCGTTCGTTCTGGGCGGACACGCCGGCCAGGTTGGTCTGCAGCTCGACGATCCGCTCTTCGAGAATCCTCGTGTGTCGCGGAGAGTCGGCGAGCTTACGTCGCAGGACGGCGATCTCCTGCTCAAGGTAGGCGATCTGCCCGGCCGGGTCGTCGGACCCGCGTCCCGGGCGGATGCCGCGGTTCATGTCGTCGTCGTGGGCTGCCACGGTCCTCACCTCCTCCAAGGGGAGCTGGACGCTTCCAGACCCTACCTGGGCGGGTGTCGATTGAAACCCCTAGATCACAAAGACGGTCGGGGTGTGTCCGATCTTCACCCTTGCGCTCTCCCTCACGCCAGGGGAATACCCACCGATGATGATTGGAACCCAGGCGAAGGTAGGGTCGAAGTGTTCAACACCCGTCAGAGCTGGCCGGATTCCCGCTCGGCTCGACGCAGGAAACGGCAGGAGAGATGAGCGTGCAGCAGGAGGCCGAAGTCGACGGCGAGGCCCTGGAGGTCTGGATCGACCAGGACCTGTGTACCGGCGACGGCATCTGCGCCCAGTACGCGCCCGAGGTCTTCGAGCTGGACATCGACGGTCTGGCCTATGTGAAGAGCCCGCAGGACGAGTTGTTGCAGGACAAGGGAGCGACAACGCCCGTACCGCTGCCGCTCCTCACGGACGTGATCGACTCCGCGAAGGAGTGTCCGGGCGAGTGCATCCACGTCCGTCGCGTTTCGGACAGCGTCGAGGTGTACGGGCCGGACGCCGGGTGACCGATATGACACGGCGCGTCACGACTGTCTGATTTCTCATACTCTGGCGCGCGCGCCTCCCCGCACGCCCGCGCGCGGGTCATACGCTCTTGGCGCCGGACGGCGTGGACCGTGCGAACGCGCCGTTCTCCCACCGCCACTTCACGCTCTCCCGCACATCGGGGCAGCAACTGGGCACGTCGGCGGACGAGTAGCCGAGGAGCGTGGCGGTGACTTCCCCGTCACGCAGGGCGAAGTCGTCGACGTTGGTGCGGTCCTCGGGGTCGACGAGGGTGGCGACCAGGCGCGGTTCGGCGCTGCCGGCGGCGGCCTGGGTGAGGACGTACACGCCGTCGGGCGGGGTGCCCATCGGGGCGTCGCAGTGGACCACCGCCACGGTCTCCGGACGCCCGTCCCCGTCCAGGTCGCCGGATGCCTTCTTCTTCACCACGGCCTTCACCGGGCCGCACTCGAGAGGGAACTGGACGGCCGCGGGGTCGGGCGGGGCGGCGTGCGCCGGAGCGTTCTTCGTCTGCGGGCCGGGCGTCGGGGCCGCGGTCGCGGCGCCGGGCTGCAGGACCGCGGACAGGGCGACGACGCCGGCGACTGCCGTGGCGGTGGCGACCCAGTGGATGGGGCGGGTGTGCGTGTGGGCGAGCTCCGGGACGGCGGAAGGCTGCACGAGGAGTGTCTCCTGTGAGGGCTGTGCCGGTGGGGGTGGCCAGCATCGTGCCACACGTCACAGTACGGAGGGAACGGCGGGGGGTGTGCGGTTCCGGTGCCGGGGAACCGGAGGGGGTTGTGGTTCTCCCGTCGCGTCAAGGCGAAGGCGCCGTGGCGCAGTTCCGAGCGGTTGCCGGGAACTGCGCCACGACGCCTGTGCGTTGTGCGGGTGACGGGCCGCGTCAGCGGGCGGTGCCTCCGTCGGCGTTGGGGCCGGAGTAGTCCTCGCCGTAGGCGCCCTTGGCGGGGCGGCGGCGGCGCATGGGCGGCTCGACACCGTCGGCGAGGCGGCGCGCGGTGAGCAGGAAGCCGGTGTGGCCGATCATCCGGTGGTCCGGGCGGACGGCCAGGCCCTCGATGTGCCAGTTGCGGATCATCGTCTCCCAGGAGGTCGGCTCGTTGAAGCAGCCGATCTCGCGGATGGACTCGACGGTCCGGGCGAGCTGGGTGGTGGTCGCGACGTAGCAGCACAGGATGCCGCCGGGCACGAGTGCCTTGGAGACGGCCTCCAGGCACTCCCAGGGGGCGAGCATGTCGAGGATGACGCGGTCGACGTCGGTGTCGGACAGGTTGTCCTGGAGATCGCCGACGGTGAGCTGCCAGGCGGGGTGCGGGCCGCCGAAGTAGCGCTCCACGTTCTGCCGGGCGATGTCGGCGAAGTCCTCGCGGCGCTCGTAGGAGTGCAGCATGCCCTGGTCGCCGATGGCGCGCAGCAGGAAGCTGCTGAGCGAGCCGGAGCCGACACCGGCCTCCACGACGCGCGCGCCGGGGAAGATGTCGGCGAAGGCGAGGATCTGCCCCGCGTCCTTGGGGTAGACGACGGCTGCCCCGCGGGGCATGGACAGGACGTAGTCGGGGAGCAGGGGGCGCAGCGCGAGGTAGGCGACGTTCCCGGTGGTGCGGACAACGCTGCCCTCGGGAGCGCCGATCAGTTCGTCGTGGGGGAAGGAACCCTTGTGGGTGTGGAAGTTCTTCCCGGCCTCGAGCGTGAACGTGTAGTGGCGGCCCTTGGGGTCGGTCAGCTGAACCTGGTCCCCGACCTTGAAGGGCCCGCGCCTGCGGGCGGCACCGGTCGGTTCGGACATGTGACCAGCCTACCCGTCCCCGCAGGGGCCGCCGACCACTGCCGGTGGGTGCGGGAGGTGCGGGTGGTTCGTGGCCGGTCGGGCCCACGGCGGAGCCGCTCATCGATGCGGCGCCGCGCCCCTTGGGGCGCGCGGTCAGCTGGGCCGCGCCATGGCCTTCACGAAGGCCCGCTCCACGTCTGCCGCCGAGAGTACGCCGTAGATCTCCCCGGTCTCCTCGACCACCAGGTACTCGGTCGCGGGGGTCGCGCGCAGGGCGTCCAGGAGGTCCTCCCCGGCGAGTTCGGCGGAGACGCGCATGCCGTCGGTGAGGTCCTGGGCGAGTCCGCTGACCGGGACCCAGGGACGGCGGTGTTCGGGTACGCCGACGATGGCGGCCTCGCGGACCAGGGAGAGGGGTACACCGTCGGGGTCGACGACGACCAGGGCGCGGGCGCCGGCGGCGTTGGCCCGGCGCAGGGCCTCGGAGAGGGGGGTGTCGTTCTCGACGGGCACCGCGCGTCGGGTGAGGGTGCGGGCACGCAGTTCGGGGAGGTGTTCGCGCAGGCGGGCCATGCGCAGGCTGTTGCCGGCGCCGGTCCAGATGATCGCGGCCAGGATGGCGGCGAGCAGGGCGTCCAGCACGGTGTCCATGCCGACGTTGTCCACGGCGTCGGAGCCGAGGGCCCCGGACTGGGTGAGCAGCGGGAGGCCGATCAGGACGGCGACTGCCAGGGCGCGGCCGACCCAGGCGGCGGCGATGGTGCCGGTCATCGGCTTGCCGCTGATCTTCCAGACGACGGCGCGGAGCATGCGCCCGCCGTCGAGGGGGAGGCCGGGCAGGAGGTTGAAGACGGCCACGATGAGGTTGGAGACCATCAGGCCGGCCAGCAGGACGCCGGGGACACTGCTGGGGTCGACGGCCAGCAGCGCCAGATAGAACAGGCCGGACAGCACGAGGGAGAGCAGCGGGCCGACGAAGGCCAGCACGAACTCGCGCCCGGGTGTCTCGGCCTCCTTCTCGATCTCGGACACGCCGCCGAAGAACTGGAGCTGGATGCGGCGCACGGGGAGTTCGAAACGGAGGGCGGCGAGCGTGTGGGCGAGCTCGTGGACCAGCACGGAGGCGTAGAACGCCACAGCGAAGAACAGGGAGACCAGGTAGCTGGCGGCGCCGAGCTCGGGCAGCACCCGGTCGATCTGTCCGCCGAACACCCAGGTGATGAGGATGGCGACGAGGAACCAGCTGGGTGCCACATAGACGGGCACCCCGAACGGCCGCCCCATCAGCAGCCCGCCGCGCCGGCTCTCCTGCGGCTTGGGCGACCCGGCCGCCCGATCCGCACCGGAGCGGGCGGGCGGACGCCCGCCGCGGCGGTGGGACGCCGGCGCACCGCCCGGGGGTCCGTCGTCGGCGGGGCCGTGTCCGGTGGCACGGGGACCGGTTCCCTCGATACGGCGGCCGTCGGCCGGGGTGCCCCCCGCACCGGGCGTCGTCCCGCCGGCGGGGGCACCGTCCTCGGCACCGGGAGCGGCTGCCCCCGCGCCTGCCGCGCGGGCGCCGTCCTGCGCCGGCGGGCTCACCGGTGGCCCAGGCGGGGTGTCCGAGCCCGGCTCGGCCGACGGACCGGTCCGGGCACCGGAGGGTGTGTGGGCCCCCTGGTCGGGGGGTGTCGTGGCTCCGGTGGCCGGTGGGGCCTCGGGGGTGGGGTTCTCGTTGCCGGGCTCGGGGGCGTCGGGCACCGTGGTTTCCTCGGGCGAGGGGGGCCTGCGGTCGGCGGGCTCGGACGCGGTCGTGGGGTGTTCGCCGGCGTCGTCGGTGGCCGGGACCCGGGGCCCCGGGTGTTCGGCCGACTCGTCGTTGCCGGACCGCGGCTGCCCGCGCCCGCCGCTTACGTCCACCGGTGTCCCCTCGTCGCTGCGTCTCCCGCGCCTGCCGGACGGGAGGGTCTCGAGTCGATGGTATGCGGCGCTCGCCGCCCCTTCCGCCCCGGCACCCCTGTCTGTCCCCCTCCTTCCCCCGCATCGCCTTCGATCACGCGATCACTCCGCGTTGTCAGTTGCGGGCCGTAAGGTCTGTGGGCATGGAGACGAGCACCGAGGGCGCGGCGCGGCCCGACAGCAAGGCGATCACAGCGGACGGGGCAGTGGATACGGTCGTGGTGACCGGGGCCACCGCCATACCGCCCGCCTCGCTGTCGCCCTCGCGTGCCGGTGACTTCATGCAGTGCCCCCTGCTGTACCGGTTCCGGGTCATCGACCGGCTGCCGGAGAAGCCGAGCGAGGCGGCGACCAGGGGCACCCTGGTGCACGCGGTGCTGGAGCGCCTCTTCGACGCCCCGGCTGCCGAGCGCACCGCGCCGCGGGCCAAGGCCCTGATCCCCGGTCAGTGGGACCGGCTGCGCGAGTCCCGCCCGGAGGTCGTGGAGCTGTTCGCCGACGACCCCGAGGGCGAGCGGCTCGCGCGCTGGCTGGCGCAGGCCGAGTCCCTGGTCGAGCGCTGGTTCACGCTCGAGGACCCGAGCCGGCTGGAGCCCGCCGAGCGGGAGCTGTTCGTCGAGGCGGAGCTGGACTCCGGGCTGAGACTGCGCGGCATCATCGACCGGGTGGACGTGGCGCCCACCGGCGAGGTGCGGATCGTCGACTACAAGACGGGCAAGGCCCCCCGGCCGGAGTACGCCGAGGGCGCGCTGTTCCAGATGAAGTTCTACGCCCTGGTGGTGTGGCGGCTGAAGAAGGTGATCCCGCGCCGGCTCCAGCTCGTGTATCTCGGCAGTGGTGATGTGCTGACCTACGACCCCGTTCTCGCCGATCTGGAGCGGGTGGAGCGCAAGCTGCTCGCGCTGTGGGAGGCGATCCGGCTGGCGACCGAGACGGGTGACTGGCGGCCGCGGCCCACGAAGCTGTGCGGCTGGTGCGACCACCAGGCGCACTGTCCGGAGTTCGGCGGCACCCCTCCGCCGTACCCGCTGCCGGTGAGGGCGGCTGAGTCCGGCGGGGCCCAACAGGGCAGAATGGGGCCGGACTAGCGAAGGAGACTTACGTGGCCATCCGCGTCCTACTGGTCGACGACCAGCCGCTGCTGCGTACCGGCTTCCGGATGATCCTGGAGGCCGAGCAGGACCTCGCGGTCGTCGGCGAGGCCGGTGACGGCCTCCAGGCCCTGGACCAGGTGCGGGCGCTGCAGCCCGATGTGGTGCTCATGGACATCCGCATGCCGCGGATGGACGGGGTGGAGGCGACCCGGCAGATCACCGGGCCGGAACGGAACGGGCCGGCGAAGGTGCTGGTGCTGACGACGTTCGATCTCGACGAGTACGTGGTGGAGGCCCTGCGGGCGGGCGCCAGCGGCTTCCTGCTGAAGGACGCCCCGGCCAACGAGCTGGTGCAGGCGATCCGCGTGGTGGCGGCCGGGGAGGCGATGCTCGCGCCGAGCATCACGCGCCGGCTGCTGGACAAGTACGCCACGCATCTGCCGTCCGGTGACGAGCCGGTTCCGGACACGCTGCACACGCTGACCGAGCGTGAGGTCGAGGTGCTGAAGCTGGTGGCGCGCGGGCTGTCCAACGCGGAGATCGCCGCCGACCTGTTCGTCAGCGAGACCACCGTGAAGACGCACGTCGGTCATGTGCTGACCAAACTGGGGCTGCGCGACCGCGTGCAGGCGGCGGTGTACGCCTACGAGAGCGGGCTGGTGCGCCCCGGCGCGCAGTAGCGCGGCCGGTGTCGCGCCACGACGAGGGCGCCCTCCCCATCGGGGAGGGCGCCCTCGTCGTGCCGGTGGCGTCGTCGCTCTCGGTCCGTCAGCCGCTGACGCCGCGGCCGAGCTCCCAGAGCTGGAGGGACGAGGAGGAGTTGAGCATGTAGGCGGTTCCGGTGATGTCGTCGCGCGCGGCGATGTACTGCTTCGCCTGCCACAGCGGCAGCACCGGGACATCGATGGCGACGATGTCCTGAATCTCCGTCAGGCTGTCGGAGGCCGACAGCCGGTCGGCCTGGCGGCGCGACTCGGGGATCAGGTCCTCGCGGATCTGGGCGTTGGCGTAGGGCGAGTTGAGGTAGTTGTTCTCGTCGAAGAGAGGCGCGATGAAGCCGTCGGCGTCCGGGAAGTCGGGGAACCAGCCCATGCCGTAGACGTCGTACTTGCCCTTCTGCCCGGCGGGGCGGAACGTGGACCAGGGGGCGCCCTTGATGTCGGTCTCGAACAGGCCGCTGTCGTTGAGCTGCTTGCTCAGCTGCTCGAACTCGGCCTTGGTGGCGGGACCGTAGTGGTCGGTCGTGTAGTGCAGCGTGAGCTTCACCGGGGTGCTGACGCCGGCCTTCTCCAGCAGTACGCGGGCCTTGGCCGTGTTCGCTTCGCCGTACTTGTTGAAGAACGCGTTGGAGTGGCCGGTGATGCCCGCGGGGACCACCGAGTACAGCGGCTCCGCCTGGGATCCGTAGACCTTGCCGACCAGTTCGCCGCGGTTGATGAGCTGGGCCATCGCCTGGCGGACGGCCTTGTCCTTCACGGTCTCGGCCTCGGTGTTGAAGGCCAGGTAGCGGATCTCCAGTCCCGGCGACTCGACGAGGTCGATCTCGCCGTCGGTGGCGTTGCCGAGCTCGCGGACCTGGTCCGGCGACATGCTGCGGGTCATGACGTCGACGTCGGCCTTCTCCAGCGCGTCGCCCATGGCGTCGGCGTCTTCGAAGGAGACCATCTCGACCTTGGTGTTGTTCACCTTCAACGCGCCCTTGTAGGAGGGGTTCTTGGTGAAGGTGGCCCGGACCAGCTCGTCGTTCTCGACTTCGCTCTCCAGCACGTACGGGCCGGAGCCGTCGACCTCGAAGCCCTCGCGCAGCTTGCCGTCCTCGTAGTCGTCCGGGTTGACGATGCCCGCGACCGGGGTGGACAGCTTGTAGGGGAAGGTGGCGTCGGCGACCTTGAGGTGGAAGATGACCTCGCGGTCGCCCTGCGTCTCGACGGTGTCGATGGTGGACAGCAGGGCGAACACGCCACTGTCGGCCTTGATGGCACGGGCGCGGTCGATGGAGAACTTCACATCGGCCGCGGTGATCGCGTCGCCGTTCGCGAACTTCAGGCCGTCGCGCAGGGTGCAGCTGAAGCGCTCGTTGCCGGCGTCGGTGAATCCGCAGGTCTCGGCGGCATCGGGCACCGGCTCGCCGTCGCCGCGGGGCTGGACCATCAGGGTCTGCACGGTCTGCCGCAGGATGTTCCAGGTACCGATGTCGTAGGCGTAGGCCGGGTCGAGGGGCGCGGGGGCCTCCTCCGATGCGGTGAACCGGTCCGTGGTGCCCACGACGATCCCGTCGCCGTCGCCGCTCCCGCCCTCACTGTCGCCACAGGCGGCGAGCACGGGGGCGAGCAGGCCCATCGCGGCCGCCAGCACCAAAGTCTTGCGGTTCATGCTCGAGTTTCTCCAGGACTGTCGACTCCGTGTATCCCGCACGCAGGGGTTGTTGCAGCGGATCACGGGGATGGGGGCGAGGTTCTCGCGATGACATTAGTCCGCGCCCGCACGGGGGTTCGCAGCCGCCGGAGTTGAGGGCTCATCACGCAGTGGAACCGGGTGTGAACGGATCGACAAAGGTGACCGGGGAAGGAATAGTGCAGCTTCTCATCAATCGGGACACAAGGGCGCACCGACCACCTCCGAAATGGGGCGGACGGCACAGGTGGACATCGTTGTCGACTCCCCTTCCTGTGGTGAACATCACACGCGAAAACGGGTGCGGTGCACCGGAATTCAGCGGACTGGAACCGGAGCGAATTCTTTCGGACCTAAGAGCCCGTCACCCGGACCGAGTGGCCGGAATTCCGGCGGTAACACCGCTGCACGCTGGGTGAACGCCTAGCGCATTTCCGTCATCAGGCCGCGCAGGAATGTCAGGTCCACGACTTCCAGCGAGGGCACGACGGTCCGCCGGGCGGCCGGCGTGATCGGGCCCACCGACGGCACCGCGACGACGTGGCAGCCCGCGGCCTCGGCGGCGGTGACACCGGTCACGGTGTCCTCGACGACGGCGCACCGCAGGGGGTCCACACCGAGCCCGGCGGCGGCCGCGAGATACGGGTCGGGGTGCGGCTTGGTGCGCGGGACCTCGTCACCGGCGACCGACAGCGCGAAGTGCTGCGGGCCCAGCGTGGTCAGCACCCGGTCGATGATGCGCCGGTGGGAGGCGGAGACGAGCGCCGTGGGGATCTCGTACTCGGACAGCTCGGCGAGCAGTCGCGCGGCGCCCGGCATCAGCGGCAGGGCGTGGTCGATACGGTCCTCGAAACCGTCGTTGAGCAGCACCGTCAGCTCGGCGAGGCCGATGTCGGCCCCTGTCGCCTCGATGAGGAAGCCGGCGCTGCGGGTCATGGGACCGCCGACCACCACATGGCGCCAGGAGTCGTCGAGGGTGTGGCCGAGGGAGGCGAAGACCTCTACCTCGACGTCCCACCAGAAACCCTCGGTGTCCACCAGGGTGCCGTCCATGTCGAGAAGCACGGCCTGGAGTGCCGAGCCTTCCTCCGTAAGGGTTCCGAGCGCGGGGACCGTACTGGTCATCCACGTACCTCCTTGGGGGACGATCAGGCCGGTTCCCACGAAGGGAACCGGCCTGCAGTGGACGGACCAGTGTACGTCGTGCGGGACGCGAACGCCTGGTGAGACCTGTGGAGCGGCGTTTCGGGCCTCAGCGGGCGTTGAAGTACTTGGCCTCCGGGTGGTGGATCACGATGGCGTCCGTGGACTGCTCCGGATGCAGCTGGAACTCCTCGGAGAGGTGGACGCCGATGCGTTCCGGCCGGAGCAGGTCGGCGATCTTGGCGCGGTCCTCCAGGTCGGGGCAGGCGCCGTAGCCGAGGGAGAAACGGGCGCCCCGGTACTTCAGGGCGAACATGTCCTCCATCGCGGCCGGGTCCTCCCCGGCGAAGCCGAGCTCGGAGCGCACGCGCGCGTGCCAGTACTCCGCGAGGGCCTCGGCCAGCTGCACGGACAGGCCGTGGAGCTCGAGGTAGTCGCGGTAGGCGTTGGCCTCGAACATCCGAGCGGTCTCCTCGCCGATGCGGGAGCCGACGGTGACGACCTGGAAACCCACGACATCGGTCTCGCCCGACTCCTCCGGGCGGAAGAAGTCGGCCAGACACAGGCGGCGGCCGCGGCGCTGGCGCGGGAAGGTGAAGCGGGTGCGCTCGTTGCCCTGCTCGTCCAGGACGATCAGGTCGTCGTCCTTGGAGACGCACGGGAAGTAGCCGTAGACGACGGCCGCCTCCAGCAGGTTCTCCGTCTGGAGCCGGTCCAGCAGTCCGCGCAGTCGCGGCCGGCCCTCGGTCTCGACGAGCTCCTCGTAGGTCGGTCCGTCCCCGGTGCGGGCCTGCTTCAGACCCCACTGGCCCTTGAACAGGGCGCCCTCGTCGAGCCAGCTCGCGTACTCCTTGAGCTGGATGCCCTTGATCACGCGGGTGCCCCGGAAGGGCGGCTCGGGCACCGGGTTGTCGGTGGCGACGTCGGAGCGGACATGGCCGGCCTCGGGGCGCTCCTCGACCTCCACGGTGGCCGCGCGGACACGGCGCTGCCTGAGTTCGGGCAGCTGGGCGCCGGGCACGCCGCGCTTGATGCCGATGAGGGCGTCCATCAGGCGCAGGCCCTCGAAGGCGTCGCGGGCGTAGCGCACCTCGCCCTGGTAGATCTCGTGCAGGTCCTGCTCGACATAGGCGCGGGTCAGCGCCGCCCCGCCGAGGATGACCGGAAAGTCGGCGGCGAGTCCGCGGCTGTTCAGCTCTTCCAGGTTCTCCTTCATGATCACCGTGGACTTGACCAGCAGCCCGGACATGCCGATCACGTCGGCCCTGTGCTCGTGCGCGGCGTCGAGAATCGCCGAGACCGGCTGCTTGATGCCCAGGTTGACCACGTTGTAGCCGTTGTTCGACAGGATGATGTCGACCAGGTTCTTGCCGATGTCGTGCACGTCACCGCGCACGGTGGCGAGCACGATGGTGCCCTTGCCCGCCTCGTCGGTCTTCTCCATGTGCGGCTCGAGATGGGCCACGGCCGCCTTCATCACCTCGGCGGACTGGAGCACGAACGGCAACTGCATCTGGCCGGAGCCGAAGAGTTCGCCGACGACCTTCATGCCGTCCAGGAGGGTGTCGTTGACGATGGCGAGCGCGGGCCGCTCCCCCAGGGCGTCGTCCAGGTCCTGTTCGAGGCCGTTGCGCTCGCCGTCGATGATGCGGCGCTTGAGGCGCTCCTCCAGCGGCAGCGCGGCCAGTTCCTCGGCCCTGCCGGCCTTCAGCGACTTCGCGGTGGCGCCCTCGAAGAGCTGCATGAGCTTCTGCAGCGGGTCGTAGCCCTCGCGGCGGCGGTCGTGGATCAGGTCGAGGGCGGTGGTGACCTCCTCCTCGCTGAACCGGGCGATCGGCAGGATCTTGGAGGCGTGCACGATCGCCGAGTCCAGGCCGGCCTTGACGCACTCGTCGAGGAAGACCGAGTTCAGCAGGATCCGCGCGGCCGGGTTGAGACCGAAGGAGATGTTCGACAGGCCCAGTGTGGTCTGCACCTTCGGGTGGCGGCGCTTGAGCTCGCGGATGCCCTCGATGGTGGCGATCCCGTCCTTGCGGGACTCCTCCTGCCCGGTGCAGATGGTGAAGGTCAGGCAGTCGACGAGGATGTCCTCCTCGTGGATGCCCCAGTTCCCGGTGAGGTCGGTGATCAGCCGCTCGGCGATCTCGACCTTCTTCTCGGCGGTGCGGGCCTGGCCCTCCTCGTCGATGGTCAGGGCGATCAGCGCCGCGCCGTGCTCCCTGGCCAGCTGTGTGACCTTCGCGAACCGCGATTCGGGGCCGTCGCCGTCCTCGTAGTTCACCGAGTTGATCACCGCGCGGCCACCCAGCTTCTCCAGGCCCGCGCGGATCACGTCGACCTCGGTGGAGTCCAGCACGATCGGCAGCGTGGAGGCGGTGGCGAAGCGGCCGGCCAGTTGCTCCATGTCGGCGACGCCGTCGCGGCCGACGTAGTCCACGCACAGGTCGAGCATGTGCGCGCCCTCGCGGATCTGCTCGCGGGCCAGCTCCACGCAGTCGTCCCAGCGGCCCTCGAGCATCGCCTCACGGAACTTCTTCGAACCGTTGGCGTTGGTGCGCTCGCCGATCGCCAGATAGGAGGTGTCCTGGCGGAAGGGCACGCTCTGGTAGAGGGAGGCGGCGCCGGGCTCGGGACGGGGGTCGCGCTCCGGCGGCGTCACCCCGCGCACACGCTCCACGAGCTGCCGCAGGTGCTCCGGGGTGGTGCCGCAGCAGCCGCCGACCAGGGACAGGCCGTAGTCCCGGACGAAGTTCTCCTGCGCGTCCGCCAGTCCTTCGGGGTCGAGCGGGAAGTGGGCTCCGTCCTTGGTGAGGATCGGCAGTCCGGCATTGGGCATGCACAGCAGCGGAATGCGGGAGTGGCGGGTGAGATAGCGCAGGTGCTCGCTCATCTCGGCCGGGCCGGTGGAGCAGTTCAGGCCGATCATGTCGATGCCCAGCGGCTCCAGCGCGGTGAGCGCGGCGCCGATCTCGGAGCCGAGCAGCATGGTGCCGGTGGTCTCGAAGGCCATGGAGGCCAGCAGGGGCACCTCGACGCCGGTCGCCTCCATGGCCTTGCGGGCACCGAGGACGGACGCCTTGGTCTGGAGCAGGTCCTGTGTGGTCTCCACGATCAGCGCGTCGGCGCCGCCGGCCAGCAGGCCTTCGGCGTTCGCCTGGTAGCCGTCGCGGATCGTGGTGTAGGTGATGTGTCCGAGGGTGGGCAGCTTGGTGCCGGGGCCGACCGAACCGAGGACCCAGCGGGTGCGGCCGTCGCGGCCGGCGTGCTCGTCGGCGACCTCGCGGGCGATGCGCGCGCCGGCCTCGGACAGTTCGTACACCCGGTCGGCGATGTCGTACTCCGCCATGGCGGAGTGGTTGGCGCCGAAGGTGTTCGTCTCGACGCAGTCGACACCGGCGTCGAAGTACTCGGAATGGACCGAACGGACGATGTCCGGGCGGGTCAGGTTCAGGATCTCGTTGCAGCCCTCGAGGTTTTCGAAGTCCTCGAGAGTCGGGTCCTGTGCCTGGAGCATGGTGCCCATGGCTCCGTCGGCGACCACCACTCGGGTGGCGAGCGCCTCACGGAGCGCGGACACACGGGTCCGGCTGTCGGCGGAAGGGGTCAGCGGCAACGAGGCCATGAAAGGGGCTCCCTCAGGTGCGACGGCTGTCGGCTTTGCGGCTGCCCGGCAAGCTCCTGTTCGAGCCTTCCCGGCGGGGCGCACGCCGTCAGGGTATCGGGGACCGCGTCCTGATGTTCAGGGCGTCCACGGGCCGGACGAGGATGGCCGACCGTCGGTGTACGGAGTAGGAGTGGCGGAACCGATCACGCCCGACCATTAGCGAGAGGTCGGCATCGACCGGTAGTGTTCGGCAATGCCGAACAGCGGCAGCGGCGGTCGCGGGTCGACGGCCGAAGGGGACGGAGGCAGTACGGCGATGGCACGGAACATCCAGTCGCTCGAACGGGCGGCAGCGATGCTGCGGCTGCTCGCGGGTGGCGAGCGGCGGCTCGGCCTGTCGGACATCGCCTCGTCGCTGGGCCTCGCCAAGGGCACCGCCCACGGCATTCTGCGCACCCTCCAGCAGGAGGGGTTCGTCGAGCAGGACGAGGCCTCCGGGCGCTATCAGCTGGGCGCCGAGCTGCTGCGCCTGGGCACCACCTACCTGGATGTCCACGAGCTGCGGGCGCGCGCCCTGGTATGGACGGACGACCTGGCCCGCTCCAGCGGCGAGAGCGTCTATCTGGGCGTGCTGCACCAGCGGGGCGTGCTGATCGTGCACCACGTCTTCCGGCCCGACGACAGCCGGCAGGTCCTGGAGATAGGGGCCATGCAGCCGCTGCACTCCACGGCCCTGGGCAAGGTGCTGTCGGCGTACGACCCGGTGGCCCACAGCGAGGCCCTGGAGGCCGACCGCAAGGCGTTCACCGACCGCACCGTGTGCGACCTGGACGGCTTCGAACACCTCCTCGACCTCACCCGCGCGCGCGGCTACGCGGCGGACGTGGAGGAGACCTGGGAGGGTGTCGCCTCCGTCGCCGCCCCCATCCACGACCGGCGCCGGATGCCGGTCGGCGCGGTCGGCATCACGGGCGCGGTGGAGCGGCTGCGCCGGGACGGCGAGCTGCGGTCCGAGCTGATCGCGGCGGTACGGGACTGCGCCCGCGCGGTGTCGCGGGATCTGGGCGCCGGGCGGTTCTGAGCGGAACGCGGACGAGGGCCGGAACGCCGACGGCGTTCCGGCCTCAGCCGTGCCCCGAGAGGGACTCACCGGGTACGGAGCACATTCTTCGGAACCGCCCCGAAGATCGATGGCTCATGGCGATCAATAACGATCGCGCTTTCGATAACCAAACTCTTGACGCATCCGTGGCACCGGGCAAGACTCCCGTCCATCGGTCGGCATTGTCGAACACTTACCGGCAATACGCGTTAGAGTGTGACAACGCCAAGGGCCGGCATCGCTCTCACCCCTGAGGGCGCCAATCCCCGGTGGGACCCGGGGGTCGGCTCCCTGGACGAAGGACAAAGGAGTCGCGGGTGTCCAGCTCCGACATCTTCATCGGCGAGACCATCGGTACCGCCATACTCATCCTGCTCGGCGGCGGCGTCTGTGCCGCCGTGACGCTGAAGGCCTCCAAGGCCCGTAACGCCGGTTGGCTCGCCATCGCCTTCGGGTGGGGCTTCGCCGTCATGACGGCGGTGTACATCGCGGGGCCGCTCTCGGGCGCCCACCTCAACCCGGCCGTGACCGTGGCGCTCGCCGTCAAGGACGGCGAGTGGAGCAACGTTCCGGTCTACTTCGCCGGAGAGTTCCTCGGCGCGATGATCGGTGCGGCTCTGGTCTGGGTCGCCTACTACGGCCAGTTCCAGGCGCACCTCACCGACAGGGAGATCGTCGGCGGTCCGGGCGCGCAGACCACCACCGCCAAGGCGGTCGAGGCGCAGGAGAAGGGCGCGGGCCCCGTCCTCGGCATCTTCTCCACCGGCCCGGAGATCCGGCACACGGCGCAGAACCTCGCCACGGAGATCATCGGCACCTTCGTGCTGCTGCTCGCCATCCTCACCCAGGGCCTGAACGACGCGGGCAACGGCCTGGGCGTGCTGGGCGGTCTGATCACGGCGCTCGTGGTCGTCTCGATCGGTCTGTCGCTGGGCGGCCCGACCGGGTACGCCATCAACCCGGCCCGTGACCTCGGCCCGCGCGTCGTGCACGCGCTGCTGCCGCTGCCCAACAAGGGCGGCTCCGACTGGTCCTACGCCTGGATCCCGGTGGTCGGTCCGCTGATCGGCGGCGCCCTCGCGGCCGGCCTCTACAACGTCGCCTTCGCGTAGAGGTGACCAGGTCGCCTCGAACGCCGAGAGTTGTAGAAGCGCCGTACGTACAGCCCCGTAACCAAGGAACACCCAGGAGCCCACAGTGACCGACGCCCACACCGCCGGCCCTTTCATCGCCGCCATCGACCAGGGCACCACCTCGTCCCGCTGCATCGTCTTCGACCGCGACGGACGCATCGTCTCCGTCGACCAGAAGGAGCACGAGCAGATCTTCCCCAAGCCGGGCTGGGTCGAGCACGACGCCACCGAGATCTGGACCAACGTGCAGGAGGTCGTCGCCGGAGCCGTCGCCAAGGCCGGCATCACCCGCGACGACATCAAGGCCATCGGCATCACCAACCAGCGCGAGACGACCGTGCTGTGGGACAGGAACACCGGTGAGCCGGTCCACAACGCCATCGTCTGGCAGGACACCCGCACCGACTCCCTGTGCAGGGAACTCGGCCGCAACGTCGGCCAGGACCGCTTCCGCCGCGAGACCGGCCTTCCCCTCGCCTCCTACTTCGCCGGTCCCAAGGCCCGCTGGCTGCTCGACAACGTCGAGGGCCTGAAGGAGCGCGCCGAGGCGGGCGACATCCTCTTCGGCACCATGGACACCTGGGTCATCTGGAACCTGACCGGTGGTGTCGACGGCGGCCACCACGTCACCGACGTCACCAACGCGTCCCGCACCCTGCTGATGAACCTGCACACCATGCGGTGGGACGAGAGGATCGCCGAGTCCATCGGCGTCCCGACGGCGATGCTCCCCGAGATCCGCTCCTCCGCCGAGGTCTACGGCGAGATCAAGGGCGGCAAGCTGGGCGACCTGCTCGGCGGCATCCCGGTCGCCTCCGCGCTCGGCGACCAGCAGGCGGCCCTCTTCGGCCAGACCTGCTTCGCCGAGGGCGAGACCAAGTCGACCTACGGCACCGGCACCTTCATGGTCATGAACACCGGTGACAAGATCATCAATTCTTACTCGGGCCTGCTGACCACGGTCGGCTACAAGATCGGCGACCAGGACACGGTCTACGCCCTGGAGGGCTCGATCGCCGTCACCGGTTCTCTGGTGCAGTGGATGCGCGACCAGATGGGCCTGATCTCCACCGCCGCCGAGATCGAGACCCTCGCGCTCTCGGTCGAGGACAACGGCGGTGCCTACTTCGTCCCGGCCTTCTCCGGTCTGTTCGCCCCGTACTGGCGCTCCGACGCCCGCGGTGTGATCGCCGGCCTGACCCGGTACGTCACCAAGGCGCACCTCGCGCGCGCCGTGCTGGAGGCCACCGCCTGGCAGACGCGGGAGATCGCGGACGCCATGACCAAGGACTCCGGTGTGGAGCTGACCGCCCTCAAGGTCGACGGCGGCATGACCTCCAACAACCTGCTGATGCAGACCCTCGCCGACTTCGTGGACGCCCCCGTGGTGCGCCCGATGGTCGCCGAGACCACCTGCCTCGGCGCCGCCTACGCCGCCGGCCTCGCCGTCGGCTTCTGGAACAGCACCGACGACCTGCGCGCCAACTGGCGGCGGGCCGCCGAGTGGACCCCCCGCATGGACGCGGAGACCCGCGACCGTGAGTACAAGAGCTGGCTCAAGGCCGTCGAGCGGACCATGGGCTGGCTCGAGGACGAGGAGTAAGAACCGCGATGACCACTCAGTCCGCCCTGCAGTCCGTGCCTGCCCTGGGGACGCACCCGGCCTCCGGCTCGAACCCGAGCCGGGCCGAGACCCGGGAGCAGCTCTCCAAGGCGTCGTACGACCTTCTCGTGATCGGCGGCGGCATCCTGGGCATCTCCACCGCCTGGCACGCCGCGCAGTCCGGCCTCAGGGTGGCTCTGGTGGACGCCGGTGACTGGGCCGGCGCCACCTCCTCCGCCTCCTCCAAGCTGCTCCACGGCGGCCTGCGGTACCTGCAGACCGGCGCGGTGAAGCTGGTGGCGGAGAACCACTTCGAGCGCCGCGCGGTCTCCCGCCAGGTCGCCCCCCACCTGGCGAACCCGCTCACGTTCTACCTCCCCGTGTACAAGGGCGGGCCGCACGGCGCGGCGAAGCTCGGGGCCGGTGTCTTCGCGTACTCGGCGCTGTCGGCCTTCGGCGACGGCGTCGGGCACCTGCTCTCCCCCGCCAAGGCCGCGCAGGACGTGCCGGAACTGCGCACGGAGAACCTCAAGGCCGTGGCCGTGTACGGCGACGACCAGATGAACGACGCGCGCATGGCGCTGATGACGGTCCGCGCGGCGGCCGAGTCGGGCGCGGTCGTCCTCAACCACGCCGAGGTCACCGGCCTGCGCTTCACCAAGGGCCGGGTCACCGGCGCCGAGCTGCGCGACCGGCTCTCGGGCGACGAGTTCGGCGTGAACGCCCGGCTGGTGCTCAACGCGACCGGGCCGTGGGTCGACCACCTGCGCCGTCTGGAGGACCCCGATGCCGCGCCGTCCATCCGGCTGTCGAAGGGCGCGCATCTGGTCCTGAAGCGGACCTCCCCCTGGAAGGCCGCGCTGGCCACGCCGATCGACAAGTACCGGATCACCTTCGCCCTCCCCTGGGAGGACATGCTGTTGCTCGGCACGACCGACGAGGAGTACGAGGGCGACCCGGCGGACGTCGCGGTCAACGACGACGACATATCCCAGATCCTCGACGAGGCCGCGTTCTCCATCCGCGACCAGCAGCTCGACCGCGATCTGATCACGTACGCGTTCGCGGGTCTGCGGGTGCTGCCGGGCGGGCCCGGGGACACGGCCAAGGCCAAGCGCGAGACGGTCGTGACCGAGGGCCGGGGCGGGATGCTGTCCGTCGCGGGCGGCAAGTGGACCACGTTCCGGCACATCGGCCGTACGGTGATGCAGAAGCTCCAGGCGCTGCCGGGGCACCCGCTGGGCGACGACTTCGAGCCGGTCTCAGCGCTGCCGAAGAAGCTGCCGCTGCCGGGTGTCGCCAACCCGCGCGCGGTCGCCCACCGGCTGCTGGTCGACGGTCCGGCGCCCGGCCCGCGGATGGCGGCGGACACCGCCAGGCACCTGGCCACCCACTACGGCTCGCTGGCCTTCGACATCGCCCGCATGGCCAACGACGACCCGGCGCTCGCCCAGCGCGTCCACCCGGACGCCCCGGAGATCTGGGCGCAGGTCGTCTGGGCCCGGGACCACGAGTGGGCCGAGACCGCGGACGACGTGCTGCGCCGCCGCACCACCCTGACGATCCGGGGTCTGGCCACGGACGAGATCCGCGCCCGCGTCCAGGACCTGCTCGACAAGAAGTGACCGAGGGTCCCCCGGCTCCTGCGTACCGGAGCCGGTGGGGGAAGAGGGGCGACTCCGCGCCGACGGAGCCGCCCCTTTTCTCCTGGTGTCCGCAGACCGACCACGGCACCCGGTCGGGCCGAGCCGATCCGGCTGACCTGCGCAGGCCCGCATAATGAGCGGGATACATCGGACGTCCGAGCCAGGAGGCCGGTCATGGCAGTCACCGACGAGGCGATCGAGAAGATCAAGACAATGATCGTCTCCGGCGCGCTGCGTCCCGGCGCCCGGCTGCCCAAGGAGAGCGAGCTCGCCGCCGAGCTGGGGCTGTCCCGCAACTCCCTGCGCGAGGCGGTGCGGGCGCTGTCGCTGATCCGCATCCTGGACGTGCGGCAGGGCGACGGCACCTACGTCACCAGTCTCGACCCGCAACTCCTGCTGGAGGCGGTGAGTTTCGTGGTCGACTTCCACCGCGACGACACGGTCCTGGAGTTCCTCGCCGTACGCCGCATCCTGGAGCCGGCCGCGACGGCCCTCGCGGCGACCCGTATCGACGAGGAGCAACTGGACGCGCTGACGGAGCAGTTGGACGCGCTCGGCGAGCAGCCGTCGGTGGAGGACCTGGTCGCCGCGGACCTGGACTTCCACCGGGGCATCGTGCGCAGCTCCGGCAACTCCGTGCTGTGTTCCCTGCTGGACGGTCTGTCAGGCCCCACCACCCGGGCCCGTATCTGGCGCGGCCTGACCCAGGAGGACGCGGTCGTGCGCACCCTGCGCGAGCACCGGGCCATCCTCGCCGCCCTGCGGGACCGGGACGCCGAGGCGGCGCGGTCCTGGGCGACGGTGCACATCGCGAGCGTGGAACAGTGGCTGCGCTCCACACTGTGAACGGTGCGTTCCGCCCCGGGTGCTCCGCGATCACCGAGGGGTGTTCGACGGTGCCCGACGGGGCAGTGATGGGGGCACTCCCCTTGTGAGGGGGCTGCGGGCGCCCCGCGGGCACGCCGTAAGGTTGGGGCGTACGCGAGGGCACGTCGGAAGGAGGCGCTGGGTGATCGAGCTCGAGGGGGTTCCCGAGCTGATCGACCCGGTCATGGTGGCCGCGTTCGAGGGCTGGAACGATGCCGGTGACGCCGCCTCCACCGCGGTCGCGCATCTGGACAGGGAGTGGAAGGGCGAGGTGTTCGCGGCGCTGGACGCCGAGGACTACTACGACTTCCAGGTGAACCGCCCCACGGTGTTCATGGACGGCGGGGTCCGCAAGATCACCTGGCCGACGACGCGGTTGTCGGTGGTCCGGGTCGGCGGCGACAAGCCGCGTGACCTGGTGCTGGTGCGCGGCATCGAACCGTCCATGCGGTGGCGCTCGTTCTGCAACGAGATCCTCGGCTTCGCGCACGAACTCGGTGTGGAACTGGTGGTCGTGCTGGGCGCGCTGCTCGGTGACACCCCGCACACCCGTCCGGTACCGATCAGCGGCACCACGTCCGACCCGGACCTGGCCCGTCGCATGGATCTGGAGGAGACCAAGTACGAGGGGCCCACGGGCATCGTCGGCATCCTCCAGGAGGCGTGCACGCACGCCGGTGTCCCGGCGGTGTCGCTCTGGGCGGCGGTGCCGCACTACGTGTCGCAGCCGCCCAACCCGAAGGCCACGCTGGCCCTCCTGAACCGGCTGGAGGACCTGATCGACGTGCGCATCCCGCTGGGCGAGCTGCCCGAGGACGCGCGTGCCTGGCAGCTGGGTGTGGACCAACTGGCCGCGGAGGACAGCGAGGTGGCCGAGTACGTCCAGACGCTGGAGGAGGCCCGGGACACCGCCGAGCTGCCGGAGGCGTCGGGCGAGGCGATCGCCCGCGAGTTCGAGCGGTATCTGCGGCGCCGTGACGGCGCGTCGGGGCCGCCCGGCGGGCACGCCACGGCCGACGGCTCGGACGGTACGCCGTTTCGGCGGGACACTCCGGGCGGTCGCTCCCGTCCGCCGAAGCCACCGAAGCCGGAGGCGGAGACGGAGACGGACACCGATACGGGCAAGGGCACGGACGGCGAGGAATCGTCGGAGGACTGAACGGGACCGCGCACACGAAGAAGGGGCGTACCGTCCTCGGACGGTACGCCCCTTCTTCGTGTGCGCGGCCGGTCACGGCGTGCGCCACCGGTCACAGCGCGACGCCGAGCAGGGCGTCCACCGCGCGGGAGACGACACCGGGCGCGCCGGTGTCCGTGCCGCCGCTCTCCTCCTGGAGCACGGCCCAGCGGTCGACGGCCGCCAGGGCGGCCGGGGCGTCCAGGTCGCTCGCGAGCGCCTCGCGGATCTCCTCGACCAGCGTCTCGGCGGGCGGGCCGTCGGGGCGGGAGACCGCGGCACGCCAGTGGTCCAGGCGGGTCACGGCGTCCTGGAGGACCTGATCGGTCCACTCCCAGTCGGCGCGGTAGTGATGGGCGAGCAGCGCCAGCCGGATCGCCGCCGGGTCCACGCCGTCGCGCCGCAGCGCGGACACGAAGACCAGGTTGCCCTTGGACTTGGACATCTTCTCGCCGTGCAGGGCGACCATGCCGGCGTGGACGTACGCCTTGGCCATGGGGAACTCGCCGGTGAGTACCTGGGCGTGCGAGGCACCCATCTCATGGTGGGGGAAGACGAGGTCGGAGCCGCCGCCCTGGACGTCGAAGCCCATGCCGAGGTGGTCGAGGGCGATGGCCACGCACTCGATGTGCCAGCCGGGCCGGCCCCGGCCCAGCGAGCCGCCGTCCCAGCTCGGCTCGCCCTCACGGGCGGCCATCCAGAGCATCGGGTCGACCGGGTTCTTCTTGCCCGGACGTTCCGGGTCGCCGCCGCGCTCGGCGGACAGCAGCCGCATCGCGGCGGCGTCGAGGTGGGAGACCTGGCCGAAGTGCGGGTCGGACTCGACGGAGAAGTAGATGTCGCCGTCCACCTCGTAGGCCGCGCCGAGATCACGCAGCCGCTCGACGAGCGGGACGATGCCGGGTATCGCCTCCACGGCGCCTATGTAGTGCCGGGGCGGCAGCATCCGCAGGGCGGTCATGTCCTCGCGGAAGAGCGCGGTCTCCTGCTCCGCCAGCGCGGCCCAGTCCAGGCCGTCCCGGTCGGCCCGCTCCAGCAGCGGGTCGTCGACATCCGTGACGTTCTGGACGTAGTGCACCTGCCGCTTCGTGTCGAGCCACACGCGCTGCACGAGGTCGAACGCGTTGTACGTCGCCGCATGTCCGATGTGGGTGGCGTCGTACGGCGTGATGCCGCAGACGTAGATACGGGCGACGGGACCGGGGTCGAGGACGATCGGGCCCCCGGTCGCGGTGTCGTGAATCCTCAGGTCGCGGCCCTGACCGGGCAGGGCGGGGACCTCGGAAGCGGGCCAGGCATGCATGCCCTGAGCCTAACCGGACCGCGGTTCCAGATACGAACCGGAGCGGCCCGGATGACCGGGAAGGCACCCTTGCGCTGGGCCGCCCGACGTGCTATGCGCCTCGGTCAGACCGGCGGCCACGGAATGGCGGGCCATTCCCCGCCGGGCTCCGGGTGGACGCCGGAGGTGAGCAACGCCTCGACGCGCGCACGCGTGGCGTCGATCTCCGCGGGGGTGATCAGGGGCGTCAGGACGGTGCTGAGGGGGCCGGCGTCCGTGAGGGCCTTTCGGAGGCCCTTGAGGACGCCGAGCGCCTCCTCGGTCAGCGGCTCCCCCGCCCAGCCCCACAGCAGCGTGCGCAGCTTGTCCTCGACGTTGAAGGTGACGCCGTGGTCGATGCCGTACAGCAGGCCGTCCGCGGTGGGCAGCAGATGCCCGCCCTTGCGGTCGGCGTTGTTGATCACCGCGTCGAGCACGGCGACCCGGCGCAGCCGTTCGTCGTCGGCGTGCACGAGCAGGGCGGTACGGCCCTCGCCGACCTCCGCGAAGCCGATCGCCTTCCAGCCCGGCTCGGGCTCCTCGGCGTCCACCAGCGCGAGGAGTTCCGCGCCGGGCGCCGTCTCGATCCACAGCTGGCACATGCCCTCGCCGTACGGGCCGTCCCGCAGCACGGTGGGCGGCACCAGCCCCCACCCGGTCGCCCGGGAGACCTCGTACGCCGCGACCTCGCGCCCGGCGAGCGTCCCGTCGGGGAAGTCCCACAGGGGCCGCTCCCCGGCGACCGGCTTGTAGACGCACGCGGCCTCGCGGTCCTCGTACGTCACGGTGCAGTACAGCGCGGCGTTCGACGCCTCACGGATGCGTCCGCGCACGGTCAGCTCGCCCTCGGCGAGCAGCACGGCGGCGGCCGGGTCGGCGGTCGTCACGCTCCGCGGCGGTATCCGTTCTGGCGCGGACATACGTGTCCTTCCGGGTCGAGCGGGAGGCTGCACAGTGGGCACGGCGGCCGCCCGGCGTTGACGACATCGAGGGCGCGCTTGGCGAAGGCCCGGGCCTGCGCGCCGGTGAGGCGGACGCGGAGCATCGGCGGCCCGTTCTCCTCGTCCTGCAGCAGCTGCTCCTCGGCCTCGGCGAGGTCCTCCTCGGAGTCGGCGTCCAGTTCGACGAGGGCCTGCGCCTCGACGATCATGCGCTGCTCCTCGCCGTCCCAGGCGAGCGCCATGGTGCCGACGCGGAACTCCTCCTCGACGGGGGTGTCCAGCGGGGCGGTGTCATGGATCTCGGTCGGTGCCATGGCGGGCACCGCGGCGCTGCCGCCGCTGCGGCGTACGACCTCGTCGAGCAGTTCGTCCATCCGCTCGGCGAGCGCCGCGACCTGGGTCTTCTCCAGGGCCACGCTGGTCACCCGGGAGCCGGCGGAGGCCTGGAGGAAGAACGTACGGCGCCCTGGCAGCCCGACCGTACCGGCCACGAAACGTTCCGGTTGGTCGTAGAGGAACACCTGACGGGACACGTCCTGTCTCCATTGAGAGTTGTGGGAACGGGAGGCTGTTCGAAACGGGAGCGCAACTGCGATCGCTTCACCCTACTGCGGCCGACGATCACGGTGCGCCCGCGTCGCCCCCGACCGTGGCGTCGTCGGCCGGCGGTTCCTCGCGCGGCGCCAGGGACGTGAAGTCGCCGGTGTCGCCGAGACGGACGAGAAAGGGCCGCAGCCGTGTGTAACGGATCGCGGTGATGGAACACGGTTCAACGGCAATCCGCTGGAAGAGGTCGAGATGAAGTCCGAGTGCGTCCGCGACGAGAGACTTGATGATGTCGCCGTGCGAACACATGAGATAGACGGCGTCGGCACCGTGATCGCGCTCCACGCGCGCGTTCCACTCACGCACCGCCTCGGCGGCGCGAGTCTGCATCGCGCGCATGGACTCCCCGCCGGGGAACGCCGCCGCCGACGGGTGCGCCTGCACCACCTGCATCAGGGGCTCGTCCTGGAGTTCGGCGAGTTTGCGGCCCGACCAGTCGCCGTAGTGGCACTCGCCGATGCGGTCGTCGGTGTGGACGGTGAGGCCGGGCCGGGCGTCCAGCAGCGGCCGGAGCGTCTCCTGGCAGCGCTGGAGCGGGCTGGTGACGATCTCGGAGAGCGGCAGCTCGGCGAGCCGCCCGGGCAGTGCGGCGGCCTGCGCGGCCCCGCGGTCGTCGAGGGCGACGCCGGGCGTCCAGCCGGCGAGCAGTCCCTCGGTGTTGGCGGTGGAGCGTCCGTGCCGGACCAGGAGCAACGTTGGCATGCCGCCCAGGGTAGGCGCACGCACGCGTGCGGTGTCCGTCGTATGGAGGGAGAGGGCTCTTCGTGATCGTCGACTGTGCCATCTACCGGGAGGGCCGGCGGTCGGAGGGGCCCGAGGACTTCTCCGACGCGCTGGACGAGGCGCGATCGGCGGGAGGGTTCGTCTGGATCGGGCTGCACGAGCCGACGGCGGACGAGTTCGACCTGGTCTCGCAGGAGTTCTCCCTGCACCCGCTGGCGGTCGAGGACGCCCTCAAAGCCCATCAGCGGCCCAAACTGGAGGTGTACGACGACTCCCTCTTCCTGGTCCTCAAACCGGTCGTGTACGAGCCGCGGAGCGACACCGTCTCCTCCGGGGAGATCATGATCTTCCTCGGTGACTCGTTCGCGGTGACCGTACGGCACGGCGAGGGCGCTCCGCTCAAGGCCGTACGGAGCCGGCTGGAGCGGGAGCCGGAGCTGCTCGGCAAGGGGCCGACGGCGGTGATGTACGCGGTCGCCGACGCCGTCGTCGACCACTACCTCGACGTGGCGACCGAGCTGCAGACCGACCTGGAGGAACTGGAGGCCGAGGTGTTCTCCCCCGACGGGGGCGGTTCCCGGCACACCGCGTCACGCATCTACAACTTCAAGCGGCAGATCCTGGAGTTCCGGCGGGCGACCGGGCCGCTGGCGATGCCGATGACGCGGCTCGCGGGTGTGGGCACGTTCGGGGCGGGGGTGCCGTTCGTGGAGGACAGGGCACGGCCCTTCTTCCGCGACGTGCACGATCACCTCACCCGTGTGAACGAGTCCGTCGAGGGGCTCGACCGGCTGGTTTCGGACATCCTCTCGGCTCATCTGGCCCAGATGAGCGTGCGGCAGAACGACGACATGCGGAAGATCTCCGCGTGGGCTGCCATGGCCGCGGTCCCCACGATGATCGCGGGGATCTACGGCATGAACTTCGAGCACATGCCGGAGCTGCGGTGGGGGTGGTCGTATCCGGTGGTGATCGTGGTGATGGCCCTCCTGGAGGTGTTGCTGTACCGGTTGTTCAAGCGGCGGGGGTGGTTGTAGGCGTGGTCGTGGTCAGGCGAATCCGGGGTGCGGGTCGGCCGGGCCGCCCAGGGCGTTGCGGCGTTCGGGCATCTTGAGGGAGACCATGCGGCGCCAGCCGCCCAGGCGTTCGTACGCGTACACCGCGTGGATGCCCGCCGCGAGGACCGCCGCCTTGGGCCTGGACCAGCCGAGGATGCGGCCCATGTGGGCCATCACCGCGAGGCTGACGTCCCGGTAGACGCGAATCTCCGCGAGCGCGCACGCGCGCAGGGTGCGCTGGATCGCACGGCCGTGTCCGGCGTACGCGAAGCGCAGCAGTTCCTCGTGGCAGTAGGCGAGGTGGTTGTCCTCGTCGCGGGAGATCATCCTGACCGCGCGGCCGAGGTCGGGGTGGTCGGCGAAGTGTCTGCGGAACAGGTCCATCTGTTCGGAGGCGCGTTGTTCGGTGACCCTGCTGTGGGCGAGGTAGGTGACGACGTCCTGCACGGTGAGGGGTTCGTCGCGGCTGAGCCGGCCGTGGGCCAGGCCGATGCCATTCTGTTCGAGGAGCATCGTGTAGTCGGTCTCGGGCGGGACCGGGACGGGTCGCACACCGCGCTTCTTCATCAGGGCGTTGAAGATGCGGCCGTGCTTGTCCTCGTCGGCGCCGTGCCGGGTGATCTTCGCAGCGAGGTGGTGCTGGGTCTCGGGGACCAGCGCGGCGATGCGGGCGTTCTCCCAGCCGCCCTGGGACTCGCCGCTCGCGGCGATGGAGCAGAAAAGGGCGAAGGACTCGTCGTCGTCGAGGATCTCCTGGAACAGACTCCTGGCCGAAAGCATGGTGGGCCACCTCTCCGCGGGCTTCCGCAGTTCCGCACGTCCGCAGTTCCGCACGTCCGTACTTCCGCAAAGAACGAGTCAAGTGCGCGGGCCGCGGGGCGGCAACAGGTGTGTCCGACAACTCCGCCGAAAGAAGTACGCGTGGGGGTGCGTCCGGGCATGCGCGGAGCACGCCGAAGGGCGTAACCGTGGGGGCCGACGGGCGTTGTCGTGGGTGACGGCCGTGGCGGGGAGTGCCCCCGAGCCCCCACCACGGCCGTGGGGAGTACGTGAGGCGGCCGTGGGCTACGCGAGGCCGGCGCGTTCCAGGGCCTCGGTGCCGGCGCGGAGCGATGCCAGGCGCTCGTCGAGCGTGAAGCCCGCCGGGGCGAGGGTGAGGGTGGTGACTCCGGCGGCGGCGTAGGCCTTCATCCGGTCGGCGATGCGGTCCACCGAGCCGAGAAGGGTCGTCTTGTCGATCAGGTCGTGCGGGACGGCCTCGGCGGCCCCCTGCTTGTCGCCGGACAGGTACTTGTCCTGGATCTCGGCGGCCTCCTGCTCGTAGCCCATGCGCCGGGCGAGCTGGTTGTAGAAGTTCTGCTTGCGGCTGCCCATGCCGCCGACGTACAGCGCGGTGTAGGGGCGGAACGTGTCGGCGAGGGTGGTGACGTCCTTGTCGTCGCCGACGGCGAGGGGGACGGTGGGGCAGATGTCGAAGCCGTCGAGGGTCTTGCCGGCCTTCTCGCGGCCGGCGCGGAGGTGCCTGACGGCGGTGTCCTCGAGGTGGTCGGCGGAGGGGAAGATCAGCAGGGCGCCGTCGGCGATCTCGCCGGTCTGTTCGAGGTTCTTCGGCCCGATCGCGGCGATGTAGAGGGGGATGTGCTCGCGCTGGGGGTGCACGGTGAGCTTGATGGGCTTGCCGGGGCCGCCGGGAAGGGGGAGGGTCCAGTGCTCGCCGTCGTGGGACAGGCGTTCGCGGGTCATGGCCTTGCGGATGATCTCGACGTACTCGCGGGTGCGGGCGAGGGGCTTGTCGAACTTGACGCCGTACCAGCCCTCGGAGACCTGCGGGCCGGAGACGCCGAGGCCGAGGCGGAAGCGGCCGCCGGAGAGGGAGTCGAGCGTGGCGGCGGTCATCGCGGTCATCGCGGGCTGGCGGGCGGGGATCTGGAAGATGGCGGAGCCGACGTCGATGCGCTGGGTCTGGGCGGCGACCCAGGTCAGTACGGTGGCGGCGTCGGAGCCGTAGGCTTCCGCGGCCCAGCAGACCGCGTATCCGAGGCGGTCGGCCTCCTGAGCCACGGCGAGGTTGTCGGCGTCCATTCCGGCGCCCCAGTAGCCGAGGTTGATCCCTAGCTGCATGGCCGTCTCCCCTTACCGATCAGTAACGTCGCTTGTGCGGAGACCATATACCTCCGGTGGTCGGGGGGATGCCTGCGGCGCAGCGTTCGGTCCGGTGGGGGCGTGTAGCGCCTGTGGGTGGTGGGTGGGGCGGGGCCGGGTCGGGGGTGTCCGTCCTCGGACCGGCGCGGAATGGGTCACTTGAGAAGCGGGGGGTGCGGACGCGCCGGCCACTGCGGGCGGACACCCCCGCCCCGTCCCCTTCGCGCCGTACGCGGCCATTGCCGCCCATCGCGGACAGCTACGGCCGCCCACCGCGGGCAGTCACTGCCGCCTGCCGCGGGCGGTCGTGCCGCTGGGGCGAAGGGGGTCCCCCTCTCGAGCGGAGCCGAAAGGGGGGAGGGTGGGTGCGGCGGCACCCCGTGAGCGCCGGGCTGCGCAACCACCCCCGGCCCACACCGGCACCGGGCGACCGGACACCCCCTTCCGGGCGGCGCCGCCGCCGCTCGGAATTCCGTTGTCCACAGGGCCCCCACACCTCAGGCTCTGGCCAGTAATCTCGGCGTTCATGGAGCAGAGGCATCTCGGCCGTACCGGCCTGCGTGTGTCCCGCATCGGGCTCGGGACTCTGACCTGGGGTCGGGACACCGACGAGCACGACGCCGCGGACCTCTTGAAGACGTTCTGGGAAGCGGGCGGCACCCTCGTCGACACCGCGGACGTGTACGGCGACGGAGAGGCCGAGTACCTGCTCGGGAGGCTGATGGAGGGGCTGGTGCCGCGCCGGGACCTCATCATCTCCACGAAGGCCGGGAGCGTGCCCGACCCGGAACGCCGGGTCGACGGCTCGCGCGGACATCTGCTCGCCGCGCTCGACGCCTCGCTGGCGCGACTCGGCACCGACTACGTCGACCTGTGGCACGTCCACGCCTACGACCCCGCCACCCCGTTGGACGAGACGCTCCAGGCGCTCGACATCGCGGTCGGCAGCGGGCGGGCGCGGTATGCCGGTGTCGCCGACTTCTGCGGCTGGCAGCTGGCCAAGGCCGCGACCTGGCAGCTGGCCGTGCCGGGGGCGCGGACGCGGCTGGCGAGTACGCAGATGGAGTACTCGCTGCTGCAGCGGGGCGTGGAGCGGGAGGTGCTGCCCGCGGCCCTCGATCTGGGGATCGGACTGTTGCCGTCCTCTCCGCTCGGGCGGGGCGTGCTGACCGGCAAGTACCGCAACGACGCCACCCCGCCGAACTCCCGGGCGGCCTCGGAGCATCTCGCGCCGTTCGTCGAGCCGTATCTCGACGACACGGCGAGCAGGATCGTGGACGCGGTGACGACGGCGGCGGACGGGCTCGCCGTGACCGCGCTGCAGGTGGCGCTCGCGTGGGTCCGCGACCGGCCCGGCGTGGCCGCTCCGATCGTCGGCGCGCGCAACGCGCGGCAGCTCACGGCGGCATTGTCAGTGGAGGCCCTTAGTCTTCCTGACGAGATCTGCCGGGCGCTCGACGATGTGTCGGCGCCCGTGCACCACTATCCCGATCACGACTGGAGCACGCTGTGAGCACCGAGCCGCCCGAGACCACGGAGGGCGCCGAGCCGGAAAGCGCGGACGGTAAGCCCGCCGAGGGCGCGCGGGTGTCCGAGGCCGAGGCCGAGTTGGCCGCGCAGCGAGCGGAGCGGGAGCGGATCGAGCGGCGGAAGGCGGAGCGGCAGGAGCCGATCGAGGCCGGCGGCAAGCTCAGCGGCAGGGCGGCCGATCTCCTTGCCGCCGTGCGGGCCGTGGAGAGCGGTGAGAAGCCGGCCGCCCCGGTGTTCGAGGAGGCCGGGCCCGCGCCGAGGCGGCCCGCTCCCGAGCCGGTGCGGCGGCCGTCCGCGGTGCCCCCGGGCGAGGTGGTTCCCGCCGCCGGCGCCGTCGAGGAGATGCGCGGGGTGCTGGCCCAGGGGGGTGCGCCGGAAGGGCTCGCCGCGCAGGCCGCCGTCGTGCTGGGCGAGGGGGGCGCGGAGGTGCTGCGCGCCGATCCCTGGCAGTTGCTGCGGGTTGCCGGTGTGCGGCCCGAGCAGGCCGACGGGTTCGCGCGGGCCCTCCTCGGCTCCGGGACCGGGCCGGACGACGAGCGGCGGGGGCGGGCGGTCACCGTGTGGCTGCTGGAGCAGGCGGCGCTGGCCGGGCACACCGCTCTGGACATGTCCGCGCTGGCCACGGCGCTGGGGCGGCAGGGGGTGCCGGATTCCGAAGGAGCCGTGCAGAACGCCATCTCGGAAGGGGACGTGCTCGTCTTCCAGGACCCCATCGCGGAAGCCGGGGTTCCGGCTCCGCAGGGGGACGCCGGGGAGGAGGAAGCGGAGCGGCCGGTCCGGGTGCTGGTGGGACTGGAGCGGTACGCGCTGGCCGAGGAGAGCCTTGCCGACGGTCTCGCCCGGCTGGTCAACTCCGTGCCCAAGCAGGACGGTGCCGGTGAGGAGTGGGAGCGCGCGGCCGCCTCGGCGGAGGGCTCCGCGGGTGAGCTGATCCGCGCGGTCGCCGGGCACGGGCTGGTGCTGCACACCGGTGGGGAGGCATCGCTGGCCGAGCCGGCGGCGCTGCTGACCGCCGCGCGCGCTCTCGGGCTGCGTGCCTGGGCCGCCACCCACAGTCCGGTCGGGCGGGAGCGGTTCGCGGCCCTGGCCGAGGGTGCGGGTGTCGCCACGGTCGCCGGGCTGCTCTCCGGTGCCGAGGGGCCGGGACGCGACGCCGACGGGGCGCTGGACGTGGATCTGCTGGTGGTGCTCGACGCTCCGCAGCTGGACGTCGAGGCCGCCGCGCTGGTGACGGAGTCGCTGCCGGACGGCGCCCGGCTGGTGCTGGCCGGTGATCCGGGGGTGCTGTGGTCGGTGGGGCCCGGGCGGGTGTTCGCGGATCTGCTGGCGGCGCGGGTCTGCCCGCAGGTCGCCTCGCGGCGGCCGGATCCCGGGCCGCTGGGGGAGCTGGTCTCCGGGATCGGTGTGGGCGAGCTGAACCAGGTGGCGGCGCCCGGCAAGGAAGTCGTGATCGTGCCGGTGCGGGACGCGGGAGAGGCCGTGCACCGGACCGTGCAGCTCGTGGCCGACTCGGTGCCGCGCGCGATCGGGGTGCCTGCCGAGGAGACGCAGGTGATCACCCCGGGGCACGGGGGTGCGGTGGGTACGCGGGCGCTGAACGCGGCGCTGAAGGAGCGGCTCAATCCGGGGCCGGGGCGCTTCGGGGGGTTCGACCCGGGCGACCGGGTGGCCTACTCCCCCGCTCCGGGACGTACGCTGCCCGGCCGTGTGACGAAGGCCGATGGTGAGGGGCTGCACCTGGTGTGCGGGGGCGAGGAGATCGTCGTACCGAGGGAGCGGGTGGAGCAGTCCGTGCGCCACGGGTGGGCGCTGACCGCGCACCAGGCGGTCGGCTGCCGGTGGCCCGCGGTGGTCGTGGTGCTGCCCGGTGACGCCGTGCAGGCGCTGAGCCGGCCCTGGGTGTACACGGCGTTCAGCCGGGCCGACCGGCATCTGTCCGTGGTCCACGGTGTGGAGCAGGCGCTGCCGCGGGCCGTGTCCGAGGTGGCGGCCAAGCCGCGGACGACGCGGTTGCCGGTGCTGCTGGCGCCGCAGGTCCCGGCGGCGGACGGCTGAGGGGCGCCGCTTACGCCGACGGCGGCACCGGGGGTGCCGCCGTCGGCATGCGGGACGGGTGCGGTCAGCGGTCCGCGTCGAGTGGCTCGAGATCCTCGTCCTCGTCCAGGCTCGGGTCCGGCCCGTCCTCGAGTTCGTCGTCGTCGGTGTCGTCCTCGAGTTCCTCGTCGAAGACCGCGCTGACGTCGAAGCGGCACACCACCTGTTGCGGATCCACCTGCTCGAACGGCGCCTCCAGCCACTCGCCGGGTTCCGCCGGTTCGTCCGATGCCGTGACCCAGAGCGTGGAGTCGCCCTCCTCGAGGCCGAACTCCTTGTGCCGGGAGGCGATCTCGTCCGGCTCGAACTCGCCGAACAGGAGGCCCAGCGCGCCGTGGACGGTGCCGGAGGCGTCCGAGCCCTCGTCGTCCGCCGCCTCGATCCGCTGCGCGTGCCCGAGCAGCCGCTGTGGTTCCGCGACCGTGTAGTCGCGGCGGATCAGCACGCTGAGCGCGTTCGGTTCCTCGGGGCCGGTGTACGGCGGCAGCGCCTCCTCCGCGCTGGGGATCTCGAAGGGTGTGACCTCGTCGTAGCGGTCGTAGAGCAGTTCGTCGTACGCCTCCGCGGCCGCGGCCAGCTCGTTGAACGCCTCGTAGACGGCCGGGTCGTCCTCCCCCGACCGGCGTTCGACCGCGGCCAGGTGGCGGTCGAGCGCGGTCTTGACCGCCTCGGCGGCGGCGCGTACCTCGGCAGCGGTGGGCTGCGCAGCATCAGACATAGTGCAGACGCTATCCGTACCGGGGGCCGACCCGCACAATAGATGCGATGCCGGAATACGAATTTGTCGACGTGTACGTGCCGCGCGGGGTGTCCCGCAAGGAAACGGCACGTCTGCTGACGGACCACGCAGAGTACGGTCACTGGGAGTTGTACCGCCTGACGCTGATGCGTGACGGCAGTCGCAGGGTGCGGCTGCGGCGGCGGATCATCCGCCAGGTGCGCGCCACCTGGTGAGCCCGGGCGGCCCCGACCCCCTCACAGAACGGAGCGGACCCCGCGGTCGCGGGGTCCGCTCCGTGTGTTCTGGGTCACGCAGCGGCCCGTGCCTTGCGGTAGAGGACCGCGCCGGCGAGCAGCGCGCCCGCGCCGACCGGCAGGACGAGGCCCATCGGCATCTCGCTGCCGGTCCGGGCGAGCTGTGCGTCGGCCTCGGGCAGGGCCACGAAGTGGGCGCCCGGCTCGTTGCCGTGCGAGGAGCCGGGCGGGGTCCGGTCGCCCGGCGTGCCCGGGGTGCCCGGGGTGCTCGGGGTACCCGGCTCGTCGCCGGGGTGCTCCGGCTGCTCGGGGTGGCCCGGGTCGCCGGGCTGTCCCGGCGTCTCGTGGCCGGAGCCGCCGTTCGCGCAGTCGTTGCCCTCGGTGGCGTTGCCGGCGCCGAGGACATTGACGCTGTTGCCGCAGACGTTCACCGGGACGTGGATCGGTGCCTGGATCTGGTTGCCGGAGCCCACGCCGGGCGAATCGCTCGTCCGGCCGTCGGCGTGCGAGCCGCCGTGGTCGCCGGAGTCGCCGTACCCGTCCGAGGAGGAGCCGCCCTGGTTGGCGCAGGAGTTGCCCACGGACGGGTTGAGGATGCCGACGACGTTGACCGTGTTGCCGCAGACGTTGACCGGCACGTGCACCGGCGCCTGCACCGTGTTCCCGGAGAGCACGCCCGGCGAGCCACTGGCGACGCCCGTCGCGCCGGAGTGGGCGTGGGCGGCCCCGCCCGCGGCGGCGAGCACGCCGGCGGCGCCCGCCATGGTCATCAGGCCCTTGCGGGTGACCTGTCGCATTGCTGAAATCCCTGCCTTCGACCTGGTGCCGGGAATTGCGTTCCGCGGATTCCCGGTGTTCCGACGTATTCACAGAACCGTCGGCCCCGGAGCGCATGGCTCGCGCTCCGGGGCCGACGGGCTCAAACCCTCAGAGGGCATGCCCTTGCAGGGCGAGGCACAACGTCACTGGTTGATGCAGGTGTTGCCGAAGGCGGGGTTCAGCAGCCCGATCACGGAGACCGTGTTGCCGCAGACGTTCACCGGCACGTGCACCGGGACCTGAACGACGTTGCCGGAAACGACACCCGGGGAGTGCACGGCGGCACCCTGGGCACCCGAGTGGGCGGAAGCCAGGCCCGCGCCCGCGAGAACCAGACCACCGGTAGCAGCCGCGACAGCGACGACCTTCTTGATCATTATTCCTCCTTGTTGGCAAAGCGATCCAAAGCCGCGGATCACATCACGGGTAACGAGGAGGGAGTAATGAGGCTACGAGCTTATGGTCGCATTCACTCTTCCCGGTCAACTCCGCACGCCTGCACGATTATTTGGTTCATCAGGTAACCCTCTCAGGACGCGTCCAGGAAGCGGTCGAGCACCCGCACGCCGAACTTGAGACCGTCCACCGGGACCCGCTCGTCCACCCCGTGGAACATGCCCGCGAAGTCCAGCTCCGGGGGCAGCTTCAGCGGCGCGAAGCCGAAGCAGCGGATGCCGAGGTCGTCGAAGGACTTGGCGTCGGTGCCGCCGGAGAGCATGTACGGCACGGCCCGCGCGATCGGGTCCTCGGCGCTCAGCGCGCTCTGCATCGCGTCGACGAGCCTGCCGTCGAAGTCGGTCTCCAGCGCCTTGTCCGCGTGCACGTCCTCGCGCTTCACGCGCGGGCCGAGGATCCGGTCGAGGTCGGCGAGGAACTCCTCCTCGTAGCCGGGCAGGAAGCGGCCGTCGACGTGCGCGGTGGCCTGGCCGGGGATGACGTTGACCTTGTAGCCGGCGCCGAGCATCGTGGGGGCCGCCGAGTTGCGCAGCGTGGTGCCGATCATGCGGGCGATCCCGCCGAGCTTGGCGAGGGTCTCCTCCATGTTCTCCGGGTCGAGCTCGGTGCCGAGCGCGTCGGACAGCTCGTCCAGGAAGGCCCGTACCGTCTTGGTGACCCTGACCGGCCACTTGTGCCGGCCGAGGCGGGCGACCGCCTCGCACAGCTCGGTGATGGCGTTGTCGTCGTTGGTCATCGAGCCGTGGCCGGCGGTGCCGTCGACGGTGAGCCGCATCCAGTGCATGCCCTTCTCGGCGGTCTCGACGAGATACAGGCGCAGCTTCTCGTTGACGGTGAAGGAGAACCCGCCGACCTCGCCGATCGCCTCGGTGACGCCCTCGAACAGCTCCGGGTGCTCGCGCACCAGGTGCTTGGCGCCGTACGTGCCGCCGGCCTCCTCGTCCGCGAGGAAGGCGAGGACGATGTCGCGCGGGGGCTTGCGTCCGCTGCGCAGCCGGTCGCGGACGACCGCGAGGGTCATCGCGTCCATGTCCTTCATGTCGACGGCGCCGCGCCCCCAGACGCATCCGTCGGCGATCTCGCCGGAGAAGGGGTGGTGGGTCCAGTCGTCCGCGTTGGCCGGTACGACGTCGGTGTGGCCGTGGATGAGCAGCGCGGGCCGCGAGGGGTCCTCGCCCTCGATCCGGGCCACCGTGGAGGCGCGTCCCGGGTGCGACTCGAAGATCTGCGGTTCCAGGCCCACCTCGGCGAGCTTCTCGGCGACGTACTCGGCCGCCTTGCGCTCGCCGGGGCCCGAGTGGTCGCCGTAGTTGCTGGTGTCGATCCGGATCAGCTCGCGGCAGAGGTCCACGACCTCGTCCTCACCGGTGACGCTCCTGGCCGTGTCCGTCTCGCTCACGTGCTTCCTCCCGCTGCCGATGTCCCTGCTGGTGCCCGCCGCCGGTGGGTCGTCCCCGCCGGCGGGTCGTCCTCATCCTCTCTCCCCGACACGCGCACCCCAAGACCCGGCCCCGCCCGTCATACGCCGTTCACGCGGCGGCGCGCTCGGGCGGGGGTGATCGGCCACCCCGGAACACCTGGTAATGTTTACGTCGTCGCTGCGGGGGGAAACCCGCGCGACAGACACCTTGTCCGGGTGGCGGAATGGCAGACGCGCTAGCTTGAGGTGCTAGTGCCCTTTATCGGGCGTGGGGGTTCAAGTCCCCCCTCGGACACATGCAGCGCGAGGGCCGCGACCACGAGGTCGCGGCCCTCGGGCGTTGTCGCGGAGGCTGACCATGACCACTCGTTCCTGCCCCTGCGGGCTCCCCGAGGCGTACGAGGCCTGCTGCGGGCGCTTCCACACGGGAGCCGCCGCCGCGCCCACCGCCGAGCGGCTCATGCGGTCGCGGTACTGCGCCTTCGTGCGGCAGGACGCCGGGTATCTGCTGCGGACCTGGCATCCCCGGACGCGGCCGGAGCGGGTCGACCTCGATCCCGGGATGCGGTGGACCGGTCTGGAGATCCTGGGCACGGACGGCGGAACGGCCTTCCACTCCACGGGGACGGTGACCTTCCGGGCCTCCTACCGGGGCGGCTCGCTGCACGAGCGCAGCCGGTTCGAGCGGGCCGACGGGGCGTGGGTGTACGTCGACGGGGACTTCCTGAGCTAGCCGGCGGCTCCGCCCGGGCCTGTCTGACAATGTCCGCCTGCCTCGCGACGCCAAGCACGCACTGTCGCCGCACCGGGCGCAGAGCCGAGTACATCCCGTACGAGGCTCTACGCCCGGCACGCCGAGAGCACCTGACGCCGCGAGGCCGCCCTGCGGGCGACGACGCGAATGGTCGGACTGGCCCTAGCTAGGGCGCCAGGACGTCCAGTTCCTGGAGGGCGCCCTCGGTGATCTCGCGGGTCAGCTTCTCCGCACGGGCGGCGTCGCGTTCGCGGACCGCCTCCGCGAGCTGGACGTGCAGGGTGACGGCGGCCGGGTCGGGGTCCTCGAACATCACTTCGTGGTGGGTGCGGCCGGACAGCACCTCGGCGACGACGTCGCCGAGGCGGGCGAACATCTCGTTGCCCGAGGCGGTCAGGATCACGCGGTGGAACGCCACGTCGTGGAAGAGGTATCCCTCCAGCCGGTGACCGCGTGAGTTGGCGACCATGCCGAGGGCGCACTCGGTGAGGTCGGCGCACTGTTCGGCGGTGGCGTTGCGGGCGGCCAGGCCCGCCGCCACGGGTTCGATCGCCGAGCGCAGCACCGTCAGGGAGCGCAGCTGGCGGGGGCGGTCCGCGCCGGCCAGCCGCCAGCGGATGACCTGGGGATCGTAGACGTTCCACTCGCGGGCCGGCAGGACCGTCACGCCGACGCGTCGCCGGGACTGGACGAGGCGCATGGATTCCAGGACGCGGACCACCTCGCGCATCACGGAACGCGACACGTCGAAGCGCTGTGCGAGCTCGTCGGTGCGAAGGACACTCCCGGGCGGGTATGCGCCTGCGGTGATCTCGGGGCCGAGGGTGTCCAGTACGCGGCCGTGCAGCCCCCGGCCCGTGGTGCTCATGCACTCAGAGTACGGGGCGGATCACGGGAACAAAAAGTCAGACTTATATGTCACAGGCTCTTGAATTCGTCGTATCTAATGAGCTTCAGTGTCGTCGACATCTCGTGTCGACGAAGACAGCAGACAGTGAGGCAGCGATGAACACCCCCCATGTCGTCGTGATCATGGGCGTCGCGGGCACCGGCAAGACCACCATCGGTCCCCTGCTCGCCGCCCGGTTCGGCGTTCCCTACGCCGAGGGCGACGACTTCCACCCGCAGGCCAACATCGCCAAGATGTCGGCCGGCACCCCGCTCACCGACGACGACCGGTGGCCCTGGCTGGACGCCATCGGCGACTGGGCGCACGGGCGGGCCGGTCTCGGCGGGGTGGTCAGCTGTTCGGCGCTGAAGCGGTCGTACCGCGACCGGCTGCGGGCCGCCGCGCCCGGCGTGGTCTTCGTGCACCTCACCGGTGACCGCGCGCTCATCGAGGACCGGATGTCGCACCGGCAGGGGCACTTCATGCCCACGGCACTGCTCGACTCCCAGTTCGCCACGCTCCAGCCACTGGAGCCGGACGAGGCGGGAGTCGCCGTGGAGGTGACCGGCACCCCCGAGGAGATCACCGAACGGGCGGACACCGCCCTGGCGGCGCTCCCCGAGCCGACCCCGTAGGTCCCTGACCGGACCCATTTCCCCGGGGCGCCCCCACCTCCCCGGTCCCTCCCCAACCCCCGTACACGCAAGGGAACCACCGTGACCAGACTCAGCGTCGAGGTGCTGGCAGCGGACGCAGCGGAGCCGATCACCTCGGCCGGCCACGCTCAGCTGGGCATCGCCGTCCTGGCGGGCATCGCCGTCATCGTCCTGCTCATCACCAAGTTCAAACTGCATGCCTTCCTGTCGCTGACCATCGGGTCACTGGCGCTCGGCGCGTTCGCCGGGGCGCCGCTGGACAAGGTGATCACCAGTTTCAGCACCGGGCTCGGTTCCACCGTCGCCGGTGTCGGTGTCCTGATCGCCCTCGGCGCGATCCTCGGCAAGATGCTCGCCGACTCCGGCGGCGCCGACCAGATCGTCGACACCATCCTCGACCGGGCCAGTGGCCGTTCGATGCCGTGGGCGATGGTGCTGATCGCCTCGGTGATCGGGTTGCCGCTGTTCTTCGAGGTCGGCGTGGTACTGCTGATCCCGGTGGTGCTGATGGTCGCCAAGCGCGGCAACTACTCCCTGATGCGCATCGGCATCCCGGCGCTGGCCGGTCTGTCCGTGATGCACGGTCTGGTGCCGCCGCACCCCGGCCCGCTCATCGCCATCGACGCGGTCGGCGCCAACCTCGGCGTGACGCTGGCCCTGGGCGTGCTCGTCGCCATACCGACGGTGGTCATCGCCGGTCCGCTGTTCTCCAGGTACGCCGCCCGCTGGGTGGACGTCCCGGCCCCGGAGCGGATGATCCCGCAGCGGCCCTCCGAGGACCTGGAGAAGCGTCCCGGCTTCGGCGCGACGCTGGCCACCATTCTGCTGCCGGTCGTGCTGATGCTGGCCAAGGCGCTGGTCGACATCGTGATCGACGACCCCGAGAACACCGTGCAGCGGGTCTTCGACGTGGTCGGCTCCCCGCTGATCGCCCTGCTCGCGGCCGTCCTGGTCGGCATCTTCACGCTGGGCATGCCCGCCGGGTTCAGCCGGGAGCGCATCTCGCAGCTGGTCGAGAAGGGGCTCGCGCCGATCGCGGGCATCCTGCTGATCGTCGGCGCGGGCGGCGGTTTCAAGCAGACGCTCATCGACACCGGCGTGGGCCGGATGGTCCTGGACATCTCCGAGGACTGGTCGATCCCGGCGCTGCTGCTGGCCTGGCTGATCGCGGTGGCGATCCGGCTGGCGACCGGTTCGGCGACCGTGGCGACCGTCTCGGCGGCCGGTCTGGTGGCGCCGCTCGCGGCCGACATGTCGACCACGCACGCCGCCCTGCTGGTACTGGCCATAGGTGCCGGTTCGCTGTTCTTCAGCCATGTCAACGACGCCGGTTTCTGGCTGGTGAAGGAGTACTTCGGGCTGAACGTCGGGCAGACGATCAAGACCTGGTCGGTCATGGAGACGATCATCTCGGTGGTCGCCGGAGCCCTGGTCCTGCTGCTGTCGCTGATCATCTAGCCGGGCGCCCGGGCGCACGGCAGCCATGACCCACCCGTTCCTCGTCGAGGGGCGGGTGGGTCTCGTCGTACCAGCGGGGTTCCGAAGCCGTCAGGGACGCCACAGCGGATGCTCGCGCTCCGCCCACTCCCGGCGGACCGAACCCGTGCGCATGCCGCGCCGGGCCTCCGGGTCCGCCAGGGCCATGCCGATGTGCCCGGCGAGGACGATCCCGATGGTCAGCGCCAGCCAGTCGTGGACGAAGGTCGCGCTGGTCCGCCACACCAGCGGGGTGAGGTGGGTGAACCACATCAGCAGTCCGGTGCCCAGCATCACCAGGGTGGCGCCCGCGATCCAGGCCGCGTAGAGCTTCTGTCCGGCGTTGAACTTGCCGGCCGGCCGGGACGAGGGCCGCTTGTCGCGGCGCAGGGCGGCCCGCAGCCAGCTGCGGTCGTGCGGGCCGAAACGGTTCAGACGGCCCAGGTCGGCGCGGAGGGCACGGGAGAGGAGACCGGCGAGGACGGGAACGGGCAGGGCGAGGCCGGACCACTCGTGGACGGTGACGACGAGGGCGCGCCGGCCCACGAGCTGGGCGAGCTGGGGGACGTAGAGGCAGGCCGCCGTGCACACGCAGACGCCCATCAGCGCGGCCGTGGTGCGGTGCACCCAGCGTTCGGCGCGGCCGAAGCGCCGTACGCCGGTGGCGGCGGGCGGGGCGTCAGCGCGTGGGCTCATCGTCGCGTCCGTTCGAGCGGCCGACCCAGGCGTCGACGTCGTAGCCGCGCTCCTCCCAGTAGCCGGGTTCGACGTCCTCGGTGACGGTGATACCGGAGAGCCACTTGGCGGACTTGTAGAAGTACATGGGTGCCACATAGAGGCGGACCGGGCCGCCGTGCGCGTGGCCGAGGTCCTCGTCCTGCATGCGCAGGGCGACCAGGACGTCCGCGCGGCGGGCCTGGTCGAGGGTGAGGCTCTCGGAGTACGCGCCGTCGAAGCAGGTGAAGCGCACCGCCCCGGCCGTGGGGCGCACTCCCGCGGCGTCCAGGAGCCGGGACAGGCGCACCCCCTCGAACGGCGTGTCCGGCACGCGCCAGCCGGTGACGCACTGGACGTCACGGACCATCCGGGTCTGCGGCAGGGCCCTCAGCTCGGCCAGGGTGTAAGCGGCGGGGCGGTCGACGAGGCCGTCGACGGTGAGGCGATAGGTGCCGGCGTTCTTGCGCGGGACGGACGAGGTGACCGAGTAGTAGCGGAAGCCGCCGCCGTTCGGCAGCAGTCCGGTCAGGCCGGTGGGGTCCCTGTCGGAGGCTCCGGCGAGGAAGGAGTCCAGGCCGCGCTGGACGGTGGGCGCGGTGAGCACGCCGAGGGCGCCCAGGCCGAGGGTGCCGAGGAAGACTCGGCGGCCGATGGGCTTGCCCCGCTCGTCCCGTGCGTCCCGCTGGTCCCGCTCACCCCGCCGGTCCTGCTGGTCCCGCTCGTGTTGTCGCTGGTCCCGCTCGTCCCTCGTGCCCTGCTCGTCCGGGGGGTCCGGCGGTTGTTCGGAGTTCACCTCTCCATTCGAGCACCCGCGCCCCCGCCGGGCCAGGGATCGCGGGTGCCCGTCAGAGTTCCGTAACCGCCGCGCTCTACGAGGCGCGCTCGGCCTCCTTCTCCAGCTGGAACGCCTCGTTGCCGAGCCCGATGCGGGCGTGCGCCTCGGGGGCGCGGGCGCGCAGGACCTCGCCCTGGACCAGGCCGACGACGAGGGCGAGACCGATGACGCCGGGCAGGACCCAGCTCAGGGAGGAGCCGGGGCCCGCGCCGACCAGCACGTCGAAGTCCTTGACCGTGTAGCCGGCGATCACCACCAGGGCGATGCCCGCCAGCGCCGAGGTGACCAGCCGCCCGGCCTGCGCGCCCGCTGCGCCGCGCCGGATGAAGAAGACGACGACGGACAGGGAGGCGATGGCCATGAGCACGATCACCCCGAGCGCGCCGATGTTGCCGCCCCAGGTGAACAGGTGCAGGACGGGCGCGGTCGGGTCGCCGGTCGGCTTGTCGTCGGTGAGCGCGAAGGCGAGGACGAGCACGGCGGCGATGACGGTCTGGAGCAGCGAGCCGGTGCCGGGGGCCCCGCTGGTACCGGTGGTGCGGCCGAAGGCGGCGGGCAGCAGGCCCTCGCGGCCCATGGCGAAGGCGTAGCGGGCGACGACGTTGTGGAAGCTGAGCATCGCCGCGAACATGCCGGTCACGAACAGGACGTGCAGGACGTCGGTGAAGGTGCCGCCGAGCCGGTCCTCGGTGAGGAAGAACAGCAGTCCCGCGCTCTGCTCCCGCGAGGTGCCGACGATCCCGGAGGGGCCGGTGGCGACGGTGAGCGCCCAGCTGCTGATGGCGAAGAAGACGGCGACGCCGGTGACCGCGAGGAACATCACGCGCGGGACGAGGACGTGCGGCCTGCTGGTCTCCTCCGCGTACACGGGCGCCTGCTCGAAGCCGAGGAAGGCGGCGATGCAGAAGCACAGGGCGGTGCCGACGCCGGCGCCGGAGAGCGTGTCCGGATTGAAGGCGTGCAGTGACAGGCCCTCCTGGCCTGGATCGGCGATGGCGGCGATGTCGAAGACGACGACGAGCAGCACCTCGATGACCAGCAGGACGCCGAGGACGCGCGCGTTGACGTCGATCTTGAGCCAGCCCAGCGCGCCGACGGCGAGCACGGCCGCGAGCGCCGGGATCCACCAGGCGACCTCCAGGTCGGCGTAGGTGGCGAAGAGCCCGGAGACCTCGAAGCCGAAGATGCCGTAGATGCCGACCTGGAGCGCGTTGTAGGCGACGAGCGCGACCAGGGCGGCGCCCGCGCCCGCGGTGCCGCCGAGCCCGCGGGAGATGTAGGCGTAGAAGGCGCCGGCGTTGTGGACGTGCCGGCTCATCTCGGCGTAGCCGAGGCTGAACAGGACGAGTACGACGCCGAGGAGGACGAAGAGCAGCGGCTGACCGACGATGCCCATCACCGCGAATGTTGTGGGCATGACACCGGCGACCACCATGAGGGGAGCGGTCGCGGCGAGGACGGAGAGCAGCAGGCCCCCCGTGCCGAGGCGGTCGGCGCGCAGGGCGCGCTCCTGCCCCTTGAAGGTGCTGATGCCGTCGGCCGTGACTCTGCTGGTGCTCGAACTGTCCGTCGTCATCTCGAGACCGTCCTTGGGTCGGTTGTGGTTGCGGGGGGTGCAGGGGGGTGGGGCTGGTCAGGCCGTGCCCAGGGCGGCGGCGCGGGCGGTACGGAAGGCGGTACGGGCGTCACGGTCCGGGTAGGACCAGGGGGCGTCGGTGACGTGGTCGCCGATGCGGTGGAAGAGGGCGGCTGCCTCGGCTCCCCGGCCCTCGCAGACCTTGGCGTGGGCGAGGAAGTTCAGGTCGACCAGGCGGCGCGGATGGCCTTCGTGCTCCCACTCCAGCCACCAGTCGAAGGCAACCTTCATCACCTGCCGGGCGCGGCGGCCGACCCAGTGGCCGGAGGCGACCGGGTCGGGGGGTTCGTGCCCGGCGACGGCCAGGGTGCGGTAGCGCTCGGCGTGCGCGACGACCGGCAGGATCGCCAGCGGTGAGTCGGCGGGTGCCTGCTCGGCGGCCCAGTTGGCGAAGTCGTACACCTCGTGCAGCGGGTCGGGGCCCGCCCGCACGCGACGCTCCGCGAGCCAGGCGACCACGAGGTGGTGGGCGTGGTGGTGGTCCGCGTACCGGGTGCGGACCTGCTCGAAGAGCCGCACCACGTCCCCCTCGGCCCCCTGGGCGCACTCCAGCAGGAGCAGTCCGAGCCAGGGGGTGGGGTCGGCGGGCACGCGCTCCGCCGCCTCGCGGCAGGCCTCGCGGGCGCGGGCGGGCTTGTCCTTGCCGCGCAGCGCGCGCCGCACCTGGGCGAGGGCGAGCAGCGCGGACGCGTCGCCGGACTCGGGCTCGGCGAGCAGCCACTCGCGGGCCCAGGCCGCGCAGTACGACTCCCGGGCGAGCACCGTCAGCCGGTGGCCCCGGCGGTCCCAGTCGTCCCCCGTCCGGACCAGCAGCGCGCGGGTGTCCTGCCATCGGCCCTGTGCCAGTGCGGTCCGCGCGGCGACGAGTTCGGCGTCGTCGAGGGCCTCGTCGAAGGCCTGTGCCGCTCGTCTGCGGGCACGGCCGAGGGAGGGCGGGGGTGGGGGCACCGCGGGACTTCCTCACGCGCTCTTCTTGTGGCTCCGCTCACGGCGGGCGGTCGGTACGGCAGTGGTCGGCTGCCGACGGCCATGAGCCGATCACTCACAGCAAACCGCCAGCCAACGAAGCGCGTCAAGGGCGCCCGGTGCCTTACACGCGTCAACTGCAGTGACAGGCAGTTGACTTGTGGCCCGGGGCCGAGACGCCACCCGGGCGACGTGACGGAACAGACGTTTTCCCGCGCCCGCGGACGGAGGCGCGGCGGGCGGGCGGCGGCTAGAGTCGACCCCTACGCGTCCGTCACTCCGCATGATCATCGAGGTACGCAGCGTGTCGGTTCCGGTACTGGTACTCGCCGTGAGTGCCGCGTGCTGCCTGGGCTTCGGTTTCGTGCTCCAGCAGAACGCGGCGCAGCGGGCTCCGATCGGCGACTTCCTCTCCCCTCGGCTCCTTCTCGACCTGATGAAGGTGCCCCGCTGGCTGGGCGGCATGGCCCTCATGGTGGCCGGCATGGCGCTCGGCGCCACCGCGCTCGGCCACGGTGAGCTGTCCCTGGTGGAGCCGCTGCTGGCGACGAACCTGCTGTTCGCGCTGGCGCTCTCCCGCCATCAGACCCGGCAGCCGCTGGGCCGCCAGGGCTGGGCGGGGCTCGCGCTGCTCGCGGGTGGAGTGACCGCGTTCGTCGTCGCGGGCGAGCCGAGTGGCGGCCACGCGTTCACCGATCCGCTGCGGCACTGGCTGATCATCGGCGGCATGGTGGGGCTGGCCCTGCTGCTCACGGGGTGCGCCAAGCGGGCACGGCTGACCGTGGGCCCGATTCTGCTGGCGCTGGCCGCGGGGCTGCTGTACGGCGTGCAGGACGCGCTGACCCGGGTGAGCGGGCAGCGCTTGGCCGAGGGCGGCTTCGCGGAATTGCTGACCGGATGGCAGCCGTACGCGGTGCTGGCGCTCGGGGTGACCGGGCTGGTGCTGGTGCAGAGCGCCTTCGAGACCGCTCCCCTGCGGATGTCCCTGCCCGCCCTGACCGCGGCCCAGCCGCTGGCCGGCATCGCCTGCGGCGTCGGCTTCCTCGGCGACCGGCTGCGCACCGACGCGGGCGCGCTGACCTGGGAGGCGGGCGGGCTCGCGGCGGTGGTCGGGGGCATCGTGCTGCTGGGCATGCATCCCGCGATGCCGAAGGGAACAGTGGGGCGGGCGCGGCCTGCGGACGTACGGGTGGGGTGAGCCGTCGTTCTCGCGCCGGGCGTGGACGGGGGCCCTCGACACGCTGGAGCAGCTCGCCGAGGCGCGGGATCTCGCGCCGGGCGTGGACGGGGGCCCTCGACACGCTGGAGCAGCTCGCCGAGGCGCGGGATCTCGCGCCGGGCGTGGACGGGGGCCCTGCTTGGATGGCCGTATGAGTGCTGACGAGATCATCGACATCGTCGACGAGAACGACCGGGTGATCGGGCGGTCTCCTCGCGGTGAGGCCTACGCGCGGGGGCTGCGCCACCGCTGTGCGTTCATCCTGGTCCGGGACGCCGGGGGCCGGATCTTCGTCCACCGGCGCACCTCGTCCAAGCTGGTCTTCCCCTCTCTGTACGACATGTTCGTCGGCGGAGTCGTCGGCGCGGGCGAGGGCTACGACGAGGCGGCGCTGCGGGAGGCCGAGGAGGAACTGGGCGTGAGCGGTCTGCCGCGTCCCGTGCACCTCTTCACGTTCCGGTACGACGACGGGGCCGGTCACAGCTGGTGGTCGGCGGTGTACGAGGTCCGCTGCGATCTGCCGGTGCGGCCGCAGGCCGAGGAGGTGGCCTGGCACGACTTCCTGTCGGAGGCCGAGCTGGAGCGGCGTCTGGGCGAGTGGGAGTGGACGCCCGACGGGCTGGCGGCGTACGAACGGCTCAAGGCGCACCGGTCGGGGCCCGCCCCGTCGTCCGGGAAGCCGGGGTGCACGGCGTGACCGACTTCGTGCGGAACATCCGGCTGTGGTTCGCGCCCGAGGAGGTGCGGCAGGAGGGCGGGACACCCGACTACCGGTTCTCGCTCGCGAACGAACGGACGTTCCTCGCCTGGCTGCGTACCGCGCTCGCCCTGATCGGCGGCGGCTTCGCCGTGGACCAGTTCCTGCCGGACCTGCGCTGGGGCTGGCGGGTCGGGCTCGCGCTGGCGCTGCTCGCCGCGGGCGTCCTGTGCGCGCTGCGCGCGGTCAACCACTGGGTGCGCTGCGAGCGGGCCATGCGGCGTGGCGAGGATCTGCCGGTGTCCCGGTTCCCGGCGCTGCTGAGCATGGTCGTCGCGGTCGTGGCCGTGGTGATGGTCGTCGTCGTGCTCGTCGGATGGGAAGGGTGAACGGACCCGTGAACGGGCCGCCGGGTCAGGTGCCGGACCGGGATCCCGGGCTGCAGCCGGAGCGGACACGGCTGGCGTGGCGGCGTACGACGTTGTCGGGCACGGTGGTGGCCCTGCTCGCCGGGAAGACGGCTCTGGCCGGCGGGGGGACGGTGGCGGGGATCGTCGCGGGTGCCGTGTGCTGCGTCTGCTGGCTGGGGATTCTGCGGATCGCCCATCGGCGGATCCGTGTTCTGGCGGCTTCGCGTGTGCCGGGGGCACTGGTGCCTCGGCGTGCGGGTGCGGCGGTGCTGTGCACGGTGGTGATGGCGGTGTGCGGGGCGGCCCTTGTCCTCCAGGGGTGACCCCGCGGGGCGACGGGGAGTGGGTCTCGCCCCCGCCGCCCCTTCCCGTCCCTGGGGCTCCGCCCCCGGAACCCCGTTCGGCGCCAAGAGCCTGCCTCGCCCTCGACCACCGGACGGGCTGAGATGTCAGTGGTCGTCCTCGGTCACCGTCACGACGATCTTGCCGCGGGTGCGGCCCTCCTGGCTCAGGCGGTGGGCGTCCGCTGCCTGTGCCAGGGGGAAGGTCCGCGAGACGTGCACGCTCACCACGCCCTGTTCCGCCAGTTCGGACAGGCGCCGCAGGTCCTGCGGGTCGGGGCGGACGAACCAGTACCGGCCGCCGTAGCCCACCACCTCGGGGTCGGTGATCGACGCCAGGCGGCCCTCGGGAGCGAGGAGGTTCGCGGAGACCTTGAGCGCGTCGCCGCCGACCACGTCGAACACCGCGTCCACGCCCTCGGGGGCCAGCCCCCGCACCCGCTCGGCCAGGCCCTCGCCGTGACTCACGGGCTCCCCGCCCAGTTGGCGGACGAAGTCGTGGTTGTGCGCGCTCGCCGTGCCGATGACCCGGGCGCCGAGGTGGGCGGCGATCTGGACGGCGATGGAACCGACCCCGCCGGCGGCGGCGTGCACCAGGATGGTCTCGCCCCGCTTGACCTCGAGGACGCGGTGCAGCACCTGGTACGCGGTGAGCCCGGTGAGGGGAAGACCGGCCGCCTCCTCGAAGGACAGGTTGCGCGGCTTGCGCGCGAGGGCGCGCACCGGCGCCGCCACGTACTCGGCGAAGGTGCCCCGGCAGAGGACGTCCTCCCGCGCATAGCCGATGACCTCGTCGCCGGCGGCGAACTCCGGGACGGCGGGTCCGGGCCGGACGACCACACCGGAGAGGTCCCAGCCGGGAACGACCGGGAAGACGGCCTGGAGCGTCTGGTCCAGATAGCCCTCGCGGCACTTCCAGTCGACCGGGTTGACGGCCGCCGCCCGCACTTTCACCAGCACCGAGTCGGGGCCGACTCTGGGGTCCTCGACCTCCCCGAGTCCGAGCACCTCGGGGCCGCCGTACCGTGAGTAGCTGATCGCCTTCATGGGTCCGACCCTCTGGGGTACGGCCCTCCCGTGCAAGCCGAATGGCCCGATATACGCCGTTCGCGTGGCGGTCGGGGCCGCCGGCGGCCACGGCGAGCACCTATCGTGGCCCCGATCACGTTTCGCCGCCACCCTGGACGGCATACCGACCGGTCGGCATCATGAGCGGGTACTTGTTCGCCTGCCCGTAGGAGCGATGATGAGCACCGACCACCCGCCCGGACTCGATCTCGACCGGCTGCGCGGCCTGCTGGAACGGGAGCGGCCCGGCCTGGTGAACGGCCCGCTCTCCGGCCGGCTGATCGAGGGCGGCAGGTCGAACCTCACCTACGCGGTCTCCGACGGCACCGCGCGGTGGGTCGTACGGCGGCCCCCGCTCGGCCATGTCCTGGCCACCGCGCACGACATGAGGCGCGAGCACCGGGTGATCAGCGCGCTGCACCCGACCGCCGTGCCGGTGCCGCGCACCGTGCTGCTGTGCGAGGACGAGGAGGTGCTCGGGGCGCCCTTCTACGTCATGGAGTTCGTCGAGGGCACCCCGTACCGCACGGCGGACCAGCTCGTCCCGCTCGGTCCGGGGCGCACCCGGGACGCCGTGCTGAACCTGGTGGACACGCTGGTCGAGCTGCACGGGGTGGATCCCGGCGAGGTGGGGCTGGCGGACTTCGGCCGGCCCGAGGGCTTTCTGGACCGCCAGCTGCGGCGCTGGGGCAAGCAGCTCGACGCCTCCCGCAACCGGGAGCTGGCCGGGATCGACGAGCTGCACGCCGCGCTCGGGCGGGAGCTGCCCGACTCCCCCGCACCGGCCGTGGTGCACGGCGACTACCGCCTCGACAACGTGTTGATCGGTGAGGACGACCGGATCAACGCGATTCTCGACTGGGAGATGTCCACCCTCGGCGATCCGCTGACCGACCTCGGCCTGCTGGTGATGTACAGCATGCCGCTGGGCGCGCCGGACTCCCCCGTCTCCACGACGGCCGAGGCTCCCGGCCACCCCACGCCGGCCGAGCTGATCGAGCGGTACGCCGAGCGTTCGGGGCGCGACGTCTCCGCGGTGTCCTGGTACACGGCGTTCGCCTGGTTCAAGCTCGCCGTGATCCTGGAGGGCATCCACTACCGCTACACCCTGGGCCAGACGGTCGGGCGGGGCTTCGACCGCATCGGCGATCTGGTCCCCGTCTTCATCGAGCACGGTCTGACGACTCTTCAGGAAGGCTGACAGGACATGGACTTCGCGTTCGACGCGCGCACGGAGGAGCTGCGCGCCAAGCTCCTCGCCTTCATGGACGAGTACGTGTATCCCGCCGAGCAGGTCGCCCACGAGCAGCGCGAGCGGGCGGCCTCCCCGTGGGAGACCGTCCCCGTGGTGGAGGAACTGAAGGCCGAGGCCCGCAGGCAGGGACTGTGGAACCTGTTCCTGCCCGACGGCGGGTACGGTGCCGGGCTCACCAACCTCCAGTACGCCCCGCTCGCCGAGATCATGGGCCGTTCCCCGCAGTTGGCGCCGACGGTCACCAACTGCGCCGCGCCCGACACGGGGAACATGGAGGTGCTGGCGCAGTTCGGCGACGCGGCGCAGAAGAAGCAGTGGCTCGAGCCGCTGCTGGCCGGTGAGATCCGCTCGGCGTTCGCGATGACCGAGCCGGAGGTGGCCTCCTCGGACGCCACCAACATCACCACGCGCATCGAGCGGGACGGCGACGAGTACGTCATCACGGGACGCAAGTGGTACATCTCCGGGGCGATGCACCCGGACTGCGCGATCTTCATCGTGATGGGGAAGACCGATCCGGACGGGGCGGACCTCCGCCGTCAGCAGTCCATGGTCCTCGTCCCGCGGAACACTCCGGGCGTCACGATCAAGCGCGCCATGCAGGTCTTCGGCTACGAGGACCATTACCACGGCGGTCACGCCGAGGTGATCTTCGACCAGGCGCGGGTGCCGGTGTCGAACCTGATCGGTGAGGAGGGCGGCGGCTTCGCCATCGCCCAGGCCCGGCTCGGACCCGGCCGGATCCACCACTGCATGCGGCTGATCGGCATGGCCGAGCGGGCCATCGAGCTGATGTGCCGCCGTGCCGTGTCCCGGAGCGCCTTCGGCAAGGCGCTGGCGCAGCAGGGCGTGGTGCAGAACTGGATCGCCGACGCGCGCGTGGCGGTCGAGCAGGTGCGGCTGCTGGTGCTGAAGACGGCCTGGATGATGGACACGGTCGGCAACCGGGGCGCCCACACCGAGATCCAGGCCATCAAGATCGCCACACCGCGCACGGTCGTCGGCATCCTCGACCGGGCGATCCAGCTGTACGGCGCGGGCGGGGTCAGCCAGGACTTCCCGCTGGCCGAGCTGTACGCGGGTGCCCGCACCCTGATGCTCGCCGACGGCCCGGACGAGGTGCACCAGCGGTCCCTGGCACGGCGGGAGCTGAAGAAGTACCTGTAGATGGTTGGAGATCCGTCAGCTCCGCCCTTTCATGGCGGTGGTCACCGAGGGCAGCTTCACCGCCGCCGCCCGCGCCCGGACGCGCGGGAACTGCCCGGTGGCGGCGGTGGCCGGGCCGATCGGTGAGCGGGCGGGGCTGCCGTGCGTCAGTCCGGCAGCCGGATCCCGGGCGCACGGTGGTGCCGGCCGGGCGCGGACCACGGCCGCGCAACCCCGCGGCGGCGGCCCTGCTCGATCACCCGAGGGGCGGCCGGGAGCACCTCATGGGCGCAGGGCCCGCAGCAGCAGGTCGGCCAGGTGGTCGGCGACCTCCTGCGGGCTGAGCGGACCGTCGGGGCGGTACCAGGTCGACAGGTGGTGCACGGAGCCGAAGTGGTAGTCGACGACCAGATCGGCCGGGGTCGCCGTGGAGAAGACGCCCGCCTGCTGGCCCTCCTCGATCAGCGCGCGGAAGCGTTCGTGGTAGCGGCGGCGCTCGGCGCGCACCTGCTTGTTCTTCTCCGGGCTGAGGTGGTGCATGGAGCGGAAGAAGATCGACGCGTCGTCGAGGTTCTCGATCGTGGTGACGACGACGTCGGCCGCCGCGCCGCGCAGCCGCTTCTCGATCGGCTCGTCGGCGTCCGCGTAGGCGTCCAGGCGCTCCTGCTGGACGCGCAGCACGCGCGCGTACACCTCGTGCAGCAGGTCGTCCTTGGAGCCGAAGTAGTGGTACAGCGCCCCCTTGGTGACGCCGGCCGCCTCGACGATCTCCTGCACCGAGGTGCGGTCGTAGCCCTGCTCGGCGAAGAGCCGGGTGGCGGCGGCCAGGAGCCGCTGCGGCACCGGAGTGCCGTCCCCGTCCGTGGTCCTGGGCACTGCCGCCACCCGCCTTTCGTGTCGCTGCTAGTCGTCGTGGGTCAGGGAACGCAGTTCCCGACGGAGGATCTTGCCACTGGCCGTCTTCGGCAAGTCCGGCAGGATGTCCACCTGACGCGGATACTTGTAGGCGGCCAGTCTCTCCTTGCAGTACGCGGCGAGCTCGGCCGGGTCCGCCTCGGCCCCGGGGCGCAGGCTGATGAAGGCCTTGACGGTCTCCCCGCGGTACCCGTCGGGCACGCCCACGACGGCCGCCTCGCGGACCGCCGGGTGCGTGTAGAGGACGTCCTCGACCTCGCGCGGCCACACCTTGAAGCCGGACGCGTTGATCATGTCCTTCTTGCGGTCGACGACGTACAGCCAGCCCTGGGGGTCCATGAAGCCGATGTCGCCGGTGCGCAGTTCGCCGTCCGGGAAGGTCTCGGCGGTGGCGTCGGGCCGTCCCCAGTACCCGGGCACCACCTGGGGCCCGCGCACCACGATCTCGCCCTGCTCGCCGAAGGGCACCTCCTCGCCCCGGTCGTCCACGATCCGTACGACGGTGTCGGGCCCGGGGACGCCGACGGCCAGCGTCCCGGAGGCCTCGTCCACGGGCGCCTCGAGGTGCGGCGGTACGGAGGCGCAGGGGGCGGTGCACTCGGTCAGGCCGTAGCCGTTGCGGATGTACGGTCCGAAGCCGGCCCGGAACTTCTCCACCAGGGCGGGCGGCAGCGGGGCTCCGCCGGAGGAGATCACCTCGAAGGAGGAGAAGTGGTCGCGGCTCGCGGCGGGATGGGCGGCCAGCGCCATGAAGGCGGTGGACGGGCCGACGGTGTAGTGCGGCCGGTGCTCGGCGAAGGCGTCCAGCACCGTGCCCGCGTCGAAGCGGTACGCCAGCACGAGCGTGCCCCCGCTGTTCAGACAGGCGCCGAGCTGGCACACCATCCCGGTGATGTGGAACAGGGGCGCGAGCGCGAAGTAGACAGGCGCCTCGGGCAGACCCAGGCCGGTGCGCTGCCGCTCGGCGTTGTACATGATGTTGCGGTGCGTGTTGGTGGCGCCCTTGGGGGTGCCGCTGGTGCCCGAGGTGTAGCTGATCAGCGCCGTGTCCGTGGTGACGGGGTCGCGGTTCTCGGGCGCCCGGTGGCCCTGACGGGCGACGGCGGTCAGGTCGTCGGCGTCCGGGGCCTGCGGGAGCCGGTCGAAGGTCAGCACGCGCGTGTCGCCCCGGGTCTGGAAGTCCAGCTCGCAGCCGGTGAGCACGATCCGTACCGGGGAGTCGGCCGCCGTGTCGCGCAGATACGACTCCCAGGCCCGGTCGGAGCAGATCAGCGCGGCCACGTCGCCGTCCCGCAGGACGTGGCTCACCTCGCCCGACTTGTACATCGGGTTGACGGGCACGACCACCGCCCCGGCCTTCCAGGCGCCGAGCAGGGCGAGCACGAAGAGCGGGGAGTTCTGGAGCAGGATCGCCACCCGCTCGCCGCGTTCCAGGCCGCGCGCGGCGAGGTGACCGGCGACGGAGTCGCTGAGGTCGTCGGCCTCCCGGTAGGTCAGGCGGCCGTCGAAGTAGGCGAGGAAGGGGCGGTCGGGGGTCTCGGCCGCCGCGCGGCGCAGGGCGTGCACCAGGGAGTCGGCGGGGTCGACGGGGGCGCGCTGGACGTCGGTGAGGAGGGCCAGCCAGGGCCGGGTCGCGTAGCGGGAGCCGGTCACCGGGTCGCCTCCCACTGCCGCTGGATACGGTTCATGCCGGCCAGCCAGCGGTCGGGTTCGGTGGCGCGGGCCTGGTAGTACTCGGCGACCTCGGGGTGGGGCAGGATCAGGAAACGGTCCTCCTCGATGCCGCGGAAGAGGGCGTCGGCCACGTCCTCCGGTTCGATCGCGGTCGGCTTGAGGACCAGGTCGCCCGCGCTGCCGCTGGCGTCGAGCATGTCGGTGCGCACGCCCTGCGGGCAGATCGCGTGGACCTTCACGCCGCGGTGGCGGTACGTCAGCGACAGCCACTCGGCGAAGGCGTAGGCGCCGTGCTTGGTGACGCTGTAGGGAGCGGTGCCGATCATGGTGAGCAGCCCGGCGGCGGAGACGGTGGAGACGAAGCGGCCGCCGCCGCGCTCCAGCCAGTCCGGGAGCAGCGCGTGCGCCGCGCGGACGTGCGCCATGACGTTGACGTCCCAGGAGAGCGCCCAGCCCTGCTCGTCGAGCGGATCGCCGGGCGCACCGCCGTCGCGGCCGACGCCCGCGTTGGCGCAGTAGACGTCGACCGTCCCGCCGAGCGCGTCACGGGCCTCGGAGACGATCGAGGAGGCGTCGCCCGGGACCGCGAGGCCGCCTATCTCCTCGGCGACCGCCTTCGCGCGGTCGGCGTCGAGGTCGTTGACGACGACCTGCGCCCCCTGGGCGGCGAAGCGGCGGGCGAGTGCCGCTCCGATCCCGCCCCCGGCTCCCGTGACGACCACCTTCGCACCCTGCACGGCTTGCACCATCGGTCTCCTTCGACGCGGCTCCCAGCGGCTTCCGGCGTCAGACTAACCGGTCGGTATGCGAGGTGGAAGAGGCGTTCCGCGCGGGGTCGGTCCGGTTCGTTCCCCGGGACGGTCGTGGGCGCTAGCGTGCGTGGTCATGACACCCGCCGCGATCACGGAGGTCACTGAATGAAGCTGTCCAGACGGAGTCTGCTCGCCACCACCACGGCCGCGGTAGCGGCCTCCGCAGCACCCTCGCACGCCGCTTCCGGGCAGGCGGCGGAGGGTACTGGCCGGCGGTTGCGGACCGGGTTCGAACGGCTCGCCGCGGACGGCTACGGGCTGCTCGACGGGCAACGCGTGGGTGTGGTCACCAACCCGACGGGCATCACCCGGGACGCGCGGCACATCGTCGACGTCATGCACGCCGACGACCGTGTGGACCTGACCGCCGTCTTCGGCCCCGAGCACGGATTCCGGGGCACCGCCCAGGCGGGCGGCTCCGAGGGCCGTCACGACGACCCGGCCACCGGACTGCCCGTCTATGACACGTATCTGAAGAGCGGTCAGGCGCTCGCCGACATCTTCACCGCGTCCGGCGTGGACACGGTCGTCTTCGACATCCAGGACGTCGGCGCACGGTTCTACACGTACATCTGGACACTGTTCGACTGCATGGAGGCGGCGCGGCTCGCGGGCAGGCGGTTCGTCGTCCTCGACCGGCCGAACCCGGTGACCGGGCGGGCGGCACTGGGCCCGGTGCTGCACAAGGAGTTCGCGACCTTCGTCGGGCGGCAGCCGATCTCGCAGGCGCACGGGATGACGGTGGCGGAGCTGGCGCGGCTGTTCAACGGGGAGTTCCTGACCGCGCCGGTGCCGCTGGAGACCGTAGGGATGACGGGCTGGAGGCGGTCGGACTTCCACGACGCCTCCGGGCTGCCGTGGGTACCGCCGAGCCCGAACATGCCGACGCCCGAGACGGCGCTGGTGTACGCGGGGACGTGCCTGTTCGAGGGCACGAACCTGTCCGAGGGGCGCGGGACCACCCGGCCGTTCGAACTGCTGGGGGCGGAGGGCATCGACGGGCGCTGGGCGGCCGAGGCGAACGGGCTGGGTCTCGCGGGCGTGCGGTTGCGGGAGGCGTACTTCGCGCCGACGTTCTCCAAGTTCCAGGGGAAGACCATCGGGGGCGTTCAGCTCCACGTGCACGACCGCGACGCGTTCGATCCGGTGCGGACGGGGATCGGTCTGCTGATCACGGCCAGGCGGTCGTGGAGCGGCTTCGCGTGGCGTGCGGACAACTGGATCGACAAGCTCACCGGGTCCACCCGGGTGCGCACGATGATCGACGCGGGTGCGGACACGGACGAGGTGGTCGGCGGCTGGCAGGAGGAGCTGGCCGCGTTCCGGCGGATGCGGCGGGAGTACCTGCTCTACCGCTGAGCGGAACGGCGGGGACGGCGGCGGGTCGCGGACGGCGGCCCGCCGCCGTCCGCGTTGCGGCGGCGTCGCCAGCAGCGCTGTGACCTGCGCGGACGCGGCACCTGCCACCGTCGCGCCGGACGGCCGGACGGGAGATCGGCGACCGGTGTGCATATCGGCGGGGTCTTCAGGAACCCGTGGAAGCCGCGGGGAGTTCTCAGACTGTCGTGGAAGGGGCTCCTCCCCGCGGGGAGGGCACGGAGCGGGTTACCGCCAGTACCCCCGTGGAACGACCACAACTGAAGCACGCATCACGGGAGTTGACCCGTGAGTCGTCGCGGCCGGCTGAGGGGGCCATCGAAAAAAGGATGGAGCCGATTCGCGTGTCGATACGTCTATTCGGCGACGTCCGTTCGACGACGCCGAAGTGACCGGATTACAGGTGCAGGTGTGACGGAGGTGCAGGACGATGGCCGGTTTCCGGAGTCTGGCGAGACAGGTCCGCGATCCACGGTGCGATCTGGCATTGCGGCGCTATTCGCTGCGCAAATGCCTTGAGCGGTTCGCGCCTTATGGGCACAGGGCGACATGGGACCATCTGTGCTCGCGGGCCGGGTTCGATCCCGAGGACCGCTCCGTCGACCCGGCGCGGCTCGTGGCCGCACTGGACGAGCTGGAGGAGGCCCGGGCGGTCTGGCTGGCCTATGAGGTCGAGTTCGCCGAGCGCCGCAGGAAGGAGAAGCACGACGGGCTGCGCAGGCCGGGCAGTGTGGACGACTGGCACCGGCTGACCTGGGGCGGTTTCGGAGTGGCCTGGTGCGACGATCCGCGGGTGCATCCGCGGGAGCCGCTGGCCGAGGTGCTGCGGCGGCTGATCGCCGCGCTGGAGCGCGAGCCGGGTACGGCCTGCCCCGTGTGCCGGGGGGAACGGCTCATGTGGCGCGACGACCTGGATCACGAGCCCTCCACGGGCCCGGTCTGCACGGACTGCGGAATCCTGGTGCCCCGCCCCGTGCTCACCCCCGGAGCCCTGGCGGACGCCCGGCGGGTGAGGCTGCTGGTGTCGGCCTGAGCGACAGGCAGTGACGGGGAGCGACAGGAAACGGCTGGAAGCGTCGGGGCCCGGGGGTGCGCCAGGGAAATGCCGCACCCCCGCTGGCTCCGGCGACCGTAGCAGTCGGTAAATCGGTCGTTCCACGGTTTTCTTCCGCGGACAGTGGGGGCGATGAAACGTGTCCCGGAAGCCTAGGAGCCGTCCCGATGTCGACACTGCGCGTTACCGCGGAAATCCTGACCGTCCACGAACACCCGGGCGCCGACGCCCTCGAACTGGCCCAGGTGGGCCTGTACCGGGCCGTCGTCGCCAAGGGCGCCTACCGCACGGGTGATGCCGCGGTCTACATCCCCGAGCAGGCGGTGCTGCCGGCCGGGCTGATCGGCGAGCTGGGTTTGACCGGCCGCCTCGCGGGCGGGAACCACGACCGGGTCAAGGCGATCCGGCTGCGCGGCGAGCTGTCACAGGGCATCGTGTGCCGGCCGAAGGCGCTCGCGGACACCGACCTGGCGCGGGCCGCCGAGGAGGGCACCGACTTCGCGGAGCTGCTCGGCATCACCAAGTGGGTACCGCCCGTCCCGACGGCCATGGGCGGCGAGGTGGAATCCGCCGCCGACCTGCTGGGCTGGGTCGACATCGAGAACATCCAGCGCCACCCGGACATCTTCACGCCCGGCGAGCCCGTGGTGCTCACCGAGAAGCTGCACGGGACGGCCTGCCTGCTGACGTACGTCGCCGGGGAGGAGCGGGTGCACGTCTCCTCCAAGGGCTTCGGTGCCAGATCGCTGGCGCTGAAGGAGGACCCGCGCAACCTGTACTGGCGGGCGGTGCGCGGTCACGGTGTCGACCGGGTCGCGGCGGACCTCGCCGCACGGCTGGGCGCCCGGCGTGTCGGCATCTTCGGCGAGGTGTACGGCGCGGGGGTGCAGGACCTGACGTACGGCGCGGACGGCCGGCGCGACACCCTCGGCTATGCCGTGTTCGACGTCTCCGCGGAGATCGACGGTCGGGTGCGCTGGCTGGACGCGGCGGAGCTGCTGGACGGCCGGCTGCCGTTGGTGCCGCGGCTGTTCTCGGGCCCGTACGACAGTGAGCGGGTGCTGGAGATCGCCAGTGGCCGGGAGACGGTGTCCGGGCGGGGGCTGCATCTGCGGGAGGGCGTGGTGATCCGGCCTGTCGTCGAACGCCACAGCCCGGTGACCGGCGGCCGGGCCATAGCGAAGGCGGTCAGCCCGGCGTATCTGACCCGGAAGGGCGGCACGGAGTACGAGTGAGCGAAGCCGGTGCGCGGGCGACGGGACATGCCGCTCGCCCCGCTCCGGCAGACTCCGTGCTCAGCCGGCGCGTCGCCGGTTCTCCTCGCGTCGCCGTCCGGCGCCGTTCTCGGCCATCAGGCGGGAGCCCGTCTGGCGTTCGCCGAAGACGTCGTCCGGGTTGGACAGGACGCAGCCTTCCAGGGAGAGGCAGCCGCAGCCGATGCAGTCCGTGAGGTGGTCGCGGAGGCGGTTGAGCTGCCTGATGCGTTCGTCCAGCTCCGAGCGCCAGGCCTCGGAGAGATGGGCCCAGTCGTCCCGGGTGGGCGTGCGCCCCTCGGGGAGCTCGGCGAGCGCCTCGCGGATGGTGGCGAGCGGAATGCCGACGCGCTGGGCGGCGCGGATGAAGGCGACCCGGCGCAGGGTGTCACGGCTGTAGCGGCGTTGGTTGCCCGGGGTGCGGCGGCTGCTGATCAAGCCCTTGGACTCGTAGAAGTGCAGGGCGGAGACTGCGGCGCCGCTGCGGGCGGAGAGCTGGCCGACCGTGAGCTCGTGGATCTTCTCTGGAATCCGGTGCACTCCTCGAACCCTACCGACCCGCTCCGGCGCCCGGTCCGTTGACAGGGGCCTCGACGCCGACCATGCTAAGCAGTTGCTTAGGCATGTGCGCAGGGACGCGCGTGCGACTACGTGACGCGAGAGGCCGGGACATGGCAGAGCCGAGGATCTTCACGTCCGTCGACGACCTGAAGGCGGCGGTGGGCGAGCAGCTGGGATACACCGGCTGGCTGGAGGTCGACCAGAAGCGGATCGACCTGTTCGCCGAGGCCACCGGGGACCACCAGTGGATCCACGTGGACCCGGAGAAGGCCGCCGCGGGGCCGTTCGGGACGACCATCGCGCACGGGTATCTGACGCTGTCGCTGCTGCCGCTGTTCGGGCCGCAGCTGATCTCCGTCGAGGGCGTGAAGATGGGCGTCAACTACGGGACGAACAAGGTGCGCTTCCCGGCCCCGGTCCCGGTGGGCTCCCGGGTGCGCGCCACCGCGACGATCACCGCCGTCGACGAGGTGCCGGGCGGCGTGCAGGTGGCCACGGCCTTCACCGTGGAGCGCGAGGGCGGCGACAAGCCGGTCTGCGTCGCCGAGTCGGTGGCCCGCTACTACCTCTGAGCGGCGCCGGGCTCCCCGGCCCCGACCATCCGCAGCACGAGGTCGGCGTAGAGCGCGCCGACCTCCTCGGGGGTGCGGGGGCCGTTGACGTTGAACCAGCGGGCCACGTCGATGCAGAGGGAGAGCACGGCGAGGGTGGTGCCCTGGACGTCCATGACGTCGAAGTCGCCGGAGCGCACGCCGTCCTCGATGATCCCGCGCACCTCGGCGTTGACCTGCCGGCGCAGTCCGACGATCTCGGCGCGGGCCTCGGGCCCCAGGGAGTCGAGTTCGTACTGCACGACCCGTGCGGTGGTCCGGCCGCCCGCGTGCCAGCGGACGAAGGAGCTGACCGCGTCGGCGAGCCGCTCCGCCGGTCCGCCCTCGGCGCGGGACGCCGTCCGCAGGATCTCCAGCGCCTTCTCGTGGCCGATCCTGCTGATGCGGTGGAGCAGCTCTTCCTTGGTCTTGTAGTGGATGTACAGCGCGGCCGGGCTCATCCCGGCGCGGCTCGCGATGTCACGGGTCGTCGTGGCGTGGTAGCCGCGCTCCGCGAACGCCTCCACGGCGGCGAGCAGCAACCGTCGGGCCGCGTCGGGCGTGACCTCACCCCACGGCTGCGCCTCACCGTCGGCCGTCTCCTGCGCCGTACTCATCGCTCACCCCATTCACTGGCAGGGGTAACACCATACCGCCGAGGGTGAGCGAGCGCTTAGCGAGCTGCCCGATCACAGTTTCTGCAGGGGGTCGTGCTCGGCGAGCAGCTTCTCCAGGCGGGCCTGGTCGACCCGGTTCACGATGTGCCCGGCCTCCTGGCGGTCACGGATGACCTTGGCCAGGGTGAAGGCGGAGGTGACGAGGTACAGGACCGCGATGGCCAGGAAGGCACGGACCCATGCGTCGGTCCGGAGGTTGAAGATACCGACCGCGGTGGCGCCCAGGGCGACCGCGAAGGACGCGACGGCCTGACCGTAGAAGGCGGCCGTGCTCTGCTGCTTGACCGGTGTGTCGCTCATGGGGACCAGGGTCGGCGGATGTGGCCGCGGCCACATCCGCTCAGGTACTCAGACGCGTACTCAGAAGGCCGAGACCCCGGTCAGCGCACGGCCGATGACCAGCTTCTGGATCTGGCTGGTGCCCTCGTAGAGGGTCATCACGCGGGCGTCCCGCAGGAGTTTGCCGGCCGGGTACTCGTCGATGTAGCCGTAGCCGCCGAAGACCTGCAGGGCGTTGTTGGCGGCGCGGACGGCCGCCTCCGAGGCGAAGAGCTTGGCCTTGGAGGACTCGACGGCGAACGGCTGCCCCCGGTCGATCAGGTCGGCGACCCGCCAGGTCAGCAGCCGCGCCGCGTCGAGGTCGACGGCGATGTCGCTGATCAGTTCCTGGACGAGCTGGTGGTGGGCGATGGTCTTCCCGAACTGCTCGCGCTCCCCCGCGTACCGCACGGCCGCGTCCAGGGCGGCCTGGGCTATGCCGACGCAGCCGGCCGCGACCGACATCCGGCCCTTGGCGAGGGCGGACATGGCGACCGAGAAGCCCTTTCCCTCCTCGCCCAGCATCGCGGAGGCGGGCACCCGCACGTCCTCGAGGACCAGCTCGGCGGTGGCCTGACCGCGCAGGCCGAGCTTGCCGTGCACGGTGCGCCGGGTCAGGCCCGGGGTGTCCATGGGGACGAGGAACGCGGAGACGCCCCTGTGGCCGGGGGCGTCGGTGGAGCGGGCGAAGAGCAGGACGACGTCGGCCCAGGTGCCGTTGGTGATGAACATCTTGGTGCCGTTGACGACGTAGTGGTCGCCGTCGCGCACCGCGCGCGTGGTGAGGTGGCCGGCGTCGGAGCCGGTGCCCGGCTCGGTGAGGCCGAAGCAGCCGACGTACGCGCCGGAGGTGAGCCCCGGCAGCCAGGCCCGCTTCTGCTCCTCGCTCCCCCGGGCGGCGATCGTCTTGGCGACCAGGCCGAGGGAGACGGAGACGATGCCGCGCACCGAGGAGTCGCCGCGGCCCAGCTCCTCGGTGACCAGGCAGTACGCGAGGTGGTCGCCGCCACAACCGCCGTACTCCTCGTCGATCGTCAGCCCGAGGAAGCCGACCTCGCCAAGCTTCTTCACGATGCCGCGGTCGACCTCCTCGGCGCGGTCCCAGGCGGTGGCGTGGGGCACGACCTCGCGCTCCACGAAGTCCCGGGCGAGCCGGCGGACGGCCTCCTGCTCCTCGCTGAGCTCCAGGTTCATACCGAGTCACCCCATGTGAAAGCCGCTTCGATTCCGGTTGAATCCCGGACCTTTAAATTAGCACTGCTAGTTTACGTTCGCAGCCCTACTATGTGCGCCATGGCCCGACCGCGCAAGCCCCTGCTCAGCACCGACCGGATCGTCGGGACGGCCCGTGCGCTCGTGGACGCGGAGGGCCTGACGGCCGTCTCCACGCGCCGGCTCGCCGCGGAGCTCGGGGTCAGCGGACCCTCGCTCTACAACCACTTCCGCACCAAGGACGAGATCCTGGAGGCGGTGGCCGACTCGGTGAGCGCGCTGGTCGACCTGTCGATGTTCGAGGACGGCCGGGACTGGCGGACCGCCCTGCACGACTGGGCGGTGTCCTACCGGGCCGCGCTGCGCGACCACCCCAACATCGTCCCGGTCCTCGCCCGCGGTCCGGGCCGCCGTCCGGCGGCGCTGCGGCTCGCCGACGCGGTCTACGGCGCGATGGTCGAGGCGGGCTGGCCGCCCGCGCAGGCCACGTCCATCGGCGCCCTGATGCGGTACTTCATCATGGGCTCCGCGCTCGGCTCCTTCGCGGGCGGCTTCGTGGACGACGCGAGCGCCTACGACCCCGCCGACTACCCGCACCTGGGGCAGGCCCACCTCCTCGCCGAGCAGCAGGAGAAGATCGACGAGCGGGCCTTCGAGACGGGGCTGACGGCCCTGCTGGACGGGCTGGCCCTGCAGTACGAGCAGGCCCGGCACAGCGCGTAGGCGGGCACGCGGACACTTCGGTGACCGCCGAAGTGTCCCTGCCGCATGCTGGAGGGCATGACCACGAAGGATTCCCGGGCGGCGGGGCTGGCCCGGCTCGCCGCGCTGGCCGCCGACGAGACCCGGGCCGCGTGTCTGCTGGCACTGCTGGACGGCCGGGCCTGGACGGCGGGCGAGCTGGCCCGGCACTGCGGTGTGGCCGCGTCCACGCTGAGCGAGCATCTGGGCAAGCTGGTCGCGGGCGGGCTGCTGGCGGAGGAACGGCAGGGGCGGCACCGGTACGTGCGGCTTGCCGACGCGCGGGTCGCGCACCTGGTGGAGGACCTGGCGGCGCAGGTCGCCCCGGGTGCCGCCGAACGCCCGCGCACGCTGCGGCAGGCGGGCGCCGGGTCGGCGATGGCCCGGGGCCGCACCTGTTACGACCATCTCGCCGGGCGGCTGGGCATCGCCCTCACGGACGCCCTCACCGCGCGGGGACTGCTGCGCCAGGACACCGGGTTCGCGCTCACCGACGCGGGACTGCGCTGGTTCGGCGCGGCCGGGATCGATCTGGACCGCCGCGGCCGTCGCCCGCTGGCCCGCGCCTGCCTGGACTGGACGGAACGCCGCCCCCACCTCGCCGGAGTGGCGGGCGCCGCCCTGTGCCGGCACGCCCTTCGGGCGCGGTGGTGCGTACGCATCGGCTCCGAGCGGGCGGTCAAGGTGACGGAGACGGGTGAACGCGCGCTGTACGACCTGCTGGGGATCGAGTCGGAGGCCCTCCGGTGACCGGGCCCGTGGGCCCCCGTCCGGCAATCCGCGAGCGTCCCGCCCTCTGCCCCTCCGGGAGCATGGTGCACGTCCCCGCCTCGAATCCCGCCCGGCGCGCGGAGGTGCTCGCGTTCTGTGCGGCCGGCGTCACCGTCGTGCTGTTGGGCCTCCGTCTTCGTGTCCATCCGCGGTGCGGGGGCCGCGTACTCGCCGGGGCGCTCGCGCTCGGGCGGCTGCCGGCCGGGGCGCTGACGGAAGGCCGGGGAGGCTCGGCCGGACCGGGCCCGGGGCTCGGCGTGAGCGCGCCGAACAGGCCCGGGACTCGGCGCGGGCCCGCCCGGAGGGGCCCGGGACTCGGCCCGAGCACGCCCGGCCGGACGGAACCGGGGCCGAGACCGTCCGCGACGGGCTCGTCCGCACCATCCAGACCCTGCCCGCCCACCTGCGCGGCTCCCTCACCTGGGACCAGGGCAGCGAGATGGCACGCCACAAGCAGTTCAGCATGGCCACCGACATGCCCGTCTACTTCTGCGACCCGGCCTCGCCCTGGCAACGCGGCTCGAACGAGAACACCAACGGACTCCTGCGCCAGTACTTCCCGAAAGGCACCGACCTGAGCGTCCACAGTCCCGAAGACCTCGAACACGTCGCCCAAGAACCCAACGGCCGCCCACGCAAGACGCTCGGCTGGGATACCCCAGCCGAGCGTCTACGTGATCTACTCACCACCTAAACCAGGCGGTGTTGCGACGACCCCTTGAACCCAAGGTGAAGGGGCCGGGGCCCGTGAAGGGGCCGGGGCCCGTGGCCGTTCGGGCTAGAAGACCACCAGGGCCCGTCCGCCCTTGCCCGCCAGCATGGTGTCGAAGGCGGCCGGGATGCCGTCCAGGGTGATGCGCTCGGTCACCAGGGCGCCCAGGTCGAGGCGGCCGGCCCTGATGTGGTCGGCGAGCACCGGGAGGTCCCGGGCGGGGTCGGAGTTGCCGTAGACACAGCCGGACAGGGTCCTGCCCCAGTGGAAGATCTCCAGGGCGTTGAAGGTGACCTGCTGGTCCTTGCCGCCGATGCCGACGACCGTGGTGCGTCCGCCGCGCCGGGTGGACTCCCAGGCCGTACGGATGGTGGTCGCGCGGCCGACGCACTCGACGGCCGCGTCCACGCCCTCCTTGCCGGTGAGGGCGCGGATCTCGCGGGCGGTGGTGTCGGAGGCGACGAGGTAGTCGGTGGCACCGGCGGAGCGGGCGAGCCCCTCCTTGGCCGGGGAGACGTCGACGGCGACGATCGTGGACGCGCCCGCGATCCGGGCCGACTGGAGGGCGGCGAGACCCACTCCCCCGACGCCGAAGACCGCGACCGTCTCGCCCGGTCGGACCTTCGCGGCGTGGTGGACCGCGCCGTAGCCGGTGAGCACCGCGCAGCCCAGCAGGGCGGCGTCGGTGAGCGGGACGCCGTCCGGTGCGGGCAGGACGCAGGACGCGGGCACCACCGTCTCCTCGGCGAACGCGGCGACGTTCAGGCCGGGGTACAGGTCGGTACCGTCGTCGGTGCGGCGGGCGTGCACCTCGGCGGCGCCGGCCAGGGCGTTCGCGCACAGCCAGACCTCGCCGCGCGCGCAGGCGGGGCAGGCGCCGCAGGACGGGGCCCAGTTGAGGACCACGCCGTCACCGGGTGCGACATGGGTGACGCCCTCTCCCACGGCGACGACCGTACCGGCGCCCTCGTGACCGAGGACGGCCGGGACGGGCAGGCGCATGGTGCCGTTGGACAGGGACAGGTCGGAGTGGCAGACCCCGGCGGCGGCGAGCCGGATGCGGACCCGGCCGGGGCCGGGTCCGGGCAGGTCGATCCCGGTGATCTCCAGCGGGGCGTCGACGGCGGGCAGGACGGCGGCACGTACGGCCATGACGTTCACGACTCCCCTAGAACTGGAGGGACTTGGTCTGGAGGTACTCGGTCAGGCCGTGCACGCCGAGTTCGCGGCCCACGCCGGACTGCTTGTACCCGCCGAAGGGCGCGAGGGGGTTGAAACGGCCGCCGTTGATGTCGACCTGGCCGGTCTCCATCCGGCGGGCGAAGGCCGCCGCCTCCGCCTCGTCGCCGGCCCAGACGGCGCCGGCCAGGCCGTAGACGGTGCCGTTGGCGATGCGCAGGGCGTCCTCCTCGTCCTCGTAGCGCAGGATCGACAGGACGGGGCCGAAGATCTCCTCCTGGGCGATGGTCATCTCCGGGGTGACGTCGGCGAAGACCGTGGGGCTGACGTGGTAGCCCCGCTCGCGCGGGGACTCGGGCCCGCCCGCGACCAGCCGGGCGCCCTCGGCGACCCCCTTCTCGATGTACGCGCGCACGCGGTCGCGCTGCTTGGCGTTGACGAGCGGTCCGATGCGGTCGCCGTACTTCGCGGCGGCGGTCGCGGCGAGCTCGACGGCCTCGTCGTACTGGTCGCGGTGGACCAGCATGCGGGTCCAGGCGCTGCACGTCTGGCCGGAGTTGGACATGACGTTGGCGACGCCGACGTTGACCGCGCGGGCCAGGTCGGCGCCGGGGAGGATGACGTTGGCGGACTTGCCGCCGAGTTCGAGGGCGACCTTCTTGACCATGCCCGTGGCGATCGCGCCGATCCGGCGGCCCACGGCGGTGGAGCCGGTGAAGGAGACCAGGTCGACGCCCGGGTGCTCGGCGAGGGCCTGGCCGGCCACCGGGCCGAGGCCGGTGACGAGGTTGAACACGCCCGCCGGGATCCCGGCCTCGTGCACGGCCTCCGCGAAGAGCCGGGCCACCAGCGGGGTGTCCTCGGCGGGCTTGACGACGATGGTGCAGCCGGCCGCGAGGGCCGGGGCGGCCTTGGCGACGATCTGGTGGAGGGGGTAGTTCCAGGGGGTGATCGCGCCGACCACACCGACCGGCTCGTGGAGGACCGTCGAGTTGCCGGTCCGCTCCTCGAAGGCGTACGCCGCCGCCAGCTCGGCGTACGAACCCGCCACGGCGATCGGCACCCCGGCGTGGACGGCCTGCGACAGCTTCGGCGGTGAGCCGAGTTCGGCGGTCACCGTCCCGGCGATCTCGTCCTGCCGGGCCGCGAGCACGTCCCGGAGGGCGGCCAGGCGGGCGGCGCGCTCGGCGGGCGGGGTGGCGGCCCAGGCGGGAAGGGCGGCACGGGCGGCGCGCACGGCGGCGTCGACGTCCTCCGCGGTGCCCGCGGGGACGGTGGCGATCACCTGCTCGTCGGCCGGGTTCACGACCTCGATCACGTCCGGGCCCGCGGCGGGGCGCCAGGCGCCGTCGATGTACATGCCGTCGTATGCCTTCATCGCGCTTCCTCCGGGGCGGGGCGTCCTCTGCGACTTCTAAACTAGCGGTGTTAGTTTTTCCGCGCCAGAGGGACGCCCGCGCGCCGGTGTCACTCCTCCAGATCGGGCAGCCGCGCCGGGTTCGGGCAGATGCGTTCGCCGTTCTGGTCGAAGACGAACAGGTGGGCGAGATCGACGAGGAGCGGTACCTGCATGCCGTACCGGAGGCGTATGTCGGGGGTGGTGCGGACGACGAGGTCACCGGGAACCCGCGGCTCGAAGGAGGCGGGCGCCGGGACGGCCGGATCGGGCCGGTCAGGCGTCACCACGGGCCCGGCCCGCAGGGCACCCGCCTTCTCCCGCAGGCGGTCCAGGACCGTGCCGTCGCGGCGGCGGCGCCGGGCCGGGCGGCCGGGGCGCGGACGTGGGGCCTCCAGTTCGGGCACGACGGCGGGACGGGAGCCGGTGTCGAAGTGGACGAGGACCTCGTGGCCCTGGAACTCCAGGTGCTCCACCAGGCCGGTGAGCACCACCTCGCCGGGGCGCGCGGCGGCCGGTTTGGCGATCCGTACGGCCTCGGAGCGAAGACCCACGATGACCTCGCGGCCCTGCTGCACCCGCAGCAACTGGTGGTCCAGGGACAGGGGTTCGGGCAGCCGCAGGAACTGCTTCCCCAGGCTGATGGTCATCGCGCCGTCCAGCGGGGCGCGGACCAGGCCGCGCAGCAGATTGATGCGCGGGGTGCCGATGAAGGCGGCGACGAAGACGTTGCTCGGCAGGGAGTACACCGTGCGCGGGGTGCCGACCTGCTGGAGGACACCGCCGCGCAGTACGGCGACCCGGTCCCCGAGCGACATCGCCTCCGACTGGTCGTGGGTGACGTAGACGGTGGTGACGCCCAGTTCGCGGGTGAGCTGGGAGATCTCGGCGCGCAGATGGTTGCGGAGCTTGGCGTCGAGGTTGGACAGCGGCTCGTCCATCAGGAAGGCGGAGGGGTGGCGGGCGATGGCCCGGCCCATGGCGACGCGCTGGCGCTCACCGCCGGAGAGCTGGGCGGGGAAGCGGTCGAGGAGGTCCTCGATGCCGAGCATGCGGGCGGTGGCGTCCACGCGCGGGGCCGGGTCGGCGCCGGGTGCCTCGATGCGCAGCGGGAAACCTATGTTGTCGCGGCTGGTCATGCTCGGGTACAGGGCGAAGTTCTGGAACACCATCGCCATGTCCCGGTCGGACGGAGGCAGGTCGTTGCCGTACTCGCCGTCGAGGAAGAGCCGGCCCTCGTCGATGTCCTCCAGCCCGGCGATCATCCGGAGCACGGTGGACTTGCCGCAGCCGGACGGGCCGAGCAGGACGAGGAACTCGCCCGGCGCGATGTCCAGCGACAGCCGGTCCACCACGCGGATGCCTCGCGCGTAGGCCTTGCTCACGTCGTGCAGGGAGATGGCGCGTGTCATGAGGGTGCCCCCGGGGGCTCATCAGGGCGCTGGTGCTCCGCGGTCGGAACGCTTCGTACGGGTCGTACGAGGCGTTGGGTCACGGAAGTTAACGGAATGTAGGCGGCCGGGGGAAGACGCGGGGCGGGATCCCGGCGAACCCGTCCGGTACCCGAGAAAGCGGACGTCCGGATTCAGCGCGTGAGGCGGGCGTGTGGGTCTCCGCCCGGCGGGGGCCGCCCCGTGCTCCCCGTCGGCCGTCCCCGGCGCCGCCGCGTCCCGCGCCGCCCGCACGGCCCGGCTGGATCAGCTCGCCCACCACCAGGGGCGCCTTCGCCCCCGCGCGCGCCCGTCACGGACCGCCCCGGGCCGCCCGGACGACCCAGGCGCACCCTCCGACGGCGAGGACCAGGACACCGGACAGGACGATCAGGAGCATGCGGTCCCCCGGGGCGCGTACGGTTCGCCGCTCAGTGGGCGCGGCCCGCACTTCGTGTGCGTCGCGCCGTCCTGCCGGACGGACGCGGCCGCCGGGCAGCGGTCAGCGGGTGGTGCGGCGCCGAGGACGGGCCCGGGTGCTCCTCCGTGCGGACGGCCGGTCCTGCGCCGGGCCGGACGGGGCGCGCAGGGCGACGCCCGCGGAGAGGAAGAGCAGGGCGCCCAGCATCACGAACGGGGCCGCCACGCCCGCGACTCCGGCGATCAGGCCCGCCGCCGCGGGCGCGGCGACCTGGCCCAGGCGGTTGCCGGTCAGGCGCAGGGCGAGGGCCGTGGAGCGGGCGTCGGCGGGGGCGGCCTGGACGACCGTCGTCATGGACAGCGGCTGGCCCACTCCCAGGCAGAAGCCGAGGACCGCCAGGATCAGGGCCAGCGCCCAGACCGGCACCGGCAGCGCCACGCCCGCGCACAGCAGCCCCGCCAGCAGGCAGGTCACGGTCAGCAGCACCGTGCGGCCGAGCAGCCGCAGCAGCGGGGTGAGCACCAGCCGGCAGGCGATCGTGGCCGCCGCGCGGAGGCTGAGCAGGACACCGATCACGGCCGGGTCGATGCCCCGGTGCTCGCCGACCACGGGCAGATAGGCGGTGAGGATGTCGGTCGCGGACAGCACCGCCAGGCTGATGATGATGCCCGCGGGCACGCCCCGGGCGCGCAGGATGCCGCGCACCGGCACCCGCTCCCCCCGTTCCCCACGGGACTTCGGGGCCCCGGGCCGCTCTATGCGCCACAGCGACGTGAGCGCCACCGCACCGCCCGCCCCCGCCACCAGCAGGGCGAGCGCGCTGCTGGTGGCCATGTCGGACCCACCGATCAACGCCCCCGCCGCGACCGGTCCGACCAGCTGTCCGAGCGACGCGCCGATGGTGAAGTGACCGAAGTTGCGGTCCTGTTCGTGCGGCGCCGACTGGCGCGCCACGAGCGACTGCGCGCCGATGACGAAGCAGAGGTGGCCGAGGCCCATCACTCCGCTCCACAGGGCCATCGTCCACAGCGAGCCGGCGATGCCGCTCAGCGCGCAGCCACCGGAGATGAGCACCACGCCGACCGGCAGCAGGGGCGCGCAGCGGCCGTGGTCGGTGCGCCGGCCCAGCGGCACGGCGGCGAACAGCGGCAGCAGCGCGTACACGCCCGCGATCACACCGATCGCCCGCTCGTCCGCCCCCAGCGCCAGCGCCCGGTAGGAGACGGCGGGCCGGGCCATCGACACCGCGCCCTGCGCGAAGCCGAAGGCGATGACGAGGCGGAGCAGCCAGCCGCGGTTCCCACCGGGCGCCATGATCGTGTCCTCCCTGAAGCGTACGGGTGTGCCGGGACTAGATGATGCCGAACAGGACTCCTGCCCCGAGGATCAGCAGGCAGGTCAGGGCCGCCCACTTCACCACGAACCGCGTGTGGTCGCCGAACTCGACCCTGGCCATGCCCACGAGGACGTACACGGCGGGGACGAGCGGGCTGGACATGTGCAGCGGCTGGCCGACGAGGGAGGCCCGGGCCATCTCCAGCGGGGAGACGCCGTGTGCCGCGCCGGCCTCGGCGAGCACGGGCAGGACACCGAAGTAGAAGCCGTCGTTGGACATGAAATAGGTCAGCGGCAGGCTCAGCACACCGGTGACGAGGGCCATGTGGGGGCCCATGCCGTCGGGGATGATCTCCACCAGCCACTTGGCCATGTGGTCGACCATGCCGGTGCCCTGCAGGACACCGGTGAAGACGGCGGCGGCGAAGACCATGCCGGTGACGTTCAGGACGTTGTCGGCGTGCGCCGCGATACGGGCCTTCTGGTCCGGGATGTGCGGGAAGTTGACGGTGAGCGCGATCGCGGCGCCGAGCAGGAACAGCACCGGGATCGGCAGCAGCTCCGTGATCATGGCGGTGAGCAGGGCGACCGTGAGCAGCGCGTTGAACCAGTAGAGCTTGGGCCGCAGGGTGGGGCGGTTCGGGTCGAGTCCCTGGAAGTCGGCGTCGTCGGTCGCGTCGGCGTCCGTACCGGCGCCGGAACCGCCGGCCGGCTGGACGCCCTTGCCGGAACCGGCGCCGGAACCCGCTCCGACCAGCACGGTCTCCGTCTCCTCGGCCTTCTCCTGCTCCAGCGCCTCCTCCAGCGTCAGCACGCCCAGCCGCTTGCGCTCACGCAGACCCAGCACGTACGCCAGGAAGAAGACACCCAGCAGACCGACCAGCAGGGCCGGGACCATCGGGACGAAGATGTCGCCGGCGTCGAGCTTCAGCGCGGTCGCCGCACGGGCCGTCGGACCGCCCCAGGGCACGGTGTTCATCACGCCGTTGGCCATGGCGGCGACACCGGTCATCACGACCAGGCTCATCTTCAGGCGCTTGTACAGCGGGTACATCGCCGAGACGGTGATCATGAAGGTGGTGGACCCGTCGCCGTCCAGCGACACGATCGCGGCGAGCACCGCGGTGCCGACGACGATCCGCATCGGGTCCGCTTTGCAGAACCTGAGGATCCCGCGGACGATCGGGTCGAAGAGACCGACGTCGATCATCACACCGAAGTAGACGATCGCGAACATGAGCATCGCCGCGGTGGGGGCGAGGGTGGACACGCCGTCGATGACGTAGTCACCGAGGTGCGCGCCCTTGCCGACGAACACGCAGAACAGCGCGGGAATCAGCACGAGCGCCGCGATCGGCGACATCTTCTTCAGCATGATCAGGACCAGGAAGGTCGCGATCATGGCGAAGCCGAGGATGGTCAGCATGAATGGATACCTAACGTTCGCCCTTGAACATCCCACCAGGGCCGGCGGTGCGACGACGTTAGGTGCCGCAAAGCAGCGTTAACAAGACGTTGACGTGCGAGCAATAAGCGCAAAACCCCAGGTCACAGCTTTGCTCAGGTCAGAGCCTCGTGCTTTTCGGTCACGGGGGCGGTCAGCGGGGCCACATCGACGGGCACGCCGTTGAGGACGGCGTTGCCCGACAGCGGGTCGAGGAGGCTGCCGTCGAGGAGCTGGTTGACGTTGGCGCCGGGCTCGGCCGCGGCATGCCGCATACGGGTGCCGGGGCGATCATGACCCCACCCGTGTGGCAGGCTCACCACGCCGCGGCGCACGCCGTCGGTGACCTCGGCGGGCGCGGTCACCTCTCCCCCGGCGCCCTTGATCCGCACCGGCTCCCCGTCCCGGACGCCGAGGGCTTCGGCGTCCTCGGGGTGCATGTGCAGGGTGCAGCGGTTGGATCCGCCGGTGAGGGCGGGCACGTTGTGCATCCAGCTGTTGTTGGAGCGCAGATGGCGGCGGCCGACGAGGACGAGTCCGCCGGGGCGCTCGTCCAGGGCGGCGCGCAGTCGCGGGAGGTCGGCCGCGATCGGTTCCGGCAGCAGCTCCACTTTCCCACTGCGGGTCTTCAGCGGCTGGGGCAGCCGCGGCCGCAGCGGGCCGAGGTCGATGCCGTGCGGGTGGGCGAGCAGCCGGTCGAGGGTGAGCCCGTCCGGGTCGGCGCCGAAGCCGTCGCCGTAGGGGCCGAGGCGCAGCATCATGTCCAGTCGGCGTTCGGGGCCATTGTCGCCGGTGAGCAGGGACGCCAGGTCCTGCGGGTCGCGGCCGTGCACCGGTGAGTGCGGGTCCCGGGTCGCCCTGCCGAGGGTCCGGTCGATCACCGTGGCGTCCACGGCGGCGGGGTCGGCGCCGTGCATCCCGGTGACCGCGAGGACGAGCCGCGCCAGGATCTCGGTCTCGGCCATGCGGCCGGCCTCCAGCGGTAGAGCGGGGCGGGTGTAGCGGACCTGGTTGCGTACGGCGAGGGTGTTGAAGGCGAAGTCGTGGTGCGGGCTCTGCGCGGGCGGGGGCGGCGGCAGGACGACATGGGCGTGCCGCGAGGTCTCGTTGAGGTACGGGTCGACGCTGACCATGAAGTCGAGTGAGCCGAGCGCCTTGTCGAGCCGGTCTCCGTCCGGGGCGGAGAGCACCGGGTTGGCGGCGACGGCGATGAGGGCGCGCACCGGCTCGCCCTCGTCAGTGGCGGTGTCGATCTCCTCGGCGAGGGCGGACAGCGGCAGTTCGCCCTTGGCCTCGGGGTGCCGTCGCACCCGGGAGTGCCAGCGTCCCAGGGCGAAGCCGCTGCCGGGTCCGGCGGGGCGCGGCGTCCTGTCGGTGGCGGCCTGCGGGAAGAGGGCTCCGCCGGGCCGGTCGAGGTTGCCGGTGAGGACGTTGAGCACGTCGACGAGCCAGCTGGCCAGGGTGCCGTGCGGGACGGTGCAGCTGCCGATGCGGCCGTAGACGGCGGCGGTGGGGGCGGCGGCGAGTTCCCGGGCGAGGGCGCGGATGCCGGCGGCGTCGACGTCGCAGGCGCCGGCCGCCGCTTCGGGCGTGAAGTCGTCCAGCGCCGCGGCGAGTTCCTCCAGCCCCTGGATGTGCGGCGCCCGCTCGCCCAGGTCGACGAGGCCCTCGTCGAACAGCGTGTACGCCATCGCCGCGAGGAGCAGCGCGTCGGTGCCGGGGCGGATGGCGATGTGCCGGTCGGCGAGGCGGGCGGTGCGGGTGCGGCGCGGGTCGATGACGGTCAGGGTGCCGCCGCGGGCCTTGAGGGCCTTGAGCCGGCCGGGGAAGTCGGGGGCGGTGCACAGACTGCCGTTGGACTCCAGGGGGTTGGCGCCGATCAGCAGGAGGTGGTCGGTGCGGTCGAGGTCGGGTACGGCAATGGCGTTCGCGTCGCCGAAGAGCAGTCCGCTGGAGACGTGCTTGGGCATCTGGTCGACCGTGGAGGCGGTGAACAGGCTCCGGGTACCGAGCCCGGCGATCAGCACGGGCGGGTAGAGGCCGCCGGCCATGGTGTGGACGTTGGGGTTGCCCAGGACGATGCCGACGGCGTGCGGGCCGTGCCGTTCGACGACGGGCCGTATCCCGGCGGCCACGGCGTCGAACGCCTCCTCCCAGGTGGCCTCGCGCAGTTCGCCGTCGACGCGGACGAGCGGGGTGCGCAGCCGGTCGGGATCGGAGTCCACGGCGCCGAAGGCGGCGCCCTTCGGGCAGATGAAGCCCTTGCTGAACACGTCGCCACGGTCGCCGCGGGCGCCGGTGACCCTGCCGTCGTCGACGGTGAGCGTCAGGCCGCAGGTGGCCTCGCACAGGGGGCAGATACGAAGGGCGGTGCGGGACACGGGACCTCCCGGGTACGGCGGCAGCGGTGACGCACGGACGACGCCGAGCATACCGACCGGTATGCACGGAGGGGAGGGGTCGTGGGGAACGAGAACCGCGGCTGCTCAGTCCAGCACCCGGGCCAGATACGCCCGGAGCATCTCCCTCAGCTCCCCGATGACCTTCTCGTCCCCCTCGGGCGTCATCCGGAACGCCAGGTGCACGAGGGCGTCGGCGGTCTCGACGGCGATGAGGAAGGCGCGGCGCAGGTCGTCGTCGGCGTCGCGGCCCAGGTAGCGGGAGAGCAGATCGGTGAGGCGGTCGGCGACGCGGTGGTTGGGTTCGGCCCCGCGCGCGCCGACGGGTATCTGATTGCCGAAGTCGACGAGGGAGAAGCCGGGCGCGGTGCGCTTCATGTCCAGGTACTCGTCGAGCACGACGTCCATGGCATGCCCCCAGCCCCGGTCACCGGTGACCTTGAGGCGTTCGGTGACCCGCTCCGCGAAGCGCTCCAGGTTGCGCTGGGCCAGCGCGTCGGCCATCTGGCGCTTGTTGCCGAAGAAGCGGTAGACGGAGCCGATGGGCACACCGGCACGCTGCGCGACGGCACGGGTGCTGAGGTCGTCGTAGCCGACCTCGTCGAGGAGCTCGGCGCAGGCGTCGAGGATTCTGGCCAGCCGTTCGGCACTGCGCCGCTGCACCGGCGCTCGGCGGAGCGATGTCGCTTGGGGCACGGGCCTCATCATGCCGGTTCGACACCGCCCGGTGAACCTCGCGTTCCGCTACGCCCCCTGTCGCCCGTTTCGCACACCCGTCCGCCGGCCACTGTGGCCGCCGCTACCGGTACCGATGCCGCAGCGGCGGCCGTCGCCGCGGTAGTGACTGTCGCCGCCGCGGTGGTGGCCGTCGCCACAGCGGTGGTGGTGGCCGTCGCCGCAGCGATCGGCTCCGCGCCCGGTTCCGGGCCCGGTTCCCGATCCGACACCGTGATGTCGGCCGTGCTCTCCACGGGCTCGCCGTCCACGGCCCACACCGAGCCGTCGTCGGCGTACAGGCGGGCGGTGACATGGTGCGTGCCGCGCGGGACGAGGCGGCCGGAGAGGTGGTACCCGGGGGTGCGCAGCAGGGCGACGCGGTGGCCGTTCACCTCGAGGTGCGCCAGACCGCGGCCGGGCACCGCCCGCCGGCCCGCCCCGTCCGGCGAGAAGCGGAAGTTGCGCACCCGCAGCCGTACGTCCCAGCCGCCGTCGGTGTCGGGTACGACCTCGACGGCGACCTGGGGCGCGCCCTTCTCGTCGACCTCGCGGAAGGGGCGCCCCTCCTTGTCCCGCTCGTCCAGGAGCCGGCCCGCCGGTGAGGGCGACGCCTCGCCCTGCCCCCGGGCATCACGGGAGGCGCAGCCCGCGGATCCGGCCAGCAGTGCGACACAGACCGCGGGCGCGATGACCAGGCTCCGCGTCCACGACATGCCGGCGAGCGTAGAACACGGGTCCGAACCCGCGAATCCCCCTCAAGTCGGGTTCCGGATCCTCCGCCGAGAGGAGTCGCAGCCGGAACCGGGCGGGAACGCGCGGCCCCCTTGCGCACGGGAAAACGCAATCCTACGGTGTTCCATAGGAATCGGATCGCAAGGGAGCACCGAACATGAGCGGGGACGCGCGCAAGGCCGCCGAAGGACTGGGATACCTCTCCGGTTTCGGCAACGAGCACAGCTCCGAGGCGGTCCCGGGCGCCCTGCCCGAGGGCCGCAACGCGCCGCAGCGCGCGCCGCTCGGGCTGTACGCGGAGCAGTTGAGCGGCACGGCGTTCACCGAGCCCCGGGCGGAGAACCGCCGTTCCTGGCTGTACCGGATCCGCCCGTCGGCCGCCCACCCGGCGTTCACCCGCACGAGTAACGGAGCGCTGCACTCCGCGCCCTTCGACCAGACCGTGCCCGACCCCAACCGCCTGCGCTGGAACCCGCTGCCGGAGCCCGCCGAGGGCACCGACTTCCTGGCCGGCCTGTGGACCCTGGGGGGCAACGGCGATGTCACCCAGCGCACGGGCATGGCCGTGCACCTGTACCACGCCACCGCCTCGATGGACCGCGTCTTCAGCGACGCCGACGGCGAGCTGCTGATCGTCCCCGAGCGCGGCGGGCTGTTGCTGCGCACGGAGTTCGGTCCGCTGCACGTGGAGCCGGGACACATCGCGCTGATGCCTCGTGGTGTGCGGTTCCGTGCGGACCTCCTGGACGACTCCGCCCGCGGTTATGTGTGCGAGAACTACGGGGCGCCGTTCCGCCTGCCCGAGCTCGGCCCGATCGGCGCCAACGGACTGGCGGGCGCCCGGGACTTCCGGGCGCCCGTCGCCGCGTACGAGGACGTGGAGGGCCCGGTGGAGGTGGTGAACAAGTTCTGCGGCAACCTCTGGTCGGCCACGTACGACCACTCCCCGCTGGATGTCGTCGCCTGGCACGGCAACCATGTGCCGTACGCCTATGACCTGCGCCGTTTCAATGTGATGGGCACCATCTCGTACGACCACCCGGACCCGTCGATCTTCACAGTGCTGACCTCGCCGAGCGACACCCCCGGGCTGGCCGGGGTGGACTTCGTGGTCTTCGCCCCGCGCTGGCTGGTGGGTGAGGACACCTTCCGTCCGCCCTACTTCCACCGGAACGTGATGAGCGAGTACATGGGCCTGATCGAGGGCGCGTACGACGCGAAGGCGGAGGGCTTCGTTCCGGGCGGAGGCTCGCTGCACAACATGATGTCGGCGCACGGCCCCGACCGGGAGACCTTCGAGAGGGCGAGCGCCGCGGAGCTGCGCCCGCAGAAGATCGACGACGGCCTTGCCTTCATGTTCGAAACCCGCTGGCCGGTGTCCCTCACACCCCAGGCGGCACGCGCGGACCACCTGCAACAGGACTACGACCATGTATGGCGGGGCCTCGAGCGTCACTTCCGCCCGTTGCACTGACCGTACCCCGACCGGTACGCATAGCCCCGTGACCTCCTTCGCTCCGGATTCGATCGTCCTGAACCGCAAGTTGCCGCTCTGGTATCAGGTGTCGCAGTCGCTGCGCGCCTCGATCCTCGGCCGCTCGCCGCAGGACCCCTTGCGCCTGCCCACCGAGGAACAGCTGGCCGGGCACTACGGGGTGAGCGTGCTGACCATGCGGCAGGCGCTGAAGGAGCTGGAGGACGAGGGGCTGATCACCCGTCACCGCCGGCGCGGCACCTTCATCGAGCCCGATGCCCGGCGGGGCGCGCCGGTCCGGCTGCTGGGCTCGGTGGACGCGATCGTGGCCCAGCAGTCCGGTATGACGACCGAACTGCTGGAGCACGGTCCGGCGCCGGTGCCGGCCGACATCGCCGAGTACTTCCCGGACGTGCCGCGGGTGGCGGCGTACCACCGGCTGCGCAGCGACGAGAAGACGGGCGAGCCGACCAATCACGCCCGCAACTACGTCCGCCCCGAACTGGCCGCCCGTATCGACCTGGACGACCTGGTGCGGTGGCCGATGACCAAGGTGCTGCGGGACGTCGTCCAGGCGGACATCAGCCGCATCACGGACACGGTGGAGGCGCGGCTCGCGGACCCGGAGACGGCCCGTCTGCTCCAGGTCCCGCTGCTCAGCCCGATCCTGCACTACACGGGCATCACCTACGACACCGACGGCCGGCCGCTGGACGTGGCCGTCATCAACTACCGGGGTGACCGCTTCTCCTTCACGGTGACCCTGGACGCCACCTGATCCGCCCGCCCCCACAGGTCGTACGATGCCCAGCGTGACGCACGACGACGCTCCGCTGCTGGCGGACCTCATGCCGTGGTCCGTCGCACCGCCGCGGCTCGGCCGGGGGTGGCCGACGGCTCCCGACGCGGCGTCCTTGAGGGCCCGTTGGGACGCCCTGGTGAAGGCCGAGGGCCCGGAGCGCGAGGCCCTGTTCCAGCCGACCCGTTCCCGGACCCCGCACACGGCCGTCGGGCAGCTGCCGGGACGGAGCGGCGGCACGGAGAGGCTGGCCCGCGCCTCGGGCCCGTGCCCCGAACCGGTCCGGGTCCTGCACGCCCCGTTCGACGAGCAGTGGCTGATCCCCGACCAGCGCCTGATCGACGCGGCCCGCCCGGAGCTGTGGCGGGTGGCGGACGAGCGGCAGGTCTTCGTCGTCGAGGCGGCCACCGCGCGGGCACGTGCCGCCAGTGACCCCACCGGTCCACCCCTGCTCGCCACCTCCCTGCTGCCCGTGCTCCGCACCGGCCGCGTCCGCCCGCTGTACCGCCGGCCCGGCGCCACCGAACCCAACCTGGCCCCGGGCCTCACGGAGCACCTGACCGCCCGGCTCGGCCGTGACGTCTCCCCGATGGACGTCCTGGCGTGGACGATCGCCGCTGCGCGCGCCCTGCCCGGTGGGCTCTCGGTGCCGCTCACCGGCGACACCGAGGCGTGGGAGCGGGGCGTGGCGGTGGGCCGCAGGACGCTGTGGCTGATGCGGCGCGACGGCGAACGCCCCAGGCTTCCGGGCGGGCGCCGCCCGTATGTGCGCGCCCCGCTGCCCTCCCGGCCGCTGACCCTGCGCTACGACCGTGACGAGGAGGCGCTGCTGCTCGACGAGGGCCGCGTCTCGCCGGTACCGCCCGAGGCCTGGGACTTCGAGGCCGGGGGCGTCCGGGTGCTGGAGCAGTGGTTCACGGCCCGCACGGAGCCTGCCGATCCGGGCACCCTGGCCGCGATCCGGCCCCCTGCCTGGCCGCAGACCTGGACCTCGGAGCTCCTGGAGCTGATCACGGTCCTCGCCCTGCTGGCCGCATCACGCACCCGGCAGGCGGAGGGGGCGGCCCTGGCCGTCCCCGACCCGATCACACCGGCCGAGCTGCGCGCAGCGGGCGTGTTCCCGGTGCCCCCCTCCGCACACCGTCCCGCCTCGGTACTGGACGCACACGAGGAGGGCCCGGAGGGACAGCTCGCCCTGCTCTGACGGCCGGTGGGGCTCAGCGCCGGGGCTCGAAGCCGTCGAGCATCCGCCCGAGCGCCCGCTCGAACACCGCCTCCAGATCGATCGGCCCCGCGTCCTGCGCGAAGGCAGCCGCCATCCGCGGATACTCACCGGTCGCGATCCGGCCGCCCAGATAGGCGATCCGCATCGCGTTCTCCTGCTCCTGCGACCAGGGCAGCGAGCGGGTGCGTTCGGCGGTGGCCAGCTCGTTGGTGACGTACGTGGTCACGATGCCGTTCAGCATCGCGATCAGCTCCAGTTTCGTGCCGTAGGGTGCGGGGAGCGGGTCCAGGCAGGCCAGACAGTGCTCGAGGTAGCGCAGGGCGTTGGGACTGAAGCCGTAGACCGGTGACATCAGCCTCGGCAGCCACGGGTGGCGGTGCATCAGCGCGCGGGACTGGTGCGCCACGCGGAGCATGTCGGCGCGCCAGTCGCCGCCGGGCTCCCACAGCTCGTGCTCGCCGCCGGCCGCGTCCACCATCAGCTCGTACAGGTCCTCCTTGCGGGGGACGTAGTTGTACAACGACATGGTGCCGCAGCCGAGTTCGGCGGCGACGCGGCGCATGGAGACCGCGTCCAGTCCCTCGGCGTCGGCGATCCGTACCGCCGCCGCCGCGATGTCGGCGCGCGTGTACGCCGGTCTCGGCCCACGGCCGGTGCGCTCGGGGCGCGCCCAGATCACTTCGGGTTCGGCCGCTCGGCCCGCCATCGGTCATCACCTCGCCCACCATCGTAGTTACGTACAGCGTACGTAGTGCGCTATGGTCGGCCCGTGACTACTACGTACGCTGTACTTAGTGAGGGTCTGGAGAAGCGTTTCGGTGCTGTCCATGCCCTGCGCGGGCTGGATCTGGCGGTGGCCGAGGGCACGGTGTGCGGGATGCTCGGGCCCAACGGCGCGGGCAAGACGACGGCGGTCCGGCTGCTGACCACGCTGCTGCGGCCCGACGCCGGCTCCGCGCGGATCGCGGGCCACGACCTGGTGCGGGAGGCCGCCGCCGTGCGGCGCGCCATCGCCGTCACCGGGCAGGACACCTCGATCGACGGCGACCTCACCGGTCGCGAGAACCTGCGGCTGTTCGCACGGCTGCACCGCGTGGGCCGGTCGGCCGCGCGGGCCGGCGAGCTGCTCGACCGCTTCGGGCTCACGGAGGCGGCCGACCGGCCGGCGTCCGGCTACTCGGGCGGTATGCGCCGCCGGCTGGACCTGGCGGCGAGCCTGATCCGGCGTCCTCGGGTGCTGTTCCTGGACGAGCCGACGACCGGCCTCGATCCGGCCGGCCGGGGTCTGATCTGGGACGCGGTGCGCGAGCTGACCGGCGAGGGCACGACCGTGCTGCTCACCACCCAGTACCTGGAGGAGGCCGACCGGCTGGCCGACGGCATCGCCCTGGTGGACCGGGGGCGGGTCGCGCACACCGGGTCACCGGGGCAGCTCAAGGCGCTCGTCGGCGCGCACGCCGAAGTCGTCGTGGCGGACCCGGGCGCGCTGGGGGCGGCGGCCGGGGTGCTCGACCGGCTGACGGGCTCGGAGCCGTCCCTCGACCGGGAGCGCAACGCCGTCGGCGCGGTCACCAGGGATCCGACGCTCACCCTCCCGCAGCTGGTGCGCACGCTGGACGCGGCGGGCGTGCCGCTGCTCGACGCGAGCCTCAGGCCCCCGAGCCTCGACGACGTGTTCCTGCGGCTGACCGAGGGGCCCGGGGCCTTCGCCGGCCGCTCCCTCGAATCCACCGACTCCACCGACTCCACCGACCACAAGGAGCGTGCCGCATGAGCACGTTGGCGTACGACGGCACCGCGATGCTCGGCCGGCAGCTGCGGCGGATGCGGAACAACCCGGGGCTGCTGATCATCACCCAGACGATGCCGGTCAGCATGCTGCTGTTCTTCGGCTATGTCTTCGGCAGCGCGCTCGCCGTGCCGGGCGCCGCGTACCGGTCCTTCCTGGTTCCGGGGCTGCTGGTGGCGACGGCGGCGGGCGGTGTCATGACCGGGATGTTCCAGTCGGCCCAGGACGTCCACCGCGGGGTGACGGACCGGTTCCGCACGCTGCCGATGAGCCGGGCGGCCGTGCCGGTGGGCCAGGCCGCGGCGGATCTGCTGGTGACGGCGGCCGGGACGGTGCCGTTCCTGCTGGTGGGACTCGCGGTGGGCTGGCGGGTGGAGGGGTCCGTTCTCGACGCGGCCGGCGCCGTCGCCCTGTTGCTGCTGTTCCGGTTCTCGTGCGTGTGGATCGGGATCCACCTCGGTCTGCTCACCCGGAACGAGGAGGCGGCCGGCCAGCTGGGCGGGGCGACCTTCCTGCTGCCGCTGCTGTCCAGCGCGTACATCCCGACCGACGGGCTGCCGGGCGGGCTGCGCACGGTCGCGGAGTGGAATCCGATCAGCGCGGTGGCGACGGCGCTGCGGGATCTCTTCGGCAACGCCCCCGTGCCGGAGGAGGCGGCCTGGCCGGTGGCGCACCCCGTCGCGGGGTCGCTGGCCTGGTGTGCGGTGCTGCTGGCGGTGTTCGTGCCGCTCGCGGTGCGGCGGTACGCGCACGGGAAGCGGTGAGACGCTGGGCGGGGAGGGGTCGGCGGGCCCCCGGGCCTCTGCCGGGTGGGATCGAGGGCGCCGACGAGGGGACGTACTGGCATGCGGTGGGGCGCCGGATGCCGGGTGGTGCCGCGGGGACGACGGAGGGGGCGGAGCGCCGCGCCGGGACGGTGGGACCGTCCGGGCGCGGACGCTACCGGCTGCCGAACAGGGAGCGGCGCAGCCGACGCAGCGGGGCGAAGAGCGAGACGCGGCTCGTCCGGGCCCGCGCGCTCCTGGCGCCGCGGTCGTGCGCCGTGTCACGCGCGATCAGCTCACGCATGAGCGACGTCGCCTCGGCCGTCTCCCGCTGCGGGACTGCGGGTCCCGCGAGAACCGAGAGGTGGCGGTCGAGGCGCGAGCTGGTCGCGCTGCTACCGCACGTGATCGCAGGGACCCTTGCCCTGCTGCGCACTGTTATCTGTTCCATGTCACTCCCCACCCGTACGAGTCCACCCGGCCCGGGCAGGGTAACCCTATCGCTCCGGCCGGGCACTCGTGTATCGAGGTCACAGGATTCACCTTCCCCATAAGGGTGTTGACGAACACTCGGCGATTACTCTCCGAATCCAACCGTTTTCAGGGCGAGTTGGACGATGGGTCGGGTCGTGGATCGCGGCGACCCGCCATCCGGTTCGACGGTCACGGCGAGTGACGTCGCGGCGGTGTCGAGGCCGGACGCCACCAAGGGCGTGTCGCCCTCGAAAAGCCCCAGGGAGCGCGGTCGCGCGTCCTGGCCCATGAGCCGGAGCCGGCGCACACGCCCGTTCGGAGGGTCCTCGTATCCGCCGAGGGTGACGACCGCGCTCCGGGTCGACGCGGAGGCGATCACTGCGAGCTTACGGCCCCGCGCGTCCCGCCCGCTGCTCGCACGGACGTCCGGAGCCGCGAGAACGTGGGCGATCTCACGTGAGCGGTCGCGTTCGGCGTCCAACCGGTCCGCTCACCCCGGTCATCGAAGGGCTGTTGCGCAAGGATCCGGCCGAGCGGCTGTCGGCGGAGGGGGCTGAACAGGATCTGCGGGTCATCGGCGCGGGCGGCACACCCCGCGCGGACACGGCGCGTCCGGTGCCGTACACCCCGACGCCGGCCGCGCCTCCCCGGCCGTACCCCACGACGCCCTCGCCCACTCCCCCGAGGCCGGTCACGGGAGCGCCGACGGCGACCAGCACGGTCACCCTGCCCGGGCGCAGCCGGCGTACCGTCGTCGTCCTGGTCGCGGGCGTGGTCGCGCTGGTCCTGGCGCTGGCCGGGCTGACGTATGCGCTGCTGGATCGCGGGGACGACGGCTTGGAGGCCAACGGCGTCGGCGGGCAGGTGAGTTCGCCCGCGCGGACCGGTGACGACGGGAGCGAGGACGACGGCCGGACGTCGGAGACGGACGGCCGGAACCCCTCCCCCACCGCGAGCGAGAAGGAGGACGGTGAGGAGAGCACTCCCCCGCCCCGGACGGTCTCGGTGACGGTGACCGGCGCGCACACGGAGTACTCCGGCGGCTGTCCGCCGCCGAGCGGGGAGGCGCCCGCGTTCACGGCGACGTTCACTTTGGGGCGGGTGCCGGCCGAGGTCTTCTACCGCTGGGTGGCCACGGACGGTTCGGCGGCCGATCCGGGCTGGCGGACGTTGTCGTTCCCCGAGGGGGGCGGGCGTTCGAAGCAGGACACGGTGGTCGTGACGACGTACGCGGAGACCGGGACGTATCGGAGCGCGATCGGGGTGGAGGTGCGGGAGCCGGTGCGGACGACCTCCTCGTCAGTGCCGTTCTCGGTGACGTGCGGGACGGAGACCCCGACGGGCGGGGCCTCCGCTTCGGCTTCCGGTCCGGCTTCCGGTTCGGCTTCCGGTTCGGCTTCCGGTTCGGCTTCCGGTTCGGCTTCCGGTTCGGCGGACGGGAACTGACGGGTCAGTCGACGGAGCTGAGGACCGGCAGGTAGCCGCTGGAGTGACCGACGGCCTTCGGGTGGTAGGAGTTGCCGATGTTGGTCCAGTCCACGCTGTGCAGCCAGGAGTTGCCGGAGCAGATCTCGTGGCCGGTGAACATGCCGCGCACGTCGGCGAAGACGTAGCCGTAGGCGCCGGCGCGCTGGGAGATAACGGAGTTGAGGAGGTCCGCCGCGTCGTTGATCGCCTTCCGCTTGGTTTCGGAGAGGCCGACGCAGACGGAGCCGAGCTTGTAGAAGCGGGGGTAGCCGAACACGGCGACCCGGGCGTTCGGGGCCTTGCTGCGGATCGCCGAGTAGACGGTGTTGAGCTTGCCGGGCAGCGTCGAGGACACGTACGCCCGCGCGGTGTTGATGCGGTCGAGGCAGGTGCTGTCGCTGCTGGTCACACAGGTCGTCATGACGTCGGCGAAGCCCGCGTCGTTGCCGCCGACGCTGATCGAGACGAGGCTCGTGCCGCTGTTGAGGGGGCCGAGCTGACCGGCGACGACATCACCCGTACGGGCGCCGGAGCAGGCGGTGAAGGAGAAGGACGAGGGTGAGTTGAGGCCGGCCCAGAGGTAGGGATACGCGTTCGTGCTGCGCTTGCAGTCACCGCTGGAACTGATGTAGTTGCCCGCTCCCACTCCGGAGGAATAGGAGTCGCCGAGCGCCACGTAGGGCCCGCGGGCGGCCTGTTCTGCCGCCTGCGCCGCCGCGGTCCCGGTGAGGGCCGCGACGACGGCGAGGAGAAGTGAGCCCAGGAACGTGATGGGGCGGAGATGTCTCATGGAGCCTCCATTTAGCAGGTTCGCTGCACCATCCGTTGTAGTGGCTACGCGCGTTGATCGGAAGTGTCCATGTCAAAACTTGCAACACCGGACACCACTCGGCCTGTTCACGTTCAATCTCCGCCTGATTCCGGCCGGGGGAACGGTCCACCCTTGACGCCCCCTACGGGGTGGGCCACATTGAAGCCCGGCATCCGACGCCTTGAGGGGCAAACTCGGCCATGCCGACCGCACATCAGGACAAGAAGCACACGCAAGGATCAAAGCGAGACGCCGCTCAGGTCTTGCCATACAGGTTCAAACGTCAATAACGTCATAGTTCTCACCCGCACCGGTCCGTCAGTACGTGGCTCCAGGGGAGGGCTCAGGACCACGACGAACCGGCGCGGGGCGCGGTAGGGGGGTGCCGTGCCCGGTGACCACAAGGGTGACCGGGCCGTGCCGCGCGGGCGGCCGGCGTTTCCGCGGCTGACCAGTTTTGCCAGCTCACCCATGCGTGCAGGGCGGTTCCGTCCGTCGTGCCGTGGGTGAGAACCCCCCTTTCGAACCGGACGAACAGCCGGGCCGCCCGAGGGGCGGGCGGTCCACCGGACGAGAGGGACCAGACTCATGAGTTCCGTTCTGCAGCCGGCGACCGCGGACCAGGATCCGCCCACCGCCGGCAAGTACCGGCCCGTCTCCTCTCACCTGGCCATCGCGCCACCGGTGAGCGTGGTGATACCGGCCATGAACGAGGCGGAGAACCTTCCGTACGTCTTCAAGACGCTTCCCGACTGGATCCACGAAGTGGTCCTGGTCGACGGCAACTCCACCGACAACACCGTCGAGGTGGCCCGCGAACTGTGGGCCGGCGTCAAGGTCGTCGGGCAGCGCGGCAAGGGCAAGGGGGACGCGCTGCGCTCCGGCTTCGAGGCCTGCACCGGCGACATCATCGTGATGGTCGACGCGGACGGCTCGGCGGACGGCAACGAGATCGTCAGCTACGTCTCCGCGCTGGTCTCCGGCGCGGACTTCGCCAAGGGGTCCCGCTTCGCCAACGGCGGCGGCACCGACGACATGACGTTCATCCGCAAGCTGGGCAACCGGGTGCTGTGCGGCGTCGTCAACCGCAAGTTCGGCGCCCGGTACACCGACCTCTGCTACGGCTACAACGCCTTCTGGCGGCACTGCCTGGACAAGATCGACCTCGACTGCACCGGCTTCGAGGTCGAGACCCTGATGAACATCCGGGTCGTCAAGGCGGGTCTGAAGGTGCAGGAGATCCCCAGCCACGAGTACCTGCGCATCCACGGCACGAGCAATCTGCGGGCCGTGCGCGACGGTTTCCGCGTGCTGAAGGTGATCCTCCAGGAGCGCTCCAACCGCCGTGCGCTGCGCCGGCGCCCGCACCACTCGCCGCTGCTCGACACGGTCCGGGGGAAGGTGTCTTGAGCGATCCCGGAACCCCGGGCATCTCGGTCGTGATCTGCGCCTACACCGAGGACCGCTGGGAGGACGTCCTCGCGGCGGTCGCCTCGGTGCGGGCGCAGTCACGGCCGGCCCTGGAGACCCTGCTGGTCGTGGACCACAACCGGGCTCTCCTGGACCGTCTGGGCAAGGAGTACAAGGAGACCGAGGACGTGCGGGTGCTCGCCAACGCGGGCCCCCGCGGCCTGTCCGCCGGCCGCAACACCGGAATCGCCGCCTCGCGCGGCGAGATCATCGCCTTCCTCGACGACGACGCCGTGGCCGAACGCGACTGGCTGAAGCACTTCGCCGAGGGATACGCCGATCCGCGCGTGATGGCGGTCGGCGGGCGCACCGAACCGGTCTGGGCGTCGGGCCGGCGCCCCGACTGGTTCCCCGAGGAGTTCGACTGGGTGGTGGGCTGCACATATCGGGGCCTGCCGCCCGGGCGGGTGCGGGTGCGCAACGTCCTCGGCGGCAACGCCTCGTTCCGGCGCAGCGCCTTCGACGCGGCGGGCGGCTTCGCCACCGGCATCGGACGGGACGGGAACAAGCGCCCGTTGGGCGGGGAGGAGACGGAACTGTGCATCCGCCTCAGCCGCGCCCGGCCCGACGCGATCCTGCTGATCGACGACCGTGCGGTGATCCACCACCGGGTGCCCGAGGCCCGCGAGCACTTCCGCTACTTCCGGACCCGTACCTACGCCGAGGGTCTGTCCAAGGCGCTGGTGGCCCGCAGCGTCGGCGCGCAGAAGGGGCTGGAGTCCGAACGCCGGTACGCCACGCGGGTCCTGCCGGCCGGGGTGGTGCGGGGCCTGCGCGACGCCCTGCTGACCCGCCCGGGCGGCGCGGGCCGCGCGGGCGCGATCGTCGCCGGGGTGCTCACGGCGGCGGGCGGCTACCTGGTGGGGAGCGTGCGGGCGGGGCGGGGCGGGGTCACCTTCTCCGTGGTGGGGATCGCGGAGGGCGGCCGTGACTGACGTACGCGTGCCGATCCTGATGTACCACGCGGTCGCGGCCGATCCGGGCGAGGCGACCCGCGCCCTGTCGGTGACCCCGCAGGCGTTCGCCGAGCAGATGGCGGTGATCGCGGACTGGGGCCTCACCCCCGTCACCACGGCCGGCTTGGCCGCCCACTGGCGCTCCGGCCGCCCGCTGCCCGCGCGGCCGGTCCTGGTCACGTTCGACGACGGCTACGAAGGCGTGCACCGGCACGCTCTGCCCGTCCTGGCCAAGCACGGCTTCCCGGCCACCCTGTTCGTCGCCACGGGCTGGCTCCGGGGGCCGTACGACACCGGCGGCGGCCTGGACACCATGCTGGACTGGGACCAGGTGCGCGAACTGGCCGACAATGGCGTCGAGATCGGCGGGCACAGCCACAGCCACCCGCAGCTCGACCAGCTCGACGACGGCACACTGCGCTCCGAGCTGATCCTGTGCAAGGAGATCGTCTCGGACCAGCTGGGCACCGTACCCGCCTCGTTCGCGTATCCCTACGGCTACTCCAGCCGCCGGGTGCGCGAGGCGGTGCGGGAGACGGGATACGCCCAGGCGCTCGCCGTCGGCAACGGCCTCGCCCACCGCGCCCAGGGGCCGTACGCCCTGCGGCGCGTCACGGTGCGGCGGTCGACGGACACCGCCGAGTTCGAGCGGCTGGTCGAGGGCCGGGCCATCGCCCGCGCCTTCGCCCGGGACCGTGCCCTGACCAAGGGCTACGCGATGGTGCGGCGCACCCGGCAGGCCCGACGGCTGATCCGCCGGCCGCCGGGCTGAACACGCCGGGGACGGGCCACACACGGGCGGCAATCCGCGCGACCTCGGAAACCGGGTGCACGCGGCGCCCGGGTGACCGATCATGGCGGCATGTCCTCGCACCCGCACGACGCACTGCCGATCCGGCTCAACGTCGACGACAGCGACTCCCCGTCCGATGTCGTCGACGCGCTGTTCCTCGGCCGCTTCGCGACGGGCGAGCAGCCGTACTCGCACGCCGTCAACATCGACCGTGTACGTTCCGGCGCGACCCTGCTGCCCGCGAACGCGCGGGTACTGCGGCTCGCCCGGGACGACGACCGCAGCGCCACCCTGGCCGAGGGCGACGGCTGGACACTGCTGGTGTCCCGCTGGAACCGGGGCGCCGACGTCACCGTCACCGCCACCAGCGCCGAACTCGCGGCGAAGGTCCTGGACGAGGCCACCGACGGCGCGGCGGACGAACCCGAACCGCAGCCGGAGAACGTCGCCATGGGCTTCTGGTACGTCTCCCCGCGCCGCGGCCCGCACCGCACCACCCGGCAGATCTCGGCCGGCACCTGGGACGAGATCCGGCCCAACTACACCGCGCCGGTCGCGCACGCGATGGACCGCCTGATGAAGACCACCCCCGAGGACATCTCGGGCCGGCTGCTCCTACTACACGGCCCGCCGGGCACCGGCAAGACCTCCGCGCTGCGCACCCTGGCCCGGTCCTGGCGGGACTGGTGCCAGGTGGACTGCGTGCTGGACCCCGAGCGGCTCTTCTCCGACGTCGGCTATCTGATGGACATCGCGATCGGCGAGGAGGACGCGGCGGGCAAGGGCCGCTGGCGGCTGCTGCTCCTCGAGGACTGCGACGAGCTGATCCGCGGCGAGGCCAAGCACACGGCCGGACAGGCGCTGTCCCGGCTGCTGAACCTGACGGACGGTCTGCTCGGCCAGGGCCGCAACGTGCTGGTCGGTGTCACCACCAATGAGGACCTGGAGCGTCTCCACCCGGCCGTGGTCCGCCCCGGCCGCTGCCTCGCCCGCATCGAGGTGGGACAGCTGACCCGCGCGGAGGCGGTGAACTGGCTGGGCCGCGAGGAGGGCGTCGGCCGCGAGGGCGCGACCCTGGCCGAGCTGTACGCCCTGCGCCGGGGCGCGTCCCCGACGGCGCTGCCGGAACCGCGGGGGGACGCGGACGCGGGGCTGTACCTCTAGGTGTTTTGATGAGGGTATGACCCTGTTCGTCGGGACGTCGGGGTGGCAGTACAAGGACTGGCGCGAGGTGCTGTATCCGGCCGGACTGCCGATGCGGCTCTGGCTGGAGGAGTACGCGGCGCGGTTCGCCACCGTCGAGGTCAACAACGCCTTCTACCGGCTGCCGTCGTGGGAGACGTTCGCCGCCTGGCGGGAGCGCACCCCGCCGGGCTTCGTCGTCGCCGTCAAGGCGAGCCGCTATCTGACGCACATCAAACGGCTGCGGGACCCCGAGGAGCCGGTGGAGCGCCTGATGAGCCACGCCGCCGGGCTGGGCGACCGGCTCGGTCCGGTGCTCCTGCAGCTCCCGCCCACCCTCCGCGCGGACCCGGGGCTCCTGGACGCGTGCCTGCGCCGGTTCCCCGCGTCGACCCGGGTGGCGGTCGAGCCGCGCCACGCGTCGTGGTGGACGCCTCAGGTGCGCGGTGTGCTCGAGGCCCGGGGGGCCGCCCTGTGCTGGGCCGACGTGCTGGGGCGCCCCGCGACCCCGCTGTGGCGCACCACCGACTTCGGTTACGTCCGCTTCCACCAGGGGCGCGCCCGCCCCTGGCCGCACTACGGCCGGCAGTCCCTGCGGACCTGGGTCGACCGCATCGCGACCGTCCGGCCCGCCGACGAGGACGTCTACGCGTACTTCAACAACGACCCGAACGCGGCAGCGGTGACCGACGCGGTGCGGTTCGCCCGCGCGGCACGCACGGCACAGCTGACGGTCACCCGCACCCCCACGGAGGCACACCCGACACCACAGCCAACGGCCACCCCCCAAGGGGCGCGGGGAACTGCGCGACCGGCCGCCGCCGACCCGCGGCCGACGCCAGGCCCCCACCACCACGGCGCCCCTCCCTGAGCCACCCGCACGGCACCGGCGCGCTCACCCCCCGTAAGCCACCCGCAGGGCGTCCCGCACGGCGGCCAGCGCCTCGTCCTCGCTCAGCCCCAGCCGCCGGACCCGCTCCGCATACGCCTGTGCCGCCGACGCGGCCTCCTTCTGCGCCGCCGACCCCGCGGCGGCGATCACCGTGCCGTTGCGGCCCCGGGTCTCGATCACTCCGTCGGCCTCCAGCGCACGGTAGGCCTTGGCCACCGTGTTCGCGGCGAGGCCGAGGGTCTCGGCCAGCCCCCGCACGGTCGGCAGCCGGTACCCCACGGGCAGCGCGCCCGACCGTGCCTGCTCGGAGATCTGCGCCCGCACCTGCTCGTACGGAGGCGTGCCGTCGTCGATCCGGATGTTCACGTTCACGGCCCGATTGTCCCGCACGCGACGGAAAATGAGAGGCACCCCTGGCGCGTCCCCCGTAGCGTGCGCCTCCATGACTGTGTCCGTCCGCGCTCTGCGTCCCGACGCCCGCGCCGATCTCGAGGGCTTCGCCCGCGTCCGGCATGCCGCGCTGCCCTTCCTCCTCGTCACTCCGGATTCCCTGGCCCACGACCTCACCCATATGCACCCCGACGCCCACTACCGCCCCCTCGTGGCCGTGGCCGACGGCGAGGTGATCGGCACGGCTCAGGTGCACCTGAGCCACGAGAGCTCCGAGCCGGGCCAGGGCAACATCAACGTGTATGTGCATCCCGGGCACACGCGCCGGGGCGCCGGGACGCTGCTCGTGCGCGCCGCCGAGGAGCACCTGGCCGCGCACGGGGCCACCAGGCTGTTCGCCTGGGTGCTGGACGAGCGGGGCAACCGCGCCTTCGCCGGGCGGCACGGCTACCGGGCGAGCCGCGCCGCCCACTTCCTGCGCCTGGACCTGGCCGGCGGCGCCCTTCCACCGCTCCAGGATCCGCCGCCCGGCGTGGAGCTGCGCAAGGGGTCGGACTTCGCCGGGGACCCGCGCCCGCTGTTCGAGCTGGACGCGGAGACGACGGCGGACGAACCGAGCGATGTGGACACGGAGTTCACCGACTACGAGGCCTGGCTGGCCGAGACCTGGCGACACCCGCTGTTCAGCCCCGAGCTGACCTCGGTGGCGCTGGTCGACGGCCGTCCCGCCGCCTTCTCCGCGGCCCGCACGGACGGAGGTACCCGGTACGGCACGGTCATGACCGGCACCGCCCGTGCCCACCGCGGCCGGGGGCTGGCCAAGCTCGCCAAGAACGACTCCCTGCACCGGGCCCGCGCGGCCGGGTACACGGAGGCGTTCACGGGCAACGACGCCGGCAACGGGCCGATGATCGCGATCAACCAGTGGTTCGGCTACGAGATCTGCGCCACGGAGGTGCGTCATGTCCGCGACATCGGCTGACCGGCCGGCCCTGGTGGAGGTCGTCCTGGTCAAGGCGGGGCGTATGAAGATCCGTTATCCGGCCGAGCTGCTCGCCGACGACGGCACCCACGTCACCGTGCGCGCCCCCTGGGCGGGAGACGGCATGCGCGACTTCGGCTTCGTCCGCTTCGAGCCCGGTGACGTCTTCACGGAGCACTACTGGCGTGACCGGTGGTACTCCGTGAAGGAGGTCCGCGCCGCCGACGGCACGCTCAAGGGGCACTACTGCGACATCACCCGCCCGGCCGAGCTCTCCGGCGGCCGGCTGGTCGTCGAGGATCTGGACCTCGACCTGTGGGTCTCCGCGGACGGCACGGACGTACGGCGGCTGGACGAGGACGAGTTCGCGGCGAGCGGCCTGGCAGCGACGGATCCCGAGGCGGCTGCCGCCGCGGTGGCCGCCCTCGACGAACTGGACGCCCGGGCCCGCGAGGGCGGATGGGGCGCGCTGCTCCGGTGAGGGTCCCCGACCGGTCGGTCCGGCACCGCGACCACCGCGTAGCGTTCGTCGTCCACGTCGCGGCCCCACAGTGCCCTGTCCGGTGACAGCCGCTCCACACGCACCTGCCCGGCGATCGGGGCGAGGAGGGCGGTGAGCAGGTCGGCGGGTATGCCGACCGGGCTCACCGTCCCCCACACCCCCTCGACCAGGACCAGCCGGCCTTCGGGGCGCAGCAGCCCGCGCCAGTGGCGCAGGACACGACGCGGTTCCGGCAGGGCCCACAGCACATGCCGTACGAGGACGGCGTCGTAGCGCCGTTCGCCGACCGGTGGCGCCGCCGCGTCACCGACGAGGAACACCGCGTCGCGCCCGGCGAGCTTCTCCCGGGCAAGCGTCACCATGGCCGGGGACCGGTCGACCCCGGTCACCCGGTGCCCCTGTTCGGCGGCGAGGAGTGAGAGGCTGCCGGTGCCGCAACCGACGTCGAGGACGTCGCCGGCCCGCCCGGGCAGCCAGGTGCGCAGCCGGCCGGCCCAGGCGGCGCGCACCTGAGGGTCGCGCAGCCCGTGGTCCGGCTCCTCGTCGAAGGACGCCGCCCGCGCGTCCCAGTCGACACCGTCCGTGCCCGTCCTGTCACCGCCGTCGATGCTCATGGCGCAAGAGTGACACCCGCCACTGACAATCGATTCGTGACAGCGGCCACAGACAGCAGGGGACCGATGAGGAACTCTCCCCCGAAAGGTCCACCTCCGTGCGAACACGGAACCCGGTGGACCCGGAAGGAGGCGGTCATGCGCCGTGTCACCGTGCACAAGCCCCTGAAGAAGACGGACGCCCGCCGAGTCCGCGAGCAGGCCGACGAGCGCTCCACGGGGCGGCCGGAGGTCCGCGAGGACATCGCCCGCACCTGGTGGCCCGACAGCTGACGCCCCCGGTCGTGGAACACGTCGGAACGCCGTCGGAGACCGTGGAAACTCAGCGGCCCCCGAGCAGCCGCTTGCGGTAGTGGAGGCGGTCGTACGGGCCGGTGGCCCTTCGCTCGACGAGCTCGTAGCCGAACGTCGGGTAGATCTTCTGGTTCTCCCACATGAGGGCGTTCGTGTAGAGCCGGATCTCGGGCAGCCCGAGCGCACGCGCGTGCGCGTCCACGAATTCCAGCAGCCGCCGTCCCACGCCGGTGCCGTGCGCGTCGGGGTGGACGGCGATGACGTCGAGGTGGAGATGGTCCGCGCGGGCCTCGACCACGACGAGGCCGATCACCCGCGCCGAACCGGCCGGATCCCCGCCTTCCGGCGCCTCCACCACGAACACCCTGCCCGCGGCCACGTTCGCCGCGTGGTCGGCCTCCATGGGGACCGGCACGACGCCGATGCGCGCGATGTAGGGCCGGAAGGCGGCGTCGACGACCGCCTTCACCGCGGGGACGTCGGCGGCGACGGCGGGCCGGATCCGGTCGTCTGTCATACCGCGCACGGTACCTACCTGATCCCAGCCTGAGCACTCCCTTAACGCGGCCATAAGGATCGCCCCTCCGGGCCTTCGCCAGGCGATATCCCGGTTCCTTGGGGCTAGTTTCTGAGCCACCCCCACGGGATCCACCCCCCACCACGGATCCACCCCCCACCCCGATCCAGTGATCGCTGTCGAGGAGTTGCTGCCCCATGTCCGCACGCCGCAAGGCCGCTGTCGCCGCCGTCGGTCTCGTTCCGCTCGCCCTGACCGGGCTGTCCGCCGCACCGGCGTCCGCGCACGGTTCGATGGGCGACCCGGTCAGCCGGGTCTCGCAGTGCTTCGCCGAGGGCCCTCAGAGCCCGAAGTCGGCGGCGTGCCGGGCTGCGGTCGCGGCCGGCGGCACCCAGGCGCTCTACGACTGGAACGGCGTCCGCATCGGCGACGCGGGCGGACGCCATCAGGAGCTCATCCCCGACAGCAAGCTGTGCAGCGCCAACAGCGAGGCCTTCAAGGGGCTCGACCTGGCCCGCGCCGACTGGCCGGCGACGAGCGTGAGCAGTGGTTCGTACACCTTCGAGTACCGCGTGACGGCCCCGCACAAGGGGACCTTCGAGGTGTACATCACCAAGCCCGGCTACGACCCGTCACAGCCGCTGGCCTGGGACGACCTGGATCTGGCGAACCCGGTGGCGACGTCCACCGACCCGGCCGCCGCGGGCGGCTTCTACACCTTCACCGGCACCCTTCCCGAGCGCTCCGGCAAGCAGCTGCTGTACGCGGTCTGGCAGCGGTCGGACAGCCCGGAGGCGTTCTACTCCTGCTCGGACGTCACCTTCGGAGGCGGCGGAGCCGGGGCAGGCGGAGCCGGGGCCGACGGCGGTGACGCTCCCGCGCAGGAGGCCGCCCCGGCGCCGGCCGCGTCCGCCCCTTCCCAGGAGCAGATCGAAGAGGGTGCCGGCCAGTCGACCATCGAGAACCACGGGCACGGTGACGACGACCCCGGCACCTCGGCGCAACCTGCCGCGGCGGACGGCGAGACCGCCCCGGACGCCTCCGACGCCGGCACCGCCAACCAGCCCGAGGCGGCCGGGGCAGCCGCGGAGAACCTCGCGGAGACCGGCGGCGACGCCAACACCCCGTACCTGATGATCGGCGGCGCCGCGGCGCTGGCGCTCGGCTCGGCGGCGCTGTTCGCCTCCGCCCGGCGGCGCACGGCGGGCGGGCGGCACGGCCGCTGAACCGTCTCGGGGCCCTGTCCGGCGGCTCAGGCCGGACAGGGCCCCGCCGCGTTTCCCTAGACCTCCACGTGTCAGCCGACCGAGGCGCAGGTGGTGGGCTCGGCATGGGCAGGGTCGAGGGCGTTGGCCACCTCGTGGAAGGCGATCCGGTCGAACAGCGCGATCGCCAGGTGCTCGGACAGATCGAACGGGCACAGGTCCTGGAGCAGACAGGCCTTAGAGCCCCGAGGTCCTACGCGGCCAGCGAGCCCGGCATCACCGCGCGGGGGCCGAACTTCGCCCGCGCGCGGTCCGCGACCTCCTCGATCCTGCGCGCCTTCTCGTCCACCGGGTCGAAGGTGAGCTGGTGGGAGGCCTGCTCGGCGGGGTCGAGCCCCTCCACGCGCAGGGCGATCGAGCGCACCCGGGCGCGCTGCAGACCGAGCGCCGCGTAAAGGCCGTAGGCCGCCTTGGTGAGCGCCGCCGAGTGCGCGGTCGGCTCCGGGAGCGTGCGGGTGCGGGTGGTGGCGGTGCGATCGGCGTAGCGCACGGTGAGGGTGAGGCCGCGGCTGACCTTGTCGAGGGCGCGCAGCCGGGCTCCCAGCTCCTCGGCGGCCGAGAGCAGGGCGCGGCGGTGCCGGCCGGGGTCCAGCTCGTCGCGGGTGAAGGGGCGTTCGGTGGCCAGGGACCGGGAGACCGCGTTCGGGACGACCCGGCCGCGGTCGACGCCGTTCGCCTTCTCTTGCAGTTCGCGCCCCGCCTTGGCGCCCACCAGCCGCTGGAGCGTGGACAGCGGTGCGGCCGCGACCCGGCCGAGGGTGTCGAGGCCGTACTCGCACAGGGTGCGGGCGGTCCTGCCGCCGACGCCGGGCAGCGCGACGACGGGCCGGTCGGCGAGGAACTCCCGCACCTCGTCCTCGGACACCGCGCGGGTCAGCCCCGGCCGGGCGTCCCGCAGCGCCATGCGGGCCAGCATCGGTCCCGGCCCGGCGCCGATCACACAGTCGACACCGTGCAGGGCGAGCGCGCGGACCCGGATCACCGAGGCCAGTTCGACGGCGCTGCGCCCGAAGTACCGTTCGGCGCCGCGCAGATCGGCCAGCGCCGCGTCCGGCGGCAGGGCCTGCACGACGGGCGTGAACTCCTCCAGCAGGCCGATCAGCTGGGGCAGGGCGGCCTCGTACACCGGAGGCAGCTGGAAACGTACGCAGAGGATGGTCATCCCGCACTCCCCGGACTCCGGTGCCACAGCTTCCTTCCCACCGCGGGCCCTTCGCCCGCGGGGCGCAGATCGGCCCAGGGGTGCATCTCGTACCCCGTGGGCATACGGATCCTCCGGTCCTCCATCGGGTCCCGGGCCGCGGAACCGGCCGGCGCGGGCCGCCCGTCCGATCCGGCGAGCCGTCTGCGGGCCGGACCGGCGCCGTCGTCCTCACCGTCGGTGCCGGCGGCCCCGGTGCCGGTGCCGCCCGGCTCGGCGAGCCGGGCCGCGACTCCCTCCAGCCCTTCCTCCTGGCGCACCTGGAGCAGGTCGGCGAGGTTCCAGACGGCGGAGCCGACCACGCTGAGGCTGCGCGGGCCGCGGCGCTGCACCACCCCGCGCACCAGCAGCAGCCAGGAGTGGAAGACCGTGTGGGCGCAGGCGTCGTGGGAGTCGTCGAAGAAGGCGAGGTCGACCAGGCCCGTGCCGTCGTCCAGGGTGGAGAAGATGACCCGCTTGCCGGAGCGGATGGGCGGGGTCTGGGTGGCCGCCTTGGCGCCCGCGACCAGCACCGTCTCCCCGTGCCGGGCCTCGCGCAGCCGCCGCGCGGAGACCACGCCCAGTTCGGCGAGGAAGGCGCCGTGGTCGTCCATCAGATGCCGTGAGGCGTCCATGGACAGCACGCCCAGTTCCGCGCTGAGCTTCTCCGCCGAGGTGAGGTCGGGCAGCCCGGCCGGGGCGGTCCTCCGCCCGCCGGACAGGGGGAGCTGGTCCCCGCGTCCGCCGCGGGCGCCCCGGTGCAGTTCGGTCAGATGCAGTTGCAGGTCGCGCCGGTTGGCGCCGAACGCGTCCAGCGCACCGACCTGGGCGAGGCGTCCGGCGAGCGGACGGCTGGGGCGGGCCCGCTCCCAGAAGTCGAGCAGCGAGGCGTACGGCTGTCCCTCGGCGATCCGCGCGGCCTCGGCCTCGCTGATGTTGTGCACATCGGAGAGCGCCAGCCGCAGCCCCCAGACCTTCGACCCCTTTGATTCGGACACCAGTTCGATCCTGTGCGCTACCCCCGACTTGTTCACGTCCAACGGCAGGATGGGCACCCCGCGCCGCCGCGCGTCCGCCAGCAGCAGCCGCTTCGGGTACATCCCGGGGTCATGGGTGAGCAGCCCGGCGTAGAAGGCGGCCGGGTGGTGCGCCTTCAGCCACGCCGACTGGTACGTCGGTACGGCGAAGGCGACCGCGTGCGCCTTGCAGAAGCCGTACGAACCGAAGGCCTCCACGATCCCCCAGGTCCGCTGAATCGTTTCTGCGTCGTATCCGTTCGCCTCCGCGCGCTGCGCGAACCAGACCTTGATCCGCCCCTGCGACTCCGGGTCGGACAGTCCGCGCCGCACCCGGTCCGCCTCGCCACGCCCGCAGCCCGTCATGATGGCGACGATGTCGATGACCTGCTCGTGGAAGACGACGACCCCGTACGTCCCCTTCAGCGGTTCCTCAAGGTCCGGGTGCGGGTAGCGCACCGGCGCCCGCCCGTGCCGGGCCTCGATGAACGGCCGCACCATGTCGGCGGCGACCGGACCGGGCCGGAAGAGGGAGATGTCGACGACCAGGTCGTGGAAGGTGGACGGCTGGAGCCGGCCGACCAGGTCCCGCTGGCCCGGGGACTCGATCTGGAAGCAGCCGAGCGTCTCGGTGGACCGGATCAGCCCGTACGTCGCCGGGTCGCCCTCCGGCACCGCGTCCAGGTCGATCCGCTCCCCCGTCGCCCGCTCCACCTCCGTGACGGCGTGCGCCATCGCCGACTGCATCCGCACGCCCAGCACGTCGAGTTTGAGCAGCCCGAGGTCCTCGACGTCGTCCTTGTCGAACTGCGCCATGGGGAAGCCCTCGCCGCTGGTCGGCATGACCGGCGTACGGGTCAGCAGGGAGGCGTCGGACAGCAGCACGCCGCAGGGGTGCATGGCGACACCGCGCGGGAGCGCGTCGAGCGCCTCGACCAGCTCCCACAGCCTCCCGTACTTCTCCTTCTCCCCCGCCAGTTCCCGCAGCTCGGGCAGTTCGTCGAGCGCCGCGCGGGCGTCGCGGGCGCGGATGTGCGGGAAGGACTTGGCGACACGGTCGATCTCGGCGGGGTCCATGGACAGCGCCGCGCCGACGTCACGGATGGCGTGGCGCACCCGGTAGGTCTCCGGCATGGCGACCGTGGCGACCCGCTCGGTGCCGAACCGGCCGATGATCGCGCGGTAGACCTCGAGCCGGCGCGCGGACTCCACGTCGATGTCGATGTCGGGCAGCACGACCCGCTCCTTGGACAGGAAGCGCTCCATCAGCAGCCCGTGCTCCACCGGATCGGCGTGCGCGATGCCGAGGAGGTGGTTGACCAGGGAGCCGGCGCCCGAGCCGCGCGCGGCCACCCGGATGCCCATGTCCCGTACGTCGTCGACGACCTGGGAGACGGTCAGGAAGTAGGAGGCGAAGCCGTGATGGGCGATGATGTCCAGCTCCCGGTGCATCCGCTCCCAGTACTCCCGGCGGCCGGTGTAGCCGCGCAGCACCATGCCCGCCGCCGCCCGGGAGGCCAGCGCCCGCTGGGCGGTGCGGCCGCCGGCGCCGACGAGGTGCGGCTCGGGGAAGTGGACGCTGCCCATGCCGAGGTCGTCCTCGGGGTCGACCAGGCACTCGGCGGCCGTGGCCTGCGTCTGCTCCAGGAGCCGCAGAGCCGCCTCGCGCCGGAAGCCCGCGGCCTCCACGATCCGCTCGGCCGCCCCCAGCATGCCGTTCGCGTCCTTGAGCCAGGCCGCACCGGAGTCCAGCCCTTTGGCCGGGTCCACGGGGACGAGGCGGCGGGCGGCGTCCAGGACGTCGGCGACCGGGCCGAGGCCGGGGTCGGCGTAGCGGACGGCGTTGCTCAGCACCGGGCGGATCCGCTGCTCGGCGGCGAAGCCGAGGGTGCGGGCGGCCAGCCGCAGGGAGCCGGGGCCGGTGCCCTCGCGCCCGTGCCAGACGGTTTCCAGGCGCAGGGCGTCACCGTGGACCTCCCGCCAGGGGACGAGCAGCCGGGCCGCGCGGTCGGGGCGGCCCGCGGCGAGGGCGCGGCCGACGTCGGAGTCGGGGCCGAGCAGCACGGTCAGGCCGTCGGCGTGGTTGTCGTCCCAGGTCAGCAGCGGGAGGCCGGCAGCGGTATGGGCTGCGGAGATCAGTCGGCACAGGTCCGCCCAGCCGCGGGCGCCGTCCCGGGCGAGGAAGGTGACACGGGGTGTCGACTCGTCGATGAAGGCACCTCCACGCACCGGGGTGCGGCGCCGCTCCCTCTGTACGGACCCGTCCCCGCGCGCGCCCGGAGCCGCCACCGCCAGCTCCGCCCCGAAGAGCGGACGCACCCCCGCCTTCGCGCAGGCCTTGGCGAACCGCACCGAGCCCGCGACCGTGTCCCGGTCGGTGAGGGCGAGGGCGTCCATGCCCCGCTCGGCGGCGCGCTCGGCCAGCCGCTCCGGGTGGGATGCGCCGTAGCGCAGGGAGAACCCGGAGACGGTGTGCAGATGCGTGAATCCCGGCACACGCACCTCCCGCACTCGTGAGTCCCGACCGACTCTCGAACAACTGTTCCAGCTACCTCACCCCCACCATAGACCAATTTTCGAATGCATGTGCGACCTCCATCCGACCCCTCCCCACCTGCGCAAACATCCGCGGACACGGGAACGTCCCGCCCCTCCGCGACGGAGGGGCGGGACGTGGTGACGAGCTGTGGTCAGCCGATCTGCGTACCGGTCGCCGTGAGGGCTTCCGTCACCGGCTGGAAAAAGGTCTCGCCGCCCGAGGTGCAGTCGCCGCTGCCGCCGGAGGTGAGGCCGACCGCCTGGTCGCCCGAGAAGAGCGAGCCGCCGCTGTCGCCGGGCTCGGCGCACACGTCGGTCTGGATGAGACCGTTGACGATGTCGCCGTTGCCGTAGTTCACGGTGGCGTCCAGACCGGTGACCGTGCCGGAGTGCACCTGGGTCGTGGAGCCGCTGCGGGTGACCTGCATGCCGACGGTGGCCTCGGCGGCGCCGGAGATCGCCTGGCTGGAGCCGTCGTAGAGGTTCACCTCGCTCGGGCGGTCCACCTCGGCCGTGTACTTGACCAGACCGTAGTCGTCGTCCGGGAAGCTGGACGCGGCGTTCTCGCCGATCACGTTGCCCGAGGAGTCCGACCAGGTGGTGATGCCCTCGGTGCAGTGCCCGGCGGTGAGGAAGTGCGGCTCGCCGCCCTTGGTCACGTTGAAGCCGAGCGAGCAGCGCCCGCCGTTGCCGGTGATGGCGTCACCGCCCGCGATGAAGGGCTTGTACTCCCCCTTGGTGCGCTGGAGTTCGGCCTTGGCGCCCAGTCCGTCGACGACCTCCGTCAGCTTGGCCCACTGGGCCTCGGAGACGGTGCGGTCCGCGGTGACGACGACCTTGTTGGTGGTCGGGTCGGTCACCCAGGAGGTACCCGGGATGGTGGCGTCCTGCTGGAGGGTGGTGCGCGCGCTCTTCAGCTCGGCGAGGGAGTTCGCCACGACTCTCGCCTTGGCGCCGGCCGACTCGACGGCCTCGGCGGCGGCCTCGTCGAGCACGTTCACCACGAGGCTCTTGCTCTTCGCGTCGTAATACGTTCCCGCCGCGTCGGCGCCCAGGTCCTGGGCGAGCGTCGAGGCGAGCTTTCCGGCCGCCGTGACCGAGAGGGTCCGGGGCGCGGAGTCCTCCGGGGCCTCACTGGCGTTCGCAGTCTGGAAGGTGACTCCGGCGGTGACCAGTGCGGCGATGCCCGCACCGGTCATGGCTGCCCGTCGCCTGGATATGCGTCGGTGCTTCAACTGACGTCCTCCTGTGGGGGGACGGCCCGGGAGGTTGTGGGGACCTCACGAACCGGAAGGCGTACGGCCACGGGGGCGGCGTACGAAAGAAGCCACACCCGTGCCGGTTGAACGGCGCCCACTCTTCCGAACCCCACAGGGAGCACACAAGGTCGACTTCAGGACGCGCGTACGACAACGGCCGCGCGCCCCCTATGTCCTGACAGTTCATGGACACGAGGGACGGTTCACACTGCAAACGCTACGAACGAGTAACCGGCGGCTCGGTCCGCCGGATCTGACCATGGCCGAAAATCGACCCCTCGGGGTCCGGATCCATGCGGGACGCACCGGACGGAAGTTGCTCCTGCACCGATTCCCGCACCGATTCCCGCACCGGATCCGGCTCTGGTTCCGGCTCTGATTCGACACCGGATCCAGCTCTGATTCCGGCTCTGATTCGGCACCCCACTGCGATGCCTGCTACGAAGCCGGCCGCGGAGCCGTCGCCGTCGGCGACTGCCGGGCGGCCCGTTCCAGGGAGCGCAGCAGCTCCACCGGGAAGGGCAGGACGAGGGTGTAGTTCCTCTCGGCGGCGACCGCGACGACGGTCCGCGGCAGGCGCAGCTGGAGTGCGGAGGGTGCGCACGCGTCCAGTCCGCCCGGCGCGTCCCGGTGTGTCCTTCGAGGGCGACTCCGTGCCCCGTGCAAGGGTGAGCCCCCGCACGGCGCTTGCGTGCGGGGGCTCATGGTGCTGCCGGCTGCGGGTGAGACCCGTGGTGCGGGTCGGCCCCGTGTCGCGCTGTGTCTAGGTCAGGCTGACGCCGTAGGCGCTCAGGGCCTCGGTCACCGGCTGGAAGAAGGTCGTGCCGCCGGAGGAGCAGTTGCCGCTGCCGCCGGAGGTCAGACCGTACGCGGTGCCGTTGCTGCCGTAGAGCGAACCGCCGGAGTCACCGGGCTCGGCGCAGACCGTGGTCTGGATGAGGCCGGAGACGACGTCGCCGCCGCCGTAGTTCACGGTCGCGTTCAGCGCGGTGACCCGGCCGCTGTGCGCGCCCGTGGTGGAACCGTCACGGATGACGGTGGTGCCCACGCTCGGGGTGGCCGCACGGGTGATGTCCACGCCGTTCGCGGTGCCGGGCCGGCTGACGGTTCCGGTGTACCGCACGATGCCGTAGTCGTTGCCCGGGAAGCTGGTACCGGCGGTCGAGCCGAGCACCGTGGTGCGGCTGGAGTTGCCGTACCAGGTCCCCGCGCCCTCGGTGCAGTGACCGGCGGTCAGGAAGTAGTCGACTCCGCTGCTGGAGCGCACGTTGAAGCCGAGGGAGCAGCGACCGCTGCCCGAGTAGATGGCGTCGCCACCCTGGATGAGCTTGTTGAACTTGCCCGGGGTGCGCTTGACGGTGATCGCGCCGGCGTCGTCCCCCGCCTTCTGCTTGATCTTGGCGATCTCGGCCTGGGAGACGGTGCTGTCGACGGTCAGGAGCACCCGGTTGGTCTTGCTGTCGACGGCCCAGGCGGTGCCCGGGACGTCGGCCTCCAGCACCGAGCTGCTGACGCTCTTGAGCTCGGCGGAGCTGAAGGTGGTCGGGGTGTCGGCCGCGTTCGCGCTGGGGACAGCGATCGCGGCAGCGGCCACGAGGCCGGTGGATACGGCGATCAGCCGAGTCCGTCTCGAGATGCCGCTGCGGGGGGTGGTGCGCTTGATCCTCACTTCTCGTTCCTCCACAAAGGAAGTAGGGGGCCCTCGTGGGGTTGTGGGCCCGGTGAGGCGCAGCCAGGGAACCGCGTGCCCGGATTCCGAACACGCCGTGCCCCTGACAAGCGCTGTGGGCGAGTATTCGGCCGACCGACCGTTCGGCGCAAGGGTGCCTTTCAGACGTCAACCTTTGAACCATCTATGAGTTTTGGTCCGTGCGCGGGAGCACATCGCCCGTGGTCACAGCCGCATACCGGCCGGTCGAACAGCTTCGCGATGTCCGGAAACCCGCCCCATCGGACGACCTGCGCTGCGCCCGATCAGCCCGCGCCTCGACAGTCCACACCCCTACGCCCGGCCCCCGGCTGGACAGCCGCCGTTGCAGTCGCCCTCGCACCCGGCTCGGCAGCCGCGGCGACAGCCGGCTCAGCAGCCGCAGTCACAGCCGCAGTCGCAGCCGTCGCAGCAACCGTCCTCGCCGCCGCAGTTGCAGCACTGGCAGCACTGGCAGCAGTCGCCGCACCCGCCGCAGTCGCAGTTGGCACAGGTCCCCTCCTTGCGCTCCCCGCTCCAGGGGTCCTCGTAGGTGCCGCAGCACAGCTGACAGGTGCAGGCGAGTCCCAGCCACACGGCGCAGCCGGCGAGCGCTCCGCGCCGGTCGCGGCGCGGCGGCTCGGGAGGCAGCGGGGCGCCGGGACCACCGGGGGTGCCAGGGGGCGCGTAAGGGCCGGTTCCGTGGGCACAGGAGACCGTACCGAAGGCACGATGGACGGAGTTGGGCAGTTCATGGACGAGGAGCCGGTGCGCGAGCCCGCCGTCGCGGAACTCCACCTCCCGCAGCGCGAGCCGGATGCCGTGCACCGCGTCGTCGGCGAGCCTGCGGGCCTCCTCCAGCGGGGTGCCGGTGGCGGTGAGCGGGTTCCAGGCGCCCGACGCGGCGTCGGCGTCCCTGTCCTCCACGGCGTCCAGCAGATGCGCGAGGCGCCCGAAGAGCCGTCCCGCCTCCGCGAGCGGTCCGGCGTTGTGCGGCCGGCCGGCGAGCACGGCGGTGTGCGCGAAGGCCGCGGCGGTCGCGGTCTCGGTCGGTTCGGTGACGGTGAGGATCGCAGTGCCGGGTCCGGCGAGGGTCTCCACACCGGTCTGCCGGGCCACGGCGTCGAGGAGGACGGCCGTGTCGAACCCGACGTCCGAACCGGTCCGCGCACCGGCCCGGTCCCAGCTCGCGGCGACTCGGCGTGCGGCGAGCGCCACCGGCCTGCGGGCCAGCAGCCCGTCGCCGTCGGTGACATGGTCGCGCACCTTGGCGGAGGCGAGGACGAGGGAGACGGCCGCCGCGAGCCGCGCGCCCTCGCCGTGCGCGACGGACGCGGTGCGCATGCCGCGCAGCGGGCACGGTCCCGCGGTGCGCCGTCCCCCGTCGCCGCGTTCGGCCTGAGCCTCCGTCAGTACGGATATGAGGAGCCCGTCGTAGTTGGTGACGATGCGGGCGAGCTGGCCGTGATCCCCGCGCAATGCGAGGCACAGCCCGCACAAATGGGCCATCCACTGGGCCGTGAGCTTCTCCCCGAGCCGGTGCCGACACGGCCTGACCATTCCGAACACGACGTTCCCCCGTGCAGTTGTGCGACGTTGAGCTGCGGCATCGTATCGGGCGCCACCTCACCCGTACGCACCCTTCCTCACCCGTACGCCGGGAAGAATCATATTTCACTCACAGTCAGCAGCCGTTTACCTCAAGACCCTTGGGAAACACGGACTCTCGACGGATTGACTGTGCACCAGTACCGTCACAAACCCCCCGCGCGGCGTCTATCCACTTGGCGCGCCCTCCGCATCATGGACGACCATAGGGATGCGGAAAGCAAGAAAGACCGCTGTGAGAGGAGGCGTCCATGGGATCGGTACGCAAGGCGAGTGCCTGGCTGGGCCTCGTCGACGACAACGAAGACGAGCGTTACTACGACGACGACTACTCCGACGGTGCCGAGCCCGGGGAGGCCTGGGTCACCGACCCTCGGGTCAAGGTGGCCTCGGACGTCGCCGAGGAGAAGGGCCGCCGGATCGGCACGGTGACCCCGGACAGCTTCCGGGACGCCCGCGCCATCGGCGAGCTGTTCCGCGACGGTGTTCCCGTCATCATGAACCTCACGGCCATGGACGCCACCGACGCCAAGCGCGTCGTCGACTTCGCGGCGGGTCTGATCTTCGGTCTGCGCGGTTCCATCGAGCGCGTGTCCAGCCGGGTGTTCCTGCTCAGCCCGGCCGACACCGAGGTCGTCAGCGGGGAGCCGGCCGCGCACCGGTCGGACGGCTTCTTCAACCAGAGCTGAGGCAGGGCCGCTCACCGGCCCTGCCTCCCCGTGAGGCCCCGGTCGGGTCGGCCGGATCTACCGGAACGCGTCGATTCCGGTGAGCGCCTTGCCCAGCACGAGCTGGTGCATTTCGACGGTGCCCTCGTAGGTGAGCACCGATTCCAGGTTGGTCGCGTGCCGCATCACGGGGTATTCGAGCGAGATCCCGTTGGCACCGAGGACGGTGCGGGCCGTACGGCAGATGTCGATGGCCTCGCGAACGTTGTTGAGCTTGCCGAAGCTGACCTGCTCGGGACGCAGGCGGCCGGCGTCCATGCGCCGCCCCAGGTGATGGGCGAGCAGAATCCCCTTGTGCAGTTCGACCGCCATGTCGGCGAGCTTGGCCTGGGTCAGCTGGAACCCGCCGATGGGCCGCCCGAACTGCTCCCGTGACTTCGCGTAGTCGACGGCCGCCTCGAAGGAGCTCCGCGCGGCACCCATGGCGCCCCAGACGATCCCGTACCGGGCGTGCGAGAGACAGCTGAGCGGCCCCTTGAGCCCGGTCACCTCCGGCAGCACGGCGTCGGCGGGCAGCCGTACGTCGTCGAGGACCAGCTCGCTGGTGACGGAGGCACGCAGAGACCACTTGTGCCTGATCTCGGGCGCCGAGAACCCCGCGCTGTCGGTCGGCACCACGAAGCCGCGGATCCCGTCGTCGGTCCGGGCCCACACGACGGCGACCCCGGCCACGGATCCGTTGGTGATCCACATCTTGCGCCCGTTCAGCACCCAGTCGGCGCCGTCCTTCTTGGCGTAGGTCCGCATCGAGGCGGGGTCGGATCCATGGTCGGGTTCGGTGAGCCCGAAACAGCCGATGACCTCGCCGGAGGCCATCCGGGGCAGCCAGCGCCGCTTCTGCTCCTCGCTGCCGAACCGGTGGATGGCGTACATGGCGAGGGAGCCCTGCACGGAGACCAGCGACCGGATCCCGGAGTCGGCCGCCTCCAGTTCCAGACAGGCGAGCCCGTACTGGACGGCGCTCGCGCCGGCGCAGCCGTAGCCGGTCAGGGACATGCCGAGCGCGCCGATCCCGCCGAGCTCCCGGGCCAGCTCCCGGATCACGGGCAGCTCGCCCTTCTCGTACCAGTCGGCGACGTACGGCAGCACCCGGTCCGCGGCCCAGGTGCGCACCGTGTCCCGGATCGCCAGGTCCTCCGGCTCCAGCAGGTCGTCGAGGCCGAGCGGGTCGGCGGGGTCGAAGGGGGGCAACTTCGCGGACGCGGACATGGGGCACCCTCCGGGGGCTACTCCGGACAACTCCGGGACATTAACTAGCGCTGCTAGTCACGGCTCGGGGCGACGTTACGACGCGGTCTCCCGCACGTCCACCCGGCCGGGGCGGGCGCTCCTCACACCTTCAGCTCGGAGACCCGGTGCTCCGTGGCCTCCCGCGGCGCGGGCACTCCCACGGCCGCCGTGTCGCACTGCATCACCCGCGGCAGCCTGAGCGCCATCGCCGCCCCGAGCAGCAGCAGACCCGCGCTCACCAGCAGGGTCACGTGCAGCCCGTGCACGAAGGCCTGGCGCGCCGCGTGCCGCAGGGCGTCCCCGGCGGGCCCGCCGAGCCGTTCCGCCACCCCGTACGCCTCGCCCAGTGAGTGGCCCGCCGCGGTGGACGCCTGCCCGGGGACTCCGGGCACGCCGGAGAGGCCGGGCGCGTAGGCCGCGTTCATCACGCTGCCGAGGAGCGCGATCCCTATCCCGGCGCCCAGCTGGTAGGAGGTCTCCCCGATCGCCGCCGCCCCGCCGGCCTGTTCCTGCGGCGCCTCGCTGAGCATCGACTCGTACGCCCCGAACAGCGTGGTCTCGAGGCCGAAGCCGAGCAGGACGAAACCGGTGAGCAGCAGCGGGGCGTTGTCCTGTGCGCCCATCGCGGTCAGGGACACCACCGCGGCGGCCGTCAGGCAGAAGCCGAAGCAGACCATGCGGCGCGGGCCGAACCTGCGCAGCATCCGCGCGCCCGCCAGCCCTGCCGCCATCGCCGCGACGGTCAGCGGCAGCAGGCGCAGCCCGGTCTCCAGCGGGGAGAGGCCGAGCACGAGCTGGAGGTACTGCGCCGCGATCAGTTCCAGGCCCACCAGGGCGAGCATCGCGAGCACGATGCAGCCCACCGACGTGCTGAACGCCGGCCGTGCGAACATCCGCAGGTCGACCAGCGGATGCGCCCGCCGCCGCTGCCGGCGCACGAAGGCGGCCAGCAGTGCGGCGCCGCCGAGCAGCGGCAGTACGGTCCAGGCGCTGCCCACGGGTTCGCCGCCGCCGAGCCGCTTCACGCCGAGGACCGCCGCGAACAGTCCGGCGGCGGCCATCAGCGCGCCGACCACGTCCCAGGGCCCGTGGCCCTCGCCCTTCGACTCCGGCAGCAGGATCCGCCCCACCGGGAGACTGACCAGCATTAACGGGATGTTGACCAGGAAGACCGAGCCCCACCAGAAGTGCTCCAGCAGGAAGCCGCCGAGCAGCGGTCCGACCGCCGCGCCCACCGCGGCGACCGCGCTCCAGATCCCGATGGCGAGCGCCCGCTCGCGCCGGTCGGGGAAGACCTGGCGCAGGATCGACAGCGTCGCCGGCATGATCATCGCGCCGCCGACGCCGAGCAGCGCCCGGGCCGCGATGAGCACCTGGGCGTTGTCCGCGAGGGCCGCGAGGCCCGAGGCGACGCCGAACAGGGCGTAGCCGAGCAGGAGGACGCGTCTGCGGCCGACCCGGTCGCCCAGGGTGCCGAACAGGATCAGCAGCGAGGCGCAGACCAAGGGGTAGGAGTCGACGATCCAGAGCAGTTCCATCGCGCCGGGCCTGAGGTCCTCGGTGACGGCGGGGACCGCCACGTGCAGCACGGTGGCGTCGACGGCGACCAGCAGCAGGCTGACGCAGAGGACGACGAGGACCACCCAGCGGTTGGCACCGGCCCCGGCCGCCCGACGGCGCAGCGCTGCGGCGGCCGTGGTCGTCCCGGACATGTACGTACCTCCCAGATGTTCCCTCGCGATCGGCGGGTGCACGGGGGTGGGGACTCCCCCGTGACTCGGCCGGAGAGGAGCGATGGTCTCCGGTCCGTGCGACGAACGGCGAGTGACACGTCAGAGTACGCGAGTGAGGGCGGAGGTCGAGTGGCGGGTCTCTCACACATCCGACAGATCGGTGTGGCATACACCACTCCCTTGCCGGGTGCGCGCGTCCCGCCGGACGGTGCGGTTCCGCGCCACGTCGATAATCGGGCCCGTGAACGATCTGGCGACGCGCACCGCGCCGGCCCTCCCCGGGGCACTGCGCCGGGCAGCACCGGCGCTCCTCGGGTACGCCGCCGTGCGCGCCCTGGGCCTGGTCGTCCTGGCCCTGTGGAGCGCGGCGCGCGGCAAGGACGCGTACACCCTGCTGACCGCCCGCTGGGACGCCCTCTGGTACACGCGGGTCGCCGAGCTGGGGTACGGCTACGAGGTACGCCTGCCGAACGGCGACGTGCACTCCGACCTGGCGTTCTTCCCCCTGCTCCCCTGGCTGGAGCGGCTGGTGGCGGCGGTGTCGCCGCTGTCCCGCGCCGACGGGGGGTTCGTCGTCTCCCTGCTCGCCTCGCTCGCCGCGGCCTGGGGGATCTTCGCGGTGGCCGACCATGTGTACGGGCGCCGGGCGGGGGTGTGCGCGGTACTGCTGTGGGCGGTGCTGCCGGTCGGGATCGTGCAGTCGATGGCGTACAGCGAGTCGCTGTTCACCGCGCTCGCCGCGTGGTCGCTGTACGCCGTGCTGACGGGCCGCTGGGTGACGGCGGGTGTCCTGGCGGGCCTGGCCGGACTGACCCGGCCGGTGGGGCTGGCGGTGGTCGCGGCGGTGTGGGCGGCGGGGATCGCCGCCTTCGCGGGGGAACGCGTCACCGCCGTCGCCTCGCGACGCACCCCCTTCGTGCGGGAACGGAGCGCGGTGCCTGCGGACGGCGCGCGGACCGGGAAACGCGCCGGCAGTCCCGCGACTACCCCGCGTGACCACGTGCGGGAGGGAGTGCCGCGCGATCCGGGCGCCCCCGGCGTCCGCCTGCGCCGGGTGCTCGGCATGCTCCTCGCGCCCCTCGGCGCCGCCGGTTACGTTCTGTGGGTCGGGCACCGGACCGGAGACGGGCCGCTGGGATATCTCGAGGTGCAGGCCGGATGGCGGAACGGATTCGACGGGGGCTACGCCTTCGGCCGCTTCGTCGCCGAGAAGTTCACGTCGTTCCCGTCCGCCCTGGCGGGGCTCGGACTGGTGCTCGGGGTCGGCCTCCTGGTGTGGCTGTACGTGGTCTGCGTACGGCAGCGCCAGCCGCTCCCCCTGCTGGTGTACGCCGGTGTGGTCACCGCGCTCGCCCTGTGCGCGTCGAGCTACTTCGGCTCGAAGCCGCGTCTGCTGCTGCCCGCGTTCCCCTTGCTGCTGCCCCTCGCCCTGGCCCTGGCCCGGCTGCGCACGCCCAGGTCGGCAGTGGTCGTGGGGGCGGTCGCGCTGGCCTCCGCGGTGTACGGCGCCTTCTGGCTGAACGGCTCGGGGCCGCCCTGACCCGCCCGGACGGCCGATGAGCACCGGGAAAATTCCACACCAGGCTCCGGTGAACGAATTCATAAGCGCGATAAAACCGTCACCCTGAATGATCAAAGGAATTGAAGGCCGCAGGGCCCGGGGATTGCGGATTCGCTGCAGATAAACTCCCCGCTGAGAGGAATGCCACATCACATCGTCATCACAAAGACGCTGATTCGAGGGGGTTCCGCACTCACTCGCTGTAACGTCGATTGGGTGCGTACCGAACGGAAGCCCACCCGTCTGGACCGGGTGTTCGCCAGGCTGGATCGTGAGCCGGAACGACCGGCTCACATCGGCGTGCCGCGGATGAGCCGGCACCGGGTGGTGCTTTTCGGCGCCACCCTGGCCTTCTACCTGGCGATCGTGTGGGCCGTGCTGATCACCTCCTGGCTGGTCCGGCTGGACTGGCAGGTGATGTTCTTCCGCCCCTACCAGCAGTGGTCCGAGATCCACGCCTTCGTCGACTACTACGTGGTGCTCGGCCAGCGCGGGCCCACCGCCGTGATGGTCGCGGCCTGGCTGGGCTGGCGCTCCTGGCGGCAGCACACCCTGCGCCCACTGCTCGCCCTCGGCGTCTCCCTGCTGCTGCTGAACGTCACCGTGGGCGCCGCGAAGTACGGCATGGGACGTCTGGGACCGCACTACGCGACCGAGATCGGCTCGAACGAGATGTGGCTCGGCGGCGATATATTTCCCAGCGGCCACACCGCCAATGCCGTGGTGACCTGGGGAATCCTGGCCTATCTGGCCTCCACGCCGAGAGCGCGCCGCTGGCTGTCCGCGCTCTCCGCGGTGGTCTCGCTCGGCGTGGGACTGTCCACCGTCTACATCGGGACGCACTGGCTGAGCGATGTGATCCTGGGCTGGGTCGCGGGCCTGCTGATCCTGCTCGCGCTGCCCTGGTTCGAGCCGGTGATCGCGCGCGCCGAGGCCCGGATCCTCGACCTGCGCGACCGCTGGCGGGTGCGGGGGAACGGGATGGCACCGGCGGCCGGGCCGGTCGGGCAGCCGGTCATGCTCAAGCCGCTCACCGACCGCGCGGACCCGGCTCCCGAGCCGCTGCACGCGGGCCGTTCGGCCGGCCGGTCGCCCGCCTATCTGGCGCCCGGCCCGCACGCCACCCGGGCGGAGCGCGCCCCGGTCACCCCGGCGGGCAGCCGCCGCCCGCCGCACGCGGAGCGTCACCCGCGCGGCACGACGCCGGCGACCCGTCCCTGACACGGACGGCGGCACGCGTCCGGCCCGCACGCCACGGCCCCGGTGTCCGTCAGGGAACCGGGGCCGTCGCCGTGTGTCAGCCCTTCCAGGCCCGTGCCACCCGGCCGTCCTTCACCTCGAGGTTCAGCCGGCCCACGCGGTACTCCATGGTGATGATCGCCCCCGGCGGCAGCGCCCGCACCGTGGACCAGCCGCGCTCGCGCGCGAGGTGCTCCGCCCGCTCCGCGGCGAGGCCTACATAGGTGTCCGGGCTGTCGTGGGGTTCCGCGGAGGGTGTCGGAATGGGTGCCATACGGTCACGCTATGCCCTGGCCCGTGATCGCGGAAGTCCGCGTCGGGAACAGCGGACCGGATCCCCCGGCAGTCACACTTCTGTCACAGGATCACGACAGACGTCGTGACGGTGATCATCACTCGTACGGGCGGTTCGGTACGCCTTCCGCAGGCATTCGAACGTAATTCCCGCGTGTCACACCGCGACCGCGATAAACCCCGGCGGAAAGTGCCGGGGGAAGGCTCCCCGGACCTCATTCCCCTTTCGTCGCCGCGCATGATCACGGAAGCGGATGGACACAAGAAATTCTCGTTTCCCTCACGCGACCTGCACGCCCCTTCGTCGGAGCGCGCGCAGGAGCGAGCATCATGGCGTGGGCCCGGGGTACAGGTGGCGCGGGCTCCGGCGGGCCCGGCGCGCGATGAGCGAAGGGGCGAGCGATGGGGACGCAGACCGTTCACGGGGCGGCGCGGCCGACGCGCCGGCAGCGGCGCGGGCAGGTGGTGATCGACTGGCTGACCACCACCGACCACAAGAGGATCGGCCACCTCTACCTGATCACGTCGTTCGTGTTCTTCCTGGTCGCCGGCGTGATGGCGCTGCTGATGCGCGCCGAACTGGCCCGGCCCGGACTGCAGATCATCGGCAACCAGCAGTTCAACCAGATGTTCACGATGCACGGCACGATCATGCTGCTGCTGTTCGCGACGCCCAGTTTCGCCGGGTTCGCCAACGAGCTGATGCCGCTGCAGATCGGCGCGCCCGACGTGGCCTTCCCGCGACTGAACATGTTCTCGTACTGGCTGTTCCTCTTCGGCGGCCTGATCGTGCTCGGATCACTGCTGGTGACCGGGGGGCCGGCCGCGTACGGCTGGTTCGCCTACGCGCCGCTGAACAGCATGCGCTTCTCACCCGGCCTCGGCCCGGACCTGTGGATCATGGGGCTGGCGCTGGCCGGCTTCGGCACCATCCTCGGCGCGGTCAACTTCATCGCCACCATCGTCGGGATGCGCGCCCCCGGCATGACGATGTTCCGGATGCCGCTGTTCACCTGGAACACGCTGTTCACGTCGATCCTGATCCTTATGGCGTTCCCGGTGCTGGCGGCGGCGCTGCTGGTGCTGGAGGCGGACCGGCGGTTCGGCGCGCAGGTCTTCGAGGCCTCGAACGGCGGGGCGATCCTGTGGCAGCACCTGTTCTGGTTCTTCGGCCATCCCGAGGTCTACATCATCGCGCTGCCGTTCTTCGGCATCGTCACGGAGATCATCCCGGTCTTCAGCCGCAAGCCGCTGTTCGGCTATCTGACGCTGGTGGGCGCCACCATGGCCATCACGGGCCTGTCCGTCGTGGTGTGGGCGCACCACATGTTCGCCACCGGCGCGGTGCTGCTGCCGTTCTTCTCCTTCATGAGCTTCCTGATCGCGGTGCCGACGGGCGTGAAGTTCTTCAACTGGACCGGCACCATGATCAAGGGCTCGCTGTCCTTCGAGACGCCGATGCTGTGGGCGACCGGGTTCCTGGTGTCGTTCCTGTTCGGCGGGCTCACCGGGGTGCTGCTGGCGTCACCGCCACTGGACTTCCATGTGACGGACTCGTACTTCGTCGTCGCGCACTTCCACTACGTGGTCTTCGGCACCGTCGTCTTCGCGACGTTCGCCGGGTTCTACTTCTGGTGGCCCAAGTTCACCGGCAAGATGCTCGACGAACGGCTCGGCAGGATCCAGTTCTGGACGCTGTTCATCGGCTTCCACACCACGTTCCTGGTGCAGCACTGGCTGGGCGCCGAGGGCATGCCGCGCCGCTATGCCGACTATCTGGCGGCGGACGGCTTCACCGCGCTCAACACCGTCTCGACCATCGGCGCCTTCCTGCTCGGCCTCTCCACGCTGCCGTTCCTCTACAACGTCTGGAAGACCGCCAAGTACGGCGAGAAGGTGGAGGTCGACGACCCGTGGGGTTTCGGCCGCTCCCTGGAGTGGGCGACCTCGTGTCCGCCGCCCCGGCACAACTTCACGACGCTGCCCCGGGTCCGCTCGGAGTCGCCGGCGTTCGACCTGAACCATCCGCAGTACGCGTCCGAGACGTCCCAGCCCGAGCCAGAGAGCGAGCAAGCCGGTCATGAGCCGCTGTGATGGCGTCGATCAGCTCCACCGGTTCCAGGACCTCGAACTCGAAGCCCAGCAGCATCACATGGATCACCATGATGTCCAGGCTCGCGGCCCCGGTCCGCAGCAGACAGCTGTCCGGGCTCTCCGCCTCCAGGGTCCCCGTGGTGGGCGAGATCCGCTCGGCGGCCTCCTCCAGCGGGACCAGCAGGCGGATCACGGCGTGTGAGGCGTACACGCGCGTGGAGACGCCCCGGGAGACATAGGCCGCCAGGTCCTCGGCGGGCGGCTCGCGCGGGACGAAACGCGGCCCGTGCGGCGGCCTCGGGGTGATGCGGTCCGCGCGGAAGGTACGCCAGTCCTCGCGGTCGAGGTCCCAGGCGACCAGGTACCAGCGGCGCTCGGAGCACACCAGGCGGTGCGGTTCCACGGTACGACGGGTCGGCGTGCCGTCGTGGCCCCGGTACTCGAAGCGCAGGCGCTCGGCGTCCCGGCAGAGGTGGGCCAGCTCGGTCAGCACGGCCGGGTCGACGGCGTCGGCGCGGGGGCCGCGCAGCATCGGCACGGTGAAGGCGTTCAGGGCACCCACGCGGCGGCGCAGCCGGTCCGGCAGCACCTGCTCCAGCTTGGCGAGGGCGCGTACGGAGGTCTCGCCGATGCCCTCCACGCCCTGCCCGGCGGCGGTGCGCAGCCCGACGGCGACGGCCACGGCCTCCTCGTCGTCCAGGAGCAGCGGCGGCAGTTCGGCGCCCGCGCCCAGCTGGTAGCCACCGCCGGTGCCCGGGCTGGCGTGGACGGGGTAGCCGAGCTCGCGCAGCCGGTCCACGTCGCGGCGCACGGTGCGGGCGCTGACCCCAAGCCGGTCGGCCAGATCGGCGCCGGACCACTCGCGGTGGGCCTGGAGCAGGGACAGCAGGCGCAGCAGGCGTGCCGAGGTCTCCAACATGGGGCCAAGTCTGCCAGCCCTCGCGGACAGCTTCCGTCCTCGACGGGGGCGGGCGTCAGGGCTCGTACGCCAGCTGCGGCACCCGGAAGCAGGTGCGGTTCATGTCGCCCTGGGTGACCCAGCCCTCGCCGTCCCGCCAGCGGGCCACGGACAGACAGGTCCTGCTGGTCCTCGGCGGCTCGGGGGACGGTTCGAACGAGACCGGGAGCAGCAGTCCGCCGGCGGTGTAGCCCTCGGCGCGGTTCACGTAGCCGTCGACGCACGCGCGCGTGACGCCCGTACGCGTGCAGGACCGCGCCGCGTCGGTGAACCAGCGGGCGGCGGCCCAGCCCTCCAGCTGCCACTGGGAGTGCGTCGTCAGTCCCTCGGTGGCGTCCCGGAACTCGCGTACGGCCCGGTGGCCGGTGTCCTCGAAGTTGCGGCTGGAGCCGGTGGCCCACAGGGCGTTGCGGCAGTGCGGCGCGTCCTGGTACTGCTCGGCGACGGTGGAGGACCAGTTCTGCACGTTGGTGACCTTGGCGGTGACCCGGGCGCCGACGTCGTCCATGGCCTGGCACAGGCGGGCGTTGCCGTGGCCGTCGATGGCGTCGAAGACCAGGTCGGCGCCCTGCTCCTTCAGGTCGGCGGCCACCGCGCGGAAGTTGGGCAGCGCGAAGTCGACCTGTTCGGTGACGACCTCGTAGCCCTCGGCCTTCAGCCCCCGTTCGACGAGCCGTGCGTAGGCGGCGGACGCGGACTGGTTGTAGGAGACGACCGCGGCCGTGCGGGCGCCGTGCTCGCGCTTGAAGTAGCGGTAGACCTCCGTGCCGCCGTACAGCTTGCCGTCCCAGCCGGGTGTGCCGTTCCGGGGCGCGCTGCTGCCATAGACGCTGTACAGGTGCGGGTAGGTGTCGTACGCGGCGCCGATGGGCTGGCCACCGATGTCGGGCACGCCCGCGCGGGAGACGCGGGAGGCGCCCGCGTAGTCCAGGGCGGTGGTGGCCACCAGGGCGACGACCTCGTCCTCGTCGATCAGCTGGTGCACGCACTCGTTGTTGCCGACGCCGCTGCCGCCGTCGTCGCACAGCCGCACCTCGACGGGCCGTCCGTCGATGCCGCCGCGCGCGTTGAGCCGGTCGAACCAGGCTTTGGCGCCGTCGCGCGGGCCGGTGAAGGCGCCGCCGCCGACCGGGCTGGTGGCGCTGGTGACGATGCCCACGCGGATCGGTTCGCCGGTGGTCCGGGTGGGGGCGGGCGAGCGGCGGTCGTCGTGCTCGAAGTCGCTCTCCGGCAGGCGGCTGCCGCAGGCCGCGGTCAGGGCGAGGAGCAGGGCCGCGGCGAGTACCTCAGCAACCCGGGACGGCAGGGGGCGAGCCATCGCCGCTCAGCTGCACCAGCGCGCACAGGGACTTGACGGACACCTTCCACGTGCCGTTGTCCTCGACGGCCTTTCCGGAGGCGTCCGGGAGGGCGGTGACGCCCTTGACACTCAGCGCGAACTTCACGTCCGCCTCGGTCGGTGAGGTGAACGAGACCTCGGTGACCTCCGCCTTGACCTGCCCGCCGCGCTTGTCACCGCTGAACGCCTCGAGCACGGGCCCCAGGAACTGGCCGTGTTCCAGGAGCTTCTTCTTGTCGTCCAGGGACGTCGCGGGGTCGAAGAACTTCTCCCAGTTCTGCTTGACCTCCTGCTCGGCCTCCGCCCGGTTGGCGGGCGCGCTGCCCGGTGCGCTGGTCGTCCGGTCCGCCGTCGGCGTGGGGGCCGGGCCGGCGCCGCCACCACCGCCGTCGCCGCACGCGGCGAGGACCGGCCCGAGGACCAGCACCAGGGCTGCCGTGAGCGCCGTACCCCGCCCCGCCGCCCGTGGGCCGTGTCCCCTCCTCGCGTTCCCCCACCTGAGGTCGCTGCCGAGAACCATGGGCTCACCAATCGGGTGTCGGTGCGGGCCGTGCGCGCCCGGTGCTTTCAGGGTCGGCGCGCAGGGGGCATAGTGCAACCGGTCGGCCGACTCGGCCGGGGGCGGGCAGGCACAGCCACAGACCCCGACGTGTGGGAGCCATGATGCGGACAGCCCGACAGCGGACCGCGCACCCCGTCCTGTGGGCCGGCTGGGCCGTGCTCGCCGCCGGTGCGGTGCTGTGCGTCCTCGGCTGGTACGGCGTCTCGGGTGAGCGGTACGCCGAACGGCAGCTGCCCTACCTGGCCTCCTGCACGATCCCGGGCGCCGCGCTGATCATCGCCGGTGCGGTGCTGCTGGCCCAGGGGCGGGGCGCGGTCGCCGCCGCACGCGTGGAGGAGCTGTACGGCCTGCTGGTGGCCGCGGAGCCGGCCGGCGCCGACGCGCGGGGGCCTGCGGCCGACGCGCCGGTCGCGGTCGGCGGGGAGATGCTGAGGGTGCCGGGCGGGACGCTGTGGCACCGCGCGGACTGCCCGCTGGTCGCGGGGAAGACGGAGGCGGTTGCGGTGGACGCGAAGCTCGTGACGAGCGGTGAGCTCAGACCCTGCCCGATCTGCGAACCCGCCGAAGAGACCGACGGCTGAAGTCCTCGCCCATGGCCTCCCTGACGTACGACCTGACCCTGGCCGGTCTGTCGGTGGGCGCCGCCGCGGCGCTCACCGGGATCGGTCTGATCGTGACGTACCGGGCGACCGGGGTGCTGAACTTCGCGCACGGGGCGATCGCGATGGTGTGCGCGTATGTGCTGCGCGGCTGCGTGGTCGACTGGGGCTGGCCGCTGTGGTGGGCCGCCGCGCTGACGACGCTGGTGGTGGCGCCGGGGATCGGGGTGGTGCTGGAGCGGTTCGTGTTCCGGCCGCTGTCCGTGCGGGGCGGCGATCCGGCGCAGACGCTGGTGGCGGCCATCGGGGTGTTCGTGCTGCTGGTGGGCGGAGCGGCGCTGCTGTGGGGGCAGGGAGCGCGGGACGACGCGCCGGTGCTGGTGTCGGCGGATCCGTGGGGGCAGCTGGCGGTGGTGGCCGTGCTGGCCGCCGGGGTCGGGGCGGTGATCCGCTGGACGCGGTTCGGGCGGGAGCTGCGGGCCGTCGTGGACGACCGGCACCTGGCCGTGCTCGCCGGTGTCGACGCGGACCGGGTCGCGGCGGCGGGCTGGGCCTTCGGTTCGTTCACGGCCGGTCTGACCGGCGTACTGCTGGCTCCGTTCGTGCGGCTGGACCCGTACGGGCTGCCGCTGCTCGTCATGGAGGTGGTGGCGGTCGCGGTCGCCGCGCGGATGCGGAGCCTGCCGGTGGCGGTGGCCGTCGCGCTCGGCATCGGGGTGGCGCAGAGTCAGCTGACGCGGCTGCACCCGTCGGGGTGGGGTGAGCCGCTGTTCCAGGCGGTAGGCGCCAACCTCTTCGTCGTGGCGCTGCTGTTCGCCGCCCTGGTGGTGCCCGGGGTCGGCACGCGCGAGGCGCTCCCGCACACGGCCACCGCGCGGCTGCCGACACCGCCGGGCGCCTGGATCGTGGCCGGGGTGCTGTTCCTGCTGCCGCTGGGCTTCGCCGGGCGCGATCTGCACACGGCGGTGCAGGTGCCGGCGCTCGCAGTGGTGCTGCTGTCCCTGGTGGTGGTCACCGGCCGGGGCGGCCAGATCTCGCTCGGGCAGGCGGCGTACGCGGGCCTGGGCGCCCTGTTCACGGCGCTCCTCGCGGCCGGTCGCTTCCCCGGCCTCCCCCGGCTGCCGGAGCTCGTCGCGCTCGCGGTGGCGGTCGTCCTGGTCGCTCCGCTGGGCGTGCTGACGGGCTGGCCGGCGATCGGCCGCCGGGGGCTCGCGCCGGCACTGGCGACGTTCGCGGTGGGCGTCGGCGTGAGCCGCTTCGTCTTCGACCAGCCGTACGCCACGTCGGGGCTGTCCCTGGACCGCCCGGCGGGCTTCGACGGCGACCGCGCGTACTACGTGCTGGAGCTCGCCCTCCTGGCGTGCGCGCTGACGGCGGCCTGGGCCCTGCGCCGGGGCCGTACGGGCCGTGCGCTGGCGGCGATGCGGGACCACGAGTCCGGGGCGCGGGCGGCGGGCGTCCGCGTGCCGTCGCTGAAACTCCTGGCCTTCGTCTGCGGTGCCGCGCTGGCCGCACTCGGCGGCGGCATGCTCGGCATGGGGCTGCGCGCCTTCGACCCCTCCGCGTACGACCCCGTACGGGGCCTGCTGTGGTTCGCCGCGGTGGTGGTCCTGGGCGCCGACAGCACCCTGGGCGCACTCCTCGCCGCGGCCCTGCTGGTCGGTCTGGACGCCGGCACGCGCGGGGGCGTGGCCGCGGCCGTGATCGGCGTCCTGGCGGTCCTGACGGGCCGCTTCCCGGGCGGCCCCCACGACGCGCTGCGCGCGGCGGCGGAACGGCTGCGGCCGGACCGGCCACCGGAACCGACACCGCTGGGTGCCCGGGTGCGCCGTCGGCTCCGCGGGCCGCAGCCCGCCCCGACGCGCGCTCCGGTGCCGACGGGAGCGACGGCGACGGGCGCGGGCCGGCGGGGGAAGGTGGCCCCGGGAGGGCTGTACGCGGCAACCCGACGGCTCGACCGGCCCCCGACCGCCACTCCGACTCCGACTCCCACTCCGACGGCGGAACATCCCCCCGGCGCCCCGCCGACCGGGCTGTCTCAGGGGGACGCCGGCCAGGGCGCGGCGGCGCGGGGCGAGGGCGTCGGTCCCCCGGGTTCCCCGGGCACCCCTCGTGCTCCGTCGCCCGAAGACGCCCGCGGGCAGCCGCCCCCGGAGGCGACGGCGTACCGGGACAGGGAGGGCCGTCGGCGGAGCCACGCCGCCCCGGACGGCCCGCCCCCCGGATCACGCCGCCCGACCGGCGCCCCCGCACCCGGGGCCACCGCGCCCCACGTCCTCGAGGCCCGTGCCCTGCACGCCCGCTACGGCGGGTTCACCGCGCTGGACGGTGTGGATCTCGGCCTTCCGGCCGGGCGGGTGACGGCCGTCGTCGGGCCCAACGGGGCCGGTAAGAGCACGCTGTTCCACTGTCTGGCGGGGACGCTGCGGCCCGCGCGGGGGTCGGTCCGGCTCGCGGGGCGGGACATCACGCGGCTGCCCGCGCACGCCCGCACCCGGCTCGGCATCGCGCGGACGTTCCAGCAGCTGGCGGTCTTCCCGACGCTGACCGTGGCCGAGAACGTGCGCGTCGGTGCCGAGCAGAGCCGGCGCGGCGATCCCGGCGCCGTGGAGCGGACGCTGCGACTCCTCGGGCTGGACGGGCCGGTGCGGGCCCGGCCGGCGGCCGGGCTGCCCACCGGGACGCTGCGCCGGGTGGAACTCGCGCGGGCCCTCGCCGCCGGCCCGCGCGTGCTCCTGCTGGACGAACCCGCCGCCGGTCTCGACACCGCCGAGGTCGCCGCGCTGGCCCGGATCCTCAAGGCGCTGGCCGCCGACGGCACGGCGCTCCTGGTCGTCGAGCACGATCTGGACCTGGTGGCCGACCTCGCCGACGTCGTGCACGTGATGACGGCGGGCCGGATCGTTGCCTCCGGGCCCCCCGGTCATGTCCTGGACACCGTCGGCGAGGCGAACCGCCCATGACCACGACCGTCCTCTCCCTGCGCCGCGCGCGCGTGCGGTACGGCCCCCTGGAGGCCCTGCACGGCGTCACCCTCGCCGCCCCGGGCCCCGGACTCACCGTGCTGCTGGGCCGCAACGGCTCCGGTCGTACGACCGTCCTGCGCGCGCTGGCCGGCGCCGTGCCGCTGTCCGGCGGGGCGGTGTGGTGGGACGACGTCGACGTGACCGGCGTACCGGCGTACGAGCGGGCCCGGCGCGGACTGTGCCTGGTGCCGGAGCGCCAGGCGGTGTTCGGCTCCCTCACCGTGCGCGAGAACCTCGCCCTCACCGCGCCCGACCCCGATCCGGCCCTCGGCGCCTACCCGCGGCTGCGGCCGCTGCTGGAGCGCCGGGCCGGCACGCTCTCCGGCGGTGAGCAGCGCATGCTGGCCCTGTCCCGGGCGTTGCTCGCCCGCGCGCGCGTGGTGCTCGTCGACGAGCCCGCGCAGGGCATGTCCCCCGCGGTCGCGGCCCGCACCTACGCGCTGCTGGCCGCCCTCGACGCGTGCGTGGTCGTCGCGGAGCAGCGGCTGCCGCCCGCACTGCGCGACCACCCCGCCTTCGTGTACGTACTGCGCCGCGGCTCGGTGGTGTTCGCCGGGGAGGCGGGCGAACTCGGCCGGTCCACCTCCGCACAGCAGGGTTAGGGGGTGTCGTTCGGATCCTGCCGAGGCGAGCGGGGCCCGGCACCGCTCCCTGGAGCCGGTCCGATCCGAACGACACCCCCGGGAGCGCCGACGGGCCCCGTCCGGTCGGCCGACCGGACGGGGCGCCGTGTCCCGGGCGAGGGGGGCGGCTCAGACGACGAGACGCTGTCCGGGCACGATCACGTCGGGGTCCGGGCCGATGACGGACCGGTTGGCCTCGTACAGGCGCTGCCAGTCGAGCCCGTGCCGCGCGGCCACAGCGCTCAGTGTGTCGCCCGCGCGGACGGTGTAGTCGCCGCCGGGCGCCCCCCGGTCCGCGTGCCCGGCCGGACGGGCCGGCGTCGTCGACGGCTCGGACGGTCGCGCCGGTTGCGACGACTTCGAGGTCGTCGAGGAGCTCGACGGGGCCTTGTCCGCGGTCACCGCGCCGGCGGCGGGTGCGTTCCCGGACGCCCCCGCGCGGGCGGAGCAGGTCGGCCAGGCGCCCCACCCCTGGGCGCGCTGGACCTTCGTGGCCACCGCGATCTGCTGGGACCTGGTGGCCCGGTCGGCCGTCGGCGCGTAGGCCGTACCGCCGTAGGCGCGCCAGGTGGCGCCGGAGAACTGGAGTCCGCCGTAATAGCCGTTGCCGGTGTTGATGTGCCAGTTGCCGCCGCTCTCGCACTGTGCGATGCGGTCCCACACTCCGCTGTCCGCCGCCGTGGCGTTCCCGGTCGCGGCCAGCAGTGCCAGGGGCGCGAGCAGTGCCGCGCCGGCGAGGGCCGCCGTCGTACGGGTCTTGCGAGCGTTGTCGCGGGTGTTATCGGCACATTCGGACATGTAGGTCCCTTCCCAAGGACTCGGGGTCCCCCAGGACGGAACGCCGCTCACCACGCCATGAGGCGTGTGAGCCGCGCTCGCCCCGTCCGCCTTCGGGTCGTGCGGTGGTGCTGTGCGGTTTGGTCGGCGGACGTACCCGAGCGGTGCTCGCTGCACACGGCGGAGGAATCTAAGGAACCCGAGGGTCCCGGATCAACCAACGCCTCGTCATGCCAGGCCAGTTGCGCCTTACCTCGGGTATCGGCGATTTTCGGCCACCCACTTCATTCGCTGATTTCCGGATTTATCGACCACCCCGCCGGGTAACCTGTGAGCCTCCTCACCCGTTCAACCACAGTGCACGCGCGGACAGTTGACGGTGAGTGGCCGATTCCGCGCCCGCCGTGACCGTGCGCGCTGGATGGTTCGATTCCGTTCGCCCTCGGGCGTGACTCCCGCCACAGATCGCCCGTTGTCTTCTTCATGAGCCGGGGACCCACCCCGACCACGGGCCGGGAGCCACCCGGCCTCGTCACGCACCGCATCCCGAGGGAGCCACCCGTGCCGCGCATGCTCGACGTCAGCGACGAGGTACGCGCCGAGATCGGCGACGAAGAAGCAGACCGCCTGCTCGCCGGAGCGTCGGCCCCGGGCAGTTACGACTGCACCTCCTGCCGCACCCCGGGCGACCCGGGACAGGAGCGCACCAGCACCGTCCTGTTCATCGGCGACGAGACCGCCGTGCTCGCCTTCGCCCACGCCACCTGCCTGCCCTCGCAGGTCGTCCAGGTCACCGAGGAGCAGCTCCAGGGGGCCGTGCGGGCCATCGGCGGGGACACCGCGACGCCGGCGCCGGCGCCCGCGAACGTCGCGCCCGAGCAGGCCGTTCTCGGGGTGACCAGCGGACTGGTCCTGATCTCCGGGGAGTTGCACCCGGCCCTGGTCGTCGAGCCGACCGCGCCGGTCGCGCGGCCCGGTTCGCTCGGGGCCGGCGACGACTTCCTGCCGTTGCTCATCGAGCAGGGCTTCATGCCGCTGACCGAGCTGTCGGCCGTACCCCCGGCGCTGCACGGCTGGTCGGTGCTGCTCGCCGCGGGACAACTGCACGCCGTGCTCCAGCCGAACCCGAACGGCGGCCGGCCGGTGGCCTGGTGGCAGGCGCACCAGCCGCTCCAGGTCACCGACGGCTGGCGGTCGGCGGCCAACAAGCACCAGCAGGTGCTGATGTTCGCGGCCCCGGTCGGCTCGATCGGCCGCCAGCCGCGCGAGGACCTGCTGCGCGACGCGCTGGACAAGGCGGCGGCGAACGGCAAACTCGTCGCCGCGGCGCTGCCGCTCGCCGGCATCTGACCGACCCGACCCGCACGCGACGGGCACACGGTCGGCGAAAGGCACAAAAGGGCCGCATCCCTTACGGCACGGGGTCGTTTGGACATACGTGCACGCATACGACGCTCCCCGCCGCCAGTCCCTCGCCTCGGTCCCCGCCCCCGTGCGCCCGGCGCAGGACTCCCGGAGCGGCCTCTCGGCCACGCCGATCTACGACGCCCTGTACACCGAGTACGTCAAGTCCTTCCGTTCACTGCCGGGTGACCGCAGCGGTGAGGAGGAGCTGGGCTTCACCGCCTTCGGGAACATCCCGCACAGTACGGGCTCGTACGGCGGCCACAGCCCGGGGTCGTTCGGTGCCTCCCTGGTGAGCGGTGCGTACGGCGCCTATGGCGCGGGGGCGAGCAGCACCCGTCACGGCGCGGGTCAGCAACCGCAGTGGCAGCGGGTCGGCACGGTCGGCCGGACCGCCTCCGGCATGCACCACGTGCCGGCCGGACTGCCACCGACCCCGCGCAGAGGCGCCTGACCGAGGCATGGTGAAGGGGCGGCCCCGATCGGGGCCGCCCCTTCACCATGCCTGTCGTTCGCTACTTCTTCTTGCCGCGCTTCTCGCGGACCCGCACCGAGATGTGGATCGGCGTCCCCTCGAAGCCGAACTCCTCGCGCAGCCGGCGCTCGATGAAGCGCCGGTAGCCCGCCTCGATGAAGCCGGAGGCGAACAGCACGAACCGCGGCGGCCTGGTGCCCGCCTGCGTGCCGAACAGGATGCGCGGCTGCTTGCCGCCCCGCACGGGATGCGGGTGGGCGGCGACCAGCTCACCGAGGAAGGCGTTCAGCCTGCCCGTCGGGACCCGGGTCTCCCACCCCTCCAGGGCCGTCTCGATGGCCGGGACCAGCTTCTCCATGTGGCGGCCGGTGTGCGCCGAGACGTTCACCCGGGGCGCCCACGCGACCTGGCCGAGCTCGGTCTCGATCTCCCGCTCCAGGTAGTAGCGGCGCTCCTCGTCGAGGGTGTCCCACTTGTTGTACGCGAGGACGAGCGCGCGGCCCGCCTCCACGGCCATGGTGACGATGCGCTGGTCCTGCACCGAGATGGAATCCGCGGCGTCGATGAGGACGACGGCGACCTCGGCCTTCTCGACGGCGGCGGCGGTGCGCAGCGAGGCGTAGTAGTCGGCGCCCTGCTGGAGGTGGACGCGCTTGCGGATGCCCGCCGTGTCGACGAACTTCCAGGTCTTGCCGCCCAGTTCGATCATCTCGTCGACCGGGTCACGGGTGGTGCCGGCGAGTTCGTTGACGACGACCCGCTCCTCGCCCGCGACCTTGTTCAGCAGCGAGGACTTGCCGACGTTGGGCCTGCCGATCAGGGCGACCCGGCGCGGGCCGCCGACGGCGGTGCCGAAGGTCTGCGCCGGGGCCTCCGGCAGGACCTCCAGGACCTGGTCCAGCATGTCGCCGGTGCCGCGGCCGTGCAGGGCCGAGACCGGATGCGGCTCACCCAGACCCAGCGACCACAGGTAGGCCGCGTCGGCCTCGCCGCTCGGCCCGTCCACCTTGTTGGCGCACAGCACGACCGGCTTGCCGGCCTTGCGCAGCAGCCGGACGACGGCCTCGTCGGTGTCGGTGGCGCCGACCTTGGCGTCGACGACGAAGACGACCGCGTCGGCGGCCTCGATGGCGTACTCGGCCTGCGCGGCCACGGAGGCGTCGATGCCGAGGACGTCCTGCTCCCAGCCGCCGGTGTCGACGACCTTGAAGCGGCGGCCCGCCCACTCGGCCTCGTAGGTGACGCGGTCGCGGGTGACGCCCGGCTTGTCCTCGACGACGGCCTCGCGGCGGCCGATGATGCGGTTCACCAGGGTCGACTTGCCGACATTGGGACGTCCGACGACGGCGAGCACGGGCAGCGGACCGTGTCCGGCGGCCTCGATCGCGCCCTCGATGTCCTCGAGGTCGAAGCCCTCCTCCGCGGCGAGCTCCACGAACTCCGCGAACTCGGCATCGCCCAGCGCCCCGTGATCGTGCTCGTGCTCGGCCGAGCCGTCGGGCTGGATGTGGTCGTTCATGAAGTCCGTACCTCGTTGTTCATCGTGGTGATCGGTGGACCACCCCGTAACAGGGTGATCCACTACTCAGTGTCGCCTAGCGCCCGGTGAGGCGCCTGGCGTTTTCCAGGTGGGCGGTGAGCTGCTTCTGGATGCGCTCGGTCGCCTCGTCGAGCGCCTTGCGCGTGCGTCGCCCGCTGCCGTCGCCCGCCTCGAACGGGTCGCCGAAGACGACGTCGACGCGGGAGCGCAGCGGAGGCAGCGCCTTTATCAACCGTCCGGGCCGGTCCGAACTTCCCAGCACGGCGACGGGCACGATCGGCGCCCCGCCGCGGACGGCGAAGTACGCGAGCCCCGCGCGCAGCGAGGCGAAGTCGCCCTCGCCGCGCGTGCCCTCGGGGAAGATACCGAGGACACCGCCCTGCTCCAGCACGCCCAGCGCCCGGGAGATCGCCGTGCGGTCGGTGGTGTTCCGGTCCACCTTGAGCTGGCCGATGCCGGTCAGGAACGGATCGAGCGGGCCGATGAACGCCTCCTTCTTGATCAGGAAGTGTGTCGGCCGGGGCGCCACGCCCATGACCATCGGCCCGTCGACGTTGTGGGAGTGGTTCACGGCGAAGATCACCGGGCCGGCCGCGGGCACCCGCCAGGCACCCAGCACACGCGGCTTCCACAGCCCGTACATCAGGCCGACGCCGATGCGCCGCCCGACCTCGGCGCTCCGCACCGATGGGACGTCGGTCACTTCCCGGCCCGCTTCTCCTCGACGAGGGTGACGACACACTCGATGACCTGCGGCAGGGTCAGGTCGGTGGTGTCCACCTCGACCGCGTCGCCGGCCTTGGCCAGCGGGGAGGTCTTGCGGCTGGAGTCCGCCGCGTCCCGCTTGGCCAGGGCCTCGCGGGTGGTGTTCAGGTCGGCGCCCTTCAGCTCGCCGCTGCGGCGGGCCGCCCGCGCCTCCGGGGAGGCGGTGAGGAAGATCTTCAGGTCGGCGTCGGGGAGCACGGTGGTGCCGATGTCACGCCCCTCGACGACGATGCCGGTGACGGCGGAGGCGGCGATGGAGCGCTGCAGCTCGGTGATCCGCGTCCGCACCTCGGGAACCGCGCTGACCGCGCTGACCTTGGCGGTGACGTCCTGCCCGCGGATCGGCCCGGCCACGTCGACCCCGTCGACGGTGATGGTCGGGTTCTCGGGGTCGGTGCCCGAGACGATCTCCGGCTTCGCGGCCACGGCGGCGATCGCGGTGGGGTCGTCGGTGTCGATGCCGTGGTGCACCATCCACCAGGTGATCGCCCGGTACTGGGCGCCGGTGTCCAGGTAGCTCAGGCCGAGCTGCGCCGCCACGGCCTTCGACGTGCTCGACTTGCCCGTGCCGGAGGGGCCGTCGATGGCGACAATCACGGGCTGGGCGGCGCCGTTTTCCACGGAGGAACACCTTCCTGGTGCGGTGGAGGGGTGCGTGCGGGGCGCGGACACGCCCCGCACCAGATTACTGGCTCCCCGGAACCCTTCTGACAAGCGGACGATCCGGCCCTTCGGGGGAAGGGCCCCGGCGTCTCACTGCCGGATCGCCCAGCCCCTCTCCCGCAGGCCCGCGGTGAGGACCGGGGCCGCCTTGGGTTCCACCATGAGCTGGATCAGACCGGCCTGCTGACCGGTGGCGTGCTCGATCCGGACGTCCTCGATGTTGACCCCGGCGCGGCCGGCGTCGGCGAAGATCCGGGCCAGCTGCCCGGGCTGGTCGTCGATGAGCACCGCCACGACCTCGTAGACGCGCGGCGCGGAGCCGTGCTTGCCGGGGACGCGGACCTGGCCGGCGTTCCCGCGGCGCAGCACGTCCTCGATCCCCGTGGAGCCCTCGCGGCGCTTGTCCTCGTCGGAGGACTGCAGCGCGCGCAGGGCGCGCACGGTCTCCTCCAGGTCCGCGGCGACATCCGTGAGCAGGTCGGCGACCGGCCCGGGGTTCGCGGACAGGATGTCGATCCACATCCGGGGGTCGGAGGCGGCGATCCGGGTCACGTCCCGGATGCCCTGCCCGCACAGCCGTACGGCGGCTTCCTCGGCGTGTTCCAGGCGGGCGGCGACCATGCTGGACACCAGGTGGGGCATGTGGGAGACGAGGGCCACGGCACGGTCGTGGGCGTCGGCGTCCATGACGACGGGCACGGCCCTGCAGTGCGAGACCAGCTCCAGGGCGAGGTTCAGCACCTCGGTGTCGGTGTCCCGGGTCGGGGTGAGCACCCAGGGGCGCCCCTCGAAGAGGTCACCGGTGGCGGCCAGCGGGCCGGACTTCTCGCGGCCGGACATGGGGTGGGTGCCGATGTAGGACGCCAGGTCGAGCCCGCGCTCCTGGAGCTCACGGCGCGGTCCGCCCTTGACGCTGGCCACGTCGATGTAGCCGCGCGCCAGCCCGCGCCGCATCGCGTCGGCGAGCACGTCGGCCACGTGGGCGGGCGGGGCGGCGACGATCGCCAGGTCCACCGGCCCGTCGGGCGTCTCGTCCGTCCCGGCGCCCAGCGCCGCCGCCGTACGGGCCTGCTCCGGGTCGTGGTCGGTGAGGTGGACGACGACGCCCCGCTGGGACAGCGCGAGGGCCGCGGACGTGCCGATGAGTCCGGTGCCGATGACGAGTGCGGTTCTCACTGGGCGATGTCCTTGCGCAGGGCTGCCGCGGCGCCGAGGTAGACGTGCGCGATGTCGGCGCGGGGCTTGTCGGACTCGATGTGCGCGAGGACCCGGACGACGCGGGGCATGGCGCCCTCGATGTCGAGCTCCTGGGCGCAGATCAGGGGGACGTCGACGATGCCGAGCCTGCGGGCGGCGACGGCCGGGAAGTCGCAGTGCAGGTCGGGCGTGGCCGTGAACCAGAGACTGATCAGGTCGTCGGTGTGCAGGCCGTTGCGCTCCATGACGGCGGTGAGCAGCGCCCCGACCTGCTCCTCCATGTGACCGGCCTCGTCCCGCTCCAACTGGACGGCCCCCCGGACCGCGCGTACCGCCACGACGATGCTCCTTGCTGACGTGCGTGTCTGCTTCGGTCATCCAGCGTAGTCAGGCCGCCCGCGGCCGGTGCCGGGCGCTCGCCCGCTGAGACAGGACGGCATGCACGTTTGATGGCACTTCACCACTATTTGCTTCGGCTTCGGCCCTTTCGGTGCCAAGATTGCCGAGATGCTGGAACTGTGTCACCGCCGTGTTCCCTCCACGCCCCCCTTCCCCGGAGTGACGACATGCCCTCTCGCACGACGCGCCGCACGGTCCTTCTCGCGACCGGTGCGGCGGCACTGGCCGCCGGCTGCGGCGGGGACGGCGAGGGCGGCCCCCCGCCGGAATCCGCCGGGCAGGAGCTGGCCTCGACCGCCGACATCCCGGTGGGCGGGGGCACGATCTTCAAGGACCAGAAGGTCGTGGTGACCCAGCCCGAGGAGGGCGACTTCAAGGCCTTCTCGGCCATCTGCACCCACCGGAACTGCGTCGTGGCCGCCGTCGCGGACGGCACCATCAACTGCGCCTGCCACGGCAGCCGGTTCAGGATCGCCGACGGTTCGGTGGATCACGGCCCGGCGACCAGACCGCTGCCGGAGGAGCGGATCACGGTGGAGGGACGTTCGATCCGCCTGGCGTGAGCCGCCGCGTACGTGCCCTCGCAGGTCAGGGGCGGGCGTCCCAAAGCGTCCCGAGGGCCAGCAGGTCCTCGCGGTACTCGATCCGGTCGGCCCACTCGGCCGGCCAGGCGTCGGCACCCAGGTACGCGCCCGCGAAGGCGCCCGTCAGGCAGGCGATGGAGTCCGAGTCGCCAGCGGTGCAGGCGGCGCGGCGCAGGGCGGTGAGCGGCTCGTCGACGAAGAGGAGGAAGCAGAGCAGGCCGGTCGCCAGGGCCTCCTCCGCGATCCAGCCCTCCCCGGTGGCCAGACACGGGTCGGTCTCCGGCGAGACGGTGCGCACGGCTTCCTGGAGGCGCCCGAGGATCTCCAGGCACTCGTCCCAGCCGCGGGCGATGAAGTGCTCGGGGGTCGGGTCCTGGGCGCGGGTCCACAGGTCGCCGAGCCAGAACTCGTGGTAGCGGGTGCGGTTGTCGTAGGCGTAGGAGCGCAGCAGTCCGATCAGCCCGGTCGGCTCGGCCCCTTCGGCGAGCAGCCGTACGGCGTGCGCGGTGAGGTCGGAGGCGGCGAGTGCGGTGGGGTGCCCGTGGGTGAGGGCCGACTGCAACTGGGCGGCGCCCGCGCGCTGTTCGTCACTCAGACCGGGGGCGAGTCCGATGGGCGCGACGCGCATGTTGGCGCCGCAGCCCTTGGAGCCCACCTGACTGGCGTCCTGCCAGGGACGGTCCTCGCGGGCCAGCAGATGGCAGGCCTTGAGACAGGTGTTGCCCGGGGCGCGGTTGTTCTCGGGCGAGCGGTACCACTCCACGAACTCCTCGCGCACCGGCCGCGCCAGCCGCTTCGGCGTGAGCAGCCCCCGGTCCATCGCCGTGCGCAGCCCCTTGCCCAGGGCCAGCGTCATCTGGGTGTCGTCGGTGACGATCGCGGGCCGGGGCAGGTCCATCCCCCGCCACGGGCCGAACTTCGCGAGGATCGAGGGGACGTCGTTGAACTCGGTCGGGAAGCCGAGCGCGTCCCCCAGGGCGAGTCCGGTGAGCGCTCCCGTGGCAGCGCGCTTGGTGACGGTGGTCGTGGTCATGCGGGGCGTCCTTCCGGAGTCGGCCGGAGCAGCGGGGGGTGGAGGGTGGTCGCGGCGCCCGCGCGGTAGAGCGCGGCCGGTTTGCCCCGGCCGCCCGTGAGGCGCGCGGCGCCCGGCACGGCGTCGACGAAGCCCGGGGTGGCGAGCACCTTGCGCCGGAAGTTGGGCCGGTCGAGGGAGGTGCCCCACACGGCCTCGTAGACCTGCTGCAACTCCCCGAGCGTGAACTCGGGCGGGCAGAAGGCGGTGGCGAGGCAGGTGTACTCGAGCTTGGCGCCGACACGTTCCCGCGCGTCGGCGAGGATCCGGTCGTGGTCGAAGGCGAGCCCCCGCGCGCAGTCGTACGGCGTCCAGCGGGCCTGCGCGGCGTCGCTGCCGCCGTGCGCCTCGGGCGCGTCCGGGAGCAGCGCGGCGAAGGCGACGGACACGACCCGCATACGGGGGTCCCGGTCCGGTTCGCTGTAGGTCCGCAGCTGTTCCAGGTGCGGCCCGGAGACATCCGTCAGACCGGTCTCCTCGCCCAGCTCCCGCCGCGCGGCGCTCTCCGCGGACTCGTCCGGCTGCACGAACCCTCCCGGCAGCGCCCACTGCCCGGCGTACGGCTCCTGACCGCGCTCGACGAGCAGCACGTGCAGCGTGCCCGCGCGGATCGTGAACACGGCGAGGTCGACGGTGACGGCGAAGGGCTCGAACGCGTACTTGTCGTAGCCGTCCATGACCCGCACCCCCTTTTATAGTCATCACGACTATAAAAGGGGTGCCGTCCCGGCCACAACCCCCCGCTGTCAGTTCTTCGGCCGGTCCACGCGGGAAGGGGCGTCGATGAGGCTGCGGGGCCTACAGGTCGACCTCCTGCATCAGCATGCCGACCTCGGTGTTCGACAGCCGGCGCAGCCAGCCCGACTTCTGGTCGCCCAGCGTGATCGGGCCGAAGGCGGTGCGCACCAGCTTGTCGACCGGGAACCCGGCCTCCGCGAGCATGCGGCGCACGATGTGCTTGCGGCCCTCGTGCAGGGTCACCTCGACGAGGTAGTTCTTGCCGGTCTGCTCGACGACCCGGAAGTGGTCCGCGCGCGCGTAACCGTCCTCGAGCTGGATGCCGTCCTTGAGGCGCTTGCCGAGGTCGCGCGGGATGGGCCCGACGATGTGCGCGAGGTAGGTCTTCTTCACGCCGTACTTGGGGTGGGTGAGACGGTGCGCCAGCTCGCCGTGGTTGGTGAGCAGGATGACGCCCTCGGTCTCGGTGTCGAGCCGTCCGACGTGGAAGAGCCGGGTCTCGCGGTTGGTGACGTAGTCGCCGAGGCACTGCCGGCCCTCGGGGTCCTCCATCGTCGAGACGACACCGGCGGGCTTGTTCAGCGAGAAGAACTGGTACGACTGCGTGGCGACGGTCAGACCGTCGACCTTGACCTCGTCCTTCTCCGGGTCGACCCGCTTGCCCTGTTCGAGGACGATCTCGCCGTTGACTTCCACCCGCGCCTGCTCGATCAGCTCCTCGCAGGCACGCCGGGAGCCGTAGCCCGCGCGGGCGAGCACCTTCTGCAGCCGCTCGCCCTCCTGCTCGGCGCCGGGGAAGGTCTTCGGGAGCTTGACGTCCTTCCTGTCCGCGTACCGATCGCGGTTGCGCTCCTCGATCCGCGTCTCGTACTCGCGCGAACGGGCCGGGGCGGTACGGCCCCGGCCGCCCTTCTGGGGCGACGGCTTGGCGCCGCCACGCCCGGACTTGGGGCCGTCCTTGGTGGCTCCGGGGCCGACGTCGTAGCGGCGCTCCTCGGGGCGGGGCTTGCGGGGGCGGCCCTGCCCCTGCTTCTGGTCCCTGTTGTTGCCGGCACCGCTGGGGTTACCGCGTCCGCCGCTCTTACCGCTGCCGCTGCTTCGCATCAGAATTCCGTCGTCGTCGTGTTCGTCGGGGGACCGTCGTCCGGGTCCGGTGCGTCCGGATCGAACGACGGCACGGCTTCCTGGGTCTCGGCCTCGATCGCCTCCGCCTCCGGGAGGAAGGGAGCGAGCTCCGGGAGCTCGTCCAGACCGCGCAGGCCCATCCGCTCCAGGAAGTAGTTCGTCGTCGTGTACAGGATCGCACCTGTTTCGGGTTCCGTGCCCGCCTCCTCGATCAGACCGCGCTGCAGGAGGGTGCGCATCACACCGTCGCAGTTGACTCCGCGTACGGCGGAGACGCGGCTGCGGCTGACCGGCTGCCGGTAGGCCACCACGGCGAGGGTCTCCAGGGCGGCCTGGGTGAGCCGGGCCTGCTGGCCGTCCAGCACGAATCCCTCGACGGCGGCGGCGTACTCGGGGCGGGTGTAGAAGCGCCAGCCGCCCGCGACGAGCCGCAGTTCGAAGCCGCGGCCCTGGGCGGTGTACTCGTCGGCCAGTTCCCGCAGCGCGTCCGCCACCTGGCGCTTCGGGCGCTCCAGTATCTTCGCCAGGTGCTCCTCGGTCGCGGGCTCGTCCACCACCATGAGGACCGCCTCCAGGGCGGGCTTGAGGTGGAGGTCCGCGACGGTGCGCAGCCCCGCGGGGACCTCGGTCGACTTCTCGCTCACGCCTTTCTCTCCTCCTTCGGCTGCTCGGGCGGCCGGTCGAACTCGTCGGTGACGGTGGGGGCGGCGTCCCCGTCCCCACCGGTCCAGCGCACGGTCAGCTCGCCGAGCGCGGTCTCCTGGTCGAGGGCGACGGCCTTCTCGCGGTACAGCTCCAGCAGGGCGAGGAAGCGGGCGACGACGGTCAGCGTGTCGTCGGTGTCCGCCACCAACTCTTCGAAACGGGCCTCCCCCAGCTCCCTCAGCCGCGCGACGACGATCCCGGCCTGCTCCTGCACGCTGACCAGTGGCGCGTGGATGTGGTCGACGTACACCTGCGGCTTGGGCCTGGGCTGCATCGCCTTGACCGCGAGCCGGGCGAAACCCTCGGCTCCGATGCCGATGACGACCTCGGGCAGCAGCTCGGCGTGCCGCGGTTCGAGTCCGACGGTCCGGGGGTGGCGCCGGGCCTCGTCGTCCAGCCGGTGGCTGAAGATCTCCGCGATCCGCTTGTACGCGCGGTACTGCAGCAGCCTCGCGAACAGCAGGTCCCGGGCCTCCAGCAGGGCGAGGTCGGCCTCGTCCTCCACCTCGGCGGCGGGCAGCAGCCGCGCCGCCTTGAGGTCGAGCAGCGTGGCCGCCACGACCAGGAACTCGGTCGTCTCGTCCAGGTCCCAGTCCGGCCCCATCGCCCGGATGTACGCCATGAACTCGTCGGTCACCCTGGACAGGGCGACCTCGGTGACATCCAGCTTGTGCCTGGAGATCAGCTGAAGCAGCAGGTCGAAGGGTCCCTCGAAGTTCGACAGCCGGACCTTGAACCGGCCGTCGCCGTCCTCGCCCTCGCCGCCGCTCCCGGATTCCGCCCCGGGCCGGAGACCGCCGGGCCCGGGCGACGCCGGGTCCCCCGCGTGGCGCTCCCGCACCGGGGCCGTGCCCGGCGCGTCGCCGGACAGCCGCTCCGGTGCCGTGCCCGGCCTCCCGGCCCCGCCGTGGGGCTCCCCGCCCGGCGCAAGGCCCGTACGGGGCTCCGTGCCGGGGGCGGGGGGCCCGGGGTGCGAGGCGGCGGGCGGGGCGGCGGGCCCCGTGGCGACGTCCGGGGGCGATGTCCTCGACGATCCGTCCGGCTGGTCGTGGGGCGGCGTCCGCGGCGGGAAGCCGGGCTCCGTGTCCGTCTCCGGCCCGGACGGAGGCTCCGGGCCGCCCGGAGCCGCCCCACCCCGGTCCGGCGCACCCGGGGCCGTCCTGGCCGCAGCGAGCGGCTCCTCGGACTCGGGCCGCCCGTCCACCGGCCGGGGGGTGCCGCTCCCGCCCCTCGGCGGGGGCGTCGTCCCGTCGGGCACGGCCGCACCGGGCGCCGACGTGGGGGTCTCCTGCGCCGGTCGCTCACGGGGCTCGGCGGGATCGGCCGTCTCCTCACCCTCCGCGGGCGTCCGGCCCGTCGGTCCCGGCGCCACGGGTCCGGGCGGGGCGTCCTGCCCGGTCGGCGCGGCGGGCCGTTCCGACGGCGGAACCGCTCCCGGACCCCGGCCCAGGGCGCGGCGGCGGTGCGGCCGGTCGCCGGGGGTGGAGGCGGGCGCGTCGTTCGAGGTCATGGCCTCCGCAGGCTACCGCTACCGTCCGCGGAGGCGTCGTACGAGGATGCTGGCGTCTCCCCGGCTCTCCAGATCGGCGAGGACCACGGCGACCGCCTCGCGGACGATCCGGCCGCGGTCGACGGCGAGGCCGTGCTCGCCGCGCAGGACGAGACGCGCGTGCTCGAGGTCCATCAGCTCCTCGGCGGACACGTACACGGTGATCTTCTCGTCGTGCCGTTCGCGACCGCTGGGCCGCCGCGCCGCCGCTCTGCCCCGCTTGCGCGGGGCCGCGGACGCGCCGTCCGGCGCCGCCTGACGCCGCCCGGAGCCCGCCGCGCCACGGCTGCGGGACTCCCCGGCCTCGGCCGACTCCCGGTCCGCGGCGACATGCTCCGCGCCCTCGCCGTCGCCGCCCTGCGCGGGCACCGACTGCGGCGCGTCCTCCTGGGCCGCCGCGGCGTCGCCCTCCCCGGCGGGAGCGGGGACGCGGGCGTCGCCGTTGGCCTGGCGCCTGGGCGTGGACGCCTGGAGCGCCATCCCCCCTGTCGTACGGAAGAGTTCGTCGGCCCCGGGCAGACTCACTCGGCGTGACACCGGGCGAGCACCTCCCTGGCGAGCTGGCGATAGGCGGCGGCACCGACGGAGTTGGAGGCGTACGTGGTGATCGGCTCACCGGCGACCGTGGTCTCCGGGAAGCGGACCGTGCGCCCGATGACGGTGTGGTAGACGTGGTCGTCGAAGGCCTCGACCACCCGCGCGAGCACCTCACGGCTGTGCACCGTGCGCGAGTCGTACATCGTGGCGAGGATGCCGTCGAGCTCCAGGTCCGGGTTGAGCCGCTCCTGGACCTTCTCGATGGTCTCGGTCAGCAGGGCCACACCGCGCAGCGCGAAGAACTCGCACTCCAGCGGCACGATCACCTTGTGGGCGGCGGTCAGCGCGTTGACCGTGAGCAGGCCGAGCGAGGGCTGGCAGTCGATCACGATGTAGTCGTAGTCGTCCATCAGCGGCTTCAGCGCCCGCTGCAGCGTCGACTCGCGCGCGACCTCGCTCACCAGCTGGACCTCGGCCGCCGACAGGTCGATGTTGCTGGGCAGCAGGTCCATGTTGGGGACCGCGGTCTTCAGCAGCACCTCGTCGGCCGCCATGCCCCGCTCCATGAGCAGGTTGTAGACGGTGAGGTCGAGTTCCATCGGGTTGACGCCCAGTCCGACCGACAGCGCGCCCTGCGGGTCGAAGTCGACGAGCAGCACCCGGCGTCCGTACTCCGCGAGCGCGGCACCCAGGTTGATGGTCGACGTGGTCTTGCCCACGCCGCCCTTCTGGTTGCACATCGCGATGATCTTCGCGGGGCCGTGGTCGGTCAGCGGGCCCGGGATCGGGAAGTACGGCAGCGGGCGTCCGGTCGGGCCGATGCGCTCGCGGCGCTGACGCGCCGCGTCGGGCGCGAGCGTGGCCGCGTACTCGGGATCGGGCTCGTACTCGGCGTCGGGGTCGTAGAAATGCCCCTCGGGCAGTTCGTCGTAGTCGGCGAAATGGTTGTGGGGCGCGCCACTTCCGTCGCCGGCCATGGCGTTCACGTGATGGCCATCCATGCTTCGGTGTGCTGGGTGAGTCACCCCTGCTGTCTGGTGACCCTGGTGGGCTGCGAAGGTGCGCACTGCGACGGAGCCGACAGCAGCGAATCCCGCGGACCCCTGGCCCGGTGCAGGCATTCCTGGTTGACCACCCCCGGGAGTAAATGTCGACTCATTCACAAGTCGTCTTACCTCCTTGGTGACCAGGAAACTTCTAGACAGGTCAGCGTGGCACCATGCCGACGGTTGGCGACTCTATGGCGTGTCGGCCGTCCGCAGCAACACAATCCGCCGGACCCGGCCGGATGTGTCGGCAATGAAACATCCCTCTGTCAAGGGCGTATGGCCGTCGCACGGCAGGTTTCACGGGTGTGCGAATCGGTAGAAGGGTTACGTTCGAGGCGAGTTGTACCGGATACGTGAAGTGACCATACACACACCCGGCCGGACCTTGTCGGGCAAGGTCCGGCCGGGTGCGCGGCGTTGACGACCGATGTTGACGTGTCGCCTTTGCCGGTCGATGACTTGGTCGACTTACCGTCCGGGCGACTCAGCCGAGCAGGGAGGCGAGTTCCACGTGCTCGAGGCCGTGCGCCTCGGCGACCTCCTTGTAAACGACCTTGCCGTCATGCGTGTTGAGGCCCTTGGCGAGCGCGGGGTCGCGGCGCAGCGCGTCCGCCCAGCCGCGGTCGGCGAGTTCGACGATGTACGGCAGCGTGGCGTTGGTCAGCGCGTAGGTGGAGGTGTTGGGCACCGCGCCGGGCATGTTGGCGACGCAGTAGAACACCGACTCGTGCACCGCGAAGGTCGGCTCGGCGTGCGTGGTCGGGTGGGAGTCCTCGAAGCAGCCGCCCTGGTCGATCGCGATGTCGACAAGGACACTTCCGGCCTTCATCCGCGAGACGAGCTCGTTGGTGACCAGCTTCGGGGCCTTGGCGCCGGGGATCAGGACGGCGCCGATCACGAGGTCGGCCTCCAGGCAGGCCTTCTCCAGCTCGAAGGCGTTGGAGACGACGGTCTGGATCTTCGTGCCGAAGATCTTGTCCGCCTCGCGGAGCTTGTTGATGTCCTTGTCGAGCAGGGTCACGTGGAAGCCCATGCCGATGGCGATCTGCGCGGCGTTCCAGCCGGAGACGCCGCCGCCGATGACGACGGCCTTGCCGGCCAGCACGCCGGGGACCCCGCCGGGCAGCACGCCGCGGCCTCCGTTGGCGCGCATCAGGTGGTAGGCGCCGACCTGCGGGGCCAGCCGGCCCGCAACCTCGGACATCGGCGCGAGCAGCGGCAGGGCGCGGCTGGGCAGCTCTACGGTCTCGTAGGCGATCGCGGTGGTGCCGGACTCCAGGAGGGCGTCCGTGCACTCCTTGGACGCGGCCAGGTGCAGGTAGGTGAAGAGGGTCTGGTCCTTGCGCAGGCGGTGGTACTCCTGCGCGATGGGCTCCTTGACCTTCAGCAGCAGATCGGCGGCGCCCCAGACCTCGTCGGCGGTGTCCAGGATCTGCCCGCCCGCGGCGACGTACTCCCCGTCCGGGATCGAGGAGCCGACGCCGGCGCCGCGCTCGATGACGACCTGGTGGCCGTGGCGCACCAGCTCGTGCACGCCGGCGGGGGTGATGGCCACCCGGAACTCGTTGTTCTTGACCTCGCGGGGGATGCCGACCTTCACGTCGATCACGGTCCTTGGCTCAGAGGGTATGGGGATATCACTACACATACCCGGGCACACACGGGCACACCGGGGGAGACCGCAGGAGAAGGTGCGGCAGAGCCAGTCTAATGAAGGTGTTCCCGCTGTCTAGCCTTTCATTGCATCAATCTTCAGCAGAAGCGCTGCGGATTTCGCAGGCGTTAGCTTCTTGTTCCAGCTCGGAGTCGCCTTCCGGGGCCTCCTCGGCCAGAATCCGCTCGGCCGTGCCCCGGTGCAGCGCGGCCGACGCGGGGTCGCCGAGGCGCTCGAAGGAGTCCGCGACCCGAAGGTGCAGCGCCGCCCGCAGCCGGCCGTCGTCGGCCCGGCGTGCCCACTCGAGGGCCTCCCGGCAGGTGCGCAGCGACTCCTCGAGCCGGCCCGCGTACTCCTGCACCCGGGCCAGTTCGCTCAGCGCCCGCGCCTGTGCGGCCACGTCGCCGTTCTTGCGGTGCCCGGCGACGGCCGCGCGCCAGTTGCGCAGCGCCTCGCCGTAGCGGCCGGCGTAGGTGTGGGCGGCGCCGATACGGCCGTAGAGCCGGGCGGCTTCCGCGCGGTCGCCCCGGGCGAGCCGCTCGGCCAGCGCCCGGCCGAACCAGTCGGCGGCCCGGGCGTAGTCCCCGAGCTCCAGATGGGCGCCGCCCACGGATTCCATCGCGCGGCCGGTCGCGTACGGATCGTTCGCCTCGCGTCCGGCGTCCAGCGCGGCCCGGTAGCGCGCCAGGGCATCGGACGTACGGCCGGTGCGGGCGTCGAGGTCACCGAGGTTCAGCAGGGCAGCCGCCCGCTCGCGGGGCAGCCGGCGGCGCTCGGCGACGTCGAGGACCAGGCCGTGGAGGTCGTACAGGTCGCTCGCGGCGGCCTGGGTGCCGAAGTGGGCCACCATGGCCCGCACCAGCTGGGACATCAGGCGCCGGGCCAGGGTGTCCAGCTCCCCGTCGGCGACCGCGACCCGCGCGGAGGCCAGCAGGGCGGGCCGACGGCTGCGCAACCAGTCGGCGGCGGCCCGGGGGGTGGGGAAACGCAGGGCGCGCGGCGTGCCGAGGAGCTTCTCGCGGGCCTGGGGGCTGTCGGTCTCGGTGATCGCCCTGCACGACTGGAGCAGCCGGACGGTCCGCTCCAGCATGCGGGCGCGGGCCAGCTGGAGCTCGGCGGGCCGCTCATGGGCCCTGGCGAGGTCGGCCAGCAGGGGGTGCAGACAGCAGGGCACCTCGTACTGCGGCTGCGAGCCCGCGGCGTGCAGCAGGCCGTGGGCGACGAAGTCGTCCAGAGCTGTGCGGGCGGTCTCCACCGAGCAGCCGGCGAGGGCGGCGGCGGTGTGCGGATCGACCAGGCCGGCCGGGGCGAGGCTGAGCAGACGCAGCATCCGGGCCGCGGACGCGGGCAGCGCGGCGTGCACGAGCCGGAGGACGCGGCCGACGACGGTGCCGTGGTCGGCGTCCGTGTGCAGCTGCTTGGCGAGGTCGGCGACGGCCGCCTTGGGCCGGGCGGCGAGCCAGCCCCCGGCCAGCACCAGTGCGGCCGGCTGGCCCTGGCACTGCTCGGCGAGCCGCTCGGCGGCCCGGGGGTCGACCGTGATGCGGACCGACCCGGTGAACCGGGACAGCAGCTCCACCGCGGACTTGGTGTCGAGGCCGCCGAGGGTGCAGGGGCGGACGTCGGCGATGCCGGTCAGCGGCCCCGAGGAGACGGCGACGGCCAGACAGTCCGGGTTGTCCGGCAGCAGCGCGTCGACCTGCTCGGCGTCGGCGGCGTCGTCCAGCAGGAGCACCACCCGGCGGTCGGCCAGGGCGGTGCGCAGCGCCTCGGTGAGATCGTCCTCGGGGGCTCCTGCCGGGGCGGGTGCCCCCAGCGTGTCGAGCAGCTCCCGCGCGGCGCGCTCGACGGGCACGCGCGTGCCGTCGGGTTCGCTCAGGCGGGCGCGCAGCACCCCGTCGGGATAGCGGTCGGCGACCTGGCGTACGAGTTCGTCGGCCACCGCCGTCCGGCCGGAGCCCGGCCGGCCCGCGATGAGCAGCACGCGCGCGCGGGGCGCCTTGCGGCCGGAGAGGGTGTCCAGTCCCGCGCGCTCGATGTCGGCGCGCAGCTCCTTCAACTCCCTGGTACGGCCCAGGAATCGACCCTCCGGTGCGGCGTCCTGAGCGAGCCGCACACCGCCTGGGTCCACCGCCTGATCCGTCACGGGCCACACTCCCGTCCCACCGCACGCGCAAGCCCGCCGGGACTCCGGATCGGGCGTTTTCCAGAGCCTAGTTCACGCTCTGCGACGTTCCCGGTGGAGCGCGGCGGGTACATCCCCCAATCGGATCAGCCGATCGTCACACCATTGCGGGCACGGGGGTGGGCGGGGGGTGGTTTCAGGCCTCGAACGGGCGGGCCGGCCACGGTGCCTGAGCCGGGCGCAGCGCGTCCAGGCCGTCTCCGTCACGGGCGGCGACCAGCGAAAGGACGCCCACCACGAGACAGTTGTTGTGCAGCTCACCGGCCAGGACGCCCCGGACCAGCTCCGCGACAGGGACCCGGGCCAGTTCCATGTCGGCCTCCTCGTCCTCGACCTCGAAGCGGTCGCCCTCGGCCTCGGACAGCCCCCGGGCGAGGAAGATCCGTACGGCCTCGTCGCAGCCGCCGGGCGTGGTGTAGACGTCGGTCAGCACCCGCCAGTCCTCCGCCTTGACGTGCGCCTCCTCGTAGAGCTCGCGCTGGGCGGCGTGCAGCGGGTTCTCGCCGGGGACGTCGAGCAGGCCGGCCGGGATCTCCCACAGCTTGTGGCGCACGGGGTGGCGGTACTGGCGCAGGACCAGCACCCGGCCGGCCTCGTCGAGGGCGAGGACGGCCACGGACCCGGGATGGACCTGGTAGTCACGGCGGACCACCGTTCCGTCGGGCATGACCACGTCATCGGTGCGGACGGAGGTCTTGTTGCCCACGAACGGGGTCTCGGTCCCCCGGATCTCCCACTCTTCCGGGATGTCCTTGATCGTCATGCCTGTCCTTCCCGACATACAGCGGTCGTGCGTGTGCCCTGCGTGAAAAAGCGGCCGGGGTGCGCACCCTCGCGGGTTCGCACCCCGGCAACCGTACAACCGGGTGTGTTACTTCGAGATCTTCCGCTCGACCGAGGCCTTCACCAGGCCCGCGAAGAGGGGGTGCGGGCGGGTCGGACGCGAGCGCAGCTCGGGGTGCGCCTGGGTCGCGACCAGGTAGGGGTGGACCTCGCGCGGGTACTCCACGTACTCCACGAGCTTGCCGTCCGGGGAGGTGCCGGAGAACAGGATGCCCGCCTTCTTCTCCAGCTCCGCGCGGTAGGCGTTGTTCACCTCGTAGCGGTGGCGGTGGCGCTCCTCGACGTACTCCTTGCCGTCGTACACCTCGCGCACGATCGAGCCCTCGGCCAGCTTGGCCGGGTACATGCCGAGCCGCATGGTGCCGCCCATGTCGCCCTCACCGGCGACGATGTCGAGCTGCTCGGCCATGGTGGAGATGACCGGGTGGGAGGTGGCCGGGTCGAACTCGGTGGAGTTGGCGTCGGAGATCTCCGCGAGGTTGCGCGCGGCCTCGATCACGATGCACTGCAGGCCCAGACACAGGCCCAGCAGCGGGATCCGGTTCTCGCGGGCGTAGCGGATCGCGCCGACCTTGCCGAGCACACCGCGGTCGCCGAAGCCCCCCGGGATGCAGATGCCGTCGACGTCGCCGAGCTGCGCGTGGGCGTCGGCCGGGGTCCTGCAGTCGTCGGAGGTGACCCACTTGATCGTCACGCGGGCCCTGTTGGCGAAGCCGCCCGCGCGCAGCGCCTCGATGACCGAGAGGTAGGCGTCGGGCAGGTCGATGTACTTGCCGACCAGGGCGAGCGTGATCTCGTGGTCGGGGTTGTGGACACGGTCGAGCAGGTCGTCCCAGGTCGTCCAGTCCACGTCACGGAAGGGCAGGTCCAGCTTGCGCACGACATAGGCGTCCAGGCCCTCGCCGTGCACGGTCTTGGGAATGTCGTAGATCGAGCGGGCGTCGGGGCAGGCCACCACGGCGGCCTCGTCGACGTCGCACATCAGCGAGATCTTCCGCTTGATCGCCGTCGGCACCTCGCGGTCGCAGCGGAGCACGATCGCGTCCGGCTGGATACCGATGTTGCGCAGCGCCGCAACCGAGTGCTGGGTCGGCTTCGTCTTCAGCTCGCCCGAGGGGCCGATGTACGGCAGCAGCGAGATGTGGACCACGAAGACGTTGTCGCGGCCGACCTCGTGCCGCACCTGGCGGACGGTCTCCAGGAAGGGCAGCGACTCGATGTCGCCGACCGTTCCGCCGACCTCCGTGATCACGACGTCGACCTCGTCCGTCGCCATGCGGCGGATGCGGTGCTTGATCTCGTTGGTGATGTGCGGGATGACCTGCACCGTGTCGCCCAGGTACTCGCCGCGCCGCTCCTTGGCGATCACCGTCGAGTAGACCTGGCCCGTGGTGACGTTGGCCGAGCCGTCCAGGTCGCGGTCGAGGAAGCGCTCGTAGTGCCCGATGTCCAGGTCGGTCTCGGAGCCGTCGTTGGTGACGAACACCTCACCGTGCTGGAAGGGGTTCATCGTGCCCGGGTCGACGTTCAGGTACGGGTCGAGCTTTTGCATCACGACGCGCAGGCCCCGGGCCTTGAGCAGCATGCCCAGGCTGGAGGCGGTCAGCCCCTTGCCGAGGGAGGAGGCGACACCCCCGGTGACGAAGATGTGCTTGGTCGTCGAGGATTTGGGCGGCATGGCCAAGAGGGGGCTCCCGTGGTCGCGATCTGTGGGTGCGGTTCCGGGGTTTCTCGCCCACCGGTCCACGGGCTACCAGCGTATCAGCGCCGCGCGGGGATGGCTCCCGGCCACGCTCCGCGCACGCGCCGACACCCATGTGACCCCGTACACCGGACCCTCACCCCTTGCTCACTCGTTCAGCGGAGGCGCGTTCTCCGGAGCGGCACACAGATCATCTACATGCGTCGTATCCTGCTCGGACAATCGCTGCCGAGCCCGGCCGGCCTAACGGCACCACCCCCGTCCGTAAGTTCCGGAACAACGTGAGCTCGTCAGTTCGTTGAGCAAGGATTGGCGCTTTTGCATTCACGGCTGAGCGACTGCTTTGCCTCACAGCTCAACGACGTATTTCACATACCCCTTGACCGCACTAGCGACAGCCCCCTTGTGGGGTGACGTGGCCGTTCGACTGGAGTTGCACGTGGCCGGGCGCATCGAAGATTACGCACTCATCGGAGACATGCAGACCGCTGCCCTGGTCTGCCGGGACGGCACAGTCGACTGGCTGTGCCTGCCCCGCTTCGACTCGCACGCCATCTTCGCCGGCCTGTTGGGCACCGAGGAGCACGGCTTCTGGCGGCTGGGTCCCGCGCACGCCGCCGACGCCGAACCGCCCAGGGCGACCCGGCGCGGCTACCGCGGCGACTCACTGATCCTGGAATCCGAGTGGGACACCCCGCGCGGCACGGTCCGGGTGACGGATTTCATGCCCCCGCGCGACGGCGCGCCCCAGCTGATCCGGATCGTCGAGGGGGTCTCCGGCCGGGTGCCCATGCGCTCGGCGCTCCGGATGCGTTTCTCGTACGGCAGGGTGGTCCCGTGGGTGCACAAGCACGAGGGGCGCACGGTCGCCGTCGCGGGCCCGGACTCCGTGTGGTTCGACACCTCCGTCGAGACCTACGGCAAGTCGCTGACCACGTACTCGGACTTCACCGTCGCGCCGGGCGAACGGATCGCGTTCACCATCTCGTGGGAGCCCTCGCACAAGCAGCCGCCGCCGCTGCCCGAGCCGGAGCAGTCGCTCGAGGCGACGGAGGACTTCTGGCGCGAGTGGGTGGAGCACTGTACGTACCACGGCCCCTACCGCGAGGCCGTGGTCCGCTCGCTGATCACGCTGAAGGCCCTGACGTACGCCCCGACCGGCGGCATCGTCGCCGCGCCCACCACCTCCCTGCCCGAGGACATCGGCGGCGTCCGCAACTGGGACTACCGCTACACCTGGCTGCGGGACGCGGCGATCACCCTGTCCTCGCTGCTGCGCACCGGCTACCGCGAGGAGGCCCGCGCCTGGCGCGAGTGGCTGCTGCGCGCGGTCGCGGGCGACCCGGAGAACCTGCAGATCATGTACGGCATCGCCGGTGAGCGCGAGCTCGGTGAGGCGGAGCTGGACTGGCTGCCCGGCTACGAGACCTCCGCCCCGGTCCGGGTCGGCAACGGCGCCGCGCACCAGCTCCAGCTGGACGTCTACGGCGAGGTCACCGAGGCCCTGCACCTGGCCCACATGACCGGTCTGGCCCGCAACGACTACGCGTCCCTGCTCCAGCTGAAGCTGATCCGCTACCTGGAGAAGCACTGGCAGGAGCCGGACGAGGGCATCTGGGAGGTGCGCGGCCCGCGCCGCCACTTCGTGCACTCCAAGGTGATGGCCTGGGTGGCGGTCGACCGCACCATCAAGCTCATCGAGTCCGGCGACGCCGACGGCCCGCTGGAGGAGTGGAAGCAGCTGCGCGACGACATCCACCGGGACGTGTGCGAGAAGGGCTACGACAAGGAACGCAACACCTTCACCCAGTCCTACGGCTCCAAGGAGCTGGACGCCTCCCTGCTGCTGATCCCGCAGATGGGCTTCCTGCCCCCGGACGACAAGCGGGTGATCGGCACCATCGAGGCGATCCAGCGCGAGCTGTCCACCTCCGACGGCTTCATCCTGCGCTACCCGACGGAGGGACAGGACGAGGGCGTCGACGGTCTGCCGGGCGACGAGGGCGCTTTCCTCGCCTGCTCGTTCTGGATGGCCGACGACCTGGCGATGATCGGCCGCGTGGACGAGGCCCGCAAGCTGTTCGAGAAGCTGCTGGCGCTGCGCAACGACCTCGGGCTGCTGGCGGAGGAGTGGGACCCGCGTCTGAAGCGCCAGGTGGGCAACTTCCCGCAGGCGTTCAGCCACGTGCCCCTGATCGACACGGCCCTGCGCCTGACGGCCTCCGGGGCGTACGGGGGCTGAGGCCCGGCTACCGGGGTGCGAGCGCCGTCCGTGTGCGTTCGCACCCCGGGTCGCCCGCCGTGGCCGGGACGTGGGCGATCTCGTCCAGTCCGGCCGCCGCGTGGACGTCCGTCCGCGTCCGGACGGCATCGGGGTCGCCGACCGTGGCCGAGGCCTCGGCCTGGCACGAACGCGTCCCACGTCGGCCCCTCGCCGAGCCACACCTCGCCGTATCCGAGCCGGTCCGCGACCGCTGCGACCCGCGGCGGCTCGTCGACCGGGCTGTCGTCCTCCCGTGCCGCGGGCGACCACGCCGATGTCCGTGGCCGCGCCCCTACCCCTTGGCCGCCGCCCGAACCCCGGCTGTCCGGGGGACATCCGCGCAGGTAGCGTCCCGGTCATGGACAGCGGATACGACACCCGGGGCGCAGGGATCACCGTGCGGCGGGCGCTGGAGCTGCCCGGGCTGCGCAGTGGACTGCCGGAGGTCCTGGCGGGCGCCGACCGGTTGGAGCGCACGGTGCGCTGGGTGCACGCGGGCGAGGTGCCCAACATCGCCTCGCTGCTCAAGGGCGGCGAGCTGCTGCTGACCACCGGATACGGGGCCGGTACCCGGCCGGCCGAGCAGCGGGCCTTCGTGCGCACGCTGGCCGAGCGGGGCATCGCGGCCCTCGTCGTCGAGCTCGGTCCGCGCTTCACCCGGCTGCCCGCCGCTCTCGTCGAGTCGGCCCGGGCGGCGGGGCTGCCGCTGGTCCAGCTGCACCGCGAGGTGCCGTTCGTGACGGTCACCGAGGAGATCCACACCGAGATCGTCAACGGTCACTACGCGCTGCTGCAACGCGCGGAGGAGGTGCACCGCCGGTGCACCGAGGCGCTGCTGCGCGGCGGCGGAGTCCCCCAGGTCCTGGAGATCCTCGCCGGGTTCACCGGCAACCCGGTGTTCCTGGAGACCACCGACGGACAGCTGCTGTACGCGGCCGGCGAGGGCCCCGAGGGCGCGGACCCGCTCCAGGTGTGGGAAGGGCTGCGGGACAGGCACCGGGACGACCCGCCGGCCGGTTCGGCCCTCGTGGACGTGCCCGGTGGCGGCCCCGGCAGCGGCGGCGTACGGGCGCGTCTGGCGCTGCTGCCGGTGCGCAGCACGCCGGAGCCGGTGCACCGGATGGCTGCCGAGCGGGCGGCGGGCATCCTCGCCGTGGTGCTGATGCAGGCCCGTCAGGAGGAGGAGCTGGCGGCGCGTGGCCGCGGGGACTTCCTCACCGACCTCGCCGAGGGCCGTGTCACCGCTCGGGACGCGCCCGCGCAGGCGCGCGTGCTGGGCTTCAAGCCGGGTGCGGGACCGCTGCTTCCGGTGGTGATGCGGCCCGGCGACGTCCTGGCCCCGCAAGGAGGAGGCTGGGCGGTACTGGCCCGCGCGGTGGGCGAGGAGCTCGCCGCGCTCGGGGTGCCCGTCCTGCTGGGCGTGCGACCGGTCGAGGGGCGGGTACCGCTGCTGCTCGCACTGCGCTCGGAGGCGGAGCGGCCGTCGGTCGCGGACCGGGTGGCCACGGCGCTGCGGGCGGGGGTGGAACGCGCGGGGACGCTGCGCCCGGGGGGACAGCCGCCGGTGGTGGTCGTCGGGCCGGCCGGGGACTGGGCGGCGGCGGCGACGGGGCTGCGGCACGCGGCGGAGACGGCGACCGCGGCGCAGGGGCTGCCGGACCGCCCCTGGCACGACGCCCGACGGCTGGACATCGACCTGCTGCTGTGGCGGCTGCGCGACCACCCGGACCTGGCGGCCTTCGTGGACCGCGCGATCGGTCCGGTCCTGGACCACGACCGCCGCTCCAGACCGCCGCTGCTGCCCACCCTGGAGACCTATCTGGCGCACGCCGGGCGCAAGGCGGAGACGGCCCGCGAACTGCATCTGAACCGGCAGACGCTCTACAACAGGCTCGGCCGCATCGGCGAGCTGCTGGGCACCGACCTCGACGACCCGCAGACCGTCCTGGCGTTGAGCCTGGCCCTGCGGGCCCGGCGGCACGTGCCGTGACCCCGCGCCGGACCGGTGTCAGATCAGCGGCCGGGGCTGCGTCAGCTCGTCGTAGACGCTCAGCACCTGGGCGACCGTCTCGTCCTCGGTGGGCCAGCCGGCGGCCTGCCGCACGCCCCGCTCCTTGAGCAGCTCCCGGCGTCCGGGGTCGTCCAGCAGCCCTACGACGGCGTCGGCGAGCGCTCGCGCGTTCCCGTACGGGACGAGTTCCGCGGCGTCGCCGACGAGTTCGGGGATGCCGCCCACGTCGGTCGCGACGAGCGGCACGCGCGCGTGGAGGGCCGCCTGGGCGAGCGGGGACCGTGCCTCCCACCGGCTCGGCAGCAGCGCGAGATCGGCGGCGGCGAGCAGATCGGTGAGGTCGTCGCGCCGGCCGAGGAGTCTGACCGGCAGCTCCTCGCTCTCGATCCGCCGCTGGAGTTCGCCGCGCAGTGACCCCTCCCCCGCGAGCACCACCAGCGGCACGGGGTCGAGCCGCCGCCACGCGTGCGCCGCGTCCAGCAGGATGTCGTAGCCCCGGTGCCGTTCGAGGGAGCCGACGGCGATGAGCAACGGGCGGCCCATGGCGCCGAGTTCGGCCCGCACCTTGGGCCGCAGCCGGTCGGGGTCGTCCCGCACCGGGAAGGCGCGGGGACCGGGGAGGGAGACGGCGGCCAGCCGCGCGTCCCGCGCTCCCGCGCGGCGCGCCCGGTCGACGAGGGCGGACGTCGTCCCGAGCACCACGGTGGCCGCCTTGACGACCCGCCGCTCCAGCACGCGCAGGAAGTGGGCGCGCGGACCGTCGGCGCGCGCCCGGTCGTGCCAGGTGACGACGAGCGGGGTGCTCCGCCCGCTCAGGGCGAGCACGGTGCGGAAAGAGGCGTGCAGCCCGTGCGCGTGCACCAGGTCGGCACCGGTGCACGCGGCCCGCAGCGCGGCCACCGAACACGGGTCGCTGCTGCGCGGCACGTGCACGTGCTCGGCGCCCACGCCGGTGAAGTCGTAGGCGTGATCCGCCTCGGCGGGGGCGCACACCGTGACCCGTACGCCCCGCTCGACGAGCCCCGCGGCCAGCGAGCGCACATGGGCGCTGCCGGCGGCATTGCCACCGCCCAGCACCTGCACGGTGCGCAGCGGCGGCCGGCCGTGCGGTGAGTGGCTGCTCACGGGCGTCACGTGGCCGGGCTCCTGGTTCGGGTCGGACGGTCACGAAGAACGTACAGAAGGAACGTGCGGAGAGGGTGTACCGCGCGGGTCCCTACGCGTACTCCGTCAAGCATGCCAGCCCGCACAGCGCTTCGGGCACCGCCGAGGGCCCCCACCCGGCGGCACACGGCCCACCCTTTCACCCACACGAGTGACGGACCCTGCTCGGCTCTCACCCGGCGACCGAGCCGCCGCGTTCACCTCGTCCCCGTACACCGCGGCGGCGACCACCGCGGCGGCACGGGCGAGCGACCCGGCCCGTCCGGCGCCCGTGACGACGGCCGCCCTGAGGGCCGCGCCGGCGCGTGTGCTCCCGTGCCGCCGGTCATCGTGCGCTGCCCCGGGTCGCCGGGCAGCACGGCCGCCGCGGCCCTCCGTGGCGACGGCGGCGGTCTCGACGGCCCGTGCGTCACGGCGCAGCAGCCCCGGAAACCCGTACGCGAGCACGGCGGTGACGGCCCGGCCCTGGCGTACCCGCACGAGGTCGACGCGGCCCGGGTGAGGGCGGCGGCGCGTCCGAGGGAAGCCGGCACGCGGGAGCGGTCACTCACGCGAGACCGGCCGACGCCTACCCGTCCGCCCGTGCCGTCGCCAGGAGCTCCTCCGCGTGGGCGCGCGCCGTTTCGGAGTCCTCCTGGCCGGCGAGCATGCGGGACAGCTCGCGAATGCGGTCCTCCCCTTCGAGCACCTTCACACCGGACCGGGTGACCGACCCGTCGTTGGTCTTCTCCACCAGCAGCTGCCGGTCGGCGAACGCGGCCACCTGCGGCAGGTGCGTGACGACCACGACCTGCGCCGTCTTCGCCAGCCGCGCGAGCCGCCGCCCGATCTCCACCGCCGCCTTGCCGCCGACACCGGCGTCCACCTCGTCGAAGAGGTACGTGGGCACCGGGTCCGTGCCCGCGAAGACGACCTCCACGGCCAGCATCACGCGCGACAGCTCACCGCCGGACGCGCCCTTGGCGATGGGCCGGGGCGGTGCTCCCGGGTGCGGGGCCAGCAGCAGCTCGACCTCGTCCACGCCCGACGGGCCGTAGGCGACCGTCCGCCCGCCCACCTCGACGCCCTCCGGGTCCTCGGTCTGCCGGATGTCGAACGACACGCGCGCGTGCGGCATGGCGAGCGAGGCCAGCTCGGCGGTCACGGCCGCCGCGAACCGCTCCGCCGCCTCCGTCCGCGCGTCGGTCAGCTCCTGGGCCAGCACGCCCAGTTCGGCGCGGAGCGCGTCACGTTCGGCGGTGAGTTCCCCGATCCGGTCGTCGTCGCCGTCCAGTTCGGTCAGCCGCGCGGCACTCCGCTCGGCCCACGCCAGTACGGCGGAGACGTCCTCGCCGTACTTGCGGATCAGCCCGGTGAGCGCGGCCCGCCGCTCCTCGACCGCGGCCAGTCGCAGCGGATCGGCGTCCAGGTCGTCGGCGTACCCCGCCAGCTCCCCGGCGACATCGCGCAGCAGGATGCCGACCTCCCCGATCCGGTCGGTGAGCGCCGCCAGTGCCGGGTCGTGCGCCCGTACGGCCTCCAGGGCCCGCTGGGCGCCCGCGACGAGCGTTCCGGCGTCGACGCCCTCGGGGTCCTCCGGATTGCCCGCGAGCGCGGCGTGCGCGACCGCCGCGGCGGACGCCAGCGCCTCGGCGTGCCCGAGCCGCTCGGCCTCCTCCGCCAGCTCCACGTCCTCGCCCGCGCGGGGCTCCACGGCGGCGATCTCCTCGAGCCCGAAGCGCAGCAGGTCGGCCTCCTGGGCCCGCTCACGCGCACGCGTGGTGATCTCGTCCAGCTCGTGGGAGACGGCCCGCAGCCTCTTGTACGCCTCCGCGTACTTGCCGAGCGGCACGGCGACCGCGTAACCGGCGTACCGGTCGAGCGCCTGCCGCTGCCGGGACAGTTTCAGCAGCCCCTGCTGGTCGGTCTGGCCGTGTACGGCCACGAGGTCGTCGGCGAGCTCGGCGAGCAGCCCCACGGGCACGCTCCGCCCGCCGAGATGCGCTCGCGAGCGCCCCTCGGCGGAAACGGTACGGCTGATCAGCAGCGTCCCGTCGTCGAGCTCGGCCCCGGCCTCCTCGGCCCGTACGACGGCCGCGGCGCCCTCGGGCACGGCGATCCGCCCCTCGACGACCGCGTTCCGCGCGCCGATCCGCACCAGGGCCGCATCCGCCCGTCCACCCAGCAGCAGGCCCAGGCTGGTGACCACCATGGTCTTGCCCGCACCCGTCTCACCGGTGACGGCGGTGAAGCCGGGCGACAGCTCGACGACAGCGTCGTCGATGACTCCGAGCGACCGTATCCGCATCTCCTCCAACACGCACCCGACCTTACGAGGTCGAAGCCCGGGAGTGCGACCGGCCCCACCCTTGTCACCCACGGAGGTGCAGGCGCTCAGGGGCGCGGGGAACTGCGCGAACGACCACAAACACCCCGCGGCCGCCGACGCCCCGGAACCACCCCATCGAGACCGCTAGGGGGTGTCGTTCGGGTCCTGCCCGGGTCGCGGGCCCCGGGGCACGCGCATCTGCCGCGTTGCCGTCGCTTGCCAGGGCTCCGCCCCGGCGCCCTGGTCCGCTCTGCCGCTGCACGCACCGGACCCCGCTCGGCTCGGCCCGGCCCGGCCCGGCTGCAAGGCGCCGTTTCCCGGAGCCGGCCTGATCCGAACGACACCCCTTAGTGCGGCGCCCCCCGCCACCCCGACACGGGCAGCGCGAACTTCGCGACCAACCGGTCGGTGAACGACGCATGGTGCAACCGGGCCAACCGCACCGGCACCGCCCCCCGCCGCACCTCGACCCGCGCCCCCGCCGGCAGCTCCACGGTCCGCCGCCCGTCGCACCACAGCACACCCGGCGGAATGTGCGGCAGCACCTCCACCGCCAGTACCGAGTCCGGCGAGGTCACCAGCGGCTTGGCGAACAGCGCGTGCGCGCTGATCGGCACCATCAGCAGCGCCTCCACCTCGGGCCACACCACGGGCCCGCCCGCGGAGAACGCGTACGCGGTGGAACCGGTCGGTGTGGCGCACACGATCCCGTCGCAGCCGAACCCGGTGACCGGCCGCCCGTCGATCTCCAGGACGACCTCCAGCATCCGCTCGGCGGACACCTTCTGCACGGCCGCCTCGTTCAGCGCCCAGTCCGTGTGCACGATGTCGCCGTTGCGGTGCACGACGACGTCGACGGTCATGCGCTCCTCGACCTCGTACGCCTTGTTCACCACCCGGTCGACCACCTTGTCCAGGTCGTCCCGCTCGGCCTCGGCGAGGAACCCGACCCGCCCGAGGTTGACGCCGAGCATGGGCACGCCGGAGGCACGGGCGAACTCGGCGCCGCGCAGCAGCGTGCCGTCACCGCCCAGCACGATCAGCAGCTCGCAGTCGTCCAGGCACTGCGGGGTGGCCTCCTTGACGGTCTCCACCTCGTCCGACAGCGGCAGGTCCTGCGCCTCGGCCTCCAGCACCCGCACCCCGAGTCCGGAGCGCAGCAGTCCTTTGACCACGAGTTCGGCGCTGCGAATGGCCGCGGGCCGCCCCGTGTGGGCGAGCAGGAAAACAGTACGAGCTCGGTTCTCTGTCAACGCGGCCCCTCCGCCACTGCACGGTCAACATCGGCCGGGTCCAGTTCCGGAGCCCCGGCCCGCAGCCACAGAAAGTATTCGACATTTCCCGAGGGTCCGGGCAGCGGACTCGCCGTCACGCCCTGCGCCCCGAACCCCAGCTCCCAGGCCTTGGCCGCCACCCCCCGTACGGCCTCGGCACGCAGCTGCGTGCTGCGGACGACTCCGCCGCTGCCCAGCCGCTCCCTGCCCACCTCGAACTGCGGCTTGACCATCATCACCAGGTCGGCGTCCGGCGTCACGCACCGTTTCAGGGCGGGCAGCACCAGCCCGAGCGGGATGAAGGACAGATCCCCCACGACAAGATCCACCGGCTCTCCATCGATCACTTCGAGCGTCAACTCGCGTACGTTCGTACGGTCCTTGACGGTGACGCGTTCATCATTGCGGAGAGACCAGGCGAGTTGTCCGTATCCGACGTCCACGGCGACCACGTGCGCCGCCCCCGCCCGCAGCAGGACGTCGGTGAATCCGCCGGTGGAGGCGCCGGCGTCGAGCGCCCGCCGCCCCTCGACGACCAGTCCCCGAGGCACGAAGGCATCGAGTGCGCCGGCCAGTTTGTGGCCGCCGCGCGAGACGTATTCCGGGTCGCCTGCGTCCTCGGCGACGACGATCGCGGCGGCGGTCTCCACCTGCGTGGCGGGCTTGGTCGCGACCGTCCTGCCGACGCTGACCCGCCCGGCGGCGATCAGCTGGCTGGCGTGCTCACGCGAGCGCGCGAGCTTACGGCGGACCAGCTCCGCGTCGAGACGGCGGCGTGCGACTCCTGCCACGTTCTGTTCAGCTCCTGTGTACGTGTGCCACGGTGGACGGGTGGTCCGAAGGGCCTCGTTGAGGGGTGGTCGGGTGACCGGCGGGAGCCGGAGGTCCCGGGCGGGCGTCGAGCGCGGTGAGCGCGTCGCGCAGCCCCCGGTGTACATCCTCGTACACCCCGACATGGCCGTCCGTGGTGAGGTGGTCCGCGTCGGCCAGCCGCTCCATGTGGGCGTCCACCTCGGGGTGGCCGGTGGGGGTGCGCGGCACGTTCAGGGGAGCGGGGGCGGCGGGGTCGTCCCCGGGCGGCGGCTGCGTCCCGGCGTGCTCCGGACCCGCGCTGCCCGGCTCCACGATGGGCGGCTCCACGATGTCCGGCTCCACGATGGGCGGCTCCGCGCCCTCCGTCTCCGGCACTGCGTCGTTCATGCCCCGACGCTACCGCGAACGGCTGCGGTACCGTCGTCCGCGATGGCCACGATCGAGGAGTGCCGTACCGCACTCGACAAGCTTTCGGACACCATGCGGCACGCCGAGGGTGACGTCCGCGCGGCCGCGGCGATGGACCGCTCGGTCAGCTGTCACCTCACCGACCTGGACGTGACCTTCGCCGGCCGGCTCTCCGGCGGCCGGATCAAGGTGCACGACACGTTCTCCGGCCCGCCGCGCGAGAAGGCGCAGATACGACTCGCGATGAAGGGCGACGACCTGGTGGCCCTGGTCGACGGCGAACTGCACTTCGCCAGGGCCTGGGGGTCGGGCCGGGTGCGGGTGGAGGCGGGTCTGCGCGACCTGTTCCGCCTCAGGAAGCTCCTGTAGCGCCCGGGAAGCCTCCATCACGCTCGGACGGCCTCTGCGCCCGGACGTCCTCCGGCCCTCAGGAGGCTTCTGCCGCTCCCACCTTCCGCGCCGTGCCCCGGTCCCCGGCCGCCGCCCGTGCCCTGCGCGCCGCCGGCACGATCAGCGGCGTCCCCGTCTCCGGGTCGTCGATGACCTGGCAGCGCAGCCCGAAGACCTCCTCGACCAGGTCGGCGGTGACGATGTCGTTGGGCGCGCCCTGGGCGATGACCTTGCCCGCGCGCAGGGCGATGAGGTGGGTGGCGTACCGGGCGGCGTGGTTGAGGTCGTGCAGGACGGCGACCAGGGTGCGCCCCTGTTCCTCGTGCAGATCCGCGCACAGGTCCAGTACGTCGATCTGGTGCTGGATGTCCAGGTAGGTCGTCGGCTCGTCGAGCAGCAGCAGCGGGGTCTGCTGGGCCAGCGCCATCGCGATCCACACACGCTGCCGCTGGCCGCCGGAGAGCTCGTCGACGTAGCGTTCCGCCAGCTCGGCCACGCCGGTATGGGCCATCGACTCCTGGACGACCCGCTCGTCCTCGGCCGACCACTGGCGCAGCAGCCCCTGGTGCGGGTAACGGCCGCGGCCGACCAGATCGCCGACCGTGATGCCGTCGGGCGCGATCGACGACTGGGGCAGCAGGCCGAGGGTCCGGGCGACCTTCTTCGCGGGCATCGACTGGATGACCTGCCCGTCGAGCAGGACCCGTCCCTCGCTCGGCCTGAGCATCCGCGACAGGGCCCGCAGCAGGGTCGACTTGCCGCACGCGTTGGGCCCGACGATCACGGTGAAGGAGTTGTCCGGTATCTCCACCGACAGCTGCTCGGCGATGACCCGCTGGTCGTAGGCCAGGGTGACGTTCTCGGCGGACAGTCGGTTCACGGTGCTCCTTCGGTGGTCCGGCCCTCTGCCGGCGGTGGTGTCGGTGCTCATATCCGGCCCGCCCTGCGCTCGGTGACCAGCAGCCACAGCAGATAGCCACCGCCGAGCACGCCGGTGACCACACCCACGGGCAACTGGTCGGCGCCGAACGCCCGCTGCGACACCCAGTCGGCGGTGACCAGCAGCGTCGCGCCCATCACCATGGCCGGCGTCAGGTTGGGCCCGGGCGAGCGGGTCAGCCGCCGGGCGAGCTGCGGGGCGGTGAGCGCGACGAAGCCGACCGGTCCGGCGGCGGCCGTCGCGGACGCGGTGAGCAGTACGGCCGACAGCATCAGCAGCAGCCGTACGCGCTCCACCCGCACGCCGAGGGCGTACGAGACGTCGTCGCCCATCTCCATCATCCTGAGCTCGCGGGAGTTGGCGAGAACCAGCGGTACGAGGACGGCGCACAGGGCGAGCAGGGGCCAGACCTGGTCCCAGTCACGGCCGTCGAGCGATCCCGTCATCCAGACGACCGCGCGGGCCGCGTCGACGATGTCGGACTTGGTGAGCAGGTAGCCGTTGACCGCCGTGACGATCGCGGAGACACCGATACCGACCAGGACCAGACGGTATCCGTGCACGCCCCGCTTCCAGGCGAGCGCATAGATGGCGAATCCGGTCACCAGTCCGCCGACGAGCGCACCGAGGGTGACCTGGTTGGCCGTGCCGGAGAAGAGCACGATCATCGTGAGCGCACCGGCCGTCGCCCCCTGCCCGAGGCCGAGGACGTCCGGACTGCCCAGCGGATTGCGGGAGATGGACTGGAACAGCGCACCGCCGAGGCCGAGTGAGGCGCCGACCAGCAGCCCGACCAGGACCCGGGGCAGCCGCAGCTCGGTGACGATGAACTCCTGGCCGGCGTCGCCCTCGCCGACGAGGGTCCTGAGCACGTCGGCGGCGGGTATCGGGAAGTCGCCGGTGCCGATCAGCACCACGCTCGCGGTGAGCGCCGTGACCAGGAGCAGCACGACGACGGTGAGGGCGCGTACATCCAGCCGGACCGAGAGGCCGCCGGGAGTGCGCACCGCGCGGTTGGTCTTCACAGCTGGGCCGTCCTCCGCCGTCGTACGAGATAGATGAAGACCGGGCCGCCGAGGAGCGCGGTGACGATGCCGACCTGGAGTTCGGCGGGCCGGGCCACGATCCGGCCGAGTACATCGGCGCCGAGCAGCAGCACGGGCGACAGGATCGCCGCGTACGGCAGGATCCAGCGCAGGTCGGGCCCGGTGAAGGAGCGCACGACGTGCGGCACCATCAGACCGACGAACATGATCGGCCCGCAGGCTGCGGTCGCGGCCCCGCACAGCACGGTCGCGGCGAGCATGGACAGTGCGCGGGTGCGGTTGAGGTTGGCGCCGAGCGCCCTGGCGGTGTCGTCTCCCATGGCCATGGCGTTGAGCGGCCGGGCGAGCGCGAGCGCGAGGACGAAGCCGGCCAGCAGGAACGGCAGGACCTGTTCGATGGTCGAGTCGTCGCCCGTGGCCAGCGAACCCACCGTCCAGAAACGCATCCTGCCGAGCGCCGCGTCGTCCAGGATCATGATGGCCTGGAGATAGCCGTACAAGGCCGCGCTGATGGCCGTACCGGCGAGGGCGAGCCGCACCGGCGTCGCGCCCCGGCTGCCGCCGAGGAACCACACCAGCGCGCCCACGGCCGCCGCACCGCAGAACGCGAACCACACGTAACCGGACAGCGAGGTGACGCCGAAGAAGGTGATGGCGCTGACCACGGCCGCGGACGCGCCCGCGTTGATGCCGAGCAGTCCGGGATCGGCCAGCGGGTTGCGGGTGAGCGCCTGGAGCACCGTCCCCGCCAGGCCCAGCGCGGCGCCGACGAGCACGCCCAGGACGGTTCGTGACAGCCTGTCGGCCACGACGACGTCGCCATAGGTGCCCGATTCCTCGAACAGGCCGTGCCAGACCTGCTCCAGGGACAGCTCCTTCGCGCCGACCGCGATGCTCGCCACTGCGACGAGCACCAGGATCAGCACGGAGACGAGCAGCCCGAGGACACGGACCGCCCGGCGATTCGGGGGCGCGGGGGCGGTTTCCGCGCGCTGTTCGGGGGGACTCTCGACCAACACGCAGTTAGGTTAGCCTACCCTGCCGATTCGATCACGATACCGAGGTTCGGAACCACAGGTCGCGGGTGTCGCTCCCTCACCACCCCAGTCGCGCCAGGGCCTTCCCGCCGTCCAGGTCGCACACACCGTCCCCGGCCGCCGTCCACGCCGCCGCGCACAGCGCACGGAGCCCGTCCAGCGCGCCACCGTCCCCGTCCAGCTCCAGCCCTCCCGCACCGGCCTTCGCCGTCCAGCCACCGCACCGGAACCCGTCGCCCACCCCGACGACCTCCGGCTGCCCGGTGAGCATCCCGCGCAGGTCGGCGTCGACATACGTCGGCCGGTGCTGCGGCGGCGCGGCGAGCAGGTGCGCGCCGTCGGTCACCCCGGTCAGCACCAGCAGCGAGTCGACCTCGCCGTTGAACGCGCCCTCGATGTCCGTGTCCAGCCGGTCCCCCACCACCAGCGGCCGCCGGGCGCCCGTGCGCAGGATCGTCTCCCGGTGCATCGGCGGCAGCGGCTTGCCCGCGACCTGCGGCTCGGCGCCCGTGGCGATCCGTACGACCTCCACCGCCGCGCCGTTGCCCGGGGCGATGCCCCGGCCGCTGGGAATGGTCAGGTCGGTGTTGGACGCGAACCACGGCACCCCGCGCGCGACGGCGTAGCACGCCTCCGCGAACCGTCCCCAGGGCAGCTCCGGCCCGCCGTACCCCTGCACGACCGCCACCGGATCGTCGTCCGCCGACTCCACCGGCACGAGCCCGCGTTCCCGCAAGGCCACCCGTAGTCCCTCGCCGCCGATCACCAGCACCCGGGAGTCCTGCGGCACCTGCTCACTGATCAGCCGCGCGACGGCCTGCGCGGAGGTGATGATGTCGCCGGCCTCCGCCGGTATCCCCAGCTCGGTCAGGTGCCCGGCCACCACGTCGGGGGTGCGCAGGGCGTTGTTCGTCACGTACGCGAGGTGCATACCGCCCTCACGGGCCGACGCGAGCGACTCGACCGCGTGGGCGATCGCGTTCCCGCCCGCGTACACCACTCCGTCGAGGTCGAGCAGCGCCGTGTCGTACGCCTTGCTCAGGGCCTGCCCACTGCCCTCGGGCCTCGTCCTGACGCTCCGGCTCATTCCGCATCGCTCCTCGTTCGACGGTTTTCCCCCGATCATCCCCCATGCCACCGACACCCGTACGATGCCGGGATGAACACCGCGGGTCACTCGGAAGCAACGGCGCCCCGAGGCCTGGAACTCACCCCGTTCCGTGGCCTTCGTTACGACCCCGACCGGGTCGGCAGTCTGGCCGCCGTGACATCCCCGCCGTACGACGTCGTCGTCCGCCCCGACGGCCTGCACCACCTCCAGTCCGCCGACCCGTACAACATCGTCCGGCTGATCCTCCCGGAGGCGGACACGCCCGGGGCGCGCAACGCCCAGGCCGCCGACACTCTGCGCCGCTGGCGCTCCGAGGGCGTCCTGACCGCGGATCCGGAGCCCGGCCTGTACGTCTACGAGCAGCGCGACGGCGACGGCATGGTGCAGCGCGGCATCATCGGCACGGTGCGCGTCTGCGACCCCGACGAGCAGGTGGTCCTGCCGCACGAGGACGTCATGCCGCACATCGTCGCCGACCGCGCGGACCTCATGCGGGCCACCTCCGCCAACCTGGAACCGCTGCTCCTCACCTACCGCGGCGACGGCTCCGCGACCGCCGCCGCCGACCTGATCGACCGCACGGCCGCACAGCCACCCCTCCTTGCGACCACCACGGAGGACGGTTTCCACCACCGTCTGTGGTCCGTCACCGATCCGGCCGCCCTGGCCGCGGTCCGGAGGGACCTCTCCGGCCACCAGGCTCTCATCGCCGACGGCCACCACCGCTGGGCGACCTACCGCCGCCTCCGCGCGGAGCACCCCTCCCCCAGCCCCTGGGACCACGGCCTGGTCCTCCTCGTCGACACGGCCCGCTATCCCCTGCGCGTCCGCGCCATCCACCGCCTGCTGCTCGGGCTGCCGGTCGCGGACGCCCTGACCGCACTCGACGGCCTGTTCCGTGTCCGCAGCCTCGACGCCCCCCTCGCCGAGGCGATGGACGCCCTGGCGGAGGCGGCCTTGGGCGGCAACGCCTTCCTCCTCGCCGGAGAGGGTGCCTTCCATCTCGTCGACCGTCCGGATGCGGATCTGCTGGCCCGTACGGTCCCGGTCGACCGCCCGGTGGCCTGGCGCACCCTGGACGCGACGGTCCTGCACGCCACGCTCCTCGATCACGTCTGGCGCGTTCCCGACTCCCCGGCCCACATCGCCTACATCCACGACACGGCCGCCACGGTCGAGAAGGCGCGACGCGACGGCGGCACGGCCGTCCTGATGCATCCGGTGCACGAGGACGTCGTCCGCGACCTCGCGCGCCAGGGCGTCACGATGCCGCGCAAGTCGACGTCGTTCGGCCCGAAGCCGGCCTCCGGCCTGGTCCTGCGCGCGCTCGACCTCTGATCGGCCCATGGCCCATGCCGAAGGGGCGGGCCTCCACGAGACCCGCCCCTTCACACCCGCTCTTCGCCGCGGACGTCAGTCCTTGTCGTCCTCGACGTCCTCGTCCGCGCGGACGGTGTCGCGCTCGTCCTCGTCCTCGCCGAGGGCGTCCACGAACTCGACGCCGTCCATCTCGGCCAGCCGGTCGGACGCGTCCGTGCTGCCGTCGCGGTCGGCTTCCACGGCCTTGGCGAACCACTCCCGCGCCTCACCGCTCCGGCCGGCCGCGAGCAGCGCGTCGGCGTAGGCGTAGCGCAGCCGCGCGGTCCACGGCTGTACGGAGTGGGACGCCAGTTCGGAGCTCTGCAGCGTCACGATCGCCGCGTCCAGCTGCCCCATGTCACGCCGGGCTCCGGCCGCGACGAGCCGCATCTCGACCTGCCCGGTCTTGTCGAGCTTGTGCACTTCGGGGGCCCCGGCCATGTCCAGCGCCTTCTCCGGCCGCCCGAGCCCACGCTCGCAGTCGGCCATGAGGGGCCACAGCTCCACTGTCCCGGTCATCCGCCGCGCGGCACGGAACTCGGCGAGCGCCTCGGAGTACTTCTGGTTCGCGTACGCGGCGAACCCGGCGGCCTCCCGTACGGCAGCGACACGCGACGCCAGCCTCAGGGCCACCCTGGAGTAGCCGTACGCGCCCTCGGGGTCCTCGTCGATCAGCCGGGCGACCATCACCAGGTTCTTGGCGACGTCCTCCGCGAGCGTCTTGGGCAGGCTCTGCAGCTCCTGCCGTACGTCCTTGTCGATCTCCTCGCCGGTGACGTCCTCGGGGATCGGCAGCCGCTTGATCGGCTCCCGGTCCCGGTCGCGCTCCTCACGGAACCTCCCGCCACCGTGCCGGTCGTCATGCCCCCGGAACCCACCGGGACGTCCACCCCGGTCATCCCGCCGAGGCCCACGCCCACGGTCGTCACGTCCACGGTCGTCACGTCCACGGTCGTCACGTCCACGGAATCCGCCGCGGTCACCACCACGGCTGTCCTCGCGCCGGAAGCCACCGCGGTCACCGCCGCGTGTGTCCTCACGGCGGAAACCACCGCGGTCCCCGCGGTTGTCGGTGCGCTCGCCCCCACGGCTGTCGTCACGCCGGAAGCCACCGCGATCACCACCGCGTGTGTCCTCACGGCGGAAACCACCACGGTCCCCGCGGTTGTCGGTGCGCTCGCCCCCACGGCTGTCGTCACGGCGGAACCCACCGCGCTCGCCGCCTCGGTCATCGCGCCCGCGATAACCGCCACGCTCACCGCCCCGGCTGTCATCCCGCCGGAACCCGCCGCGGTCACCATCCCGACTGTCCTCGCGACGGAAACCACCACGGTCACCGCCACGATTGTCGTCACGCCGGAAACCACCACGGTCACCACCGCGTGTGTCCTCACGGCGGAAACCGCCGCGGTCCCCACGGCTGTCGTCACGCCGGAACCCACCGCGGTCACCACCGCGTGTGTCGTCACGGCGGAACCCGCCACGCTCGCCGCCTCGGTCATCGCGCCCGCGGTAACCGCCACGCTCACCGCCCCGGCTGTCGTCCCGCCGGAACCCACCGCGGTCACCATCGCGCGTGTCCTCGCGACGGAAACCACCACGGTCACCGCCACGGCTGTCATCCCGGCGGAAACCACCACGGTCACCGCCACGGCTGTCATCCCGGCGGAAGCCACCACGGTCACCACCGCGCGTGTCCTCACGGCGGAAACCACCACGGTCCCCGCGGTTGTCGGTGCGCTCGCCCCCACGGCTGTCGTCACGGCGGAACCCACCCCGGTCACCGCCACGGCTGTCGTCACGGCGGAACCCGCCGCGCTCGCCGCCTCGGTCATCGCGCCCGCGATAACCGCCACGCTCACCGCCCCGGCTGTCGTCCCGCCGGAACCCGCCCTGGTCTCCACCGCGATTGTCGTCACGGCGGAAGCCACCGCGGTCACCGCCACGGCTGTCACTGCCACGGCTGTCATCCCGGCGGAAGCCGCCGCGCTCGCCGCGGTCGTCATCCCGGCCGCGGTAACCGCCACGCTCACCGCCGCGGTTGTCGTCCCGGCCGCGGAAGCCACCACGCTCCGGCCGGCCACCGGCACGGTCGTCGCGCCGGAATCCGCGGTCGCGGTCGTTGTCTCGGCGCGGGCCGCCGCGCTGACCACCACGGTCGGCACGGTCACCACTGTCCCGTCGCCGCTGGTCGCGCTCCGGTCGCTCGTCGGGAGAGTTGGTGGACATGGGTGACTCCTGTCTTCGGTACTGCAAGCATAAATAAAAAAGGACCCTTGGTCCCAGCTGAACGCTGGGACCAAGGGTCCTTCCAAAGATTGTTCGGCGGCGTCCTACTCTCCCACAGGGTCCCCCCTGCAGTACCATCGGCGCTGTAAGGCTTAGCTTCCGGGTTCGAAATGTAACCGGGCGTTT
>BMUD01000004.1 GCA_014650015.1 Streptomyces griseoloalbus
GCGCGCAGGCGTCCTCCAGCGACAGCACCCCGGCCACGTGCGCGGCCGAGATCTCACCCACGGAGTGACCGGCCACGAACTCCGGCCGCACACCCCACGACTCGACCAGCCGGAACAACGCCACCTCGACCGCGAACAACGCGGGCTGCGTGAACCCGGTCGTGTCGAGAAGCTCCGCCTCCGGCGTGCCCTCCGCCGCGAACAGCACCTCACGCAGCGGACGCTCCAACTCCACGTCCAGCCGCGCCAGCACGGCATCCAGCGCCTCCGCGAACACCGGGAACCGGGCGTACAGCTCACGCCCCATCCCCGCCCGCTGCGCACCCTGCCCCGAGAACAGCACCGCCAGCGACCGCTCGGCGGCACGGCCACGCGCCACCTCGACCGGCGCCCCGCCCTCCAGGCTCGTGCCCGCGAGCAGCACCGCCCGGTGCTCGAACGCGGTGCGGCCGACGGCCAGGGTGTAGGCGGTGTCGAGGGCCGGGACGTCCGGGTGGGCGGCGGTGAACGACACCAGCCGCTCGGTCTGGTCCGTGAGGGCCTCGGTGGTGCGGGCGGAGACGAGCCACGGCACCTCGGCGGGCACCACCGGTGCCGCGTCGCCGCGGGACCCGGTGTCCGCCGGGGCCTGCTCCAGCAGGACGTGGGCGTTGGTGCCGCTGACGCCGAAGGCGGAGACGCCGGCGCGGCGCGGCCGGCCGGTCTCCGGCCAGGCGCGGCGCTCGCGGAGCAGGGAGACCGTGCCGCCGGACCAGTCGACGTGGGTCGACGGGGTGTCGATGTGGAGGGTGCGGGGCAGTTCGCCGTGGCGCAGGGCGAGGACGGTCTTGATGACGCCGGCGACACCGGCGGCGGCCTGGGTGTGGCCCAGGTTCGACTTGACCGTGCCGAGCAGCAGCGGGCGCTCCGGGTCGCGCTCGGTGCCGTAGGCGGCGATGAGGGCGTGTGCCTCGATGGGGTCGCCGAGGGTGGTGCCGGTGCCGTGCGCCTCGACCATGTCGACGTCGGCCGGGGTGAGGCGGGCGTCGGCGAGGGCGGCGCGGATGACGCGCTGCTGGGCGCGGCCGTTGGGGGCGGTGAGGCCGTTGGAGGCGCCGTCCTGGTTGACGGCCGCGCCGCGGACCACGGCGAGCACGGGGTGCCCGTTGCGGCGGGCGTCGGAGAGGCGTTCCAGGACCAGGACGCCGGCGCCCTCGGACCAGGCGGTGCCGTCGGCGGAGTCCGCGAAGGCCTTGCAGCGGCCGTCGCCGGCGAGGCCGCCCTGGGCGGTGAACTCGACGAAGGCGTCGGGGCTGGACATCACCGAGACGCCGCCGGCCAGGGCCAGGGAGCACTCGCCGGAGCGCAGGGACTGGGCGGCCATGTGCAGGGCGACGAGCGCCGAGGAGCAGGCGGTGTCGACGGTGACGGCGGGGCCCTCCAGGCCGAGGGTGTAGGACAGCCGGCCGGACATGACACTGGCGGTGGTGCCGGTGGCGGCGTGGCCCTGCACGTCGGTGGTGCCGCGGCGCAGCATGGTGGCGTAGTCCTGGCCGTTGGTGCCGACGAAGACGCCGGTGGCGCTGGAGCGCAGGCCCGCCGGGTCGATGCCGGCGCGCTCCAGGGCCTCCCAGGACGTCTCCAGGAGGAGCCGCTGCTGCGGGTCCATGGCGAGGGCCTCGCGCGGGGAGATGCCGAAGAAGGCGGCGTCGAACAGGCCGGCGCCGTCGAGGAAGCCGCCCTCCAGGGTGGCGGAGCCGCCGCGGGCGAGGCGGTCGAGGTCCCAGCCGCGGTCGGCGGGGAAGCCGGTGATGGCGTCACGGCCGTCGTACAGCAGGTCCCACAGGTCGTCGGGTGAGTCGACGCCGCCGGGGAAGCGGCAGCCCATGCCGACGATGACCATGGGGTCGTCGTCGCTCGCGCGGCCGGTGGTGTCCACGGCGGCGCGGCCGCCGGCCGGCTCGGGCAGGGTGCCGAGCAGTTCGGTGAGGAGGTGGGTGGCCAGGTCGCGGGTGGTGGGGTGGTCGTAGACGAGGGTGGCGGGCAGCCTCAGGCCGGTGGTGGCGTTGAGGGTGTTGCGCAGTTCGACGGTGGTCAGCGAGTCGAAGCCGAGGTCGGTGAAGGCCTGGTCGGGTTCGACGGCGGCCGGGTCGGGGTGGCCGAGGACGCCGGCGACCTGGGCGCGCACGAAGTCCAGGACGTACCGCTGCCGGGCGGGTCCGGTGAGCGCGGCGAGTTCCCGGCCGAGCGCCGGACCGGCGGTCGTGGCCGCGGCCGTGGAGTCGGCGGTGGTGGCGCGTAGTTCGGGCAGGTCGCGGACGAGGGGGCGGTTGGCGGTGAAGACCGCCGCGTACCGCTGCCAGTCGAGGTCGGCGACGGTGAGCGCGGTGTCGCCGTGCTCGACGGCGGTGTCGAGGGCGGCGAGCGCGTCCTCGGCGCCCATCGGGGTGAATCCGCCGCGGCGGACGCGGTCCTCCACTCCGGTGCCGTCGCCGGCCATGCCGGTGCCGGCCCAGGGGCCCCAGGCGACGGAGGTGGCGGGCAGGCCGGCGGCGCGGCGGTGTTCGGCGAGGGCGTCCAGGTAGGCGTTGGCGGCCGCGTAGTTGCCCTGGCCGGCGGCGCCGAGGCTGCCGGCGGTGGAGGAGAACAGCACGAAGTCGGTGAGGCCGCTGTCGCGGGTCAGTTCGTGCAGGTGGGCGGCGGAGTGGGCCTTGGCCCGCAGGACGGTATCAAACCGCTGCGGGGTGAGCGTGTCGAGGACGCCGTCGTCGAGCACGCCGGCGGTGTGGACCACCGCGGTGAGCGGGTGGTCGGCGGGTACGGCCGCGAGGACGGCGGCGAGGGCGTCGCGGTCGGCGGTGTCGCAGGCGGCGATCGTCACCTGGGCGCCCAGTTCCCGCAGTTCGGCCGCGAGTTCGCCGGCGCCGGGCGCGTCCGGGCCGCGGCGGCTGACCAGCAGCAGGTGCGGGGTGCCGCGGCCGGCGAGGCGGCGGGCGACGTGGGCGCCGAGGGCGCCGGTGCCGCCGGTGATCAGGGCGGTGCCCTCGGGGGCGAACCGCCGGGGGGCGGGTCCCTCGGGCGCGGGGTGGTGGGTCAGGCGGCGGGCGTAGGTGGCGGAGGCGCGGACGGCGAGGTCGGTCTCGTCGCCGGGTTCGGCCAGGAGGTGGGCCAGGCGGCGCACCGCCTGGGTGTCGAGGTGTTCGGGGAGGTCGACGACGCCGAAGCGGCGCTCGGGGTGTTCCAGGGCGGCGACCCGGACGAGGCCGCGTGCGGCGGCCTGTCCGGGGTGGGCGAGGCGGTCGGCGCGGCCGGTGGTGACGGCCCGGCGGGTGAGGATCCACAGCGGGGCGTGGATTTCCGCGTCCCCGAGGGCCTGTACGGCGGTGGCCGTGGGCAGCACACCGCCGAGGCCGGCGGGGTCGTCGGCGTCGGGGTCGTCCGCGCCGAGGGCGAGCAGGGACAGGACGCCGGTGAAGCCGCCGTCGGGCGCCGGGAGTTCCCGCAGGAGGCCGGCGAGGCCCGTGCGGTCCCGGCCCTCGGTGGTCACGCGTACGGCGTGCAGGCCGAGGGCGTCCGGCAGTTCGGCCGTGTCGGTGTCGGGGCCGGTGGCCGGGAGCAGGACGAGCCAGGTACCACCCGGCCGCGCGGTGGGGGCGCCGTCCAGTGGCTTCCACACGGCGCGGTGACGGCGGGCGTCGGCGGCGGCCCGTTCGGTGCGGCGGCGCCGCCACGCGGACAGGGCGGGCACGAGGGCGGCGAGGGTGTCGTCGTCGAGGCCGAGGTCGGCGCCGAGGGCGGGCAGGTCGGCGCGCTCCACGGCGGACCAGAACGCGGCGTCCGCGCCGTCGGCCGGGCCGGCCGCGGTCGCCGGGGCGGGCCCGTAGGTGGTGTCGGGCCAGTAGCGGCTGTGCTGGAAGGCGTAGGTGGGCAGGTCGACGCGGCGGGCGCCGGTGCCGTGCAGGACGCCGGACCAGTCCACCCGGGTGCCGTGGACGTGGACGCGGGCCAGGGCGGCGGTGAGCGCGGTGACCTCGTCGCGGTCGCGGCGCAGCGCGGGCACCGTGGTCACCTCGGCGTGCGCCGGCGTGTCGTCGGCGGCGTCGAGGGTGTCGCGGGCGGCGGCGGACAGGGTGCCGTCGGGGCCGATCTCCAGGAAGGAGGTGTGGCCCTGCCGGGCGAGGGCGCGCACGGCGTCGGCGAACCGGACGGTGGCGCGGACCTGCCGCACCCAGTAGTCGGGGGTGCGCAGCGCGTCGGTGTCGGCGGGTTCGCCGGTGACGGTGGACACCAGCGGGACGGACGGCAGGTGGTAGGTGAGGCCGCGGGCGACCCGGGCGAAGTCGTCGAGCATGGCGTCCATGCGCGGCGAGTGGAAGGCGTGGCTGACGCGCAGGGCGCGGGTCTTGCGGCCGTCCTCGGCGAGCCGGGCGGCGATCCGGGTGACGGCGTCCTCGTCGCCGGACAGGACGACGGAGCGGGGGCCGTTGACGGCGGCGAGGGAGACCTGGTCCGCCAGGCCGTCCAGCAGCGGCAGCACCTCGTCCTCGGCGGCCTGTACGGCGACCATGGCGCCGCCGGCCGGCAGGGCGGCCATGAGGCGGCCGCGGGCGGCGACGAGGGTGCAGGCGTCGTCCAGGGAGAGGACGCCTGCGACGTGGGCGGCGGCGAGTTCGCCGATGGAGTGGCCGGCGACGCTGTCGGGGACGGTGCCCCAGGACTCGACGAGCCGGTAGAGGGCCACTTCGAGGGCGAACAGGGCGGGCTGGGTGTAGGCGGTGTCGTGCAGGAGGGCCGCGTTCGGGGTGCCCTCCTCGGCGAACAGCACGTCCCTCAGCGGGTGTTCGAGTTCCTGGTCGAAGCGGGTGAGGACGTCGTCCAGGGCGTCCGCGAAGGCCGGGTGGCGGCCGTACAGTTCGCGGCCCATGGCGGCGCGCTGGCTGCCCTGCCCGGTGAACAGGAAGGCGAGGCGGCCCCGGGTGGGGGCGCCGGTGACGAGGGCGCCGTCGGGGGTGCCGTCGCGCAGGGCGGTCAGGGCGCGCAGGACCCCGTCGCGGTCGCCGGCCAGGACGGCGGCGCGGTGTTCCAGGGTGCCGCGGGTGGTGGCCAGGGAGTGGGCCACGTCGAGCAGCGGGACGTCCGGGTGGGCCTCGGTGTGGTCGAGGAGCCGGCCGGCCTGGGCGCGCAGGGCGGGTGCGGTGCGGGCGGACAGGACGAGCGGCACGCCGGCCGGCAGGGTGCCGGGGTCCGCGGCGGGCACGGTCCTCGGCTCCCGCGCGTCGGGGGTGTCCGGGGCCTGTTCGACGACGGTGTGGACGTTGGTGCCGCTGAGGCCGAAGGAGGAGACGGCGGCGCGGCGGGGCCGGCCGGTCTCGGGCCAGGGCACGGTGTCGGTGGCCAGGTCGATGGCGCCGGAGTTCCAGTCGACGTGGCTGGAGGGGGTGTCCACGTGCAGGGTGGGCGGGACCGTGCCGTGGCGCATCGCCATGACCATCTTCATGACGCCGGCGATGCCGGACGCCATCTGGGTGTGGCCGATGTTGGACTTCACCGAGCCGAGCAGCAGCGGCCGGTCGGCGGGCCGGCCCTGGCCGTAGGTGGCGAGAAGGGCCTGCGCCTCGATGGGGTCACCGAGCGCGGTGCCGGTGCCGTGTCCCTCGACCACGTCGACGTCGGCCGGGGTGAGGTTCGCGTTGGTGAGGGCCTGGCGGATCACCCGGGCCTGGGAGGGGCCGTTGGGTGCGGTCAGGCCGTTGGAGGCGCCGTCCTGGTTGACGGCGGAGCCGCGGATCACGGCGAGCACGGGGTGGCCGTTGCGGCGGGCGTCGGAGAGCCGTTCGACCAGGACGAGGCCGACGCCCTCGGCGAGGCTCATGCCGTCGGCGCCCTCGGCGTACGCCTTGCAGCGGCCGTCGGGGGCCATGGCGCGCTGGCGGCTGAAGCCGGTGAAGGCGCTGGGGGTGGCCATGACGCTGACGCCGCCGGCGAGGGCGAGGGTGCTCTCGCCGTTGCGCAGCGACTGGCAGGCCAGGTGCAGTGCGACGAGCGAGGAGGAGCAGGCGGTGTCCAGGGTGACGGCCGGGCCCTCCAGGCCGAAGGTGTAGGCGAGGCGGCCGGACATCACGCTGGAGATGGTGCCGGTGATGAGGTGGCCCTCGGCGCCCTCGGTCGAGGCGCCGCCCGCCGTGTAGTCCTGGTAGCTGGCGCCGATGAAGGTGCCGGTGAGGCTGCCTCGGAGGGTGGCGGGGTCGATGCCGGCGCGTTCCAGGACCTCCCAGCCGGTCTCCAGCAGGAGCCGCTGCTGCGGGTCCATGGCGAGGGCCTCGCGCGGTGAGATCCCGAAGAATCCGGCGTCGAAGTCGGCGACGTCGTGGAGGAAGCCGCCCTGGGTGGAGTAGGTGGTGCCGGGCTTGTCGGGGTCGGGGTCGTACAGGGCGTCGGCGTCCCAGCCGCGGTCGGCAGGGAAGCCGGTGATGGCGTCGCCGCCTGCCGCGACGAGGTCCCACAGGGCCTCGGGGCTGGTGATGCCGCCGGGGTAGCGGCAGCTCATGGCGACGACGGCGATGGGCTCGTCGTCGACGGCGGCGGTGGTGCGCACCGGTCCGGCGTCCTCGGTGCCGGGGCCGCCGATGAGGCCGCGCAGGTGCGCGACGAGGGTGAGCGGGTCCGGGTAGTCGAAGACGAGGGTGCTCGGCAGGGTGAGGCCGGTGACGGCGGCGAGCCGGTTGCGCAGGTCGACGGCGGTGAGCGAGTCGAAGCCGACGTCGCGGAAGGCGCGGCGCTCGGACAGCACCTCGGGGGAGGCGTGGCCGAGGACGGTGGCGGCCTCGGAGCGGACCAGGTCCAGCAGCAGGCGGTCCTGTTCGCCGGCGGGCAGCGCGCGCAGCCGGCCGGCGAACTCGCCGCCGTCGGCGGTGCGGGCGGCCGGCTCCTCGGTGAGCCGCCGTACGTCGGGGACGTCCTCGAAGAGGTCGGTGGGCCGCGAGGAGGTGAACACCGGGTGGTAGCGGTCCCAGTCGACGTCGGCGACGGCGAGGACGCCCTCGTCGGCGTCGAGGGCCCCCCGAAGCCCGGCGAGGGCCAGCTCGGGGTTCATGAAGACCAGTCCGCTGCGGCGGATCTGGCCGGGGTCGACGCGGCCGAGCTTCATGTCGTCGGCCCAGATGCCCCACGAGATCGCGGTGGCGCGGGCTCCGCGGGCGCGGCGGTGCTCGGCGAGCGCGTTGAGGTGGGCGTTGGCGGCGACGTACGCGGCGTGCCGGCCGCTGCCCCACAGGCCGGCGGTGGAGGAGTACAGGACGAACGCGTCGAGCTGGTCGTCGTCGAGGAGTTCGTCGAGGTGGGCGGCGCCGGCGGTCTTGGCGTGCACGACCTTGGCGAAGGCGTCGAGGCTTGTCTCGTCGATCGACTGGAGTTCGATGACGGCGGCGGTGTGGAAGACGCTGCGGACGGTGCGGCCCTCGGCGGCGAGCCGGTCCAGGAGCGCGGCGACGGCGTCCCGGTCGGTGACGTCGCAGGCGGTGACGGTGGCGGTGCAGCCGCGTTCGGCGAGGTCGGCGACGAGTTCGGCCGCGCCGGGGGCGCTGTCGCCGCGGCGGCTGGTGAGCACCAGGTCGCGGGCGCCCTGCTCGGCGAGCCAGCGGGCCAGGTGGGGGCCGAGGGTGCCGGTGCCGCCGGTGACCAGGACGGTGCCGCGCGGGCTCCAGCCGGGGCCGCCGGACGGCGCGGGCGCCGGGGCGACGCGGCGGGCGAGGACGCCGGAGGCGCGGACGGCGAGCTGGTCCTCGCCGGTGCTGCCGGTGAGGACGGCGGCGAGCCGCTGGGCCGCGCGGTGGTCGAGGGTCTCGGGCAGGTCGACGGTGCCGCCCCAGCGCTGCGGATGTTCCAGCGCGGCGGTCCAGCCGAGGCCGTGCACCATGGCCTGCGTGGGCCGGGTGAGCCGGTCGGCGCGGCCGGTGGAGACGGCGCCGCGGGTCAGCGCCCACAGGGGCGCGTCGACGCCGGCGTCGCCGAGGGCCTGGATCAGGGTGACGGAGAGCGCGAGCCCGGCGGGCAGCACGGGGTGGAGGGTGCCGGTGTCCTCGGCGGCGGCCAGCAGCGAGACCACGCCGGTGGGTTCGGGCAGGTCGCGCAGGCGGGCGGCGAGGTGGCCGCGGTCGGTGTCGGAGGCGTCCAGGTGCAGCGGTACCGGGTCGGCGCCGTGCGCGGTGAGCGCCTCCCGTACGGCGGCGGTGTGCTCGGGGTCGGTGCCGTCGGCGGTGACCAGCAGCCAGGTGCCGGTGAGGGCGGCGTCCGGCAGGGCGCCGAGCGGCTTCCAGGTGGCGCGGTAGCGCCAGGAGCCGACGGTGGAGCGGTCACGGCGCTGCCGTCGCCAGGTGGACAGGGCGGGCAGGACGGGGGCGAGGGCGTCGCGGTCCAGGTGCAGGCGGGTGGCGAGGGAGTCGACGTCCTCCTGCTCGACCTCGGTCCAGAACTCGGCGTCGGCGGGATCGCCGTCGCCCGCGGCGCGCGGCGGCGCCGCCTCGGTCCACAGGTGCTCGCGCTGGAAGGCGTAGGTGGGCAGGGGTGTCCTGCGGGCGCCGCATCCGGCGTAGACGGCGGTCCAGTCGGCGCGGCCGCCGCGGACCCACTGCTCGGCGAGGGAGGCCAGGAAGCGGCCGGTGCCGCCCTGTTCGCGGCGCAGGGTGCCGGTGACGGCGACGTGGTCGCCGGTCTCCTCGGCGGTGGCCTGCACCGCCATGGTGAGCACGGGGTGCGGGCTGATCTCGACGAACACGGTGTGTCCGGCGCCGAGGAGGTCGCGTACGGCGTCCTCGAAGCGGACGGTCTGCCGCAGGTTGCGGTACCAGTAGGCGGCGTCCGTGGCGGCGGTGCCGAGGATTTCTCCGGTGACGGTGGAGTGGAACGGCACCCGTGCCTGACGGGGCGTCACGGGGGAAAGTAGTTCGAGGAGTTCGTCGTGGATGCGCTCGACCTGCGGGGAGTGGGAGGCGTAGTCCACGGCGACGCGGCGGGCGCGTACGTCCCGGGCGGTGAACTCGGCGTGCAGGGCGTCGAGCGCGTCGGGGGTGCCGGCGAGGACCACGGAGCGGGGCCCGTTGACGGCGGCGACGGAGACGGCGCCGCCGTGGGCGGCCAGGTACTCCTCGGCCTCGGCGGCGGGCAGCTGTACGGACATCATGCCGCCGGCGCCGGCCAGGACGCGGCCGATGGCCTGGCTGCGCAGGGCGACGACGCGGGCGCCGTCCTCCAGGGACAGGGCGCCGGAGACGACGGCGGCGGCGATCTCGCCCTGGGAGTGGCCGACGACGGCGTCCGGGGTGACGCCGTGGGCGCGCCACAGCGCGGCCAGGGACACCATCACGGCCCAGGTGGCGGGCTGGACGACGTCGACGCGGTCGAAGTCGGGCGCGCCGTCGGCGCCGCGGATCACGTCGACCAGGGACCAGTCGGTGAACGGGGCGAGCGCGGCGGCGCACTCGTGCAGCCGCTCGGCGAACACGGGTGAGGTGTCGAGGAGTTCGGCTCCCATGCCGGCCCACTGGGAGCCCTGGCCGGGGAAGACGAACACGGTGCGTCCGTCGGTGTCGGCGGTGCCGCTCACGACCTGGGCGGTGGACTCGCCGTCGGCGAACGCGGTGAGCGCGTCGGTGAGTTCACCGGCGGTGGTGCCGAGGGCGACGGCGCGGTGCTCCAGCACGGAGCGGGCGGTGATCAGGGTGTGGCCGACGTCGGCGGGGTGCGGCTCGGCGGCGGTGACGTGCGCGGCGAGGTTGCGGGCCTGGCCGCGCAGGGCCGCGGGGGCGGCGGCGGACAGGATCCAGGGCAGGGTGCCGCCGGCCGGGAGGGCGGGTTCGGGGGCCTCGGCGGGCTCCGGGTCGGCGGGCGCCTGCTCCAGGATGGCGTGCGCGTTGGTGCCGCTGATGCCGAAGGAGGAGACGGCGCAGCGCAGCGGGGCGTCGTCCTTGTGCCAGTCGGTGGTCTCGGTGACGAGGCGTACCGCGCCGGACTCCCAGTCGACGTGGCTGGAGGGGCGGTCGGCGTGCAGGGTGCGCGGCAGGGTGCCGTGCCGCATCGCCATGACCATCTTGATGATGCCGGCGACGCCGGCGGCCGACTGGGTGTGGCCGATGTTGGACTTCACCGAGCCGAGCAGCAGGGGGCGTTCGGGGTCGCGGTCCTGGCCGTAGGCGGTGAGCAGGGCCTGCGCCTCGATGGGGTCGCCGAGCGCGGTGCCGGTGCCGTGCGCCTCGACCACGTCGATGTCGTCGGCGGCGAGTCCTGCGGCGCCCAGGGCCTGGCGGATGACGCGGACCTGGGAGGGGCCGTTGGGGGCGGTGAGGCCGTTGGAGGCGCCGTCCTGGTTGATGGCGGAGCCGCGGACGACGGCGAGGATCTCGTGGCCGTTGCGGCGGGCGTCGGAGAGGCGTTCCAGGACGAGGACGCCGATGCCCTCGGCGAGGGTCATGCCGTCGGCGTCGTCGGAGAACGCCTTGCAGCGTCCGTCGCGGGCCAGGGCCCGCTGCCGGCTGAACGCGATGAACGACATCGGGTTGGTCATGACGGTGGCGCCGCCGGCGAGGGCGAGGCTGCTCTCGCCGTTGCGCAGCGACTGGCAGGCCAGGTGCAGCGCGACCAGGGAGGAGGAGCAGGCGGTGTCGACGGTGACCGCCGGGCCCTCCAGTCCGAAGGTGTAGGCGAGGCGGCCGGACAGGACGCTGGGGCTGGAGCCGGTGACGGCGTGCCCGGCGGAGCCGTCGTCCATGGCGACGCCGTAGTCCTGGTAGGTGGAGCCGATGAAGGTGCCGGTGGGCGTGGAGTGCACCGCGGCGGGGTCGATCCCGGCGTGCTCGAACGCCTCCCAGGTGGTCTCCAGGAGCAGCCGCTGCTGCGGGTCCATGGTGACGGCCTCGCGGGGCGAGATGCCGAAGAAGCCGGGGTCGAACTCGCCCGCGTCGTGCAGGAAGCCGCCGAGGGTGGAGTAGGTGGTGCCGGGGTTGTCGGGGTCCGGGTCGTAGAGGGCGTCGGCGTCCCAGCCCCGGTTGACGGGGAACTCGGAGATGGTGTCGGTGCCGTCGGCCACGAGTTGCCAGAACGCGTCGGCGGAGCGGGCGCCGCCGGGGAAGCGGCAGCTCATGCCGATGATGGCGATGGGCTCGTCGGTGGCGGCCGGGCCGGCGGTGGCGACGGACGCGCTGTCGCCGCTGCCGAGGAGTTCGGTCTGGAGGTGGCGGGCGAGGGCGGCCGGGTTGGGGTGGTCGAAGACCAGGGTGGTGGGCAGGGCGAGGCCGGTGAGCGCGGCGAGGCGCTTGCGCAGTTCCACGGCGGTCAGCGAGTCGAAGCCCGCGTCGCGGAAGGCGCGCTTGGCGGGGACGCCGTCGGCCGAGGTGTGGCCGAGGACGACGGCGGCCTCGGAGCGCACCAGGTCCAGGAGCAGCCGCTCCTGCTCGTCGCCGGTCAGTCCGCGCAGCCGCCCGGCGAGTTCGGAGACGGTCGCGGTGGTGTCCGCGGGGGCGGCCAGGGCACGGACGGTGTCGATCTCGTCGAACAGGCGGCTGGCGCGTACGGCGGTGAAGACCGGGTGGTACTGCTCCCAGTCGACGTCGGCGACGGTGACCGCGGTGTCCCGCTGGACGAGGGCGCGACGCAGCTCGGTGACGGCGGTGGCGGGGGGCAGCAGGCGCAGTCCGCTGCGTTCGAGGGCGTCGGAGACGGCGTGGTGCGCGTGCGCCATGCCGGTCTCGGCCCACGGGCCCCAGGCGACGGCGGTGGCGGCCAGGCCGCGGGCGCGCCGGTGCTCGGCGAGGGCGTCGAGGTAGGCGTTGGCGGCGGCGTAGGCGCTCTGCCCGGCGCTGCCCCACACTCCGGCGACGGACGAGTAGAGCAGGAAGAAGTCCAGGTCGTGGCCGTCGAGCAGGGCGTCGAGGTGGGCGGCGCCGAGGGTCTTGGCGGCCATCGCGGCGGCGGTGTCGGCCAGCGGGGTGGCGGACAGGGGGGCGGCCTGGCCGACGCCGGCGGCGTGCACCACACCGGTGAGCGGGGCGTCGTCGGGGACGGCGGCGAGGACGGCCGCGAGGGCGTCGCGGTCGGCGCTGTCGCAGGCGGCGAGGGTGACGCGGGCGCCCGACTCCTGAAGTTCGGCGGCGAGTTCGGCGGCGCCCGGCGCGTCGGGGCCGCGCCGGCTGGTGAGGATCAGGTGGGCGGCGCCGGCGCGGGCCAGCAGACGGGCGGTCTCGGCGCCGAGTCCGCCGGTGCCGCCGGTGATCAGGACGGTGCCGGAGGCGGTGAGGGCGTCCTCGCGGGGCAGATCGGCGCCGGGGTGGCGGACGACGCGGCGGGCGAGCACGCCCCGGGCGCGGACGGCGACCTGGTCGTCGCCGTCGCGGGCGGCGAGCACGCCGGCCAGCCGCTGCGCGGCGGGCGCGTCGAGGACGGCCGGCAGGTCGACGAGGCCGCCGGGCTGCTCGGGGCGTTCCAGGGCGGTGACCCGGCCCAGGCCCCAGTGGGCGGCGCGGGCGGGGTGGGTGAGCGGGTCCGCGGTGCCGGTGGAGACGGCGCCGCGGGTGACGGTCCACAGCGGGGCGGTGATGCCGGTGTCGCCGCAGGCCTGGGCGAGGACGACGCCGAGGGCGAAGCCGGGCGGGAGGCCGCCGGCGGTGTCGTCGGGGGTCGTGCCGGTGGGGTGGGGGCCGTCGGCGAGCGGCAGCAGGTTCAGTACGCCGGTGGCGTCGGCGGCCCCGGCGGCGCGCAGGGCGTCGGCGAGCCGCTCGCGGTCGAGGTGGGAGGCGTCGAGTTCGAGGCGCCGGAGCAGGGCGCCGTGGCCGCGCAGCGCGTCGAGGACCTCGCCGGCCTCGTCGCCGGCGGTGGTGACGGCCAGCCAGGTGCCGTCCAGGACGGGGGCGCCGGTGGTCGTGGCGGGCCGCCAGGCGACCTGGTAGCGGGCGGCGTCCAGGACGGACTTCTCCTGCCGGGCGCGCCGCCAGGACGACAGCGAGGGCAGCAGCGCGTACAGGGAGGCGTGCTCCTCGTCGCGCAGGCCGAGCAGTCCGGCGAGCCCGTCGGCGTCGCCGCGTTCGACGGCGGTCCACAGGGCGGCGTCGGCGGGGTCGGGGGCGGCGCGGCGGGCGCCGGGGGCGGTGGTGTCGGGCCAGTACGTCTCGTGCTGGAAGGCGTAGGTGGGCAGTTCGACGGTGGAGGCGCCGGTGCCGGTGTGCAGTGCGGACCAGTCCACGCGGATCCCGCGCACGTGCAGGCGGGCGAGGGCGGCGAGGGCGCTGACGTCCTCCGGGCGGTCGGTGCGCAGCAGCGGCACGGCGTCGGTGCCGGCGTCGTCGCCGAGGGTGTCCTCGGCGAGCGCGGCGAGGGAGCCGCCGGGGCCGAGTTCGAGGAAGGTGGCGGCGCCCGCCTCGTGGGCGGCGCGCACCGCGTCGGCGAAGCGGACGGTGCCGCGGACGTGGCGCACCCAGTAGTCGGCGGTGCGCAGGTCGTCGCCGGCGGCGGGGCGGCCGGTGAGGTCGGAGACGACCGGCACGGCCGGCTCGTGGTAGGTCAGGCCCTCGGCGACCCGGCGGTAGGCGTCGAGCATGGCGTCCATGCGCGGCGAGTGGAACGCGTGGCTGACCCGCAGCCGGCGGGTGGTGCGGCCCTGGCCGGCGAAGTGGGCGGCGACGCGCTCGGCGGCGTCCTCGTCCCCGGCGACCACGACGGAGCCGGGGCTGTTGACGGCGGCCAGGGAGACCTGGTCCTCCAGGCCGGCCAGCAGCGGCAGCACCTCGTCCTCGGTGGCCTGTACGGAGTACATGGCGCCGCCCCCGGGCAGCGCCTGCATGAGCCGGGCGCGCGCGGCGACCAGGGCGCAGGCGTCGTCCAGGGAGAGGACGCCTGCGGCGTGGGCCGCGGTGATGCCGCCGATGGAGTGTCCGAGGAGCACGCCGGGGCGCACGCCGAGGGAGCGGACCAGGTGGTACAGGGCGGTTTCGAGGGCGAACAGGGCGGGCTGGGTCCAGCCGGTCTCGTAGAGCGCGGCGGCCTCGGGGGTGCCGTCCTCGGCGAACAGGACGTCCTTGAGGGAGCGCGGCGCGGCTTCCGCCCGCGGGTCGGCGAGCAGCGGGTCGAGCTTCGCCACGACCTCGTCGAGCGCCTCGGCGAACTGCGGGTAGCGGGCGTACAGTTCGCGGCCGGTGCCGGGGCGCTGGCTGCCCTGCCCGGTGAACAGCAGGGCGGTGCGGCCGGCGCCGCCGGTCTCGCCGAGGACGAGCGCCGGGTCGGGGCGGTCGGCGGCGAGGGCGGCCAGGGCCCGCCGTACGTCGTCGGGGGTGCCGACGGCGACGGCACGCTGCTCGAACGCGGGCCGGGTGGTGGCCAGGGAGAGGGTCACGTCGGCGGGCGCGAGGGCGGGGCGCTCGTCCAGGTGCGCGAGCAGGCGGGCGGCCTGGGCGCGCAGCGCGGGCCGGGTGCGGCCGGACAGGACCCACGGCAGGACGGCGGGGGCGTCGGCGTCCGTGCCGGTGCTCGCGGGGCGGGGCGCGGGCTGCGGTGCGGGCTGCTCCAGGACGACGTGCGCGTTGGTGCCGCTGATGCCGAAGGAGGAGACGGCGGCGCGGCGGGGGCGGCCCGTCTCGGGCCAGGCGGTGTGCTCCTGGAGGAGGGCGACCGCGCCGGACTCCCAGTCGACGTGGCGGGAGGGACGGCCGGCGTGCAGGGTGCGCGGCAGTTCGCCGTGGCGCATCGCCATGACCATCTTGATGACGCCGGCGACGCCGGCCGCGGCCTGGGTGTGGCCCAGGTTGGACTTCACCGAGCCGAGCAGCAGGGGGCGTTCGGGGTCCCGGTCCTGGCCGTAGGTGGCGAGCAGGGCCTGCGCCTCGATGGGGTCGCCGAGGCCGGTGCCGGTGCCGTGCGCCTCGACGGCGTCCACGTCGGCGGTGGTCAGGCCGGCGGCGCCGAGGGCCTGGCGGATGACGCGCTGCTGGGAGGGGCCGTTGGGGGCGGTCAGGCCGTTGGAGGCGCCGTCCTGGTTGACGGCGGAGCCGCGCACCACGGCGAGGACGCGGTGGCCGTTGCGGCGCGCGTCGGAGAGGCGTTCCAGGACGAGGACGCCGACGCCCTCGGACCAGCCGACGCCGTCGGCGTCGTCGGAGAAGGCCTTGCAGCGGCCGTCGGGCGACAGGCCGCGCTGGCGGGAGAACTCGATCAGGGAGGTCGGCGTGGACATCACGGTGACGCCGCCGGCCAGGGCGAGGGAGCACTCGCCGGAGCGCAGGGCCTGCATCGCCCAGTGCATGGCGACCAGGGAGGAGGAGCAGGCGGTGTCGACGGTGACCGCGGGGCCCTCCAGGCCGAGGGCGTAGGAGACCCGGCCGGAGGCGATGCTGGGCGCGGTGCCGCTGCCCTGGTGGCCCTCGAAGCGCTCGTCGGCGAGGGTGGCGGAGTAGTCGCTGTACATGACGCCGGCGAACACGCCGGTGCGGCTGCCGCGCAGGGAGACCGGGTCGATGCCGGCGTGCTCCACGGCGGTCCAGGACGCCTCCAGGAGCAGCCGCTGCTGGGAGTCGGTGGCCAGCGCCTCGCGGGGGCTCATGCCGAAGAAGCCGGGGTCGAAGTCGCCCGCGTCGTGCAGGAATCCGCCGTAGCGGGTGTACGAGGTGCCGGGGTGGTCGGGGTCCGGGTGGTACAGCGAGTCCAGGTCCCAGCCGCGGTTGACGGGCAGGCCGCCGACCGCGTCGGTGCCCTCGGTGACCAGGCGCCACAGGTCGTCGGGGGAGCTGACGCCGCCGGGGTAGCGGCAGCTCATCCCGACGATGACGATCGGGTCGTCGGCGGTGGCGGCGGCGGTGGCCGCCGGGGCGGCGGCCGCGTCCGCGTCTCCGGTCAGCTCCTCCAGCAGGTGGGCGGCGAGCGCGGAGACCGTGGGGTAGTCGAAGACGACGGTGGCGGAGGTGCGCAGGCCGGTGACGGCGGCGAGCCGGTTGCGCAGCTCGACGGCGGTCAGGGAGTCGAAGCCGAGGTCCTGGAAGGCGCGTTCGGGGTCGATGTCCGCGGCGGAGGCGTGGCCGAGTACGGCGGCCACCTGGGCGCGCACCAGGTCGGTGACGGTCTCGGTGCGGGCCTCGGCGTCGAGCCGGGACAGCCGCTGGGTGAGTCCGAGGGCGGCCTCGGAGCCGGTGCGCACGGTGCGGCGGCGGGCCCGGATCAGGCCCCGCAGCAGCGGCGGCACCTCTCCCTGGCCGCGCAGTGCGGCCAGGTCGAGCCGGACGGGCAGGACGGCCGCGCGGGGCAGGGTGAGTGCGGTGTCGAAGAGGGCGAGGCCGTCCTCGGGGGTGAGCGGGGGCGTGCCGGAGCGGGACAGGCGGCGCAGGTCGTGCTCGGTGAGTTCGCCGGTCATGCCGGTGCCGGGCGTCCAGGGGCCCCAGCCGAGGGACAGTCCGGGCAGCCCGGAGGCGCGCCGGGTCGCGGCGAGGGCGTCGAGGAAGGCGTTGGCGGCGGCGTAGCCGGCCTGGGCGGGGGCGCCGGCGGTGCCGGCGAAGGAGGAGAAGACGACGAACGCGGCGAGGTCGAGGTCGCGCGTGGCCCGGTGCAGGTGCCAGACGGCGTCGGCCTTGGGCCGCAGGACGGCGGTGAGGCGGTCGGCGGTGAAGGACTCCACGAGCCCGTCGTCGAGGACGCCCGCGGTGTGCACCACGGCGGTGACGGGGTGCTCCTCGGGGATCGCGGCGAACAGCGCGGCGACGGCGTCGGGTTCGGCGGCGTCGCAGGCCCGGAGGGTGACCTCGGCGCCGGACTCGCGCAGGGCGTCGGCGAGTTCGGCGGCGCCGGGGGCGTCGGGTCCGCGCCTGCTGGTGAGGAGCAGGTGCCGTACGCCGCGTTCGGCGACGAGGTGGCGGGCGAGGACGGCGCCCAGGCCGCCGGTGCCGCCGGTGATCACGACGGTGCCGTCGGGGTTCCAGGCGGGGGTGTCCCGTTCGGCGGGCGGACGGACGCGGGCGAGGCGGGCGCCGAGGACCTCGCCGTCGCGGACGGCGGTCTGCGGTTCGTCGGCGGTGAGGGCGGCCGGGAGGGCGGTGGCGGGGTCGGCCGTGGACGCCGGGTCGAGGTCGAGGAGGCCGAAGCGGCCGGGGTGTTCGGTCTGCGCGGAGCGGACCAGGCCCCAGACGGCCGCCGCGGCGGGGTCGGTGACACCGCCGCCGTCGGTGGCGACGGCGCCCCGGGTGACGAAGACCAGCCGGGAGCCGGAACGGGCCGGGTCGTCGAGCCAGTCCTTCAGGTGGCCGAGGGCGCGGGAGGTGACCTCGTGCACCGAGGTGAGCACGTGGTCCTCGCCCGCGCCGGCGACGGGGGCGAGCACCAGGTCCGAAGTCCCCTCGCCGCCGTCGGTGACCGTCACGCCGGCGGTGGTCAGGGCGGCGGTGAGGCCGAAGGGGTCGGTGCCGAGCAGACCGGCGGTCGCGGGCAGGGCGGTGCCGTCGGCGGCGGCGGTGATCCGGGTCCAGTCCAGGGCGAACAGCGCGTCCCGCTCCAGGGCGGAGGCCGCGGTGGCGCGCGCGTCCGGGGCGGTGCGCAGCACCAGGGAGGCCACGGAGGCGACGGGCGCGCCGGTGGCGTCGCTGATGGCGATCGACACGGCGTCGTCACCGGCCGGGACGAGCCGGACCCGGGCCTCGGTGGCGCCGCCGGCGTGCAGGGTGACGTCCTGCCAGGAGAACGGCAGGCCGCCGCGCCCTTCCTCGCCGAGCGGGGCGAAGGCGGTGGCGTGCAGGGCCGCGTCGAGGAGCGCGGGGTGGAGGCCGAAGGAGGGCGCGTCACCGGCGGGTCCGGCGTCGAGGGCGACCTCGGCGAAGGTCTCCTCGCCGCGCCGCCACACCGCCCGCAGGCCGCGGAAGGCCGGGCCGTAGCCGAATCCGGTGTCGGCGAGCGCGTCGTAGAAGCCGTCCAGGTCGACCGGCTCGGCGCCGGCCGGGGGCCACACGGCCGCGTCGAAGCCGTCCTCGTGGCGGGCGCCGGGGGCGAGGGTGCCGGTGGCGTGCCGGGTCCAGGGCTGGTCGTCGTCGCCGTCGGGGCGGGCGTAGAGGCTGAGGGTGCGGCGGCCGGTGTCGTCGGGGTTGCCGATCCACACCTGCACCTGGACGCCGCCGTCCTCGGGCAGGGCGAGCGGAGCGGCGAGGGTGAGGTCCTCGACGCGGTCGCAGCCGACCTCGTCGCCGGCCCGTACCGCCAGTTCCAGGAAGGCGGTGCCGGGCAGCAGGACGGTGCCGCGGACCGCGTGGTCGGCGAGCCAGGGGTGGGTGCGCACCGAGAGGCGGCCGGTGAGCAGCAGTCCGTCGGAGTTGGCGAGGGTGACGGCGGCGGCCAGCAGCGGGTGATGGGCGGCGCCGAGGCCGGCGGCGCGTACGTCGCCGGCCATCTGGGTGATGCCCTTGGGCCAGTACCGGCGGTGCTGGAAGGCGTAGGTCGGCAGGTCGGCGCGACGGGCACCGGTGCCGTCGAACCAGCGCTCCCAGCGCAGCGGCACGCCGTGCAGGTGCAGGCCGGCGGCGGTCTCGGTGAGCGCGGTGGACTCGGGGCGGTCCTTGCGCAGCGCGGGCAGGACGGCGGCGTCCTCGTGCCCGGTGGCGTCCAGGCAGGCGCGGCTGAGCGCGGACAGGGTGCCGTCGGGGCCGAGTTCGAGGAAGACGCCGGTGCCGTGGCCGGCCAGCCAGGAGACGCCGTCGGCGAAGCGGACGGTGTGGCGGACGTGGTCGGCCCAGTAGTCGGCGGAGGTCAGCTGCTCGACGGTGGCGGGGGCGCCGGTGAGGTTGGAGACCACGGGGAGCGCGGGGGCCTGCGGGGACAGTCCGGCGACGACGTCCCGGAACTCCGCGAGCATCGGCTCCATCAGCGGCGAGTGGAAGGCGTGCGAGACGCGCAGCCGGCGGGTGCGGCGGCCGAGCCCGCCGAAGTGGGCGGCCACGGCGTCCACGTCGTCGGCGGCGCCCGCGACGACCACGGCAGAGGGCCCGTTGACGGCGGCGACCGACACCCGGCCGGCGCGCTCGGTGACCAGCGGGGCCACCTCGTCCTCGGTGGCCTCCACGGAGACCATGGCGCCGCCCTCGGGCAGCGCCTCCATCAGCCGGCCGCGGGCGGCGACCAGGGTGCAGGCGTCCTCCAGGGAGAAGACGCCCGCGACGTGCGCGGCGGCGATCTCGCCGACGGAGTGGCCGGTGACGTGGTCGGGGGTGAGGCCCCAGGACTCGACCAGCCGGTACAGGGCGACTTCGAGGGCGAAGAGGGCGGGCTGCGCGTATCCGGTGCGGTCGAGCAGGGCGGCCTCGGCGGTGCCCTCCTCGGCCAGCAGGAGGGGGCGCAGCGGGCGGTCGAGTCCGGCGTCGAGGTGGCCGAGGATCTCGTCGAGGGCGCGCGCGAAGACGGGGAAACGGGCGTACAGGTCGCGGCCCATGCCGGGGCGCTGGGAGCCCTGGCCGGAGAAGAGCACGGCGAGCTTGGGCCGGCCGCGGGTCTGGCGGACGGTGAGGCCGGGCGCGTCCTCGCCGGCGGCGAGCGCCGTGAGGGCGGCGAGGGCGGTGTCGCGGTCGGCGGCGGTGAGCGCGGCGCGGTGCTCGAAGGCGGAGCGGGTGGTGGCCAGCGCGTGCGCGGTGTCGAGGGCGGTGAGCGCGGGCCGGTCGCGCAGGTGGGCCAGCAGTCGGCCGGCCTGCTCGCGCAGGGCGTCGGTGGTGCGGCCGGACAGCAGCCACGGCAGGACGCCGGGCTCGACGGCGGGGGCGTCCTGTGCCTGGGGAGCGGCGGACTCCTCGGCGGGGGCTTCCTCGATGATGGTGTGCGCGTTGGTGCCGGACAGGCCGAAGGAGGAGACACCGGCACGGCGCGGGGCGTTCTCGCGGCGCGGCCAGGGCGCGGGCTCGGTGAGGAGCCGGACGGCGCCTTCGGTCCAGTCGACGTGGGTGGACGGCCGGTCCACGTGCAGGGTGCGCGGGAGCAGGTCGTGGCGCATCGCCATGACCATCTTGATGATCCCGGCGACACCGGCGGCGGCCTGGGTATGGCTGATGTTGGACTTCACCGAGCCGAGCAGCAGCGGCCGTTCGGGGTCGCGGCCCTGGCCGTAGGTGGCGAGCAGCGCCTGTGCCTCGACGGGGTCGCCGAGGACGGTGCCGGTGCCGTGCGCCTCGACCGCGTCCACCTCGGCGGCGGAGAGGCGGGCGTTGACCAGGGCGGCCTCGATGACGCGCCGCTGGGAGGGGCCGTTGGGGGCGGTGAGGCCGTTGGAGGCGCCGTCCTGGTTGACGGCGGAGCCACGCACGACGGCGAGCACGTGGTGGCCGTTGCGGCGGGCCTCGGAGAGCCGTTCCAGGACGAGGACGCCGACGCCCTCGGACCAGCCGGTGCCGTTGGCGGCGTCGGCGAAGGACTTGCAGCGGCCGTCGCCCGCGAGGCCGCCCTGGCGGGCGAACTCGACGAAGGTGGTGGGGCTCGCCATCACGGTGACACCGGCCGCCAGCGCCAGCGAGCACTCCCCCGCGCGCAGCGACTGGGCGGCCAGGTGCAGGGCGACCAGGGAGGACGAGCAGGCGGTGTCGACGGTCACGGCGGGGCCGACGGCGCCGTAGAAGTAGGAGAGGCGGCCGGACAGGATGCTGGTGGCGTTGCCGGTCAGCTGGAAGCCCTGGACGTCGTCGTCGGGGCCGGTGCGGTAGTCCTGCGGCATGGCGCCGACGAACATGCCGGTACGGCTGCCGCGCACGCCGGACGGGTCGATGCCGGCGCGCTCGAAGGCCTCCCAGGAGGTCTCCAGGAGCAGGCGCTGCTGCGGGTCCATGGACAGCGCCTCGCGGGGCGAGATGCCGAAGAAGTCCGCGTCGAAGGCGGGCGCGTCGTGCAGGAAGCCGCCGGCGAAGTCGGCGGGCCCGTCGCCGATCGCGACCTCCCAGCCGCGGTCGTCGGGCATGGGGGTGATGCCGTCCTCACCGGCGACCAGCATCCGCCACAGGTCCTCGGGGCTGTTCACGCCGCCCGGGTAGCGGCAGCTCATGCCGACGATCGCGATGGGCTCGGTGGCCGCCGCCTCCAGCTCGCTCACCCGCTGCCGCGAACGCTTCAGATCGGCGCTCGCTCGCTTGAGGTAGTCCCGGAGCTTCTGTTCCTTGTCCATTTCAACGCAACCCATCTGGAAGGAGACCGGCGGACGGCTGGCCATCCGGTGGGGACACCGGGTGTTCGGTGCGGCCGTTCGGCGGGACGACCGGGGTGTCCGGAGGAAGGGGGAGGGCGGGGGCGGGGCGGGCGTGCCCGGCGCGGAACGTCACGCGCCGGGCAGTCCGGGTCGTACGTGGTGCCGGGGTCCGCCTGTCCGCGGCGGATCCCCGGCACGACGCCGGGCGGGGACCGCCGCGGCAACTCCTCCGGAACACGCGCGCAGCGCGCGTGCCGTGCACCCAGTTCCGCAGACCATGGGCCCAGTCTCGGGCGGTACGTCTGCGGAAATCCCTAGTGTGTGAGGCCGGGGCGGACGGCCCGACGGCCGGACGGGCCTACCAGCTGCCGGCGGCCGCCACCAGCCGGCTGTAGTCGCGATCGCGCGAGGCCTGGCGCAGGTCGGACTCGACCATCATGCGCATCAGCTGCTCGAAGTCGACCTCGGGCTCCCAGCCCAGCTCCTTGCGGGCGTTGGTCGAATCGGCGCACAGCGTCTCGACCTCGGCGGGCCGCACCAGTCCGGGGTCGACCACGACGTGGTCGCGCCAGTCCAGGCCCACGTGCTCGAAGGCGATGCGTGCCGCGTCGCGCACGGTGTGCATCCGCCCGGTGCCCACGACGTAGTCGCCGGGCTCCTCCTGCTGGAGCATCAGGTGCATGGCACGCACGTAGTCGCCGGCGAAGCCCCAGTCGCGCTCGGCGTCCAGGTTGCCGAGGCTGACCTTGTCCATCAGGCCCAGCTTGATCTGGGCCACCGCCAGGGTGATCTTCCGGGTCACGAACTCGGCGCCGCGGCGCGGGGACTCGTGGTTGAAGAGGATCCCGGAGACGCCGTACATCCCGAACGACTCGCGGTAGTTGCGGGTGATGTAGTGGCCGAACGTCTTGGCCACGCCGTACGGGCTGCGCGGGTGGAACCGGGTCGTCTCGCTCTGCGGGCTCTCCACGACCTGCCCGAACATCTCCGAGGAGGACGCCTGGTAGAAGCGGATCTGGCCGCGGGAGGCGCCGCCGGAGGACTTGCTCAGTCCGCTGACCATGCGGATGGCCTCGAGCATGCGCAGCACGCCGGTGCCGTTGACCTCGGTGACCAGTTCGGGCTGCTGCCAGGACATGGGGACGAAGGAGATCGCCCCCAGGTTGTAGACCTCGTCGGGCTGGACCAGGTCGACCGCCGAGACCAGGCTCCCCTGGTCCATCAGGTCGCCGTCCACGAAGGACAGACCGGGGATCATCTCGGCGATCCGGTCCTTTCGCGGGTTGGCCTGCCCACGGCAGAGCCCCCACACCGCGTACCCCTGGCTCAGCAGGTGTTCCGCCAGGTACGAGCCGTCCTGTCCGGTGATTCCGGTGATCAGTGCGCGCTTGGACATCTTCTCTCTTTCCACCGCCACGGAGAGGACCGGTCGGCGTGGAGCCGGCACCGCGCCCGCGGACCGGAAGCGGCTTCATCCGAGGCGGGACGCGCGTCCTGAGGCGCACCGGTGCCTGTCCGGTCCTGCCGCATGCCGAGACGCACGGCCTGCGCTGACTCACGAGCCGTCCTCGTGACGGCCATGCAAGCACCGAAAGGCCTAAGGAATTTCCGAGTCTTCGCCGACGCACCGCGACGGGAGCCCGCTCGGGCCCCCACCGGGACCAACCCGCCGAACCCCGGACGCAAGGACGCGGGACGCGGGGCGCCGGTGCGGGCCGTGGGCGCCAAGTCTTCGGAGGTCGGACGCCGAACACCGGGCGGGCCGTGGGCACCCGGTCTTCCGAGACCGGACGCCGAACACCGAGCGCGCCATGGACACCAGGCCTTCCGAGACCGGACGCCGAACACCGGGCGAGCCGTGGGCGTCAGACCGCCGCACGCGGTCGGGCACGGGGAGCCGGGTCGCCGGACGGCCACCGGACGCCGGCCCCTGAGCCGCCGGTCGGGCCGCCGTTCGGGCCGCCGGGGCGGGGACGCCAACTGTCCGTTGCCGGCTGCCGGCTGCCGACTGCCGGCCCGGGACGCCGAGCGCCGCGATCCTGTGACCGGTCCGGGCCCCGGCCCTCGGTCGTGGTTTCCGCGCACCGGCGCGCGGGGGCCGTCGCCGGGGCACCGCGGCGCGTCCGCCGCCTCACCCGTCCCGCTGCACCACTGCCTGCGGGGAGAAGGTCACCGGGCCGCCGGACAGCAAGTCGCCCGGAGGGATGCCCGGCTGGTGTCCCCCCGGTGGCTCCGGCCGGGCGGCGGCCGGGCCGAGGGTGAGCCGGGAGACGATGCGGTACCGGTCCCCCCGGTAGAGCGAGTGGACGTACTCGACCGGCCGGCCGGTGGTGCCGGTGGTGAGGCGCTCGAAGAGCAGGGCCGGCGAGAACTCGGGGACGTCCAGCAGGTCCGCCTCCGCGCGGGTCACCACCGTGGGTTCGATGGACTGCACCGCCTCACCGACCTGCACCCCGTGCCGGTCCCGGAAGTGCTCGTACAGATCGCCCTGTTCCAGTTCCTCCCTGGTCAGCTCCGGCACGAGGTCCGCCGGGACGTGCAGATGCTCGATGGCCATGGGCGAGCCGTCGACCAGCCGGAGACGGGCCACGTAATGGATCCGCGCCGCCGGTGACACGCGCAGCCTGCGCCCCACCCGGGCCCCGGCCGGCAGGGTGCGGAACTCCAGGAGCCTGCTGGTCCACACACCCGTGGCCCGGGGCAGGGTGAAGGAGTTCCGCTGCGACACCAGCTCCTGGGTGATCTTCTCGGCGGCCACGAACATGCCGCGGCCGTGCTCGCGCACCAGCAGTCCCGCCACCACGAGTTCGTCCACCGCGGCGCGCAGCGTCGGGCGTGACACGCCGAGTCGGGCGCACAGACTGCGTTCCGAGGGGATGGCGTCGCCGGGGCGCCGGGCCTCGATGAGTTCGAGGATCGCGTCGCGCACCCGCTCACGCTTGAGCACGGCACCGGAGGCGGCGCGATCGGTCTCCATACGGGACTCCCGTTCGTCGTCGGATCGGCGGGCCGTGTGACCGTCGGGCACTGGTATGGCTTCGACCATAACCGGTCCGCCGGTCGAGGGAATCCGTCCCCGGACGTCAAATCCGCGCTCTGCGGGGAGGGTTGACGGCCACATTGGTCTATGCCACCTTCGTTCGACATCGACTGGTAAAGCCTCGGGGGCCAACTGGTCAACTCCGAGGAGGGTGCGTGCCCGACGCCCGTCCCCGCCGGGACGCGCATCCCGCGAGGGCCCGGGCCGCCGCCACGAGCCCCGCGGCGGGCGGCATCACCCCCGCACGCCGCACAGACGATCCACCGTGCGCCACCCCCCACAGCGAAAGGAACACGGATGAGCACTCGTCCCACCGGCCGCCGCACCCGAGCGGCACTCGCGCTGACCGCCCTGCTCGGCAGCGCCGCCCTGGCCGGCCTTCCCGCCACCACCGCCGCCGCCGCGGACGGCCCCCTCACCGTGCAGTACCGCACCGGATCGGGCGGGGCCACCGCCGACCAGAGCGAGCCCTGGCTCAAGGTCCGCAACACCGGTGCCGGCACCGTCCAGTTGAGCCAGGTGAAGATCCGCTACTACTTCAAGGCCGACGCCCCGGACGCCACGTACCGCTTCGCCTGCTCCTGGGCGGTCAGGGGCTGCTCCGCCATCACCGGCACGTTCGGCACTCTCGCCCACCCCACCGCGACGGCCGACCGCTACCTGGAGATCGGGTTCACCCCGTCCGCCGGTTCACTGGCCCCCGGCGCCGACTCCGGGGACATGCAGCTGCGCTTCCACCGGACGAACTGGCAGACGCTGGCGCAGAGCGACGACTACTCCTTCAACGGCGCCCAGACCTCCTACGCCGACTGGAACAAGGTCACCGCTCGGCTCGCCGGCGCCACGGTGTGGGGCACGGCGCCCGAGGGCGACGACTCGCCCGGTCCGACCGACCCGCCGGGCGGCGGCCAGGCCCTGTTCGACGACTTCGACTACACCTCGCACACCGACCCGGCGATCTCCGCGCACGGCTGGAGCGTGCGCGCCAACTCCGGCGGCCCGGGGGTGCCCGGCGCGACCTGGGACCCGTCCAAGGTCACCTTCAGCGCCTCGGGCGGCAACTCGGTGATGAACCTGGAGACCTCCACCGCCGGCACCGGCGCCTCCACCACGCACACCGAGATCCTCACCAAGAGCATGAAGTTCCGCAACGGCACCTACGCCGCCCGCGTCCGGTTCTCCGACACGCCGAAGTACGGGCCCGACGGCGACCGGATCGTCCAGGCCTTCTTCACCATCAACGACCTCAAGGCCCCCATGGCCGACGACTACGCCGAGTACGACTTCGAGTACCTGCCCAACGGCGGCTGGGGCGAGCCGGCCAACATCCTCTACACGACCTCCTGGGAGACCTTCAATCCGGACCCCTGGCAGGCGGTCAACCAGCACAGCGAGAGCCGGCAGAGCTTCGCCGGCTGGCACGACCTCGTCGTCACCATCGACGACAGCGCCATCACCTACTACATCGACGGACAGCGCTTCGGCACGCACGGCGCCGCGTACCTGCCCGAGCGCCCGATGTCGATCAACTTCAACCAGTGGCTGATCGACCTCCAGGGGCAGACGTCGACCGCGCCCCGCGCCTACGACCAGCAGGTGGACTACGTCCTGCACGTGAAGGACCAGGTGCTCACGCCGGCCCAGGTCAGCGCGAAGATCAACGCCTACCGTGCCGCCGGCACGTCCTTCGTGGACGAGGTTCCGGCCCCCTGACGGCCTGACCGTCGACGGCCCGAACCTCGCACACTCCTCCGACTCACCGGCCGGGGCCCCCTGGACGCGGGCCCCGGCCGCGTTCCCCCGCGCGTGACTTCTCCCGGAGTTCATGATCTTCTCCGAGGAGACGCCGACGCCACCTCCACTCCCGGCCTGACCACCGGCCCGGTGTACACGGTCGCCGTCTCGGGGCCGAAGCACTACGAGCTCGCCCCCGAGGACGACAACGGGTGGACCCGCGACGGGGCGACCCAGGTGGTCCGCGCCGGACACACCTCCACCGTCCACGGGATGCCCGTGCCGCCCGCCCCGGCCACCGGCGACTGACGGCCTCGGCCGCCCGCTGGAAGCCCCCGTCCCGCCCGGATGCGTCCGGGCGGGACGGGGGCCCGCTCTTGCCTGCGGCGGTGGGCCGGGGCAGGCTGGTCCCATGGGTGGCGGCCCGACGCTCATCGGTTCCGTCCAGCGCGCCTTCCGGCTGCTGGAGGCGGCGAGCGCCCATCAGAACGGCGCGCCGGCGAAACAGCTGGCACGGGAGACGGGCCTGCCCCTGGCCACCGCCTACCACCTGCTGCGCACGCTGGTGCACGACGGGTATCTGCGCAAACTGGACGACGGCGCGTTCGTCCTGGGCGACCGGTTGCGGACCCTACACACGGCGGGCCGCGGGCAGGCGCTGCTGAGCCGGGTCCGCCCGGCGCTCACCGCGCTGCGCGACGAGCTCTCCACCGCCGCTTATCTCACCTTCTACGAGGACGGCGAGATCCGTGTCGCCGAGATCGTCGACAGCCCCCGCACCCCGCGGGCCGAACTCTGGGTGGGTTTCGAGGACGCCGGGCACGCCACCGCACTGGGCAAGGCCGTGCTGCGGGAACTGGACGACGAGGCACGCAGGGAGTACCTCTCCCGGCACCCCCTCAACGACCTCACCCCGCGGACGATCACCACGGCCGTGGAGCTGATCCGCCGGATCGAGTCCACCGCCCTGGCGCCGGCCGTCACCGACGTGGAGGAGTACTCCCTCGGCACCGTCTGTGTCGCGGTGCCCGTGTACAGCGGGAACACACTGGGTTCGCTCGGCGTGTCCATGCGCAAGGACCGGCTCTCCCGGCTCGAGAAGGTCCGCGAGCGGCTCCTCCCCGTGGCCGGACGGGTGACCCGGGGACTGTCGCTCACCATTTGAAAAGCACCCCCTTGTGACGTTCGCAACGATCATCTTTCCTGAATAAGCAGAATAAGCAGACATTCGGGACACGCGTACGCCGCGTAAACGTGAGGACAGCGGACGACACATGAGTCATGCCCGTCAGCATGGTCGCGACCAGTGGCCGTTTCGGCACCACAAGCGGGGGGTCGGGCGCGCATCGTCACCACGGACACGCGCCGTCGCACACTGGGCCGCGGGTACCCCCGTCCTGCCCCTGCTGATCGCCTTCGCCGTCGTGTGCGTCGACCTCGTCGGCGGTACCGGCAAGATCTGGCTGCCGCTGCTCGCCGCCGGGCCGGCCCTGGCGGCGGCCACCAGCCGGCCGCTCAAGGTCCTCGGCGTCGGCCTCGTCGCCGCCCTGCTCGGCGCGGCGATCGGCGTCCGGCACGGCATGCCGGCCTCGGAGCTGGGCGTCGTACTCGCCGCGCTGGTGACCGTCACCCTGGCCGGTGCCCTCGCCGGCGCCCTGCGCGGGCGTCGGGAGCGGGTGCTCGCCGCCGTCCGCTCCGTGGCCGAGACCGCGCAGCACGCCCTGCTCAAGCCGGTCCCGGAGACCGTCGGCCCGTTCCAGGCGGCGGTCCACTACACCGCCGCGGCGGCCGAGGCCCGGATCGGCGGTGACCTCTACGCCCTCATCCCCACCCCGCACGGGGTCAGGATGATCGTCGGCGATGTGCGCGGCAAGGGCCTGCCGGCCGTGGGGACGGCCGCCCTCGTGCTCGGTGTCTTCCGGGAGGCGGCCTACGACGAGCCGGATCTGCTGGACGTCGTCTGCCGGATCGAGCGGAGCCTGGCCCGCAATCTCGGGTACGACGACTTCGTCACCGCCGTGGTCGCCGGATACCCGGAGCCCGGGCGTCTGGAGATGGTCAACTGCGGCCACGCGCCTCCGCTGATGATCCGCGGCACCGACGTGGTGACGGTGACCCCCGTCCGCCCGTCGCCGCCCCTGGGGCTGCGCGCCCTGTCGGGCGAGGCCCCCAGCCTCCAGGTGGTGTCCTTCACCGAGGGGGACCAGCTGCTGCTCTACACCGACGGTGTCACGGAGGCCCGGGACGCCGACCGGGAGTTCTACCCGCTGGCCGAAGGCCTGACCCGGCATGTGTGCGACGAGCCGTCCCGTACGCTCGCCGCGCTGCACCAGGAACTGCTGGCCCACGTGGGCGGCCGGCTGCACGACGATGCCGCGCTGCTCCTGCTCCGCAAGCCCGTCGCCGCTTCCGGGACGGACACCCCCCGGGCGGACGCTCCCGGGACGGACGCCTCCGGTGGGCGGCCCGACGGGCTCACCCCGACCGGCACGCCCGTGGTCCGGCCGCTCGCGGAGCAGACGGAGGAGGCCATCGGCGACGCCTTCGACGACCGGGAAGGCGCCGCCTGAGCCGACGGTCCCGTCGCGTCAGGCGCGCTGGGCGGCGATCATCCTCCGGTACCAGTGGTAGCTGTCCTTCGGGGTGCGCTTCTGGGTGGCGTAGTCGACCCGGACGATCCCGAAGCGCTTGTCGTACCCGAAGGCCCACTCGAAGTTGTCGAGCAGTGACCACACGTAGTAGCCGCGGACGTCGACACCGGCCTCGATCGCGGCCCGCAGGGCGATGAGGTGCTCGCGCAGATAGGTCACGCGGTCGCTGTCGTGCACGGCGCCGTCGGCGCTCACCTCGTCGTCCTCGGCCGAGCCGTTCTCGGTGATGTGGATCGGCGGCAGGGCGTCCCCGTACTGCTCCTTCAGATCCACCAGGAGATCGGTGAGGGTGGCAGGGGCCACCGGCCAGCCCATCGCGGTGTGCCGGACGCCGGGCATCGGTGTCTCGGCGTAGCGGTTGTCGGTCGCCACGCGCAGGGCGGGGTCCCCCTCGCGGTGGGGTGCGTCGGCGACGACGATCGGGCGGTAGTAGTTGACGCCGAGGAAGTCCAGCGGCTGGGAGATCAGCTCCAGGTCGCCGTCGCGGCGGAAGTCCTGTCCGGTGATCAGCTCACCCCAGGTGTCCTCCTCGGTGTCCGGGTAGCGCCCGGCGAGGATCGGCTCCGTCCACACCAGGTTGTGCAGGGTGTCGGCGCGTACGACGGCCGCCCGGTCGGCGGCGGAGTCGGTCGCGGGCAGGTGGTGGTCGAGATTGAGGGTGATGCCCACTTCACGGACCCCCGCGGCCCGCAGCGCCCGCACGGCCAGACCGTGGCCGACCAGCAGGTGGTGCGCGGCGGCCAGCGCGCCCCGGCCCTCGCGGGCGCCGGGGGCGTGACGGCCGACGGAGTAGCCGAGGAAGGCGCTGCACCACGGCTCGTTGAGGGTGATCCAGCGCGGTACCCGGTCGCCCAGGTGCTCGGCGACGACGGCCGCGTACTCGGCGAACCGTTCCGCCGTCTCCCGCACCCGCCAGCCGCCCCGGTCTTCCAGGGCCTGCGGGAGGTCCCAGTGGTAGAGGGTGGCGGCCGGCTCGATGCCGGCGGCGAGCAGCTCGTCCACCAGACGCGAGTAGAAGTCCAGGCCCTTGGGGTTCACCGGGCCGGTTCCGTCGGGCACGATGCGGGGCCAGGCGACGGAGAAGCGGTACGAGCCGACGCCGAGGTCGCGCAGCAGCGCCACGTCCTCGGGGTAGCGGTGGTAGTGGTCGCAGGCGACGTCACCCGTGTCACCGTTCACGACCAGGCCGGGGGTGTGGCTGTAGGTGTCCCAGATCGACGGGCCGCGGCCGTCCTCGTACGCCGCGCCCTCGATCTGGTACGAGGCGGTCGCGGCCCCGAAGACGAAGCCGGGCGGGAAACCGGGAAAGTCACTCATGCGGATCGGTCCATCTCGATACGTGCGTTGATCACTTGACGGAGCCCCCGGTGATCCCGGCGGCGATGTACTTCTGGGCGAGGACGAGCAGGATCGCCGCCGGGACGGCGGAGAGCACGGACGCGGCCATCACCGAGCCCCAGTCGCCGACGTGGGCGCCGATGTACTGGTAGATGCCCAGCGTGATCGGCTTGACGTCGTCGGTGGTGTTCAGGGTGAGCGCGAACATGAAGTCGCTCCACGAGAACAGGAACGCGAACAGCCCGGAGGTGATCAGGGAGTTGCGGCTCATCGGCAGCACCACCCGGACGAAGGTCCGTACCGGTCCGGCACCGTCGATCTCGGCGGCCTCGAGGACCTCGCCGGGAATGGACACCATGAAGGAGCGCATCAGCACGATGGAGAACGGGATGCCGAGCGAGGCGTCCGCGAGCATCAGGCCGAAGTAGGAGTTCACCAGGCCCAGATCGACGTACGAGTTGTACAGGGCGTTGGCGATGACGATGCCCGGCACCATCTGCGTGATCAGGGTGCCGAACACGATGGTGCGCGAGCCGCGCAGCCCGAACCGGGCCAGTCCGTACGCCGCCGGCGCGGAGACGGCCAGGCAGATGGCGACGGCGCCGAACGAGACCACCAGCGAGGTCAGCAGGTGACCGCCCTGGTCGCCGAGGGCCTTGGAGAAGCCGGACAGGTCCAGGCCGGCGGGCACCGGGTCGACCTGGAGGAGGCCCGACTCGGGCTGGAGCGCCGTGTTGAGCATCCAGTACAGGGGGAAGAGCATCACGCCGAGGACGAGTACACCGGCGACGGTGGAGCCCCAGCGGCGCCGGGACGCGGTGGGTGCGTGGGCGGCCATGTCGGTCACTTCCCCTCGGTGCGGTTGGCCCGCAGGTAGAACACCGCGAACACCGCGGAGATGAGGATGAGCACGTTGCCGACGACCGCGCCGGCGCCGAAGTCCAGTTCCACGAAGGAGTTCTGGTAGGTGAGCGTGCCGAGCGTCTGGGTGGCGTCGGCGGGACCGCCGTCGGTGAGGGCGAGGATCAGGTCGAGGATCTTGACCGTCGACATGAAGCCGAGCACGAGGACGACCGTGATCACCGGCTTGAGCAGCGGCAGCGTGATGGAGCGGAAGGTCCGCCAGGCCGAGGCACCGTCCAGGGAGGACGCCTCGTACAGCTCCTTCGGGATCTCCTGGAGGCCGCCGTAGAGGATGACCATGTTGAACGGGATGCCGATCCAGATGTTGACCAGGATCACCGAGAGCAGGGCCATGTCGGGACTGGTCAGCCACGGGGTGTTGCCGTCCAGGCCGAGGGTGCCCAGGAAGGTGTTCAGCACGCCGGTGTCCTGGTCGAGGATGCGGCGCCACACGATGCCGGACACCACCATGGGCACCAGCCAGGGCAGCAGGATCAGTGACCGCAGGACGCCGCCGAGGGGGAACCTGCGGTTGAAGAAGACGGCGAGGGCGAGCCCGATGCAGAACTGGCCGAGCAGGGAGCCGACGGTGAAGACGAGGGTGTGCCACAGCGCCTTGCCGAAGAGGACGTCCTGGAAGACGGACGACCAGTTGTCGGTGCCGTTGAAGGGTGCCTCGCCGGTGAAGAACGTCTTCGGTGTGTAGTGCTGGAAGCTCATCAGGACGTTGCGGACGAGCGGGTAGCCGAAGAACAGCAGCATGAAGACGACGGCGGGGGCGACGAAGCCCCACTGGGCGATCCTGCGGCGCAGGCGCGTGCGGGCCGGGTCCGGCGCGAGGGCCTTCCCGGGCGTCGTCGCGGACGCCGGAGCGGTGACGGTGGACGTGGTCATGGGCGCGTACCTCAGTTCCCGCTCGTGGCCCGCTGCTGGGCACGCTTCAGGGCGGCCTCGCTGGACTGGCCGGTCAGGGCGGACTGGAAGGCGCTCTGCAGGGCGAGCGACACGCCCGACCAGCCGGCGCCGAGCTTGGCGGTGCGGGACCGGGCGGCGGCGACCTGGTCGGCCAGCGCGTCCAGTTCGGGCACCTGCTCGCGCCACTCGGCGGCGGCCTTCTCGTTGGCCGGGACCATCCAGCTGTTGCGGGCGTAGGTCAGCTGTTCCTTCTCCCCCGCCAGACAGGCGACGATCCGGCCGGCCGTCTTCTCGCGCTGCGTGTCACCGGTGTTCGGCACGGTGAGCACGGCGCCGCCGAGCGGTCCCACCGACGCGGCGCCGGACTCGGGGACGGGGATCTGCGCGATCCCCCAGTGCAGCGACTTCTTGGTGTTGAGGGTCTCGACCTGCCACGGGCCGTTGATCATCATCGCGGCGTTCCCCGCCATGAACTGGTCGTTCACATCGGCCTGCGTCCAGTTGACCGTGGACTTGGACAGGGACCCGTCCTGGAGCAGCGTCTTCCAGTAGTCGAGCGCCTCGACGACCTCCGGGCTGTCGAGATCCGTCTCGTCACCGCCGTTGGACCACATGAACGGCGTGAACTGGAAGACGCCGTCCTCGGCGCCGCCCGCGCTGAGCGCCAGGCCGTACCGCTTGCCCTGGGTCAGCTGCTTCGCCGTCTCCCGCAGCTCCTCCCAGGTGGTGGGCACCTTCACCCCCGCCTGGTCCAGGATGTCCTTGTTGTAGAAGAGCGCGAGCGTGTTCACGGAGCGGGCCGCGCCGTAGTAGGTGCCCTTGTAGGAGCCGAAGTCGACGATGCCCTCGGGGATGTCGTCGGTGCCCAGGCCCAGGGCGCGCAGGTCGGCGAGGCCGCCGGCCTCGGCGAAGGTCGGCATCTCGGAGGCGTCGAACTGCACGATGTCCGGCAGCGACTTCGAGGAGGCCATGCGCAGCGCCTTGGTCATCACCTGCGCCGCGGGGACGCTCTGCTGCTCGATGGTCACACCCAGCTGCTTGCCGCAGCGGGCCATCGCCTCGGCGTCCCAGCGGTGGTAGGTCTCGTCGGTCGAGGAGTTCATCACGGTGTACACGTCGCTGTCGCGCTGCTGTGCGCAGCCGGTCAGTGCCGCTCCGGAGACGAGGACGGAGACGGCGGCGAACGATGTGACGGCTCTGCGCGAGCGTCCACGCGCGCGGGGTGCGGCAACCGGAGGATGTGCTGTCACGGTGGGTGCCCTTGTGTGGGACCGGCTCGGCGTGTGCCGAGCCGGTGACTCTTTCGGAAAGGGTGGTGAAGCGCTTCGACTGGCGGCGGCTCTTGCCAAGGTGTTGCCTGGCGCTACACCGGGTGTAATTTGTTTGGCCTGATTACTAATACGCCAGCGGGAGCCGCTCGCGCTAGCCCCCCAGCGATACGATCTGCTTGCGCCAGGGCGTGACAGGTTCTGCGGCTCCTGTCATAGTTCCTGGTCAGAGGCTTCCTCCCACACCTCTGCCGCCCTCCCCCTCCGAGGAAGATCATGAAATTCACCGACGGTTTCTGGCGCATCCGCGACGGCGTCCAGATCTCGTACGCCACTGAAGTGCGTGATGTGCGCCCGGAATCGAAGCGCTTCACCGGCTACGCCGCCGTGAAGAAGGTGACACGCAGGGGCGACACCCTGAACGCACCGCTGATCACGGTCGAGTGCTTCTCCCCCGCCGAGGGCGTCATCGGCGTCCGGGTCACCCACCACGCGGGCAAGCACCGCCCCGGTCCCGACTTCGCCCTCACCGGTGAGGCGGACGGCGCGGGGACGGTACGCCGGGACGGCACCGTCACCGAACTGACCAGTGGTCCGCTGACCCTGCGCCTCGACGGGGCGGGCCCCTTCGCCCTCACCTTCCACGACGCGGACGGACGGGAACTGACCCGCGCCGGCGCCAAGAGCACCGCCTTCGCCACCACGGGCGAGGGGGCGCACCATGTGCTGAGCCGGCTGGCGCTGGGCGTCGGCGAGCAGATCTACGGCATGGGCGAGCGCTTCACGCCGTTCGTCAAGAACGGCCAGACCGTCGACATCTGGCAGGCCGACGGCGGCACCAGCAGCGAGCAGGCCTACAAGAACGTCCCGTTCTATCTCTCCTCGCGCGGTTACGGCGTCTTCGTCAACCACCCCGGCGCCGTCTCCTTCGAGGTCGGCTCCGAGTCCGTCGGGCAGGTGCAGTTCAGCGTCGAGGACCAGTCGCTGGAGTACTACGTCGTGGCCGGCCCCACCCCCAAGGAGGTCCTCACCCGCTACACGGGCCTCACCGGCCGCCCGGCCCTCCCGCCGGCCTGGTCCTTCGGCCTGTGGCTGAGCACCTCCTTCACCACGTCCTACGACGAGGAGACGGTGACGTCGTTCGTCGACGGCATGTCCGAGCGCGGCATCCCGCTGTCCGTCTTCCACTTCGACTGCTTCTGGATGCGCGAGTACCAGTGGTGCGACTTCCAGTGGGACCCGGACGTCTTCCCCGATCCGGACGGCATGCTGGCCCGGCTCAAGGAGAAGGGCCTGCGGATCAGCGCCTGGATCAACCCGTACATCGCCCAGAAGTCCCCGCTCTTCGACGAGGCCGCGGCCCTGGGCCACCTGGTGCGCCGCCCCGACGGCGACGTGTGGCAGTGGGACCTGTGGCAGGCCGGCATGGGTCTGGTCGACTTCACCAGCCCGGATGCCCGCGCCTGGTTCCAGTCGAAGCTCAAGCCCCTCCTCGACCAGGGGGTGGACTGCTTCAAGACGGACTTCGGCGAGCGCATCCCCACCGACGTGGTCTGGCACGACGGCTCCGATCCGGAGCGGATGCACAACTACTACACCCACCTGTACAACCGGACGGTGTTCGAGCTCCTGGAGAAGGAGCGCGGGCAGGGTGAGGCGGTGCTCTTCGCCCGGTCCGCGACCGCGGGCGGGCAGCAGTACCCCGTGCACTGGGGCGGCGACTGCTGGTCGTCCTTCGAGGCGATGGCCGAGTCGCTCAGGGGCGGTCTGTCCCTGTCGTTGAGCGGGTTCGGTTTCTGGAGCCACGACATCGGCGGCTTCGAGGGCACCCCCGATCCCGAGGTGTTCAAGCGCTGGCTCGCCTTCGGCCTGCTGTCCTCCCACAGCCGGCTGCACGGCTCCTCGTCCTACCGGGTGCCGTGGGAGTTCGGCGACGAGGCGGTCGACGTCGCCCGGCGGTTCACCCTGCTCAAGCACCGCCTGATGCCGTATCTGTACGGTGCCGCCGTCGAGGCCCACCGCACGGGCGTGCCGATGATGCGGCCCATGGTGCTGGAGTTCCCGCACGACCCGGCGTGCCGTCCGCTCGACCGTCAGTACATGCTGGGCCCCGACCTCCTGGTCGCGCCGGTGTTCGGCGGGGACGGCGAGGTGGAGGTCTATCTGCCGGAGGGCACCTGGACCCATCTGCTCAGCGGCGAACGGGTCGCGGGCCCCGGGTGGCGCACCGAACGGCACGGATACGACAGCCTTCCGCTGTACGTCCGTGAGGGCGCCGTGCTGCCTTTGGCGGGCGACGACTCCCGGCCCGACGGCGACTGGCTGGACGCCCCGGTCCTGCTCGTGCACCCCCCGGCCGCGCCCGACTACACGGCCGAGATCACCGTGCCGGACACGGCGGGACTGCCGGCCGCGACGTTCCGGGTCCGGCGCGACGGCGACGTCCTGCGGGTCACGGCGTCCGGGACCGACCGCCCGTTCACGGTGCGCGTCGCCGGCGGGCCGGAGGCCGCGGGCACGGGTGAGGTGACGGTGTCCTTGGGGTGAGCGGGGCACGCCGATCAGGTGCCCGGGTGACTGCCCGGGCCGTGACCGGGGCCCGCCAGGGGGGTCGGTGAGAGGGCCGCGGGCTCCTCACCGGCTTCCAGCAGGGTGTCCGCCGAGCCCACGATCAGCGGGTCCGGCTTGCCCAGAGCCGCGTGGTCCTTCGCCGGATAGTCGCAGTGGTCGAGGAGGGAGCGCATGGCCTCCAGCCGGCCCCGGCGCTTGTCGTTGTTCTTCACGACCGTCCACGGCGCGTGCGGGGTGTCCGTCGCCCGGAACATCTCGACCTTGGCCGCGGTGTAGTCGTCCCAGAGGTCGAGCGAGGCGAGGTCCATGGGCGACAGCTTCCAGCGCCGCACCGGGTCGACCTGGCGGATGGCGAACCGGGTCCGCTGCTCGGCCCGGGACACGGAGAACCAGAACTTCAGCAGCAGGATGCCGTCGTCGGTGAGCAGCCGCTCGAACATCGGAGTCTGCTCGAGGAACTGGTGGTACTCGCTGTCCGTGCAGAACCCCATGACCCGCTCGACTCCGGCGCGGTTGTACCAGGAGCGGTCGAAGAAGACGATCTCGCCCCGGGCCGGCAGATGGGCCACATAGCGCTGGAAGTACCACTGGCCCGCCTCCCGCTCGGTCGGCTTCTCCAGGGCCACCACGCGGGCACCACGGGGGTTGAGGCGTTCCATGAACCGCTGGATGGTGCCGCCCTTGCCGGCCGCGTCCCGTCCCTCGCAGATCACCACGATCCGCTGGCCGGTGTCCTTCACCCACCGCTGCATCTTCAGCAGTTCGATCTGCAGGATGCGTTTGGTCCTGTCGTACTCCGCTCTGCGGATCCTGCGGTCGTAGGGGTGGTTCTCCCGCCAGGTCTCGATCGGGGTGCCGTCGGCGTCGAGGAGCACGGGCCGCTCCGGGCGCCGGTCGTCCACCTCCAGTCCGTGGAGCAGATCGTCGCCGGTCGTGCCGGGGCGTGTGCCCTCGGCCCGCGTCCGGCCGTCCGGCACGTCCCCATGCTCGGCCGTCACGTCGTCTCCCGCCTCTCGGGGGTGCTGCGTTACAAGAAGCGTATGCCCCCCGTTGCGGTGATTCGACCGTCGCAGTCCGGGGAAGTAGCAGGCTCGAGCGGGTAGTGTGCGTATGCAACTGATTCGCGGGCAGTGCCTTCCGAAGGCATCCAGGCAAAGGGGACGCACGACGTGCAGATCGATCTGAAGGGCCGCACAGCGCTGGTCACCGGCTCCACCCAGGGCATCGGCGCGGCGATCGCCACCGGGCTCGCGCGGGCGGGCGCCCGGGTCGCGGTCAACGGACGCTCCACCGAGCGCGTACGGGAGGCCGCCGCCGCACTCGAGCGGGAGGTGCCCGGGGCCGACGTGGTGCCCGTCGCCGCGGACGTGGCCACCGAGGCCGGCGCCGAGCGGGTGGCCGAGGCGCTGCCCCGGGTGGACATCCTCGTCAACAACCTCGGCATCTTCGGGTCCGCGGACCCGCTGGAGATCACCGACGAGGAGTGGCGGCGCTACTTCGAGGTGAACGTCCTGTCCGCCGTCCGGCTGACCCGGCTCTTCCTGCCCGGGATGACCGACCGCGGCTGGGGGCGCGTCCAGTACATCGCGAGCGACTCGGCGATCGTCACTCCCGCCGAGATGATCCACTACGGGATGTCCAAGACGGCGGTGCTCGCCGTGAGCCGCGGGTTCGCCAAGCAGGCCGCGGGCACGGGTGTCACGGTGAACTCGGTCATCGCCGGTCCGACGCACACCGAAGGGGTGGAGGACTTCGTCTACGAGCTGGTGGACCGCGAGCTTCCGTGGGAGGAGGCGCAACGCGCCTTCATGCGGGAGCACCGCCCGCAGTCGCTGCTGCAACGGCTGATCGAACCGGAGGAGATCGCCAACATGGTCGTCTACCTCAGCTCCGACCAGGCCTCCGCCACCACCGGTGGGGCGCTCCGCGTCGACGGCGGTTACGTCGACTCGATCCTGCCCTGAGGCCGCACCGGCCTGCCCGCCCGGCACGAGCGCCGGACGGGCAGGTCTCCCGTGTGTGCCGGGTCAGTCCGTCGGGAAGCTGTCCGGGGTCCGGATGCGGTCGCGGATCCAGGCACCGGCCGGCTTCAGCGAGGACGTGCCGGTCCAGGGGCCGTTGTCCTGGCAGGTGCCGGTGTCGAACACGGCTCCGGAGCGGTGGTCGTCGGAGAAGTTCCAGTTGGTCCAGCTGATCTTCTTGCTCGCCATCAGGTCGAGGTAGCGCTGGGACATGGCGAAGTCGTCGGCGCCCTCGCCGGCGTAGTCCTGGGTGCCGAACTCGGTGACGAACAGGGGGATCCGGTCCGCGGCACGGGTGAGGGCCGCCAGGTACTCGTCCCGGTGCGAGGCGGCGTAGAAGTGGAAGGTGTACATGATGTTGGAGGCGTCGACCGGGTTGTTCACGACCTCCGACTCGTCGGCGCCCTCGGAGACGCCGAGTGAGGACCAGGCGCGGGTGCCGACGAGGACGGGGGCGTCGGAGTCGACGGCGCGGATGACCGGGATGATCTGCTCCGCGTAGCTCTTGATCCGCGACCAGCTCACCGCGCTGGGCTCGTTGGCGATCTCGTAGAGGATGTTGTCGCGGCCCTTGTTGCGGTTCGCGATCTCGGTGAAGAACCGCCGCGCGTTGTCGAGGTTCAGGTGCGGGTCGCCGGGGTCGAGCATGTGCCAGTCGACGATCACGTACATGCCGCGGTCGCTCGCCTGCCGGATCAGGGAGTCGGCCAGGTCGGTGAAGTGCGCGGGGTCGGTCTCGTAACCGCCTTCCTGCACATACGTGGAGACGCGCAGGATGTCGGCGTTCCAGTCGTGGGCCAGGGCGTCGAGCGAGCCGCCGGTCAGGCACTGGGGGTACCACTGGGTGCCGTGGGTGCTCATGCCGCGCAGCTGGACCGGGTTGCCGTGCTCGTTGCAGAGCTTGGTGCCGCAGACTTCGAGCTGTCCGTTGACGGCCACGGGAGTGCCGGCCGCGGGCGGTTCCGTGGGCGGGTCGGTCGGTGTGGTGCCCCCGCCGTCGCAGGGCAGGCCGTCGACGGTGCAGTTGAGGGGCAGTCCGGTGCCGGCGGTGTTGAAGCCGAAGCTCTGCCGGGCGCCGGGGGCGACGGTGGCGTTGTAGGAGACGTTGGAGAAGCGGTAGTGCTGCCCCTGCCGGGTCTTGGTGGCGGACCAGTGGCTGCTGACCGTCGTTCCGGCGGGCAGGTCGAACTCGATCGTCCAGCCGTCCGCCGTGGTGTCACCGTGGTTGGTGAGGGACACGTCGGCGCCGTATCCGCTGTCCCACACGGACGTTCGCGTGATCTGCGCCGTGAGCCGGGTGTCCGCCGCGGCCGGCCATGCCGTGGTGGGGGCCGGTGCGGCGGGAGCTGCGGGTGCGCTGGTCGGCGCGGCGGGAGCTGCGGGTGCGCTGGTCAGGGTGAGGAGGAGGGCACTGGCGAGGGCCGCGGCGGCCGCGGCGGGGCGTAGCGGGAAGCGTGCCGGTGTCATGGGGGCTCCGTCCGGGACTGCACGGTTAGGAAAGTTTCCTAACCCGACGGAACCAGAGCCGGCCCCGGTTTGCAAGGTGCACGACAAACAGGGTCGGCGACCGGGGCGAAGCGCCCGGTCAGCGGAGCAGCAGCTGGACGAGGGCGATGGTGCCGATCGTGACGATCAGGACGCGGAGGACCGCGGGGCTGGCCTTCCGGCCCGTCCTGGCCCCGAGCTGACCGCCCAGGGCCGAACCCACCGCGATGAGCGCGACGGCAGTCCAGTCGAAGTCGGCGACGAAGAGGAAGAAGGTCGCGGCGACCATGTTGACGATCGCGACGAGCACGTTCTTGACGGCGTTGAGGCGTTGCAGTGGCTCGTCGAGCAGCAGGCCCATCAGGGAGATGTAGATGATGCCCTGCGCGGCGGAGAAATAGCCGCCGTAGACGCTGGCCAGGGTCAGACCGGTGAAGAGCAGCCATCCGCCGTCACGTCGGGAGGGATGCCGCTCCGGCCGGCGGCGGCCACGTACCTTCCTGCTGATCAGGGGCTGGAACGCGACGAGGAGGAGGGCGAGCCCCACCAGGGTCGGCACGATGGTCTCGAACGCCTCGGCGGGCAGGGCCAGCAGCAGCGTGGCGCCCGCCAGACCGCCCAGCGCCGAGCCGACGCCGAGCCTCCGGATGCGCCGTCCCTGGCCGGCGAGTTCTCTGCGGTAACCGATGGCTCCGCTGATGGAGCCGGGGATCAGACCGAGGGCGTTGGAGACCGTGGCGGTGACGGGGGACAGTCCGGTGGCGAGCAGGACGGGGAAGGTGACCAGCGTCCCGGAGCCCACGACGGCGTTCATGGCGCCGGCGCCGACTCCCGCCGCGAAGACGCCGAGCATCTCCGCCGGTGTCACGCCGCTCCCCCGGTCACGTCATCGCCGTCCGGTGACGGACGGCGCCGGCCGGGGTCGGAGAAGACGTTCATGGGACGACGGTAAACCGCGGACCCTTCGGCCCTCGCCGAAGGGTCCGCGTCCCGCTCCACGCCGCCTCCCCGGTGGTCCGGTGGCGGCAGCCGGTCGGTCGCCCCGCCTCAAACCTGCCCGGTGGTCGGGCTGCCCAGCAGCTCCGATGCCGTCTCGAGCGGGGAGAGGTCGCGCACGGGCGGCGCGGCCTCGGGGTGGGCGTGGCAGGTGAAGCCGAGGCGGGCCATGGCCCGGACGACTTCGCCACTCGAGAAGTCGCGGCGGTCCTGTCGGGTGATGACCTGTCCCACCTGCTTGGCGGGGTAGCGGCGGCGGCCGATGGTCACGGACTCACCCGTGATCGGTTCGGGTGTGATCCCCTTCATCGACTCCAGGACTCCGGCCTTGGTCAGGTCGAACGGGTATCGGGCGATGACACAGCGCATGTTGCCTCACAGGAGGAGAAGGAAGACGGGCCGACCCGGGTGGGTGGGTGGTCTGCGGCGGACTGGGGTCGATCGGGGGCGACAGGCGCCACGGCGGCCGGGCCGCCTCCACGGCCGTACCACCAGGACGCCATGTCACCATGTCGCTTTCTCGTCATGTCGTCGTGGACGCGGTGCGTCCCAGGGGTGTCGTTGGGATCGGGCCGGCTCCGGGAAACGGCGCGGCACGATCCGAACGACATCCCCTAGGCCGCGCGGTCCGCGGCCGGCTCCCTCCGTGCCCTGCGGCGCGGAGCCTCACCGGTGCGCCGTCCCTGGGCGGTCCGGCCCTGCGCCGTGCGCTCCGCGGCCGAGCGGCCCCCTTGGGCGGTGCGGCCCTCGGTGGAGCGGGCGGCCTGCGCGTCGCGGCCCTGGGCACTGCGGCCCTCGGCATTACGGCCCTGGGCACTGCGGCCCTCGGCGCCGCGACCCTGGGCGTTACGGCCTCGGCGGCCACGTGACGACGAGGACGCGGCGCGGCGGGGGCGTTCCACGACCGGCGCGGCGATGACGACCGGAACGCCGGAAGGGGCCTGGGCACCCGTGATGCGGCTCAGCTCCGCATCGCCCGACCGCACCTGGGTGATCTGCGGGGTGATGCCCGCCTGGGCCATCAGCCGGCTCATCTCGCGACGCTGGTCGCGCGTCACCAGGGTGATGACGCTGCCGGTCTCGCCGGCGCGGGCCGTGCGTCCGCCGCGGTGCAGGTAGTCCTTGGGATCGCTGGGCGGATCGACGTTGACGACCAGATCGAGGTTGTCGACGTGGATGCCGCGCGCCGCGACGTTCGTCGCCACCAGCACCGTCACCTGCCCGTCCTTGAACTGGGCGAGGGTACGGGTGCGCTGGGGCTGGGACTTGCCGCCGTGCAGGCCCGCTGCGCGGACGCCGCTGTTCAGCAGGTGTTTGGTCAGCTTGTCCACCGCGTGCTTGGTGTCCAGGAACATGATCACTCGGCCGTCTCGCGCCGCGATCTCGGTCGTCGTCCGGCGCTTGTCGGTGTCGTCGATGTGGAGCACGTGGTGTTCCATGGTCGTGACCGCGCCCGCCGAGGGGTCGACGGAGTGGACCACCGGGTCGCTCAGGTAGCGCCGCACCAGCTGGTCGACGTTGCGGTCGAGCGTGGCCGAGAAGAGCATCCGCTGGCCGTCGGCCCGCACCTGGTCCAACAGCCTGGTGACCTGGGGCATGAAGCCCATGTCGGTCATCTGGTCGGCCTCGTCGAGCACGGTGATGGCGACCTCGTCCAGCCGGCAGTCGCCGCGGTCGATGAGGTCCTTGAGCCGCCCGGGGGTGGCGACGACGACCTCGGCGCCCGCCCGCAGGGCCCCGGCCTGCTTGCCGATCGACATCCCGCCCACGACGGTGGCCAGCCGGAGCCTGAGGGAACGGGCGTACGGCGTGAGCGCGTCGGTGACCTGCTGGGCAAGCTCCCGGGTGGGCACGAGGACGAGGGCGAGCGGCTGCCGGGGCTCGGCGCGCCGGCCCGCCGTACGGGCCAGCAGCGCGAGACCGAAGGCGAGGGTCTTGCCGGATCCGGTCCGACCGCGGCCGAGCACGTCACGGCCGGCCAGGGAGTTCGGCAGTGTGGCCGCCTGGATCGGGAACGGGACCGTCACGCCTTCGTGGCCGAGGGTGGCCAGCATCTCCGCCGGCAGGGCGAGTTCGGCGAACTCCCGCACGGCGGGGAGGGCGGGGGTGATCGTCGTCGGCAGAGCGAATTCGCCCTGGACCGAGGGCCCTCTGCCGGCCGGTCCTCGGGAGCGACGAGGAGCACCGGAGCGGCCTGATGCCGTTGCTCCGGTGCGGGTGCGCGTGGGCGCGGAACGATTATTGGTGCGGGCGCGATTCAAGCGGAACCTTCCTTGAAGTGGCACCTGTCAAGGAACGCCCACAGCAAGATGCTTCCGGCAGCGGACGGGGCCTGCATCGATGATGATGCGGGCCCCAGCTGCGAAGTGAACGTTATGAGGGCGAGAGGCGTTTCTGCCACCCCTCGAGCCTTTCGGCTACCACAACTGCAACTGACCTCACAGTACACGCCCGCGCAACCCCCCGGTCCACCCGTGGCACCGTACGGCGGTGATGACGTGCGGGCCTCAGGGTAGCCGGGCCACACCGGCGTAGATGCCGCTGTCCTCGGGCGTCGGCGCCGGGGGCGTCCGGTACCACTGCGGCGCGGTCACCAGACCGGGTTCGACCAGGTCCAGGCCGTCGAAGAAGCGGGCGACCTGCGCGCGGGTGCGAAAGCCCAGGCGTATGCCCGCGCGGGCGTACTCGGCCGTGACCTGCTCCGCCAGCTCGGAGTGGAGATCGGACGCGGCGTGCGACAGCACGAGGTAGCTGCCCGACGGCAGGGCGGCCCGCAGCTCGCCGACGATGCCGAGGGGGTCCTGGTCGTCGGGGAGGAAGTGCATGAGGGCGATCAGGGACAGCCCGATCGGGCGCTCGAAGTCGAGCACGCCGCGAGCGTGCCGGATGATGTCTCCGGGGCTGCGCACGTCCGCCGCGATGTAGTCCGTGGCACCCTCGGGGCTGCTGACCAGCAGGGCCTCGGCGTGCCGCAGCACGATCGGGTCGTTGTCGGTGTAGACGACCTTCGCGGACGGGACGATGCCCTGCACGATCTGGTGCAGGTTCGGCTCCGTGGGGATGCCCGTGCCGATGTCGAGGAACTGGTCGACGCCCTGCCCGGCGAGCCAGGCGGCCGCCCGCTGCATGAACCGGCGGTTCTGGCGGGCGGCGTCCCGCGCCTCGGGCGGCAGCTTCTCCCCCACGGCCTCGTCGACCGGGTAGTTGTCCTTGCCGCCGAGGAGCCAGTCGTAGACCCGCGCCGGATGCGCCTTGCTGGTGTCGATCTGCGGAGGGCTGGAGGGTGTGCCGGTCGACATGGCGGAGTCCGTCCCGAGGAGTGGATCGAGAGTGCCTGACGATCATCAAGTCTGGCACACCAACTGGCACAGCAGGGGGTGGAGTTGGGTCCTCAGACGGAGCTGGGCGGCGGCGCCGTGCTGTCGCGCCGTACCAGTCGCGCCGGGACCAGGGTGGTGCCCCGCTGCGGGCCGACCTGGCGCATCTTGCGCAGCACCGCCTGGACACAGAGCCGTCCCACCTCGGCGAAGTCCTGGTGGACGGTGGTCAGCGGGGGCAGGAAGGAGGACGCCTCGGGGATGTCGTCGAAGCCGATGACGCTGACCTCGTCGGGGACGCGCCGGCCGCGTTCGTGCAGGGCGCGCAACAGGCCCAGGGCCATCTGGTCGTTGGCGGCGAAGACGGCGGTGCACTCGTCGTGGGCCGCGAGTTCGAGGCCGGCCCGGTAGCCCGAGTCGGCCGACCAGTCGCCCCGGACCAGGGGCGGCGGCACGCGTCCGGCCTCGGTGAGGGCGGCACGCCAGGCGTCCGTGCGGCGCTGCGCGGCGAAGGAGCCCTCCGGGCCGCCCAGGTGCCACACCGTGCGGTGGCCGAGGTCGAGCAGGTGCTGCACGGCGGCGCGGGTACCGCCGGCCTGGTCGGTGTCGACGACCGTGTAGTGGTCGCCGGCGTCGGAGTCGACCACCACGACCTGGACGTGCGGGGGCAGGGTGACCGTCGCCGCGTCCAGCAGGTGGACCTCCATGATGACGATCACGGCGTCGACGGCGAGCTCCTCCAGCCGGGAGAACGCGCCGCGCACCTCGTCCTGGGTGGGTACGGCGACCGGCAGCAGCGTCACCGCGTACCCCTCCGCCGCGGCGGAGGTGGCGATCGCCTCCAGCGTGCGCACGTTGCCGGTGGTGGACAGGGTGAAGGTGATGACGCCGATGGTGCGGAACTCGCCGCGCTTGAGGGCGCGGGCCGCGCTGTTGGGCCGGTAGCCGAGTTCCTTCATCGCGGCCAGCACCTGGCGGCGGGTCTCCTCGGTCACCCCGGCGTAGCCGTTGGACACGCGGGAGACGGTCTGGGACGAGACCCCCGCGAGGCGTGCCACATCCGCCATGGACGCCGTGGTACGGGCACGGGTGCGCCTGGGAGCGGGAGTGCCGCCGGCCACCTCCCGCGCGGTCCCGGCCACCTCGGTGACGGGGCCGGGCAGGTTCGCCGACGCTCTCTCAACCGTGTCCACTCGACGTCCGCCGCCTTCCTGTGGTTGCTCACGTCACGGTCCCCGAAGGGACCCTTGACCGTCGTCGTCGGCGCAGTGTAAACATGCCGCCATCGAATGTTTACGTAAACATAACAGCTCCGCACCTCCTCGCGGTGGGTGATGTTTGCGTAAACATCGCGTGCTGGGGCATACGGCCCGGCTCCGGGCCGGGGCAGCCGCCGGTTCCGCAATGGTGACGAGCGAGGAACGACATGACGACGCTGCAACCGCCGGTGGCCGCCGCCGAGCCGCGGCCGGCCCCGCCCCCGCCGAGACGGGAACGCCGCTCCTGGACGGGGTGGGGGTTCATCGGTCCCTTCGTGGCCGTGTTCGCCCTGGTCTTCCTGGCACCGATCGCGTACTCGGTCTATCTGAGCCTCTTCCGCGACCAGCTCATCGGCGGGACCACCTTCGTCGGCTTCGACAACTATCAACAGGCGCTCCAGGACGACCGGTTCTGGGCCGCCCTCGGCCGGGTCTCGCTCTTCCTGTGCGTCCAGGTGCCGGTCATGCTCGGCATCGCCCTGCTGGTGGCCCTGGCACTGGACAGCGGCCGGCTGTACGGCAAGAACTTCTTCCGTATCTCGATCTTCCTGCCGTACGCGGTGCCGGCCGTCGTCGCCACGCTCATGTGGAGCTTCATGTACGGCACCCGCTTCGGCCTCGTCGGCGACATCAACGACGCCATCGGCGTCTCGCTGCCCGACCCGCTCTCCCCCGAGCTGGTGCTGGCCTCGATCGGCAACATCGTCACCTGGGAGTTCGTCGGCTACAACATGCTGATCTTCTACTCGGCGCTGCGCGTCATCCCGAACTCCCTCTACGAGGCGGCCGAGATCGACGGCGCCGGCCAGATCCGCGTGATCACCGCCATCAAACTGCCCGCGATCCGCGGCGCCCTCGTCATCGCGACGATCTTCTCCATCATCGGCAGCTTCCAGCTGTTCAACGAGCCCAACGTCATGCAGAAGCTGGCGCCGAACGCCATCACCACCGACTACACCCCGAACTTCTACACGTACTCGCTGTCCTTCTCCGGCCAGCAGCACAACTACTCCGCGACGGTCGCCATCGTCATGGGGCTGATCACCATGGTCATCGCCTATGTCGTCCAGCTGCGCGGCATGCGCAAGGGAGTGTGAGGCAGCGATGACCCCTACCGTCACCCCCGCCCCCGCCGGTTCCGCGGCCTCGTCGTCACCGTCGTCCGGTTCCGCCGTCCGGCTGCGCACGCCCCGGCGCCGGCACTCCCCCGGGCGGCCGCGCCGCAGTGTCCTGCTGACCGTGCTCACCGGCCTGGTGCTGCTCTACAGCCTCGTTCCGCTGGTGTGGCTGGCCATCAGCGCCACCAAGACCCAGGAGGGGCTGTCCCGTTCGTTCGGCCTGTGGTTCGACGGCGACTTCGCCCTCTGGGACAACATCGCCGAGACGTTCACCTACGCCGACGGCGTCTTCGCCCGATGGCTGCTCAACACCCTGCTGTACGTGGTGGTGGGCGCAGGGGGTGCCACCTTCCTGGCGGTGCTGGGCGGTTACGCGCTCGCCAAGTTCGACTTCCCCGGACGCCGGGCGGTCTTCGCGGTCGTCATCGGCGCGGTGGCCGTGCCGGGGACCGCGCTCGCGGTGCCGACCTTCCTGATGTTCAGCACCATGGGTCTGACCAACACCCCCTGGGCGGTGATCATCCCCTCGCTGATCTCCCCGTTCGGCCTGTATCTGATGTGGGTGTTCGCCAGTGAGGCCATTCCGACCGAGCTGATGGAAGCGGCCAGGATCGACGGCGCCGGCGAGGTGCGCACCTTCTTCCAGGTCGCCCTGCCGCTGCTGGCGCCGGGCATCGTCACCGTCTCGCTGTTCACCATGGTCGCGACCTGGAACAACTACTTCCTGCCGCTGATCATGATCAAGGATCCTGACTGGTATCCGCTCACCCTGGGCCTGAACAGCTGGAACGCCCAGGCCGAGACCGCCGGTGGCCAGCCCGTCTTCCATCTGGTCGTCACCGGTTCACTGATCACCATCGTCCCGCTGATCGCCGCGTTCCTGCTGCTGCAGAAGTACTGGCAGTCCGGACTCGCCGCCGGAAGCGTCAAGGAATAGCGCCCCCGTCGTCCGCCGTCGCGCGGTCCGTCCGCCCTGCCGCCCCGCCCGGACAGGCGGTGTCCGCGAGGTGGTTGTCCCTGCCCCTGTTTTCCCATCGGTTTCGGCCACGAAGAAGTGGAAGCACGACCATGCTCAAGCACTCCCGCCGCCTGCTGCGCGGCATCGGCCTCGTCTGCGCCCTCGCCCTGGGCGCCACCGCCTGCGGCGGATCCGACGACGAGGGGTCCGGCCCCAAGACGGTCTCCGGGTCGGACGTCCAGGCCGCGCTGAAGAAGGGCGGCACGGTCACCGTCTGGGCGTGGGAACCCACGCTGAAGCAGGTGGTCGCCGACTTCGAGAAGGAACACCCGAACGTCGAGGTGAACCTCGTCAACGCGGGCACCGGCAACGACCAGTACAAGGCGCTGCAGAACGCCATGTCCGCGAAGAAGGGCGTCCCGGACGTCGCCCAGGTCGAGTACTACGCCATGGGCCAGTACGCGCTGACGAAGCAGCTCACCGACCTCAAGGGCTTCGGCGCCGATCAGCTCGCCGACCGGTACTCCCCCGGCCCGTGGAACGGCGTGAAGGCCGGCGGCGAGGGCATCTACGGCCTGCCCATGGACTCCGGCCCGATGGCGCTGTTCTACAACAAGAAGGTCTTCGACCAGCACAAGATCGAAGTGCCGACGACGTGGGACGAGTACGTGGACGCGGCCCGCGCCCTGAAGAAGGCGGACCCGAAGGCGTACATCACCAACGACGTCGGCGACGCGGGCCTCACCACCAGCATGCTGTGGCAGGCCGGTTCACGCCCGTACGAGGTCGACGGCACCACGGTGGGGATCGACTTCTCCGACCAGGGCGCCAAGACCTACACCGCCACCTGGCAGAAGCTCATCGACGAGAAGCTGGTCGCCCCCGTCACCAGCTGGTCCGACGACTGGTACAAGGGTCTCGGCGACGGCACCATCGCCACCCTGGCCATCGGCGCCTGGATGCCCGCCAACCTCGCCTCCGGCGTGAAGGACGCCGCCGGTGACTGGCGCGTCGCCCCGCTGCCGCAGTGGCAGGCCGGCGGCAAGGCGAGCGCGGAGAACGGCGGCAGCGCCCTCACCCTGCCCGAGCTCGGCGGGAACGAGGCGCTGGCCTACGCCTTCGTCGAGTACGCCAACGCCGGCAAGGGCGTGGACACGCGGGTGAAGGGCGGCGCCTTCCCGGCGACCACCGCGCAGCTGAACTCCCAGGCGTTCCAGAACACCGAGTTCCCGTACTTCGGCGGGCAGCAGGCCAACAAGATCTTCGCCGAGTCCGCCGCGAACGTCGCCGACGACTGGTCGTACCTGCCGTACCAGGTGTACGCCAACTCGATCTTCAACGACACCGTCGGCAAGGCCTACGTCTCGGGCACCACGCTGACCGAGGGCCTGAAGACCTGGCAGGACGCCTCCGTCAAGTACGGCAACGAGCAGGGCTTCACCGTCGAGAAGTAGCCGTCGAGAAGCAGCACGCCGGGCGGCGCGCACACCCCGCGCCGCCCGACGGCCCCCACACCGGAAGGACCGCCATGATCTCCACCCTCCTGTCCCGCGCCGGCGGGGCGGACGGTGACCCCGCCCCCCGTCTCGTCTACGGCGCCGACTACAACCCCGAGCAGTGGCCCCGCTCCGTGTGGGAGGAGGACGTCCGGCTGATGCGCGAGGCCGGCGTGAACCTCGTGTCCGTGGGGATCTTCTCCTGGGCACGTATCCAACCGGCCGAGGACACCTGGGACTTCGGCTGGCTCGACGAGGTCCTGGACCTGCTGCACCAGGGCGGCATCGGAGTCGACCTGGCCACCGCCACCGCCTCCCCGCCGCCGTGGCTCACCACGGCCCACCCGGAGATCCTCCCCGTCACGGCCACCGGCGAGACGCTGTGGCCGGGGGCGCGCCAGCACTGGCGTCCCACCTCGCCGGTCTTCCGCCGGTACGCGCTGCGCCTGGTGCGGGAGCTGGCGACCCGGTACGCCGGTCACCCGGCACTGGTCGCCTGGCACGTCAACAACGAGCTGGGCTGCCACAACGTCTACGACTACTCCGACGACGCGGCCCGCGCCTTCCGGGACTGGCTGCGCGCCCGTTACACCTCGGTGGACGCGCTCAACAGCGCCTGGGGCACGGCCTTCTGGTCCCAGCGGTACACCGACTGGGACCAGATCCTGCCGCCCCGCCTGGCGGCCTCCCATCCCAACCCCACCCAGCAGCTGGACTTCAAGCGGTTCTCCTCGGACGCGCTCAAGGACCATCTGCGCGCCGAGCGGGAGATCCTGCGGGAGATCACGCCGGGCGTCCCCGTCACCACCAACTTCATGGTGATGGGCGGCACCAAGGGCATGAACTACCCCGACTGGGCCGACGAGATCGACTTCGTCTCCAACGACCACTATGTGCACCCCGGCCCGCACGACCGCGACGAGCTGTCCTTCTCCGCCAACCTCACCAGCGGCATCTCCGGCGGGCGGCCCTGGTTCCTGATGGAGCACTCCACCAGCGCCGTCAACTGGCAGCCCGTCAACGTGCCCAAGCGCCCCGGCGACCTGGCCCGCGACTCGCTGCTGCACGTCGCGCACGGAGCGGACGCGGTCTGCTTCTTCCAGTGGCGGCAGTCGGCGGCGGGCGCCGAGAAGTACCACTCCGCCATGGTCCCGCACGCCGGTGCGGACAGCGACCTGTTCCGCGCCGTGGCCGAGCTCGGCGCCACCCTGAAGTCGCTCGCCCCGGTCGCCGGGTCCGAGCGGGAGCCCGCGCGGATCGGCATCCTCTACGACTGGGAGTCGTGGTGGGCGAGCGAGCAGGACTCGCACCCCACCTCCCTGCTCGACTACCGGCAGGAGGCGCTCGACTGGTACGCGGCCCTCCTCGCCCTCGGCATCCGCGCCGACCTCGTCACCACCCGGGCCGATCTGCACCGCCACCAGGTCCTGATCGCGCCCGTGCTGCACCTGGTCCCCGCCGACCTGGCCAAGACGCTCACCCGGTACGCCGAACAGGGCGGCCACCTCATCACCACGTACTTCTCCGGTGTCGTCGACGAGCACGACCACGTCTGGCTCGGCGGCTACCCGGGCGCCCTGCGGGACCTGCTCGGGATCCGCATCGAGGAGTTCGGCCCGCTGCTCCCCGGCGTCGGCGTGGAACTCGACGACGCCACGACCGGCACGCTGTGGACCGACCGGATCACGGTGACCGCCGCCGACACCGAGGTCGTGGCCCGCTACCGCACCGGCCTCCAGGCCGGCCGGCCCGCGGTCACCCGGCGGCCGACGGGCTCCGGTTCGGCCGCGTACGTCTCCACCCGGCTCGGCGTCGACGGGCTCACCTCCCTGCTGCCCAGGCTGCTGGCGGAGACCGGTGTGGAGAGCGAACTGCCCGCCGAGATCCGCGGGCTGGTCGAGCCCGCCGTACGCCGGGGCGCCGACGGCCGGTTCCTGTTCCTGGTCAACCGGACCGACGAGACCGTTCCGGTGCGGGGCCTCGCCGGAGAGGTACTCGTCGGCACCACCGGCGCCGACGGCGCCCTGACCCTCGGGCCCCGCGCGGTCGCCGTACTGCGGCAGCCGGTCGCCTGAGACCCCCTTCGGCTCCCCGGGACGGCACGCACCCGTCCCGGGGGCCGTCCGCCTCCCGTCGGCGGCGAATCCGGCGGGAGTCCACCAGAGCGCGACCACCTCAACGTTGGGAGCACACCGATGGCACGCCGCACCCGCAGCAGACGGCTCCTCACCGCCGCCGGGCTCACCGCCCTGGCGACCGGGGCCGCCCTGCTGTCCGCCCCGTCCTCCACCGCACAGGTGGCCGCGGACGCCTCCTCCGTCACGGTCCGGCCCGATCCCTCGTACCAGCAGGAGCAGTTCGAGGGCTGGGGCACCAGCCTCGTCTGGTTCGCCAACGCCACCGGCGACTACCCGCCCGAGGTACGCGAGAAGCTCGCGCGGCTCCTCTTCGGCGACGACGGACTGGCCCTGAACATCGCCCGGTACAACGTCGGCGGCGGCAACGCCCCCGACGTGAAGGACTATCTGCGCGCCGGTGGCGCCGTCGAGGGCTGGTGGAAGGCGCCCGCGGGCACAACCCGCGAGGACACCGACTGGTGGGACGCCGAGGACCCCGCCGACTGGAACGAGGACGCCGACGCCACCCAGCGCTGGTGGGTGGACCGCATCAAGAAGGACATCACCCACTGGGAGACCTTCAGCAACTCCCCGCCCTGGTTCATGACGGTCAGCGGGTACGTCTCCGGCGGGTTCGACGCCACCGCCGACCAGCTGAAGACCGAGTCGGTCGACGACTTCGCCGCCTACCTGGCGGGCGCCACCAAGCGGCTGGAGCGGGCGCACGGCATCGAGGTCGACACCGTCGACCCGTTCAACGAGCCGAACACCAACTACTGGAGCACCCGCCTGGGCCCGGACGGCGAACCCGTCGGCGGCCGCCAGGAAGGCGCCCACATCGGCCCCGAACTCCAGGAGAAGGTGCTCCACGCCCTCGCCCCCGCGCTGAAGAAGGCGAGGACCGGGGCGGACATCTCCGCGATGGACGAGACCAACCCGTCCATCTTCGCTCAGAACTGGAACGCCTACTCCCCCGAGGCCCGTGACCTCGTCGACCAGATGAACGTCCACACCTACGGCACCGGTCAGCGCACCACCGTGCGCGACATCGCCAAGGCCGAGGACAAACCGCTGTGGATGAGCGAGGTCGAGGGCGACTGGGGTGACGGGCAGAGTTTCACCGACATGCGCCCCGGTCTCGGCCTCGCCCAGCGCATCGTCGACGACCTGCGCGAACTGGAGCCGCGCGCCTGGGTGTTCTGGCAGCCCGTCGAGGACTACGACAACATGAAGCCCGGCGGCGAGTCCGCCAAGGGCGGCAACTGGGGCGAGATCCAGCTCCCCTTCAGCTGCACCGCCGAGGACACCCTCGAGACCTGCCCCATCCACACGAACACCAAGTTCGACACCGCCCGCAACTTCACCCACTTCATCAAACCCGGTGACCGGCTGATCAAGGTGAACGACACCTCCAGCGCGGCGGCGGTGACGAAGAACGGCAAGGGCGCCTCCCTCGTCCACGTCAACAGCACCACGGCGCCGCGCGAGGTCACCCTCGACCTGTCCGAGTTCCGCCGCGTCAGCCCGGACGCGACCGTGACACCGATCGTGACCAGCGCCGACGGCAAGCTGGCACGGCACGACGCCATCGCGGTCACCGACCGCGCGGCCACCTTCACCGTGCCCGCCCAGTCTGTGACGTCGTTCGTCGTCAAGGGTGTCTCCGGCGTCGCGCAGGACGCCCCGCTGCTGCGCAAGGGCCACACGTACACGCTGACCGGCGCGCAGAGCGGCAAGGCGGTCACCGTCGCGGACGACGGCACGAACCTGGTCATCGGCACCGGCGCCGGCTCGGCCGCCCAGCAGTGGCGGCTGAGCGCCGTGCGTCCCGACGACGGCGTCCGTCAGCGCTACGAGTTCACCAACCCGGTGGACGGCAAGCGGCTGGCCGTGCGTGACGACGCCCCGGTGGCCGAACCGCACACCGGCGAGCGGGAACCGGCCGCCGAGTGGATCATGTCCACCACGGGCGACGACACCTGGACCCTGGTCAACGCGGCCACCGGACGCCTCCTGGAGGTGGGCGGCCAGGCCACGCACGAGGGCGCCGCGGTCACGACCTGGCCGCCCAACTCCGGTGCGAACCAGCGGTGGACGGTCACGGACGTGACGGACTGACCCGACCCCGCTCCACGGCGACGGCCCGGTCGCACCGCCCGTGCGGTGGTGCGGCCGGGCCGCTGCCACGACACCCGAGGGAGAACCAGTGCCGCACGACGACACCGCCGAGCGGGAGGTACGGCGCCGCATGGCGGACCACGAGCTGTACACCGACTCGGCGCCCGGCCTCGAACGACTCGAGGAGGAGCGGTTCCGCGGCAAGGAACTCGCCGCGAAGTACAACGGCACCGGCCCGCGCGACCAGGAGGCCCGCCGCAGTCTCCTCGGCGAACTCCTCGGCTCGGTGGGCCACGGGGTGTGGATCGAACCGCCGTTGCACGTCGCCTACGGCCGTCATGTGCACCTGGGTGACGACGTGTACGTCAACTTCGGTCTCACCCTGGTCGACGACGTCGAGGTCTTCGTCGGCGACCGCGTGATGGTCGCACCGCACGTGACCATCAGCACCACCGGGCATCCCGTCCATCCGGGACTGCGCCGGGACGGCAGCCAGTTCTCGGCTCCGGTGCGCATCGAGGACGACGTGTGGATCGGGGCCGGCGCGGTGATCCTGCCCGGCGTGACCGTCGGGCGGGGATCGGTCGTCGGCGCGGGGAGTGTGGTGACCGCCGACGTGCCGCCGATGACCGTCGTCGCCGGGACGCCGGCCCGCGTGCTGCGGCAGATCACCGACGCGGACCGGGAATGGACGTACCGGCCGCCGGGTACCGCGCGGACCTGAGCGGGTCCCGTCGCCGCTCAGGTCCGCGCTCCGGGTCGGTCGACGGCGCAGCGGTGCCCGGGCGGGAGCAGCCCCGGTGGCGTCGTATCCGTCGCCTCGTGCCGGTCGCCCGTGGGTCGCCCGGCCCCGGACCGGTACCGCAGTTCGTCCGTGCGGCGGGCGTCCCACAGGTGGCGGTGGAGGTCGAGACGGAAGCGCGGGCCGGGACGCGGGTGATGCATAGTCCGTCGCGTCACGGCCTGTCAGCTGCCTTTGTCCCTCACATGCCGGCTACCGGTGGTGGGCCTCCCGTTCGGCGACCGACGTGAAGGTCTGGGTTTCGCCGGTTTCCTCGGACCTGCCTCCGGTTCACCTCCCCCGCGTCCGGTGGATTTGAGGAGTTGACGGTTCATTGGGCGGCACGGGGTGTGCAGGGACATCAGCAACGGGCATGATCTTGTCATGAACCTGCGGTCCGGTGGTCGGGCCGCACTCCTCTTGGAGGTTGTGGGATGCACCGAAAGAGACTCGCCACCGCGCTCGCCGCCCCTGCCCTGGCCCTCGTCAGCGTCCTGGGCACGGCCACGGCCGCCGACGCCGTACCCGCCGACAAGGCCCAGGTCCTCGCGAGCTGGACGCAGACCAGCGCATCGAGCCACAACCTCTGGGCCGCGGCCCGGGCCAACCAAGCCTCCTGGGCCGCCTACCAGTTCAACTGGACGACCGACTACTGCTCCACCTCCCCGGACAACCCGTTCGGCTTCCCCTTCTCGATGTCCTGCGCCCGCCACGACTTCGGCTACCGCAACTACAAGGCCATCGGCCGCTTCGACGCCAACAAGTCACGCCTGGACAGCGCCTTCTACGAGGACCTCAAGCGCGTCTGTGCCCGCTACGGCGGCGGGACGAAGAGCGCCTGCGACAGCACCGCGTGGACGTACTACCAGGCCGTCAAGGCCTTCGGCTGAGCACCCCGTTCACCGGGCCCGGTGCCGTCGGCCGGCCGACGGCACCGGCGGCTTCCGGCGGCTTCCGCTGTCGGCGGCACACGACACCGCGGGCCCCGCGACGAGGTGTTCCCCTCCTCGCCCCCGCGGGGCCCGCGGCACCACCCGGCACGGCCTATCGGCGGCCGCGCATCAGCACGTGGAGGAAGTACGGCGTTCCGATCACGGCCGTCATGAGGCCGGCGCCCAGCTGGGCCGGTGCGATCACCGTGCGGCCCAGCAGGTCCGCCGTGCACACCAGGACGGCGCCGAGGAGCAGCGCGACCGGGAGGACGCGGGTGTGCCGCCGTCCGACGAGGGCGCGCGCCGCGTGCGGCGCCACCAGGCCGACGAAGCCGATGGTGCCCGCGGCGGCCACGGCGGTGGCGCTGAGCAGCACGCTCAGCACGAGGAAGCCCAGCCTCCCGCGCGCCAGGTCGAGTCCGAGCAGCCGGGGGGTGTCCTCGTCGAGGGAGACCAGGTCGAGTTCCCTGTGCCGTACGGCGGCCACCGCGACGGCGACGGCGAGGACGCCGGCGAGGGGCAGCACGTCGGGCAGGGTCCGGCCGTAGGTGGAGCCGGACAGCCAGGTGAGGGCCTTGCCGGCGTTGAACGGGTCGGTGAGCACGATCAGCAGGCTGATCAGGGCCGTCGTCCCGGATGCGACACCCACGCCGACGAGCACCAGCCGGTTCTGCTGGAAGCCGCCGCGCGCGGCGAGGCCGAACACGACGACCGCGGTGACCGCGGACCCCGCGAAGGCGGCTCCGGCGACGCTCCACGCCCCGGCGAGGGGGACCGTCGTCACGAGGACCACGGCCCCGAGCGCGCCACCGCCGGAGACGCCCAGTACGGCGGGTTCCGCGAGCGGGTTGCGGGTGACGGCCTGCACCAGCGTTCCGGCCAGGGCGAGGGCCGCGCCGGCGAGCAGCGCGGCGAACACCCGGGGGGTGCGCGTGTCCAGGACGAAGGAGACGGTCCGGCCGGCCCTGCCCTGCGCCCAGTTGACCACGTCGCCCAGCAGCAGCTTGCTGTCGCCGAGCAGGACGGCGGCGACGGTGATGCCGACCAGGGCGATCGAGAGGACCGTGAGCGTCGTGAGGAAGACGGCACGGCCGCGGATGCGCAGTGTGTCCGGTGCGGCGGCTTGGGCGGTGTCGCGGAGCCGGGCCGCCATCACGACCAGGAACGCCGCGCCGACGAGACTGGTGACCACACCGGTGGGAACGGCGACCGCGGTGTCCGGGTCGACGGACGTACGCAGCAGCACGTCCGCCCCGAGCACCAGCGCCGCACCGACCAGACCGGCGACCGGCACACCCGTGCGCAGCCGCAGGAACCCCCGAAACCGGCGGGCCAGCGGGCGGACGAGGGCCGGCGCGCACAGGCCGACGAAGCCGATCGGGCCGGCGAGGGTGACGGCGGCCGCGGAGAGCAGCGTCGCCAGCACGACCGCCGTGACCCGGGTGGCCCGCACCGGCACGCCGAGCCCGCGGGCCGCGTCGTCGCCGAGGGCGAGGGCGTCGACCCGGCGGGCGATGAGCAGGAGGCCGGCGAGTCCGACGACGGCGGCGGGCAGCATCTGGACGACGCCGTCGAAGCCGTTCTGGCCGATGTTGCCCTGGTTCCACCGGTAGAGGCCCTCGGTCTGCCGGGGGAACAGCAGCAGGAGCCCTTCGGTGACGGCGGTGAGGCCGAGGGCGAGCGCGGTACCGGCGAGCACGAGCCGTACGGTGCCCGCGCCGAGCCCCGACAGTCCGAGGACGACGGCCGCCGCGGCGAGTCCGCCGGCGAAGGCGATGCCCGAGGAGGCGAGCAGCGGCAGCGACACCCCGGTGACGGCGGCGAGGCCGAGGGCGAGGTAGGAGCCCGCGTTGACCGCGAGGGTGTCCGGGGAGGCCAGGACGTTGCGGCTGACGGCCTGCAGCGCGACGCCGGCCATGCCGAGTGCCGCGCCCACGAGGAGCCCGGCGGTCATCCTGGGCAGCCGCGAGGCGATGACGACGGACGCGTCGGCCGGATCGGCCTGTCCGGTGAGGGCCTTGAGCACCTCGGCCGGGCCGACCGCGGCCGTGCCCTGGGTGATGTCGACGACGGCGAGGGCCGCGACCAGGAGCACGAGCGCGGTCGTCACCGCGGCCGCGCCCGCCCGGGACGCGACGGTCGCCGGGCGGGCGGAGGCGGTGGTGGCGGTGACGGCCATCGCGCTACTTCGTCAGCGCCGCGACGAGGGAGTCGGCGTACGCCTCCATCGAGCCGGTGCCGCCGAACATCCAGATGCCGTCGTCGATGCGGTGGACGTCACCGGACTTCACGAACGGCAGCGACGTCCAGACGGAGTTCTTCGCCAGTTCCTTGCCGAAGGGGTCGCTGCTGGGGTCCTGGTCGTTGCCGATGTGGACGAACTGGACCTTCCCCAGGTCGGTCAGTCCCTCGACGTCGGTGGCGGCCAGGCCGTAGGCCTCGTCGCCCTTCTGCTTCCAGGCGTTCCTCAGTCCGAGCCGCTCGTTGACCGCGCCGATGAGCGATCCGGAGGTGTAGGGGCGCAGGGAGACCTGGTTGGAGTTGACGTAGCCGTCGGCGAAGGCGATCTCCGCGCCGTCCAGGCCGGCGTCGGCGAGGGCCTTCCTGCCCGCGGCGAGCTTGGCCTCGAAGTCCTTCTTCAGGGTCGCCGCGCGCTCGGTGGTGCCGGTCGCCTGGGCGATGAGGTCGACGTTCTCCAGCATCCGGCCGATCGGGTCGGAGGCGTCGGCGGACTTCACCTCCAGGACCGGGGCGACCTTGCGCAACTGCTTGACCGCGTTGGGCTGCAGGTCGGTGGTGGTGACGATGAGGTCGGGCTTCAGCGAGGCGATGGCGTCCATGCTGGGTTCGCCGCGGGTGCCGATGTCCTTGGGCTCGTTCTCGAGCGGGACGGCGGTGTCCCAGGTCGTGTAGCCCTTGACGTCGGCCACACCGACCGGGTCGACGCCGAGCGAGATCAGGCTCTCGACGACGTTCCACTCGGTGCCGACGACCTTCTTGGCGGGGCCGTCGAGTTCCACCTTCTCGCCGGAGGCGCCGGTGAGGGTGATGGCCTCGGTGGACTCCTTGACGTCGTCGGCGGCGGGTTCGGTGGTGCCGCAGGCGGTCAGCAGGAGGGCGGTGGCGGTGGCCAGGGGCACGGTGAGCAGGAGGCGTCTCATGAGGTGGTGCTGAGCCTTTCGCTTCGGGTGTGGTGGCGGCCGATGGCGCGGGTGCGCAGCCGGCCGGTCAGGGGGTCGGCGTCGACCTCGATCCGGATGCCGTAGACCTCGGTCAGGCGCTCCGGTGTGAGGACGTCCTCGGGCGGGCCCTCGGCGACGACGCGTCCGGACGCGAGGAGCACGATCCGGTCGGCGACGGCCGCGGCCTGGTCGAGGTCGTGCAGGACGACGCCGACGGCGATGCCGTGCTCGTCGGCCAGGTCCCGCATCAGGTCGAGGAGTTCGACCTGGTAGCGCAAGTCCAGGTAGGTGGTGGGTTCGTCGAGGAGGAGGACGCCGGTCTCCTGGGCGAGGCAGCCGGCCAGCCACACGCGCTGGAGCTGCCCACCGGAGAGGTGTTCGGCCCCGCGCTCGGCGAGTTCCGCGACGCCGGTGAGGGCGAGTGCGCGGTCCACGGCGGCCCGGCCGCCGGGGTCCGTTCCGCCCCATCGGCCCCGGTGCGGGTAGCGGCCGAATTCGACGACGTCCCGCACACTCAGACCGCTGGGTGTGGGGCGCCCCTGCAACAGCAGGGCGACGCGGCGGGAGAAGTCCCGCGGGCTCAGTGCGAGCGCGTCGGTGCCGGCGTCGATCGTGAGTGTGGCGTGCCGGGGCCGTTGCAGCCGGGCGACGGTGCGCAGCAGGGTCGACTTGCCGCTGCCATTGGGGCCCACCAGGGCGGTCACTTCGCCGGGCCGCAGGGTCAGCGCCGCGTCGTGCACGACGTCCGCGCCGTCGTACGCCACGGTCACATCCGAGGCGGACAGTTGGTGACCACGCGGGACCGGAGCCGTCTCTTCACCAGGAATCACGTGGCAAGGTTAGCCTACCCTTAATTCGCGTTATCGGCCGGTGACCTGCGACGAAACCGCAGAAAGTCCGTCGGCGCGTCAGAAGGCGTAGCGAATGCCGAGCCAGGGTGTGTGGCGGGCGACCAACTCGCGCAGGTCCGTGAGCGCTTGGCGCTTGATGCCGGTGCGGTAGCGGAGGTTGAGGGCGCCGTTCTCGGAGCGCTTGGTCTGCTGCGTGGCGGGCTGCCACAGTACGTCCTCGCCGCGCGGATGCCAGCGGAGGTTGACCTCGTGCAGGTCCGCGTTGTGCGTGAGCATGATGACCTCGGCCAGCGCCTGCTGTTTGACCCGCTGCGGCAGTACGTCGTCCAGCTGCCGCAGCAGCTCGGCCCAGGCGTCCTGCCAGCCGGGGCGCAGGACGACGGGCGAGAGGTTGAAGTGCACCTCGTACCCGGCGTCGAGGAAGTCCTGGGCGGCGGCGATCCGCCGGTCGACGGGGCTGGTGCGCAGGTCCAGCAGGCGGGAGTCGTCGGCCGGCATCAGCGAGAAGCGGATGCGGGTACGGCCGCGCGGGTCGAGCTCCAGTAGATCGGGGTTGACGAACTTGGTCGCGAAGGACGCCTTGGCGGTGGGCCAGTCGCGGAAGGCGCGCACCAGGTCGGCGGTGTTGTCGCAGATCAGCGCGTCGACGGAGCAGTCGCCGTTCTCCCCGATGTCGTACACCCACGCCTCGGGGTCGCACTGGTTGGGCTCCTGCTTGGGGCCCTGGGCGGCGATGTGACGTCCGAGGTGGGTGATGATGCGGTCGATGTTGGTGAAGACGGTGATCGGGTTGGCGAAGCCCTTGCGGCGGGGCACGTAGCAGTACACGCAGGACAGGGCGCAGCCGTTGGACGGACCGGGAGCGATCCAGTCGGCGGAGCGGCCGTTGGGGCGCGTGGTGAGTGTCTTCTTCACCCCCAGCACCAGGGTCTCGCGCTTGATCCGCATCCAGCGGTCGGCGCTGCCCTCGTTGCCGTGCAGTTCGGGGATGCGCCAGTGGGAGGCCACCTCGATCAGCCGGGCCTCGGGGAAGCGGGCGAGGATCTGCCGGCCTCGCGGGGAGGCGGCGGCGGCCGGTTCGGCGTGGATCTCCCGGATCGCGAGGAGCCGGCGCGCCTGCGCGGAGTCCCGGAAGGCGCCGCCGGGCGGAGCCGGCTCAGCCGGCGGGGCCGACGGCATCGCGTCGAGTCCGAAGAGCGGTTCCTGGGAACCGGCGGGTGGGGTGCGGTGGGGGTGCATGTGCTCGTCGGCTTCTCGGACGGGGAGGCGGTACGGAATGCCCGCCGGCCGGGTTCGGGGAACCGGCGGGACACGGGCCGTCCCCTCCACTGTACGGCGGTGGGGAGGAGAGCTGCGGTGTCGCCGCTCGGCGGCGGGCTCTCCCGGGCGGAGGCACGAGGCCGAGGCCGGAACCGGAACCGAGGCCGGAACCGGAACCGGAACCGAGACCGGAACCGAAGCCGGAACCGGAACCGGAACCGGAACCGAGGCCGGAACCGAAGCCGGAGCCGAAGCCGGAACCGAGGCCGAAGCCGAAGCCGAAGCCGGAGCGGCGTCGCTGCGCACGCCGCGCACCGGGCACCTCGCCGACGGCGCCCGGTCCGCCGAAACCACGCGGTGCGCGCCCCGCGCTCGGGGCGGCCGAGCCACTCCGAAGCAGCCCCCGCTCAGGTCGGCCCGCGCTCCGAAGCAGCCAGCGCTCACGGGCACGGGCACGGGTCCACTCGGAGCAGCTCCCGCCCAGGCTCGCCCGGACCGCTGAGGGACGGGCCCACGCCCGGAGCAGCCCCGCCCGAGGTCGCCCGGACCGCTCAGGGACGGGCCCCCACCCCCGGAGCGGCGTTCAGGGGGCGCGGACCGCCCGGAGCAGCCCCGCCCAAGGTCGCCCGGACCGCTCAGGAACGGGCCCCCACCCCCGGAGCGGCGTTCAGGGGGCGCGGACCGCCCGGAGCAGCCCCGCCCAAGGTCGCCCGGACCGCTCAGGAACGGGCCCCCACCCCCGGAGCGGCGTTCAGGGGGCGCGGACCGCCCGGAGCAGCCCCGCCCAAGGTCGCCCGGACCGCTCAGGGACGGGCCCACACCCCGCGGCGGCCCGCCGCCGACCGCTCGGGCGGCGGCGGGCCGGGGGTATCAGGACCCGGTGGTGAACCGTTCCCAGACGCGGTGCGAGCCCAGCAGCTCGCGCAGCTGTTCCAGGGCGGCGGAGCCCGAGTCGGCGACGACGACGCCGGGTGCGTCGGTGGGGACGCCGGCCGCTTCGAGGGCCGCCTCGCCACCCGCCCAGGCGCCGATCGCCTTGCCGTGCCGGAACGCCTCGGTCAGCAGCAGCCCGATCCGCGGGTCGGCAGCCGTGCGCTGTGCCCCCAAGGGAGCGCCCTTGCCGTCGCGCGCGCCCGTGGTGTCGCTGCCCACGGCCGGCGCCCCGGCCAGCAGCACGGCGTCGAATTCGATGGAACGCGCGGTGACGTAGCTGCGCTGGACCGTCAGGGCCGAGCCGCCCGAGCCGAGTGAACCGCCGGTCGGCGCCACCACCAGCGGGACCATCCCCGCCTCGAGCACCGCCTCGCGTACCGCGTGAACGCCGTCGAGGTCGCCGTCCGGGCCGACGACGATGCCGATGACGCGACCGTCCACCGGCCAGGTCCCCCCGATCTGCGAGAGAGCCGGGCTCGGTGCGACGTCGGCGAGCGGCACCGTGGGCTCCGGCGCGGGCAGGCCGAGGCCCTCGGCTACACCGGCGCACAGCTCGGGGTCGATGTTGGCCAGGACCCGCAGCGTCCGTTCCCTGATGGCCTGTTCGTAGCACTTGCCCAGTTCGAAGGTGTAGGCGCCGATGATGTGCTCGCGCTCCACGGGGCTCATGCTCAGCCAGAACCGGCGGGGCTGGCTGAAGTGGTCCGCGAACGACTCCGGCGCCTCGCGCACCTTCGACGCCTCCGGGATGCGCACCGGCGCCTCGATGAACGCACTCGTGTCCGCGCCCGCGGTGAACGGGCAGCCGCCGTCGAGGGAGTTGGGCCGGTAGGGGGCCACGCCCCGGTGCACGGCCGTCTGGTGCATGCCGTCGCGCAGCATGTCGTTGACCGGTGCCTGCGGCCGGTTGATCGGCAGTTGCGGGAAGTTGGGGCCGCCCAGGCGCGTGATCTGCGTGTCCAGGTACGAGAACAGCCGTCCCGCGAGCAGCGGATCGTCGGTGATGTCGATACCGGGGACGAGGTGACCGACGTGGAAGGCGACCTGCTCCGTCTCGGCGAAGAAGTTGGACGGGTTGCGGTTGAGGGTCATCAGCCCGATCGGCTGCACCGGGGCGAGCTCCTCGGGGACGATGTTCGTCGGGTCCAGCAGGTCGATGCCCTCGAAGGTCTGCTCCGGGGTGTCGGGGAAGGTCTGGATGCCCAGCTCCCACTGCGGGTAGGCGCCCGCCTCGATGGCGTCGGCGAGGTCCCGGCGGTGGAAGTCCGGGTCGACGCCGTTGATCGTCTGCGCCTCGTCCCACACCAGGGAGTGCACGCCCAGCTTCGGCTTCCAGTGGAACTTGACCAGCGTCGTGCCGCCCTCTGCGTTGACGAGGCGGAAGGTGTGGACGCCGAAGCCCTCCATCATCCGGTAGCTGCGCGGGATGCCGCGGTCGCCCATGAAGAAGATCGTGTGGTGGGTCGCCTCGGTGTGCAGCGAGACGAAGTCCCAGAACGTGTCGTGGGCGCTCTGCGCCTGCGGGATCTCGCGGTCGGGGTGCGGCTTCGCGGCGTGGACGACGTCGGGGAACTTGATGGCGTCCTGGATGAAGAAGACCGGGATGTTGTTGCCGACCAGGTCGAAGACGCCCTCGCTGGTGTAGAACTTCGTCGCGAAGCCGCGGGTGTCGCGCACGGTGTCCGCGGACCCCCGTGAGCCGACCACCGTGGAGAACCGCACGAACACCGGCGTTTCGACGTCCGGGGCGAGGAACCCCGCCTTGGTCACGGAGGCCGCCGAGCCGTAGCTCTGGAAGACCCCGTGCGCGCCCGCGCCGCGGGCATGGACCACGCGCTCCGGGATGCGCTCGTGGTCGAAGTGCATGACCTTCTCGCGCAGGTGGTGGTCCTGGAGCAGTACGGGGCCCCGCGGACCCGCCTTGAGCGAGTGGTCGGTGTCGTACAGCCGTGTGCCCTGCGCGTTCGTCAGATAGCTCCCGGACTGCGCCACCCTGGCCTGGTCGGCTCCGGTGGGCTGGCCGGTGGGCGACACGGTGTCCGGGCCGCTCTGGTCCGGCTTCGCCGGCAGCGGCTCGCGCGGCTCGGTCGGCTCGGCCGCGGACGGCGGCTCGGGGGCCGGGCGTCCGGGAATTCCGTCGGCCGGGGCCGAGCCGTCGCCCTGCAGGCTCTCGGTGATCTTCTTCGCTGCCCGCTTGACGGGATTGGCCTCGCTCATAAGGTGACACTCCTCCGCTTCAGACCGGCCACGGACGGGTGGCCGTGCGTTCAGTTGCCGACTGCGGGCGATCCGATGGAACAAAGTGCTTGAAAAAGGACATCAGGTGCGGCCAACGTCTCACGGCGGGACCGACCCCGCAGCGGGCACGCCGCGATGGGGTGACCCCCTCGCCCCACAGCCCTCACCGCGAAGCACCCGTCCCCGCGCCTGGAGACACCGGCACACACCCGCCCCCCTCACCCCGCCCTTCCCCGCCGGATCCGACCACCCCGCCCGCGTACCCGTCGTCCGCGAGACAAGGCATGGAGATGTGGCCCGGGGCGCCGCCCGGCGACGGACACTCGCTCACCCATTTACGTCCAGGGGCTTGCCCGCACAATGTCTCACCACTTAAATCAAACCCTGAACTAAGCACGCGCGCAGCCGTGTACGCCGTCCGGCATGCCCTCACGCACAGAGAGCCGTGCCCTCGCACCACCCGCCGCGCGGACAGCTCGGCCTGCGCGCCCGCGGGCTCGCCCGCATCCCGACCGCACCAGCAGAAAGCTGACGCATGAGACACATGAAGCAGTGGGGTCGCCTCAGACGCGGAGCCTCGGTCGCGGCGTTCGCCGCCACGGCGGCGCTCGTCACCCTGCCCTCCGCCCAGACCCCGGCCACGGCGGCCGAAACCCCCTTGTCCCAGGGCCGGCCGGCCACCGCCTCGTCGACCGAGAACGCCGCAACGCCCGCGAGCAGCGCCGTGGACGGCGACACGGGCACCCGGTGGTCGTCGGCCGCGAGCGACGACCAGTGGGTGCAGGTCGACCTCGGCGCCACGGCGTCCGTCTCCCGGGTCGTCCTCGACTGGGAGGCCGCCTTCGGCAAGGACTACAAGATCCAGCTCTCGCAGGACGGCAGCAGCTGGGCCGACGCCAGGACCGTGACCGGGAGCGACGGCGGCGTCGACACGGTGGACGTGTCGGGGCAGGCCCGCTACGTCCGGATGCAGGGCGTGGACCGGGCCACCGCATGGGGCTACTCCCTGTGGGAGTTCCAGGTCTTCGGCACCAGCGGGGGCAACCCGCCCGCCGCCTGCGGCACGGCCGACTCCGCCCAGGGCAAGCCCGCTTCCGCGTCCTCCACGGAGAACGCGGGCACCCCCGCCTCCGCCGCCTTCGACGGTGACACCGGCACCCGCTGGTCGAGTCAGGCCTCGGACCCGCAGTGGGTGCGGGTCGACCTGGGCACGGTGCAGGAACTGTGCGAGGTGGACCTGAACTGGGAGGCCGCCTACGCCAAGGACTTCCGGATCGAGGCCTCCACCGACGGCCAAAACTGGACCACGCTCGAGTCCGTCACCGGCGCGACCGGCGGCCGGGCCTCCTACGAGGTGGCCGGCTCGGGCCGGTACGTCCGCGTCCTCGGCACGGCCCGCGCCACGAGCTACGGCTACTCCCTGTGGGAGGTCGCCGTGCACACCACCTCGGGCGGCACCGGTCCGATCGAGGGCGGCGGCGACCTGGGGCCGAACGTCATCGTCGTGGACCCGTCGACTCCGGGCCTCCAGCAGAAGTTCGACCAGGTCTTCGCCCGGCAGGAGACGGCCCAGTTCGGCAGCGGGCGCTACCAGTTCCTGCTGAAGCCGGGCACGTACGACAACATCAACGCCCAACTCGGCTTCTACACCTCCGTCTCCGGGCTGGGCCTCAACCCCGACGACGTCCAGATCAACGGCGACATCACCGTGGACGCCGGCTGGTTCAACGGCAACGCCACACAGAACTTCTGGCGTTCGGCGGAGAACCTCGCCCTCAACCCCGTCAACGGCACCGACCGGTGGGCGGTCGCACAGGCCGCTCCGTTCCGCCGGATCCACGTCAAGGGCGGCCTCAACCTCGCCCCGAGCGGCTATGGCTGGGCCTCCGGCGGGTACATCGCCGACTCGAAGATCGACGGCACCGTCGGTCCGTACTCCCAGCAGCAGTGGTACACCCGTGACAGTTCGGTCGGCGGCTGGACCAACGGCGTGTGGAACATGACGTTCACGGGCGTCCAGGGCGCTCCGGCGACCAACTTCGAGACCGGCCCGTACACCACGTTCGACACGACACCGATCTCCCGTGAGAAGCCGTTCCTCTACCTGGACGGCAACGACTACAAGGTGTTCGTGCCCGCCAAGCGCACCCACTCCCGCGGCGTGTCCTGGCCCGCCAACACGGGCGGCACCTCGCTGCCGCTCGACCGGTTCTACGTGGTCAAGCCCGGCGCCACGGCCGCGACCATCAACGCCGCGCTCGACCAGGGCCTCAACCTGCTGTTCACGCCCGGCGTGTACCACATCGACCGGACCATCGAGGTCGACCGGGCCGACACCGTGGTGCTCGGCCTCGGTCTGGCCACGATCATCCCGGACGGTGGCATCGACGCCATGCACGTGGCCGACGTCGACGGTGTCCGGCTCGCCGGATTCCTGATCGACGCGGGACCGCAGAACTCGGACACGCTGCTGCGCATCGGCCCGGCCGGCGCGTCCGCCGACCACTCCGCCAACCCGACCACCATGCAGGACGTCTTCATCCGCATCGGCGGGGCGGGCCCCGGCCTGGCCACCGACTCGGTCGTGGTCAACAGCGACGACGTGCTCATCGACCACACCTGGATCTGGCGCGCCGACCACGGCGAGGGCGTGGGCTGGGAGACCAACCGCGCCGACTACGGCCTGCGCGTCAACGGCGACGACGTGCTCACCACGGGCCTGTTCGTCGAGCACTTCAACAAGTACGACGTGGTCTGGAGCGGTGAACGCGGCCGCACGATCTTCTTCCAGAACGAGAAGGCGTACGACGCCCCCGACGAGGCCGCCATCACCCATGACGGCATCGTCGGATACGCGGCCTACAAGGTCGCCGACTCGGTGAACGAACACGAGGCCTGGGCGCTCGGCAGCTACTGCAACTACACGTCCGACGACACCATCGTGCAGCACCACGGGTTCCAGGTGCCGGTGAAGCCCGGCATCAGGATGCGGCACCTGCAGGTGATCTCGCTCGGCGGCAAGGGGCAGTACCGCCACGTCATCAACGACACGGGCTCCCCCACGTCGGGGACGGACACCATCCCGTCCAAGGTCACCCAGTTCCCCTGAGCGTGACAGAGCCCCGCGCCGGAATCAGAACAACTGCCCCTGCTCCGCGGGGGCGGTCCGGCGCGGGGCACGGCGCGGGCCGGGGGTCCGCACCGGGCTCTCCTCACCGAACAGCGGCGCCGTGCCATACTCGTCCGGCTCGGCCGGCACCACGACGGGGCCGGTGCCCACGTTGAGGCACAGCGGGGCCTCGCGGTCGAAATCACCGGGCGTCATGTCCGTCCAATCGCGTTCCCGACGCTCACTCACCGACGCTCCGCTCCCCGTTCACACGGCCAGGTTATCGGTCGTCCGGCGCCCCGCGAGCGACACGGCGCACAGCCCCGTCCGACAGAGAGACGTACGTCACACTCGCATCGCTGTCACACATCGGGGAGCCGGTCCGTCAGTGCTGTGCAACCCGCACAGATGACCAAGGAGATCCTCATGAACGCGCGTGTCAACCTGTTCGGCAACCCCCTCGCGGCCAAGGTGTTCAAGCACATCAACTCGGCGGGCAAGGCGGTGACGGACTCCGGGCTGCCGGCCACCACGCAGGAGCTGGTGAAGATCCGTGCCAGCCAGATCAACGGCTGCGGTTTCTGCACCGACATGCACACCAAGGACGCGGCCGCCGCCGGGGAGACCTCGGTCCGCCTCCATCTGGTCGCCGCCTGGCGGGAGGCCACGGTCTTCACCGAGGCGGAGCGCGCCGCGCTGGAGCTGACGGAGCAGGGCACCCGGATCGCCGACGCGGCCGGCGGCGTGAGTGACGAGGCCTGGGCCGACGCCGCCAAGCACTACGACGAGGACCAGCTCATCGCCCTGATCTCCCTGATCGCCGTCACCAACGCCTACAACCGCGTCAACGTCATCAACCAGCAGCCGGCGGGCGACTACCAGCCCGGCCAGTTCGGCTGACCGACGCCCGCTTTGCCCCCGGCCCGGGTGGGCCGGGGGCAAAGCGGGGCGCCGGGTCAGGCCTGCGCGCGCTTCGGCAGACGCCAGCCGGGGCGCACGAAGTGGCAGGTGTAGCCGTCCGGGTAGCGCTGGAGGTAGTCCTGGTGCTCCGGCTCGGCCTCCCAGAAGGGCCCGGCCGGTGCGACCTCGGTCACCACCTCGCCCGGCCACAGCCCGGACGCGTTGACGTCGGCGATCGTGTCCTCGGCGACGCGCTTCTGCTCGTCGTCGAGGTAGAAGATGGCGGAGCGGTAGCTCAGCCCGATGTCGTTGCCCTGCCGGTTCTTCGTGGTCGGGTCGTGGATCTGGAAGAAGTACTCCAGGATCGTCCGGTAGTCGGTCACGGCGGGGTCGTAGGTGATCTCGATCGACTCGGCGTGGGTCCCGTGGTCGCGGTAGGTCGCGTGGGACACGTCACCGCCGCTGTACCCCACCCGCGTGGTCAGCACGCCCGGGAACGTCCGGATCAGCTCCTGCATGCCCCAGAAGCAGCCGCCCGCGAGCAGCGCCCTCGCCTCGGTCCTCGTCATCTCGTCTCGCCCTTCTCCCAGGTGTCCTGCGGCGTTCATCAGTGAGAACCCCGTCGCGAACATCATTGTTCCGCCCGCCCGGCCGCCGGCCGGCAGGGGCTGGACAGTCCGGCGCCGTGCCGGCGTGAGGCGGCCGTGCTGTCCCTGCCCGGAGACACGGATGTGCCCGCCGCCGCGCCCGTCGCGGTGGACTCGACGGCGCGCCACCGCGACCACCCGTCCCTGCCGATGTCCCCCGCTGCCCGGGGCGGTACGGCTCGCGACAAAGGCTCCGACGAGCGGGCCGAACGGCTCGCCCGGCAGTCGGCGCGCCTCCACCGGGTACGGCCTGTCCCTCGAACCGCCCAGTGGCGACCGGTCGAGTGCGCTGGTCCATCGGGTACGCGGACCGCAGGCCGCGCGGGACCGGCGGCGCGCGTGGCCGCCGGGGCGGCCGTTGCGACCGTTCGCGCACGTCCGAGCGGCGATGCTAGAAAAGTGTCATGGCCGGTTTCCTCGGCCGCCTCCGCCCGGTGGTGACCACGCGCCCCGTCGCCCACCAGGTGTTCGCCCTGCAAGTGGTGATCGTGCTCCTCCTCGCTCTCGCCGCCGCGGCGGCCCTGGTGCTGCAGGCGCGCGCCGACACCGAGCGCGAGGCCCGTAACCGGGCCCTCGCCGTGGCGCAGTCCTTCTCCCAGGCGCCGGGCGTCCGGACCGCGCTGAGGGGTGAGGATCCCAGCGCGGTGCTGCAACCGCGGGCCGAGGCGGCGCGCAGGGCGTCGGGGGTGGACTTCATCGTCGTGATGACCCCGCGGGGCACCCGCTACACCCACCCCGATCCGGCTCAGATCGGCCGGCGCTACATCGGCACCATCGGTCCCGCGTCGCACGGTGGCACCGTCATGGAGACCGTCACGGGCACGCTGGGGCCGTCCACGCGGGCCGTGGTGCCGGTCAAGGACCCGGACGGCACCGTGATCGGGCTGGTCGCCGCCGGCATCACACTGGACCGCGTGAGGGAGACCGCGAATCGTCAGGTGCCCCTCCTGCTCAGCGCCACGGGCGTCGCCCTCGGTCTGTCCGTCCTGGGAACGGGCCTGGTCAGCAGGCGGTTGCGGCAGCAGACGCACGGGTTGGAACCGGCCGAGATGACCCGTATGTACGAGCATCACGACGCCGTGCTGCACGCGGTGCGCGAGGGCGTACTGATCGTCGGCGGTGACGGCCGGCTGGCCCTGGCGAACGACGAGGCCCGCAGGCTGCTCGACCTGCCCCCGGACGCGGAGGGACGTACCGCGACCGCCAACGGCGTCGACCCCGACCTGGCCCGGCTGCTCGCCGAGGGACGCGAGGCCACCGACGAGGTGTACACCGCCCGGGGCCGGCTCCTGGCCGTGAGCCAGCGTCCGACCGGCCGGGACGGCGGGCCCGCCGTCGTGACACTGCGGGACACCACCGAGCTCCAGGCCCTCGCGGGCCGGGCCGACGTGGCCCGGCAGCGTCTGCGGCTGCTCTACGACGCCGGCCTGCGCATCGGCAGCCGCCTCGACGTCGTGTACACCTCGCAGGAACTGGCCGACTTCGCCGTGCCACGGTTCGCCGACTACGTCGCCGTCGATCTCGCCGAGCCCGTACTGAGCGGAGAGGAGCCCACGCGGGGCGACCCGGTGCTGCGCCGGGTCGCGTTCAGCGGCATCCGGGACGACACCCCGTTCCTGCCGCTCGGTGAGCTGATCCGCTTCTCCCCCGCCACCCCCCAGGGCGCCGGTTTCCGTTCCGGCGAGTCGGTCCTGGAATCCGACATGGCCGACTTCGCCGGCTGGCACGAGCCGGATCCCGAGCGGGCCCGGAAGGTCGTCGCGTCCGGTACCCATTCGATGATCACGGTGCCGCTGCGCGCCCGCGGTGTCGTCCTGGGCGTCGCCTCGTTCTACCGCTCACGCAAGCCCGAACCGTTCGAGGCGGACGACGTGGCGCTCGGCGAGGAGCTGGTGGCCCGCGCCGCGGTGAGCATCGACAACGCACGTCGCTACACCCGCGAACACGCCATGGCGGCCACGCTGCAACGCAGCCTGCTCCCCCGCGCGCTGCCGCAGCAGAACGCGCTCGACGTCGCCCACCGCTATCTGCCCGCGCAGGCGGGTCGCGGCGGGGTCGGCGGCGACTGGTTCGACGTCATTCCGCTTCCCGGGGCCAGGGTGGCGCTCGTGGTGGGTGACGTGGTCGGCCACGGGCTGCACGCCGCCGCCACCATGGGACGACTGCGTACGGCGGTGCACAACTTCTCCACCCTCGACCTGCCCCCCGACGAACTGCTGTGGCACCTGGACGACCTCGTCACCCGGATCGACCAGGACGAGAGCGGGGAGGTCGAGACCGCGCCGGTGACCGGAGCCACCTGCCTCTACGTCGTCTACGACCCGTCGACCCGCTGGTGCACCCTGGCCCGCGCCGGGCATCTCCCGCCGGCCGTCGTCCATCCGGACGGGAGGGCCGAGTTCATCGACGTACCCGCCGGCCCACCGCTCGGTCTCGGCGGTCTCCCCTTCGAGACCGCCGAGCTGCGGTTGCCGCCCGGCAGCAGTCTGGTGCTGTACACCGACGGGCTGGTGGAGGACCGCCACCGCGACATCGACGAGGGACTGGAACTGCTGCGGCGGGCGCTGACCGACTCGGCCGGTGCCCCGGAGGAGGCGTGCGACACCGTGCTGCGGGCGCTGCTGCCCGAGCGTCCCCGCGACGACGTCGCGCTGCTGATCGCCCGTACGCGCGCGCTGGGCGACGACCACACCGCCGCGTGGGACGTCCCCTCCGACCCGTCCGCCGTCGGCGGGGTGCGCTCGGCGGTCACCCGGGCGATGGCCGGCTGGGGCCTGGAGGAGGAGTCCTTCGTCACGGAGCTGATCATCAGCGAGCTGGTCACCAACGCCATCCGGCACGCCTCGCCGCCCATCCACGTACGGCTCATCCGCGACCGCGCCCTCATCTGCGAGGTGTCCGACGGCAGCAGCACCTCCCCGCACCTGCGCCGGGCGGCCGCCACGGACGAGGGCGGACGCGGCCTGTTCCTCGTCGCCCGGTTCGCCGAACGGTGGGGCACGCGGTACACGGCGAACGGCAAGGTCATCTGGACGGAACAGCCCCTGCCGGTCCGGCACCGGGCAGCCGGGGACGGTGAGTGAGCCGGCGCCTCCCCGGACCGGAGAATCAGGCGGACAGGGAGATTCGGGCGGTGATGCTCTTGCCTGCCGACTCCTGCCGTACGTCCAGGGCCTGGGCGACGGCCATCACGATCTCCAGCCCGTGCTGGCCCACTCGGCCCGGGTCCGCGTCCCGGGCCACCGGTGGCGCGGGGTTGCCGTCCCGGACGACGATCTCGACGGCGTCGCCGGCGACCCGCAGGTCCAATCCGACGGGACCCGGCGCGTACTTACGGGCGTTGGTGACCAGCTCGCTGACGACGAGCTGGGTGACCTCCAGCGCTCGTGTCGACACCGGCAGGCCGTCCTCCGACCGCACCCGGGCCAGGAACTCGGCGGCGAGATGGCGGGCCTGGGCTATCCAGGCGCCGTCACCCTCCAGGGCGTACGAAGCCCGCAGCCGCGGTGCGCCTGGCACCGTGTCCCCCTCGTCGACTGGAACTGGTTCCATCCGGTCCGCCCTCACTCACCGATCACACCGCGCGACTACCCGCTTCGCTCCCCCGCACGCCACTGAAGTGTGACAGGTACCTCAGACATCGCGGTGCCGCGGTCGGCAGCCCGATCAGCCCGCCGTGCCGGGGGCCGCGGGTGTATGGACTCCCGGGTGGGCCCGGGCGGTTCCCGGTGGGGTGACGGGACGCCGGTGGCGGGGCGCGCGGGCGCCGGGCGCCGGAGGGCCGCCCCGGGTCTCGGCGGCCAGCATGGCGATGCCCGCGCGCAGGTCCTCGTCCCGGGCGGCCCGCCGCAGCCGGTGCGCCGCGCTCCCGGTCAGGAGGACCTCTTCGAGCAGCGTGTGTACGGTGCCGTAGTCACCGGACGCCTCCAGCGCCGGGCGCAGCCGGTGCAGCATCCCGCGCAGCACCACGGGGGCCGGGGCCGGGCGGCGGGTCCGTGGATCGACGAGCTCTCCTTCGAGGCCGGAGCGCGCCGCGCGCCAGGCGGCGGCCCGCAGCCACTCGTGGTGTCCGTCGCACCGCGGCCTCTCCCCCCGCTCCAGACGGTCGCGGACGTCGCGGACCAGCGCTCGGAACAGTCCGGCGACCAGCACCACGGTCTCGGCCCGCGGACACGCGTCGCAGATGCGCAGTTCCAGCGTGCGCTGGTGGGCCGACGGCCGGACGTCCTGGTACAGCATCCCGGTGTCGGTGATGACGCCCGAGCCGATCAGGTCGTCCACGGCGGCGTCGTACTCGGCGGCGCTCCCGTAGCAGCCGGCGGGGCCGGCGGTCGGCCAGCGCTGCCACAGCATGGTGCGCCAGCTGGCGTACCCGGTGTCCGCGCCCAGCCAGAACGGTGAACTGGCCGACAGCGCCAGCAGCGGCGGCAGCCAGGGCGACAGCGGGCACATGGCGCGCACCGCGGTGTCCCGGTCCGGTACGTCGACGTGTATCTGCGCGCTGCAGATGAGCTGTTCGTCGGCGACCCGGCGGTAGTCGTCGGCCATGTGCCGGTAGCGGGGTTCCGGAGTGACGTCGCGGGAGGTGACGCCGGCCAGCGGGACGGTGCCCGCGGCCACGGGCGCCAGGCCGAGCGGGGCGGCGGCCGAGTCGAGCCGGCGCCGGGCTTCGGACAGGTCCGCGTGGAGAGCGTCGAGGGTGTCGTGCACCTGGCTGTTGTGTTCCACCACCGACTGCTGCAGCTCACGGGTGAACCGGGATCCGCCGAGCCGTTCGAGCAGGGGGCCGGCACAGGGCACGAGCCGGCCGCTCTGCACGTCCACGACGTGGAACTCTTCCTCGGCCCCGATACGCACCGTCACCGCCGGCCCCTTGCCCGTAGCCCTGCGCCGTCCTCCGCCGGCCGTCGGATCACCGGCGGCGTATGCGGGCGTTCCGGGTGCCCCGGACTTCCCGGGGCACGCCTTCGGATCGCGGCCCTGCCCCGAGTGGGCGGTGGGGTGTTCCGGGGCGGGGGCACCCGTCGCCCGCGGCATCAGTGCGCGGCCCGCTCCTGCGTGGGGCGGGAGATGCCCAGGCCAGGACCGCTCCCGCGAGACAGCAGACCGGTGAGGACTGCGGCGGTGTGGACCCCGTCGCGGACGGCCTGCCTCCCGTCGGGCCTCACCCTCAGCGGTCGGTGAGCAGCGCCACGGTGTCCCGGATGTCGAATACCTGATCGAGGCCGGTCAGGTGCAGCAGGCGCCTCATGTTGGCCGTCACGGCCACCAGGACCACCTCGCCCCCGGCCGACACGACCTGGTTGCGGACGGCGATCAGCGCGGTGAAGCCGCTCGAGTCGCAGAACTCGAGCTTGCTCAGATCCATCGCCAGGAGCCGGCCGGGCGGGAGAGCCGTTTCCTGGGCGCTGTGGCGCAACTGCTGCGCGTTGGTGTGGTCGAGGTCGCCGGCGACCTCGAGGACGAGGCCGGCGGGCGCGTGCGACGCGGTGATCGTCAAGGACTTCATGCGCGGTCTCGGGATCCGGTGTCGGTGCGGGCGGGAAGACCGACGGCGAGCAGGGCGGTGTCGTCGTCGAGTCCGTCACCGAAGCCGCTCAGCAGTTCCGTCAGGGCGTCGATCACACGGTGCGGGCCCGAGGGAGCGAGGCTGGCGGCGAAGGACGCCAGTGCCTCGTAGCCGTACAGCTCCCGGTGGGGGCCGATCCGGGCCTCGGTGAGGCCGTCGGTGTACAGCAACAGCGTGTCGCCCGGACGCAGGGTGACGCGGACCTGGACGAACTGCGCCCCGGGGAGGGCTCCCACGAGCATGCCGCCGGGGGTGGAGAGGTACTCCACGCCGCCGTCCCCGCGCAGGACCAGCGCCGGAGGATGGCCGCCGGAGGCCAGCCGGACGTTCAGGGTGTCCCCCGCCCGTTCCAGGACGCCGGCCACGGCGGTGCAGTACCGCGGATCGTCGCCGGTGTACCGGTCCAGCAGGGCCGTGTTGAGGTCGCGCAGGTTGGTGACGGGATCGGGGTCGTGGAGTGCCGCGGCGCGCAGGGTGTAGCGGGTGAGGGAGGTCAGCGCGGCGGCCTGCGGTCCCTTGCCGCACACGTCGCCGAGGAAGAAGGCGAATCGGTCGTCGCCGTCCAGCGGGAAGAGATCGTAGAAGTCGCCGCCCAGCTGGAATGGTGAGGCCGTGTGGTAGTGGCCGGCCGTCTCCACGCCGGGGATGTCGGGCAGGGTCGCCGGCAGCAGGCTCTGCTGGAGTACGGCCAGCGCCTCGCGCAGCCGCTCGCGGTCGGCCTCGGCCTGTTTGCGGGCCTCGTCCGCGGCGCGGCGGGCGCGCAGCAGTTCCTGTTCGTAGGCGCGCCGGTCGGTGGCGTCGAAGACGGTGGTCCTGATCAGCAGGGGTTCGCCGTCGTCGGTCTTCTTCACCGTCGAGGTGATCAGGACCGGCAGCCGGGAGCCCTGCGCGGTGCGCATCTCCAGTGCGATGCCGCCGAGGTGTCCCTGCATGCGCAGCAGGGGGGCGAAGTGCGTCTCGTGGTAGAGCCTGCCGCCGACCGTGAGCAGGTCGCTGAAGCGCATCCGGCCCACGACCTCGTCGCGGGAGAGACCGAGCCAGTTCAGCAGGGTCGCGTTGACCTTGGCGACGGTGCCGTCCATCAGGGTGGACAGGTAGCCGCAGGGGGCCGACTCGTACAGGTCCTCAGCGGAGTCCTCCAGCAGGGCGCTGAAGGCCGCGCGGGTGCTGGGCACCCCCCTGCCCGGCCCGTCGGAACCACCGGTCGGTGGGCTCATCGGTCGAGGTCTGCAACGAACGCGGAGATCGCCGACGCGGTGGCCTCGGGGGCGCTCAGCTGGGGGCAGTGGCCGGTGGCGGCCAGGGTGACCAGTTCACTGCCGGGTATCGCGGAGTGGACGTACGCGCCGACCTCCGGGGGTGCGATGGCGTCCTGCTCGCACTCCAGGATCAGCGTGGGCACGGTCACCCCCGCGAGGTCCTTGCGGCTGTCGGACAGGAACGTCGTGCGCGCGAAGACCCGGGCGATGTCCGGGTCGGTGGCGCAGAAGCTGTTGGTGAGTTCCTCGCCCAGCTCGGGCCGGTCCGGGTTGCCCATGATCACCGGGGCCATGGTCGCCGACCAGCCCAGGTAGTTCGACTCCAGCGACTCCAGGAGCTCGTCGATGTCCTCCGCGCTGAAGCCGCCGCGGTAGCCGTCCTCGTCGATGTAGTACGGCGACGGGCACACCATGACCAGCGAGCCGATCCGTTCCGGGGCGGCGGCCCCGGCCAGCACGCCGGCCATCGCGCTCACGGAGTGGCCGACCAGCACGGCGTCCCGCAGGTCGAGCTCCTCGCAGACCTCCACGACGTCACGGGCATAGCCGTCGAGGGAGGAGTAGCGCTCCTCCCGCCAGGCCGACACATCGGAGCGGCCGGCGCCCACGTAGTCGAAGAGCACTACCCGGAAGTCCTTGGCGAGGGCGGGCTCGACCAGACGCCACATGTTCTGGTCACAGCCGAATCCGTGCGCCAGGACAATCGTGCGGCCGGAGCTGCGCCCGGTCACACGGATGTTGTTCCTGCGATGAATGCTCATTCACCCATGCTCGCACGACGGACGGGAAACCCGGCCGGATGGCCGGATTCCGGACGATCCGCGCGACGGACCTCACGACCGGTCGTCACCGGCGGGGGGACTTCGGGCCGGTCGTCACCGGCGGAGGGACCTCACGGCCGGTCGTCCGCCGGGACGCCGGGGTGTGTGCCGTCGGTCCTGGCCTCCAGTGCGCGCAGGACGGCCACCATGTCCTCGCCCCCGTGGCCGGTCGCCACGGTCTCGTCGAAGAGGGCGTGGCAGACGTCGAGGAGCGGGGAGGCCAGGCCGGCCTCGCGGGCGGCCCGCGCGATCAGGCGGTTGTTCTTCAGTACGTCCGTGGCCGCGGCCTGGACCGAGAAGTCACGGGCGAGCAGCTTGGGCGCCTTCATGCGCGAGACGGCGCTGGCCATCGGGCCCGCGTCCAGGACGTCCAGGAAGCGGGCGCGGTCGAGCCCATGCCGGTCGGCGAAGTGGAACGCCTCGGTCAGCCCGGTGACCTGGGTGATCAGGAACAGGTTCACCAAGAGCTTCATCAGCAGGGCGTTCGGAACCGGGCCGCAGTCGAACGCCTCACGGCACAGGGGGGCGAGCAGGGGCCGTACGGCCGTGACGGCGGTGGCGTCGCCGGCCAGCATCGCGACCAGTTGCCCCTGCTCCGCAGGCACCCGGGAGCCGGAGACCGGTGCCTCGACGTACGCACCGCCCGCGTCACGGACGGCGGCCTCCAGGGCGGCCGAGTACTCCGGCGACGTGGTGCCCATGTGGACGACGGTGTGCCCGGCGACCCGGGTGGCGAAGTCCGGGGTGCCGCGGCCCAGCACCGCGTCTACGGCGTCCTCGTCGGCGAGCACGAGGATCACGGTGCCGGCCCGGTCGAAGACCTCCGCCGCGCTCCCGGCGACCTCGGCACCGGCGGCGCTCAGGGGTGCGCACCGGGCGGGGGTGCGGTTCCAGACGACGAGGGGCGTTCCGGCGCGGGCGAGGTTGAGCGCCATGGGCCGGCCCATGACGCCGAGTCCGATGAAACCCACGTGCACGCCGCACCGCCGTTTCCGGGCCGCGCCGAGGCGCCCCTGCCTATGACCGTCGTCATAGTAGCGGCTGTCATGACGGCGGTCATAGGGTGAGCGGGAGCATCACGAGGGCGGGAGGCCGGGGATGGCGGTGTCCGAACGCGGGCCCCGGGAGCGGATGGTCTTCAGCGCGGCCCAGCTGATCCGGCGCGACGGGGTCGCCGCGACGGGGATGCGTGAGGTGGCCGCGCACGCCGAGGCGCCACGCGGTTCGCTCCAGCACTACTTCCCGGGCGGCAAGGAGCAGCTGGTCAACGAGGCGGTGGGCTGGGCGGGCCGGTACGCGGGCGACCGCGTGGCCCGCTTCCTGGCCGCGCTGCCGCAGCCGACGCCCGGCGGGCTGTTCGCCGAGATGGTCCGGCAGTGGACCGACGAGTACGAGTCCGCCGGCTTCGGCGGCGGCTGTCCCGTGGCCGCCGCCACGGTGGACCGCGCGGGGTCCGCCGAGTCGACGCGTGCGGCCGCGTCCGCCGCCTTCGACCGGTGGACGGGGGCGGTGGCCCGGGCGCTGTCGGACATGGGCGTCCCCGCCGAACGGGCCGAGCCGCTCGCCACGCTCATGATCAGTTCCCTCGAAGGGGCGATCCTCCTCGCCCGCGCCGAGCGGGACGTACGCGCCCTGACGACGGTGTCCCGCGAACTCGGCCCCCTCCTGGACGCGGCGGTGAGCAGCACCGACTTCGGGCAGGTCGCCGAGGGGTGACGGCGTGTTGACTAAAGTGGGCGCGCCAGTACCCGGCCATCCATGGACCAGTGAGGTAATCGCGAACCATGCCGACCGAAACGTTTGAGTTCCAGGTAGAGGCCCGTCAGCTGCTCCAGCTGATGATCCACTCGGTCTACTCGAACAAGGACGTCTTCCTTCGTGAACTCGTCTCCAACGCCTCCGACGCGCTCGACAAGCTGCGTCTGGCCGCGCTGCGGGACGACACGCTCGACGCCGACGTCTCCGACCTGCACATCGAGCTGGAGATCGACAAGGACGCCCGTACCCTGACCGTGCGGGACAACGGCATCGGGATGTCGTACGACGAGGTCGGGCAGCTCATCGGCACGATCGCCAACTCGGGCACCGCCGAGTTCCTGCGGGAGCTGCGGGAGGCACAGGACACGGCCGGGGCGGAGGGGCTGATCGGCCAGTTCGGCGTCGGCTTCTACTCGGGCTTCATGGTCGCGGACGAGGTCACCCTGCTCACCCGGCGCGCGGGAGAGCAGCGGGGCACGCGCTGGACCTCGCGCGGCGAGGGCACGTACACGCTCGACGCGGTCGACGACGCACCGCAGGGCACCTCGGTCACGCTGCACCTCAAGCCGGCCGACCCGGACAACCAGCTGCACGACTACACCTCGGTGTGGACGATCAAGGAGATCGTCAAGCGCTACTCGGACTTCATCACCTGGCCCATCAGGCTCGTCGGGGAGGCGGGCGAGGACGACGAGGCGGCCGGGCCCGAGACGCTGAACTCGATGAAGGCGCTGTGGGCGCGCTCGCGCGACGAGGTGTCCGACGAGGAGTACCACGAGCTCTACAAGCACATCAGCCACGACTGGCGGGACCCGCTGGAGACCATCCAGCTGCAGGCCGAGGGCACCTTCGAGTACCAGGCCCTGCTGTTCGTCCCGTCGCACGCCCCGCACGACCTGTTCAACCAGAACTTCAAGCGCGGCCTGCAGCTGTACGTGAAGCGCGTCTTCATCATGGACGACTGCGAGGAACTGCTGCCGCCCTACCTGCGCTTCGTCAAGGGCGTCGTCGACGCGCAGGACCTCTCGCTGAACGTGTCCCGCGAGATCCTCCAGCAGGACCGGCACATCCGGATGATGCAGCGCCGGCTCACGAAGAAGGTGCTGTCCTCGGTCAAGAGCATGATGACCGGCGACGCCGAGCGGTACGCCACGTTCTGGCGGGAGTTCGGGGCGGTGCTGAAGGAGGGGCTGGTCACCGACCCCGACAACCGTGACGCCGTCCTCGCGGTGACGTCGTTCGCGACCACGCACGGCGACGACGGGACGGTCACGCTGAAGCAGTACGTGGAGCGGATGCCGGACGGACAGGACGACATCTACTACATCACCGGCGAGTCCCGGGAGAGCATCGACAACTCCCCGCACATGGAGGCGTTCCGGGAGCGGGGCATCGAGGTGCTGCTGCTCACCGACCCCGTGGACGAGGTGTGGGTCGACGCCGTGGGCGAGTACGAGGGCAAGCGGCTGCGGTCGATCACCAAGGGCGAGATCGACCTCGCCGCGCGCGGGGACGACACGAGCGAGGACGACCGGGAGAAGCGGGCCGAGGAGTACGCGGGGCTGCTCGGCTGGATGCGGGAGCGGCTGGAGGAGGACATCAAGGAGGTGCGTCTGTCGACCCGTCTGACGGTGTCCCCGGCCTGTCTCGTCGCCGACGCGAACGACCTCACGCCGGCGCTGGAGAACATGTACCGGGCCATGGGCCAGGAGGTGCCGCGCACCAAGCGCATCCTCGAACTCAACCCGGACCACGTGCTGGTGAAGGGTTTGAACGAGGCGTACGGGGAGCGCGAGGACCGCTCGGACCTCAGCGAGACCGCCGAACTCCTGTACTCCCTGGCCGTGTTGGCGGAGGGTGGGCGGCCGAAGGACCCGGCACGCTTCGTGCAGCTGATGGCCGACCGCCTGGAGCGCACCCTGTGAGGTGACGGCGCGGCAGGCCGTGATCAGACGCGAGCCGGCTCGGCGCGCCCCGGCCGGCCGGCCGCCCTGAGGCGTCGGCCGCGGCGGGTCGGGCCCCAGGGCCGGAGGATCGGGATCACCGTCATGAAGAGGTAGGCGGACAGCGAGACGGCCGGTCCGAAGAAGACGTCGCCTCCGTCGGGCAGGGGATGCCCGGCGGAGACGGCCGCCGCGCGGGAGTAACCCCGCGTACCGACGTCGGCGTACGGCGGGGTCAGTGGTCGCGGAGCCGGCCCAGCTGTGTGAGGGTGCGCCGGGCCGCGTCGGCGAGCCGGGGGTGGCCGCGCACGAAGCGGCGGGCGGCCCTGGCCGGCTCCCGGCCCAGGCGGTACGCGGCCCCGCCCGGACCCGGGCGCACCACGGCGCCCTCGTACACGGGGAGTTCGCGGGTCTTGAGCGAGTCCTTGTACCGGGCGGGCCCGCTGCCCAGGTCGACCATGCGGATCCCGTCGGCCGCCGCCGCCTCGAGCATCCGCAACTGCAGCACCAGCCCCGGTGAGTACCTGCCGTGGTCGCGGTCGTACGCCGGGAACCACCAGGACAGTACGGTGGCCGAGCGCAGGCCGAAGTGGGCTGCCACGGGGCGGCCGTCTGCGTACAGCACGGAGAGCAGTCCCCGGCACTCGGGGTCGTCGCCGTGTGCGAGCAGGTCCACCAGCCCGGTGATCCACTGCTGCGCGAACCGGTCCCGTCGGCCGGTCCGCCGGTACTGGGCGGATTTCCAGCGCATCAGCGCCCGCAGCGCCTCCGGGTCCCGGGCGTCGTACACGAACCGCACCTCGCCGATCTGCCGGGCGAGCCTGCGTTCCCTGGCCAGGATCTGCTTGAGGAATCCCGGGGAACGGGCGCGCAGCCCGTCGAGGTAGTGCTCGTATCCCTCGTCGAGGTCGATCACCGGGTCGGCGAGCTCCTCGAGGGTGTGCGGGAGGAAGAGGTCCTGGCCGGCCTCCAGGTTGTCGAACTCCCACGACGAGAGCGCACAGGCGGCGAGCAGGGTGCGCGGGTCGAGCCGGATGCCGGGACGCAGCACGGCTCCCTGGCTGTCCGACACTCCCAGCCCGATGGCCCGGCCCTGCCCCAGCGGCCCCTTCTCGTACGGGAAGAATCCGACCGGTGTGCCGTCGTCCTGTAAGACGGCCACCCTGGCTCCAGGACTGACCTGTCCGACGGCCGTGGTGAACACGGGGTCGAGAAACGGGTTCTCCGGTGCGCCGGACTCCGCGCGCAGATGTCTCCATACCTTGTGCTCGCTCGGGCCCAGCTCGTCCGGCCGCACCACGAGAATGCGCTTTCTCTCCATGTGTGCCTCCTGTGTCGTCATGGTTTCGGGACACGAGAAGGCCTGCTCGTCACTGTGGACCGGCTCGGGGAGCTCACGGAGGACACCCCGGGGGGCAGTACCCGGCCGCACGGCGCAGGCCCTGGGCGGTACTGCCGTCGCTCAGCAGCGGAACGTCTGCAGGTCGGTGGCGCGGAGGGCCGGGTCGCCCGGTCCCCGGCCCTGTGGCGGACCGGCCGGGTACGGGTGGGGAGCGGATCGCCGTGGTGCGGTCGACGGAGTGGGGGTGCCGGCGGTCGGGTGAGCGGTCCCGGCCGCCCCGGAGGCCCTCGGTGAGCGTGCGAGAGGGCGGTGGAGCGAGGCGCCGTCGCCACCGGGGCGGGGCTCTGCGACGCCTTCACGCGCCGCGTCGGCCGGCTCGTCGTGCTGCGCCACCGCGGGGTGACTCTCCGGGTGCCGGTCCGCCGCGAGTGCCGGGGAGCACAGGTGCAGCAGGAGCATCGACGCCAGCAGGACGACTGCCGCTGCCCATCGAGACCGCACCGGTCACCCTTTCGACGTGCGTCCGGCGGGGGTGGGAACACCGGGTGAGTACCGGACGGGCCCCCACTCCTGTGCGCCCGGCACGTCCTCCAGTAGCGCCGAGCGCGTCCCGCCCCGTCAAGCCCTCCGCGTCGCAACGCCGCGCACTTGCGTCCGCATCGGCCGCAGTGCTCCACCGGAGCCCCGTCCCTCACGCCACGGGGTCACCGTTCGGCCGGACGGCGTGCCGACGGCCGACCGCGGGCACATGTGATCGGTGATCTCCCCTGACTTTCTCTTCACTCTGCTCGGGGTCGGCGCCCTCGGCGCGGCCGTACTGCCCCGCCTGGTGGCCCGCAGACCGCTGTCACTGCCTCTGGTGTTCCTCGTCTGCGGGGTCGGTCTCCATCTGGTGCGGGTGCCGTTGCCCGAGATCGACCCGGTGTCGGGCCGGGCGTGGGTGGAGCACGTCACCGAGATCTGTGTGCTCGTCTCGCTGATGGGCGCCGGTCTCGCCCTGAACCGGCCCTTCGGCCGCCGCGGCTGGCGGGGCACCTGGCGGCAGCTGGGCGTCACCATGCCGCTGACCATCGCGGCGGTGGGCGGTCTCGCCTGGGGCGTGCTGGGCTGGCCGGCGGCCGCGGCGCTGCTGCTGGCGGCCGTGCTCGCGCCGACCGATCCGGTGCTCGCCTCGGAGGTGCGGGTGGGTGCGCCCACCGACTCCGAGCACGACGAGGACGAGGTGCGTTTCACGCTGACCAGCGAGGCCGGGCTGAACGACGGCCTCGCCTTCCCCTTCGTCCTGGCCGCCGTCGCGCTCGCCACCGCCGCGGGCGGCCGGGTGACCGGCGGCGGGATCGCCCACTGGGCCCTGGTCGACGTGGGCTACAAGTGCGCGGTGGGCGTGTGCGCGGGTCTCACCGTCGGCGCGCTGCTCGGCTGGCTGTTCTTCCGCGCGGAGTGGCGGACGATGCGGCTGTCGGAGCACCGGGAGGGATTCGTCGCCATCGGCGCCACCTTCCTCGCCTACGGGGTGACGGAGCTGCTGCACGGCTACGGCTTCCTGGCGGTGTTCGTCACCGCCTGCCGGATCCGCGCGGCGGAGCGCGCTCACGGCTTTCACACGGTGCTGCACGATTTCGTGGAGCAGGTGGAGCGGCTGCTGACCGCCGCCCTGCTGTTCCTGCTCGGTGTGTTCGTCGCCCAGGGCGGGCTGGCGTCGCTGACCTGGCAGGACGCGCTCGTGGGTCTGCTGCTGCTGTTGGTGGTGCGGCCGCTGACCGCGTGGGTCGCTCAGCTCGGTACCTCCGCCGGTCCCCGGGAGCGCCTGGTGATCGCCTTCTTCGGGATCCGCGGCATCGGCTCGCTGTTCTACCTGGCCCACGCGCTCGGCCACGCCGGCTTCGACGTCCCGGCCGAGCGGCTGTGGGCGGTGGTGACCTTCACGGTGCTGGCGTCCGTCGTCCTGCACGGGGTGAGTGCCACCCCCGTCATCTCGCGCCTCGACCGGCTGCGGCTGCGCCGGGCCCGGGTGGACCGTGCGGGGCCGGAGCCGGACGAGGACGAGGTGGCGGGCAAGCGGCTGTGAGCCGCGCCGCCCGGCGGACGCCGTGGTTCAGCCGGTGAGGGCGAAGGTCTGGGCGGCCGAGCCGGAGCAGGGCTGCTGGGACAGGCGCGCCCCGTTGGCGGTGGAGGCGTTGTCGACGGTCAGGCACTTGCCGCTGTGGCGGGCGACGAAGCGGTGGTGTCCGGCGGTGCCGGTGCTCTCGGCGCGCCACTGCTGATTGGTGCCGCCCACGTACTCCCACAGGTGGACGTCGGTGCCGTCGGCGGTGGCGCCGGGGCCGCCGTCGACGTCCCAGGCCTTGCCGTTGTGCCGGTTGACGACCTGGTAGTGACCGCCGTCGGTGGGCCGGAACTGCCAGTACTGGTTGGCGCCCGTACCGCAGGCCCACTGCTGCAGCGCGGTGCCGTTCGCGGTGCCCCAGTCGGCGGCGTCGAGGCAGGCACCGCTGCCCTCGTCGACGACCCGGTACCAGGCGCCCGGGTCGATCGGGCCGGCCGGGGTGCCGGTGCCGCTCCAGGTGAAGGTGGCGACGGCACCGGCGGGCAGGGTGTGGGTGAGGGACTTGCCGTTGTCGGTGAGGGAGAACCGCTGGGCGCTGCCGGCGGTGTTGACGACGTAGGCGGCGCGGGAGCCGTCGGGGTTCTGGAAGGCGACGTTCTGCACGCCTCCGGCGCCCTGGCTGGTGGAGCCGATGCGGGTCGCGCCGGGCTTGACGAACTTGCTGAGGTGGCCCAGCACGTAGTACTCGGCGTTGCGGGTGACGTTGCCCCCGGCGATCTCGACGACGCCGTTGCAGCGGTTGGTGCAGTGGCCCTGGTGGGGGCCGCCGTTCTGGTCGAGGGCGAGGTTCCAGTTGATCACTGTCTCGCCGCCGCCCCGCATGTTCTGCACGACGAGGTTCTCGGCGTGCCAGCGCAGGGTGTCGCCGAAGGTGGCGGCGGTGTCGGCGCTGTCGGTGCCCGAGCACTCGGTGAAGAAGACCCGCTTCCCGGCGTTCACGATCTGCTGCTGGGCACCGACCTGGCCGCCGTAGCAGTGGAAGGCGGCGCCGATGACACGGCTGATGCCAGGGGTGCGGGAGAAGACGTCGAGGGGGTAGTCCGGGTGGTCCCAGTTGTGGTCGTAGGCCAGGATGTTGGTGGGCAGCCCGGCCGCGGTCAGCTTGGGGTCGAGGACCTTGAGGAAGTCCGCCTGCTGGGCGGAGGTCATCGACGTCGACGGGTAACTGGTGGCGAACTCCGGCTCGTTCTGCACCGTGAGGTCGGTGAGGGTGATGCCCTCCTGCGCGTACGCCTTGATCGCCTTGACCAGGTAGTCGGCGTACGCCCCGTAGTGCTCGGGCTTGAGGCTGCCGCCGTTGAGGGAGTTCTGGGACTTCATCCACGCGGGCGGTGACCAGGGCGAGCCCATGAACCGGATCGCCGGGTTGACGGCGGTGGCCTGCTTGAGGACGGGGATGATCTCGGCCCGGTCCCGGTCGATGGAGAACCGGCCGGGGGTGTCCTCGTAGGAGTAGGGGTCGTTCGTGGCGTCGAAGTCGGTGCTGCCGAGCGGCTGACGCAGGTAGTTGAGTCCGATGCCGTCGCCGGCGGTGGAGAACAGCGACCGCATCAGCTCGCCGCGCCGATCCTGCGGCAGGCTCTGGATGAGGCGGGCGGAGGCGCCGGTGACGGAGGCGCCGGCGCCGGTGAACCGCTGGCTCTTGCTGCCCGCGTCGACACGGATGTCGATGGACTGCGGACTGCCGTCGAACGGGACGCTGCCCTCCGCGGTGAGCTTCTTGGCGCCGTCGGGGGTGGTGACCCACACCTGGGCGACGGGGTCGGCGGCCTGGGCGGTCCCGGCCCCGGTGAGACCGAGCCCGGCGGCGGCCAGGCCGAGGGCGAGGGCGGCGGCCCCGGCTCTTCGCGGACGGGGGCGGCTGGTGGTGCGGGGCGACCCGGATGACAGGGATGACACGGTGCGGCTCTCCTTCGTCGGGTGACGCGTGGGGTACGCCGGCCGGTCGTCGGGGCAGCGCGGGTGGGCCCGGAGGGTGAGTGCGGTGCGCGAGGCCCCGGGTGCCGGGCGTCCCTTCGGTCCGTGGCGGCGGCGTTCCGTCGGAATGACGGCGCCATGAAAGCACACCCACTAAGTGGTTAGTAAGTGGCATGCATCACATGAGAAGAGGGGTGAGTGAAGATCACCGACGCCGGGAGCGACCCGGCCGTAAGCTGTCGCAGGTGAGTGACCAGTCGGTGGGCCGGCCCGCCCGCAGGACCAAGACCGAGCCCCGCACGCCCCGCAGTCCGGAGGCCCGGCAGCGGCAGCGGGACATCCTGCACATCGCGATGGACACCTTCGCGGCACGCGGCTACAACAACGCCTCACTCGCGGAGATCGCCGAGCGCGCGGGGCTGACCCAGGCCGGCGTCCTGCACTACTTCCGGTCCAAGGCGCTGCTGCTCACCAGCGTCCTCGAACTGCGCGACCGGACCGACATCGAGCAGCTCGGGTCCGACCGCCCGCAGGGGCTCGCCTTCCTGCGCCATCTGGTCGACACCGCCCACCGCAACGCCGAACGCGAGGGCATCGTGCGGCTCTACGCCGTCCTGTCGGCGGAGTCCGTCACCGACGACCATCCCGCGCAGAGGTACTTCCGCGATCGGTACACCGGACTGCGCGCCTTCGTCACCGACGCGCTGATGGAGTCGTGCGGCCTGCCGGAGTCCGACCGGGGGCGGGCGCACGACGCGGCGAACGCGGTCATCGCCGTCATGGACGGCCTGCAGGTCCAGTGGCTGCTGGCCCCGGACTCCGTGGACATGGCCGCCTCTACGGACCTGGTCATCACCTCACTGCTGACCGGCCTGGCCCCGGACCGGTTCGCCCGTTCCGGCGACTGAGGTCCTGCTGCGGCTCTTCGCGGCAGGCCCCGCCGATGTGCGAGGTCGTCGCGCCCGGTGGACGCTGGGGATCATGCGGCGCAACGAGGTGCGGGACGGCGGGGCAGGCGATGTGGAGGCGGCCCTCGACGAGCTGTACGCGCTGCCGCCCTCGGACTTCGTCGCCCGCCGTGAGGAACTGGCCGCTGCCGCCAGGACCGCCAAGCGGGCCGACGACGCCCGCCGTATCCGCGCCGCCCGACGGCCCACGCTCGCGGCCTGGGCGGCGAACCTGCTCCGGCGCTCCCGGCCCGACGAGGCGGAGCGGTTCCTGGAGCTGGGACGGGCGCTGCGCGAGGCCTACGCCGCCCTGGACCCGAGCGGGTTGAAGGAGCTGTCCGCGCAGCGGCGGCGTATCGTCTCCGAGCTGTCCCGGCAGGCCGCGGGTCTGGCACGGGAGGCCGGACACCCGCTGTCGGACGCGGTGCGGCGGGACGTCGAGACGACCCTGCGGGCCGTGCTCGCCGATCCGGAGGCGGCCGGCCTGTGGGCCGGCGGCCGGGTGGAGAGCACGCTCACGCCTCCGTCGGAGTTTCCTTCGGACACGTCCGGAGCGCAGGACACGGCGCGAAAGGCGCCCCGCGCGCCGGCTCGTACGCCGTCGGCCCCGGCGCGGGAGAAGGACGAGCTAGCGCAGCGGCGGGCCGAGCGGCAGCAGCGCCTCGCCCGGGCCCGGGAGGCGGCCCGGGAGGCCGAGGAAAGGCTCCGTGACCGGCGTACGGAGCGGGAGGACGCCGATGCCGCGCTGGAGCGGGCGCGCGGGCAACACCGGGAGGCCGAGCAGCGGGTATCGGCCGCCGAGAACCAACTCCGGGACGCACGGGCGGAGTTGGAGCGGGCGAAGCGGGAGCACGGGGAGGCGGAGGAACGGGGCCGGTCGGCCGCGGCGGCCCTCTCCCGGGCAGAGCGGGACGCGGAGGGAGCCGCTCGGCAGGTGGAGCGGGCGGCGAAGGGTACGGAGTGAGCGGCAGGCCCCGCCGACCGTGTTCTCCCACCGGCTGACGACTCCCCTTCTCCGGACAGCGCTCACGCCTCCCTTCCTCCCGACAGCGCCGACGACTCCCTTTCTCCCGGCAGCGCCCCGGAATTGAGCGCCACATTGGCATAGACCTGACACTGTCGGCTCGCTAAGCTCTGCTCGATCCGGTGAGAGCGCTCTCACACCGCGGTTGTTCCACCCCCACTTTGCTGGAACGACGAAGGGCACACCTTCCATGAGACGCACCAGAATCACGCAGGCCGGTGTGGCCGCCCTGCTCATGATCGGCAGCTGGACGGCGGCCGGCACTCTGCCGGCCTCGGCGCAGGACGCCCCCGACTCCCCCGCCGCCCGGGCCGCCGACTCCGCTCCCGCCTCCGACGGCCTGATGGCGGCCATGCAGCGGGACTTCGGCCTGACCCGCGCCGAGGCGGAGGACCGCCTCGCCGCCGAACGCGAGGCCACCGACCTCGCCCCCGAGGCACGCAGGACCGCCGGACCCGCTTACGGCGGGTCCTGGTTCGACGCCAAGAGCGAGAAGCTGACCGTGGCCGTGACCGAGGACGCCGACGCCTCGACGGTGCGGGCCCTGCGCGCGTCCGGGGCGGCCGTCCGCACCGTCGAGCACAGCGCACGGCAGCTCGACGCGGCCAAGTCCCGCATCGACCGCCTCGACGCACCCTCGGGCGTCACCAGCTGGTCCGTGGACCCGACCGCCAACACGGTCGTCGTGAACGTCGTCGAGAACCAGAAGACTGACAACGATGTCCGCACGTTCGTGACCAAGGCCCGCGAGGCCGGTCCGGTCACCGTGCGGACCGTAGGGGCGCAGGCGGAGACCTTCGCCGCCGGAACGGTGGGCGGCGACCCTTACTACACCGGCAACGTCCGCTGCTCCATAGGCTTCTCGGTGCACGGCGGCTTCGTCACCGCCGGGCACTGCGGCGGGGTCGGCAGCCAGGTCAGGGGCTGGGACGGCTCGTACATCGGCAACTTCCAGGGCTCCTCGTTCCCGGAGAACGACTACGCCTGGGTCAACGTGGGCAGCGGCTGGTGGACGGTGCCGGTGGTGCTCGGCTGGGGCACGGTCTCGGACCAGCTGGTGCGCGGCTCGGCGGAGGCTCCGATCGGCGCCTCGATCTGCCGCTCCGGCTCCACGACCCACTGGCACTGCGGCAACGTGCTGGCCAAGAACGAGACGGTCAACTACAGCCAGGGCGCGGTGCGCCAGATGACCAAGACGAGCGTCTGCGCCGAACCCGGTGACTCGGGCGGCTCGTTCATCAGCGGCGACCAGGCGCAGGGCGTCACCTCCGGCGGCTGGGGCAACTGCTCCGGCGGAGGCGAAACCTGGCACCAGCCGATCAACGAGATCCTCAACCGTTACGGGCTGACGCTGCACACGGCCTGACCGGACACACCGACAGCTAGCGGGCCCCGCCGGACGACCGGCGGGGCCCGCTCCTCCGTGCGCGGCACGGCTCGCCACCGCACGGCTCGGCCCCCCAATAGTTACCGGGCCGTAACTTACCGAGGAGTTACCACCGGTAAGTATGCGCTGCTAGTTTCCGGTTGCACTGTCCTGGAGCAGAGCGAGGAGTGAGCCGTGAGTCGTCTCAGCAGCGTGCTGACCACCGTCGTCGCCACGACCGCCTGTGTGTGCGTGTCCGCGCCGCCCGCCGCCGCGGCCGAACCCGTGGTGTCGCGGGGCGTCACCATCCCCGCCTTCTACACCCCGCCCGCCGAACTGCCCGCGGGCAACGGCGTGCTGGTCCGTCATGAGCCACTGCCCCTCGGGCTGAGCCTGCCCGGTCTGGACGGCCGCCCGCTGCCCGGCACGGCGACCCGCCTGATGTACACCTCCACCGACTCGGGCGGACAGCCGGTCGCCGTCACCGGTGCCTACATCGAGCCGTCCGCGCACTGGAAGGGCGAGGGCCCCCGTCCGCTGGTGGTCGTCGGCTCCGGAACCATGGGGCAGGGCGACCAGTGCGCGCCCTCGCTGGCCCTGCAGCACCCCCTCACCCTCAACGGGCAGACCGTGACGCTCGGCTACGAGAACCTGGCGATCTACCGGCTCCTGGCCACCGGAGCGGCCGTCGTCGTCACCGACTACGTCGGCCTCGGCGCCACCGACCGGCTCCACACCTACGTCAACCGCCTCGACCAGGGGCACGCCATGCTGGACGCCGCCCGCGCCGCGCGGTCCGTGCCGGACGCGTCCGTCACCGCCGCCTCCCGGGTGGGCATGTACGGCTACAGCCAAGGCGGCGGAGCCAGCGCCTCAGCGGCCGAACTCCAGCGCGCCTACGCACCCGACGTACGTCTCGCCGGCACCTACAGCGGGGCACCGCCCGCGGATCTGACCGAGGTCATGAAGGGCATCGACGGGAGCGCCCTGGCCGGGGCGCTGGGCTGGTCGATCAACGGGTTCGCCCAGGCGGAACCCGAGGTGCGCGAGGTCGTCGAAGCGAACATCAACGCCACCGGACGCGCCGCCCTGAAGGACATCTCCACCACCTGCGTCGGGGACGCGATCTTCGGTTACGGCTTCACCAGGAGCACCGAGTGGACCTCGAGCGGGAAGTCCCTCGGCGAGATCATCGCCCGCGAGCCCGGCGCCCAGGCCGTGCTGGACAAGCAGCGCCTCGGCATGACGAAGCCGACCGGACCGGTCCGGCTGGTCACCGGCGTCCAGGACGACATCGTCCCGCACGAGCAGGCGCGCCGGCTGGCGGTCGACTGGTGCGCCAGGGGCGGCGACGTCACCTACCAGGCCGTCCGGCTGCCCAACCTCGGCGACAAGCTCCTCACCAACCACGTGGCGCCGCTCCTCACCGACCAGGGCAACGCGGTGACGTGGCTGACCGACCGGCTCGCGGGCCGGCCGACGACGTCCAACTGCCCGGACGTGCCGGCACGGCCCTGACCCGCCGGAAACGGCACGAGCCCCGTCCCGATGTTTCGGGACGGGGCTCGTGATGGAGCGCCGGGCAGGCCTTGCACCTGCATCTCCCCGCAGGAAGCGGGGCGTCTTTCCTTGGACCACCAACGCACAGCCGGGCTTCGGAGGTTTCCGTCGCCGTGACCTGAGACAACCATAGCGGTGATCGCCCCAGTAGTCACATCAGTCACATGAGCGCTCCGGTGCGGGCCCCCTCGAAGTTCTCCTCGACCTCCGCCTGCTCCGCCGCGTTCGGGTAGGGGTTGGTGCACGCGGTGCCCGCGCTGGCGCCCGACATCAGGCTGGAGCAGGGGCCGGGCTTGCGGTCCGGCAGGCCCAGCATGTGCCCGAGTTCATGGGCCGCGATGCGGATCGTGTAGTAGCCCTGGTCCACGGCCTGGCGTCCGATGTAGACCGTGCCGTTGCCCAGGGAGCCGGGCACGGCGCGCGGCCAGCCGTTGTCCGCCACGACCCGGATGTTGGCCCGCTGCCCGGAGGCGGCCGGGCGGAGCTCGACGGAGTCGACGCTCTCGTTCCAGATCGCCGCGCCGCGGTCGACCGCGGACTTGAACTCAGCGGCGCCACTCGCGTCGTAGGTGAGCACCCGGGCGGCCACCACGGGGACGGCGCTGCCGGCGGACGGGGCGGCCACCGCCCGGCCGTCCAGCAGAGGGAAGGACATCACCAGAACAGCGGCCAGGCCGCCGGTCAGCGTACGGACGTGCATGGTCGACCTCCTGTGGGGGAAGGGTAGTCGTGCTCATGTCACTCCCTGCCTGCCCATCGGACGCGGCCCCCAATCCGTCATTCGGCCGCCCCCTGTTCAGAAGCGGCGGTGCTGAATCCCATGCCGGGGACCGGTTGGACTTCCGGATCACTCGGGGGCACTGTGGGCAGAAGCCACACCGTCCCACGGGCCGCCCCGACCCGCACCACCCGGAGACCACCCGATGAACCACGTCAGCAATCCCGAGCGCTACGACGGCACCATGCGCTACCGGCGCACCGGGCGCTCGGGGCTGGACCTCCCCCTGCTGTCCCTGGGCTACTGGCACAACTTCGGCGACGACCGGCCCTTCGAGACCCAGCGCGAGATCGCCCTGCGCGCCTTCGACCTGGGCATCACCCACCACGACCTGGCGAACAACTACGGCCCGCCCTACGGCGCCGCCGAGATCGACTTCGGCCGGCTGATGAAGCAGGACCTCGCGCCGTACCGGGACGAGCTGGTGGTCTCCACCAAGGCGGGCTGGGACATGTGGCCCGGTCCCTACGGTCAGGGCGGCGGCTCCCGCAAGTACATGCTGGCCTCGCTGGACCAGTCCCTGAAGCGCACGGGGCTGGAGTACGTGGACATCTTCTACTCGCACCGGCTGGACGCCACCACTCCGCTCGAGGAGACCATGGGCGCCCTCGACACCGCGGTCCGCCAGGGCAAGGCGCTCTACGTCGGCATCTCCTCCTACGACGCCGAGCGCACCCGCGAGGCCGTGGCCATCCTCCGGGACCTCGGGACTCCCCTGCTGATCCACCAGCCGTCGTACAGCATGCTGAACCGCTGGATCGAGACCGAGGGCCTGCTGGACGTGGCGCAGGAGGAGGGGTTCGGGATCATCGGCTTCACGGCGCTCGCGCAGGGCCTGCTGACCGGACGCTATCTCGACGGCGTGCCGCGGGACTCGCGGGCGGCGGCGGGCAAGTCCTTCGACACCGCCTGGCTGACGGACGACATGCTGCGCCGGCTGCGCGCCCTGAACGACATCGCGGCGCGCCGCGGGCAGAGCCTCGCCCAGATGGCGCTGGCCTGGGCGCTGCGGGACCGGCGGGTCACCTCGCTGGTCATCGGCGCGTCCCGCACCGAGCAGCTGGAGCAGAACGTCGCCGCGCTCGAGAACCTCGACTTCAGCGGTGAGGAGCTGGCCGAGATCGACGAGTACGCCGTCGACGGCGGCGTCGACCTGTGGCGCGAGGCCCGGCTGGGCACTCTGGGCTGAGCCCCGGGGTGTGAGCTGCCGTGGGAGGGGAACTGCGGTGCGGTGAGCCGTGCTCCTCGGCCGCGGTGGTCCCCACAGTTCGGACGGTCGTATGCAGACCTTTCTGCCGTACCCCGACTTCAGCGAGTCGGCGCTGGTGCTCGACCGGCGCCGGCTCGGCAAACAGCGGGTCGAGGCGCTTCAGGTGCTGCGCGGCCTGATCGTGCCGGGCTACGGGTGGCGCCGCCATCCCGCCGTCCGTATGTGGACCGGCTACGAGGAGGCGCTGGTGCGCTACGGCCTGGACATCTGCCGGATCTGGCGCGACCGGGGCCATCAGGACAGCTGTGCCGCCACCCTCGTCGCCGACCTCGCCACGGTCCGGCCCGGCGCCCCGGTGCGCGGTCAGCGGGAGCTGGCCGAGGCGGGTGAGCTGCCGCCCTGGCTCGGGGACGACGCGCTGCACCGCAGCCACCGGTCGGCGCTGGTGCGCAAGGACCCTGCCGTCTACGCCGACCTCTTCCCCGGCGAGCCGGACGACCTGCCGTACGTCTGGCCGGCGTCCGACCGCGACCCGGAGGCCGTCGCCGACTGACCGGCGTGCGGACACGCGCCGGGCCCGGTCCGCACGAGGTCGTACGGGGACCGGGCCCGACACGGTGTCACCGGCGGTTCGTCAGCCCTGGCGGGCCTTGAAGCGCGGATCCTTCTTGTTGATCACGAAGACGGTGCCCCGTCGACGCACGATCTGCGCACCGGGCCTCGCCTTCAGCGAGCGCAACGACTTGCGCACCTTCATCTCTCTGCTCTCCTTCCGCTCGGACCGCGACCGGTCGGCGTCAGCGTGCCGCGGGCGCGGTACGGCCGTAGCGACGCTCGAAGCGCTCCACGCGGCCCGCGCTGTCCATGACGCGCGCGGTGCCCGTGTAGAACGGGTGGGAGGCCGACGAGACCTCGACGTCGATCAGCGGACGGGTGGTGCCGTCCGCCCACTCGATCGTCCGCGTCGTCCGCGCGGTCGACCGCATGAGGAACGTGGTGTTCGCCGCGCGGTCACGGAAGACGACCGGGCGGGAGACGGGGTGGATGCCGGACTTCATGGGGTTCCTTCCTGCGGGCCGCCGCCCGGAGGCGACGGCCGGGGTCATCGGGCCTCGCGGAACGGGACGTGCTCGCGGGCCACCGGGTCGTACTTGCGCAGGACCAGCCGGTCGGGGTCGTTCAGCCGGTTCTTCCGGGTCGTGTACGTCACGCCGGTCCCCGCCGTCGACCTCAACGTCACGACCGGGCGCGCACCCTTGTTCGCCATGGTGTCCTCCTTCAGCGGCACCCGGACATCCACCCATTTGTTGGGGGCATGTCACTCACGGCTGATGTAACGCGGGGACGGGCCGCCGCATTCCCCGCCGGTTTCCCACCCGGCGGCGAGCCCTCCCCTGCCAGGGGGACGCCGAGCCCGCAGGGTTCCTGGGGACGGGCGGTGCCCCGGCGTCCCCTCGTTGGGGTCCGCCGGGGCATCCGGGATGTGACCGGCCGTCACCGGGAGGACAGGTAGTCCTCGACTCCCGGAGCGGTGTGCGCCTCCTGAGCGTTCACCACGCCGCCGACCGCCTTGGCGTCGGGCTTCAGCACATACGTCTCGACGCTCGCGGGACGGTCGACGTCGGAGAAGTTCTGCGCGGTGCCGAGGCCGGTGTCGGCGTTCTTCTGCGAACGGTGCGCCTCGACCACGTCCTCACGGGTGAGGCCGCCCGCCTCGCAGGCCTTCTTCAGGTCGGCGCCCATGAGCTGTGCGGCGTTGTACCCGGACAGCACCCCGGAGTCGACCGGCGAGTCCGGGTACTTCTTCCGGTAGGACGCCACCATGCGCCGCACGCCGGGCAGGTCGGAGCTGACCGCGGGCGCGGCGCTCACCACGTTCAGCATCGCCGCGAGGGCCGGCGCGGCCGGGGTCTTCATCAGCTGGGGCGCGAAGCCGGGGGCGCTGCTGACGACGGGGACGCTCAGGCCGCGGGAGGCCGCGACACCGACCAGCGAGGCCGTCTGCGCGGGCCCGGCGCTGATCAGGACGGCCTTCACGCCCTCCTTGCGCAGCGCCGAGACCTGGGCCGACAGGTCGGTGTCCGTCGCCTTGATCTTCAGGCCGGTCACCTTCAGACCTGCCTTCCCCGCCGCCCAGGTGGACCCTTCGAGCGCGTTGGCGCCGTAGTCGCCCTCGAAGTAGACGTGGCCGATCCTGTCGCCGCTCTTCAGGCCCTTGTCACGGGTGAGGAACTCGACCGCGGCGATCATGTCGACGTCGTACGTGGTGCCGAGCACCTGGATGGCGTCCTTGCCGAGCAGAGAGGCCGCCCAGGCCTGCGGGAAGGTGAGCATCTTGTCGCGCTCGATGTCGTCGAGCAGCGCCGCGACCACCGGGGAGCCGATGACCTGGGGCAGTGCCACGACGTCCGGGGCGATGTCGGCGTAGGCGGTGACCGCCTTCTGCACGTCGTATCCGTGGTCCTTGACGACGATCTCGACCTTGCGGTCGCAGATGCCGCCCTGGGCGTTGGTCTCCTCGGCCCACATCCGCTGTGCCTGCACGATGCTCTTGCCGAGCGTGGCATAGGGGCCGGTCAGGTCGGTGAGGGCACCCAGTCTGATGGTGTCGGCGCCGACGCCGGGCCCGGTGCGGACGCCGTCGGCGGCCTCGCCTCCCTTGTCGCCGCCGTCCGCCTTGGAACTGCATCCGGTGGCCGCGAGCAGCAGGGCGAGGACGCCGGCGAGGACGGTCCCGGCGGTGCGCTGCCGGTCGCGGTGCCTGTGGTGCGTGGTGTTCACGGGGTGTGCTCCTTGGGTCGTGCGGCCGCGGCCGGTTGCGGAGGCGAAGGGACGACGGTTTCCGGGGCGGGGGTGCGGGTGCGGCGGCGCCGTACGCGGTCGCGGACCCGGCGCGCAAGGCCGTGCAGTCCGTCGGGTGCGTAGAGCAGGACCAGCACGATCGCCGCCCCGTACAGGTAGCGGGCCGCCTCGGTGGGGCCCACGGTGCCCTCGGTGGAGCCGGGGGCGGTCACCAGCGGGAGCTGGTCGGCGTAGCGGGTCATCAGCAGCGGGAGGGCGGTGACGAAGACGGCGCCGGCGGTGGCTCCGGCGACGGACCCGAGGCCGCCGATGACGATCATGGCGAGGTAGTCGACGGAGAGGGCGAGTGAGAAGTAGTCCGGGACGACGCGCCGGAAGGCGAGGGCGAGGAGCACTCCCGCGAGCCCGGCGTACATCGACGACACCACGAAGGCCGCCGAGCGGTGCCGGGCGACGTCGACGCCCATCACGGCGGCCGCGGTCTCGCTGTCGCGCAGGGCGGCCAGCGCCCGGCCGGGGCGTCCGCGCAGCAAGCCTCGGGCGGTGAACCAGGTGACCGCGAACAGGGCCAGCCCCAGGAACCACAGCCGTTCCTCCGCGCCGAACGGCACGCCGAGGACGGTCGGTTCGGGGTCGTCCGCGCCGAAGGTGAAGCCGCCGAGCGTCAGCGGGGGCACGGAGCGGCCGTTGAAGCCGCCGGTGACGGAGTCCGCGGTCAGCAGCACGTGGTGGCCGAGGAAGACCAGGGCGAGGGTGGCGATGCCCAGGTAGATGCCCTTGACCCGGGCGGCGACGGGGCTGAACAGCCCGCCCGCCGCGCCGGCGAGCAGCACCGCGAGGAGCGCGGCGAGAGCCGGTGGCAGTCCTGGTCCGGGCTCACCAGCGAGCCAGGTGTAGCCGTAGGCGCCGACGGCGAGGAAGAAGGCGTGGCCGAGGGAGAGCTGGCCCGCGGTGCCGGTGAGCAGGGCGAGGCCGACGGCGCCGATGGCCGCCGCCATCGAAAACAGGCCGATCCGCAGCCAGAAGGCGTCCAGGTAGAACGGCGGCAGGCACAGGAGAACGGCGAGCAGCCAGAGCCCGGCCCGGCGGCGGGTCAGGGCGGTGAGCAGACGGTCAGACACGAGCCGCTCCCTTCGCGCCGAACAGCCCGGTGGGCCGTACCAGGAGGACCAGCAGCATCACGGCGTACGGGGCGACGTCGCCGAAGCCCTCGCCGAGTACGTGCAGGTCGGACTGGTAGCCGACGACGAGTGCCTCGGTCAGGCCGATGATCAGGCTGCCCGCGAGGGCTCCGGCCGGGGAGGCCAGCCCGCCGAGGATCGCGGCCGGGAAGGCGTTGAGCGCGATCTGGCCGGTGCCGCGCTCCAGTCCGGGCGCGGGGAAGGCGGCGAGGAACACGGCGGCCAGCGCGGCGAGCGCGCCCGCCAGACACCAGGCGCCCGCGCGCACCCGGCCGAGCCGTACGCCCATGAGGGCGGCCGCCTCCAGGTCCTCCGCCGCCGCCCGCAGGGACAGCCCCCAGGAGGTGAACCGGAAGAGCGCGAACACGGCGGCGATGACCACGGCCGACACCACGATCGCGGCGAGCCGGCTGTCGGCGACGGTCACCGGACCCAGCTCGGTCACCGAGTCGCCCCAGGGGTCGCCCAGGGACAGCAGGTCTCCGCCGACGCGCCGGGCCAGATCGGTGAACAGCACGATGTCGACGCCGATGGTGACGATGGTCTGTACGTGGGCGGCGTGGGCGTCCTGGCCCCCGCGTTGCAGCAGGAAGCGGTCGAGTGCGCCCGCGAGGGCGGCCGTCGTCAGGATGGCCAGGGCCAGCGCCCCGGCGAAGCCGAGGTCGTCGTGCAGGACGGCGATGAGGTAGCCGCCGAACAGCAGCAGGGAGCCGTGGGCGAAGTTGAGGACGCCGGAGGCCTTGAAGATGACGACGAAGCCGAGCGCGACCAGCGCGTAGACCGCGCCGAGTGCCAGTCCGCCGAGGACGTTGTCGAGAAACCCGGTCATGCCGCGTCCTCCTTCGGTGCGTCGGTGCCGAGGTAGGCGCGCAGCACCCCGGGGTCCTGGCGGACCTCGTCGGGGGTGCCGTGGGCGATGGGCCGCCCGAAGTCGAGCACGGTCACGTCGTCGGCGAGGCGCATGACGAGGCCCATGTCGTGCTCCACGAGGACGACGGACAGGCCCAGTTCGGCGCGCAGTTCGCCCACGACCGCGGCGGTGCGGGCGCGTTCGGCGGCGTTCATGCCGGCCACGGGTTCGTCGAGGAGCAGCACGCGTGGCTCCAGGCAGAGGGCGCGGGCGAGTTCGACGCGCTTGCGGTCGCCGTACGACAGCAGGGCGACGGGGCTGTCGAAGTGGGCGCCGAGGCCCGTGAGTTCGGCGATCCGGCGGGCGCGGTCGAGGTGCTCGCGCTGTTCCCGTACGGCCCGCGGCAGGCGCAGCGCGCTGGCGGCGAAACCGGCCCGGGACAGGGCGTGGCGGCCGAGCATGAGGTTGTCGGCGACCGTGCCGTGGGTGGTGACGATGTTCTGGAAGGTGCGGGCCACGCCGAGCGCGGCGATGCGGTGCGGGGCGAGCCGGGTCAGCTCGGTGTCGCCGAGCGTCACCGTGCCGGCGTCCGGCCGGCACAGGCCGGACAGCACGTTGAAGCAGGTCGACTTGCCGGCGCCGTTGGGTCCGATGACCGCGTGCACCGTGCCGGGGGTGACGGTGAAGGAGACGCCGTCGAGTGCGGTGAGACCGGCGAAGCGCACGGTGACGTCCCGTACGTCGAGCACGGGCGGCGGGGCAAAGGCGCGGTCGTTCACGCGGCCCCCTGGTCCTCGGCCGACTCGCCCAGGTAGAGGCGGCGTACGGCGTCGGTGCGGGCGAGTTCGTCGGCGGGGCCGGACAGCCGGGTCTCGCCGACCTCCAGGACGTACGCCCGGTCGGCGAGGGAGAGCGCCATGCCCGCGTTCTGCTCGACCAGGAGCACGGCGGTCCCCTGGGCGTTGATCTCGCGGATCACCTCGGCGATCCGGTACACCATCTGCGGGGCGAGGCCGAGGGACGGTTCGTCGAGGAGCAGCAGGCGCGGGGCGGCCATCAGGGCGCGGCCGATGGCGAGCATCTGCTGCTCGCCGCCGGAGAGCAGGCCCGCGGCCTGGTGGGTGCGTTCCGCGAGCCGGGGGAAGAGCGCGAAGACCCGCTCCCGGGCCTCCTGGACCTGCGCGCGCCCGCGCCGGCCGAGCCCGAGTCCGCCGGAGCGCAGGTTCTCGTCGACCGAGAGTCCGGCGAACACCCGTCGTCCCTCCGGGACCTGGACGACTCCGGCGCGTACCGCCGCGACGGGGTCCCTGCCGTCGAGCACCGTCCCGCCGTAGCGGACACGGCCGGCCGTGATCGCGCCGCGGTGCAGGCGCAGGGTGCCGGACACGGCCCGCAGCAGGGTCGTCTTGCCGGCACCGTTGGCGCCGAGGAGCGCCACGACGGCGCCGTGCGGCACGGTCAGGGACACGGAGCGGAGGGCGGACACCGCACGCCCGTACGTCACGTCGACGTTCTCGACGCGCAGCGCGGGCAGGTCGTCCGGTGGTGCTTCGGGCATCACGACTCCTCGGGGCCGTACCGCACGGCGGCGACGGCTTCGGGGGAAGGGGAGCTCACGACAGCACGGGCGTGGACGACCGGTACACCCCCCGGCGCCCGCTCGCTGCGGTGTACCAACGGGGGCGGCCGGGGGTTGTGCGGGTGCCCAGGCGGACGTACGGGGGTGGGTCAGCGCCGGAGGAGGGTGCGGGCGGTCAGCGCCAGGCTCACCTCGACCAGGTCGGAGGGGCGGGAGAGGGAGCGGCCCGTCAGCTGTTCGTAGCGGCGGAGGCGGTTGAGGACGGTGTTGCGGTGGCAGTACAGGCGCCGGCTCGCCCGCTGGGCCGAGCCGTCCGAGGCCAGCCAGGTGGCCAGGGTGTCCAGCAGGACCTCGGCGTCGGCGGGTTCGAGGTGGGCCAGCGGGCCGAGGAGCCGGTCGGCCAGCGCGGCGCCGAGTTCGGGGCTCGAGGCCACCAGCGCCGCCGGCAGGTGCTCGGTCAGCCGGACCGTACCGCCCGACTCGGGGCACAGGCTCAGCGCGGTGTCCGCCTGCCGCCGCGCCTCACCCACGGCGGCCAGCCCGTCCACCGCGCCGCTCACGCCCACCCGTGCCCCGGGTGCCTGCTCCTGCGGCACGACGGCCGCCTCCTCCCCGGCCTCGACCAGGGCGATGCCGTAGTCGGCGTCCACGCCCGTGTGCCAGTGCGCGCGCACACCGGGGGCGAGGTCCGCCTGGGCACCCGGACAACCGCCCAGCCTGCCGCCGTCGGCGGCGACGACCACGTACCGCCCGTGCTCCGGCAGGTTCAGCGCCTGTGCCGCCTCGGGCAGGTCGGCGATCCGGCTCGTGCCGTCCAGCAGGGCCGCGGCCAGCAGGCGCACCCTGTTCTCCCTCCGCCACGCCAGCTGCCGCTCGGTCTGCCGGTAGGCGTCCGCGACGAGGGTGCAGTGCTCGTCGACGAAGTTCCACACGTCGGACGCCACGTGCACCAGCAGCCGTACGTCCTCGGGTGCCGTCCGGGACGTCTCGTCGACCAGGCCCTGCCACACCAGCGAGCCGCCCAGCCGGAAGGCGTGCAGCAGCGCGTCCAGCGGCAGCCCCTGCTCCGCGCGCGTGGCACCGATCTTCCAGGAGCAGCGCCGCGCCCCGTCCCGGGCGCCCCGCGGATCGAGCAGGGACGAGATGCTGTGCCGCAGCGAGCGGTGCACCTCCTGCCAGATCCCGGTGGCGTCGCCCTCCACCGCGGCCCGGTAGGCGGGCTCCTGCTCCTGCAGTACGGCGACCAGGCGGTCGGTGAGCTGGGGCAGCTCGTCCAGCAGGACGCGGGCGGCCCGGTGCAGCACGCGCAGCGCGTCGGCGTCGATCAGCGACCGCACACGCGCGGTCCGCGGCCGTGGCGCGGGCACGGGTCCGGGTCCGGGGCGAAGCAGGGTACGTGGCCGTACGGCGTGTTGCATCGCGCATCTCCCCCAGGGGCGGCTTCCCGGCGGCGTCCGTGCGGCGGTCCCCCGCACCGGCGCCCGGCCGGCCGGGTAGCCCGTGGGCCGGCCGGCACCGGACTCGTCCTGCCCCGAAGGATCGCATACCGTCCGGTCGGTCCCTAGAGTTGTGCACCGGTCTTTTCCGCCTGCTCGACGAGACGGGCCAGCTCGACCCGGGAACGGACACCGAGGGTGGCGAAGACGTTCCGCAGGTGGTAGTCGACCGTGCGGGTGCTGACGGACAGGCGCAGGGCCACCTCCCGGTTGGTGGCGCCCTCGGCGACACACCGTGCGATACGCAGCTGCTGCGGGGTCAGCCGGGAGAGCTCCCCGCCCCCGGTCTCCGCCGGGGCCGCACCGCCCGCGCGGAGTTCGGCGGCGGTCTGCTGGGCCCACAGGTGGGCGCCGCAGCGCTCGAAGCCCATCAGCGCCTCCCCGAGTCGAGCACGCGCCTCGCGCAGCCGGCGCCGGCGCCGCAGCCACTTGCCGTGGAGCAGGTCCGTGCGCGCCCGCTCGAAGTCACCGGCGGTCTCCTCATGACGGTCCAGCGCGCGCAGGAACAGCTCGTCGGCCGCGTCGGTGGCGGCCAGCAGCGCGCGACAGCGCAGGAGTTGGGCGGGGGCCTGCGGGTCGGCCCCGCAGGCGGCCCACAGCGCGAAGTCCTCGACCACCGTCGCTGCCTGCTCGGGCCGTCCGGCGAGTGCGGCGGCCTCCACGAAGCAGGGGACGGCGAGCATCCACACCGCGAAGTGGCCGCGCCGCGCACCGGGGCGCACCAGCGGGCCGAGCCGGTCGGCGGCCTCGCGGGGGCGGCCGGCGCCCAGGTCGGCGCGGGCCGCCGCCCACTGGGCGAGCGTGGCGGCCTGCGCGAGCCCGTGCCGGCGGGCGGTGTGGAGGGCCGCCGTCACGTGTTCGGTGACGAGCTCCTTCTCCCCCTCGATCGAGGCGGCGAGCGCCAGTGCCGCGTGATGGTGGGCGGCCGTGTTCCGCTGCCCGGTCCGCGAGGCGGTGCGCAGCCCCTCCTCCGCGTGGGTCCGGGCGAGCTGGTGGCGTCCGGCCCGCAGTTCGGCGTAGGCCAGGTACTCCAGTGCCCTCGGTTCGAGGGCGGCGGAACCACGGGTCCGGGCCGCCGCGAGCGCCCGCGCCCCGGCACGGCGGGCGGCGGTCACCTCGCCGAGCATGAGCGCGGCCGCGGCGGAACGCAGCAGCGGCTCCGGTTCGTCGCCGCGCAGTCCCCACTCGACCACCCGCCGCAGTGGGGGCGCGGCCTGGTCGAACCGCCCCAGCAGCACGGCGCGCATCCCGTCGCGGTGGTCACGGAGCAGGGCGGAGCGGGTGGTGCGCGGCGGGACGATGCCGGCGGCACCTCGGCCGACGGCCTCGGCCGCCGGCGCCGGCAGACCGCGGGCAACGGCGCCGCCCTGACCCGCGGCCGCGACGACCTTCACCTCACCACCGGCGACCATGCCGCCGGTGCCGGTGACCGCACCACCGGCGCCGACCGCCCCGGTGGCCGGCGCGGCGGCGAGGGCACGGGGGGCCGACGCGGCGGGGCCGGGGGCACCGGTTACCGACGCGGCCGGGCCGTGGTGGGCATCGGACGCCGACGCCAGGGGGCCGTGGTGGGCATCGGACGCCGTCCCGGAGCCGAGTACGCCCACGGCCGGCACACCGGCGCCGAGAAGGCTGGTGGCCGACACACCGGAGCCGAGGACGCTGGTGGCCGGAGCACCGGGGCCGAAGGCATGGGTGGCCGACGCACCGGCGCCGGGCCGGACGTCGGACGTCGCCCCGGAGCCGAGAGCACTGGTGACCGACCCCTCGGAGCCGAGGACACCGCCGCCCGGCGCACCGGGGCCGGGAGGGGCGTGGGACGCCGTCCCGGAGCCGAAGGCACCGCCGGCCGGCACGTCGAGGCCGAGGACACCGCCGCCCGGCGCACCGGGGCCGGGAGGGGCGTGGGACGCCGTCCCGGAGCCAAAGGCACCGCCGGCCGGCACGTCAAGGCCGGGGGCGGCGTCGACCAACCCCCCGGAGCCGGGGGCGGTGTCGGTCGGGGCGGCCGGGGTGAGGGCCTGGAGGCAGGCTGAGGGATCGCCCGCGGCCCAGGCGGCGTCCGCCGCGCCCAGGACCGCCGTGTCGGCGTCCTCGCGGCGGACGGCGGACAGCAGCGCGGCCGCGAGCAGGAAGGACTCACGGGCGTCGTCCACCGGACCGTCGGCCAGGAGCACCGCGCCCCGCAGCAGCTCCGCGCCGCCGCGCACCGAGGCGGGTGCCGGGTGACTCCGCGCGGCGTCGAGCAGGCGCCGGGCCTCGGGCGAGTGACCGGCGAGGACGGCTTGTTCCGCGGCGGCGGTGTACCGGTGGGCCCGCTCCGCGGCGCCCGGTGTCAGCTCGGCGGCGCGCGTGAGCGCCCTGCGGCGCAGGCCGGGCGACAGCGCGGACGCGGGGTCCGTGGCCGCCGCCGAGAGACCGTCCGCGAGGGCGGGGGCAGGCCCCGAGACGCTCCACGAACGGTGCAGCAGCGCGGAGACACCACCGGAATCCGCCAGGGACTCGGCCAGCGCTCGGTGCGCGGCACGGCGCCGGTCGGGCGGCGCGAGGGCGTACACCGCCCTGCCCAACAGTGCGCTGCGGAACCGAATGCGGCCCTCGACGAGGACCAGCACCTCGGGCAACGGCAACCCTGCGGCATCGGCGTCGGCGCCTCCCCCCGCCGCCCGCAGTACGACGTCCGCGTCGGCGTCCGGCTCCCCCGTCGCCCGCACGGCTGCCGCCGCCGTCAGCAGCAGACCGGCCCGGTCCGGCGGTAAGCCGGTCAGGCACCCGCCGACGACCCCGGCCAGGACCTCCCCGTCGGCCAACGGCCGGGGCAGTGCCCCAAGCCCGCCGAGCTGGGCGGGCGACAGGCGGTGGATCAGCGCCAGCAGCAGCGCGGGATTGCCCTCCGCCTCCGTCACCAGCTCCTGGCGCACGCCGGGGTCGACGGCACCGTCCGTGACGTCGTCGACCAGACGCGCCGCGTCCGCCGGTGCGAGCGGGCCGAGCCGCAGCAGGGGCAGCGCCGCCCACTCACGGTCGACGGGCCGGTGTCCCGGAACCGTCAGGAGCAGCCCCACCCCGACTCCCGCCGCGTGCACCCGCGCCGCCGCGTGCCCCAGCGCGGCGCGCGACGCGGCGTCCCACAGGTGCGCGTCGTCCACGCAGACCAGCAGCGGGGACGCGTCGGCCGCCGCGCGGAGGACGTCGAACAACACCTCCCCCGCCGTGCCGTCGCCGAGGACGCGCACCGAGCCGCCCGCCGCGCGCAGCAGGGTGTGCAGGCCGCTCAGCGGCTGTGCGGAACGGGCCGGGTCGGCGCGTACGTGCCATACCGGTCCGGCGTGGAAGGAGCGGGCGGCGTGCTCGACGAACGACGTGCGTCCGCAACCGGGGTCACCGGTCACCACACGGACGCCGCCGCCGGTACGCAGCCCGTCCAGCAGCGGGGAGATCGTCTGCCACCGCGAGGTCGTCTGTCCGGTCATTCCCGCGACCTTACTCACGCGTAAGGTCACGCGGAAGGTGAGCGTCCACAGGTGGGTGAAGACATAACTGCCAATAACCAGCGGTTTCTCGCACGGCACCGGGGGAGCGGAGTGTGCCGCGGCACAACGCGGCCGACGCTCGGCGGTGCCCGCACACAACGCCGGTGGCGGCCCGCGTCGTGCGCGGACCGCCACCGGGTGGTCGTTCAGCAGGTCTCTGGTCTCAGGAGGTGTGCGGGCAGTTGCCCCGGGACTCCTCGATCGTCAGGCTCGGCCGCGGCAGCGGGCACAGGAACTGCTCGTAGCGGGTGTCGTTGTCGATGAACCGCTTCAGCCAGGAAATGCTGTACTTCGCGATCGTCGTGTTGGACGAGTTGGGCGTGAAGTGGGTGGCGCCGTTCAGTTCCAGGTACGCGCGGTCCAGGGAGGACGCCAGACCCGAGTACAACGGCTCGGCGTGGCTGGAGACCGGGGCGACCGTGTCGCCGTCGGCCCCGAAGATCATGGTGGGTGTCCTGACCTCCGGCCAGCTCTTGTCGAGGTTCCAGGGCGTCAGGGGGATGGCTGCCTGGAGCGAGGGCCGGTCCTTGGCGGCTTCGAGGCTTCCGCCGCCGCCCATCGAGTGGCCCATGACGCCGAGCCGGCTGCTGTCGATGCGGCCGCGGACCGCGCTGCGCTGGGTGAGGTAGTCCAGTGCGGCGAGCAGCTGTTCGCCGCGCGAGTCCGGCTGGTCGACCGTGGTGTTGGTGTCGATGGTGAAGACCACGAAGCCCTGGGAGGCCAGGCGCGGTCCCAGCCAGGAGATGGAGGACTGGTACGCGGTGAAGCCGGGCGAGATGGCGATCGCGCCGAAGGTGCCGTCGGCGGTGCTGGTCGGGTAATAGATCGTGCCTCCGCCGAAGCCGGTGACGGAGAGCGAGGAGACGGAGATGTCCGACACGGCGTACGGGCCGCGCAGCGCCTCGATGCTGGAGTTGGTCGGTGCCGGGCCGCGCTCGTAGGGATTGTCCGCCGCGTGGGCGCCGGGGCCGGTGAGGGTGGTGAGACCGATGAGGGCGGCGACGGCCGCGGTCAGTCCGGCGAACCGGCGGGTTCTGCGCCTGCTGCTGTGGGGGTGCTGCTGCACGACGAGTGGTCCTCTCTGTCGCGGCGAACCGCCCGGCCGGCCGGTGCACGGGACTACGGCGTGGAGGGGAGCCGTGCCCGGCCGGGGGCGCCGCCGATGGACTGGCGTTGCCACTGTCGGAGAGGAGGGGGCCGGTGCGGACCGGCAATCTCACCGGTCTCGTGCGCCGCGCCGTGCGCGCCGGACGCCGGGCAGCAGGCCCTCACCGCGGGATCGGACGCGGGAACAGGACGACGAAGGCGACCGCGGGCACCGCACGCCGCACGAAGACCGGGGAACACGCCGCACGCCGCACGAAGACCGGGGAACACGCCGCACGCCGCACGAAGACCGGGGAACACGCCGCACGCCGCACGAAGGTCCGGGGACGCGCCGCATGCCGCACGCCGCAGGACGGTGGGGGGACACCGACAGGCGCGGTCACCGTCGGCGTCGGCGCCGACGGTGACCGTCGTGAGCCGGTGGCCCGCTTACGCCGCGTCGTAGACGTGGGCCCGGCCGCCGACCCACTTCACCCAGGTCGGATCGTCCAGCAGCCGTTCGCCGTCCGGGAGTCCCGCGCGCCGCAGGAACTCCACCACGTCCCTGTCGGAGTTGGCGAGGCCGACGATCTCACCGCGCACGGTCACGCGTCGTCCGCCCGAACCGAGCGGCGGGTGTACCACGATCGGCGCCTTCGTCATCCCTCCAGGATCCGGCCGCCGCCACCGATACGCATCCCGGCCCCCGGGTCACCCGAGTGCCACGCCGGACGGGCCGTCCGGGCCCGCGCCGTGCTCGTATGGAAGCGGCCTCCATGCCTACCCGGAGGGAGCCGGAAATGCACGAGATGTGGTGCGGTGCAGACACTTCGGGGGAGCCGGTGTGGCACGTCCTCACCCCCGACAAGTCCTCCACGCTGTGCGGAGTGGAGAAGGAGGAGGAGTCGCCTCGGCGGCACACGACGGACCGGCACTGCTTCTCCTGCATGAAGACGTTCCAGGCCGTCGTGGCGTCCCGCTAGGGCCACGACGCCGCGGGAACCACCTCCCGCGCACGATGAAGCAGGCGACGACCGCCAGGGCCGCGAGGACCAGTGCGGGCACCGCCGGCCACTGGGCCGGTCCGGCCGGGAGGCCGGTGGCCGTCGTGGCCGTCGTGGCCTTCGCCGTACCGCGCTCCGGCCGCGCCTTCACGCCGTGCCGGGCCGGTGCGGTGAGGACGAGCGCGGCGACCGCGCAGCCGGCGGGGACCGCGCCGCGCCCGCACTGAGCGGGACCGCGCCGGCCGGCTCAGTGGCAGGCGGAGCAGTCGTCGCCGGGGGCCACCGGGTGCCGGGTCGCCAGGTGGTGGGTCTCCAGCCGGCAGAAGCAGGACGCCTCGATCGGTACGTCCGCCAGCGCGACCGCCAGCTTGAGCTGCTGGGCGACGATCGCCGCCTCGCCCGGCTTGCCGGTGCGCAGCAGGCACTCGTGGAATCCGTGCAGCGCCCAGACGTTCCCCGGGTGTTGCAGGGGCCGGGGCAGGGTGTCGTCGAGGCCGAGGTCGGCGCGGTACACCGCCTCGGCCTCCGCGACGCGGCCCCGCTCGAGCAGCAGTGCCCCGTAGGCGTGCCGGGTGGGCTGCATCCAGCCCCAGGGCTCGTCGTAGGGCAGGTTGTCGTCCAGTTCGACGGACCGCTCCAGCGCGGCGAAGGCGATGTCGTACTCGCCCTCGCGGTAGGCGAGTTCGCCGTCCAGCATCGCTGCCGCGATGTCGAGGATGTCCCGGCAGGTGTTGTTGAAGAGCATCCGGGTCCCGGGGACGCGGCTCACGGCCGCGCGGAAGTTCTCCCGTTCGGCCTCGGCCTCGTCGGTGGCACCGGTCGCGGACAGGGCCACGCCACGGGCGTAGTGGAGCATGGCGGTGGTGACGCAGTGGAGTTCGGGGTCGGCGGGGAACGGCAGCGCCAGGATGTCGTCCCAGCGGCCGAAGCGGATCAGGACATGGACGCGCATCGCCAGGAACCCCTCGAGCCAGTCGGCCATGGGTGGGCTCTGCACCCGGAGCAGCTTTTCGGGGATGGCTGCTTCGAGCCGTGCGGCGGCGTCCAGGGCGGTCTTCGACTGCCCGGCGAACATGGCGCCGTAGATCCTGAAGTGGTGGTTGTGGGCGCGGTAGAGGGTGTAGAAGTTCATGGCGCCCGCGCGCCGGAGGTACTTCTCGTCGGCGGCGATGGCGAGGGCGTTGTCCGACATGACCCGGCGGTAGTCGCCGCACAGGACTTCCAGGTGCGAGGGCATGTGGTGCAGATGCCCGGCGTCGGGCACGGCTCCGCGCAGCCGGTCGGCGACGGTGAGGGCCGCTTCCGGCGTGGGGGACATCTCCATCAGGTGGATGTACAGGTGGAGGATCCCGGGGTGCCGGGCGCCGGCGCCGGTGGCGAGCGCGCCGTCGAGCACCGCCTTGGCCTCCAGGGTGCGGGCGCCGTCGGCCGGGCGGCCCGTCCTGAGGTCCCAGAGCCGCCAGGGGGTGAGGTTCATCAGGGCGTCGGCGCAGAGGGTGGCCACGTCCAGGTCGCCGGGGGCGCTCTCGTACACCGCGAGCATCCGGTCCGCGTACGGCTCGTTCCACACCGAGCAGTCCTTGGTGACCTGCGCCTGGGGGTAGCGGGCGCGCAGGGCTTCGATGAGGGCCCGCTCGACGGGTGTGGCGTGCGCGGCCCTCTCGTGCGCCCGCTCCACCGCGCCGTGGGTGCGTTCGACCGCGCGGACGAGTTCGTCGCTGTCGAAGGCCTCCCAGGGTTTGTTGTAGTTGGGGCCGAGCGCGTAGGCGATGCCCCAGTGGGCCATGGCGCAGTCGGGGTCGGCCCCGGCCGCCTTCTCGAAACAGGCGACCGCCTCCTCGTGGTTGAACGCGTAGGTCCACAGCAACCCTCGGTCGAACCAGAGTTGGGCTTCGGCGGAGGAGGTCGTCACGGGTCGGCCGTGGGTGCCGAGGTCGTAGTAGTCGTCCATGCTGTGCCTCCCGGGGACGCGGATGGGCCGGCCGCCGCTGCGCCGGCGACGAACGCCCCATGGGGACGAAACCGACGATAGCGGGGCACAAGCGCTCGCGCAGGCATCACCCGGCGCGCACCCCCTCCCGCCCCCTTGACACCGATCCCTCACGACGGGCGTACGAGCGGACACAGCGCGTCATCGACGCGCTCGGGGCGCGCCGTTCGTTCGCGTCCGCATGTGCCGACCGGCTGGCACGGGTCGCGGGGCGCTCCCTAGGATGTATTCCCTGTCCAGCCCGTCCAGTTGGCGTGGCATTCCGCAGGGGGAACGATGCAGACCGGTAAGCAGCTGTCCACCGACATCGACGCGACCGTGCCGACGGCCGCGCGCATGTACGACTACTACCTGGGCGGCAAGGACAACTACGCGGCCGACCGTGCCGCGGTCGAGGAACTCGACAAGAAGGTGCCCAGCACGCGCCGCCTGGCCCTGAACAACCGGCGTTTCCTCCAGCGGGTGGTGCGGACCCTCACGCAGGAGTACGGGATCCGGCAGTACCTCGACCACGGCTCCGGCCTGCCCACCCAGGACAACGTCCACCAGGTCGCGCAGCGCATCGACCCGACCACCCACGTGGTGTACGTCGACAACGACCCGATGGTGCTGGTGCATGGCCGGGCCCTGCTGGAGCAGGACCAGCGCACCGCGGTCATCCAGGCCGACATGCGCGACACCGACGCGATATTCGGCCACGCCGAGACCCAGCGGCTGATCGACTTCTCGGAGCCGGTCTGCGTGCTGTTCAACTCGGTGTTCCACTGCATCCCGGACAGCGACACCGACGGTCCGCTCGCCCTGGCCCGCCAGGTGCGCGAACGGCTGGCGCCGGGCAGCTTCATGGTGATGTGCCAGCTGGTCAGCGAGGATCCGGAGGTCCGCGAGTTCGTCACGGACTTCATGAACCAGGCCACCCACGGACATTGGGGCCGCGTGCGCCAGGAGAAGGACGTGGAGTCGTACTTCGAGGGACTGGAGATCCTGGAGCCGGGGCTGGTGGAGGTGTCCACCTGGCGTCCGGACAGCGAGGTGGCGCCGCGTCAGCTCACTAAGGAGTGGATCGAGTTCGGCGGCGTGGGCCGGCTCCCGCAGTAACCCCCGACCACACGACGCGCCCGGCCGGACCACTCGAAGGACCGGCGAGGGGCGTCGGCGCCTCCGGTCGGAGCGTTCAGCCGGCGTCGCCGGTGGTCAACGCCCGGTCCGCGCGCCCGGCCGCCGCTACGACGCGGAGTAGCGATCCTTGATCGTCCTGCGCAGCAGCTCCACGGAGTCGCGGGGCCGGAGCGCCTCGTCGGCGAGGCGGTCCAGCGCGATCCGGTACTCCTCCGTCTCGTCGCGGTCCTCGAGGAAGTTGGCGCTCCTGATGTGCTCCAGGTAGACCACGTCGGGCAGATCGAGTCCGCCGAAGCGCAGATAGGTGACCGGGATGGCGGGAGCGGACGCGTTCGTCACGTCCAGCGGCACGATCTGCACCGTCACATTGGACCGCTCGGCCATCGTCACCAGGTGCTCGAGCTGCTCGCGCATCACCCCGGAACCGCCCAGGACGCGCAGGAGAACCGACTCGTCGATGACGGCCCACAGCTGCGGCGCACCCTCGCGCAGCAGCAGCTCGGCCCGGTGCATGCGCAGTTCCACCCTGCGCTCCACCTCACCCGCCGGGGCGTTGGGCAGCCCCCGCTCGACCACCGCGCGCGTGTAGGCGGCGGTCTGCAGCAGTCCGGGAACATACTGGATCTCGAACGTACGGATCGTGGCGGCGGCCTCCTGGAGCCCGACCAGACGGTCGAACCACTCCGGCATCAACCGCTTGTCGTACCGCTGCCACCAGCCCGGCTCCCCGGCCCGCCGCAACAGTTTGACCAGCACCGAGGCCTCGTACTCGTCGGTGCGGTACAGCTTCAGCAACGCCCGGACATCGCCCTCGGTCGGCGGGCGGCGGCTCTTGCCGGACTCGATGCGGGACAGCTTCGCCGCACTGAAGCCGACGGTGCGCGCCGCCTGGTCCTGGGACAGTCCGGCATCCTCACGGAAGCCCGCGAGCTGCACGCCGACCAGCATCTTCAGCAGGGTCGGAGCCGGTTCGGACCTGTCCAGATACGGTTCCAGACGGGAGATGCGATGCGACGCGGCGGACATCCTGACTCCCAGCAGACCGGCACAAGGGCGACCAACATTATCGCACCTGACTCTGCCTCACCGCAGCGGCACGCGGAAGCCCCACAGAAGTCGGAAGTTGGGGCTCCACTTCACCGGCGCCGCCCGAGCGGCCCGCGCCGGCTTCCCGGGGCGGTCGGACAAGACGGTTGTACGAGGTAGATCGGACGCGATGGGAAGACCCGGTGGCCAGACCCGGTGGTCAGCCGAGGTGGTCAGACGAGGTGGTCGAATTCGCCGTCCTTCGCACCGGCCAGGAAGGCCGCCAGCTCCGCGGGCGTGTAGATGAGGGCGGGGCCGTCGGGGTCACGGGAGTTGCGCATCGCGATCCCTCCGCCGGTCAGCGGTGCCAGCTCGACGCAGTTGCCCTCGGCGTTGCTGTGCCGGCTCTTGATCCAGCGGGCGTCCAGCTGGCTGGCCCGCACTCCGTTCCGCACTCCTGGCACCGCTGTCTCCTTGCTCTTCTCGTGTCCCGCCACGCACGGGGAAAAATCTCACGCAATTTCTCGTGCAATTGCACGCGAGCGCCCTCAGCGTGGATAATAGCTGCGGCGTCAACCCCCGTGTCGGCGCCCTGTCCTGACGTCGCATCGAGGAGATGCCGTGTCATCACCTGCGTATCAAGTGCTCCGGCCGCCGGCCGCGGCCATGGTGCGGTCGGGTGTTCCCGGCGCGGCGCCGGCGTTCCCGTACAACCCGCTCCCGGCGGCGCCGCACGAGGAACCCCACTCGATACCGGAGACGGCCCGCGCCGCGTCCGCCTCGATGGCGCTGCGCATCGCACACGGCCCGGAGGGCCTCGCCCGGGCGCGGTCCTTCACCCGGGACACCCTGCACGGCTGGTCGCTCGCCCACCACTGCGACGACGCCACCCTCGTGATGACCGAGCTCGCCGCCAACGCCGTGACCCACGCGGCGCCGCGGTGCGCCGGTGCGCCGGACGTCCGGCTGGGGTTCCGCCTGGAGCCGGCGCACCTGCTGCTCACCGTCTCCGACCCCGACGACCACGCGCCCGTCCTCGCGCCCGGTGCCGTCTCCGACCTGGAGGAGCACGGCCGGGGCCTGTGCATCGTCGACGCCCTGTCCGAGGCGTGGGGCTGGACCCCCACCCCTCCGGCGGGCAAGACGGTGTGGGCCCGGTTGTCGACCCGCCCGCCCACCTGACACGACTGCCGCGGAAAGGCACCCACGCCATGCGCAGCGCTTCTACGGAACAGCCGAGCAGCGAGCGCCCAGTGCGCCACACCTCCCCCACCGGAGTGGCCCGGTCCACCCCTCTCACGGCACTGTCCCGCGTGCCGTGGGCCGAGATGCAGGACTCCACCGGATCGGCCGCGGCCATCCCCCTCCTGCTCAACGGCATCGCCTGGGGGGACGCCAGTACGGCCCGGGCCGCCCTGGAGGATCTGCGCAAGCGGATCTGTCAGTACGGCTTCGTCACGGAACAGGCGACCGCCGCCACGGTCCCCTTCCTCTGGGAGCTGGCCCAGCTGCCGCACGTCACCTGCCGGGCCCAGATCATCCAGCTGCTCAAGGCCATCGCCGACGCCCGGCAGTGGGAGAGCACCGCCGCCGCGTATCCCAAGCTGCTCAACCACCGCGAGAACCCGGTGGTGTGGGAGCGCAAGGCCCGGCAGGCGGTGCGCGCCCGGCGCGGCGACCTGAAGCGGCTGCTGGCGGAGCAGGACACCGAGATCGCCCGCGCCACCACGGAACTGGCCCGCGCACTGGCCGACTGAGGCCAGGGGCCGGGATGCGCCGGGGTGGCCCGGTCATGGAACGCGCGCGACCTTCGGGGGACGAGTCGCGCGCTGGGGGGAGGGTCGCGCGCGGTCAAGGGGGGACGGCCGCGCGCGACCCGCGGCCCGGTCACGAGGCGGTGATCCGCCGGTCGAGTGGGGGCCGCCCCTCGCCTCGCGTGGCGCGGCAGTGTAGACATGGCACATGGTCCGACTCATGGGTCGATCCCAGACCCGGTCGCCCCTGCGGCCCGGCGCCGCCGCGTCCGTACGGCGCCGACGGGAAGCGAGCGGCCGCTCGCGGTGGCGTCCGGCGGCGGTACTGCGGTCGGTGCTGAGCGGGCGCAGCGTCGCCGGACAGGTGTTCGTGCTGCACCTGATGATCGTGCTGCTGCTGGTGGTGGCCGCTGTCGTGGCACTGGTTCTCCAGGTGCGCAGGGACAGCACGCAGGAGGCCCGCCATCGCTCGCTCGCCGTCGCCGAGACCTTCGCGAACGCGCCGGGCGTCGTCGAGGCGCTGGACTCCCCGGACCCCACGGCCGTGCTCCAGCCACGCGCCGAGGCGGCCCGCGAGCAGGCGCACGTCGACTTCGTCGTCGTCATGAACACCGACGGCATTCGCTACACACATCCCGAGCCGGACCGCATCGGCAAGAAGTTCGTCGGCACCATCGCGCCCGCGCTGGCCGGAAAGCCGGTGGTGGAGGAGATCGAGGGCACCATCGGACAGCTGGTGCAGGCGGTGGTGCCGGTGGAGGATCCCGACGGCACGGTGGTGGGCCTGGTGTCGGCGGGCATCACGACCGAGCACGTCGGAGGGGCCACGGAGGACCAGCTGCCGCTCGTCCTGAGCGCGGCGCTCGCCGCGCTCGCCCTGGCCACCGCGGGCGCCGCCCTGGTCAGCAGACGGCTGCTCCGCCAGACCCACGGCCTGGGCCCGCACGAGATGACCCGGATGTACGAACACCACGACGCGGTGCTGCACGCGGTGCGCGAAGGGGTGATCATCGTCGACGGGGACGGGACCCTGATGCTCGCCAACGACGAGGCGCACCGGTTGTACGACCTGCCGGGGGACGCCGAAGGCCGGCACGTACTGGACATCGGCCTCGATCCCGGCACCGCCGACCTGCTGTCCTCGGGACGGGTCGCCACGGACGAGGTGCATCTGGTGGGCGACCGGCTGCTGGCGGTCAACCAGCGGCCCACCGACCGCGCGGGCGGCCCGCCCGGCAGCGTCGCCACGGTGCGCGACTCCACCGAGCTGCGCGCCTTGTCCGGCCGGGCCGAGGCGTCCCGCGAGCGGCTCAACATGCTCTACGACGCGGGCGTGGGCATCGGGACGAGTCTGGACGTCACCCGCACCGCCGAGGAGCTCGCCGAGCTGGCCGTGCCCCGGTTCGCCGACTTCGTCACGGTCGACCTGTTCGAGTCGGTGCTGTCCGGCGGCCACCCGGACGCGGCCGCCACGCTGCGCCGCACGGCCATGACGGGGATCGCCGAGGACGCCCCGCTCTACCCCAAGGAGGAGAAGATCCGCTGGGTCGGGTCCTCCCCGCAGTCCCTCAGCCTCACCACCGGCCGGCCGGTCCTGGAGCCGCGGCTCGGCGAGGCGCCGGGCTGGCAGGCACAGGACCTCGAGCGCTCCGGACAGATCGTGGAGTACGGCATCCACTCGCTGATCACGGTTCCGCTGCGGGCCGGCGCCCTGGTACTGGGCGTGGTCAGCTTCTGGCGGTCGCGGAAGCCGGAGCCGTTCGACACCGACGAGCTGGCCCTGGCGGAGGAGCTGGTCGCCCGGGCCGCGGTCTCCATCGACAACGCCCGCCGCTACACGCGCGAGCACAGCATGGCGGTGACGCTCCAGCGCAGCCTGCTGCCGCGCACGCTGCCCGAGCAGAGCGCCCTGGAGATCGCCTACCGCTACCTTCCCGCGCAGGCCGGGGTGGGCGGGGACTGGTTCGACGTCCTGCCGCTGTCCGGCGCCCGGGTCGCGCTGGTGGTCGGCGACGTCGTCGGGCACGGCCTGCACGCCGCGGCCACCATGGGGCGGCTGCGTACGGCGGTGCACAACTTCTCCGCGCTCGACCTCCCGCCCGAGGAGCTCCTCGCCCTGCTCGACGAGCTGGTCGTCCGCATCGACCAGGACGAGACCCCGGACGAGCACAGCGCCCCGGTCACCGGGGCGACCTGTCTGTACGCCGTCTACGACCCGGTCTCGCGGCACTGCACCGTCGCCCGCGCCGGGCACCCCCCGCCGGCCCTGGTCCGCCCCGACGGCAGCGTGGAGTTCTGGGACGTGCCCGCCGGCCCTCCGCTGGGACTGGGCGGACTGCCGTTCGAGTCGGCCGAACGGGAACTGCCGGAGGGCAGTCGGCTGGTCCTCTACACCGACGGGCTGGTCGAGGACCGGCGGCACGACATCGACGTCGGCCTGGAGGAGCTGCGCGAGGCCCTGTCCCGGGCCGGCGACTCCCCGGAGGACACCTGCAGGGTCGTACTGGAGTCCCGGCGGCCGGTCCGGGCCGGGGACGACATCGCCCTCATCGTGGCGCGGACCCGGGCGCTGGGCGCCGACCGGGTCGCCGAGTGGCAGGTGCCGTCCGACCCGGCGGCGGTCGGTGAGGTGCGGGCCGCGGTCAACCGGAAGCTGGCCGCATGGGGGCTGGACGAGTTGGCGTTCGGCACGGAGCTGATCCTGAGCGAGCTGGTCACCAACGCGCTCCGCTACGGCGGCGCCCCCATCCGGGTGCGCGTGCTGCGCGACCGCAACCTGATCTGCGAGGTCTACGACAGCAGCAGCACCTCGCCGCATCTGCGGTACGCGGCCATGACGGACGAGGGCGGACGGGGCCTGTTCCTGGTCGCCCAGCTCGCCGAGCGGTGGGGCACCCGCTATCTGCCCGCCGGCAAGGTCATCTGGGCGGAACAGCCCATCGGCTGAGGTCGAGCGCCCGCATAAGCACCACGGAGAGATCTCATAAGTGAGACTTATGAGCTCATAGACCGGACCCGCGTACCAGGTAAGGCATGCCTCAGTTTAGGCTTCCCATCGAGACGCCTGTCATCGCTCGAAGGGAACCTGACCATGCCCCGCCCCCTGCGGGTAGCCATCGTCGGATCCGGCCCCGCCGGGATCTACGCCGCCGACGCCCTGCTCAAGTCCGACGTGGCCGCCGAACCGGGCGTGTCCATCGACATCTTCGAGCGCATGCCGGCGCCGTTCGGACTCATCCGGTACGGCGTCGCCCCCGACCACCCGCGGATCAAGGGCATCATCACCGCCCTCCACCAGGTGCTCGACAAGCCGCAGATCCGTCTGTTCGGCAACGTGGACTACGGCACCGACCTCCATCTCGACGACCTGCGGACGTTCTACGACGGCGTGATCTTCGCCACCGGCGCCACGGCCGACCGCGCGCTGTCCGTCCCGGGCATCGACCTCGACGGCTCCTACGGTGCCGCGGACTTCGTCTCCTGGTACGACGGCCACCCGGACGTGCCGCGCACCTGGCCGCTCGACGCGGAGAAGGTCGCCGTGCTCGGCGTCGGGAACGTCGCCCTCGACATCGCGCGCGTCCTCGCCAAGACGGCGGACGAGCTGCTGCCGACGGAGATCCCGCCGAACGTGTACGAGGGACTCAAGGCCAACAAGGCCGTGGAGGTCCACGTGTTCGGCCGCCGTGGCCCGGCGCAGGCGAAGTTCAGCCCGATGGAGCTGCGGGAGCTGGACCACTCCCCCTCCATCGAGGTCATCGTCGACCCCGAGGACATCGACTACGACGAGGGCTCGATCGCCACCCGGCGCGGCAACAAGCAGGCCGACATGGTCGCCAAGACCCTGGAGAACTGGGCGATCCGCGACGCCGGCGACCGCCCGCACAAGCTGTTCCTGCACTTCTTCGAGTCCCCGGTGGAGATCCTCGGCGAGGACGGCAAGGTCGTCGGCCTGCGCACCGAGCGCACGGAACTCGACGGCACCGGCAACGTCAAGGGGACCGGCGAGTTCAAGGACTGGGACGTCAGCGCGGTGTACCGCGCGGTGGGCTACCTCTCCGACAAGCTCCCCAAGCTGCCCTGGGACATCGACTCCGGCACGGTCCCGGACCAGGGCGGACGCGTCATCCAGGAAACCGGCGAGCACCTGCCGTCCACGTACGTCACCGGCTGGATCCGGCGCGGTCCGGTGGGCCTGATCGGTCACACCAAGGGGGACGCCAACGAGACGGTGGCGAACCTGCTGGCGGACTACGCGGGCGGACGGCTGCTCACGCCCGAGTCGCCGGCCCCGGAGGCGGTGGACGCGTTCCTCGCCGAGCGCGGGATCCGCTTCACCACCTGGGACGGCTGGTACCGCCTGGACGCCGCGGAGAAGGCGCTGGGCGAGCCGCAGGGCCGCGAGCGCGTGAAGATCGTCGAGCGCGAGGACATGCTGCGGGAGAGCGGCGCGTGAGCCGTTGACCCCTGAGCGGTCGTGCCAGAGCGCCCGTTCGGTCCGGAACCGGGCCGACGGGCGCTCTTCGCGTTCCGCGCGTGAGCCGGCGCCACACGTCCCGCGGCCGGCGGACGGTCAGTCCGGTAGGACCAGCCGGTCCGTCTCGCCCGGCTGGAGGCGGACGCTCCGGTCCGGGAGGTGCACCTCGATCGGGGACCGGCCGGACGAGGGCACGGTGACCTCCAGCAGGCCGCGTTCCAGCCGCAGCCGCACGCCCCAGTGGCCGTGGTAGCGCAGGGTGAAGCCGTAGGAGGACAGTTCCGGCAGGGGCACGGGGTCGAGCCACAGGGCTCCGCCGCGGGTCTCCAGTCCGGTCAGTCCGCGCTGGACCAGATCGAGGGTGCCGGCCATGGCACCGAGGTGGATGCCCTCACCGGTGGTGCCGCCCTGGATGTCGGCGATGTCCGCCTGGAGGGCCTCCTGGCAGAACTTCCAGGCGTCCGCGCGCCGGGCCCGGGCCAGGACCCGGCCGTGGACCAGTCCGCTGAGGGTGGATCCGTGGCTGGTGCGGTGCAGGTAGTGGTCCACCGTGCGCCGCCAGGTCCGTCCGTCCAGGTCCAGGCCCAGCCGGTGGAAGAGTCCCTGGAGTTCGGCGGGTGAGAAGAGGTAGCCGAGCATCAGGACGTCGGCCTGCTTGGAGGCCTGGTAGCGGTTGACGGTGTCCCCCTCGGCCTCCAGGATCCGGTCCAGGCGCCGGATGTCGCCGTACCGGCGCCGGTAGCCGCGCCAGTCGAGTTCGGCGAGTTCGCCGTAGCCCTCGAACTGGCTGATGACGCCGTGGTGGAAGGGGACGTGGAGGGTGCGGGAGATGTGGTCCCACTCGTCGAGTTCGCCGGCGTCCAGTCCGGTCCGCTCGGCGAGTTCCCGGCGGCGCGGCTCGGTCAGGCCGCGCAGCACGTCCAGGGTGCGGCTGAGCACCCAGGCGGCCGTGACGTTGGTGTAGGCGTTGTCGTCGAGGCCCGGCTCGGCGGCGTCCGGGTAGGCGTCGTGGTACTCGTCGGGACCGACCACGCCCTTGATGCGGTGCCGGCCCAGACGCTCGTCGTAGGTGGCCGAGTCGGCCCAGAAGCGGGAGATCTGCAGCAGCATCTCGGCGCCCTTGGTCTGCAGGAACTCTTCGTCGCCGCTGGCCTCGCAGTACTGCCACACGTTGTACGCGATCGCCGATCCGACGTGGTGCTGCAGATGCGAGCGGTCGGGCAGCCAGCGGCCGGAGAGGGGATTGAGATGCAGCTTCTGGGTCTCCTCCCGGCCGTCGCTGCCGCTCTGCCAGGGATACATCGCGCCTGTGTGCCCCGCGTCCCGTGCGGCGGTGCGGGCGCGTTCCAGGCGCCGGTGCCGGTAGTACAGCAGGGCGCGGGAGACCTCGGGGAAGTGCAGGTTGAGGTACGGCAGGACGAACAGCTCGTCCCAGAAGACGTGCCCGCGGTAGGACTCGCCGTGCAGTCCACGGGCCGGGACCCCCACGTCCAGGTCCGCGGTGTGCGGCGAGAGGGTCTGCAGGACGTGGAAGAGGTGCAGCCGCAGGATGCGGCCCGCCTCGCCGGGCACGTCCAGTTCGGCGCGGCGCCACAGTTGGTCCCAGGCCGTCAGATGCGGCTGGAGCAGCGCGTCGAAGGCTCCCGCCCGGCCCACCCGGTCGACGGCTGCGTGCAGCGGGTCACTGATCGCGGGGTCGCGTGAGGTGTGCAGGGCGACGACCTTGTCGACGGTGACGGGGCGGCCGGCGGCCAGTTCCAGGCGGGTCGTCTGGAGGGCACGCGGGCGGTCGTGCCGGTTCCTGAGGGGTGTGGGCGCCGTCAGCCGGGCGGCGAGGGCGACCCGGACGTCCGAGGTGCGGGTGCGGCAGCGCAGCCACACCGTGTCCGCGGCGGACGTGCCGGTGAGCACATGGGTGAGATGGCGGCCGTCCAGATCGCGGTAGCGCGGCACCCCGGCGTTGGTGACGCCGCCGTCGAGCGCCGCCTCGATCTCCAGGGTGCCCGAGAAGCCCTGGGCGGTGAACTCGGTGCGCAGGCCCGCCAGATGGGGGTCGGCCATGTGCACGAACCGGTGCTGGCGGACGAGGAGCGCCCGTCCCCCGCCTAGCCCGTAGCGCGTTCCGCGTTCCAGCAGCCCGGAGGACAGGTGGAGGGTCTCGCCGTGGTCGAGGACGGTCGCGGTGTCGGGGGACAGCCAGGGTTCGTCCGGCAGGCGGAAGCGCAGCGGCAGCCAGTTCGGCAGGTTGACCATGTCCTCGTTCTCGACCTGCCGTCCGGCCACCTCGGAGATGAGCCGGTTGTAGCAGCCGGCCGCGTATGTGCCGGGGTAGTGCACCTCGTCCGCGGAGCACTCCGGCAGCGCGCCCCGGGTGGCGAAGTAGCCGTTGCCCAGGGTGCACAGGGATTCCCTCAGGCGCGCGTCGGCGGGGTCGTACCCCTCGTGCTCCCAGGTCCAGCCCGTCACTTCGACGCTCCTCCCGCCGACGGCCGTGGCGCGTCCTCGGACGTCCGTACGACGACGTCGACGCCGTACCGCGGCGGTCCGTCCCTCGGGCGCCACCGACGGTGAGACCCACACCGGTCGTGGGCCGGACGGCCACCACGGCCGGGCGTCGCTCACGGGTACCCCCGACGGGTGCGGGACACACACCGGCGCGGGCGTCCGCCGCCCCGCACGTTCGGCCAGGTGGCACGGCCCGTCGCGGCGAGGTCGGGGAGGTCGGGGAGGTCGGCGGGGACCGGCGCCGGGGGCCCTTCGCGCGACGTGCGGCGCGGAGGGCCCGGGCGGCGCCGGTTCCGGTCGGGGGCCGGCTCAGACCTCCAGCTCGGACTCGATACGGCGCAACTGGTGCCGCGCCATGGCGAGGTTGGCCCGGCCCGCGTCGAGCACCAGGTACAGGAAGAGGCCGTTCCCGCCACGCCCCTTGAGCAGGCGGATCAGGTGGTACTGGCTGTTCAGGGTGATCAGGATGTCCTCGATCTCCTCGTTCAGGCCCAGGTGTTCCATCGTGCGCAGTTTGGACCGTACGACGTCGGTGTTGCCGGCGGCGGCGACCTCCAGGTTGAAGTCCTTGCCGCCGCCCAGCGTGCCGAGTGCCATACCGCTGGTGTAGTCGACGAGTGCGGCGGCCGTCGCGCCGTCGATGGAGCCGAGGCATTCCTTGAGCGAGGTCTCGGTGTTCGCCATGGGAGGTGTCCTACCTTTCAAGGGTGGTTGCTCTGGTCATTCGTAAAATCGGAGGGCCCGGGGGCTCTGGGTATGGCTGTCATGGGGAAGCCGTCCTTTCCGTCGGGATGGGTGGTTCGGGCCGGCCGCCGGGTCGTGCGCAGGCGCCCGGCCGTGGGGAAAAGCCGGGGGTCAGCCGCCGGGCCGGGGCCGGTGCGTGGGCCGCTGCGGGGTCCGCACGGGGAGGGTGCCGATGCGCCGGTCCGGGTCCTCGGCGGGCGCGGGGTGGTCCCCCCTCGCGAGCCGCTCGGCGTGCCGGCCGCCGCCCGGGCCGATGTGGGTGTCCACCAGCTCCGCGATCCGGGCGCCGCTGCGGCGGCCCTCCAGATGCAGCCGGCCCACGTTGACCCGGTCGTCGGCGAGGAGGGTGAGGACGACGGTGGTGCCGGCGGCGTACGTCGCGACATAGCCCTGGCTGCCGCGGACCAGAAGTTCGCGGAACTCGCCCCGGGCGGCGGCGTCCGTCATGCGGTGCGCGACGCCCAGCGAGGCGGCGGTGAGCGCGGCCAGCCCCTCCGGTTCGGTGTCCGGCACGTCGTGGGCCAGGACGAGGCCGTCGACGGTCGCCGCGAGGGAGCCCGCGAGCCGGGGTACGCGGCTGCGGAGCCGACGCAGTTCGTCCAGCACGTCGGTCTCGACGGCCATGAGCAGTCTCCTTTCGGCTCGCTGCCGGCGCGCGCGGATCACAGAGCCTCCAGGGCGCCCAGGAGCCGTCTCAACAGCGCTGTGTCGGGCTCGTCCCATGCCGCGCCGCCCGCCCCGGGGACGGGGACGACGGGTGCGGCGGGCAGGGGTGGCGCGGGCGTGATCATTCCGTCGGCGGCCAGGCGGCGCAGTTCGACGAGGGTGTGGAAGGTGCGGTGGGCGAGGGCCGAGGCGATCTGTGCGGCGGTGCGGACGCCGTCGACCAGGGCGAGGGTGCGTGCGCGGCGGGGCGGCAGCTCGGCGGGATCGGCGCCGGGCAGACGGGCGAGCGGGGCGGTGTCGACGGCCGGATCGGGCCAGATGCGGTGCAGCAGGTCACGGCGGCGCCACGACTCGCGCAGCACCGTCGCCACCGGTACGGGGCGGACCGCGCCGAGCCAGTGGGCGGCTCCGGGGCGGAAGCGGAGCGTGGCGCCGTCGTGGGCGAGCGCGCAGTACGCGGCGTCGAAGAGCGCGCCGAGATGGCACAGCTCCAGCGCCCCGGCGGTCAGCCGCCCGCTGTCCACCAGGTGGCGGCCGACACGGTGGCCGGCCCCGGCCCGCTCGACCGCCTCCCACCAGCCGGCCGGGGCGACGGCGCCGCTGCGGGTGAGCAGGTCGCCGAGGTCGGGGCTGTACGGGGATTCGACATGGATGACGCGTCCCGCCGAGAGGTAGAAGATCCCCGACTCCGTGGAGAGTGCCCCGGTGGCGTGGTCGGCCGCGAGGGTGCCGAGCCGTTCCGGAGCGGTTGCGTCCGTGGACGCCGCCGTGGTCATCCGAGCACCAGCCGGTCCGCCATCTCGGCCAGCCGGATACGGGCCAGGGCGAGGTTGCCGTCGGCGCGGTCGAGCCACAGGTACAGGAACACCGTGCTGTCGAAGGCCGTGACGACGAACCGCAGCAGGTGATACGCGTCCGCGGTGGTGAGGATCAGGTCCTGGACGGGTGGTTGTTCCTTGCCGGACCCGGCTCCGCCCCCGTCGGCCGGTGCGAGCGTGCCGCTCTCCATGGCCAGGCGGGCGAGTTCGGCGGTCTCCGCGGCCGCGGCCTCCGCGTCACCGCCCGGTGTCTCACCCACCGCGCCCAGGGCGAGCCCGCTGATCCAGTCGGCCACCAGGGCGCCGCGCGCCCCCGGCAGGCGCATGGCTTCCAGCAGGCTCTCGTCGATTCCGGGCACGCCGGATCCCCCATTTCGCACGGCTGTACCGCGAACGTGACGTCGACGCTACGGTGTGTGCTCGATCGAGGTGAGGGCATTGGCGTTTTCCGGTGGAATATGCGGCAGGGATGGTTCACCGCTGATAGGGTCCGCGCTTCTGCCGCACGGCCGAAGGGCCAGGGCCTTGGTGTGCGACCGGGTGCGGGCAGGGCCGGCCCCGGTGCGGATGGTGGGCCGACCCTGCTCGCGGGGCCCATTGTGGTGAGTCCGTACCGCCGGGACCACGGGTGAACGGCCGTCACCGCGTGTGCGCCGCGCACACCCCGCGCGCGACACGCCGCCTGCTCGCGGCCGCATGGGGGCCGTACGGGGCGGGTAGGCGCGGGCGGGGCAGCCGCCCGACGGAACCCCCCGCCTCAAGTCGCCGGCCGACGGCGACGATACTGGCAGCAGCACGTGCCCCCGCTCACCACTGGACCCATGCCGACCTCCTCCGCAGTCCGCCCCGCAGTCCCTCCCACGGTCTGGCTCACCCGCGGCCGCCATCCGGCGACCGCGGCCGACCAGGTGCTCCGGCGCAGCCTGCGCCGGCTCAAGGACAGCCGGGCCATCGACGATTTCCTCGAACTCCCCGCATCCGGGACCGCGCACGACCTGGTGTTCGAAGCCAGGCTCCGGGTCGCCGGTGAGGTCACCGTGCGCGCCCGGCTGACTCTCGCGCCCGGCACGGACAAGGGCCGGGACTGGATGCTGGTCGCGGAGGCGGAGCAGCCCTGGGACCGCTCCTGGCCCTCCCCCGCCGAGATGTTCTGGCCGCAGGATCCGGACGCCGAGTGGTACCACGACGCGGCGACGGGACTGCGGCTGGGGGAGATCAATCCGCTTCCCGAGGACGACAAGGCCGTACGACGGCTGCTGCGGGACTGCGCGCGCGACGCGTGGCACATCCACGTCGTCGTCCATGAGGCCATGACCACGGACGCACGCGGCCGGGTGCCGCTCGCTCGCTGGCTGCCGCCGGCGCTGCGGCACCGTGTCGTGGAGCACCGGGCCACGCCGCAGCAGTCGCGGGTGGCGAACTGGGCACTGCGGGAGTTCGGTGTGGAGGTCCCGCGAGGCGGTGCGGTGGTGCTGCCCGGCGACCCGGCCCGCGAGGGTTACGACGCCGAGGCCTTCGCCGTGCGGGCGGTGTTCCTCGACGGCACGGAGCCGGGCGAGCTCGTCGACGCGGTGACCCGGTTCGACGCTCTGCCGCGCGCGCTGCCGGACGGCGCGCAGGACGCCCTGACCGCCCTCCGGGAGGACTGGCGCCTGCTGACACTCGAGGAGGAACTCGCCCGCGAGCGGGCGCTGGTGGCCATGTACGCCGAGGCCCTCGATGCCATGACGAAGTCGCGCGACCTGTACCGCGAGGCGGCCGAACGCGCCCACGAGGCACTGGCCGCGTTCCGGGACGCGCCCGATGCCCCGGGCCCCGCGCAGCCGCCCCCGCCCCGGACGTCCTCCGCCCCCTCACCCCTCCAGCACCTGACCCGCACCCTGGAACGCCTCAAGACCGGCAACACCAGGACCCGCCGCCCCTCGGCCCAGGGGGACGAACAACCGGCCCCGGAACCACAGTCGACGACGTCCGACCGCTAGGGCCTGTCCGGCCATCCGCGCCGGCCGCCCGAAGGACGGGCCCCGCGGTGTCATGGGCTCTCCCTGGTCGAGCGGAGCCGGGACTTGGGGGAGCGCGCGGCCACAAGGCGCCGGAGCGCCTCGTGGCGGCGGAGTCGCGTGGGCGGTCCGCGTTCCAGGCGTACGGGGCGGGCGGGAGCGGTCGGAAAGGCTCCTGGGACCGTTCGGAGTGCGTCGCACCGGGCAGGGGCCGGGGCCCGGCCCCTGCTCCCCACTCCCCCTGCCTCGCGGGCGCAGACGCGCCGCACCGGGCAGCGGCGCAGCTGTCCGGGGTGTGCGGATCCGGTCCCGGGCGTCGGCCCGGAAAGCCGCTCGGCCGGTGCGGTCGGGCGGCGACCGCGCCACGCGACGGGTGGTGACCCCGGTCCCGAGCGGAGAGTTGACTCCGCCGCACGGCGCGCCCGGGGCCCCCGACTCGTCCTGAGCGCCGGCGCCGGGCGGCTGCCGCCTGCCCCGGCCGTGCGGGACGGGACGCCGCGTCCGAGCGGAGTGCGGTCGCCTCACGGTCGGCCGGAGCGGTCACTCCGTCACGCGGTGGTCACTCCGTCACGCGGTGGTCACTCCGTCACGCGGTGGGCCTTCGGTTCCGGCCAGGGTGACCAGCGGCCGCCGGGGAGTGGGGATACCACCCAGAGCACCAGTGCCGCCAGCGCCAGCAGTGCGGCCGCGGCGGCGGCCGGGACGGCGAGCCACGGGGGTGCGAGGCCGAGGCCCACCGCCCGGGACAGGGCGGCCGACGGGAAGGAACCGCCGTGGGTGTGCGCCGCCGTGAGAACCGCCGGGACCACGACCGCTCCCACGAGTGCCGCCGCACCGGGGCGGACCACCAGGAGCAGGGCCAGCACCGTGCAGAGCACCGGCAGGCCGACGGCGAGGGCGTGCAGACGCAGTGGGGCACCGTCACCTCGCAGGGGGAAGTGAGTCACCGCGCACACCGCGAGGGCCACGGCGGCGAGCCAGCCCGACCAGATCACCGGCCTGACGACCGGCTCGGGCGTGCGGTCGCGGGCGGCGGCGCCGGGGCTGCGGAGCCACCGGGTGTCACGGCCGGGCGAACCGGCGGGGCGAGGGCGTCGCGTTCGAAGGCGGCCCGCCACGCGGGCGGGGGGACTCAGCCGGCCGGGCAGGCGCCCGGCCTCCGGCCTCTCGTCGCCCTCGCCCCCTGGGCGGGACGAGGCCCCCGTCACCGACCGGGCGGGGCGTTCGGGTGGCCGGTGGGCGGCCAGGCGGTCGATCAGTTCGACCAGTTCGTCGACGGACCGGCCGGTCGCGGCCGCCCGCAGTGCCTCCTCGCGGCAGTGGGGCGCCAGCGGCTCGCTGTGCAGCAGCGCCACCAGACGGGTGACGTCCTCGACGGAGCGGTGTGCCGCTGCCGCGCGGATCGCCTCGTCCGCGCTGCCGGCGTCGCGCGGCGGCCGGGTCAGCCGGGCGACGAGGCGGGTGACGTCCTCCACGGACCGGTCGATCCCGGCGGCGCGCAGCGCGTCGACCACGGCCCGCGTGTGCTCGGGCGAGCGTTCCAGCGCGGTGATGAGGTCGACGACTTCCTCCAGGGGCCGGTCCGACACGGCCACGTGCACCAGGTCGCTGACCGGATCGCCGTACGGCTTCCCGGTGACCGCGGCGTCGGCGTGCGCCGGGGCCGGCGGACCCCCGGGATCCGGCGGACCCATGGGATCCGGCGGACCCATGGGATCCGGCGGACCCATGGGATCCGGCGGACCCATGGGATCCGGCGGACCCATGGGATCCGGCGGACCCATGGGATCCACTGGATCCACTGGATCCACTGGATCCACTGGATCCACCGGGTCCGATCGGGCGGCGCGGGCGGCGCGGTCCACCACCTGGGGCCCTGAGCGTGCCGGGTCCAGCCGGTGGGTGCCGGTCGCGGTGACCGTCGTGGCGGAGGGCGGGTCCGACGCGGCCGCCTCGGTGGGTATGACCGGTTCGTTCGAGGAAGAGGACGCGGAGAAAGTGGTCATGGTCGGCTCCCTGAGGAAGGCTGATGACCAGTTCTAGGCGCCCCCGCCGCTCGCTGCCACTTGGCTGGTCCACCGGGATGACCTGCGAGGACTCGGGGTTTCGCGCGCACGCCGCGGGGCATTCGACGCTGGCGCGCATGGCCGGTCCCCGCCGTCATACCGGCGTCCTGAGCGGGAATCCGCTCGGAGACGGCTGTGTCGCCGCGAGGACCCGGCACGGGTCACCGGAAGGAGGGCGGTCCGTTGGAGACGACCCCTGTGGTACTGACCGTCGCCGCGGTCATCGCGGCCGCGTTGCTGGCCGCCGCCGTCGCCGTCCTGGTACGCCTCGTCCGCACGCGGCGGCAGTTGCGGCGGGCGGGGCTGCCCACAGGGCCGCGCTGGGTGTTCTGGGGCGCGGTCCTCTATCTGGTGCTGCCGGCGGACCTGCTGCCCGATCCGGTCTACCTGGACGACATCGGCGTGCTTCTGCTCGCTCTGCGCACCATGCGTGGCTCCCTCGGGGCGGGGGCGCCCGGCGCGCCCCCGCGGCGGCCGGCTCGGCGACCCGCCAATGATCACGCTCCGTGAGGAAACCAACCACCCGTTCGATTCGTATAAGTCTCTGGAAGCCAAAAGAAGTCGGCGGACCACGCGACGGCGCCCCGTGGGCCGTCGCCTGATCGGCGCAGCACCGACGAGGGAGAGACGATGCAACCGTTCGCGCTCAACTACGCACGTCCGGCAGTGGAGTTGGCCGTTGCCACTCCGTACGCGTATGACTCCGGACTGCAGTTGAACGTACTCGGCGACGGACGGATCGCGGCCTGCGACCTCGCGCTGTTGCGTGAGGTGGGGACGACGACGTCCACTGCGGGCTCCAAGACCCACTTCGACGACTGAACGCGGACCGTAGACCATGACCGTGCTGATCCTCACCAGTGAGGAGGATGTGACCGCCGACATGGTGGTGGTCCATCTGAACGGCTTCGGAGTGCCGGTGGTTCGCCTCGATCCCGCCGATCTGACCGACGGCGTCTCGCTGTCCGGCGAGTACGTCCACGGCCGCTTCCGCGGCCATCTCTCCGCCGGAGGACGGCTGGTGAGCATCGGCGGGCTGCGGTCCGTGTGGGTGCGCCGGCCGGGCACGCCGGCCGGCCGCGCGCCGCAGCCGTCGGCGTGGCTGACCGAGGAGGCCTCGCAGGCGCTCTACGGCATGCTGCGGGGCTGCGACGCGCGCTGGATGAACCACCCGGACGCGGCCCGGCAGGCCCGCCACAAGCCGTGGCAGCTGCGGCTGGCCCAGCGCTGCGGCCTGCCCGTGCCCGCCACGGTGATCACCACGTTTCCGCGCGCCGCGCGGGAGTTCGCCGAGCGCTTCCCGGATCTGGTGGTCAAGCCGGTGTCGGGGGCGCATCCGCAGGATCCGCCCCGGGCCGTGCCGACCAGCCGGGTGGCGCCGGACACGGACTTCTCCGCGGTCGCGTTCGGGCCGACGCTGCTCCAGCGGCGGATCGCCAAGCGGGCCGACATCCGGCTCACCGTGGTGGGCGAGCAGTTGCTGGCGGCCCGCAAGGCGACGGCCGCGGACGCGGATCCGGAGGAGGTGGATGTGCGGTTCGCCACACCCGGCTCGCCCTGGGAGCCGGTGGAGGTCCCGGCGCGCACCGCCGACGCCGTCCTCGCGTATCTACGTCGGGCCGAACTGGCGTACGGCGCTTTCGACTTCGCCGAGGACGCCGACGGGACGTGGTGGTTCCTGGAGTGCAATCAGTCGGGGCAGTTCGGGTTCGTCGAGGTGGAGACGGGACAGCCGATCGCCCGGACCATCGCCGAGTGGCTGTCCCGCCCCATTCCCGACGAACCGGCGGAGCTCGACGAGGCCAGCAGCACGGTGCGATGAGCGACCGTCACCGCACGGGGTCAGTGCGTCCTCGGTCCGGGCAGCATCGCGGCGCGCTGCCAGCCGTTGCCCGGGGACTGCGGCCGGTCGAGGCCGGGGGCGTAACCGGGGGACTGCAGAGGCCGCATGACCAGCTCCAGTTCCCTGCTCACGCGTTCGGCCTCGCGGCGAACCTGCGCGGGCACGTCGCCGCACTCCGCGATGAGTCGGTCGTAGATGGGGGAATCCTGGAACACCCGACAACGTGCCTTTCTGCTCGACGGCCCCGGTGCGGGGACGCAACTGCCGAGTGTAAGCGCCCGTCCACCGTGACGTGGGAATTCCCCGGGACGAGTGATGCGGAACGGTCACCGCGCATCTGCCGCCCAGAGCGGTGACAGGGAGCGGGGCCGGGGCGGGGGTGGGCCGTCAGGCCCCCGTCGTCGAGCCGGGGCGGACGATCATCAGGACCGTGACGGTCGCCCACAACAGGTTGAACACCCCGGTGAACATCGCGAGTTGTACGGTGCTCTGCCGGTCGACGGGCCGGTGCTCGTTCAGCTGCCCGATGAGTTCGTCCTGGCGGGGCAGCACGAAGGCGAGGAGGACGCCGGCGGCCGCGGCGGTCAGGGCGATCGAGGTGACGAGCCAGCCGTCGCCCAGGACGCCCATCGCGAGGGCGGTGGCGAGGCCGAAGAGGGGCACGACGATCCCTATGCGGGCGTAGACCCGGCAGATGCGGTGGAGCAGTGCGACGGTGGTCACGGCCGTCGCGGCGGGCCCGTCGCCCTCGGCCGGGGTGGCGCGGCGCACGGCCGGCGGGAACATGCTGGCGGCGACGGTCACGGGACCGACGGCGATGATGGCGGCCAGGACGTGGAGGGACAGCAGGAGCTTGGTCACCGGGACTCTTTCCATGGTGTGATCGGCGGTGCCGGGCTCACGCTAGATGTTCGCCGGGTGATCACCCAGAGGCTGAAACGACAGGATCCAACGGATTCCCGCCAGCCCCGCCACCACGGCTTCGGCGGCTCGTCTCCCCGTCTTCCCGGTTCGGGGGCGTGGCGGGAACCCGCCTATCGTGGCGGTCATGCACTCCGTGGCGATCCTGGTTCTCGATTCCGTCGTGCCGTTCGACATGGCGGCGCCCATGCAGGTCTTCGACTGGACACGGCTGCCCGACGGCCGGCATCCCTACCGGGTCCGGCTGTGCGCCGAACGGCCGGAGGTGGTCGCGGACGGCGGGTTCACCCTGCGGGTCGACCGCGGGCTGGAAGCGCTGGCGGACGCCGACACGGTCATCGTCCCGGGCCGCGCCGAGGGCGCCCCGCCGCCGTCGCCCGCCGTGCTCGCGGCGCTGCGGCAGGCGGCCGGGGCGGGCACCCGGATCGCCTCCGTGTGCGTGGGCGCCTTCGTGCTGGCCGAGGCCGGGCTGCTGGACGGACTGCGCGCCACCACGCACTGGGTGGCCGCCGACCAGCTCGCCCGCGCCTTTCCGCGCGTCGAGGTGCAGCCCGACGTGCTCTATGTCGACAACGGACAGATCCTCACCTCGGCCGGCGCCGCCGCCGCGCTGGACATGTGCCTGCACATGATCCGCCGGGACCTGGGCTCGGCCGTGGCCGCGAACGCCGCCCGGATGTCGGTCATGCCGCTGGAGCGGGAGGGCGGCCAGGCCCAGTTCATCGTGCACGAGCACCCGCCCGTGCCCCGTGGCTCGGCCCTGGAACCCCTGCTGGACTGGATCGAGGACAACCTGGCGCACGAGGTCACGCTCGGGGCGATGGCCGCCCGCGCCGGTATGAGCGAGCGCACCTTCAGCCGCCGTTTCCGGGAGCAGACGGGCACCACGCCGCTGCAGTGGCTGCTGCGCGCGCGGGTGCGGCGCGCCCAGTATCTGCTGGAGAACAGCGACTGCACGGTCGAACGGATCGCCCAGCAGTCCGGCTTCGGGTCGCCCACGGCGTTCCGTGAACGGTTCCGCAAGGTGGTGGGCACCACGCCGTACGCCTATCGCTCGACGTTCAACGGGAGGCGTGCCGTCACCACGAGCGGCTCGTAGCGGAAGGGGGCGGCCCGGTGGCTCAGACGCTCGACGACAGCGTCAGGAAGCCAGGGGCAGGCCACCCTCCCCGCCCGCCTCCGGGGTCCGGCCGTTGGTGGGCCGTGCCCCGACGAGCAGGGCGTCCGCCTGGGCGATGGCGTCGTGAACGCCGGGCGTGCCCATCATCACGCAGAGCCGGTGACTGACATCCTCGAGTTCCCGCGCCGCCGCCGGCGAATGTCGCTCCGCCTGAGCGATCTGCAGCGTCGCGTACCGCGTCAGCAGCTGTCTGACGACCTTTGGGTCGGTTACGAGCACGAAGCGCCCCTCTCTGGTTTTCGCTGCGTATGCCCGAACCAGGCGGAAGCACTCACCCCATTCAGTCACCTGACCGAAATTGACCGAAAACTGTCGCCCGCTGACCGGAGTGTCAGGCGACCTGGCCGCTGTGCAGCGCCGTGTACGCCCCGCCCCGGCGCAGCAGGTCCTCGTGGGTGCCGATCTCCTGGATCCGGCCGTCCGCCATCACCACGATCCGGTCGGCGCCGCGCACGGTGGACAGCCGGTGTGCCACGACGAACGTGGTGCGCCCGCGCAGCAGCCGCGCCAGGGCCTCCTGCACCAGGGCCTCCGAGCGGGTGTCCAGCGCCGACGTCGCCTCGTCGAGGACCAGCACCTTGGGGTCCCGGATCAGGGCGCGGGCGATGGCCAGGCGCTGCCGCTGCCCGCCGGACAGCCGGGCGCCGCGTTCCCCGACGAGGGTGTCGAGGCCCTGGGGCAACCGGTCGACGAACTCCAGCGCGTTGGCGTCGCGCAGCGCGGCCCGCACCGTCTCCTCGTCGGCGTCGTCCATGCCGTAGGCGACGTTCTCCCGGACGGTGCCGTCGAACATGATCGACTCCTGGGGCACCACCGACAGGAAGCGCCGGTAGGTGCGCAGGTCGAGGCTGTTCATGTCGGTCCCGTCGAGCAGCAGCCGGCCCGAGGTCGGGCGGATGAAGCCGATGACGAGGTTGAGCACCGTGGACTTGCCCGCCCCCGAGGCGCCCACCAGAGCGATGGTCTCCCCCGGAGCGACATCGAGGGTGAAGTCGCGCACGGCGGGACGGCCGTCGCTCTCGTACGCGAGGCCGACGTTCTCGAAACCGATCGCGCCGCGCAGGGCGGTGAGCTCCGCCTTGCCCTCGTTGTCCTCCAGTTCGGGAGCCTGGAGGACCTCGCCGACCGAGCGGACGGACTCCAGACCCTTGGTGATGACCGGGGCCAGACCGGCCAGCGTGGTCGTCGAGTTGGTGAGCGTGGTCAGGAAGGCGCTGAGCATCACGACGTCGCCCGCGGTGACGCCCCAGACGTCGTAGTACGAGATCAGCGCGGCGCCGGCCAGCACCAGCACCCCCACCACGTTGAGGACCACCCAGGCCAGCGATCCGAACCGGCCGTTGACCAGGTCCAGGCGCATCCCGGAGGTGAGCAGCCGCTTCAGGGTGCCGTCCATCCGGCGCAGCGCCTTGCCTTCCAGGCCGTGGGCGCGGGTGACGGGAATGAGCCGCGTCATCTCCGTCACCCGGGAGGACAGCGCCTCCACCTCGTGGCGGAAGTGCTCGTTGTGCGTGCGCAGCCGGGCCCGGAGCCGGGCGACGAGCAGGGCCGCGGCGGGCACGACGATCAGGAAGACGGGAAGGAACTCCGGGGTGCGGATCGCGATGATGACGAATCCGCCGGTGAGCACGGTGAGTGCGCCGAGCCCGATCTCCGCGGTCTGCTGGACCATCTGCTCCACGGTCTCCACGTCCCGGACGACCTTCGCCTGGAGCACGCCGGCGCTGACGCGGGAGTGGTAGCCGATGGAGAGCTGCTGCATGCGGGTGCACAGGGCGGAGCGCAGGGCCGTGCCCATGCGGCGGACGCTGCCGTACAGCAGACGGACGTACAGCACGTGCAGCGGATAGTTGACCAGCAGGATGAACATGATGACGCCGGTGCTGGTCCAGAGCCGGGAGATCGGCTGGTGCTGCACGACGGTGTCGATGATGGACGCGGTGATCAGCGGCAGCAGCCAGACGGGACTGTGCTTGACGGTGAAGACGACGACGGCGCCGGCCAGCCGGCGGCGGTCCGCCCGGAGGAGATAGGCGAGGGTGCGGATCGGATGCTCGCCCCGGTAACGGTGGTCGAGCGGTCTTTCCAGCGACGTCGCCATCAGTGGTGGTCCTCCCCGGTGAGCCGGCGTGTGCAGTAAGCGCTTTCTCGCCTTGCGTGCCCGGAGTACACCAGGCACGCGAGGTGTTTCGTCGGCGGCGTCCACCGCCTGAGACGGGCCGCGCCGGCCCTGGGCCTGTCCGACCGTTCCCGCTGTTGCCCGAGGGACGGCTCCGCGGCGTCGGGTGCGTGCTCTCGGCGTGCCGGCCCCTGGCCCTCGTCCTGGAGGTACGTGGGTCAGGGGCCGGTGCGGTGAGAGTGCGTGCCTGGCGTCGCGGAGCAGACGGGAAGGGTCGGACAGGCCCTCTCAGGCGGCGTCCAGCTCCGCAACGTCCTCGGCCGTCAGCACGAGGTCCGCCGCGCCGATCGAGTCACGGATCGACTCCGGCCGGCTCGCTCCCGGGATCGGTACGACGACCGGCGACTTGGCGAGCATCCAGGCGAGGCACACCTGGTGCGCGCTCACCCCGTGCGCCCGGGCGATCCGCGCGAACGGAGCGTGGGTGGCGGCGAGTTCACCGGCCCGGGAGATGCCGCCGAAGGGGCTCCAGGGCAGGAACGCGATGCCGAGCTCGTCGCACAGGCGCAGCTCCGGCTCGCTGGAGCGGAAGGCCGGGGAGAACTGGTTCTGTACGGAGACCAGCCGGCCGCCGAGGATCTCGTCGGCCTGCCGGATCTGCTCCGGGTCGGCGTTGGAGATGCCGGCCATGCGGATCTTTCCCTCGTCCAGCAGCTCGCGCAGGGCGCCGACGGACTCCGCGTACGGGACACGGGGGTCGGGCCGGTGGAACTGGTACAGGCCGATGGCCTCCACCCCGAGCCGGCGCAGGGACGCCTCGCACGCGCTCTTCAGATGTGCGGGGCTGCCGTCCCTCGTCCAACTGCCGTCACCGGGGCGCAGATGACCGCCCTTGGTGGCGACCAGGACGTCGCCACCCCGCTCGTGGGAGGCGAGGGCCTTGGCGATCAGGGTCTCGTTGTGGCCGACCTCGTCGGCACCCACGTGGTAGGCGTCCGCTGTGTCGATCAGCGTGACGCCTGCGTCCAGGGCGGCGTGGAGGGTGGCCAGGGAGCGGGCCTCGTCCGGGCGCCCCTCGATCGACATGGGCATGGCGCCCAGTCCGATGGCGCTGACCTCGACGTCACCGATACGGCGGGTGTGCATAGTGCGCGTGACCTCTTCCGGCTGTCGTTCCGCGGTCCTTGGAAGGCATGGGGAAAGCGCGTACCAGCCTGGTCGCGGTCCGGCCGGAAATCCAATAGAAGAAACCGAACGCATTCAGCAGGCGGGGCGCTGAATCGGGTGCCCGCCGCCGACAGCGTCGCCGCGCGGCTGTCTCGGGCGCCCGCCGCCGGCAGCGTCGCCGCGCGGCTGTCTGTGCCCGGCGTTACGCTGCGCGCAGCCGAACTTCTGCACCCTTTCGGGAGGTATGTATGGCCTCGACCCTCAACCCGTATCTGAGTTTCGACGGGGACGCACGGCAGGCGATGGAGTTCTACCAGGACGTCTTCGGCGGCGAGCTGAGCCTCCATACCTACGGCGAGTTCGGCGGGCCGGGCGCCGAGAACGCCGAGAACGCCGACAAGATCATGCACGGCATGCTGAAGACCACCGAGGGCTTCACCCTCATGGGCGCCGACATGCCGCCGGGCATGAAGCACTCACCGGGCAACACCTTCGCCGTGAGCGTCAGCGGCGAGGACGAGTCCGCGCTGCGCGGCTACTGGGACAAACTGTCCAGCGGCGGCTCGGTGTCCGTGCCGCTGGAGAAGCAGATGTGGGGGGACGTGTTCGGGATGTGCGCGGACCGCTTCGGCGTCCCCTGGATGGTCGACATCAGCCGGTCCGAGGGCTGAGCCCACCAGCGGACCGGCTCGGGGTCCAGCACCGCCTCCCGCGGCGGTGTTGCTCGTCCCGCAGCCGCTCCGCGGCGAACCGCACAGCGTGCTCGGCCATCGGACCGGCGTCCTGGCGGACGGCGGTCAGGCCGACGGCGTCATGCGGGACAGGCGGCTGTCGTCGTAGCCGACCAGCGACAGACCGCCGGGGACGCCGACGCCCGCCCGGGTCATGACCGTCGACGAGCCCATCGCGCACCGGTCGGCGCCCGCGAGGTCCGCGGTCGGCAGCGGCGGTCCGCCTTCGCCTTCCACCGACAGCCGACAGCCGGTGGCCGGTGGCCGGTGACTGACAGCCGGTGGCCCGTCTCGCCCCCGGACCGCTCGGTGTGCTCGCCGGGGATCACCACGGCTCGGAGTCCCGCGCGTGGCGGCGCATCGCGACCCGGCAGGCGCGCCGTCGCGCGTCCGGGCCGGGTACCGCGTCCGCCGTCGTGGGCCGCGGCCTGCCCGACCCGTCCACCGGTGAACCCGCCCTCCGGCGTCGGCCACCCCGCGGGCTCCGCGGCTCCCGGTGACCGGCTGTTGACATCACCTTTCGACAGGATCATCGTGCTGACCCGGAGCACGTCGGGAGAGCGCGGGGACAGACGGTCCGGCGGCGGACGCCGGCCCCAAGAGAGGCGGCGGCATGCGGATCGGACTGCTCGGCACCGGACCCTGGGCGCAGGTGGCACACGCCCCCGCGCTGAGCGGGCACAGGGACCTGGAGTTCACCGGCGTGTGGGGCCGCCGGCCCGACGCCGCCCGGGAGCTGGCCGACCTGCACGGCACCCGGGCCTACGACGACGTGGAGGCACTGTTCGCCGACGTGGACGCCGTCGCCGTCGCGCTGCCGCCGGCAGTGCAGGCGGAGCTGGCGGTGCGGGCGGCGCGGGCCGGATGCCATCTGCTCCTCGACAAGCCGCTGGCGCCGACGGTCGCGCAGGGGCGGGCGGTGGTCGAGGCGGCCGAGGAGGCCGGGATCGCCTCGGTGGTCTTCTTCACCACCCGCTTCCAGCCCGGACCCGAGGCATGGATCACCGAACAGGCCGGCACCGGCGGCTGGTTCACCGGGCGGGCGCAGTGGCTCGGGGCAGTGTTCACCGCCGAGGACAATCCCTTCGCGGCCTCGCCGTGGCGGCGGGAGAAGGGCGCCCTGTGGGACGTCGGCCCGCACGCCCTGTCCGTACTGCTTCCGGTGCTCGGCGACCCACGGCGGGTGACGGCGGCGGCATACGGCCCCGGTGACACCGTCCATCTCGTCCTCGACCATGTGAGCGGTGCGTCGAGCAGTCTCACCCTGAGTCTGACCGCTCCCCCGGCCGCGGCCGGCGCCATGGTCGAACTCCGCGGCGAGGCGGGGGTCACGGTCCTCCCGCAGGCCACGCAGGGAGCGGTCCCGGCCCTCAGCCGGGCCCTGGACGCCCTCCTCGCCGCGGCCGGCACCGGCACTCCCCACGCCTGTGACGCCGCGTTCGCCCTCCGGGTCACGGAGATCCTCGCCACGGCGGAGACGCTGCTGCACAGCGGAGCGCGCTGACCGCGTGCCGCGGCCGGCCCGGAGGTTCGACCCCGGACCCGGGCCGGCGTCCCGGCCCGTCACCCCGGACCGGCTGCGGAATGGAGCGCTTTCAACGCGCTCCGTGTTCGCCCGGATCGGGCGCCTTAAGCCACCCTTAAAGGCCGGTTAAGCCCTCGTGGGCTCTTCGTCATTGTTTCAAGTAGGCCCAGGTCACAGCGGGTTGGGGACAAGTCGGACCATTGGCGGGGACCGTCGTGGTCCCTACCATCGAGAGCGCGCGCCGGTCCCGACCAACGACATGAGAGCGCTCTCAGCGCAGCAGGACGCGTCTCTGGTGTCCGTCCCTCCCCACGTCGGCCGGCGCGGTCCGAAAGCCGCACGAACACCCCAGGAGACCCCCCACATGACTCCTCGTCACCAGCGCACCCTCGGCCGCCGCAAGGTCCTCTTCGCCCTCGGCGGCGCCGCCGTGGCCGTCCCCGCCGCGGCAGCGCTCGCTCCGCACGCCCTCGCCGGGCAGTCCGACGGGCGGAAGGCCGCCGCGACGGCGGCGGGGCCCCTGCCGCTGACGATCGCCAACGACAGCGGTTCCTTCGGCAACGAGAACGTGCACCTCTACATCGTGGGCAACGCGGACGGCCGGCAGGTCCGCGTCACCCCGGAGGGGACCCTCGCCCCGATCGCCGCGTCGGACAACGGCCCCGACGGCTTCACCGACTACGCGATCAGCCTGGCCGGAAGCGGCGAGACGAAGCTGTCCCTGCCGTACATGTCCGGCCGGATCTACGTGTCCCTCGGCGAGAAGCTCAAGTTCAAGGCCGTCACGGACGGCAACGGCAACGCGGCGCTGCAGTACCCGGCCGGCTGGGTCACCTCGGACCCCAACTACGGCGTGCTGCACGACTGCGCGGAGTTCACGTACAACTCCTCGGGCATGTTCTGCAACACGACGATGGTCGACATGTTCAGCGTGCCGCTGAGCATCCGGCTGACGGGCGCCAAGGACCAGACGACGGGCACGGTGCGCGAGGGAGGCCGCGCCGCCGCGTTCGCCGCCGTCAAGGAGATGGAGGCGTTCTCCCGGCTCGTCGTGGACGACACCCGGATCATCGCCCCCGGCCACGGTCTGGACGCCGGTCTGTTCGCCGAGGACTACCTCGCCCCGTACATCGACGAGGTGTGGAGCACCTACACCGGCAAGGACCTCAAAATCACCACCAATGCCGGTACCTTCACCGGCCGGGTGCGCGGCGACCGGTTCACCTTCGACGGACCCGCCCAGGTCTCCTTCGGCAAGCCGTCCACGCGGGACGTCCTGTTCTGCGACGGTGCCCTCGCCGCCCCCAACGACGGCACCACCGGTCCGGTCGCCGCGGTGCTGGGCGCCGGCTTCAACCGCTCCACGCTCCTCAGCCACCCCGACCAGCCGACCACGGACCCCTCGGTCTTCTACGCGACCGAGCTCACCAACCACTACTCCAAGGCCATGCACACGGCCACCGAGGACGGCAAGGCGTACGGCTTCGCCTTCGACGACGTGGCCGACTTCGCCTCGTACATCCAGGACACGGCCCCGACGGGCCTGCGGCTGACGCTCTCGCCCTTCTAGGGCCTGTCTGTCCTCGGGCGGGCCTCCCGGTGCGCTGCCCGGGCCGGCACTGCGGGAGCAGGTTTCCCGTCGGCCCGGGAAGGTACCCCGGCATCCAGGAGGCGGCCCTTCACCGCGGTGCCGCGGGCGTTCCGGATGCACGGCGGGCCCCCGCGTTGAATGGTGATATCGGACCCGATGACAGCACCGGGGCCGCAACAGCGATCCGGACCCGAGGAGCCAGAAGATGTCGACGTCCCAGCCCGACGCGTCCCGGCAGCCCGAGGACCGCGCCACCCCGGACAGCCTGCTCCACGCCCGCACCGGCACGGATGTGTCGCCGGAGGACCTGGTCCTCGCCTCGGGCAAGGACCTCACCCCGCAGAACCTCGACTGGGCCCGGCGGAAGCTGGCCGAGGAGGGGCCCGCCGCCCTCGACAAGATCCTTCCCTGAGATTCCCGCAGGCCCTGCCGGTGGGGCAGGACACGGCGCCGCCGGTCCGGTGCGATGGTGCACCGGACCGGCGGCGCCGTGAGGGCTCGGCTCAGGTTCTGTCCTGATCGTCCGGGAGCGCCGTCTCGTCCTCGATGACGTGTACGGCGGCCTCCTCGGCGCCGGCGGCCCCTCCGTCGATGCCGACGTCCTCGGCGACGCTCTCCTTGGTGGTGTCGGTGTGGGCGCCCTCGTCGGGGGCGACCAGGCGTCCGGCCCGGCCGGTGCCCGCCTCCGGGTCGACCGGCTCGCCCTCGCCGCCGGGAAGGTCGCCCACCTCGTCCCCGACGGGCACGGACGCGTCCGGCACCTCCTGGGCCAGCCGTTCGTCGAGGGTCTCCCCGTCGTGCTGCTCGGCGGCCGTGGTGCCGTGCTTGGTGACGCCGAGCGGTTTCTCCGGCGGCGAGTAGCCCTCGTCGAGGGTGTCGTCGTAGGACCGTTCGTCGAGGGCGTCCTGCATGTCGAGCGGCGCGGCGTCCTCCTGCTCCTCGTTGCTCCCGGTGGGCTGGTACGCGTCGTCGGCCATCGGTTCGGTGCCCATGGCTGCCTCCCTGTCACGCTGCGTCGGCTCGTTCCTCCGCGGGTGTCAGATCCGCGTTTCCCGTCACGCGATCTCTAACCCAGTGCGCCGGACGACAGGGAGCGTCACGCGCGGTGCGGAGGTCACACGGGCGCGTTCGGCCCGTCCGGCCGGGACTGCCGCCGCTCGACCACGGCGAGGCTCAGCCGCCGGGTCTCCGTTTCGGCGAGCCGCTCGTACCCGTCCCCGGTGATCACCGACACGACCGGGAAGATGCGGCGGGCGACGTCCGGGCCACCGGTCGCGGAGTCGTCCTCGGCCGCGTCGTAGAGCGCCTCCAGGGCGACCAGGGCGGCCTCGTCGCGCGACATGTCCGGCCGGTGGAGCTTCTTCAGCGCTCCCCTGGCGTACGGCGATCCGGAGCCCTCCGCGTGGAAGCCGAACTTCTCGTAGCGGCCGCCGGCGGCGTCGAAGGAGAAGATGCGGCCCCGCGCGCCCGCGGGCGCGGTGGTGTCGTAGCCGGCGAGGAGTGGGACGACGGCGAGACCCTGCATGGCCTGGCCGAGGTTCTGGCGGATCATGGTGGCCAGCCGGGTCGCCTTCGCGGCGAGGGTCATGGGGATGCCCTCGATCTTCTCGAAGTGCGCGAGTTCGACCTGGTAGAGCCGCACCATCTCCAGGGCGATCCCCACGGTGCCGGCGATCGCGATCGCGGTGTGGTCGTCGGCGGGCAGCACCTTCTCCAGGTCGCGCTGGGCGATCAGGTTGCCCATCGTGGCTCTGCGGTCGCCGGCGATCAGCACGCCGTCGCGGTAGGTGAGGGCGAGGATCGTGGTGCCGTGCGGGCTCTCCGGGGCGCGGACCCCCTGGGGCAGGGTGCGTGTGCCCAGCAGCTCGGGGCGGTGGACCGCCAGGAACTCGGTGAAGGACGAGGTCCCCGGAGTGAAGAACTCCTCCCCCAGCCGCCCTTCGTGATCGCTCCCCGCCATGCCGCACTCCCCCTCGTCGCACATCCGCGTTCCGACAACCGAGTCCTACCTGGACCGGGCGCGCGGGAAACACCGCCGGCGGTACGGGGTGATCGCCGTCACCCTGCGGTGCCCGGACCGGGCGCGGGGGCGATACGCACCTGGAGGTCGCCGATCCGGTGGGCGGGCCAGGCACGGGCGTAGCCGGGCGGTGTACCGCCGGGGCCGGTGAGCGTGGCGACGGGGATGCGGTCGGCGGTGCGCAGGATCTCGGCGGCCGTGGTGTTCTCGTTGTTCCCGGCGGTCGCACCGGAGGAGCAGCCGGCGTAGTAGCCGACGGGAATGGCCTCGTGGCCGGTGATCAGACAGGGTGGGCGGACACCGAGCCGGTGCAGCCGGCCGGCCATGCGGGCCCAGTCGCGGCGGCTGTCGGTGTTTCGGTCCACGGTGTGCACGAGGACGGCCAGCTGCACCGTCAGATGGCCGGCCAGCCCGAGCGCGACCAGGGCCCCGACGGTCGGCCGCCACCTCCCGCGCGGCGCTGTGAGCAGGTACCACAGCGCGTCGGCGACCGGGATCGCGAGCAGGGCGTAGGCGGGCTGGAGGAAGCGGGGCGCCGCGTATCCGATCATGAACAGGTACGGAAGTGCGGCGGTCGTGGCGCAGACCAGGGGCACCAGGGTGCACAGGGTGCGCCGGGCCCGCACCGCGACGATCAGCCCGAGCACGGCGAGCACCGGCAGGACGAACCACCACAGGGTGATCACCGGGTGCGGCATCGGCCCCGTGCACGGACGGCACAGGGCACGCCCGCCCAGGCTGCGCAGCTGGTCACCGACGGCGATCTGCACGCCGAGCCCGCCCTGGACGCGGGAGGCCTCGGCCAGCCGCTCCCCCAGGCCGCCGAATCCGGCGTACGCCTCGATCACCCACTCGGCCGCGCCCGCCACGAGACCGCCGACGAGGGCGAGCAGCAGCCGCCCGTGCCGGCCCGCCAGGGCGAGGACGAGGAGCGGGACCGCCACCCAGACGGCATCGGTGGGCCGCATCAAGGCCATGAGCACGGCCCCCGCCACGACGCCCCACAGCGGGCCGCCGGCCGAGCGGTCCACGCGGTGGCGCAGGAAGCAGCCGGTGGTGATCAGCGCGCCGGTGGCGACCCAGTAGTTGGGCATGGCCTGGGGACCGTAGAAGAGCGTCACCCACAGGGAGGCGAAGAAGGCCCCGGCGGTGACCAGGACCCGGGTCGGGAACAGGCCGCGCCAGGAGCGCAGGGCGAGGTAGAGGCCGAGCCCGGACAGTACGGCGAGATGGACGCGCAGCAGCACCGTGGACGAGGACCAGGACGCGACGGGCGCCACCAGCAGGGAGACGCCCCGCGAGCGGGGGGCGCTGAAGAAGGCGGCGGGGTGGTGGGAGGTGACCTGGCTGATGTAGACGATCTCGTCCCAGCCGAGGCCCAGCACCGGCCGGACGAGGGCGAGTTGGGCGAGGGTGAAGACGGCGGCCGGCACCGCGAACGGCCAGGCGCCGCGCGTGCGCCGGGAGGCGCCGGGCGCGGGCCGGTGTCCTGCTCGCCGGGTGCCGGCGAGGAGGGCACCGGTGCCGTCGGTCATCGTCCGTCCCTCGTCCCGCGCGTCATGGGTCCCGGCGGTCCACCGGCCGTGCGGTCCACGGACCGGGGGTGAAGGGAACCGGGCTTCCGGAGAACACGGACAAACTAACCCGCACGGGGCGGGCACGCAGGGCGGGATACGGCCAACCGCGTCACCCGCCCCGGTGCCCGCCACCGTCAGCGCGGGTGCGGTCCGCGGTGCGGGGGCTGCTCGGGGGCAGGGCGCGGCGTGGACGGCGGGACGGGCCGTTCGACGGGGGCGTCCTTGCGTACGGTCAGCTCGGTGCCGTGGTGACGGAGGGTCAGTGGGGGGCCGGAGCGCAGCGTGTACGTGGCCCGGTCGGGCGTGACCTCGACACGCAGGCACCGGCCGAGGAACCGCAGGGTGAAGGCCAGACGGCCGAGCCTCGACGGCAGCCGCGGGGTGAACCGGAGGCTGCCGTCGTCCCAGCGCATGCCGCCGAACCCGGCGACCAGCGCCGTCCAGGTGCCGGCCAGGGAGGCGATGTGCAGTCCGTCCCGGGTGTTGTGCTCCAGGTCCGCGAGGTCCATCAGGGCGGCCTCGGCGGTGTAGGCGTGGGCCAGGTCCAGGTGGCCGGTGCGGGCGGCCAGGACGGCCTGGACACAGGCCGACAGCGAGGAGTCCCGTACGGTCAGCGGCTCGTAGTAGGCGAAGTTGCGGGCGATCTGCTCCTCGTCGTGGTTGTCCTCGAAGAAGCCGGCGCAGGTGTGCATCGCCAGCACGAGGTCCGCCTGCTTGATCACCTGTTTGCGGTAGAGGTCGAAGTAGGGGAAGTGGAGCATCAGCGGGTACTGGTCGGGGCGGGTGCCGGCGAAGTCCCAGCGCTGGTAGCGGGTGAAGCCCGCGTGCTGTTCGTGTACGCCGAGTTCGTCGTTGTAGGGCAGGTGCACGGCCTCGGCTGCGTCCCGCCAGCCGGCGCTCTCCTCCTCGTCGACGCCGAGCTCCGCCGCCCGGTCGGGGTGGCGTTTGCAGGCGTCGGCGGCGGCCAGCAGGTTCGCCCGGGCCATGAGGTTGGTGTACGTGTTGTCGTCGGCGACGGCGCTGTACTCGTCCGGTCCGGTGACCCCGTCGATGTGGAAGACGCCCCGGTCGTCGTGGTGGCCGAGGGAGCGCCAGAGGCGGGCGGTCTCCACCAGCAGTTCCACGCCGGTGTCGTGTTCGAAGCGCTCGTCGCCGGTGGCCTGGACGTAGCGCACCGCGGCGTCGGCGATGTCGGCGTTGACGTGGAAGGCGGCGGTGCCGGCCGGCCAGTAGGCGGAGCCCTCCGAGCCCTCGATGGTGCGCCAGGGGAACGCGGCCCCGCGCAACCCGAGTTGGGTGGCGCGCTCACGGGCGACGGGCAGGGTGGTCTGCCGCCAGCGCAGCGCCTCGGCTGCGGCGTCCGGCGCGGTGCAGATCAGCAGGGGCAGTACGAAGACCTCGGTATCCCAGAAGGCGTGACCGTCGTAGCCGGAGCCGGTCAGTCCCTTGGCGGGTATCGCACGCCGTTCGGCGCGGGCGCCTGCCTGCAGGACGTGGAAGAGGGCGAAGCGGACGGCCTGCTGGATCTCCTCGTCGCCGTCGACCTCGACGTCGGCGCGGGCCCAGAAGTCGTCGAGGTACGCCCGCTGTTCGTCGAGAAGCCCCTGCCAGCCGCTGTGCGCGGCGGCCGCCAGCGCCGCCTCCACCTGGTCGCTCATCGCGGGCCGGGAGCGGGCGCCGGACCAGCCGTGGGCGACCAGTTTCTCCACCCGCAGCCGCTGCCCCGGTTCCAGCACCGACGTGACGGTCAGCCGGGCCACGTCCACGTTGCTCTCGCAGCCGGTCGTGGTCCGTTCGGGGCCGTCGATGGTGTGGTCGGCGGCCACGGCGACCCGGAGGCCGCTGCGCCGGGTGCGGTGCACCAGGCGCAGCCGGTGGTCCTCGGCGACGTCCTCCTCCGGTTCCAGCGGGGACTTCAGGGCGCGCGCGGCGCGCGGGTCGCCGTCCGGTCCCGGCAGGCTCTCGTTGGCGACCAGCTCGGACTGCACCACCACGCGCGTCCGGCTGTCGACGGGCTCGACCTCGTAGGCGACGGCGGCGACGGCCCGCTGGGTGAGGGAGACGAGGCGGGTGGAGCGCACCCGGACCGTGGACCCGGCCGGGGAGGTCCATTCGCAGACCCGCTCGAGGACGCCCCGGCGCAGGTCCAGGGTCCGCTCGTGGCTGACGAGCCGCCCGTAGCGCAGGTCGAACGGTTCGTCGTCGACGAGCAGCCGGATCACCTTGCCATTGGTGACGTTGATGACCGTCTGGCCCGACTCCGGGTAGCCGTAGCCCGCCTCGGCGTAGGGCAGCGGGTGCAGTTCATGGACGCCGTTGAGGTAGGAGCCGGGCAGGCCGTGCGGTTCACCCTCGTCGAGGTTGCCGCGCCAGCCGACATGGCCGTTGGACAGCGCGAACACGGACTCGCTCTGCGCGAGGACGCCGAGGTCCAGGCTGTGTTCGCGCACGGTCCACGGTTCGACGGCGTACGCCCGCTGTGTGATCACTGCTCACCCCCGAGTTCGGCCAGGTCCGTCACGACCCGGTCGGCGCCGTGCGCGTACAGCGCGTCGGTCTGGCCCACCCGGTCCACGCCGACGACGTATCCGAAGTGCCCGGCGCGGCCCGCGTCCATGCCGGCCAGCGCGTCTTCGAACACGGCGGCCCGGGACGGCTCGACGCCGAGGTCCCGGGCGGCGGCGAGGAAGGTGTCGGGTTTCGGCTTCCCGGGCAGGCCGCGCTCGGCGGCGACCACACCGTCGACGCGCACGTCGAAGAGGTCCTCGGCACCGATCGAGCGCAGCACGTCACGGCAGTTGGCGCTGGAGGAGACGATCGCGGTGCGCAGTCCGCGGGCACGGACCGCGGCGAGATAGCGCAGGGTGCCGTCATAGGCCTGCACGCCGTCGGTACGGATCTTCTCCAGCAGCAGCTCGTTCTTGCGGTTGCCCAGGCCGTGCACGGTACGGGCGTCGGGCGGGTCGTCGGGTTTTCCCTCGGGCAGTTCGATGGCGCGGGAGGCGAGGAAGGTGCGGACGCCGTCGGCGCGCGGGCGGCCGTCGACGTACTCGTCGTAGTCGGCGTCGCCGAAGGGCCGGAAGGCTTCGCCGTCCCGCTCGCGGAGGAAGGCGTCGAACATCTCCTTCCAGGCGGCCGCGTGGACGACGGCCGTCTTCGTGACGACGCCGTCGAGATCGAAGAGGCAGGCGAGAATGTCATCGGGCAGACCCAGATCCGTCATACAGGACACCGTTCCCCGTGGGGCGCCGAACAGTGAGTGGCGCGGGCCACATGGCGGCAGGCCCCGGCCGCGCAAGTGACACACTTGCCCGTGTGGCGCTGACCTTCGACGACCTCCTCCGCCGTGCCCGCTCCCTGCCCCGGGACGGCCGGCGCGCGATCCTCGGCATCGCCGGCAGCCCGGGCGCGGGGAAATCGACGCTCGCCGGGCATCTGGTGCGGGAGCTCAACGGCAGCGGGCAGCCGTGGGTCGCGCACGTCCCCATGGACGGCTTCCACCTCGCCGACGCCGAACTGGACCGTCTGGGCCGCCGGGACCGCAAGGGCGCCCCGGACACCTTCGACGCGGCGGGATACGCGGCGCTGCTGGGGCGGCTGCGCGAGGAAGCGGACGACGATGTCGTGTACGCCCCCGGGTTCGAACGGGGGCTGGAGCAGCCGCTCGCGGGAGCACTGCCGGTACCGCCGGCCGCCCGGCTGGTGGTGACGGAGGGCAACTACCTGCTGCTGGACACCGGCGCGTGGGCGCGGGTCCGGCGCCGGCTCGACGAGGTGTGGTTCTGCGTGCTGGACGAGGAGGAGCGGCTGCGGCGGCTGATCGCCCGGCACGAGGAGTTCGGCAAGAGCCATCAGGAGGCGGTGGCCTGGGTGCTGCGCACCGACGAGCGCAACGCCGAGCTGATCGCCCCGACTCGGGACCGGGCCGACCTGGTGGTACCGGAGTCCGCGTTGCCGGGCGCGTCCCGGCCGGTGAAACCGGCTGGACGCGGTGCGCCCCGTTGACGCAGGCTCTCCTCCCGTGATCAGAGAAGCCACCGTGCACGACGTCCCCGAGATCCGCGCGATGATCCGCGAACTCGCCACCTACGAGAAGGCGGCCGAGCAGGCCCGCGCCACCGAGGAGCAGCTCCACGCGGCCCTGTTCGGCGAGCACCCCGCGGCCCGCGTCCTGATCGCCGAGGACGACGGGACGGGAGAGGTCGCCGGGTTCGCGCTGTGGTTCCCGCGCTTCTCGACCTGGACCGGTACGCGGGGGATGCATCTCGAGGACCTGTACGTCCGCCCGCACACCCGGGGCGCCGGGCACGGCAAGGCGCTGCTGGCCGCGCTCGCGGCGATCTGCCGGGGACACGGTTTCGAACGCTTCGAGTGGATGGTGCTGGACTGGAACGAGCCGGCGATCGCGTTCTACGAGGGGCTCGGGGCGGAGCTCCTGGAGGAGTGGACGCTGTGCCGGCTGACCGGCGGCCCGCTCGAGGAACTCGCCGCGCGGGCACCGGCTGTGGTGCGCGCGGCGCGCTGACGGCGCCGGTGTCCCCCCAACCGCGCGGGGCCGGTGCGAGAGTGGAGGCCCATGAGGGCTCTTGCGGCGGCGGTCGTACGGGATGCGGTCGTCGGTGCTGACGGCGGGCCCGCGCCGGGGCGCGCGGGCCGGCGGTGGGCGGTGGCCGTTGTGGTGGTGCTGCTGCTCGGGCAGATGGCCGCGGCGATGGTCACCGCTGCCGTGCGGCAGACACCGACGATCGACGAGCCGGTGTACGTGGGCACGGCTGCCGTGTATCTGAAGGAGCACAGCCTGCGGTACAACCCCGAGCATCCGCCGCTCGGGAAGCTGGTGATCGCCGCAGGGGTGGCGCTCGCGGATCCGCACCTCGACACGGCGTTCGACGGCGATCAAGGTGAGTTGGGGCGGCGTCTGCTGTACGAGTCGGGCAACGACCCGTGGCGTCTGATGCTGTGGGCGCGCCTGCCGGTGATCGCCCTGACGCTGCTGTTCGGGCTGGTGGTGTTCGCCTTCGCCCGTGAACTGGCGGGCAGGGCCGGGTGTTTCAGCCGCGCTCGCGCTGTACTGCCTCTCCCCCGACGTGATCGCGCACGGCTCACTGGCCACGCTCGACGTGCCGGCCGCCGGGTTCGTCCTCACCTCGGTCTGGCTGCTCGTGCTCGTGGTGCGGTGGCGGCGGGTGCGGGTGGCGACGGCGGTGCTGGTGGCGTGCGTCGCGGTGAGCTCGCTGCGGACGTTTCCCTACTATCTGCCGTACTCCAACGAGGCGTTCGGCGGTCCTTCGAAGACCCGTTCCCGGCTGCACGACTCCAACGTGGACTGGGGCCAGGACCCCGGCCGGCTCGCCGACCGGCTGCGCCAGCGGTACCGCGGGGAGCGGATCTGGCTGGTCTACAAGGGCAGCGGGGTGCCCTCGTCGTACGGCATCGACGCCGCCCACCCGCGCCGGGTGCCGCCCGCCGAGGTGCGCGGGGTCCTGGTGGTGTCGGACTCCGCGGCGGCCAGGGCGACGGGCGGCTGGCCGAGTTGATCGAGGGCAGCCGCCCGGTCGACGACGTCGGTCACTCGATCACGGTCTACCGGCGTTGACCGGGGCCGTCAGCCGGGTCCCGGCTGCCCCGCCCGCTGGAAACCGTCGGCGCTCACGTGGGGCATCACGCTGCTCGCCACGCGGTAACGGCCGTTGGGCACCTCGGCGGACCGGCTGACGTGCACGGCGAGCGGGCCCGCCCATTCGTAGCCGTGGCGCGCGGCGTGCCGGGCCAGTCGGTCGGTGAGCGCCTGCCCCACGCGACTGCCGCGGCGCGTCAGTTCCTCGTGCACCGGGGCGGGCAGTTCCACCTCGTAGGCGTTGGGGACGAGCACCCGGCCCGCTCGGCACACCACGGCGTTGCTGTCGCACTCGCGCCGGAGGGCGTCGACGAGTTCGACCGGCTCCCGGCCGAACATCCGCGCCCACAGCGCCTCCCACCGGTTCTCCAGGGCCTCTTCCAGCGCGCTCAGGGCGCTCATGCTCTCACCTGCCGAAACGTAGTCCCGTCGAGGACGGGGATGTGAGGGACGGTCTAGCGTTCGTCGAAGTCGTCGGGCCGGATCTCGGCCTCCTCCAGGGCCTCGCGCATCGTGCGGCCGGTGCCGCCCTGATCGCGCGCGTCCTTGTGCTCCGGCCGCTCGACGGTGTCGTCGGTGTCCCGGGTCTTCGGCCGGTTCTCCTCGGGGACGGTCATGTCTGCTGGCTCCTCGTGTGCCGGGTGCTTCGATGCGTCGGCGGGTTCCCAGAGAAGGCGCGGATATCCCCGGAGAGGACGGGCCGGTGCACTCCTGCGAGAAGCACTGGCCGCCACGGTGCGTGGGCTATGTTGAACCCTCGTGGGAGACGAACGAGGCGCACCGGTGCGATCGCCGCAGCAGGCACGCGCACAGGCGTCCGCGATCACCTCGGGAAAGGCGCGCCAGGACACGGAGGTGTCCCCGACGGCCCAGCTCCGCACGTTGTTCGACCGGCCCCGTCTCTCCCCCGGCCAGCGACGCATCGCCCAGTACCTGATCGAGCACATCACCGAGGCGGCGTTCCTGTCGATCACGGATCTCGCGGACCGGGTCGGGGTGAGTCAGCCCTCGGTGACCCGGTTCGCCTCGGCGGTCGGCTTCAGCGGTTACCCCGCGCTGCGGGAGAAGGTCCAGTCGATCACTCTCGGGACCCGTTCCGGCGGCCCCGCCGAGGAGGTCCGGGGCAACGAGCTCCAGGCGGCCGTGGACGCCGAGATCGAGAATCTGGAGAACCTGAGGCGGGACTTCGCCGACGCCGACCGGGTCATCGAGGTGGGCCGCGGGCTGTCCGCGTCCACGCCGCTCACCGTCCTCGGTCTGCGTATCTCCGTCTCCCTGGCCGAGTACTTCGCCTACGCCGCCCGCCGTATCCACCCGGACGTACGGCTGGTGACGCGGGGCGGCAGCGTCGCCTACGACGCGCTGTTGCAGTCGCGAGAGGCGGGCGGCAGCTGGGTGCTGGCGTTCTCCATGCCGCGGCACGCCCAGGAGACCCTGACGGCGGTGCGGGTGGCCCGCAGCGCCGGGCTGAAGGTCGTGCTGATCACCGACCTGGCGCTGGGCCCGATCGCGGACGAGGCCGACATCACCTTCGCCACCGGCACCGGGTCACGGCTGGTGTTCGACTCCTACGCGGCTCCCGGCGTGATGTGCGCGGCGCTGCTCCAGGCCATGACGGACGCGGATCCCGAGCGGACGCAGGCCCGGCTCGACGAGTACGAGCACGTCGCCGACGAGCACCAGTTCTTCCTCAGGGACTGAGCCCGCCGAGGGGCCACAAAGGGAGCATCCGCATCAAAGCGCACATGAATGTTTTCATACGTCTTGAAAACCAGATGGCATATATAAATACTGCTCACGGATCGCGACCCGGCCACTCCGGACCGCGTTCCACCGCCCTCGCCCTCACCCGCTCCGCCCGGAAAGCCGACGGTCCGCCCATGCGCTGCCAGCACCATTCGCCGCGGACGGCACCGGTCCCGACCGGGCACCCGCGCGAACACCCGAAGCCGCCGGCTCCTACCCGCTCCCGCGGCCACGGTGTTCGGCCGGGCCTCCCCTGCCCGGCCGCTCGTGGCGGCCCCGGTCATCCCCTGGGCCGGGGCCGTCCCGCCCCGTCGTCCACCCCGGCGACGCCGTACACCCGGAAGCGATGATCATGCCCCTGACGTCCACGCGCCTCAGTCCCGACTGGCCCTGCCAGGTCAAGGCACCCGGCAGCTACGACTGGGAACGCTCGGCGGCCAAGTGGCTGCGCGAGCTGGTGCCTGCGCGCTACGCGAGCTACCCGGCGCTCATGCGGCACCCCGTCCTGCTGGCCCGGCACGCACAGATCCAGGTCGAGCACGAGATCCGGGTGGCCCGGACCGCCCTGCAGACCGCCCGGGCCGATCTGCCCCGGCTGGGACTGCACGAAGGGGTCATCGAGCACACGATCAAGCTGTACGCGGCAGAGGTCATGCAGCTCCAGCACATCGCCCGCAGCGTACGCGCGGTCACCGAGGCCCTGGCCGGCACCGGCCGCTGACCGCGCTTCCGCCCGGCACGCACCGGGCCGGGCTCCGGGGCATCCGCCGGGTCGGGCGAGCCCGCGGCAACGCCTCGGCACGCGCCGCGCCGCCGGGCCGGGCAGGTCCGCAGGTGGGCGGGGCGGCGCCGGAGGAACCCGCCGGCCCGGGGCGTCGGGGAATCCGGAGGGGACAAGCCTTTCAACGAACCGGGAGCGGTGTGCGATGCTCAACGCGTGATGAGCGAGCCCGTTGTCCCGGTGGAGTCCGGAGCCGCGCCGGACCTGGTGGAACTGGCCAGGGTCGTCGCCCAGCAGCGCGTCGAGATGGACCGGCTGCGCGAGCAGGCCGCCACGTCGGCCGTGGTGGAGCGCGCCAAAGGCGTCGTGATGGCGCTGACCGGCTGCTCCGCCGACGCCGCGGGCGAGACGCTGCTCCAGCGTGCCAAGGCGGCCCGCCGCACCCTGCTGGAGGAGTGCTGGATCACCCTGGGCCGCACGGCGACCGCCCAACCCGGCACCGATGCGTCGCCGGCAGGGCCGGTGCGGGACGCCGACGGCGCGACTGCCGGACTCCCCGAGGCCGACCCGACGCAGGAGCCCTTCGCTCCCGACGACGTCGCGGAGGCCCTCGGCCGCCTGGGCCGGGCCCTCGTGCACGCCGACACACCCCAGGCACTGGCCCGGTGCCTGCGCGACCACCTCGGGCAGGACCTGGGCGCGGACTCCGTCATGGTCTACGCCCGCCGGCTCGGCGGTGGCCTGGAACTGATCGGGCACGCCGGACTCGACGAACGGCTGGCCGCCCAGTGGCGTCAGGTGCCCCCCTTCAGCGGGGTCGCGGTACTGGACGCCCTGCGGGCCGGCGAACCGCGCTGGCTGGAGGACTTCACCGAGGACAGCGCACGGTACCCGCTGATCGGCGAACCGCCCGAGCGGTGGCTGTCCCGGGCCTGGCTGCCGGTGCCCGCCGCAGAGGGCCCCGAGGTCTGCATCGGCGTGCTGCGCGGGCGGTCCGGCCCGTTCACCCCGCGCGACCGCGCCCATCTGCGGGGAGTCGTCCGGCTGTGCGCCGGGCGGCTGCGTACGTTCACCGCACGGGCGGAGCCGACGGCGGACGCGCCCCCGGAGGGCATACGGGCGCTGTTCGCGGCGCTGCCGGTCGCGGCGCTGCTGCTGACCCCGCTGCGCGGCCCTTCCGGTGAGCCCGAGGACTTCCGGATCGACGCCGCCACGGAGCAGGCGGCCGACGTACTGGGCGGCACCGGCGGCGACCCGGTGGGACGGCGGCTGCGGGAGTTCTGGCCCGACCTGGATGACGCGCCGGTGGGGCGGGGCTGCCTGGACGCACTCGCCACCGGGGAGACGTACGTCAGCGAGCCGTTCGCCCAACAAGAGATGGTGGACAGTGTCGCGGAGCTGTCCACGTACTCCGTACGGGTGACCCGGCTGAAGGACGCGCTGGTGGTGACCTGGGTCCGGCACGCCTCGTCCGACCGGCAGGAGCAGCGGCTCGCCGACCTGCAGCGGCTGGGCAACCTCGGCTGGGCGAACTGGAACCTGGCCACGGACGAGGCGTCCTGGTCGTCGCAGGTCTTCTCGATCCTCGACCGGGACCCGGCGGACGGACCCGTCCCGCTCGCCGGCCTTCCCGGACTCGCGGTGTCCGACGACCGGTCCTCGCTCGGCCTCGCCATCGAGAACCTGATCCGCGAGGGGCGGCCCTTCGACCTCCCGTTCCGCGTCCACGGCACGCGCGGCGTCCGTCATCTGCGACTGGTCGCCGAGGCGGTGGCGGACATGCACGGCACGCCCGTCGACGTGCACGGATTCGTGCAGGACCTGACCGCGCGGCGGCGGGCCGAGCTCGCCCTGGTCGAGAGCGAGCGGGCGATCCTCACCCAGCACGACGTGCTCCAGTCCGAGCGGACCCTGGTCGCCCGTCTGCAGAACGCCCTGCTGCCCCTGCCCGAGCGGGCGGTGAACCTGGCCGGCCTGCGCGTCGAGGTCGCCTACCTGCCCGCCCAGGCGGGCATCCACGTCGGCGGCGACTGGTTCAGCGCCATCGAACTGCCCGACGGCGACGCGCTGTTCGTCGTCGGCGATGTCGCCGGGCACGGGGTGGACGCCGTCGCCACCATGGCCCAGCTGCGGTTCACCGCCAAGGGCATGGTCATCACCGGCTCCTCGCTGACCGGCGCGCTCGCCCGGCTCAACACCCTGCTGCTGCACTCCCGGGACCCCCACGGCACCGCGACCATGGTCCTGGCCCGCTACCGGCCCGCCGAACGGCGTCTGGTCTGGGCCCAGGCGGGCCACACCCCGCCCCTGCTGCTGCGCGACGGCGAGGTGAGCTTTCTGCGCCGGCCCAGCGGCATGCTGCTCGGCGCGACCACCACACCGCGGTTCGAGGAGGCCGAGTGCCGTCTCGAACCGGGCGACCGGGTGCTGCTGTACACGGACGGTCTGGTGGAGCGGCCCCCGGAGAACATCGATGTGGGCCTGGCCCGTCTCGCCGGGGCCGTGGCGGCCCACCCGGGCGACGAGATGGGGTCCCTGAAGACACTGCTGGAATCGATGCTGGAGGAGGAGCGCCGCGACGACGTGTGCGTGCTCGACATCCGTATGCCGAAGGAGCGGTAGGACAGTCCCGGAGGACGGCGGGAGCCGCACCGGGCCGGCGTCAGGCCCCCGGAGGGCCGGTGCGGGACTCCAGGGCGAGGCGGGTGTCGTCGCCGTAGAGGCCGGTCTCGTCGCTCCGGATGCCGTACCAGAGCTGGAAACGGGCGACGGCGGCGGAGGGCGGCGTCGTAGCGGCCGTCGGTGGCGCCGTCCCGGTGGACGTCCGGGATGCGCGACAACCGCTGCCGCGGTTCGGTCACCGCGGGCCCCGCGTCGCCCTCGCGGAGAAACCCCGGGTCGGCGGGAAAGGCGGGAGCGGTCGTGGCACTCGCGGGCGGGCCGGGGGCCGGTGCCGCGCGGCGTTCGGCGTCCCGTTCCGTGAGCAGGAGCGCGCCTCCGAAGCCGGCCACCGCCGCCGCGGCCACGGCGAGTGCCCAAGCGGTGCGGCGGCGGGCCCCGACGCCGCACCGGGCCCTCGGCGGCCGGCCGGCGGGGACGGGCGGGAGTTCCCGCGTGCTGTCCTCGGATCCGGCCGGGGCAGCGGCAGCGGCACCGACTCGTATCCGCCCCGGTCGTCCTGCGCGAACTCCCTGAACAGCTCCGCGAGTGCGTCGGTACGGCGTGGGCGCAGGACCCGCAGGGGTTCGAGGGGCGGTCCGTGGTGCGGCCGCCCGGGCTCGGACGGTGTCGTCACGTTGCTCTCCTTCCGTCCCGCGCGGGCGAGTCGAGCCGCCCGCGGGAAGGAATACGCGCCGCGGGCCCTGCGGGTTCAGCCGGCCGTCACCCCGGCGTCCCGGAGGAAGCGGCGCAGGGATGCCGCCATGGCGGACACGAACGCCTCCCGGCCGGCGTCGTCGAGGGCGTCGAGCGACAGGTACGGATTGAGGTCCTCCAGTTCCACCAGCAGCAGTTCGCCGCCCGGCGCGCGGCAGGCGTCGACGCGCTGGATGCCGTGGTCGAGGGTGTTCCAGTCGATGAAACCGCGGGCGAATTCGAGGTCGGACGGGGTGGGTTCGTACGCCTCCAGCTGCCAGCGGCTCTCCGGGCGAGGGGCGTGGAGGGCGTACTGGAAGTCGTGGTCGACGAAGTAGAAGGAGACCTCGTAGGCGAAGTCGATGTGCGGTTGTACCAGGACGTCGCCGTCGACGAGGCCGCGCACCTCGTCCGCGGGGACGACGCGCAGCCCTATGGAGTCGGCGCCGAGCCGTGGTTTGACCACGTACCGTTGCGTGTCGGGCAGCCGGTGCAGGTCCTGCGGCCGGCCGACGGTGGGGATCACCGGGTGACCGGCGGCGCTCAGGTCGAGCAGATACTGTTTGCCGGCCATGTCTCCCCTGCCCGTGAGCGGGTTGTAGACCGGTTTCCCGGTCGCCGAGGCGCGCTCGCGGAAGGCGTCGTAGGCGTCCTGGTACGCCACCACCGGGCCGCTGTTGCGGACCACGACGGCGTCGAAGCCGTCCATCAGGGCGGCGGCGTCCCGCGGATGGCACAGGGCCAGGTCGAGGTGCTCGCGCAGCCGGGAGGTCAGGAAGACGTCCTCGTCGCCGTAGCGGCGCCCGCGGGCCGGGTAGGCCAGGTCGGTGACGTACAGGACGCGGGGGCGGGCGGCATGCGGGCTCCTCGGGGACGGTGGTGGATCGATCATAGGAACGACCTGCGGGAAAGGGCCGCGGTGGTACTGGGTTCCGTCCTGCGTGCACCAAGTGCCATCGGTGGCCTCCCGGTGCTACGTTCCGTTCATGAGCTCCAGCAGTGCGGCTCCCGGCCGCGGTGACAAGGCCGTGAAGCCGCCGATGCGGGACGCACTGGTCGCGGCGGCGTTCCGGCTCTTCCTGGAGCGGGGCTACGAGGAGACCACCGTCGACGACATCGTGGCGCTCGCCGGGGTGGGGCGGCGCTCGTTCTTCCGCTACTTCCCGTCCAAGGAGGACGTGGTCTTCCCCGACCACGAGCGGTGCCTCGCCGAGATGACGGCCTTCCTGGCCGCGAGCGCGGCCGACGACGAACCGGTGCGCAGGGTCTGTGACGCCGCCCGGCTGGTGCTGCGGATGTACGCCGAGAACCCGGCCTTCTCCGTGCAGCGCTACCACCTCACCAAGAAGGTGCCGGGACTGCGCGCGTACGAGTTGTCCGTGGTCTGGCGCTACGAGCGGGCCCTGGCCAGGTATCTGCGGACCCGCTTCGCCGGTCTCGGGGACGGCGTCCTGCGGGCCGATGTGATCGCCGCGGCCGTGGTCGCGGCGCACAACAACGCGCTGCGGTCCTGGCTGCGTTCGGACGGGAAGGGCGACGCGCAGGCCGCGGTGGACCATGCGCTGGGGCATGTGCAGGCCGCGTTCGGCGCCACCCCGGCACCCCCGGTGACGCAGGGGCCCGAGGACGTGGTGGTGGTCGTGTCACGGCGTGGGGCGCCGTTGTGGCGGGTGGTGCAGGAGCTCGAGTCCGCGCTCGGGCGTGGCTGACCCGAGGCGGCCGGCCACCCCTCAAATGAGGGTACGGAGTGCCTTTACGGGTGACACTGAGTGCCATACGCTGTCGCTGTGCACGGCGGCGCGGCCCGCCGGGCACGCGCGTGCCCGGGCGACCGCGCACGCCGGATTCCGGCCGAGTGCAGGGAGTTGACCAGCGTGTACCACCACTCAGGAAGCGTCGCTCAGCAGGCAGCCGGCTCCGCCACGGGCGTCCTCGAACCCAAGGGGCCCGACCACGCGGAGGCCATGCTCTTCCAGCGCTGCACCTGGTGCGGCACCGCGATGTACCACCGGCTGCTGTGCCCGGTCTGCCAGGGCAGCGACCTGCGTACGGAGCGCAGCGGGGGCGTCGGTACGGTCCGCCATTCCACGGTGCTCCACCGCAACACCCCCGCGGCCCGCAATGTCTCCCTGATCGAGATGGCCGAGGGGTTCGTGGTGCGCGGCCGGGTCATGGGGCCGCCCATCGGCGTCCACAGCGGCGACCGGGTGCGGCTGTCGACGGCGAAGGATCCGGTGCGGGGCGAGCCGGTCTTCCAGCTCGTGGACGAGCCGTACCGGGCCTGGACCTGACGGACGCCGGGCGCGGCGCCGAGGTCAGCCGGTACGCCGCGCCACGAAGACGAACTCCCTGCCCGGGCGGTCGGGAGCGTCCCGCACCTCCTGCACCGCGTAGCCGTGCCCGGCGAGGTCCGCCTCGACCTCCTGCCGCTCGCGGAAACGCAACGTCGAGTCCGACGTCAGCACCTCCGCGCGCGCCCCGTCCGCGCCATCCGCCCCGTCCGCGGCGAAGACGTACGTCGACCGGAACGTCACCAGCGGCCCGTCCACCTCGGTCACCTGGACCCAGTGCTCGACCGTGCCGACGCCCGGCACGCGCGTCCTGCCGTACGACGTCTCCTCGGTCCACTCCTCCCAGGCACGCCTGGCCGGATCCCGGGTCTCGAACACCAGACGGCCCCCCGGCCGCAGTGCCGCGTGGGCTCCTCGCAGGGTGGCGTGCCAGAGGTCCGGATCGGCGATGGCCTGGGCGACGTTCGCCGTCATGGTCGCCAGGTCGACCCGCAGCGGCGGCAGCGCCGTCGCGTCGCCGTGGATCCAGCGGACCCGTTCGCTGCCCGGCTTGCCCCGGGCCACGTCGAGGGACGCCCCGGCGGGGTCGACGCCGACCACCTCGATCCCGAGGCCGGCCAGCAGCAGGGCGAACACCCCGGTCCCGCAGCCGATGTCCAGCACCCGCCGGGCGCCGAACTCCCGCGCCATGCGGAGGTACGCGTCCAGATCACCACGGTCGGGGTCGAGCGGGTCGTAGACGGCGGCCAGCCGTGGATGTGCGAAGCACTCGTCAGCCATGCCGTAGACGGTATGCGGTCGGGGCCCGCACCACCGCACGATTTATCGCCGCGCCTGCCGCTCCACGGCCACCGCCATCCGCCGGACGGCCTCCTTGAGCACCTCGGGCGAGGTGGCGAGGTTCAGGCGGGCGTGACCGGTGCCGCCCGAGCCGAAGGGGAGACCGGAGTTGAGGGCCACGCGGCCGTGCCGGAGGAACGCCTCGGCCGGGTCGTCGCCCAGGCCCAGGGCCCGGCAGTCGAGCCAGGCGAGGTAGGTGGCCTCGCCGGGGCGGTAGCGGATCGCCGGCAGGTGCTCGGCCAGCAGGTCGGCGAGCAGCCGGCGGTTGGCGTCGAGGCCCGCGAGCAGGGCGTCCAGCCAGGCGGTGCCGTCGCGCAGGGCGGCGGTGTGGGCGAGGACGCCGACATGGCTCGGGCCGTGGCCGACCTCCTCGGGCATCCGTGCCAGGTCCTCGGCCGCCGCCGGCCCCGCGATCGCGAGCGCCGCCTTCAGCCCGGCCAGGTTCCACGCCTTCGAGGCCGACATGAGCGACAGGCCGCGCTCGCCGCCCGGCACGCTCAGATACGGCACGAACCGTGTGTCGCCGACGACCAGCGGCGCGTGGATCTCGTCGGCGACGACGCGTACGCCGTACCGCTCGGCGAGGGCGGCCACGGCGGACAGCTCGTCGGCGCGGTGCACGGTGCCGGTGGGGTTGTGCGGGCTGCACAGCAGGTAGGCGGCCCGCTCCCGATCGGCCGTCACCCGGCGGAAGGTGTCCTCCAGGACGTCGAGGTCGATCCGTGCGTCCGCGCCGAGCGGGGCCTCGACGACCCGCCGGTCCATGTGCCGGACGAAGTCGTGGAAGGGCGGGTACACCGGCGAGTTCACCACGACCGGATCGCCGTACCCGGTGACCAGTTTCAGCATCTCGACCACGCCCAGCATGACGTCGGGCACGATCGCGGTGCGTTCCACGGCGAGCCCGCCCCACGCCCACCGTTCGTCCGCGAAGGCGGCCAGCGCCTCGGCGTAGGCGCTGCCGACGGGGTAGCCGGTGTCACCGCACTCCATCGCCCCGGTGACGGCGCGGACGATCGGCCCGGCGAGGGGCACGTCCATCTCGGCCACCCACACGGGCAGCACGTCCTCGGGGTACGTGCGCCACTTCATGCTGGTGCGGCGGCGCAGGTGGTCGAGGGTGAGGGCGTGCAGGGGATTCGGGTCACCGGACGTCTCGTGCGGGATCCTGGTCATGAGCACACGATAGGGGGCTGTGGTGTGAGCGGACATCGGCAGAACGGAGCGGGTGCCGTCGGCGTCGGCGCGCCGCTGGAGATCGCCTGCGACGAGTCGGGGTCGGACGGCGAGAACCTCACCGGCGGGAACACCGATGTGTTCGCGCACGCCGGCGTGCGGGTGTCCGTCACGGCAGCGGCCGACGCGGTACGGGAGATCCGGGACCGGATCCGCTCACCGGCCGAGGAGTACAAGGCGAACCACCTGCTGCGGGAGAAGCACCGGGCAGTGCTGGAGTGGCTGCTCGCGCCCGGCGGGCCGATCCACGGCCGGGCCCGTGTGCACCTCACGGAGAAGGCGTTCTTCGTGGTCGACCGCGTGGTCGCCCTGCTGCTGGAGGATCCCGCCGAGGCGGTCGTCCTGTTCCGGACGGGACGCCGGGCCTTCGGGGCGGACGGGTGGACGGAGTTCCTCCAGGCGGCCAACGAGTTGCTGCGCGTGCGGGGCGGCGGGCAGACCGGGGCGTCCGTCGCGCTCTTCCTCGGCACGGTCGACGGCCTGCGCCGCGCCCACGCCGGTACTCAGGCGGCGCTGGTCCTGGAGCGGCTCGCGGCGCGGCCGGACCGGGCCGAGGCGTACCGGGCGAGGCTGACCGAGGGGTCGGCCGTGCGGATACCGGTGCTCAATCCGCTGCTTCCGGCGATCATCTCCACGGCCGCGTACTGGAGCGCGGGCGGGCGGCCCGTACGGCTGGTGCACGACCGGCAGAACCTGCTCACGCCCGAGCGCATCGCGTGGATCGAGGAGAGCGCACGGCGTGACGGGATCGCCCTGGAGGAGGTGCGGCTGGTCGTCGCGCGGGAGGATCCGCGGGTGCAGCTCGCGGACTTCCTCGCCGGGATCGCCCGGAAGGTCGCCTCCGACGAGCTGAACGGCCACGGGGACCCGGCGCTCACCGTACTGCTGCGCCCCTATGTGGACCCGGCGTCCGTGTGGGGCGACGCCCGCAGCGCGGCCGTGCTCGGCCTGGACATCCCCGACCCGTCGGCCCACGCGGCCGGTTGACCGCCGCCGCGCGCACGGGATCCCGCGCGGGCTGAACACGCCGCGCCCCCTGCCCGTATGGAGACAGGGCCCTCGAGTCAGGGGAGGCCCCCGCGGTGTGCACACCGCGCTGTTCCGGTTCGGGAGTCACGCATGAGGCACGCACGACGACGGGTCGTCCGAGTGACACGGCTGGCGGCCCTCGGAGGACTTCTCCTGGGGGCCACGATGGTCACCCACGCCGTCGCCAGTGAGCCCCGGGCGCCCGACGCGGTGCCGTACGCCACCGCCGGGGAGGCCGCGGCCGGCCCGGGCGCCGGCCTCGTGTCCCGGCTCGGCACGTCCCGTACGGCGGGCAGCTGGACCGACGCGGACGGGGGGACGGTGGTCGCGGTCACCGACGAGGAGGCGGCGGCGGAGGTACGGGCGTCCGGCGCCGAACCGAAGATGGTGGAGCGCAGCATGAGCGACCTGAAGTCGGCCGCGAAGACACTGCGTGAGGCGCCGCGCGTGTCCGGGACGGCGTGGGCCATGGACTACCGCTCCAACGAGGTGGTGGTGCGCGGCGACAGCACGGTGTCCGCGGACGACTGGTCCGAGCTGACCGAAGTGGCGGACGGCATCGGCGGTTTCGTCCGCATGGAGCGCACCGAGGGCACCTTCACCACCCGTGTCAACGGGGCGCAGCCCATCCTGTCGACGGCGGGCCGCTGTTCGGCGGGCTTCAATGTGACCGACGGGGAGCGGGACTTCGTCCTGACGGCCGGGCACTGCGGGCCCGAGGGGTCGGTGTGGTTCGCCGGCGACGGGGTCCGGCAGGAGGTCGGTACCACGGTCGGCGGCAGCTTCCCCGGCGACGACTACTCACTGATCGAGTACGCGGGCGGCCGGGCCGGAGCGGGTGCCGGTGTGGTGGCGGTCGGCGACGGCAAGGGCGTACGCATCACGGGGGTGGCGGATCCGACGGTCGGCCAGCGGGTGTTCCGCAGCGGCAGCACCAGCGGGCTGCGCGCCGGCGAGGTGACCGCGCTCGACGCGACGGTGAACTACCCCGAGGGCACGGTCAGCGGTCTCATCGAGTCCGACGTGTGCGCCGAACCGGGTGACAGCGGCGGTCCGATGTTCTCCGAGGGCATCGCGCTCGGTGTCACGTCGGGCGGCAGCGGTGACTGCCGGACGGGCGGTACGACGTACTTCCAGCCGGTGACGAAGGCGCTGGCGCGGCTCGGCGTACGGCTCATCGTGGCGCCCGGGGCCGACGGCGGTGCGGCGGCGCCCTCCCCGGCGCCGCCGCAGGCGCAGGGCGCCGGGACTCCGGAGGCGGCCTCACCGGGGTCGGCGGCTCCGGTGCGGGGCATCCTCCCGGACCCGTCGACACTGCTGACCCGACTGGCCGACCCCCGTAACGTCGGTCCCGGTCTGCTGGTGATCGGGGGCAGTCTGGTCGCCCTGGTGGCGACGCGCTGGATACGGGCGGAACAGGACCGCAAGGCGTACCGGCGCCACTATTCGGCGACGTGGGGCTGATGCCGGGGCGGTCTGTCAGCCCACGGTGAGCAGCACGGTGGCCACGGCGGCTCCCACCGGCCCCACCGCCTGTCGCCGTGCGATGCGTTCGCGCAGCACGGTGAGGCCGAGGACCACCCACCACAGGGGGGTCCCGTGACGACGATGCCCGCCCGGGGCGAGGGCCCCCGGTCGGTCGCCGAGGACGAGCACCCCGCACAGCACGGACAGCGGGACGCCCGTGACGGCGCTCACCGGCACGACCACGCTCATGGCCCCATGGCTGAGTCCACGGTTGAGGAAGCGCATCGCGGTGGCGCTGCCGACGCCGGACAGCGCACCCCGGAGCAGGTCAGGAGGGACGACGGTGTCGGCGGGCAGGAGAAGAGCGGCCCCCACGGCGAGCAGCAGCCCGCCGATCTGGCCCCGGAAGGTGACGGCGGAGTGCGGGACGCGGCGGCTCAGCAGGCCGCCGGCGAAGTCGACGACGCCGAGCAGAGGGCCGAGGTCAGTGCGAGAAGGGCACCCATTCGTCCATGGGTGCCCGGTGGGCGGGGTGGTGAGGCCGAGGTGGCTACGCGGCTCTCAGGCCGCCCTGGCCGGCTGCGGGAGGGCCGAGGCCCACTCCTGGACCAGGCGCTGGTACTCCTCGCGCTGTTCGACGCTCAGTGTCCCGCCCGACCGGAGCCACAGGGCCCGGATCTCCTCGTTGACCTCGGCAGCCGATCGCTCGGAGGAGGGTTCAACAGTGGTGGACATGCCGTGAAGCATACGGCGCCGAAGGTGAAGACGCTGTGAGCGATCGCACGCTCATCGGACATTTCCGACAGTGTTGCTGATCACGTCCATCTGCCAAGCAACGTGGGCGAGTTCACACCTCGACCGCTCCCAAAACCCGCACCTGGAGCGCCAGGACGGCCGCGCCCCGTGCCCAGTCGTGGAAGTCGGACACCTTGGTCTCCAGGTCGACCGGCGCGGCCGGCGGATGACGGTTGACGCGAATGCTCTCCTCCACGGTCCTTCCGGCCACGTCCATCAGGCCGACCCCCTCCCCCGCGAGCAGGATCTTCCGCGGGAGGACGAAGTCGGAGATCTGCGCCACCAGCGCGCCCAGGGCACATCCCGCCTCCTCGATGACGCGGGCCGGCAGGGGGTCGCCGGCGGCGGCGAGGCGGGGGTGTCCGTGTGCCGGTTCCGTGGTCATCTCCCCCAGCAGATCGGCGACCTCCGCCGGGTCGTGGCCGGTCAGGGGGCGGTCATGGCGGGCGACGATCTCGCTCCTCCGGTGGTGACCACGCCGTAGACCGTGTCCGCGGCGTTCGACCACCTGCGCAACGGTCACGAGGGCAGCCACCACTTCCTGGTGGACGGCTTCGTGACCGCGGTCGCCATCCGCACCCTGCCGTCGGTGAACGCGTGGGTGGCCGCCCGCTGCACCCTGCCGGGCATCGTCGCGCACGAGTCCGCGCGGCAGGGCGGGGTCAGGCTGGAGATCCCGGACTTCGGGGACGCGCCCGGGGCGTGAGGTACGCCGCCTGCCGGGCGCCCGGAGGGATCAGGTGCCCGGCTTGCGGCCGTACACGTAGACGTCGTCCCCGTTCTTCAGCAGCGACCAGTACTTCTTGGCGTCGGTCTTCGTCATGTTGACGCAGCCGTGGGAGCCGGGCGGGTTCCACATGCTGACGCCGGCCGAGTGGAAGGCCTGGCCGCCGTCGAAGAACTGGCTGTAGGGCATCGGCACGTCATAGATGGTCGAGACGTGGTCGATGTTGCGCCAGTAGATCTTCTTCAGGCCGGTGCGGGTCTCGTGGCCGTTGCGACCGGTGCGGACCGGCACCGGGCCGAAGACGAGCTTCTTGCCGTCCTGGATCCAGCTGAGCTGGAGCGTGAGGTTCACGCAGGCGATACGACCCTTGTTCACCGGACATTTGCCCGACTTGTTCGGGTTTTTCCCCACTGCTTTCTGTTTGTTCATCAGGTCCATCACACCCCAGGTGACAGGACCGGCGTACCCGATGTTCGGCGTGATGCCGTGCTTGGTCTGGAAGGCGCGGACGGCCTTGCAGTCGGCGGAGGACTGCTTGCCGTCGACCGGCCGGCCGAGGAACTTCTCCACCTGCTTCTGGTACGGGCCCGCCGTGGTGGTGCAGCTCGCGGCCTGCGCCGGCGCCGCGCCGAGCGCGAGTGTGAGCGGGGCCACCAGCGAGGTGACCCCGAGAACGACGACACTGCGTCTGCGTTTGTCCCCCATGGTCCGTTTTGCCTTTCCCGTGGAAGTGAGGTGCGCTGGCCTGCGCACTCTGCCAGGTAGACGGCCCACGGGGAAGTTCGGTTGTACGGGACGGCCGTCCGCGACCGAACGGTGACCACCCGGCTACGGCGTCGGCACGCTGCTTCCCGGCTCGGCGAGCGCCTGCCGGAAGCCGGAGTTCACCGCTGTGATGCCGCCGTCGACGACGAGGGTGGTGCCGGTGATCCAGGACGCGTCCCGGGAGGCGAGGAAGGTGATGGCGGCCGCGATGTCCTCGGGTTCGCCGACACGGCCCAGGGGATGGAGGCGCCGGGCCGCTTCGAGGTCGTCGGGCCTGCCCTCCCAGGCCCGGGTGCGGACGGTGCCCGGTGCCACGAGGTTCACGCGCACGCCCCGGGGCGCGGCGTGCCCGGCGAGGGTGCGGGTGAGGGAGAGCAGGCCCGCCTTGGCCGCGCTGTAGGCGTGGTTGCCGAAGTCCTGGAGACCGTTGACGGAGCCCACGCCGACGATGGCGCCCCGGCCGGAGGCGGCGAGGTGCGGAAGCGCGGCGCGGCAGCAGCGGTAGGCGCCGGTGAGGGTGACGTCCAGGTCGCGGGCCCACTCCTCGTCCGGCTCGTCCTCGAAGCGGGATGCGTCCGGGGTGCAGTGGGCGGCGTTGTTGACCAGTACGTCGAGCGAGCCGAAGGCGGACACGGCGTGGGCGACGGCCGCCTCGACCGACGCACGGTCGGTGACGTCCGCGGCGCGGGCCTCGGCGCCGAGTCCCCGCTCCCGGAGCTTCGACGCCGTCCTCTCCGCCTCGTCCGCGTCCACGTCCACCACCAGTACCCGGGCCCCCTCCCGCGCGAACCGCAGCGCGGTGGCGGCGCCGATGCCGCGTGCCGCCCCGGTGATGAGAACCCCGTACCCCGCGAAGCGCCGTGTGTCCGTCGTCATGGGGTGACGGTAGCCGCCCGGTCGATCAGGGCGGCAGGGGCCGGACGGGATCAGCGGTAGCCGGTCACGTCCGCCGGCTTGCCCGTGTCCTGGACCTCGACGATGTAGCGCCAGGCGTCCGGGCGGCTGCCGTCGAGGTCGGTGAAGCCGTACTCGCGGGCGAGTCCGCCGCTGGAGAGGGAGGTGCCGTTGAAGCGGGCCACCTCGGGGTCGGCGGCGAGGGCCGCGACGGCCCGGCCGACGTAGCGCGGCGTCTCCGAGATGGCGAAGTGCGGGACGCTCTCCAGGGCGTCGCGCCAGTTGTCCTCCCGCACGCCGAAGTGGTCGAGCATGATCTCCGAGCGCAGCCAGCCCGGGGTCAGGGCGACGGCGGTGGCACCGCGCGGTGCGAGTTCGTGGCCCAGGGCGAAGGCCATGCGCAGGACCGACGACTTGGCGACGTCGTAGAAGAAGGAGTTGCGGTAGGTGTCGCGGTTGTAGTCGGCGGTGCCGTCGGTGACCTCGACGACCAGTCCGCCGGGGTTGCGCAGCAGCAGGGGCAGGGCGTGGTGACTGGTGATCGCGTGGGTCTCCACCGCGAGGCGCAGCAGCCGCAGCCCCTTGTCCAGATCGTGCTCCCAGACCGGCGTCTCCCACTCGAAGAGCGTCTCGCCGCCCCAGATGTCGTTGACGAGGACGTCCAGGCGGCCCTGCTCGCCGGCGATGCGGTCGACCAGTGCCTTCACCTGCCGCGGTTCGAGGTGGTCGGTCGGCACCGCGATTCCCTCGCCGCCCGCCTCGGTGACCAGCTCGGCGGTGTCCTCGATGGTCTCGGGCCGGTCGTATTCGGAGCGCCGGGCGCGTGTGCTGCGGCCCGTGACGTACACGGTCGCGCCCGCCGCCCCCAGCTCCACGGCGATTCCCCGTCCGGCGCCCCGGGTCGCCCCGGCCACCAGCGCGACCCTGCCCTTCAACTGCTCCGACATGTACGGCCTCCCGTCACTGCACTGTGCTGACTCTCCGAGAGTGACGGGTAAGCCGGACATCTTCTGTCACCTTTTCGCGCCGGTCACCCGGGCGGTCTTCTCAGTGGCCCCGGGCGATCCATTCCTCCAGGTGCGGGGTCTCCGCGCCGATCGTGGTCGGGTCGCCGTGGCCGGTGAGGACCTTCGTCCCGGGCGGGAGGGTCAGCAGGCGGTCCCGGATCGAGTCGATGATCGTCGGGAAGTGGGAGAAGGAACGGCCGGTGGCGCCGGGGCCGCCCTGGAACAGGGTGTCGCCGGTGAACACGGTGGCCAGCCCCGGGTCGTACAGGCAGACCGCGCCCGGCGCGTGCCCCGGCGTGTGCAGCACCGTGAGGTCGGCGCCGCCCGCCTCGATCACCTGGCCGTCGACCAGCCAGGAGTCGGGGTCGCGGTCGGGGTGGGTCTGCTTCCACAGCGGCAGGTCGTCGTGGTGCAGCCAGATGGTGGCGCCGGTGCGCTCGGCCAGGGCGGGCGCGGCGTCGATGTGGTCGTTGTGGGCGTGGGTGCACACGATGGCGGTGAGGCGCCGGTCGCCCACGGCCTCGGCGATGGCGTCGGCGTCGTGGGCGGCGTCGATGACGATCGCCTCGTGGTCGTCGCCGACGATCCACACGTTGTTGTCGACGTCCCAGGTGCCGCCGTCGAGGCTGAACTGCCCGGAGGTGACGAGTCGTTCGATGCGGGCGGCCATCACAGCACCACCACCGAACGCAGCACGTCGCCCCGGTGCATCCGCTCGAAGGCCTGCTCCACCTCGTCGAGCTGGATGGTCTCGGTGACGAACGCCCCCAGGTCCAGGCGGCCTTGGAGGTGGAGGTCGATCAGCATCGGGAAGTCCCGGGAGGGCAGGCAGTCGCCGTACCAGGAGGACTTCAGGGAGCCGCCGCGGCCGAAGACGTCGAGGAGCGGCAGTTCGAGCTTCATCTCGGGGGTGGGCACGCCGACCAGGACGACGGTGCCGGCCAGGTCGCGGGCGTAGAAGGCCTGTCGGTAGGTCTCGGGGCGGCCGACGGCCTCGATGACGACGTCGGCGCCGAAGCCGCCGGTGAGTTCGCGGATCGCCTCGACCGGGTCGGTCTCGCGGGAGTTGACGGTGTGGGTGGCGCCCATGGAGCGGGCGGTCTCGAGCTTGCGGTCGTCGATGTCGACGGCGATGATCTTCGCGGCTCCGGCGAGCCGGGACCCGGCGACGGCCGCGTCCCCGACGCCGCCGCAGCCGATGACGGCGACCGAGTCGCCCCGGCCGACGTTCCCGGTGTTGATGGCGGCGCCGATGCCGGCCATCACCCCGCAGCCCAGGAGCCCGGCGACCTGGGGGGCGACGGCGGGGTCGACCTTGGTGCACTGTCCGGCGGCGACGAGCGTCTTCTCGGCGAAGGCGCCGATGCCCAGGGCCGGGGAGAGTTCGGTGCCGTCGGTGAGGGTCATCCGCTGCTTCGCGTTGTGGGTGTCGAAGCAGTACCAGGGGCGTCCGCGCAGACAGGCCCGGCACTTCCCGCACACCGCACGCCAGTTGAGGATCACGAAGTCACCGGGCTCGACGTCGGTGACGCCGTCGCCGACCGACTCGACCACGCCCGCGGCCTCGTGGCCGAGCAGGAAGGGGAAGTCGTCGCCGATGCCGCCCTGCTTGTAGTGCAGATCGGTGTGGCACACCCCGCAGGCCTGGACCCGCACGACCGCCTCGCCGGGTCCCGGATCGGGTACGACGACCGTCTCGATCCGCACCGGCTCGTCCTTGCCGGGTGCGATCACGCCGCGTACTTCCTGCGCCATTCTGCTGACTCCTTCGTCGACCGGTGTCCGTCCTCCTGACCCTACGCGCGAATGATCGGTCGTGCCGCCCACCGTGCCGCGGGCCCGCCCGCGCGACTAGCCTGAACGCTCCGACCGGTGAAGGAGCGACGTGAGCATCGCAGCGCAGGAATCCGGCCCGCCCGCCTGGCGGCTGCTTCTCGGATATGTACGACCGCACCGCTGGGCCCTGCTGGGCGGCGCCCTGCTCTCCCTGATGACCGGCGCGACCGGGCTGATGCTGCCCCTGGTGGCCCGGGACCTGATCGACGACCTCTCGGACGACCGGGCCATCACCGGCGCGCTGCTGCTGATGTCGGCCCTCGTCGTCGCCAACGCCGTGCTGGGCGGGCTGGGTTCGTACGTGCTGCGGCGCACCGCCGAGTCGGTGGTGCTCGGGGCGCGGCGCTCGCTGTCGTCGTACCTGCTGCGGCTGCGGATCGCCGCCGTGGACCGCAGCGAGCCGGGCGATCTGATGGCCCGCATCACCTCCGACACCACGCTGCTGCGCGAGGTCACCACGGACTCGCTGGTCGGTCTGGGCACGGGTGGGCTCACCCTGGTCGCGACCGTCGTGCTGATGGGTTTCGTGGACCCGGTGCTGCTGGGGGTCACCCTGGGCGTGATCGTGCTCGCGGGCACCGTGCTCGGGGTGATCGTGCCGCGCATCAACCGGGCCTCCCGGCGGGCGCAGGACGCCGTCGGTGTGATGGGGGCCTCGCTGGAGCGGGTGCTCGGCGCGCTGCGCACGGTGAAGGCGTCGGGTGCCGAGCCCCGGGAGGAGCGCACGCTGCACGAGGCGGCGCAGGAGTCGTGGCGGCAGAGTGTGCGCGCCGCCAAGTGGTCGGCCGCGGCGGGCAACACGGCCGGGCTGGCGATGCAGATCGCGTTCATCACGGTGCTCGCGGTGGGCGGCGCTCGGGTGGCCACCGGCGCCATCGACATCGGGACGCTGGTGGCGTTCCTGCTGTTCGTCTTCTACCTCATGTCGCCGATCCAGGAGGTCGTCGGCGCGATCACGCAGTACCAGGCGGGCAGTGCCGCCCTCGCCCGGATCCAGGAGGCGCTGCGGCTGCCCGCCGAACCGGCCGCCGGACCCGCGCCGTTGCCCCAGTCGGGCACGGCGCCCGCCGCGCTCGCCTTCGAGGACGTCCGCTTCCGGTACGCCGACGACCTGCCGTACATCCATCACGGGGTGACGTTCACCGTGCCCGCGCAGGGCATGACCGCGTTCGTCGGCCCGTCCGGCGCGGGCAAGACCACCGTGTTCTCCCTCATCGAGCGGTTCTACGACCCCGACTCCGGGGTGATCACGCTCGACGGCCGGGACCTTGCCGACTGGGAGCTGTCGCAGTTGCGGGCCGCGATCGGGTACGTGGAGCAGGACGCGCCGGTACTGTCCGGCTCGCTGCGGGACAACCTGCTCCTCGGCAACCCCGAGGCGGACGACGAGACCCTGACCCGAGTGCTGAAGACGACCCGGCTCGACGGTCTGGTGTCCAAGCTGCCGGACGGTCTGGACACCCTCGTCGGGCATCGCGGCACCAAGCTGTCCGGCGGCGAGCGTCAGCGCGTCGCCATCGCCCGCGCGCTGCTGCGCCGGCCCCGGCTGCTGCTGCTCGACGAGGCCACCTCGCAGCTCGACGCGGTGAACGAGGCGGCGCTGCGGGACACCGTCGCCGATGTGGCCCGTACGACGACGGTCCTGGTCGTCGCGCACCGGCTGTCCACGGTGACCATGGCCGACCGGATCGTGGTGATGGACGCGGGCCGGGTGCGCGCCGTCGGCACGCACCGGGAGCTGGTGACCGGTGATCCGCTGTACGCGGAGCTGGCGGCGACGCAGTTCCTGGCGACGGGTGAGTGAGCGGCGTTGTGAGCCGTACGGGCCTGGCTTGCCGTGTCCGCCGGGCCGGAGGAGTCTCGTAGGAGAGGCCCGTCCCGGCCCGCCGGAGGACCGGCCGCGGCCTCGGAGGAGGTAGGTCATCATGGGAACCGCGGCACAACCGGTCTTCGGCACCGACACACTGCGCCGGGGCATCGAGGCGGACACGTCGGCGACGTTGGTGTCGCTCTACGCGGACGACGCGGAACTGCGCATCGTGGACCGCAACAGCCAGCCCAGCCACCCCACGGTCCTGCACGGCCGGGACGAGATCGCCACCGTGCTCGACGACGTCTACGGCCGCGACCTGACGCACAAGCTCGAGGGGTGTGTCGTTCAGGGCGACCGGGCCGCCTACAGCGAGAGCTGTGTGTACGGGGACGGGGTGCGGGTGCTCTCGGAGTCGATGCTCTCGCTGCGGGACGGCAAGATCACCGAGCAGACGATGATCCAGGCCTGGGACGAGTAGGACGGGGCACGGGGGCGATCAGCGCAGCCAGGCGCTGTACTGCATGACGTCGCCCGCCCGCGCCCCGTACACGGGCTGGTCGGTGGTGAAGGTGAGTTCCAGCCCGAGCACGGCGCCGGTGGACGGGTCCAGGATCAGCATGTGCCGCGGGCCGGAGTGGTCGTCGTACACATAGGCCTGGCCGGGACGGTCCAGCCGGTCCGTCACCTCGCCCACGGGGCGCAGTCCCTCGGCGTCCGCCAGCAGCCGGGCGAGCGCAGCGGACTCGCGGGCGCCGAGCGTCCAGTGGTCGAGCGGGAAGTCCTGCCGGCTGATCACCTTGCCGTCGTCGACGAGGCGGGGTTCGCCGTCCTCGTCGGTCAGGACGGGTCGGCCCGGGTGCCGCGGGTCGGTGGCCACGACGAGTTCGGTGTGCCGTCCGTCCGGCGTCCAGCGCACGATCCGCGGCGGCCTCGGGCTGCGGACGAGCGGCAACAGGCACGGACACGTAGTTGCCGCTCAGTTCGCTGGGGGTGGATCGACTTCGCCGCCGACGCCGGAGCGTCCTGGGGGAACGCCGACGACGTACACCGTCACATGCCGTCGGACGGATTCACCGAACACCTCGACCACGGCATCGGTGACAGACGTGATCAGCTGCGTGGGGGCATGGTCGATGCCCGGCAGGTGCAACGCCGCTTCACGTACGTTCAGTGAGACGATCGGCGCGTTCACCGCGGCGGGCACGCCGCCGATGCCCCAGCGGTGGCGCGGGATGCCGAACAGCTCGACGACCGCCATGGGGCGTGCTCGCTCTCCGTAGACCTTGACCAGTGCCTCGGTCAGGGCAAGGACGAGTGCCGGCTCGACTTCTCCGTCGAGCTCCTCTTCGTGGATCCGTACCTCGAAGTGCGGCATCACAGCTCCGTCCAGGTGGTTCGCTACCATGAGGAGAATTTCACTTTGCAACCAAAGTACCTTTGTCATCAAAACTAAATGGAGGGATGGTCGATGTCAATCGAGGGCCGGAGCGGCCGCACGACGAACCGGGAGGGAGCCGATCCGGAAGTCGACGAGGCGATCAGGGCACTGCTGCTTCTCATGCCTCGCATGGTTGGACGCGCGAAGCGGATCCGGGTGCCCGAGGAGCTCCAGTCGCTTGCGCTCGCGCCGCGGCACCTGTCGCTGCTGTCCTATCTGCTGTTCGACGGCCCGATGACCGTGAACGATCTGGCCGCCCGCCTGGAGGTCGCCCCGACCACCGTCAGCCTCATGGTCAGCGAGCTGAGCCGGAAGGACATCCTGGAGCGGCGCGAGGACGAATCGGACCGGCGTCGGCGCATCGTCAGTATCACCGACAGCAAACGACCGTCGATCGACAGCTGGTTGGCGCGGGGAGCACGCGCCTGGCGTCAGGCGCTGCAGCCCCTGACCCCCGAACAGCGGCGGATGTTCGTCCGGACTCTGCGGGCATACGAGGCGGCCGTGGCTGATGAGGACGACTGATGACGAGGTCGGCCGCCGCCGGCGTCGTCCGCCACCCGTTCGACCGGTGCGCCGGCGACGCTCGGCCTGCCGCCCCTCGGCGGACTTCCCGGCGTAACGGCCGCTCGGTGCCCCCAGCCTGCCCGGCACCGGTCCTTCCCTCCTCGTACGCACGGCGATTTTGTCGTGTCCGCGGTCTTGTGGAGAAGGCCACCCGTCCTTACTTTTCAGTAAGTTGAGTTCGAAAGCATCCGTGTTCGGATTCCCGTTCCCTGCCTTGGCATGTCCCACTCACCGCGCCCCCACCCGCAGAGGAGAGAGCAGTCATGCCGATCCGCAGAACCAGGCACCTGTGCACCCTCGCCGCCGCCCTCGCCCTGACCGTCACCGCGCCCGCCGCCGTCGCCACCGCCGCCGGCTCCGCCCCGGGCTCCTCCGCCGCCCTGCGCGAGGTGCTGTTCGTGGGCAACAACTGGGACGGCACCGCCGATGTCATCGAGTCCAGGGGTGACTTCGCGAAGATCGGCAGGATCGACGTCATCCCCGACAAGGACGAGCGGATGGCCGAGATCAACGCCGATCCGATCCACTGGATCTACTTCATGGCGATCCGCAACAGCGTCGGCGAGGGCCACGACCAGTTCGTCGACGACATGTACTCCACGCCGGACGGCACCTCGGTGGTGGTCTCCCGGCCGAGCTTCGCCGACGTCGTCTCCCTCGACCTCGCCACCGGCCGGGTCAACTGGCGTTTCCCCGTCTCCGGTTACCGCTCGGACCACATGGCGGTCTCCCCCGACGGCAAGCGGGTCGCCGTCTCGGCGTCGACCTCCAACAGGGTGCACGTCCTGGACATCGAGACGGGTGAGGAGTTCGGTTCGTTCGCGACGGGCGACAAGCCGCACGAGAACGTCTTCAGCCGTGACGGCAAGTACATCTGGAACATGGCCATCGGCGAGGTGAACACCGCGCTCGACGCGACCTGGCTGGACTGGACCAAGGGCGACCGCCGCATCACCGTCGTGGACGCGACCACCTTCGAGCAGGTCAAGGTGGTCGACATGCGCGACCGGCTGGACGCCGTCGGTCTGAAGGACCACTCGGACGCGGTCCGCCCGGCCGCCTTCTCCCCCGACGAGTCGAAGCTGTACTTCCAGGTGTCCTTCTTCAACGGCTTCTTCGAGTACGACGTCGCCACCGACCGGATCACCCGCACCAAGACCCTGCCGAAGAACCCGGCCACCAGCGACGACCGCACCACCTGGGTCAACGACTCCCGCCACCACGGCATCACGATGAAGCCGGACGGCACCAAGCTGTGCGTCGCGGGCACCATGGACGACTACGCGACCGTCGTCGACCGCGCGACCCTGGAGCAGGGCCCGCTCGTCACCGCGTCCAAGCCGTACTGGGCGACCGTCAGCGGTGACGGGAAGTCCTGCGTGGTCTCCGAGTCCGGCGCCGACCAGGTCACCGCCATCGACTTCGCGACCGGCGAGAAGACCGTGTCCGTACCCGTCGGCGACCACCCGCAGCGGGTACGCCTCGGTCACGTGGGGGCGCACTGGAGCGGCACGTCCGGCGGTTGAGCCGGGCGCGGACGCGGAGAGCGGGCGGGACGGGCTCACCCGCCCGCTCTTGGCGTCACCTTCGGTTCAGCGGCTGTGATCGGTGCGCGCACGCTCCGGCACCGAGCCGTGGGTGACCGGCGCGTAGGACCGGAAGGCGCCACGGTCGTCGAGGTGATGCGCAGCGCGCCCCGTGGTCCGGGGGCGGCGATGGCCGTGGGCCCGGACGACGAGGTGGTGGGCAGCGTGTCCGGGGCTGTGTCGAGGGCGCGGTGTTCGAGCCGGCGACGCGGGAGGCCGTCGCCGACGGCGGGGCCCGGACGGAGACCCTCGGCTACAGCGACGAGGACGCCATCGCGGTCGGTCTGACCCGCGGCGGCGGGATCACCGTGCTCGTGCGTCCGGTCACGCCCGAGCTCGACCGGGCGTTCGGTGCCGTCGCGGGGTCGGTCGCCGCGGGCGAGCCGGTGACCGTGGCGACGGTCACCGACGGCTTCGCGCCGCGCGGCGCGACCCTCGCCGTCCGGCCGGACCGGGCCCTGGGCATCCTGGGGACGACCGGGCTGGACGCCGCCGTCACCGCCGACGCACGGGGTGGCCGCACCCTCGGCGCCACCGGGCTGCGCCACTACGGGCCCCGGGGGCAGCGCCGTGAGGACACGGTGAGCGTGTTCCTGCAGTCCTCGCGCCGCCGCCGCGCATGCTGGTCTTCGGCGCGATCGACGAGCGGGAGCTGTCCCGGCTGCGCTCACCGGTCGGGCTCGACCTCGGCGCGCGTACGCCCGAGGAGGTGGCCGTGTCCGTGGCCGCCGAGATCGTCGCACTGCGCTGGGGCGGCCCGGGCGCCCCGCTGACCGCGACGCGGGGAGCGGTCCCTCCACGGCCCCCTCGGAACGCGGAACAGACCGGTGTGTGAGTCCGGCCGAGGCGGGTAGTCGCCCGGTATCGCCTCCGATCGTGGGAAGGAGGTCCGTGAAAGCGCAACTACTCGCAAGCCCGGGCCGCTTCCACCGAGACGAAGCGGCCCGGACCGTCAGCGCGGGGGCAGCCGGTGGAGTTCCACCTCACCGAGCCCGGCCCCGGTGATCGTCGCCGTCATGTAGGTGCAGTGGGGCTGGCGACGGCGGTCCGTGGGTGAGCCCGGGTTGAGCAGACGAAGTCCGGTGGGAGCGGTCGTGTCCCACGGGATGTGACTGTGTCCGAACACCAGCACGTCAAGGTCGGGGAAGCGCGCGGCACACCTCGTCTCGCGGCCCTGCGCCGGCCCCGTCTCGTGGATCACGCCGAAGCGCAGCCCGCCGAGGTCCGCGTACGCGATCTCCGGCAACCGGGCACGCAGTGCGGCCCCGTCGTTGTTCCCGTACACCCCGACGAGCCGGCGGCTGCGGCTCTCCAGCAGGTCGAGGGTGGCGGTGTCGACCCAGTCCCCGGCGTGGAACACGACGTCCGCACGCGGAATCTCGTCCAGCAGCGGTGCGGGCAGCTGCCTGGCGCGTTTGGGCAGATGGGTGTCGGACATCAGAAGGAGACGCACGGACAGCAGCCTAGGCTGTCTGACCATTCGCGTCGTCGCCCGCAGGGCGGCTCGCGGCGTCAGGTGCGTGCTCTCGGCGTGCCGGGCGCAGAGCCTCGTACGGGATGTACTCGGCTCTGCGCCCGGTGCCGCGAGAGTGCGTGCATGGCGTCGCGAGGCAGGCGGGAATCGTCATACAGGCCCTAGCCGGCACGGAGCGTCCGGCGGCGCGTCGCGCCCCAAGTGACGTCCGGGACAAGCCGATCGGCGAGGTGAACGCGGGACCGTGGTGGCGGTGGGGTTACGATCGGGCAGCGCATCCCAAGCCCTCACATTCGACCGCAGGACACCCGAAGGGCCGTACCTCCAGATGCCGGTCAAGGTCAGCGTCATCGTGCCCGTGTACAATCCGGGCATCTACATCGAGGACTGCATCGCCTCGCTGCGGCGGCAGTCGCTGCCACCCGACGCGTACGAGGCGATCTTCGTCGACGACGGTTCCACCGACGGGACTGCGGCCCGGCTCGACCGGCTCGCCGCCGAGGACCCCCGGATGCGGGTGATCCACCAGGAGAACTCCGGCTGGTCGGGCAAGCCGCGCAACGTGGGGATCGCCGCCGCGCGGGGCGAGTTCGTGATGTTCGTCGACAACGACGACTACCTGGGCGACGAGGCCCTCGAGCGGATGTACGCGTACGGCGTGGCCCACGGCGCCGATGTCGTCGTGGGCAAGATGGCCGGCAAGAACCGCGGGGTGCCCGTGGAGTTGTTCCGCCGCAACCACCCGCGGGCGACCGTCGAGAACGCCCCGCTGATCGACAGCCTCACGCCGCACAAGATGTTCCGCCGCGCGTTCCTCGACCGGATCGGGCTGCGCTTTCCGGAGGGGCGGCGGCGCCTGGAGGACCACGTCTTCGTCACCGAGGCGTATCTGCGGGCGGACAACGTGTCCGTGCTCGGCGACTACGTCTGCTACTACCACATCAGACGCGACGACGCCTCCAACGCCGGCTTCCAGCGCTTCGACCCGGTCGGGTACTTCACGAACCTCCGGGAGGCGCTCGACGTGGTCGAGCGGTACACCGAGCCCGGGGCGGTACGGGACCGGCTGTTCCGCCGCTGGCTGCGGGTGGAGATGGTGGAGCGGCTGCGGGCCCGGCGGCTGCTGGCGCTGCCGGACGACTACCGCAGGGAGCTGTTCGCGGAGATCCACAAGGTCGTCGTCGAACGGTTCGGTCCGGGTGTCGCGGCCGGGTTGCAGCCGACGCAGCAGGTGGTCGCCGCGCTGACGGCGGCCGACCGGTACGACGACGTGGTCGCCTTCGCCGAATGGGAGGCCGGCGTCGCGCCGAGCGCGGCGCCCACGAGCGTGGAGTGGCGGGACGGCTCGCTGCACATCGGCTTCACCGCCGAGTACACCTCCGCCGGCGAGCCGATGACGTTCCCCGCGGACACCGTCCGTACCCCGTTGTCCGACCCGCCGAAGAGTGTCGAGGAGGCGGTGGCGTGGGTCGGCGCGCAGACCGCGGCACGCTACGGCCAGGCCACCGCGGACCTGCTGCTGCGGGAACGGGCCAGCTCCGCCCAGTACTTCCAGCCCGTGGAGTTCACCGCACAGACCGTTGCCGTCGAGGACGGCGAACGGGCGCGGCTGGTACTGCGGGCGACCGCGACTGTCGACCCCGCCGCCCTGCCGGGCGACGGGGTCTGGGACGCCGTGGTCCGGGTCAGGCTCGGCGGCTGGACCAAGGAGTGCCGGCTGGGCCCCGCCGCGCGTGACACCCGCCCCGCGCCGTACGCGGGCGTCGTCGGCGACCGGGCGGTCCTGCCGTACTGGACCGAGCCGCACGGCAATCTCGCGCTGGACACGGCCGCCAAGGGCAGGCGGCTCGGGCTGGACGGTGTGCGGCGGCCGGACGTCACCGTGTCCGGGGCCCGGCTGCGCGCCCGTATCCCGCTCCACACGGCGGGCGGCGCCCCGGTGGGGCTCAGGTTCACCTCGTCCGGCAGGACCCTGCGCGCGCCCGGCACCCTGACCGATGAACCGGATGGGCCGGGGTCCCTGCTGGAGGCCACCCTGCCCTCCGGCCTTCCCCGGGGGATCTGGCGGGTCGCGCTGAGCCTGGACCCCGATGCCGCGCAGCCCCGTTGGGCGGGCCTGCCGTTCGCGCTGCGCGCAGCCGGTGACAGAGTGCTGGTGGTGCCCGTTCCCCGCCCCCGTGCGGTACGGAAGCTGGTGCGCGGGGTGCGGCGCGTGCTCGGCGCCGCCCGCGCGAAGGTGTCTCCCCTGATCCGGGGAAGGCGGTGACGGAGTGAGCGCGCCGGCGACCGGGGGCGCCTGAGTGCCGCAGCCCCAGGTCGTGCGGACGTCCGGGAGTGCCGCAGCCCCAGGTCCTCCCGGACGACCGGGGCAGCGTCCGGGAGTGGTACCGGGACGAGGATTTCCGCGAGGCGGCGGGATACGACCTGTCGGCCCGGTGCCGTCCCCCGAGGACCGGAAGCGTGCCACGCCGGCCGAGGCGGAGCGCCTCGGCCGGCTGCCCTCGTACGAGGCCTGCCGCGCACGCTGTGCAGCGCTGCGCGGCAGGGGGCTCAGCGGCTGACGCCGACCTGTTCCAGGGCGCGGCGCAGGGGCTCCCAGCCCACGCGCCGCGGCAGGCCGCGGTTGCGCGCCTGGGCGAGCGCACGCCAGAAACCGGCCTGCAGCAGCGCCTCCGGGGACACCGCACCGGCCCGCTCCAGGATCGCCTCGGGCACCTTCTGCGGGTCGGGCACCTTGTACTCGGCCATGATCTCGTCGTACTTGTCGTGCAGCACCGTGTTGTCCGGGTCGGCGCCGAAGATGACGAGCTGGCCGGTGGGCTCGGTGTCGACCAGGACGGTCACCAGGTCGGGACGGTAGCGCGCCAGGACTTCGGTGATCTTGTAGACGTCGCCGGTCCAGGCGGTGGTGTGCCGGTCGCGGGCGGCCTCGTCCACGCTGCGCGGCAGCATGTCGTCGAGGACGATCACGCTGGACCAGTCCGAGTGCTTCTCGACGTTCATGAAGTCGCGCAGGGCGTACTCGAACAGGTGCATGCCGTCGATGAACGACAGGTCGAGCGTGGTGCGGCGCCAGTACCCGAAGGGGCTGCGTCCGCGGCGCAGATTGCGCAGCGGGTGCCGGCCGCCCTTGAGGTGGGCCAGCGGGTTGTCGCGGGCGAAGAAGTCGTCGCTGGTGGCTTTCACCAGGTGGACGTCGCACTTCAGTTCCGAGACCACCTTGAATGCGGGGTCGACCGCGATGCTGGGGACGCGTGACAGGCGCAGGCTGCGCCCGTCGTTGACGCCGATCTCCAGGTAGTTGCGGTTGGCGCTGGCCTTGTGCAGTTCCCGGAGGAACTCATGGCGTTTCACGAAGGGGACTCTCCTTGCGGATTCCGGGCAGTGCTTCGTGCAGGGCGGCGCGCCAGTCACGCGGCGCGGGCAGGCCTATCTCCTGCCTGCGGGCGTGCGCCGGGGCGCTGTGGGCGGGGCGCGGCGCGGGCCGCGGGAAGGCCGCCGTGGTGGTGGGCCGTACCCGATCCGGGTCGGCACCTGCGCGGCGGAACACCTCGCGGGCCAGGTCGTACCAGGTGGCCTCGCCGGAGTCGGTGGCGTGGAAGACGCCATGTGTGCCGTCGCCGAGGCGGGAGCCGAGGTCGGCTGCGCGCTCGGCGACGTCCGCGCTCCAGGTGGGCTGCCCCCGCTGGTCGTCGACGACGTCGACGGTGGGGAGGCGGGCTTCGAGACCGATCATCGTCCGCACGAAGTTAGCGCCGTGGACCCCGTGGAGCCAAGCGGTGCGCACGATGGCGCCCGCGCCGGGCCATTCCTCCCGTACGGCCTGCTCGCCGGCGAGCTCGGAGCGGCCGCAGGCGGTGCGCGGGGCGGTGGGGTGGTCCTTCGGGCAGGGGGTGAAGACGGAGCCGGTGGAGACGCGGATCAGCCGGGCGCCGTGGGCGGCGCGGGCGCGGGCGGGCAGGCGCGGTGCGGGCAGGTCGGAGGCGAGCAGCGTGCGGACGTAGTGGGAGCCGATGGCGCCGGCGGCTCCGGTGACGAGGAGGTTCATGAATGGATCTGCACCTTGCTGTGGTCGCCGAGGACGAGCCGGTGGGCGCTGGGGACGCCGGGCGCGGGGGTCACCTCGACATGACGGCCGATCAGCGAGGACTCGATGCGGCCGACGCCGTCGATGGAGGAGTCCCGCAGCACGATGGAGAATTCCAGTTCGCTGTCGGTGATCCGGCAGTTCTCCGCGACGGAGGTGAAGGGGCCGACGTAGGAGTCGCTGACGACCGTTCCGGCGCCGATGACGGCGGGGCCGACGATGCGTGAGTTGACGATCCGCGCGCCCTCCTCCACGACCACCCGGCCGATGGTCTCCGACCGGTCGTCGACGTCGCCGTCGATGCGGCGTTCGACGCCTTCGAGGACGGAGCGGTTGACCTCCAGCATGTCGACGACGTTGCCGGTGTCCTTCCAGTAGCCCTGGATGACGGTGCAGCGCACGTCGGCGCGGGAGTCGATCAGATGCTGGATGGCGTGGGTGATCTCGAGTTCGCCGCGCCAGGAGGGCTTGATCGCGCGCGCCGCCTCGTGGATGGCGGGCGTGAAGAGGTAGACGCCGACGAGGGCGAGGTCGCTCTTGGGGTCGTCCGGCTTCTCCTCCAGGCCGATCACCTGGCCGGACGGGTCGAGTTCGGCGACCCCGAAGGAGCGGGCGTCGGCGACGCGGGTGAGCAGGATCTGCGCGTCGGGCCGGTGGCGGCCGAACTCCTCGACGAGGCCGGTGATGCCGCCGACGATGAAGTTGTCGCCGAGGTACATCACGAAGTCGTCGTCGCCGAGCCAGTCCCGGGCGATCAGCACGGCGTGCGCCAGTCCCAGGGGCTCTTCCTGGGGGATGTAGGTGACCTGGAGACCGAACTTCGATCCGTCGCCGACCGCGTCCTCGATCTCCGCGGCCGAATCACCGACGATCATCCCGACGTCGGTGATGCCCGCGTCCGCGAGGGACTCCAACCCGTAGAAGAGCACGGGCTTGTTGGCCACGGGCACCAACTGTTTCGCCGAGGTGTGGGTGATCGGCCTCAGCCGGGTTCCGGCGCCACCGGACAGCACGAGAGCCTTCATCTGGCTCACCATAGTCCTGTTCCGGCGCACGGAACATCACGTGCTTTACTCGTGTATTACGAAACCCCCGGTGAGGACCGATGAGTCGCCCGGATACCCGCTAATCATCGCCTCTCACGATGTTTCCCTCCGAACCCCTGTTCGGGGTGGCGGAACCGGTACCGCGGTCCACGGCGGGCAGGCAGGTACGCAGCGGGTCCTTGCCGCGCAGTCGCCGGGCTCGCGCCCAGCCGGTCTCCGCTCGGCGGGGCGCGGGTCGGTCGGTGGTCTCCGAGGTCACGACGCATCATCTTCCTTCTGCATCCGCTGTCGTCCGGGTCCCCGGCCCGCCGCTCGACAAACACCCGACCGTTGTCCGAGCCTCCCTGTCTGAACGCCCCGGCCCGGGCGGTGAGTTCCCCGCCCGGGCCGGCCGCGCTCAGGTGTTGGGCCGGGCCACGCTGATGTCGCCGAGGGCCGACTCCGGGTCGCGCTCCAGGTTCTCGCTGCACGCGCCGGCCACGGTGGTCTCCTCGGGGTCGCCGCCCCGGGCGAGCGACCGCACCACCAGGTCGCGGTCGGTGACCAGTCCGCGCAGCCGCTCGCCGTCGGTCACCAGGACGGCACCGAGGTCGCGGTCGCGCATGATGCGGGCGACCTGCGCGACGGAGGTCTGCGGCCCCACGGTCACCGGCGCGCCGGTCATGATGTCGCGGACATGCTGTGTCATGACGTCTCCCTCTCCGCCGTCTCTCTGCCGCGTTCCGGGTGCCCGGTGGAGCCGTGCGGTCACCAGGCGCGTGCGGCCGCCCGAGGAGACGGTCCCGGTCGGGCGGGGGCGGCTGTGCGGCGTCGTCCGGTCAGTGCCGCAGGACGAACTCCGCCCACACCTGCTTGCCCCCGCTGACCGGAAGCGTGCCCCAGGCCGCCGACACGGCCTCGACGAGCAGGATGCCCCGGCCTCCGGTGGCCTCCCACCCGATGCTGGTGGGCTTCACCGGGGTGCGCGGCGAGGCGTCGGCGACCGCGAGGCGCAGCCGGCCGCTGACCAGCGTGATGTCGAGACGCACCTTGCCGTCGGTGTGCACCAGGGCGTTGGTGACCAGTTCCGACACGACGAGCAGGGCCGCGTCGATGTCCTCGCTCACGCCCCAGGAACGCAGGGTGCGCCGGGTGAAGCGGCGGGCGTGCCCGACCGCCTGGGGCACCCGCCACACGCTCCAGCTCTCCCGCAGCGGACGTACGGCCATGCCGTCGTAGCGCAACAGCAGCAGGGCGACGTCGTCACTGCGCGGGGCCTTGCCGAGCAATGCGTCCGCGACCTGCCCGAGATGGGCGGGGTCGGCGGCGGACAGCTGCCGGGCGAAGCGGTCCATGCCCTCGTCGATGTCGGCCTCGTGCGACTCCACCAGGCCGTCCGTGGTGAGCGCGACCACCGTGCCGGGCTGCAGCCTGAGCGGGCTCATGGGGAAGTCGCTCTGCCGCACCACCCCGAGCGGCGGGCCGCCCTCGGCCTCCGCGATGTCGGTACGGCCGTCCGCGTGACGCAGCACCGGCGGCAGGTGACCCGCGCGCACGCACCAGGCGGAGCCCTCCTCCATGTCGACGTCGACATAGCAACAGGTGGCGAAGAGGTCGGTCTCCATGTCCATGAGGAGCCGGTTGGCGTGGGACACCACGACGTCCGGGGGATGTCCCTCGACCGCGTAGGCGCGCAGCGCGGTGCGCATCTGCCCCATGAGGGTGGCGGCGCCGGCGCTGTGGCCCTGGACGTCGCCGATGACGAGGGCGACGTGGTTGTCGGGCAGCGGGATCACGTCGTACCAGTCACCGCCGAGCTCCAGGCCGGCGGTGCTGGGGAGGTAGCGGGCGACGGCGACCGCTCCCGGCAGCCGGGGCAGACGGCGCGGCAGCAGCTGGCGCTGGAGCATGCCGACCAGTTCGTGTTCGGCGTCGAAGGCGCGGGCCCGCATCAGGGCCTGTCCGGCGAGGCCGGCGGCGGCGGTGAGCAGGGCGCGTTCGTCGGCGCCGAAGTCGTGCGGGGTGTCCCAGCCGATCAGACAGGCACCGGCCATGCGGTTCCCGGCGGGCAGCGGCAGCATGGCCAGTCCGCCGGGGCCGACCTCGGCGAGGGCGGCCTCCAGCGGGGAGCCCGCGGGCCAGATCCGGGAGCGGCCCTCGCGCAGGGCCGCGGCGAGGGTCGGCACGGTGCGCAGGGGCGCGTCGGGCCACTCGGTGCGCCACTCGGTGCGCCACGACTCCGGCCAGGCCTCCGGTTCGGGCGGGTCGAGGACGGTCACGACGAGCCGGTCGTTCTCCAGCTCGGCGAGCGCGATCCGGTCGGCCCGCAGCGGCCGGCGCAGCGCGGCGACCACGGCCTTGCCGACGTCGCGGACGGTGACCGCGGTGGCCAGAGCGGCGGCGAGCCGCTGGACGCGGGCCACGTCGGTGATGTCGGAGCGCAGCGTGGAGGCGTCGGCGACGGTGCCCACGAGGCGCGCCGGACGCCCCTCGCCGCCGGGCACCAGCCGGCCGCTCAGCCGGAGCCACTTGGGCGGGCCGGCGGGCTGGAGGACCCGGAACTCCAGTTCGCGGTCGCCGATCGTCATGTGGTCGGCCTCGACGACGGACATCAGCGAGGGCAGGTCCTCCGGCACCGTCAGGCTCAGCAGGGTCTCCACCCGCCCGTCGAAATCGTCCGGGTCCAGTCCGAACAGCTCCAGGATGTCCACGCCCACCCGGACCCGGCCGGTGTCCATGGCGAGGTTGAAGCCACCCGGCGGCAGGTCGGCGCCGTCGGCGGTCGCGGCCGGCACGGGGGAGGCGATGGCGTCGGCCACGAGGCCGAGGCAGACACGGTCGTCGGCGTCGAACCCGTGGGTGCGCTCGCTCACCGCGAGCAGGCAGCCGCCGCCGTCGTCGCGCACGGGCAGGGCCGCCAGGAAGAAGTCGCGGCTGGGCACGCGCCGCGACTGGGCCTGCGCGGCGAGGTCCTCCGGGCCCAGCCACACCGGCCGGCCGCGGTGGGCCTCGGCCACCGGGGCGCGACCGGCGGTGGGGTAGCTGTCGCGTACCCCGCACATGGTCCTGGGCACGCCGACGGACTCCGCCAGGTACAGCAGCTCTCCGTCCGCGCTGGGCGTGTACACGGCGGCGAATGCGGCGCCGGCGAAGACGAGGGCCTGCTCCAGGATTCTGCGCACCCGTTCGGGCGACTCCTGGTCGGCCGCGATCGTCCTCAGGGCACCTTCCGCACGCAGCGTTCTCGTGCTGCGACCGTCCGCGCCCTCACTGACCACGTTGGCCATTACAGCGCGTATGGGGCACCTGCGCAGCCCCTGTGCGCGTTCGGCGGCGCCCGGTCCGCGGCGGGCCGGGGCGTGCGCGGCGGGCCGGGCGCCGCCGGTGCGCCCCGGGCGGTCGGCGTAGTGCGCCCCGAGGGCTGGGTGAACGGGAGTGGTGCGTCGTGGGCGCTGGGCGGTGGCCGGCCCGCTCGCCCGGGCATCCGGCCCTCGCCTCGCCGCTCGCCGTGCGCGAGGTCGCATGAAGGGGGAGATTGGGTCCCGGGGTCGGTGGCACGGCCGTACGAGGAGGTGGCCGGCGTGTCCGAGGGGCAGTCGTCCGCGCACGTGCCGTCGGGTGCGCGGCGCCCGGCGGGCCGTCCGATGCTGTCGCTGACGCTGGCCTCGATAATGGACGAGGTGCACGCCCACTCCGGGGCGGTGTACCTGCTCTCGCCGGACCGGACGGTGCTGGAGATGGCGGTGATGGCGGGGCTGCCCCGCACCTTCGCCGCCCCCTGGGAACGGGTGGGGGTGAGCGCGCCGATCCCGATCTCCGACGCGGTGCGCGGGCGGCGGCTCGTCTGGGTGGGCGGCGAGGAGGAGATGGCCCGCCACTATCCCCGGATCGCCATGGTGCTGCCCTACCCGTTCGCGCTGGCGGCCCTGCCGGTGGCGACCGTGACCAGGGCGTACGGCGCGATCTTCGTGACCTGGCCCGGCACGCATCCGCCGGACCTGTCCGACTGGGAACGCGATCATCTCACCGCCGCCTGCGACCGGCTGGCGGTGCGGCTGGAGCGGGCCGCCGAGCAGCGTCTGCCCCTGCCCCCCGAGCCGGATCTGCTGGCCGCGCCGCTGGTGGGAGGCATGGCCGGCACGCTCGGCCCGGTGGAGGCGGTTCGGATGGTGTCCCGGCTGCCCTACGGCTTGTGCTCGCTCGACGTGCACGGCCGGGTCGGCTTCGCCAACGCCGCCGCGGCCGACCTGCTGGAGGTCCCGGTCGACCGGCTGCTCGGCGCCCAGCTGTGGGCTTCGGTGCCGTGGCTGAACGATCCCGTGTACGAGGACCGCTACCGGGCCGCACTGTTCAGCCAGCACGTCACCTCGTTCGTCGCGCTGCGTCCGCCCGGCGAGTGGCTGTCGTTCCGGCTGTATCCGAGCACGAGCGGGCTCAGTGTCCGGATCAGCCGGGCACGCGCCGTGGCGGAGATGGACCGCTCCGCGCCGCGCCCCGGGCACCGTCCGACGCGACTGGTCACCATCTCCCAGGTGCTGAGCCTGGCCGGTGCGCTGACCGAGGCGGTCGGGGTGCAGGACGTGGTGCACCTGGTCGCGGACGAGATCGCGCCGGCGGTGGACAGCCAGGGGCTGGTGCTCCTCGGTTCCCGGGCGGGCCGGCTGCGTGTGCTGGGGCACCACGGGTACGCCGATCCGCGGGTCGTGGAGCGGTTCGAGGGGATGCCGCTGTCGGAGCCGCTTCCCGGCAGCCAAGTGCTGCGCACCGGGGTGCCCGCCTTCTTCGAGAGCCGCGCGGAGCTCGAGCGCCTGTATCCGGCGCTGCTGGTGGAGCCCTCCGAGTTCGCGGCGTTCGCGTATCTGCCGCTGATCGTCTCGGGGCGCCCGGTGGGGACGCTGGTGCTGTCGTATGCGGCGCCGCACCACTTCGCGACGGACGAACGGGCGGTGCTGACCAGTCTGGCGGGGCTGATCGCCCAGGCGCTGGAACGGGCGCTGCTCTACGACGCCAAGCACCGGCTCGCGCACGGGCTCCAGGAGGCGCTGCTGCCGCACACGCTGCCGACGCTCTCCGGGATCGAGGCGGCGGCCCGCTATCTTCCGGCCACTCAGGGCATGGAGATCGGGGGCGACTTCTACGATCTGGTGCCGACGCGGGGGACGGCGGCGGCGGCGGTGATCGGGGACGTGCAGGGGCACAACGTGACGGCGGCCGGGCTGATGGGTCAGGTCCGCACCGCCGTGCGCGCGTACACGGCCGTCGGGCAGGCGCCCGAGGAGGTCATGCGCAGCACCAACCGGCTGCTGCTGGACCTGGGGTCCGACCTGTTCGCGAGCTGCCTGTATCTGCGGCTCGATCCCGCGCACGGGCGGGCGGTGATGTCCCGTGCGGGTCATCCGCCGCCGTTGCTGCGCAGGCCGGACGGGCGGGTGCGGGTGCTGGACCTGGCCGGTGGTCCGCTGCTGGGCATCGACGGCTCGGCGGCCTATCCGTCGACCGAGGTCGCCCTGCCTCCCGGTTCGCTGCTCGTCCTGTACACCGACGGCCTGGTCGAGTCCCCCGGTACCGACTTCGAGGACGCCCTCACCGATCTGGGCCGGCGACTGACCGACCTCGGCGACCGGCCTCTCGACGACCTGGCCGACGCCCTGGTCCAGCACGGCGCGGACGCGGAGGGCCGCCTGGACGACATCGCGTTGCTGCTGCTCAGGGCGCTTCCCGAGGGCTGACCCCGGCGAGCGGCGGTCCTGCCCCGCCCCATCCGGTGGCGGGGCAGGACCGGGGAACGTGGCCCGCGTGCTGAGCCGGTGTCAGTGCGTCGGTGTCAGTGCGTCGGTGTCAGACCGGAGCCGTCCCCGGCGCCCTCGCCGGGGCCCTCCCCGGCGCCCGCACCGGCCTCCTCGCCACCCGCCTGATCGCCCGCACCGGCCTCCTCGCCGCCGACGTCCTGACCGCCGGCCTCCTCGCCGCCGATCTCCTGGCCACCGGCTCCCTCACTCGCGCCGGACTCCTCGCCACCCGCCTGGTCGCCTGCGCCCGCGCCGTCGCCGTCGCCCGCGCCGAGGGTCGCACCGACCGCCTCCAGGGCCGTGGTGACCGGCTGGAAGAACGTCTCGCCGCCGGCGGTGCAGTCACCGCTGCCGCCCGAGGTCAGGCCGATGGCGAGACCGTCCTGGGTGAACATCGAGCCGCCGCTGTCACCGGGTTCGGCACAGACGTCGGTCTGTATGAGACCGGTGACCGTGCCCTCCGGGTAGTTCACCGTGGCGTTCAGGCCGAGCACCTGTCCGTCGGCGAGCCCGGTGGTGCTGCCCATCCGGAACACCTCCTGTCCGACGGTGGCCTCCGCGGCCTCGGTGATCGGGACGGTCCCTTCGCCGAGGTCGACCTCGCTCGGCGCCTCGGTGGCGGGGTCGTCGTACGTGACGAGCGCGAAGTCGCCCTCGCCGGGGAAGACCGCCTGGTCGACCGTGGCGATCGGCTGTCCGCCCTGTGCGTCGGACCACTGCTCGGCCGCGACGCCGCAGTGACCGGCCGTCAGGAAGGCCGGAGTGCCGTCGCCCGCGGTGACGTTGAAGCCGAGCGAGCAGCGCGAACCGCCGGCGAAGATGGCGTCGCCGCCGGACGCGAACGTCTTGAACGTGCCCGCGGACCTCTTGATGGCCGCCATGCCGGAGCCGAGGCTGCGCACGGTGGACTCCAGCCTGTTCCACCTGTCCCCGGTCACCGTGCGGTCCGCGGTGACGAGGATCTTGTTGGTGCGCGGGTCGACGGCCCACGAGGTGCCCGGGATGGTCGCCCGCGCCTTCAGCGTCCGCGCCCCGGCCTCCAGCTCGGTCATGCTGTTGTCGACCTCGCGGACGGCCGCGCCCGCCTTCTCGGCCCGCACGATCACGTCGCTGTCGTCGCCCGGTACGACGTTGACGACGAGCTGCCGGCTCGCACGGTCGTAGTAGGAGCCGGCGAACGCGTCGCCGAGGAGCCCGGCGAGCCGCGAGGCGAGGTCCGGGGCGTCCGTCGCCCTGAGGGTTTTCGGCGCTGCCGCGGCGTCGTCCGACGCGCCGTCCTGCGACGCGCTGGCGTTCGGGAGCAGGATCGCGGCGGCGCCGAGCGCCACCACGCCGCCCGCGGCAATCGCGGCCCTGCGCTTCGGAATTCGCTGGTGACTCAAACTTCTCGACCTCCTGGGGGGACCGGAGTCGTGCCGCCGTTCGGCAGCTGTCGGGGCGCCCGGATGGCTGTTGGTACGCGTGTGCCACGAGGTGTGTTCAATCCCGATCCCTCCTCACCGTCCGCGATCGACCATGAGCGCTGCGTGCCGATCGCGGAGCGGAATACAGGCTTCAGCGAATCTGCACAGCGACTGCCCAACCCGGTCACCGGATCCGGGATTCGCCCACAGACCGGCCGGCCGGGTCACGCCTTTGGCGAGGTGTGCCGGATTCCGGTCCGGGGGGCGCAAGCGGCGGGACGAGCCGATGCGGTGGGGCATGTGAAGAAGTCGCCCCCGAGCCGTGCCCTCGTCTGCACGCTTGGACGCCTGCTGGACGCAAACGGCCTGGTGAGACGTTTGGGTGATTGGAAGCCCGCGCCTACAGCGTGCTTTGATCCATCGCACCGCAAGGCCGTTCCGGGCTCCCGGCGACGGGCGTTCGGCGCCCGCGGTCGCGGCCTTCATCTCCCCAGAGGGGGGCCGCTCCCCCCTTGTGACATATCCATACGAAGGGAAGTTCCATCATGAACTCCACCCCCCAGGTTGAGACCGTCGAGATCTCCGACGCCGACCTCGACACCGTCTCCGGCGGCCTGTCCGTGAACGCCGTGAACTCCCTCACCGGCGCGGTGGACAGCATCGCCCCGGTCTCCGGTGTGGTCGACACGGTCGTCGGCACCGTCGAGGGTGTCACCGGCCTGAACACCGCCCCGGTCACGAACCTGGTCGCCGGTCTCTGATCGCGCCCTTGTGTCACTGAGTCCCGGAGCCGCACCTCGGCTCCGGGACTCAGTGATCCGCCCATGGTCCCGCAGTGACGTCGCACAGCTCACGCAGGTGAGGGAAGTCCCGTGCAGTTCCGCCAACAGGCCCTCGCCAAGCTCCAGTCACCGGAGGAACTCGACCTCCCGGTGCGTTTCGCCCGCCCCCAGGGCTGGCTGGTGCTGTCCGTGACGGTGATCGCGATGGCGGCCGCCTCGGTGTGGGCGGTGACCGGATCGGTGGCCTCCACGGTCAGCGCGCCCGCCATCCTCACGTACGGGCAGGGCAGCTACGTCCTGCAGAGCCCCGTCGCCGGCCAGGTCACCGCCGTGCTCGCGAAAGAGGGCGAGCGGCTGCCCGCCGGCTCCCCCGTCCTGAAGGTGCGCACCGAACAGGGCGACACCGTCGTACGTACCCTGGACGCGGGCCGGATCACCGCGCTCGCCGCCAGCGTCGGGCAGATCATCGGCACCGGCGCGAACGTCGCCGCCGTGGAGAAGGTCGCGCGCGCGAACGCAGCGCTGTACGCGACCGTGTACGTCCCCGCCGAGAACGCCGCCGGCATCCCCGCCCACGCCTCCGTCGATCTGACCGTGCAGTCGGTGCCGAGCCAGGAGTACGGCGTGCTGCACGGCGAGGTGAAGTCCGTGGACCGATCGGCCCAGTCCGCCCAGCGGATCGCCGCGTTCCTCGGTGACAGCCAGCTCGGCGAGCAGTTCACCGAGAAGGGCAGGCCGGTGGCCGTCACGGTGGAGCTGGAGAAGTCGTCCACCACCGAGAGCGGTTACGAGTGGTCCTCCGCGGACGGTCCGCCGTTCCGGCTCACCTCGATGACCCCGGCCACGGGTTCGATCCGGCTGGCCGACCGGCGCCCCGTCGATTGGCTGCTGCCGTGACCACCGCCCAGGAGACCCGCGGCAGACGCCGTGCCGCCCCGCCCCGGCGCAAGGTGCCCACGGCCCGGGCCAGGACCGTCCGTACGCCCACCGTGCTCCAGATGGAGGCCGTGGAGTGCGGCGCCGCCTCCCTCGCCATGGTGCTCGGCCACTACGGCCGCCATGTCCCGCTGGAGGAGCTGCGGATCGCCTGCGGTGTCTCGCGGGACGGCTCACGCGCCAGCAACCTGCTGAAGGCGGCCCGGAGTTACGGGCTGACAGCCAAGGGCATGCAGATGGATCTGGCCGCCCTCGCCGAGGTGACGGCTCCGGCCATCCTGTTCTGGGAGTTCAACCACTACGTCGTCTACGACGGCATGGGCCGCCGGTTCGGCCGCCGCGGGGTGTACATCAACGATCCCGGCAAGGGGCGGCGGTTCATCCCCCTGGAGGAGTTCGACGGCAGTTTCACCGGTGTCGTCCTGGTCATGGAGCCCGGCGCGGACTTCACCCGCGGCGGCCGCAAGCCGGGCGTGCTCGGCGCGATGCCGGCCCGGCTGCGCGGCACCGCGGGCACCATGCCCGCCGTGGTCCTGTCGAGCCTGCTGCTGGTGGCGGTCGGCGCGGCGGTGCCCGGCCTCAGCCGGACCTACATCGACGAGTTCCTGATCGGCGGCCAGACCTCGACGCTGGGCGTGCTGTTCACGTCGATGGGCGCGTGTGTGCTGCTCACGCTGGTGCTGACCTGGCTCCAGCAGGCCAATCTGCTGCGCGGCCGGCTGATCTCCTCCACCCTGTCCAGCGCCCGCTTCCTGCGCCATCTTCTGCGGCTGCCGGTGACGTTCTTCTCCCAGCGCAGCCCGGCCGACCTGGTGCAGCGGCTGCAGTCCAACGACGCGGTGGCCGAGACGCTGGCCCGCGATCTGTCGGCGGCGGGCGTGGATGTGGTGGTGGTCGTGCTGTACGCGGTGCTGCTGTACACGTACGACCCCCAGCTGACCTTCGTGGGCATCGGTGTGGCGCTGCTGAACATCGTGGCGATGCGGGTCGTCATCCGGTTGCGTGCCACCCGTACGGCGAAGCTGCGCGCGGACAACGCGCGGCTCATCAACACGGCGTACACCGGGCTGCAGTTGATCGAGACGCTGAAGGCGACCGGCGGGGAGGACGGCTACTTCCGCAAGTGGGCCGGGCAGCACGCCACCACCCTGGAGGAGCAGCAGCGGCTCGGCGTGCCGAGCGCCTGGCTCGGTGTGGTGGCGCCGACCCTCGCCACGCTCAACAGCGCGCTGATCCTGTGGATCGGTGGCATGCGGGCGGTCGAAGGTCACATCTCGGTCGGTCTGCTGGTCGCCTTCCAGGCGCTGGTCACCCGGTTCACCGCCCCGCTGACCCGGCTCAACGGCGTCGCGGGCCGGATCCAGGACTTCGCCGCGGACGTGGCCCGGCTGAAGGACGTGGAGAACTTCAAGGCGGACCCGCTCTACGGCCGTCCCGGCGCCGGCGACTCGACCCGCCGCCTGCACGGGCACGTCGAGCTGCAGAACCTCTCCTTCGGCTACAACCCGCTGGACAAGCCGCTGCTGACGGGGTTCGACCTGACCGTCGGACCCGGACAGCAGGTGGCGCTGGTGGGCGGCTCCGGCAGCGGCAAGTCCACGGTGTCCCGGCTGATCTCGGGTCTGTACGCGCCGTGGGAGGGCGTGATCCGCATCGACGGGCAGCGCATCGAGGACATCCCGCGCGGGGCGCTGGCCGCCTCCGTCTCCTTCGTCGACCAGGACGTGTTCCTGTTCGAGGGCACCGTCCGCGACAACGTGGCGCTGTGGGACCCGTCGGTCCCGGACGAGGCCGTGGTGGAGGCGCTCAAGGACGCGGCGCTGTACGACGTGATCGTGCGCCGGCCGGGCGGCATCCACAGCCCGGTCGAGCAGGACGGCCGGAACTTCTCGGGCGGTCAGCGCCAGCGCCTGGAGATCGCGCGGGCGCTGGTGCGCCGGCCGAGCATCCTGGTGCTCGACGAGGTGACCAGCGCGCTGGATGCCGAGACGGAGCTGGTGGTGATGGACAACCTGCGTCGACGGGGCTGCGCCTGTGTGGTGATCGCGCACCGGCTGAGCACGGTGCGCGACAGCGACGAGATCGTCGTCCTGGACCACGGCACGGTCGTGGAGCGCGGACGGCACGAGGAGCTGGTGGCGCGCGGCGGCGCGTACGCGGCGCTGGTCAGGGAGCGATGAGATGACAGCCGTGCACGAGGGACCGGGCGGCGACCTCGTCCTGGGCGCGCTCGGGTCACTGGGCACGCCGATCGACTGCGCCGGGTTCAACCGTCTGGACCTGGAGGGGCCGCAGGTGCTGTGGCTCATCGCGTCCGGCTCCGCGGACCTGTTCGCGGTCGACGCCGAGCAGCAGGGCCACTGGCACCATCTGGGCCGGCTGGAGGCGGGCTCGCTGGTGCTGGGCCCGGTGGCCGGTCCGGCCCACACGCTGGTGGCGCGTCCGCTGCGGGACTGCGTGGTGCACCGCATCGGGCTGCGCGAGCTGTACCAGCCGGCCGGCACCCAGACCTGGTCGTACGACGAGTACGGCAATCCGCAGTACGTGCCGCCGACGACGAGCCCGCTGGAGTACGCGCTCGCGCTCGGCGTGGGCCGCGGTCTGTCGGTGCTGTTCCAGGCGCCGATGGCCACGGACCGGGCCGCCGCGCCCTCCGACGACGACGTCTTCTGGATGCAGGTCCCGCCGGGCAGCGTGCAGTACGGCTCGCTGTACGGCGCGGAGGCGGCGGCCGACCTGCCGATGGATCCGGCGCTGTGGCAGAGCATGGTCGACCAGCAGTACCGGCTGATGACGACGCTGGACCGGTGGATCGAGCAGCTGGAACACACCCATGAGACGCGGACCGCCGAGGGCATCAAGGCCGGTGAGGCGGTGCGGGCCCAGGCCGACCGGACGCTGCTGGCCTCCATCGGCAAGCGGTCGGGCCGGAGCACGACGGCCGCCGACGCGGACGCCACGTACGCGGCGTGCAAGCTGGTCGCCCAGGCGGCCGGTATCCCGCTCGCCGCGCCCGCGCAGTCCGGCACCGGCGGGGACCGGCTCGACCCGGTCGAGCAGGTCGCCCTGGCGTCCCGGGTCCGCACCCGTGTCGTACGGCTGTCCGACCGCTGGTGGCGGGACGACGTCGGCCCGCTGGTGGGTCACCGGGCCCTGTCCGGTGCCCCGGTGGCGCTGCTGTGGCGGCGCGGCGGCTATGTGGCGGTGCATCCCTCGACCGGGAGGGAGACACCGGTCGAGAAGGCGAACGCCGAGGAGTTCGAGCCCCGCGCGGTGATGTTCTACCGCCCGCTGCCCGAGCGGCGGCTGAGCCCGCTGAGGCTGCTGCGGTTCTGCATGACGGGGACACGCGGTGATCTGACCGGTCTGCTGCTGAGCGGTCTGGTGACGGTGGCGATCGGAGCCCTGGTGCCCCTCGCCACCGGCAAGGTACTCGGCGAGTACGTGCCGAAGGCTCAGACCGAGCTGATCGTGCAGGTGTGTCTGGCGGTGATGACGAGCAGTGTGGTGGCCGCCGCCTTCATGCTGCTGCAGAACCTGACCCTACTGCGGCTGGAGGGCCGGGTGGAGGCCACGCTCCAGCCGGCCGTGTGGGACAGGCTGCTGCGACTGCCGACCAGCTTCTTCACCGAGCGTTCGACCGGTGAGCTGGCGAGCGCCGCCATGGGCATCAGCGCGATCCGCCGGCTGCTGGCCGGGGTCGGTCCCACGGTGGCCCAGTCGGTCACCGTGGGCGCCATGAACCTGGGGCTGCTGCTGTGGTTCAGCGTGCCGATGGCGCTGGCCGCGATCGGGATGCTGGTCGTCATCGCGGGGGTGTTCCTGGGGCTCGGGCTGTGGCAGGTGCGCTGGCAGCGACGCCTGGTGGTGCTCAGCAACAAGTTGAACAACCAGGCCTTCCAGACCCTGCGCGGACTGCCGAAGCTGCGGGTGGCGGCGGCGGAGAACTACGCGTACGCCGCCTGGGCGTCCGAGTTCGCCCGAAGCCGTGAGCTCCAGCAGAAGGCCGGCCGCATCAAGAACCTCACGGCGGTGCTGGGCGCGGTCTATCTGCCGCTGTGCACCCTGGCGATGTTCATGCTGCTGGCCGGGCCGGCCCGGGGCTCGATGACGGCGGCGGAGTTCCTCACCTTCAACACGTCGGTGACGATGGTGCTGACCTCGGTCACCCAGCTGACCGGCGCGTTCGTCTCGGGGGTCGCCGCGCTGCCGCTGTTCGAGCAGATCAAGCCGGTGCTGGACGCCACGCCCGAGGTGCGTTCGGCGAGCACCCGGCCGGGCCCGCTGTCCGGGGCGATCGAGGCGCGGCGGCTGTCCTTCCGCTACGCCGACGACGGTCCGCTGGTCCTCGACGACGTCTCCTTCGAGGCGCGGCCGGGTGAGTTCGTGGCGGTCGTCGGTCCGAGCGGCTGCGGCAAGTCCACGCTGCTGCGGCTGCTCATCGGCTTCGACAAGCCCGCGTCCGGCAGTGTGCTCTACGACGGCCGGGACCTGGCCGCCCTGGACCCGTCGGCGGTGCGCCGCCAGTGCGGAGTGGTGCTCCAGCACGCCCAGCCGTTCACCGGCTCCATCCTGGACGTCATCTGCGGATCAGAGCCGTACACGCCGGAGGAGGCGATGGCGGCGGCGGAGATGGCGGGGCTGGCCGAGGACATCAAGCGGATGCCGATGGGGCTGCACACCCTCGTCTCGGGCAGCGGCGCGGTCTCCGGCGGCCAGCGGCAGCGGTTGATGATCGCCCAGGCGCTGATCCGCCGGCCGCGGATCCTCTTCTTCGACGAGGCGACCAGCGCCCTGGACAACGAGACGCAGCGCACGGTGATCGAGAGCACCAAGGCCCTGGAGGCGACCCGGATCGTCATCGCGCACCGGCTGTCGACGGTGCTGGACGCGGACCGGGTGGTGGTGATGGAGGACGGCAAGGTGGTGCAGCAGGGTCCCCCGGCCCAGCTGCTCGCCGACACCACCGGCCGGCTGCACGAGCTGGTGCGGCGGCAGCTGGCGTGAGGCGTCAGGCGTCCGTGCCGGGAACCGGCGCCCCGGAGGGCATGCCCGCCGCGACGTAGGCCGCGTACAGCTCCTGCCAGGGCGCCCGCGCGCCCGCGTGCGGCCCCTCGAACCGCTCGCCCCGCGCCCACGCGTCCAGTGCGGCGAGGCACACCTCCCAGCCGGCGCTGTTGCGGGCGGCGGTGTTCTCGGCGCCGAGCACGTTGGTGAGGGTGAAACGGGTGCGCTCGTCCGCGAGCTGTTCCAGGTCGAAGTGGAGTTCGTCGCCGTCCCACTCGAAGGACAGGTGCCGGGGCGGGTCGACGGCGACGACCCGGCCGGTGGAGTCCTCCAGCCGGGGGTCGCCGCTGAAGGCGACGGCGCCTCCGGGGCGCAGGTCGATCTCGGCGCGGGAGGGGAACCAGTGGGCCAGCTCGTCCGGGTCGGTGACGAACCGCCAGACCCGGTCGACGGGGTGGTCGTACTCACGGCTGAAGCGGACGGCCGGGCGTCCGTCGTCCAGGGTGACGAAGGTGCCGGTGGGCTCGGCGGCCATGGGGATCAGTCCTTCGGTGCGGGGGGTTCGGGGGTGTCCGGCGCCCCGTCCAGCCGACGGCCCAGGGCGTCCAGGCTCTCGTTCCACAGCTCTCGGTACGGGGCGAGCCAGGCGTCGAGCGCGGCGATGGGAGTGGGGTCGAGGGCGTAGACGCGGCGCTGCGCGTCCTGCCGTACGCGGACCAGGCCGGCCTCGCGGAGCACCTTCAGGTGCTTGGAGGTGCCCGGCTGGCTCAGACCGCACGCCTGCACGATCTCCCCCACGGGCCGGGGCCGCTCGAGGAGCAGCGCGACGATGGCCCGCCGGTGCGGATCGGCGAGGGCGGTCCAGAGGGCTGCGTCGGACATGAGTCCAATATGCCTCGATGGTTATATGACCGTCAAGGAATGAGGAAGGTCAACGGGAGATTGCCGTTCGGTCACACCTCTGGCCTGTCTTCGCCGTCCGCCGGGGCCCGTCCGTTGGCCGGCGCGGTAAATGGGTACCCACGGGCCATGCGAACCAGCGTGGTGGATGTCGGATCCAAGACCGTCAGACTCGTCGTGTCGGACACGGAGGGCGGTGCGCCGCTTCCGGTGCACACGGCCAAGTGGCCCCTCAGGCTGTCCGATTCGATCACGCCGGGGGCGCCGGTGCCGGAGCGGGCCGTGGAGGACCTGGTGGACGCGGTCGCCGCGGCGAACAGGACGGCCTCGCGATGGGGTGCCGCGGGCCCGCTGGCCTTCGCGACCGCCGTGGTGCGCGGCGCCCCGAACCGGCAGGAGGTGCTGCGCACGGTCCGGGCGCGGACGGGCGTCGACCTGTGCACCCTGCCGGGTGACGTCGAGGCCGAGCTCACGTTCCTCGCCGCGCGCCGCTGGATGGGATGGCGCTCCGGACCGCTGGCCCTGCTGGACATCGGCGGGGGGTCGCTGGAGGCCGCCTTCGGGCGCGGCCGGCTGCCCGACTTCGCGGCCTCGCTGCCGCTGGGGGCGGCCCGGCTCACCCATGAGTACTTCGAGGACCAGGACCCTCCCTCCCCGGAGCGGATACGGGCGCTGCGCCGCCGTGTGCGCCATCAACTGCGCGACGTGGCGGCCCGGATCCGCTGGGAGGGACCGCGTACCGCGGTCGCCACCTCCCGCACCTTCCAGCAGCTGGGACGGCTGTGCGGGGCCGCGCCCGGCCGGCACGGGCCGTTCGTGGAGCGGCGGCTGTCCTGCGCCGATCTGCGCGGGGCGATCGACCGGCTGTCCGTCCTGCCCGCCGCGGAACGCGCCCGGTTGCCCGGTATCTCCGCCCCGCGTTCCGTGCAGAGCCTGGCGGGCGCGGTCGTGGCGCACACGGCCATGAAGCTGACCGGGCTGCAGACGGTGACCATCTGCCCCTGGGCACTGCGCGAGGGGGTGCTGTTGCGCCATATCGAGGACGGCCCGTCCTGGTGGGCGGAGATCACCCGCCTCAACGAGAAGGAGACCGCCGGCGCCGACCCCGTACCCCTGCGTGTCGCCGCCCAGCGCGGCTGAACCGACCGTACGACGAACGGAGACCCCGTGTCCGAGCACGACGAACACGACGAGCGCGAGCAGCCCGAGACGGCCGTGGAGGAGGTGCTGCGCGAGGTCGAGGAGGCCGGGCGCCACGCCGAGGACTCCGCCGGGCGCCGCCACCGGGGTGAGGCGGGCGACGCCGTCACCCCGAACACGGAGGCGCAGGAGCAGTCCCACGGGGAGTAGCCGGCCAGGGGGTGTCGCTTCGATCTCGCCGAGGCGGTGGGCCCGGGAGCCGGCCTGATCCACAGGGCACCCCTCGGGGGCCCCCTACCGCGGCGGCGGGCCCAGTGGCCGTGCCTCCAGGGCGCGGGCGACGCCCAGCAGGTTGGCGGCCATGGCTCGGCCTGTTCTGCGGGACCAGTCGTGGCCGCTGCCGCCCTCGAGGAAGCTCGGTCCGGGGCCGGGACCCTGGTTCCAGTAGGTCCACGCCTGGCCCGGGATGGTGTAGCCGATGTCCTGCAGGCCGCCGGTGATCTCGCTGATCACATGGTGGGCGCCGTCCTCGTTGCCGGTGACGACGACGCCCGCGACCCGGTTGTAGGCGACCGGCCGGCCCGCGTCGTCCGTCTCGGACAGCATGGCGTCCATCCGCTCCAGGACCCTCTTGGCGACCGAGGACGGCTGGCCGAGCCAGGTCGGCGAGGCGACGACGAGGATCTCGGACGCCAGGATCTTCGCGTGGACGGCCGGCCAGGCGTCGCCCTCGTGCACGGCCTCGCTGACCACCCCCGGGGCGATGTCCAGGTCCACCGCGCGCACGACCTCGACCTGCACGCCGTCCCTCTCCAGCCGTTCGACGACGGTCCGCAGCAGCGCCTCGGTGTTCGAGGTCTCCGGTGACCTTTTCAGGGTGCAGTTGATCGCCAGTGCCTTCATGCCGACACGGAGTACCCCTCCGGCGGCCGGATACCTCGCGGACGGGGGTGCCCATGCGCCGTCCGGGTACACGGAGGCGCATGAAACACCCGAGTGAGGAACCCCGGCTGCCCGCACCGCGCGGCCCGCTCAGCGCCGCCGTCGAGGACCATCTGCGGGGCACCGGCCCCCTGCCCCCCGACGAGGAGATCGCCGCCGCCCCCGTGTACGGCGACGACCTCCAGCTCGCCCTGTATCTCTGCTACGAGCTGCACTACCGCGGGTTCGCGGGCGTGGCACCGGAGCTGGAATGGGACCCGGAGCTGCTGCGCGTCCGCGGCGCCCTGGAGCGGCGCTTCCTCGCCGCGCTCCGCGCCGACGCCCGGCGGCACGACCGCCTCGACGACGCGCTCGCCGGGATCCTGGTGGAGCCGGTGGACGGCACCGGTGTCAGCCACTTCCTGCGCGACAAGGGCGAATTGTGGCACCTGCGGGAGTATGCCGCCCAGCGGTCCCTGTACCACCTCAAGGAGGCCGATCCGCACGCCTGGGTACTGCCCCGGCTGTGGGGGCGGGCCAAGGCGGGGATGGCGGCGGTGGAGTTCGACGAGTACGGCGGCGGCCGGGCCGAGCGCGTGCACGCCCGCCTGTTCGCCGACCTGATGACGGACCTGGGCCTGGACACGGCGTACGGCCGCTATCTGGACGCGGCCCACGCCGAGCTCCTGGTCACGGTGAACCTGATGTCCCTCTTCGGGCTGCACCGCTCCCTCCGGGGTGCCCTGGTGGGCCACTTCGCGACGGTCGAGATCACCTCGTCCCCCGGGTCCCGGCGGCTCGCCGAGGCGATGCGCCGGACCGGCGCGGGGCCCGCCGCCGTGCACTTCTACGACGAGCACGTGGAGGCGGACGCCGTGCACGAACAGGTGGTGCGCCAGGACGTGATCGGCGGTCTGCTGGAAGTGGAGCCGCATCTCGAGGCGGACATCGCCTTCGGCGTCGACGCGACGGTGTTCGTCGAGGACCGGCTCGGCGACCGGCTGCTCTCCGACTGGACCGCGGGCCGGTCGTCCCTGCGCACACCTCTGACCCAGGAGTTCACTCATACCTCCTGAGCACGGGGGTACCCGGTGGTCTGTGAAATCGCTGGTACCACCGGGCGTGTACGCCCCCCAGGAAGACACCGAGTTGCTGGTCGGCGCCCTCTCCGAGGAGCCGGTCCCGCCGGGCGCCGACGTGCTCGACGTGGGCACCGGATCGGGTGCCCTGGCCGTGGCGGCCGCCCGGCGCGGCGCCCGTGTCACCGCGGTCGACGTCTCGCGGCGGGCCGTGTGCGCGGCCCGGCTGAACGCGCTGCGGGCCGGGGTGCCCGTGCGGGTGCGGCGCGGGAACCTGTTCGCTCCGGTGCGGGGCCGGTCGTTCGATCTGATCCTGGCCAATCCCCCGTATGTTCCGGCGCCCCACGGGCTACCGCGTGGCGCCGCCCGGGCCTGGGACGCGGGCGGTGACGGGCGGCTCGTCCTGGACCGGATCTGCCGGGAGGCCCCCGCGCTGCTGCGGCCCGGCGGTGCGCTGCTGCTCGTGCAGTCGGCGCTCAGCGATCCCGAGCTGACGCTCGGCCATCTGCGGGCGGCCGGGATGAAGGCGGCGGTGACCCGGCGCCGTCGCATCGCCTTCGGCCCGGTGCTGCGGGACCGGGAGCACTGGCTGCGGGAGCGGGGGCTGCTGCCCCCGACCGAGAACAGGGAAGAGCTGGTGGTGGTCCGTGCCGAACTCCCCGTCTGACACACCGCGACGCGTCACCGTGCGGCGCAAGGGGCCCCTGCTGGTGGAGGGGCCGGTGGAGGTGGAGCTGGAGGACGGGACGATCGTGTCCTCCGACCGCTTCCGGGTGGCCCTGTGCACCTGTCGCCGCAGCCGGCGCTACCCCTGGTGCGACACGAGCCACCGGGACCGGGCCTGAGCCGCCCTCGCGACCGGTGCGGGAGGCCGTGAAGCCCGGAGGCCGGCGGGCGGCCCCACTCCGCCCGCCGGCCTCCCTGTGCGGGATCGCACGTTCCGCGAGAGGGCTCGCACTCCCCATATCTGCGAGCCGCCGCGCGGTCACGGGAACCGTGCGATCCCGGTCTCAGAACGCGAAGACGCTCGAACCGTGAGCGTTCATCACGCACGCGTTGGAGAAGATCCGCTCGTAGGAGACGCGCTGCCCCTGCCACACGCCGTCGACCGTGACGACCACGGGGTCGTACTGCCGGGTGCAGATGACGCCTTCTCTCATCGTCAGGGCGTCCAGCTCGCCGCCGACGTGGTGCAGGTCCGCGCAGGCCGACGCGGCGGCCGGGTGGGTGCCCGAGGGCCCGGGGGCACAGGTCAGGGTGACCGCCCGTTCCGGCGCGACGGTCGCCGCGCTGTCGCCGTGGCCCACGGTGAGCACCAGGGCCGAAGGGGCGTAGAGGGCCGACGGGGTGGTCGCCGGGGCGGCCGACGCCACGGCCCCGTACAGGGGTGCGCAGACGGCTGCGGCCGTGAGGCCGAGGGTGGTGGCCCAGCGCGCGGTGTTCCGCATTGTGTGCATCCTTCCGCTCGTTTACGACGAGGTGCCGGCCCGCGCTCGGTCGGTGCCGAACCGGCGAGCGGGAGTCTGCCGAGTCCGCGGCGGAAACACACGTCGACCGTGCGGATTTCAGTAACCTTGCGTATTGAATCAGTGGCGTGAAGTGACGGAGTCGGCGGGGCTCGGCCCGGCAACCGGGCGGCAGCCGCATATGCGAAGTGGCCAGATGGCCGAATACCCGCCGCTGAGCAATCGGCCTGAAACATTCCGATTCCGCTGTCGGCAGACCGTTCGAGGACCCCTTGTGTTCATGGAACGCGCGAGTAATGGTCATTACATGATTACGAACGAGCAGCGGGAGCAACTGCGGGGCTGGTTCGCGGGCCGGCTCCCCGACGATCTCTTCGAGGAACTGGCCGACCTCGCGGTCGACCGCGAGGAGATCACGGTGATCGGCCGGATTCCCGGCCCCCGGTCGGCCGAGGGTGCCTCGCCGGCCGAACGGGAAGCGGCGATCGAGGGCCGGATCCAGGAGTTCCGGGAACGCACCCGGGACGACCGGATCGCGGTCGCCCGGGACGCCGAGCACCGCTTCGGCCGGAAGGTGTCCTGGGGCGTGGAGTGCGACGGGCGCCGCGCCCTGTTCACGCATGTGGCCGCGCCCGTCATGACCCGGCTGCGCCAGCCGGAGCGCCAGGTCCTCGACACCCTCATCGCCGGCGGGGTGGCCCGCAGCCGCAGCGAGGCGCTGGCCTGGTGCGTGCGTCTGGTCCAGCGGCACACCGACGACTGGCTCACCGAACTGCGCGAGTCCCTGGAACACGTGCAGCGGGTACGGGCCCAGGGTCCGGACGGCGAACCGCGGGAGGACGGGCCGGCCGCCGGCGGCGAGTGAAGGGCGCTGTCAGGGGCGTCCGTCACGGTGCCGGCATGACTTAATTCCTCCTGGTGGCCGGTACCTGGCTCGGAGCGTGGGCGGGGGACGAGATGGCGGCCGGACCGCGCACGGCCGGGCATGAGGCCCATCCGCCGACCGGCCGGTGAGCTGCCGGCGACGTACGTCAAGTGTCCGCCGGACGGCGAGGGGCCCCCGCCCGCCCGGCGGAACCAGAACCGCTGAAGAGCGGGAACGGGCAGCTGGTGACGAGGGACACCGGGCACTGGCCGATGTCCTCCCGCCCGCGCGAACCGGCCCGGATCCTCCATGAGGCGGCCGACGGCCGCTGACCTCCGGGTCGCCCGCCGCTGGACGGGTGCGTCCGGACGGCGCGGGGACGGATGGCCGGGTCCAGCTCAGGCACCCGGGCCGCCTCTGCATCGGGGCGAATGGGTGGATCCCCACTCTTCCGGGGTATACGAGATCGTCTCTCCCCCGAGCGGGGAGGTCGCCGGCAGACCGCCGAGCGGATCCTCGACGAAGTCGCCGCCCGCTGCCGGCGAGCCTCTGGCTCAGATCACCAGGTGCCGAAACGCCGGCGGACAGCCACCTCGGTTCCGGCGCCTCACGTCAGGGCCGGTTCGCTGCGGGGACGTACACACTCACCGGCCGAGCCGGGGCGAGCGGCGGGGTCACTCCCACACCACGACGTTGCGTCGCACGGGCATCGACGAGACGTCGCTGGCGAACAACTCGGGCGAGTGCGCGCGGATGCGTTCGATGTCGCTGAAGACGGCCCTCAGGTGGGTACGCATGGCCGTGCGCGCGAGCGGGAGGTTCCCTCCGACGATCGCCTCGAAGATTTCGTGGTGCTGAGCGGCGAACACGGCCGGGGACTCGTTCTCGTGGAGGCCGAGGCGCCGGGCCCGGTCCAGGTGACCCTTGGCCGCGGCGACGGTGGTCCAGGCATTGCCGTGACCGCTCAACCGCATCAGGCCCTGGTGGAAGGCCTCGTCCAGATCGAAGAACTCCTCCAGGCCCAGGTCCGGGTGGCGCTGACGGTTCAGGTTGCCTCGCAGTTCCTCGACGACCGCGGAGTCGAGCCGTTCGGGGAGATCATCGAGTGAGGCCATTTCCACGGCCTCCCGGAGGAACTGCGCGTCCGCTACCTGCGCCGGATCCACCCGCGCCACGAAGGATCCGATCTTCGGGAAGACCTGCACCAGACCCTCCTGGACCAGCAGGATCAGGCTCTCCCGCACGGGCGTGCGGCTGACGCCCAGTGACGCGGCGAGTTCGTTCTCCGAGAGAGCGGCGCCCGGGGCGAGTTCAAGGGACAGGACCATCTGACGCAATTTCAGGTAGATGTCGCGCCGGCTCGTTCGCCCGTTCGTTGGAGGCATGTGTACATCGTACGTAGGACGACAACACAAGTATTGCCATGCTGCGCGACAGATGCTTGTATACAAGCACTTCGCGACCAAGGAGTGCTAGTGAGCAAGATCGAACGCGTCGAGGTGTTCGTCGCTTCCCCCGGCCGTACTTTCGTCACGCTGCGCATCACCACCACGGACGGGGTGACCGGACTGGGTGACGCCACGCTCAACGGTCGTGAACTGGCCGTCGCCAGTTACCTTCGCGATCACGTGGTCCCCCTCCTGATCGGCCGGGATCCCGCCCGCATCGAGGACATGTGGCAGTACCTCTACAAGGGCGCCTACTGGCGGCGCGGGCCGGTCACCATGACCGCGATCGCCGCCGTCGACACCGCTCTGTGGGACATCAAGGGAAAGACAGCCGGGCTGCCCGTCTACCAACTCCTCGGCGGCCGGTCGCGCGACGGCGTGCTGGTCTACTCGCACGCCAGCGGCACCGACACGCCCTCCCTGCTGGACGACGTGGAGCGCTATCTGGAGCTGGGCTACAAGGCCGTACGGGCACAGGCCGCGATCCCTGACGTCGGCGGCACGTACGGCGTGCGCAAGGGCACCGTCTATGAGCCGGCCGCCACGGAGCTGCCCGACGAACAGCCCTGGGACACCGAGGCCTATCTCGGCTTCGCGCCCACCTATCTGGAGGCGGTGAGGGAGCGTTTCGGCTTCGGCTTCCACCTCCTGCACGACGTGCACCACCGGCTGACCCCGATCGAGGCGGCCCGGTTCGGCAAGAGCGTCGAGGGCTGCCGGCTGTTCTGGATGGAGGACCCGACCCCGGCCGAGAACCAGGAGGCGTTCCGGCTCATCCGCCGGCACACCACGACACCGATCGCGGTCGGTGAGGTGATGAACTCGATCTGGGACGTCCAGCACCTGATCACCGAACAGCTCATCGACTACGTCCGTACCACCGTCGTCCACGCGGGCGGCATCACCCATCTGCGGCGGATCTTCGACCTCGCCGCGCTCTACCAGGTGCGGACCGGCTCCCACGGGGCCACCGACCTCTCCCCGGTCAGCATGGCGGCGGCCGTGCACATCGACATCACCGTGCCCAATTTCGGCATCCAGGAGCACATGGGCCACCCCGACGAGACCGCTGAGGTGTTCCGTACCGGGGTGACCTTCGCCGATGGCATGCTGCACCCGTCCGAGGAACCGGGCCTGGGCGTGGAGTACGACGAGAAGGCGGCCGAGCGCTTCCCCTACCGACGGCGCTACCTCCCGGTCGCTCGCCGTCTCGACGGTTCGGTGCACGACTGGTGAGCGCCGACGCCCTCCCACGGCTGGACCGCACGGCGCTTGACCGGCTCGCGCCGGAGACGCGGCCCGCGGTCGACCCCGCCGCACTGCGCACCCGCGTCGTCCACTTCGGCCTCGGCGCCTTCCACCGGGCGCACCAGGCCGTCTACACCGAGTACGCCGCAGCCCGCTCCGGCGAACCCTGGGGTATCACCGTGGTCGCGCCCCGGTCGGCCGGAACCGTACGAGAGCTGAGGAAGCAGGACTGTCTGTACTCGCTCACCGAACGCCGTCCGGACGGACTCCGTACGCGCGTCATCGGTTCGGTTGTCGATGCTCTGGCCATGGGGCCCGACGCCGGAGCCGTCGATGCCCTGCTCACCGACCGCGAGGTGACGGTGGTGTCCCTGACCGTCACCGAGAAGGGCTACCACCGTTCCCCCTCCACCGGCGGGCTGGACACCGCGGCCGGGCCCGTCGCCGCCGACCTCGCGGCGGCCCCCGACGGGCCCCTCACCACGGTGGTCGGACGGCTGGCCACCGGGCTGGCCGCACGGATGCGCGCGGGCGCGCCCCCGGTCAGTGTGGTGTCCTGCGACAACATGGCGGACAACGGCGCCGCGCTGAGCCGCGTGGTCCACGATTACATCCGGGCCTCGGCCTGGCCGGACCGTGGTCGGATCCTGGACCGGATGGCCGAAGCCGTCTCGTTTCCCGCCACGGTCGTGGACCGGATCGTGCCTGCGACGAGCGAGGCCGACCGGGCGGCCGGCGCCGCGCTCGGGGTGCGCGACGCCCTCCCCGTAACGGGCGAGCCGTACCGGCAGTGGGTGCTGGAGGACTCCTTCGCCGCACCCCGGCCGTCCTGGGAGCTCGACGGCGCCCTGTTCGTTCCGGACGTTGCGCCCTACCAGCTCACCAAACTGAGGCTGCTCAACGGCTCCCACTCCGCGCTGGCCTACCTCGGCACGGCCGCGGGACTCACCACGATCGCCGAGGCCATGGCGGCGGACTGGGGCGAGCGCGTGGTCCGGGCGCTGTGCGCGGAGGTCGCCCCCACCCTCCCGGCCGACGGCCCCGATCCGGTCGCGTACGCCGAGGACCTCATCGTTCGTTTCCGCAATCCCGCCATGCACCACCTGCTGCGGCAGATCGGCTGCGACGGTTCACTGAAGATCACGGAGCGCTGGCTGCCCGCCCTACGCGACCTGCGGGCCCGGGGCACACGCACTCCGGTCCTCGAACTCGCCCTTGCCGCCTGGGTGCACGGCACCCGCCGGACCGCCGCATCCGCCGACCCTGCCGCCGAGGCGCTCAGCGCCTGCTGGAGGGCCGCGGTGTGTCCCGCCGGGACCGTCCGCGCGCTGCTGCGCGTGCTCGGCGCGGCGGACCTGGCGGACGACGACGCGCTCGCCACCGCCGTGGCGGACCGGCTCCCCGCCCTGCGCGCAGGACGCGTCGAGATCTGAGCCCCTCGGTCACCCCTCGTCCCGGCTTTGTCGATCACCCGCATCCGAGCCTCACTTCGATCCCCGAACAACGGAGTTCACGATGAAGGACAGCGTCATAGCCCCTCAGCAGACGCCATCCGCCCAGCGCAGCACACGCGATCTCACCCGGGCCGCCGTCTCGGGCTGGCTCGGCACGGCCATGGAGTTCATGGACTTCCAGCTCTACTCGCTGGCCGCCGCGATCGTCTTCAACAAGATCTTCTTCCCGGACGTCAGCCCGGCCATCGGACTGGTCGCCGCGATGGCCACCTACGGCGTCGGCTACGTCGCCCGTCTCGCCGGCGCCGTCTACTTCGGGCGGATGGGCGACCGGATCGGCCGCAAGAAGGTCCTGTACGTGACGATCCTGCTGATGGGCGCCTCCACCACCCTCATCGGCACCCTGCCCACCTACGCCACCATCGGCATCCTCGCGCCCATCCTGCTCGTCGTGCTGCGCCTGGTGCAGGGCTTCGGCGCGGGTGCCGAGATCGCCGGGGCCACCGTGATGCTGGCCGAGTACGCGCCCGTACAAAAGCGCGGTCTCATCTCCTCACTGGTGTCACTCGGCACGAACTCCGGGACACTCGCCGCTTCCGGCCTGTGGGCCATTCTGCTCGCCGTCCTCAGCGAGGACCAACTGCTCTCCTGGGGCTGGCGACTGCCCTTCCTCCTGAGCTTCCTGCTGATGATCTTCGCGATGTGGCTGCGCCGTAGCCTCAAGGAGAGTCCGGTCTTCGAGGAGCGCCCCGACGTGGTGGACGGGGTGGCGCTGGCGCGCACCGAGGTCGAGTCCGCGATCGCCACGGCGGATGAGCACAAGGGCAGTGTCCTGGCAGCGGGTATCCGCCAGCGCAAGGGCAAGGCCTTCTTCCTCGCGCTGGGACTGCGCTTCGGCCAGGCGGGCAACTCAGGGCTGATCCAGACGTTCCTGGTCGGCTACATCGCCACCAACCTGGCGGTCAGCCGGTCCGTCCCGACCGACGCGATCCTGTACGGCTCGCTGGTGGGCTTCGCCACTGTGCCGGTGGTGGGCATGCTCGGCGACCGCTTCGGACGCCGCGCGATCTACCTCGCGCTTTCGGGTCTGACCGTCGTCCTCGCCTTCCCGGTGATGCTCCTCATCACTTCCGGCTCGACCCCGGGCGTGATGATCGGCATGGTCCTTGGCCTGAACGTCGGCGTCCTTGGTCTGTTCTCGCTCGAGAGCGTCACGATGGCCGAACTCTTCGGCTCCCGTACCCGGTTCACTCAGCTCGCGCTCGCCAAGGAGATCGGCGGCATCCTCGCCACCGCCATCGGCCCGGTCCTCGCCGCCACCCTTACGGCCGTCACCGGCAGCTGGTGGCCCATCGCGGCCATGCTCGTCGTCTACTCGCTCATCACCTTCGTCAGCGCGTTCCTCGCGCCCGAGACACGCGGACGCGACCTGGTCCGGCTGGAGGACGCCGTATGAAAGCCGTCGTAGTACACGGACCCGGCGACGTACGCGTCGACGAACGGGCCCGGCCCGTGCCTGGCGCGGGCGAGGTGCTGCTGGCCCTGGAGTGGGGCGGGATCTGCGGATCCGACATCGCCTACTGGAAAAAGGGCGCCTCCGGCACCGCTTCGCTGGTGCACCCGCTCGTGCTGGGACACGAGTTCGCAGGCCGGATCGCCGCGCTCGGCGACGGAGTCACCGGCCTGCACGAAGGGCAGCCGGTCACCGTGCACCCGGCCCAACCGGTCGGCGACGGCGCCCTTCCGGAACGGATCGCCGGACGCACCAACCTGTACCCGCGCGTCCGCTACTTCGGCTCGGCGGCCCTCACCCCGCACACCGACGGCGGGTTCAGCGAATACCGGGCGGTCCCCGCGACCCAGATCCGGCCGCTGCCGGACGGCGTCGGCACCGAACAGGGCGCCCTCGCCGAACCGTTGGCCGTCGCCCTGCACGCCGTCGGCCGGGCACCCCGACTGCGCGGCCGTACCGTCCTGGTCAACGGCTGCGGACCGATCGGTTCGCTGGTCGTCGCCGCCGCGCGGTACCACGGAGCCGACCGGGTCGTCGCTGCCGACCTGGCCGCGCCCTCCCTCGCTGTCGCCCGTGCCATGGGCGCCGACGAGACGCGCGACCTCTCCGCGGGCGACGTGCTGCCCGAGGACGTGGACGTGGTCTTCGAGGCGTCCGGTGCCCCGGCGGCGCTCGGGCCGGTGCTTCGGGCCACGGCCCGAGGAGGCACGCTCGTCCAGGTGGGCAACCTGCCCGGTACGGCCGCGGCCGCGGCTCTCGGCGACCTGGTGACCCGGGAGATCACCTGGATCGGCTCGTACCGCTTCGTGGACGAGATCGACGAGGCGCTGCGCGCGCTTCGGGACGGTCTGGACGTGACCCCGCTGATCACCCACCGCTTCCCGCTGGAACGCGCCGAGGAGGCACTCGCCACCGCCGCCGACCCCAGGAGCGGAAGCAGCAAGGTCATGCTGCGCCTGACCGCCGAATCCACCGAGTCGTGAAGTACGACGAGCCCTCGCGTACCGGTCTGCCCGCCCTATCGGACCACACCGTCCGTCAGGAGAATCCAGTGCCCCTGCCGTCTCCTTCCCCCGCTGCCGACCATCAGGAGCCGGTGGCCGACCTCGTGTGCGTCGGTGAGACGATGGTCGTCCTCAGCCCGCCCGACGCCCGCCCCCTCGCCGAGCAGCCCGTGCTCACCATGGCCATCGGCGGCGCCGAGTCCAACGTCGCCTGCGCACTGGCCGGCCTCGGGCACCGCGCCGCCTGGCTGAGCCGCCTGGGCGACGATCCCTTCGCCCGTCGCATCCTGGCCGAACTCACCGCGCGCGGCGTGGACGTGAGCGCCGTCGAAACCGATCCGGACCGGCCGACCGGCGTCTACTTCAAGGACCCGGGTCCTGACCACACCCGCACGCACTACTACCGTGCCGGATCGGCCGCCACCCGAATGGGACCCGAGCTGGCCCGGCGGCCCGCGCTCCGCGAAGCCCGCATCGTGCATGTGTCAGGCGTCGCCGCGGCCATCTCCGACAGCTGCGCCCGCCTGCTGGAGACGCTGCTCCTCGGACGGGGAGACAGCGCCGGACGTGGGCCGGTCGTCTCCTTCGACGTCAACCACCGTCCGGCGCTGTGGCGTGGCGGCAAGGCAGACGCCGCTCGAAGTCTGCTGGCACTCGCCCGCGCCGCGGACATCGTGTTCGTGGGACGGGACGAGGCCGAGGAACTGTGGGGCACCGCCCGCCCGGCCGACATCGCGGCCCTCCTCGATCCCGCGCCCGTCGTCATCGTCAAAGACGCCGAGCACGGAGCGACCTCGTTTGCCGACGGCGTGCGGACGTTCGTGCCCTCGCTGCCCACCAAGGTGGTCGAACCGGTCGGCGCGGGCGACGCGTTCGCGGCCGGTTACCTGACGGGCGTCCTGGAGAACCGCAACGAACGCTCACGGCTGCGCCTCGGCCATCTGGCAGCCGCCGCCGCGCTGCGCACCAGGGACGACGTCCCCGTCATGCCGCCGCGCACCGAGACCGACCGGTACCTCGCCCTGGACAACGACGCCTGGGCCGCCATGGCACCACAGTGAGGGAAGCCACCGCGCACCAGCCCGGGGTGCGCCTCGGCGAAGGAGACCTTCCACCCGTGGCCGCCGGCTTCCCCGCCCAGCTGTCGAAGGGCCGTGTGACCGCCTGCGTCCGTGCACCGCAGATCCCCGACGCGGCGGCGTTGTGGGCGGCCCCGCGCGCCGGCGGCATCCATGGGATCGAGTTCACCCGCACCGCCCCCGGACTCGCCGCACACCTGACGACGGGGCCTGCCTCCCGGTACTCCCCCGGCCGGAACTCCTCCCGGCCGGCGCTCCTCCCGGCCGGGAGGGGACGGCCGCCTTCCGGCCCACTCCCCCGCCGCGGCCCGGCGCGCGTCATGTCACCGGCTCGGTCAGCTCCGCCTGCCGGGCCCCCGGGGTCCCCGTCCCGCTGACGGACAGGGAGCCCGTGGCCGTCCGGACCGGTTCGGCCGCCCAGCGCTGGTTCACGGTACGGGCGCGCACCGTGACGACGATGCCGGCGTTCGCGTCACGGGTGGCCGGGGTGAGAGCCAGTTGTTCGTCCCAGCGGGGCAGCAACTCCCCCTGGACGGTCAGGTCGTACCGCACGTCGTCGCCCCGCCGGTCACCGGCGTCGGCGCAGGTGCCGAGGACGACGACTCCCGCGTCCTTGTGCGAGTCCAGGCACAGACCGGGGTCGGCCACGCTGCGCAGCAGCCCGTCGTCCTCGTAGGTCCACTGCTGGGTCCACGCCGAGGAACACTCGGCCAGCCGTGTCCCGGAGCCGTCCTGGGGCTCGCCCCGGGTATCGAGGCAGAGGCCGGAGGCGGCATTGCGCAGCCGCGTCCGCCCCGGTGCGGAGGGCAGGCCGACGGCCCCGGGCGGGGACGCGGACGGCACCGCGGCGCGACCGCCCGCCGCGCCGGTGGAGCCCGTCGGGTCGGCCGCGCCGCCGTCCGGGGTGGAGGACCCGGCGATGAGCACGCTCACCAGCACCCCCGCCGATACGGCGCCGATGCCGGTGAGCAGGGTTCTGGTGGAGCGCACCGGGTCCGGGAGCCCGAGGCCCGCGAGACGGTCGGGAACGGGGATCCGGGACAGCAGGCGGTGCCGGCCGCTGCCGGACTGCCCGTCTCCGCCCCGGCCCCGGCGGCGGGCGGCGCGGCCCGCGCGCGAACCGGCCGTCGCACGCCCGGGCCGCGAGTCGAGATAGCGTCTGGCTCCCCAACCGAGCACCGCCTCGGCGACCAGCGTGCCCAGACCGCCCTCGAAGTGGCTCAGTTGTTCCGCCGCGTACCGGCAGTAACGGCACTCCGACAGATGCTGCCGGACGTCCGGCAGCAGGGTCCCGCCCCGGCGGATGGGGACGTCGAGCAGACGGTTGTAGAAGCGGCAGTCCTTGGTCGGTGCCAGTTCCTGATGCGCGTGGACACAATTCTGACGGAATGTGTCACGTGCCTGTTCAAGTGCGCCCGACGCGATGTCGGCATCCATGCCGAGCAGACCGGCCGGCACGGAAATGGGCTCGGCCTCGACCTCTACGTGCCAGAGCAAACAGCGCGCGAGTGCGGGCAGGGACCGGAATGCCCGCTGGGCGAGCGTGCGGTTTTCCGGAGTCATGGTGGTCGCCGTGCGCATGCCGCGTCCGCCGGCGGGTTTCTGCAACTCCGGCAGAACCCCGGCTATTCGATCGTCGGCGGCCCACTCCCGGACCGTGTCCCGGACGCCCACGAGCAGCACCGGCCGGAGCGCGACGGCCGATTCGCCGACGGCGACCCGGTCCAGGACCCGGTGCAGGGCGGCCGCGGTCACCATGGCGGCGGCCTGCCCCGACGAGGCGAGGCAGACAGTCGCGTAGTCGTGCATGGAATGCCAGTGCCGCGCGGTCAGCAGCGCGACGGAATGAGCGGCCTCGCCCTCCGGACGGCCTCGCAACCGGGCGGCGAGGGACTCGTCGGATTCCCCCGGGTCCCCGCCGGGCGGGGGATACGGAGGTCGAGAGGGGTGGGGGGTGTGCACTGAGATGGTTCCTTCCCACAGCGCATGTGCCATTCGAGCGTTTCCGACGCCGAAAAAGGAGCCCCGTTGGCGCATACCTCTTTGGCGTGGCGCGGGGGGCGTGAATGTACCGTCGGCGAAAACCGACCCGGTTCCTCGACTCGCGTGCGATCCCGGCCCTTACCCCCCGCACGGGTGGCTCACTCTCGCACAACCGGCACAGGGCCAACAAGGCGCTCGGGCTGGATCCGGGCGTTGACAGAAAGTCAGAACGGGAAACCGGCCACGGCCCTCGTTCCGGCTTTCGATCAGCGTTTTCCCGTGGTTCACATCCAGGGCGGCAGAAGGGATGTCCGGCGCCCGCCGCCGCCTCCTCGGCGCCTCCTCACCCGCCCGACGCGTCCCCGGCGCTTCCTCCTGCCCCACCCGACGCCTCGGCACCCCGTGTGAACTGCGCGCTCACGCCTGGACCCGCGCACGCTCCCTGCGCACGCCGCAACGCGGTCAACCGGTCACGGCCCTTCGCGGTGGCGCGGAGACGGCGGCTCTCCCGCGCGGCGGCCGCCGGCCCCGAAGGGCCGGGGTGGCCCGGGTCCCCCGTCCGGTGCCGTCTCGTACCCCGCCGGGCGCGGTCTCAGATCTGCCAGGAGCGCAGCCGGTCGGCCGCGCCGTAGACGTCGGTCTCGCCGGCGATCAGGTCACGCGCGAGATCGACCAGGGCACCGTAGGGCGGGTCGATGCCGGCCCCGCTGACGAACATGTAGGCCACCGCCGTGGCACAGGCGAACCGGGCGTTGGCCGAGGGCAGCGGCCGGAGCACGGCCAGGGTGTGCAGCAGCGCGGCCGCCCGCCAGGCCGGATCGGAGTCGACGCCCAGCCGGGGCGGGTCGACGCGATGGCGGGCCACGGCCGCGACCAGGGCGGAGAAGTCATTGACGGTGGGCTGGTCCGGAAGGACCTCCTCGTGCCGCTGGAGCAGCCAGGGCACGTCGATGTGCAGCACGGGTGCCATCGGTCAGGCGGCCCGCCCCGCGCGCTTGGCGGACGGTTCGTCGTCCGGGAAGGCGGCGGCGAACTCGTCGGCGTGGGCGGCGAAGAACCGGCGGAAGGCCTCCGCGCCCTCCTGCAGGGCGCGGTGGCGGGCGATGTCCGCCGCGGCCGCCTCCCGCACGAGCGCCTTCATGGACGTACCCCGCTCCTTGGCGATCTGCCGCAGGTCCTCGAGCTCGCGGTCGCTGAACTCCACGTTGAGAGCTGGCATGACCTCACGGTACCGTTCGGGTACTGAATCGTAAATATCACCAGGTCAAGGGACACCTCAAGGGGTACCGGCAGGCCGCGGGACACGGCAGCTCACTGAGACGCGGGTCACCTTCGCACGCGGCGATCACGCTGTGGTGGCACACCCTGGTGCCGGGTGTGCGACACCGATCGTGGTGTTCCCGCTGCCGCTGGTGTACATCGGCGCGTATCCGTTCCTGAAGGCCCGGTTCACCGGTGACCGCGGCGAGCACCACCTGCTGGACCGGCCGCGCGACCGTCCGGTGCGCACGGCGATCGGGGCGTCCTGGATCAGCCTCCATCTGGTGCTGCTGCCGGGCGGCGGCAACGACATCGTGGCGACCCGGTTCCATCTGTCGGTCAACACGGTGACCTGGGCGGTGCGGATCGCGGTGTTCGTGGTCCCGGCGGTGGTCCTCGTCGTCACCCGGCGCGTCCGCCTGGGCCTGAGGCTGCGCGACCGGCAACTGGTGGCGCACGGCAGGGCGACCGGCGTGATCAAACGGCTGCCGCACGGTGAGTACGTCGAGGTCCACGAGCCGCTCGACCGGGCCCGGCTGCACATCCTGACCGCTCACGACCGGCCCGCGGAACTCGTGGCGCACGGGCCGGCGGCCGAACGGCCGCCGGCCCGGCGGGAAGGTGACTAGGGGGTGTCATTCGGATCCTGCCGGGGTCGCGGGGCCCGGCACGCGCATCCGCCGCGTTCTCGTCGGTTGCCAGGGCTCCGCCCCGGCGCCCTCCTGCGCCTCGCGGCCGCACGCACCGGACCCCGCTCGGCTCGGCCGCAAGGCGCCGTTTCCCGAAAGTCGGCCTGATCCAAACGCCCCCCTAGCCCTGGTCGGCCACGAAGGAGGCCATACGGGTCAGGGCGGCGTTCCAGTTGATGGTGTGCTCGTTGGTGGACCAGGACTGGATGTCGTCGATGAAGCAGAACTGGCCCACGCAGCCCTGGAGTTTCGACTGGGCGAAGGGGTCCTGGATGCTGGAGTTGGGTCCGCCGGAGAGCGTGCCGGCGGGCGGCTTCGGAAGGTTCGGGTCGAGCTGGCGGGCGTACCAGCGGCTGTGCTGGTTGTGCGCGTTGGCCTCGCCGTAGCCGGTGACGTACGACATGTTCAGGGCGTTGCGGCCCAGGATGTAGTCCATGCTCTGCAGCGCGCCGTCACGGTACTTGGCGGCGCCGGTGAGGTCGTAGGCGGTGGCGAGGACGACCGCGTTGTTGAGGACCTGGTGGCTGGAGCCCCAGTCGTAGACGTTGCCGGCCGGTGCGTAAGGCATGCCGTACGGGTGTGCCTTGAGGGTGGCCAGGTAGCCGTCGGCGCCCTTGACGACGGAGGCGCGCACCGTGTCCCGGCCGGGCAGCCGGTTCGGCACGGTCGCGAGGTCGAGCCGGCCGGCCGCGGCGGTGCGCGACCAGTCGAAGCCGAGCGGACCGAAGATGTCGGCGGTGTGCACCGGGGAGTTCAGGATGTGGTCCTTGAACTGCCGCTCCCCCGTGGTGAGGTACAGCTCGGCGGCCGCCCAGTAGAACTCGTCGGCCACGGTGTCGTCGGGGTAGGCGCCGCCGCCGATGCCGTCGTCGGGGTCGGCGAGCAGGTCCGGGTGGGCGAGTGCCGCCGTCCAGGCCTTGCGTGCCGCCGCCAGGGTCGTGGCCGCGAACTCCTTGTCGTAGGAGCGGTACAGCCGTGCCGCCTGGGCGGCGGTGGCCGCGAGGTTCAGGGTGGCGGCGGTGGTCGGCGGGTGCAGCTCCCGCTTCTGCGGGTCGTCACTGGGCAGCAGCGGCAGCCCGGTCCACTGCTCGTCGTGGATCTTGTGGTGGGCCATGCCGGCCAGCGGCTCGCCCTCGGGTACCTGCATCTTCAGCAGGAACTCCAGCTCCCAGCGGGCCTCGTCCAGGATGTCCGGGACCTTGTTGCCGCTCTCCGGGATGTTCAGCGTGCCGTCGCCGAGCCTGTCCGCCCGACCGGTGCGGGCGTGCCGGGCGCGTTCGTAGGTGCTGAGCACCTCCCAGGTGCTGATGCCGCCGTTGACGACGTACTTGCCGTGGTCGCCGGCGTCGTACCAGCCGCCGGTGACGTCGAGGGTGTAGTCGCACACCCCGGGCTGACAGGGCACCTCGCCGTCGCCCTGGTTGGGCGTCACGCCCACGTGTCCGGCCGGACGGCCGTACCCCGGGCGCAGGTCGTCGCGGATCTCGGTGCCGCTGCGCTGGGTGTAGTAGTACTTCGCCGCATCCAGCCGCAGCCGCTCGTAGGCGCTCGCGTCGATGTCGAAGGGCCGGCTGGTCTCGCCGTCCACGACCAGGGTGTAGCCCGTCCCGCGCTCGCGGTGGGCGCCGAAGTCGACGGAGTGGACGTTCTCCCCGGAGGAGCCGTCGACGCCGCGCGGCACGGTCCAGCCCTGCCGGACCACCTGGCCGCCGGCGTTCTTCAGCTGCCAGGGCAGCCGCTCGGTGGCGTCGGTGACCAGGGTCGCGTTCTTCGGGCCCGCGGGCAGATAGCCGACCTGGTTGACGCGGACCCGGGGCCCGGTGTCGGGCTCGTACGGCTCGGGGGCGACCCCGCCCAGCAGGGACACGTCGTCCATGCAGAACCGCCAGGGGTCCGCGCTGCCGCCGAGCTGGAAGCCGACCTGCGCCCGGGCGGTGTCCACGGGTGAGGTGAAGGTGTACGAGTAGGTGTCACCGGAGACGCTGAGCTGCGGGGACACCTCGTAATAGGTGTCGTACGGCTCCACCGACAGGCCGACGATCGCCCGCACGACATGACCCGCGGGCGAGCCGGTGGCGCTGAAGGAGAAGCGGTACGACTCCCCCTTCACCAGGGTGATGTCGTTCTGGCCGACTGCCGCGTCCCAGCGGTTGGTGGTGCCGCCGGGGACGTCGGCGCACAGGCGGCCGTCGGACGGGCCCGCGGTGACGTCGGGGGAGGCCCACCAGGGGTCGGTGCCGGTGTCGAAGGTTCCGTTGCGGACCTGCTCGACCTCGTCCGCCCCGGCCGGCGCGGCGGGCAGCGCGGTGAGAGCGGTCGCCAGGAGGCCGGTCAGGGACAGCAGAGCGGTTCTGCGTCTGTTCACGTCTGGGCTCCTCTTGGGGAGGTGCGGGAGCATATGGGAGCGCTCCCATCTCCGTAACGCAGAACATGGTTGTGGCAGGTGTGACGGTCCGTCAACGGTTGGGACAGGACTGATAAAGGTCGCCTCCCCGGTCACTCTCCCCGGCCGCCCTCCCCCGCTCGCCGCCCCGGCCGCCGCCTCGCGCCGCAGGGGGAACGTCAAGACCACGTGTCCGCACTGGCGTCCCACGTGCCCCTGCGGGCACTCGTGCGAAGCGCGGGCGGGAGCGTGGTTCCCGGTCACGCCGGGCCCCCAGCCACTAGGCTGGAACACAGGCGATACAGCGGTTCACGGTGAGTGTGCGCGATGGAGTGGCGACGATGAGGCCGGACGACCCGTTCGACGATGCCGTGACGGCCCGGGCCGTCATCGCCCCCGACGGCACGCTCGCGCGGTGGAGCGAGGGTGCGCGCCTGCTGCTGGGACACCGGGCCGAGGAGGTCGTCGGCCGCCCCGCCGCCGGCCTGCTGGCCGACGGTGCGGGCCCGCCCCGGCTCCCTGCCGCCCGCTGGAGCGGCACGCTCGCGCTGCGGCACCGTGACGGCACCACCGTCACCGTGTGGGTGCTCGCCCACCGCAAACAGCCGTCCGACGACGGCCCCGGTGAGTGGCTCGCCGTCACCCCGCTGGAGGCCACGAATCACGAACTGCCCGACGACCCACTGGTCCGGACGGCCGTGTTCCAGTCACCGTGCGCCGCGATGATCTTCGACGAGGGGCTGCGGCTGCGCGGGGTCAACGACGCCATGGCCCACCTCCTCGGTCTGCCGGCCAACCACCTGCGGGGGCTCAGGCCCACCGACATCGGTGGCCGGCCGCAGCACACGGAATTCGAGCGGCAGCTGCGCCAGGTGCTGCGCACCGGCCGGCCGACCGAGATGCAGACCTACATGAAGGCCACCGGCGAGAGCCGCGCGCACGCCTGGCTGGCCCGGCTCGCCCCGCTCACCGACCAGGCCGGTCGGGTGCGGGGCGTGTGCGCGACGGCCCACGACCTCACCGAGCAGTACCGGGCGCGCGAGCGCCTGCAACTGGTCAACGAGGCCAGCATCCACATCGGCACCACCCTGGACGTGACCCGTACGGCGCAGGAGCTGGTCGAGGTGTGCGTGCCCGCGCTCGCCGACTTCGTCAGCGTGGACCTGCTGGAGCCCGAGGAGCCCGGAGGTGAGCCCGCCGGCCCGATGACCACGCCGGTGGCCCTGCGCCGGGTCGCCCATCAGTCGCTCATGCCGGGCAGCCCCGAGTCGGTCGCCGAGGTGGGCGAGGTGGTCGTGTACCCGGCGGCCTCGCCCCAGGCCGACTCGCTGATGGCGGGCCACAGCGTCGTCGCCTCGGTGCACTCGGGCGATCTCGACCCGTGGCTCGCCGTGGACGAGGCACGCGCCCGGCAGGTCCGCGAGTACGGCGTCCACTCCATGCTGTCCGTCCCGCTCCAGGCGCGCGGCATCACCCTCGGCGTCGCCGCCTTCACCCGCTTCAGCCGCCCCGAGGCGTTCACCCACGACGACGTGCTGCTGGCCGAGGACGTCACCGCGCGCGCCGCCGTCTGCATCGACAACGCCCGCCGCTACTCCCGCGAACGCGAGACCACCCTCACGCTCCAGCGCAGCCTGCTCCCCCGCGCGCTGCCACGCACGGCAGCCGTGGAGGCGGCCACCCGGTATCTGCCGGCCGCGCGCTCCGGAGTGGGCGGCGACTGGTTCGACGTGATCCCGCTGTCCGGGATGCGGGTGGCCATGGTGGTCGGGGAAGTCGTCGGCCACGGCATCCAGGCCTCGGCGACCATGGGCCGGCTGCGCACCGCGGTGCGCACCCTCGCCGACATCGACCTGGCCCCCGACGAACTGCTGACCCACCTCGACGACCTGGTCCTGCACCTGTCGCAGGAGTCGGTCGGCGACAACGGCACCGGCGAGGTCGGCGCGACCTGTCTGTACGCGGTGTACGACCCGGTGTCACGGCGCTGCACCCTGTCCCGGGCGGGACATCCGCCGCCGGTGCTGATCCCGCCGGGCGGCCCGGCCCGGCATCTGGATCTGCCCTCCGGGCCGGCGCTGGGCCTGGGCGGACTGCCCTTCGAGTCGGCCGAGCTGGAGCTGCCCGACGAGGCGGTACTGGCGTTCTACACCGACGGACTGGTCGAGTCCCGTGGGCGGGACACCGAGGCCGGTCACGCCCTGCTCCGGGAGGCGCTGTCCCCCGCCGGCGGTCCGCTCGACGAGATCTGCGACCGCGTGCTGCACACCGTGCTCACACCGGGCGGCGCGACGGACGACGTGGCCCTGCTGCTGGCCCGTGCCCACGGGCTGCCGTCCGGGCAGGTCGCCACCTGGGACATCCCCGCCGACCCGGCACTGGTCGCGCCCATCCGCAAGCAGGTCGTCGATCAGCTGGCCACGTGGGCGCTGACCGAGGCGTCGTTCACCGCGGAGCTGGTGGTGAGCGAACTGGTCACCAACGCCATACGGTACGGGGCTCCGCCCATCCGGTTGCGGCTGATCCATGACGCCTCGACGCTGATCTGCGAGGTGTCCGACACCAGCCACACGGCCCCGCACCTGCGGCGGGCCAAGACCTGGGACGAGGGCGGCCGGGGCCTGCTGCTGGTCGCCCAGCTCACCCAGCGCTGGGGCAGCAGACACACGGCCGACGGCAAGACCATCTGGTCGGAGCTGGCGCTGGGGGAGGAGATGTGAAATGGGGTGCACCATGATGAGCAGATCACGGCTCGCGTCGGTGGCGGGTGCGCTCGTCGTGCTCGGCGCGCTGGCCTCCTGCGGCACCGAGAGCGGCACCGCCGACGCTCCCCTGCGGCCCTCGGCGTCCGTCGGCCGGACGGCCGGTGAGTCACCGCGCGGCGCCGTCCCGAGCGAGGACGCCGCGTCCCCGAGCGACCGGGCCCCGACGGTGACCGGGCGGACGAACTCCTCGGCTACCCGGTGTCACACCGCCGAACTGAGCGCGGCCGTCGGCCGTATGGACCCGGGGGCGGGGCAGCGCAACTTCCCCGTCGTGCTGACGAACGTCTCCTCCCGCACCTGCACCCTGCACGGCTATCCGGGCGCCGCCTTCGTGGACGCGGCCGGCGAGCAGCTGGGCCGGGACCCGGAGCGCACCCCCGGCGGCGCGGCCACCGTCACCCTGGCGCCCGGCGACAGTGCCTGGGCGGGGCTGCGGTTCTCGAGCCCCGGCGTCAGCGGCGCCCGTACGGCCACCCCGGCGACCCTCCTCGTCACCCCACCGGACGAGCGGAACCCCTTGGAGGTGCCGTGGCGGGCCGGGGCCGTCCCGGTGTCCGGCGACTCGTCCTCGGTGTTCCTCACGGTGCTCCAGCCGGGCAGCGGTCCCTGACCGGTCGCACCAGGCCTTCGCCCGGCCCAGCGTGACGGAACCAGGGATGCCGCGGTCAGGGGCCGGCGACCGGAGGCGGCCCCAGGAGGTCGAGTGCCCGCTCCCAGCCGAACTGAGCCCGTCCGCCGTCCGGGTCCGTCTCCCCCGCGTACGGGTCACCGAAGCGCACCCCCATGCCGCGCAGCCGGGTGACGCTGTCCCGGTAGGCGGGGTGGGCGGCCAGCGCGTCGGCCACGCACGGCAGGACGGCGATCGGTACGCCGAGACCGGCGGCCTCGCAGAGGGTGCCCAGGGCGAGGGTGTCCGCGATTCCCGCCGCCCACTTGTTGACGGTGTTGAAAGTGGCGGGCGCGACCACCACGGCGTCGGGCGCCGGGAAGGGCCGGGGCTCGCCCGGGGTGCGCCAGGCGGACCGGATCGGGTGACCGGTCTGCGCCTCGACGGCGGCGGTGTCGAAGAAACCGTTCATGGCGACCGGTGTCGCGATGACGCCGACCTCCCAGTTCCGTTCCTGTGCGGAGGTGATCAGCTTGCTGACGTCCGCGGCGACACCGGCGGCGCAGACGACGGCGTAGAGGAAGGGCTTCTGTCGCATCTCGCGCTTCTCGCGCAGCACTTGCTTGGCGCGCCGCACGTGTTTCTCGGCCTGTTCGGTCACCCGAACACCCTAGTCACTCCCGGAAAATCGGTGGCCCGTCACCGATGGACGGCTCCAGTATCCAGCCATGCCCACCCACTGCGTACCGATGCCGCTGTCCGCCTCCGCCACCGCCGCGGGCCGACAGCAGCGGCCCTGCCCGGGCGGAGAACCGGCACCGCCGCGCCGATGACGGCCGCCGTCCTCGCGGGGCTGCTCGCCGGCTACGGCATCGCCGTCCCCGTGGGCGCCGTCGGGACGTACCTCGTCTCCCTCACCGCCCGCACCTCCCCGCGCACCGGTGTCTGCGCGGCCCTCGGCATCGCCACGGCCGACGGGCTCTACGCCCTCGCGGCCACCCTCGGCGGTTCGGCCCTCGCGTCGGCGCTGCGGCCGGCGCTGGAGCCGCTGCGCCGGGTCTGTGCCCTGGTGCTGCTCGCGCTGGCGGCGTGGGGCGCGGCCACGGCCGTACGGCGGTACCGGGGCCGGCGGCTCACCAGCCGGGCCGAAGCCGCCCCGCCGAGTCCCGCCCGGGCGTATCTGACGCTGCTCGGCATCACCCTGCTGAACCCCACCACCGTGATCTACTTCGCGGCGCTCGTGCTCGGCTCCCAGAGCGAGGAGGCGGCCGGGCTCGCGGAGCGGACCGTGTTCGTGACGGCGGCCTTCGCCGCCTCCGCGAGCTGGCAGGTGCTGCTCGCCGGGGGCGGCGCCCTGCTGGGCCGGGCGCTGACCGGTCACCGGGGGCGGCTGGTGACCGCGCTGGTGGCGAGCGGGGTGATGACGGCGCTCGCGGTACGGATGGTGACGGCTCCCGCCTAGAGGGCCTGTCCGCCCGCCCGGGATTTTCCCGGGCGACGCGCATGAAGCGCCTGCCGTCGGGCAGCCGTGAGTCAGGCCCCGCCGCGTTCCCCCGTCGCGGCGGGGCTTTCCCGTGCCTCCCGTGCCTCCGGTGAACCGCGGTCGGTGATGTCGAGGAAGATCTGCTCCGCCTCGGGCACCTCGCGGGCGATGGACCGCTTGATGCGTACGGCGACCTCCTCCACCCGCTCGCTGTCCAGTCCGGGCATCAGGTCGACGCGGGCGGCGACCAGGGCGGTGTCCAGCCCGGTCTTCATCGTGAGGAGCGCCTCCACACTGTCGATCTCGGGCTGTTCCCCGAGCAGTTCCCGGATCCGCCTGCTCGCCTCCGGGTCGGCGGCCTCGCCGATCAGGTGGTCCCGGGCGTCGCGCCCGAGGCGGTAGGCGACGTAGACCAGCAGTGCGCCGATGGCGAGCGAGGCGGCCGCCTCCCACACCACCTGCCCGGTGACCATGTGCAGCGCCATGCCCGCGATGGCCAGGGTGACGCCCACCACCGCGGTGCCGTCCTCGGCGACCACCGTGCGCAGCGCCGGATCGCGCAGCCCGCTGCCCGCGCCGCCCTGCCTGCGCACCTGGTAGAGGGCCCGCAGCAGCGAGGCGCCCTCGGCGAGCAGGGCGACACCGAGCACGATCAGCCCGGCCACATAGCCCTCGCGGTCCTCCCCGCCGCCGTTCGTGAGGGCGCCGATGCCCTGGTAGAAGGAGAAGCAGCCACCCATCACGAAGATCCCGACGGCCGCCAGCAGAGCCCAGAAGAACCGCTCCTTGCCGTAGCCGAAGGGGTGCCGCCGGTCGGCCGGGCGCCGGCTGCGCCGCAGCGAGGCGAGCAGGAACACCTCGTTGAGGCTGTCGGCCACCGAATGCGCCGCCTCCGACAGCAGTGCGGGCGAGGACGCCACCACACCGCCGACGGCCTTGGCGACCGCGATCACCAGATTGGCTGCGAGCGCCACCAGCACGGTGACGCGGGTTCTGCGATCCGATCGTGTAGTCACCTCCGCCGATTGCCCCGGTCGGCCTAGGTCACACCGTGCCGTCGGCGGAAAACGGGGAACGCGGTCACAGGGACATCCCGACGGAGACAAGGAGAGCATCATGGGCCGCGACGACGGGGGCGGCGGCAACAGCGCGTACGGGAGGAAGATGTTCAAGAGGTCCAGGGCGCACTTCGCGGACCGCATCACCGCGGACGGCCGGGACGGGTGGCCGGTGGCGTCGGGGCGCTACCGGCTCGTCGTGAGCCGCGCCTGCCCGTGGGCGAGCCGGGCGCTGGTGTCCCGGCGGCTGCTCGGACTCGAGGACGCGCTGTCCCTGGCCGTCGCCGACCCCCTTCAGGACGACCGCAGCTGGCGCTTCACGCTGGATCCGCAGGACCGCGACCCGGTCCTCGGCATCCGGTATCTGAGCGAGGCGTACGACCGGCGGGAGTCGGACTACCCGGGCGGGGTGAGCGTGCCGGCGATCGTGGACGTGCCCAGCGGGAAGCTGGTCACCAACGACTACCAGCGCATCACCCTGGACCTCGCCACCGAGTGGACGGCCCTGCACCGGCAGGGGGCGCCCGATCTGTATCCGGTGGAGCGCCGCGACGAGATCGACGCGCTGATGGAGGACGTCTTCCAGGACGTCAACAACGGCGTGTACCGGGCGGGTTTCGCCACCGGCCAGGAGGAGTACGAGGCCGCGTGCGCGGCTCTGTTCCGGCGGCTGGAGCTGCTGGAGCGGCGGCTGGAGCGGCAGCGGTATCTCGTCGGCGACACCCTCACCGAGGCGGACATCCGGCTGTTCACCACGCTGGTGCGGTTCGACGCGGTGTATCACGGCCACTTCAAGTGCAACCGGTGGAAACTGACGGAGAGCCGGGTGCTGTGGGCGTACGTCCGTGACCTGTACCAGACGCCCGGCTTCGGCGACACCGTGGACTTCGACCACATCAAACGGCACTACTACCAGGTGCACACCGGCATCAACCCGACCGGCATCGTGCCCCTCGGTCCCGACCTGTCCGGCTGGACGGCGCCGCATCACCGTGAGGAGCTGGGCGGCCGGCCGTTCGGGGACGGCACTCCACCGGGACCGGTGCCGGACGGCGAGGAGGTGCCGGCGCGGGGCCGACCCTGACCGTTCCCGGCCTGTCCGGGCCCGACGATCCATCCACCGACGAGACGACGAAGCCGACCTAGGAGAGGCACGTGGCGAAGAAGAGCAAGAAGGCCAAGAAGAAGCTGCCCATGGCGTACAAGCCCATCGGATTCGCGCTGGGCTGGACCAGCGGAACCGTGGCGGGGATGGCCTTCCAGAAGGTCTGGAAGCTGGTCCGGCACGAGGACGACGCGCCGGACGCGCTGGACCGGGACCGCCGCTGGGGCGAGATCCTGCTGGCGGCGGCGATCCAGGGCGCCATCTTCGCGGTGGTGCGCAGCGCCGTGGACCGCGCGGGTGCCAAGGCCATCGAACGCTCCACGGGCACCTGGCCGGTCCCCGAGAAGGGCGGCCGCGACTGATCCGCCGGTACGGACACCGCCGGCGTCGGCGGTGTCCGTACCGGCCGCCCCGCCGCCCCCGGCGGCGGGGTCACCCCTGTTTGGGCGCCGTGGGGGTGCCTCGGCGGACGGTGAAGGAGTGGCCCGCCGGGTCGGCGTAGCCACGTTCCTCGGTGGGTCCCGACGCGTCGCCCGACTCCATCGGACGGCCGCCGAGGCCGACGATCCGGCGCTCCACCGCATCCACGTCGTGCACCACGAACTCCAGGTGCGCCTGGAGGGAGTTCTCGGGGCGCGGCCAGCTCGGCGCGGTCGCGTTGACATCGCGGCGCAGCGCCAGGCGGAAGCCGTCGGCGGCCCGGATCTCCACCCGGTTGGCGTTGGCGTCGACCTGCTCCGCCTCCAGCAACTCCCTGTAGAACTCGGCGAGTTTTTCGGGTTCGGCGCAGTCGAGCACCACCACGCCCGCAGTCACCAGTGCCATGTCTCCTCCTCGAGGGTCCGGGGCTCGGGGCGCTCCTGCCCCGCCCGGTAGGTGACACCTGTCCCCGCTCGCCGGTTTCAGTCGGGTTCCCGGGCCGGGGACTCCTGAGCGGCGCGGGACGGTTCGCGGCTCAAGTGGCCTGTGGGGTAACGGACATCACGACAGCCCACCGTGTAGATCATTTACGCTCGGGGCAGCCTCGTAGCGCTTCTCGATTCAACTTCCCTGCCAGGCAGCTGAGTTCGAGTGCGTGGGCGGTCGCCATGGCCGCCCGCTCGCAGGGCGGGGGACTCTGCGTTCCGTCTCCCGAAAGGAAGCACATGCCTCAGGACGTCCGGTTCGACCTCCCCTTCGGCACTCCCGTCAGCGACCATCTGGAATACGCCCGGGTACGGCATCTGCGCTGGGTGCGGGAGATGGGGCTGGTCCGCAGCCGGGCCGGATTCGAGGAGTACCGCTCCTGGGATCTGCCCCAGGCCGCCGCCCGTACCTACCCGTACGCCTCGGCGGAGGACCTGGTCGTCCTGATGAACTGGTTCTCCCTCGCCTTCCTGTTCGACGACCAGTTCGACGCCGGGCGGCCGGACCGCGCGGAGCGCATAGACGAGGTGGCCCGGGAACTCATCGTGACCCCGCTGCGGCCTGCGGGGAGTACGCCCAGGGTCGCCTGCCCCCTCACGCTCGCCTGGGCCCAGGTCTGGGAACACCTTTCGGATGGCATGTCCCTGACCTGGAAGACCCGGTTCGCGGCCTCCTGGGGCCGGTTCCTGGTCGCGCACTGCGAGGAGGTCGACCTGGCCGCCCGCGGGCTGGCCGGGACGCTGGGCCTGCGGGAGTACGCCGCCTTCCGGCGCCGTACCGTCGGCATCCATCACAGCATCGACGCGGGCGAACGCAGCCGTCGCTTCGAGGTTCCGGCGCAGGCGATGGCGCATCCGCTGATGGAGCGACTGCGTGATCTGGCCGCGGACACCATCGGGTTCATGAACGACATCCACTCCTTCGAGCGGGAGCGGCGCCGCGGTGACGGCCACAACCTGATCGCCGTGCTGCAACGGGAGCGGGGCTGCTCCTGGGAGGAGGCCGCCGCCGAGGCGTACGGCATGACGACGGCGTGCCTGGCGCGGTACGTCGAACTCGAGGCCCGGGTGCCGCGGATGTGCGACGAGCTCGGACTCGACGCGGACGAGCGCGACCGGGTGCGCAGGGGCGTGGAGGCCATCCAGCACTGGATCAACGGCAACTACGAGTGGGCGCTGACCACCGGCCGGTACGCGGCGTCGAAGGAGGGCCCGGTGGCCACCGCCGAGCAGGCCGGACGGGGTGCGGTGGACGATCTGCTGACGGTGTGAGACGGCTGTGCTGCCCGGCCGCCGGGCCGTGCCGGGCAGTGACCTCACCCGCCGAACTCGACCGGCAGGCGGTCCAGTCGGGACTCCCAGGTGGAGGCGGTGGAGCTGAGCTCCTCCGGCGGCACCGCAAGCCGCAGTCCCGGCAGCCGGTGCAGCAGGACGTCGACGGCGATCTCGATGACGGCCTGGCCCATGTTCTGCCCGGGGCACTCGTGAGGGCCCGAACTGAAGGCCAGATGAGCCTGGTTGCCCTGGACGGAGACCCCGGTGTCCGGTCGGATCTCGGGGTCCTGGTTGCCCGCGGCGAGGCCCAGCACCAGCAGGTCGCCCTCCCGGATGCGATGGCCGCCCAGTTCCAGGTCGCCGGCGGCGAAGCGGCCCGGCAGGACGGCCAGCGGCGGGCTGTCCCACATGACCTCCTCCACCACCGCGGAGATGTTCAACTGGCCGCTGATCAGCCCGGAGAGCCGGGTGGTGTCGGTGAGGACCAGTTGCAGCACCCGGGCCAGCAGATTGCTGGTGGTGGTGTGCGCGGCGATCAGCACCAGACGCAGATGACTGACGATCTCGTCCTCGTCGAGTCCGGCGTGATGCTCCAGCAGAGCGGTGGCGAGGTCGCCGCCGGGCTCGGAGCGCTTGCGCACGACGAGTTCGCCGAGGATCTCCTGGATGCGCGCGTCGTGCGTGACGGCGTCCTCGCCGCCCTTGAGGACCTGGGCGCAGGACTCGACCAGATCGCGCCCCTCCGCCTCGGGCAGCCCCAGGACGCGGCTGAGCACCAGCATCGGCAGATACTCGGCGTAGTCACCGACCAGGTCGGCGCGTCCGGCATCGGCGAAGGCGTCGATCTGCTTGTTGGCGTAGTGCGTGGCGTGCCGGCGGATGCCTCGCCCGGCCGCCGCCTGGAGACCGTCGGTGACGGCCCCGCGGAGCCTGCGGTGCGGTTCGCCGTCCTGGGAGACGCAGTCGGGACGCCAGCCGAGCATCGGGATGAGCGGTGAGCTCTCCTCGACACGGCCGTCGAGCCAGTCCCGCCAGATCCGGGCGTCCCGGGTGAACTGGCGGGGGTTGTCCAGTACCCGCCGGGCGTCCCGGTAGCCGAGCACCAGCCAGGCCGGCACCTCGCCCTCCAGGAGCACCGGCGCCACCGAGCCGTGCTCCTTGCGCAGCCGTTCGTAGATGCCGGCCGGGTCGGTGGCCGCCTCCGGCCCGTACAGGCGGGTGAGTTCCGCGCCGTGGTGGGCGACGGGACAGCCGCGGAGGGCGTCGAAGGCGTTCACCGGGGCTCCACCGCGACGGCCGGGCGTCCCTTCACGTGCCGGATGAGGGCGAGGAGCACGTCACGGCTGGCGGCACGGTCGCGGGCGTCGAAGGACACGATGGGGATGTGCGCGGGGACGTCCAGGGCGTCCCGGATCTCCTCCACCGGGTAGTCCCTGGAGTCGGGGAAGACGTTGAGGGCGATGACGAACGGCACGTTCTGCCGCTCCATCTCCTCGATCGCCCGGAAGCTGGAGGCCAGCCGCCGGGTGTCCACCAGGACGACCGCGCCGAGCGCCCCTTTGAACAACCCGTTCCACAGGAACCAGAAGCGCTCCTGTCCGGGCGTGCCGAACAGGTACAGCACCAGGCTGTCGTTGAGGCCGATCTTGCCGAAGTCCAGGCTGACGGTCGTCTGCGACTTCTCGGCGACCCCGATGAGGTCGTCGACGCCGACGCTGGCCTGGGTGAGGGTCTCCTCGGTGGTGAGCGGCCTGATGTCACTGACCGAGCGGACCATGGTGGTCTTCCCGGTGCCGAAGCCGCCGGCGATCATCACCTTCACCGAGCGGACGCCCCCGTCGGCGTGCCGACCGATTCCGTCAAAGCCTTTCGAGTCCACTGAGTACCTCCTCAAGGAGTGCGAGGTCGGGCCCGCGGCCGGCGACGTGTGCCGGGGTGGGGTCACGGGCTTCGACACGGCCCGCGTCCAGCAGGTCCGACAGCAGCACCGCGAGAATGTTGAACGGCAGTCCGAGGTGGGCGCCGAGTTCGGCGACCGAGAGCGGCTCCCGGCAGCGCCTGATGATCTCCTCGTGCTCGTGCTGCAGCCCCGGGACGGGGGCCGAGCGGGAGACCACGAGGGTCGCCACGTCGAGGCCGGCCGCCGAATCGCCCGGACCGCTGCGTCCTTGGGTGAGGACGTAATAGCGCTCGAGACCGGACGGATCCACGGGTCGGCGGGGAGCACTCATCCAGAGTGCTCCTCCAGGCGCGCAGTGGTGCCGAGGAGTTCGCCCATCCGGCGGGCGAGGTCCCTCATCTGGTGTCCGAGGAGTCCTTGGTCCAGGCCCTCCCGCGCGAGGACGCCGAGGTAGGTCTCCACGCCCGCCCGGACCACGAACAGGTGGCCGCCGTCGACCTCGATCATCGCCAGCCGCAGCTGTCCCGCGTACGCGGGGAACTGCTCGGCGACCGGCTGGGCCAGGGCCTGCAGACCCGCCACCACGGCCGCGAAGCGGTCCACGTCGTCGGGGTCGTCCGCCCCGTAGGAGGTGATGGCCTTGCCGTCGCTGGAGGCCACGAGGGCGAATCGGATCTCCTGGATGCTCTCGACGAGATCGCGGAGCGCCCAGCTCACGTCGGTTCCCTGGTGCGTCATGTGGTCTGGTCGCTCTCTTCGGTGCGGTGCTCGGTGGACTCACGTCCGGTGGGGGTGTCGGGGTCGCCTGCCGTCCGGGGCGCCCGGTCGGGTGCGCGTCCGGCGGTGGCGAAGGCGGCGAGGCCGGTGAAGGACGCGTCCGGCGGTACGACGGACACGGGGCCGTGCCCGTGCTCCCCCGGCGCGGTCCGCGCGAGGGGCCGCGGGGCGTCCGTCCCGGTCCGCCTGCCGCTGCGGCGGCGGGGCAGTCCGCCGGGGGTGGTGTCGGCCGACCCGGCGGGGACGTCCGCGGGCGGTTCGGTGACGGTGGCCGGCTCCCGGCCGGGCGCGGTGGTGCGGGCTTCCGGCGCGGTGGTCGTGGCGGTGGTGGGCAGCGGGCTGAAGTACTTGTGCGGTACGACGACCACCACGGAGGTGCCGAGCCACGGCGAGTCGGCGAAGGTGACGCGGATGCCGTAGCGGCGGGCGAGGATGCCGACGACCCTGAGCCCGATGTTGGCGTCCTCGGTGATGCCGCCGATGCCCGCGCCGGGGGCGGTGCCCGCGAGGGCGTGTTCGGCCTCTCGCTTCTTCTCCTCGCTCAGTCCCTTGCCGGAGTCCTGGATCTCGATGCCGACGCCGTTGGGTACCTCCCGGCCGGAGACCAGCACGGGTTCGGTGGGCGGCGAGTAGCGGGCCGCGTTGTCGAGGAGGTGGGCGAAGATCAGCGTGAGGTAGTCCACCAGGCCACCGTCCACGCCCAGTTCGGGCAGCCGGTTCAACTGGATGCGGTGGAAGTCCTTGATCCGGCCGATGCCGCCGCGCACCACGCTCAGCAGCCGCTGCGGTTCCTGCCACTGCCTGCCGGGCCGGTCGGACCCGCCCAGGACGCCGATGCTGGCGGCCAGGCAGTCGGCGGGGCCGATCTCCTGGTCGAGCTCCATCAGCCCCCGCGCGACGGCCGGCAGCCGGCCGTGCTCGCCCTGCATCTCGTGCAGCCGGCCACGGAGCTTGCTGGTCAGTACATGGATGCGGTTGCCGATGCTGATGACGGCCTGCTCCGCGGAGGTGGAGCGGTCGAACTCCTCCTCCAGGCCGATGAGCGCGGTGCGCAGGATCTTGCGGAGCTCGACCTGGAGGCCGGCGCCGTCCTTCGCGCACCGCGCGACGCTCGGCAGCAGGTCGTCGATGGCGTCACCGGCGCGCAGCCGGCCGATCGCCGCGGGCAGCTGTTCGTCGGCGAGGCGGGTGACGGCGGCCAGCTGGTGGGCCAGTTGCTCCTGCCATGCCCCGGTCCGTTCGGCGAGCTGTGACTCGTAGGTCCTGGCCTGCTCGGCCAGCCGCTCCTCGAACGCCCGGGAGTGGTCCGCGAGCCGGTCCTCGTAGGCGGCGCCCTGCTCCGCGAGCCGGCGTTCATAGGCGGCGCCCTGCTCGGCGAACGCGTCCTGTCGCGCGGCGCGTTCGGCGGCGAGCTTCCGCTCCTGGCCCGCCATGTGCTGCTGCCACTGCTGGGTCCGCTCGGCCTGCGCCGTACGGAAGTCGGCCTCGGATCGCAGCAGTTGGGACCGGCTGCGGAGCAGCAGGCGTACGCACACGGTGCAGGCGGCCGTCGCGGCGGCGCCGAGGACGGCTGTGACGATCCGGTCCGACCCCATCGACGTGGCGGCGATCGTCCCGCCGCCGAGGCCGAGCGGCATCAGCCACCAGCTGCGCCAGGCGACGGGGGGCCGCGCCGCCGGTGGCGGAGTGGCGAGTTCCATCTGCATCCTTCGGAGCGACACGATCGACATGGGGGGGGGTGCAAGGGACCGCACTCATGAGTACGAACCGCGAAGCGACCCGTCGCGGTTCGGGTCAACTCGCAGCGCTGGTGCGGAGCTTATCCGGTTGCCGACCTTGAGGATCAAGTTCGGCCGCTGCCGGAAGTGAGGATTCCGTCACGCTCCGAAGGGGGCCGCCCGGCCTACCCGGCCGGTTCGAAAGAACTTCAGCCGCAATGCGAAGACATATGTCAATCGAACATGCTCAAATTCACTCGACCGAAGGTAACTTGCAGGGAGGGAACCGGTGTTGGAGCCGATCCCCACCCCCCGGGGCACGGAGCAGGCTGGAGGCGATGGCGTGGTGCGGCACGAACCTGCACCGCTGACCCGGCATCTGCGCGTCCGCCGGGACCGGGGACACACGGTGCTGGAGTTCCGCGGTGAGATCGACATCGCCGCGGCCGTGGAGATCGTCCCCCATCTGGACATGGCGACCGCCGCACCGGACGCCCGGGTCGTGATCGATCTGACCCGTGTCGAGTTCTTCGACCTCTCCGGCCTGCGCCTGCTGTACCGGGCCCGGCACCGCGTCACGGACGGACCCGGCCGCCTGTACCTCGTCTGCGCCCACCCGATGACCCTGCGCATGTTCCGGATCACCGGACTGTCCCGCCTGCTGCCCCCGTGGCCGACGCTGGACGCGGCCCTGGACAAGCCCGAGCCCCCGTCCGGCCCGGTGTGACGGCGCCCCCGGGCACCGCGTGACCGGACGCCGCCGTGCGCCCCCGCGTGCTCCCGGTGCGGTCGTCCGTTTCTCGACTGCTCTGTCTGGTCATGGAGCTGAGGGGCATTCGATCGTAAGGAAGGAGGGCCGTCGCCATGACCGCTTCCGTGAAGGGACTGCCCGGGCGCGTACCGGGCTGGGTGAAGGTGCTCGGTGCGGTGGTGCTGCTGCTGGCCGTGCTGTTCGCCGGGATCCGGCTGAGCGTGCTGCCGGGACTGAAGGACCTGTTCGGCACGGAGACCCGGGACCGATCCGGGCCGGCGCTCCTGGAGTCCATCCAGGACATCAGCCGCTACGAGGCCGCCTCGGGCAACTTCCAGGTGGTGGTGGACCTGGAGAAGGACGCGAAGTTCCTGCCCGACGCGGTCCGCGGCAGCCGCACGCTGTACGTGGGCGCGGGCACCGTCGACGCCTACGTCGACCTCGGCGCGCTGGACGAGGACGACGTACGGATCGACGAGGACCGTACGTCCGCCACGCTGCGGCTGCCCCACGCCCGCCTGGGCACGCCGGCCCTGGACCCCGAGCGCTCCTACGCCGTCTCCAAGCAGCGCGGGCTGTTCGACCGTCTCGGCGACCTCTTCTCGGACAACCCCAACAGCGAACAGGCCGTGCAGAAGCTCGCGGTGCGGCACATCGGCGACGCGGCGAAGGAGAGCGGACTCACCGCGCGGGCCGAGACGAACACCACCGACATGCTCGAAGGCCTGCTGCGTTCCCTGGGGTTCGAGAAGGTGCGGGTCACCTACGGCGACTGACTGACCGGTACGACCAGGGGCCCGGCGTGACGGCCTCGTGCGGGGGTAACCGGCGTAGCACACGGAAGTTGACGACTGGAGGATCGAATGGCCCGCGCCGCCCCCCGTCCGCTCCCCCTGCCCCTGCGGCTGCTGGCGATGCTGTGCGCGTTCGCCGTCATGGTCGTCTTCGCGGTGGTCCTGGCCCGGCTCACGCTGCAGCCCTCCCCCGCCTCGGAGGCGCTGACCCACACCAATCTGCGCCCGGGCCGCTCCCTGCGGGCCTATCTGGACCAGCCCGCGCTGCACGACGCCTTGCGCCAGATCGGCGGCAACATCCTGCTCGGCGTACCCTTCGGCGTCCTCGCGCCGGTCGTCGCGCCGCGCACCCGCGGGTTCCTGCGGGTGCTGGTGCTGACGGCCGTCGTGATGCTGCTGGTGGAGACGGCGCAGGGCGCCCTGGTGACCGGACGCGCCTTCGACATCGACGACGTCATCCTGAACACCGGCGGGGCGTTGATCGGCTACCTGCTCGTGGGCCGGCGCCTCGGCCGCACCGTGCACGCGCGAAAGCCGAAGTCCTGACCCCTGCCCCACACGGCGAGTGGTCCCGCCGTGCCGCTGCCGGCGGCACGGCGCGCAGGCCGCGCACGACAGGTCAGGGCCTGTCTGACCATGCGCGTCGCCGCCCGCAGGGCGGCCTCGCGGCGTCAGGTGCGTGCTCTCGGCGTGCCGGGCGCAGAGCCTCGTACGGGATGTACTCGGCTCCGCGCCCGGTGCGGCGAGAGTGCGTCCATGGCGTCGCGAGGCAGGCGGGAATCGTCAGACAGGCCCTAGAGACGCCCGCTCCGGTCGCGGCGGGTTCGTGAGGACCGGCGTACGGTCCAGGTGAACTTGTCCCCGCCCACCCAGCGGACCACGTCCGGATCGTCCAGGTCATGGACCGTGATCCCGAACGCGGCGGCGGCGTGCAGCACGTCGGTGAGGGTCTTGGCCTCGCCGACCACCTGTCCGTCGATCTCCACGATACGGAACGGCGGCGTCCCGGGCTGTACCCCGAGCACCATGATCCGCGGGTGCGACATGTACGGGCTCGCGCTTTCGGTCATGCATCGAGGGTAGAGCGCAAATGGTGCCAACGGGGCGTCCGGGGCGTCCCGGGCGCCTCCGTTCAGGGCCGCCGCCAGTCGTCCCGCGTCAGATGCGACCCGGCCTGCGGACCCATCCGGAGCATTCCGCCGTCCACGCTCCAGGAGGCGCCGGTGACGTACGAGGCGTCGGGTCCGGCGAGGAAGGCGATCACCGCGGCGACCTCGCGGGCGTCCCCCGGCCGCCCGAGCGGGACGCCGGGACGGGACTCGGTGCGCGGATCGGTGTCCGCCCGGCCGGTCATGGGCGTGGCGATCTCGCCGGGGGCGACGGCGTTGACGGTGATGCCGTGCTCGGCGAGTTCCAGCGCCATGACCTGGGTGAGCAGCCCGAGACCGCCCTTGGCGGCGCAGTACGGCGCGGCGCCCACGCGGGGCTGGTGCTCGTGCACGGACGTCACATTGACGATGCGGCCCCCGTCGCCCTGCCGGATCATGTGCCGCGCCGCCTTCTGCCCGCACAGGAACGGGCCGATCAGATCGACGTCCAGGACCTCGCGGACCGTCCGCAGATCCAGGTCGAGGAAGGGCGTCATCGTGCCCGTGCCGGCGTTGTTGACCAGCACGTCGACGCGGCCCAGACGGTCGCACAGCTCGTCGACCGTGTCCGCGGCGGCGGGCAGCCGGGTGAGGTCCATCGGGGCCACCTCGGCCCGCCGGCCGTGCGCCCGGACCTCCTGTGCCGTCTCCTCGGCGCCCTCGCGGTCGCGGTGCCAGGTGATGCCCACGTCCATGCCCGCGGCGGCCAGGCGTACCGCGGTGGCCCGGCCGATGCCGGAGTCGGCGCCGGTGATCACGGCGGCCTTGCCGCTCGGGGCGGTGGGGACGGACATACGGACCTCCTGGTCGGTGCGTCGGTGCGTCGGTGCGTCGGGACGTCGGAGCCCCGGCACGCCGAAAGGCCGAAAGGCCGGAACGCCGACGCACCGGGACGCCGAAGCGGAACGGGACGACGCATCGCAGTACCCCGGTGCGTACCCGGCCAACCCCGCTCGGCGCCGTGTGGCCGAAGGCGCTGCCCGATGCGGTGAAGCCCTGGCCGCGCCCCGTTCGACGGGGCACGGCCAGGGCTTCTCGGAGGTTCGTCCCTCAGGACACGGGCGGGGCGGAGCGGAAGGTCCAGTGACCCGAACCGACCTGGTACACGGCCTCTTCCCCGGTCACCCGCAGCAGCCGCGCTCCCTTCGGCGCCTCGGCACGTCCGTCGGCCGCGGGGACGTGCACCTCCGCGGTGCTGCCGGCGGGGACGTCCACGGTCAGCCGGAAGCTGTCGGCCGTCCGCACCCAGTCGGTGCGGGCCGTGCCGTACGGCGTCCGGTAGGAGCCCGACGCCGAGGTCATGTCGCCCTCGACGGCCGGGTCGATCAGGAGCTCGGCGTAGCCGACGGAGTCGGCGGTCTGGGCGATGCCGGCGACGCGGGTGGTGAACCAGGAGTCGATGGCGCCGAGCATGAAGTGGTTCTGCGACTGGCCGGGGCCGCCGTCCCAGGACTCGCCCAGGGTGGTGTTGCCGGCGCGTACCTGGTAGCCGTAGCTGGGGCTGGTCGTCCGCGTGGCGATGGCGTGCACGATGTCGTCGCGCCCCGCCCCGCTCAGCACCCGGAAGGCGGCGGGCAGGGAGATCTCGCCCAGGATCAGGTGGTTGCCCGCGTCCTTGATCGCGGTGGTGAGGTGGGTGAGCAGGCGGTCCCGCTCCCCCTCCGGGTAGGCGCCCATGTCGAGGGCGAGCGCCTCGGCCCCGTGACCGCCGCCGCCGAAGGTGCCGGTGCCGGCGTCGTAGTACTTCGCGGACAGGGCCTTGGCGCTGGCGTCGGCCTTGGCGCGGTACTCGTCCGCGGCACCCTCGTCGCCGAGGACGGTGGCGATGCGGCTGAGGGCGTCGGCGACCCGCCAGTAGCCGTACGTGCCGGCCACGGCGCGCGGGAAGGTCCGGTCGGGCGTGAACCAGTCGCCGAGGCCGTAGTCGAGGATGCCGTCCTTGACCTGGGTCTCCAGGAAGGCCGCGTACTGCCGCATGCGCGGGTAGTACGTCTCGAGGGTCTGCTTGTCACCGTAGGTGGTGTAGAGCTGCCAGGGGACGAGGACGAAGGCGCCGCCCCAGTTGGAGTCGTTGCGGTAGCCGCCGGGCAGGCTGGTGTACTCCGGGACCGTGCTCGGGATCAGCCCCTCGGTGGTCTGCGCGTCCGCCATGTCCTGGACGATCTTGCGCAGGTAGGCCTGCATGTCGTAGTTGCCGGCGAGGGCCGGGAAGACCAGCTGGTTCTGTTCCAGCCAGCCCAGCTTCTCGCGGCTCGGACAGTCGGTGAGGACGCTCATCATGTTGCCCTCGATGGAGCGGCGGATCAGCGAGTGGATGTCGTTGATCAGCGGGTCGGAGCTGGTGAAGTCACCGGCGGAGGTGTTGTCGGTGTGCAGGACGTGTCCGCGCACGCTCACCGTCGCGCCCTCGGGCACACCCCTCAGTTCGAGATAGCGGAATCCGTGGTAGCTGAAGCGCGGGTGCCAGGTCTCGTCGCCGCGGCCCCGGGCGGTGTAGGAGTCCCACAGGGGGGCTCCGACGTTGCTGATGGACTGGAAGGCGTGGCCGTCCTTCAGGCTCTCCGCCGGGTAGACGCGGATCGCGGTGCCCTCGGGCGCGCTCACGGTGATCTCCGGCCAGCCGGCGATGTTGCGTCCGAGGTCGAAGACCCGGCTGCCCTCGGCGCCGTCCACCTCCCGGCCCTGGAGCGTCTCGACGACCCGGATGGGCTCGGTCTCCCGGGCGCTGAGCGCGGCGGGCCGTTCGGTGGTGCCGGGGCCCGCCACCACGGTCGCATGCCGCCAGTCGGAGTGGTCGCCGGCGGGCTCGTCCCAGCGGGGGATCTCCCGGCGGGCGTCGTAGTCCTCGCCGCCGTACCAGTTCGAGGAGGTGGTGGGCCCGAGGGTGGTGCGCCAGTCGTCGCCGCTGGTCAGGGTGCGGACCCGGCCGTCGGCCAGGGTGACTTCCAGCCGGGCGATCAGCTTGGGGTCGGACAGGTTGCCGTAGAGCTTGCGGTAGCGGTCGGCGGTGCTGACGACGTTGGACATGCCGTTGCCCAGGGCCACGCCGATGGTGTTGGAGCCGGTGCGCAGGCGCTCGGTGACGTCGTAGGTGGCGTACTGGACGCGCTCGGCGTAGTCGGTGTTGGCCGGTTCGAGGACCGCGTCGCCCACGGGCTCGCCGTTGACGCTGGCGTCGTAGATGCCGAGTCCGGCGATGTAGAGGCGGGCGCTGCGCACCGCCTTGGGGAGGGTGAAGTCGTCGGCGAGCAGGGGCAGTCCGGCCGGCAGGTACGGGGTGGGCGGCCGCTGGCCGGTGACCCGGGTGAGCGTGGTGAACGGGCCGGTCGCGCTGTCCGCGGAGGAAACGGAGTAGTCGACGGGGAAGTTGGGCACGCGTCCGTCGTCGGTGAGGACGTCGGCGCGCGGGTACAGCGCCAGTTCGTCGAAGGTCTTCACCGACTTCAGGTCGAGCGTGAGGGTGACCGGGGCGGCGGAGACGTCCGGGCCGGTGTGCGGGGCGCTCGCGTAGCCTGCCGCGGTCTGCAGGGCGCTGTTGGGCAGGCCGTCCACCGTCAGGGCGGGTTCCCAGGTCTTGCGCAGCGTGTTGCTCTCGGACGCGGTGACCGCGGCGCCGCGGGCGAGGCCTGTGGTGGAGGTGGTGGAGTCGCGGACGTCGATCTCACCGAGCTGGAGCCGCCAGGCCCGGTCGGGGAAGGACTCGGCGAGCGGCAGGCCGAGCCGGGTGACGTCCAGGCGGACGTAACGGGCGGTGGTCCTGGGGAGCCGTACCACGACGGGTTCGGCCGTGCGCTTGCTCAACTGCCAGTCGGGGTGGGTGATCCAGTCGGCTCCCCAGTCGGACCGCTTCGTCAGGCCGGTCTCGAAGACGGCGGTACGGCTCCAGTCGCCGTCCCTCTGTCCGGGCCCGGACCAGAGCATGACGCGCCAGTAGACGCGTGCGCGGGACCCCAGTTCCTTGCCGTCGTACGTGGTCCCCGGCACGGCCGAGTCGACGCGGCCGGAGTCCCACAGGTCGGGGCGGGAGGAGTGGAGCAGCCGGGGCGAGGTGGCGGCCTGCACCCGGTAGGCGGACTGCCGGGCGTTGGGGTTGTCGGCGTCGATCTCCCAGCTGAGTTCGGGGGTGGTGTCGTCGATGCCGAGGGCCTGGGTGAGGTGCTGGGTGCGCAGCCGGGTCGGGGAGACGCTGCCGGTGGCGGCGTCGGCGGTGACCGCGCCGGCGAGCACGGTCGCGAGGGCGGTGGCCGTGGCCAGGGCGGCGGACCACCCGGGTCTGCGGTGCGGGTGCGGTATGGACATGTGGCTTCCTGCCGGATGTAGGTGGGACGGACGGGGACGGGGGTCACTGCACGGTTCCGGGACCGCGGTCCTTCGCGGCCTCGGAACCCGGGGGCTTCGCAGCCTCGGGATTCGGGGCCTTCGCACCCTCGAAACCGGCGGGCCTCGCGGCCTCGGAACCGGGGGTTCCGCACGGTCCTGAGGACGGAGGCCTGCCCCGGTCGCGCGGGCCGGGGCAGGCCTTCGCGGCGTCGGCGCGGAGGCCCGTCGAGGTCCCGGAACGGGCTCAGACGCGGCGCAGTTCGACCGTGACGCGGCGCCGGAACCGTAGGGTCACGGGGCCGAGCAGGCCGGACGGCAGGGGCTTCTTGCGCTCGTTGGACAGCGTGTTGGAGACGCGGACCCGCAGGGTGTTGCGTCCGGGGCGGAGCCGTTCGGTGACGTCGGCGACGAATGGTGCCCACAGCAGCGGCGGCAGCGCGGTGCCGTTGACGGTGACCTCGGCGACGTCGCGCACGTCCCCGAGGTCCAGCAGGACGCGGCGTCCGCGCAGCCGGGCGGCGTCGACGTCGATCTCGGTGGTGTAGGTGCCGCTGCCGGAGAACAGCGAGTCGTGCACGGTCCAGCTGCCCAGCGGGGCGGTGACGGGGGTGGCACCGTCGCGTTCGAAGGTGAACGTCCAGTCCCCGGTCACCGGGACGGGCTCGAGCGGGTCGTCGACGCGTACGGTGCCGCGGTGCAGGTGGCTGCCGTCGGTGCCGGCGAGGGTGTGGGTGCCGGGCGCGGCGGCCTCCACGGTGGCCCTGAGCACCGCTGCGTGGCGTTCCACGGACAGCACCGGCAGGGGGGAGTCCGTGAGGTGGGGCTCGTGCCGGACGCCGGGGCGCACCACGACGACCACGGTCTGGTAGGGCTCCAACTCCAGCGGCAGCCGTACGCCGTCCTTGGTGCTCCGGTGCAGCGGCGCCGGGCCGCCGGTGCCGGTCTGCGGGTCCCAGATCTGCGGCGCGCCGACGACGGGCAGGGCGGCGACGGTCTCGACCCGTTCGCCGCTCTCGTTGTTGAGCAGGAAGACGGTGTCCGCGCCCTGCCGTACGCGCAGCACCCGGACGGCGTCCCGCGGCGGGTCGAGGACGGCGGCGGCCGTCCCGGCGTCGGTCGCGGCGGCGCCCAGCGCGCCGGTGTCCGCGACGCGTACGGCCTGTCCGCGCCCGAGGGTGCGGCTGCCGGGAACCCGGTCGCCGAAGAGGTCGCGCAGTCCGTGCGTGAGGGTGCGGTCGCCGCCGTCGGCCTCGTCGGTGTCCAGGGCGCCCACCGCGATCACGGTGCCGCCCGCGCGGACGAACTCGCGCAGCACCCGCAGGCCGTCCGCGTCCAGGGTCGGCGTCTCGGGAATCACGACGAGGTCGTAGGCGGCGGCGCCGACCACGAGCCTGCCTCCCCGGACGTCGGCGTGGGCCCGCAGGGCCGGGTCCCCGGTGAGGGCGCCCTCGTGCAGCAGGTCGAAGTCGACCTGGGACCGTTCCAGGGCGTAGGCGGCGTCGGCGAGCGGGCCGTCGACGTCGCCCTGCCGGTCGGTGCCGGTCGACTGCTCGGCTGCGCGCTGCGGTTGCAGCAGCGCGGTGCGGGCGGCGGAGGTGCCGCGGCCGGCCTCCATGAGCCGTCCGATCCACTCGGCGAGCGGGCGCATCGCCCACCACCAGGGCGCGCGCGGGCCGAACGGCGGCGGGAAGTACACGCGGGTCTCGTCGGTCCACAGCGCGTGCAGCACCGTCAGGTTGACGCCGCGGGCCGCCTGCGCGCCCACGGTCGCGTGCACGAACCCGGGGGTGACCTGCCAGCCCATGTTGCCGAACATCTCCAGCAGGGCCCGTTCGCGGCCCATCTGGTGGGCGACGGAGACCGGGTTGCGGGGGATCATGGTGGGCTCGCCGGCCTTGTACTCGGCGGTGATGATGTCGCCGCCGGGAACCTGCGCCCACTGGTTGACCTTGTGCAGGTCGCCGGTGGTGACGATGCGCTTGGCGGGCGCCGTCTCGTCGTAGAGCGGGTTGGTGATGAGGGCGACGCCCCACTCGTCGTACAGCCGTGCCTGCTTCTCGAAGGCCTTGGCGAAGCGGTCGGAGACGGCCTGCCAGAAGCGGCCGCGGACGGTGCGGCCCGCGCGGCCGAGGTCGTCGAAGGCGGCGGCGTAGGCGGCGCCGGGGGTGACTCCGACGGCGCGCAGGGCCCCTTCGAGGGAGGGCGACCACGGCAGGCGCTTGAAGTGGGCCTCGGCGGAGGCGAAGAAGGGCTCGTCGTCCCAGAAGCCGGGGACGACCGTGCCGAAGTACCGTCCGAAGCGGCGGTGGTACTCGGCGGGGACGATGTCCAGGAACAGCTCGACCGGTTCGTCGTCGAGCAGGTCGACGTAACTGCGGCTGTAGCCCTGGGAGTCGTCGACGAGGAGGACCCCGCCGAAGAGGTCCACCTGCCACTCCCCCGCGGGCACCTGCCAGGTGTGGTCGCCGGAGAGCCGGCCGGTGAGGTCGGTGACGTCGGCCGCGTCGGCCGATCCCACGGGGCGTGCGGCAGCGGCGGCGACCGTGAAGTCCCCGGTCGGCAGCTCCTTGTCGGGGAAGGCCCGTGCGGCGGAGGCCTCGTCGAAGGCCGCGTCGTACAGGACGGCCCCGTCGGCGCCTTCGACGGTGAGGTTCTCCCAGAGGGCGCGCTGGTCGTCGACGGCGCGCACGCCGGCTCCGCCCGTGGCGTGGGCGGAGTCCCGGACGGTGCCCTTGTCCCGGCCGTCGAGGGTGACGGACACCGTGTCGGCGCGGACGGTGACCCGCAGGGTGTGGAACTTGGTCTTGTTGAAGCCGTCGGTGCGGGTGCTGCGCAGCAGCTCGGCGGGTTCCGCGCCGGGGGCCAGCCGGTGGACGGTGGTCACGCCGGTCTGGTCGAAGGTGACGGCGTACCCGGAGCGTCCGTCGGCCGAGCCGCGTACGACGAGTCCGGCCGCGCCGTGCTCGGCCTTGGCGCTGCCGGTGACGGTGTAGTCGCCCCAGTCGGCGCTGTCGCGCAGGACGGTGGCGCCGTGGAGGACCGCGGAGTCGGCCACCAGGCGTCCCGCCTCTACCCCGACTCCGGTGCTGCGGCGCAGGTCGACCGTGGCCGGTCCGCGCACCACGGTGGTCGAGCGGGCCAGTGCCTTCAGGCGCAGGTCGGGCCGGGGGGCGTAGGTGCGGCTGCCGACCTGTCCGCCCTTGACGATGAACTCCCCCGCGCGTCCGCTGGGGAAGTGGTCGTCGTTGAACAGCCACACGCGCATGCCGGTGCGCTCGGCGGTGCGCAGGACGTGGCCCACGATGTCGAACCACTCCTCGGTGAAGAACACCGGGCGCATCTCGGCGTTGTCGAAGGAGAAGAGGATGACTTCGTACATGCCCTTGTCCCGGAGGTCCGCCATCTGGCGGTCCACCAGTTCGGGCGTGACGGGGCCGTTCCAGTACCAGTAGACGGTGGGGCGGCTGTCGCGGCGCGGGTCGGCGAAGTGCCGGGGGGAGAAGGCGTCCTGCTGGTGTCCGGCGGGTGCCTGCGCCGCCGCGGCGGCGTGGGCGGCCTCGGGGATGCCGACGGCGACCAGGGCGCCGGTGGCGCCGGCGGCTGCCACGAACCGGCGTCGGGAAAGGGCGCCCTCGGTGCCAACGGTGCGTTCGGGTGTCGCCTCTTCGGGCATGACGGAACTCCTGGAGTGGGTGGTGGTGGGGCGGGCGGACCGTGGGCGCGGGCGCGCCGGTCAGCCCTGGGCGAGCTGCCGGACCTCGTCGGCGGTGAGGGCCCGGTTGCCCAGCCGGAAGTCGCGGAACGCTCCGCTCAGGCGGGGGTGGGTGCTGTTCTGCGAGCGGCCGAGGAAGTTGCGGCTGGTGCGGCCGAGCAGGAGGGGGCCGGCCACCATGGCCGTGTTGCGGCCCGCTTCGGCCCCGTCGATGTAGAGCACGCCGGTGCCGCCGCCGAGGGTGAGTGCCACGTGGATCCACCGGCCGGTCGGCAGCGGGCCGGTGGCGTCGATGACGTCCTCCCGCTCCATGCCGGAGATCTTCAGGGCCGCGCGGGCGCGGCCGGCACCCGTGGTCGCGGCGAGGAAGAGGTAGGTGTCCTTGTGGTAGCCGAGGTCGAAGACGCGCGCGGAGGGCACGAGGGCGTCCACGCGGACGCGTACGGCCACGGTCACCTCGTCGAGGCCGCTGGGCAGTCCGGCGGGGAGCGCGATGTGGCCGTCTCGTCCGTCGAGGGCCACCGCACTCAGGCCGCCGTCGGTGCTCCATGCGGCGCCGCCGGCGAGGGTGGCGTCGGCGAAGGTTCCGGTGCGGTCCGCGGCCGAGGTGCCGGTCCCCTCGTCGAGGGGGTAGTGGGCGACGTCCCGGGCGGGCGTGCGGCGCGGTGTGACGGCCCAGTACACGTTGTAGTGCTGGTGGTGGACCTCGTGGAAGGGGCGCAGCGAGACGCGCCGTCCGTCCGCCACGGCGCTGAACACGGTGCTCCCGCCAGGCGTACGGCGCAGTGTGTCGGGGCGCACGGTGGGCAGGACCGCGAGGTCGGTGTCGCCGTACTCCCCGGCCAGCACCAGCGGGCCGTACGACAGCGATGCCACCTGTGGATTGTCGGGCGCCGGGCGCCAGACGGGGACCCGGGGCAGGACGAGTTCCACGCGGTCTCCGGTGCGCCAGTGCCGCGTGACGGTGGCGTAGGTGCCCGGTTCGAGGCGCGTCCCGGCGGTGCGGCCGTTGACCTTCAGCACGGCCCGTCCCCCGGTCTCGGCGACCCACGCGGGGATGCGGATCCGCAGCGAGAAGCGCGCCTGTCCGTCGGTGACGGTGAGCCGGGTGCGGTCGCCCGTGGGGTACCCGGTCTCCTGGCGGAGCGTCACCCCTGTTTGTTCCCAACGGACTTCGGACGGAATGAACAGGTTGACGTACAGCTCGGGTCGGCGTGTGCCGCCGGTGCGGAAGTAGATGGTGTCGGCGAACTTGGTGTGGGTCTCCAGGCCGGTGCCGTGGTCGCAGGAGAAGTTGTCGTAGTCCCCGCTGTAGCTGCCGGGGGCGGCGCCCAGTCCCCCCTTGGGCTCCCGCTGCGAGCCTGCCCACAGTCCCGTGTAGTAGGTGACGAAGCCGTGGGCCGAGTCGGGGTCCTGCTCGCCGAGCATCTGGTTGTACAGCGTCCACTCGTAGTGGTCCAGGTACTCCGTGCGTTCCGGCTGGTGGCGGAAGAGGTGCCGGCCGAGCTTGAGCATGTTGTAGCTGTTGCAGTTCTCGCAGGTGACCTCCGAGAGCCGGCTGACGATCTCGTCCGGAGGGCCGAAGAGCTCCTTGTCGGAGTTGCCGCCGATGGCGTACGAGTGGTGGCGTACGACGGTGGTCCAGAAGGTGTCGGCGATGTCCAGGTAGCGCCGGTCACCGGTGGCCTCGTAGCTCGGCACGGCTCCGACCACCTTGGCGATCTCCGTGTTGGCGTGGCGGCCGGCGAGTTCGTCGCGGCCGGCGGCCAGGGGCGCGTAGAGCTCGTCGTGGTCGAAGCGCAGGGCGGTGCGCAGGTGCACCGGGTTGCCGGTCTCCAGGTACAGCTGGGTGAGTACGTCGTTCATGCCGCCGAACTCGACCTTCAGCACGCTCTGCATCCGCTCGCGGGACAGCGGCGCCGTGCGCGCCTCGGTCCAGGCGGCCATCTCCAGCAGGACGTCCAACGCCTGCTTGTCGCCCGCCAGCCGGTACTGGTCGAGCAGACCGGCCATGATCTTGTGCAGCGTGTAGTACGGCGCCCACGGCTTCCCGCCGGCCTCCAACTGGTCGAAGACCGACTCGGGGAACGCCGAGAGATAGCCCCGGTGGAATCCGGCCGCCGGAGCCGCCCGCTGGCACTCGGCCAGCGCGGAGACGAGGGAGCGGGCCTTGTCCGCGTAGGCGGTGTCGCCGGTGTGGGCGTGGGCCTGGGCCAGGGCGCTGAGGAGGTGTCCGGTGGTGTGGCCGCGCAGTTGGACGTCGGGGGCCTCCCACCCGCCGCACGGTTCCGCCGAGGTCGGCAGGCCGACGTTCAGCCGGAAGGTGTGCAGCAGCCGGTCGGTGTCGACGAAGAGCAGATAGGCGCAGGTGCGGCGCATGTTGGCGAGGAAGGGGCTGTCGAGCAGCCGGACGTCGGAGAGCGCGAACGCGTCCAACACCGGTGCCGGGCCGCCTCCCTTGACGGGTCCTGCGGGTGCGGCGGCGGCAGCCGGTGCGGTGGTCACCGCCGCGGCGGCGGCCGCGACGGATGCGGTGAACAGGATCTGACGTCGGGACGGGGCGGGTCTGCCGGACTCTGCGGGCATGACACGTGGCTCCCTTCACTGGCAACGGCGGCGGGCTGATAAGGGACGGCGCCGGGAGACCGACGGGAAGATTGAATCGTTTTACTCGACTCGGCGCAGACGCTAAGTGCCGCTCCCGCGAGCGTCAAGAGTTCTCACAAGATGCGAGCGAGACAGCAACTGACACGATGACGTGCACGGCTGTGGCGCCAAGCGGGCATGCCGCGGTGCGGACGGGCGCTCGCACCGTCCGCACCGCGGATACCTCATCGTCGGGTGGAAAGAAGGACGATTGAATCGTTCAATCAGATGGCGGTCTGCGCGTACGGCACCAGCCGCACCGGCCCCACGAGGCCATGGTCCTGGCGGGCGAGGGAGCCGAAGACCTCCGGACGGGTCGTCCTGAGGCGGTTCACGAGCGGCGTCGCCACCTCGACCTCGATCGTGTTCTCGCCGCGCCGCAGCAGCGGTCCGACGTCGATGACGGGGCACAGGCGGTCGGCGGGGCCCGTGTCCCTTCCGTTGACCGTCACGCGGAAGGTGTCACTCACCTGTCCCAGGTCCAGGAAGGCTCCGTGGGAGGAGGTCCAGTCGTCCGGGAGCACGACGGTGGTGCGGTACCGGCCGATGCCGGCGGAGTCCGCCAGTTCGGGAATGCGCGACCAGGGCAGCAGCGTGTCCAGCACCAGGTTCCGGCGCACGGTCTCGGTCCGGGTCACATCGGAGCCCGGGAACCAGTCCTCCACCTGAACATCCCATCGGTCCGGCTCGATCGCGGCCGGCACGGACGGGAGGGTGGTGGTGACCGTGCGGCCCTGGGACAGCCGCGTCCGGTACGTACCCGCCGTACCGGCCCGCACGGTGAGTCCGTCGCGGGTGAACAGCACGTCGTCGGCGTCCGACGAGACGGCGTGCGGACGCGCGCCGTTCCGGTCGCCGAACAGTCCCGGACGCCCCAGTGCGACGATCATCGTCTGGCCCGGCCGGAGCGCGACGCGCAGGGTGATCTCGTCGCCCTTCTGCGTGTAGCGGCCCACCCGTACGGCCTTTCCGGTCCAGGCATCGAGCAGATAGGGCACCGACCGGCGTCCGCGGGTGCAGCGCAGCGTGACGTCGTGGTCGATCGCGGCGACGGGCGGCTTGACGGTCTCGGCGTGCTTGCCGTTGCACAGGTAGTAGAAGTCCGCCTCCTCCGTCACACGGTGCGCGTTGAGGAGCGTCGAGGAGGACGCGTAGCGGGTGTCGGGGCTGACACCGAGGGCGGTGAGGGCGTCGCCGACCGCGGCCTTCTCGGTGACACGGACCACGTTGGACAGGGCGAGCAGGCGGGTCAGGACCTCCCGCAGCCGCTCCGTCTCGCCCGACGCCGGCACACCCGGCGTGAGCGCCTGGTCGAAGGCGCCGAGGAGCACCATGGGCAGCCCGGCCTCGGCGAGGCGGAGCAGCTTGCGGGCGTCGGCCAGGGCGAGGGTCGGGGTGGAGCCGTAGAAGAAGTCGCCCTCGACGAACAAGGCCTTGTAGGCCGGACCGTCCGGGGCCAGGCGCCCGCCGGACACCTTGGCGCTCGGCAGGTCCAGCAGCGGACCGCTGAGGAACTGGTGGGTCCACCCGAGCGGGACGCCGGTCGAGGTGAACCAGGACGCGCCGATGCCCGTGGCGGTGTAGCCGGTCTGCCGGTAGACGGCCACGTCCGCGCGGACCGTGCCGGCCTGCAGGACCTGGTGCACGCGGCCGAGGTAGCCGGAGATGTCCTCGACGTGCCGCCAGGTCGGCTGCCGGGGCCCCCATGACTCGCCGTATCCGGGGGTGCCGTTGTAGGGGCTGAAGGCGGCGAAGCCGGGCCACTGCGCCTCCGGGGCCTTCGCGTAGGAGAACCCGTGCAGGACGGTCTGGTTGACGCCCGCCGCGTAGGCACCGCCCATGGTGCGCAGTACGCGGTCCCAGGTCGTGCTGTAGGCCGAACCGTTGTACGCGCCCGACTCGCAGGAGAGCACGGTGTGCCCGGCCATGTCCCGGCCGCCGGCCAGGCACCGGTAGTCGTCCAGGTTCTTGAAGCCGAGGGACTCCCCCTCGGCGATGTCGAGGATCGCGGCGGACTGAATGGCGTCCGTCTGCAGGCCGTAGGGCTGCGAGCGCAGGGTCATGTCCAGGGTGTGCGCCCAGTCCCGGAGGGCGCGCAGGTGGTGACGGTTGAACAGGTCGGACACGGTGGCCCAGAAGTCGTGCCTGATCTGCCGGGTCAGCTGGGCATCGAAGGCGAACACCTGGTTGCTGTCGTCCAGGACGACGGCGGGCAGGTGGGGCAGCAGCGGGCGCCCCGTGCGCTTCTCGAACTCCTCCGGCAGCCGCTCCGTCCAGAGCAGCCCTTCGGTCTCCATTTCCACGGAGTCCTCGAAGAAGGCACCGCCCGCCGCTGCCAGCAGGCGCCGCAGGGAGTCGGTCAGGATCCGGCGCTCCCACAAGTCCGTGACGGCGGTGGTGCCGGCCTGGCTGAGGTGGTCGACCACGTAGGCGGCGGGGGCGGAGTGCGGTCCGGATTCCGGCTGCTGGCCGGAACCGCGCTGCCAGTAGGAGAGCAGCACCCACTCACCCTCGGCGGGCGCCGTCCAGGTCAGGGCACCGTCGGTGACGTCGGCGGTCAGGTCGCGGACGCTGTCCGGGTCGAGTCCGGTCTCCTTGCGCGTGGAGTGGGCGGCCTCGACACGAGCGGCCTGTACGGCGAGGAGACGCGCACCGGTGACACCGTGGGCTGCCTCACGCACGGGCGGGGGCACCGGCCCCCGGTAGGTGGCGCCGCCGGCCAGGGAGACGCGTCCGTGGACGAGTTCCTTGGCCGCGGCCTCGTCGTCGGGGGTGACACCGGGGACGGCCACCGGCCAGCTCGGGCCGAGGGTGATGTCCACGGTCAGGCCGCGTCGCGCCGCCCGGCGCAGCGCCGCCTCGACGCCGTCGCGCCAGGGTCTGCTGCCCCAGCCGTGCCGGGCGGTGTCCAGCAGCGACTTGTCCCTGATGCTGTGGTGAACGGCGGCGATCTCGACGCCGCCGAAGCCCGCGTCCGCGATCTGGTCGATCTCGCGGGCTATCTCGTCGGTGTCCACGAGACCGTCCGGCCACCACCACCGGAACTTCGGACGCACCGACCGGTCGGGGGCGGCGAACCAGTCGGCGGTGGGCCCGGTGCCGCCCGCGCCGGGAAGTGCGGCGGCGCCGGGCGAGGCCGCTCCGAGGGCGGCCGCGGCCCCCACGGTCACTGCCGCGGCCAGGACCGTGCGCCGGGACATCCCGCCACGCTGCGAGACGGATTCGTACATGAGTGCACCCCAGAGGAGAAGTTCAAAACGCGTTGAATCGTTTCAATCGCTACTAAACGCGGGAACGCTAAACCGCGCGGCTCGGCCTGGTCAAGGTGTAAAGCACCAGGTGTTTTTCGGAAGGCGCCTTCCGGAGTGACGGACGGCCGAGGTGGTACCCGTACGGCACACGAGGAGACGGAGGGACCACCTATGGAACGGGCGGCCGTGTTCGACGTCGACGGCACTCTGGTCGACACCAACCATCTGCATGTGACGGCCTGGTGGGAGGCCTTCCGGCAGGCGGGCCACCGGGTGCCGATGCACGCCGTCCACCGGGCCGTGGGCCTGCCCTCCTCCGACCTGGTCGCCCAGCTGCTCGGCGAGGACCGGGACACGGACCGCGACGGCGAACTGAGCGCCGCGCACAAGGCGTTGTACGGGCAGTACTTCGACCGGCTGCCCGCGCTCCCGGACGCCGGCCGGCTGCTGAAACGATTGCACCGGGAGGGCTGGACCGTGGTGCTCGCCACCTCGGCCGGGGGTGCCGAGCTGAGCGCGCTGCGCCGCGCGATCGACGCGGACGAGGCGATCCGCGCGACGGCGAGCGCCGACGACGTCGAGGAGGGAAAACCCGCCGCGGAGCCCGTCGAGCACGCGCTGGAGCTGGCCGGGGTGCCCGCGGAGCGGGCGGTGTTCGTCGGTGACACGGTGTGGGACATGCGGGCGGGCAGCCGCGCCCGCGTGCGCTGCGTCGGCGTGCTGTGCGGAGGCATTCCGCGCATCGACCTGCTGGAGGCCGGCGCGGACGCGGTCTACGACGACCCGGCGCATCTCCTGGCGTCCCTGGCGGACAGTCCCCTCGCATGAGGTACCGGTGGCATGAGGTCCCTCACGATGGGAGTACCCACAGCGCATGACGTGTATGAAGGAAGAGCTGCGGCAGGGGCACGCCGTCCGGCGGATGGCCCCGGTGACCCGGGTGGCGGGCGCCGTACGGCGTGACGCGCGGTCCTGCGGCCGGGCGGCGCGGGCCGCGTGGCGGGGGCCCGGGCGGGAGCGGGATCTGCTGGTCCAGTCCCTGAAGGCGGCCGGGGCGGCGCTGCTGGCCTGGCTGGTGGCACGGGTCTGGCTCGCCGACCCGATGGCCCTGATGGCGCCCTGGGTGGCGCTGGTCCTGGTGCAGGCCACCGTCTACAGCTCGCTGGTCCAGGCGGCTCGGCAGTTCACCGCCATCTGCATCGGGGCCCTGGTGGCGTCCGGGGCGCAGGCGGTCACCGGCGACACGACGGGCGCCCTCGCGCTGTCGGTACCGGTGCTGGTGCTGCTGTCGAACTGGCCGCGCTTCGGCGACCAGGGCATCTACGCCGCCACCACGGCGGTGTTCACGATCGCCTCGGGGACGGTGAGCGCGGTCGCCGTCGGGCACCGGCTGGGGCAGGCGGCGCTCGGCGCGGTCATCGGTGTCGCCGTGAACGCGCTCGTCCTGCCCCCGATCCATCTGCGGGACGTACGGGAGAACCTGGCGGCGCTCGCCCGGGAGGCGGGCGATGTGCTGCACGCCGTCGCCGCGGATCTGCGCGAGGGCGAGTGGGACGCGCAGACCACCGCCCGCCGGCTCGACGCGTCGACGCGCCTGCACAACCGGGTGGACGCCCTGAGGTCGGCCCGCAGCTGGAGCAGGGAGAGCCTGCGGCTGACCTCGGGCGCCCTGCGCGCCCTGCACCGGGTGCCGACGAAGGCCGTACCCCCGGAGGACGAGGACGAGCGGTTCGGCCGCGTCACCGGCCACGTCACGGCGCTGACCCGCACGCTGGCGGTGGCCGCCGACGAGAAACGCACACCCGCCGCACCGGACGCCGAGGTGCTGCGCTGCTACGCGGAACTGCTGGAGCTCATCGGCGACAGCTGCCGCGCGGAGGCGGACCGGCTGCTGGACGGCGGTGCGCGAACGGACCCCCTCCTGGATGAACGGACCGACGCGGTGATGCGGGACCTGCACGCGAGGCTCCAGGACGGGTTGCGGGAACACGCCGGGCAGGGCGCCGCGCGGACGGCCGTCCTGGGCACACTGCTGCTCCAGGCCGAGAACCTCTGGGCCGAACTCGACGACGGGGCGCGGGGGCGATGACGGCCGCCGGGGCCCCGACGACCGTGCGCCGGTGACACACGTCACCTTCACAGTTCGGCGAGCGCGGAACAGCCGGAGCTGGTTGCCCGTTGAACAGATCGTGGGTGCGGATGGGACAGTGTCCCCGGGCCTCACCATCCGCCCACAGGGACGATCGTTCGGCTGAAGCCCTGTGGAGCCTTCCGCCGAGAGGCGACCGCCATCCGTGCCCACCACTTGGCCGCCCCGGCCGTGATTCCCCCGTCGCGGTCGGGGCTTCCCCTTTTCACCGCACCGCTGCCTTCGTCGCACCGGTGTCATCACGGGCCCCGGTGTCTTCCCGGGGGCGTGTTGTTTTCCCGGGCCCCGATGTTTTCCCGGGGCCTGTTGTTTCCCGGGCGCCGGTGACTTCCCGGGCCCCCGTGTCTTCGCCGCCCCGGGCGTCGCTTGACTTCGAGAACGCTCCAATTCGTAGCGTGACGGACATGAACAACAGCAGCACCGCACAGCACAGGATCGGCTCGGGCTTCGGTGCCCGCAGCACCGCGGACGACGTCCTGCACGGCATCGATCTGACCGGCCGGGTCGCACTCGTCACCGGCGGCTACTCGGGGCTCGGCCTGGAGACCACCCGCGCCCTCGTCAAGGCCGGCGCCCAGGTGGTCGTCCCCGCCCGCCGCCCGGATTCCGCGCGGGAGGCCCTGGACGGCCTGCTCCGCGTCGAGGTGTCCGGGCTGGACCTCGGCGACCTCGAGAGCGTGCGCGCCTTCGCCGACGGCTTCCTCGCGTCCGGACGGACCCTCGACATCGTGATCGGCAACGCGGGAATCATGGCCTGCCCCGAGACCCGGGTCGGGCCCGGCTGGGAGGCGCAGTTCGCCACCAACCACCTCGGTCACTTCGCCCTCGTCAACCGCCTGTGGCCGGCCATCGAGCCCGGCGGCGCCCGCGTCGTCTCCGTCTCCTCGCGCGGACACCATGCCTCCGGCATCCGCTGGGACGACATCCACTGGGAGCGCGGCTACGACAAGTGGGAGGCGTACGGGCAGGCGAAGACCGCCAACGTGCTGTTCGCCGTCCACCTCGACCGGCTGGCCCGGGACCGCGGCGTGCGCGCCTTCTCCCTCCACCCCGGCGGCATCCTCACCCCGCTCCAGCGGCATCTTCCCCGGCAGGAGATGGTGGACCGGGGCTGGATCGACGAGCAGGGCGCACCGCTGAACCCCGAGGGTTTCAAGACCCCGCAGCAGGGCGCGGCCACCCAGGTCTGGGCCGCCACCTCCCCCCGGCTGGACGGCATGGGAGGGGTCTACCTGGAGGACTGCGACATCGCCGAACCGGCCCCGGACGGCGAGGAGCGCACCGGCGTCAAGGACTGGGCGGTCGACCCCGGGCAGGCGGCCCGTCTGTGGGAGCTGTCGGCCCGTCTGACGGGCGTGGACGCGTTCGCCGCGCGGTAGGCCGGCTCCCACGCGATCGGGCCGCGCCGGCAGGGGTACCCGGTCGGCTCCGCGGAGCGTGCGGCCGAGAGGAGCGGAAGGTGAGCAGCGGAACGGGTAAGAGGGTCGTCGTCACGGGCGCCACCGGCAATGTCGGGACCAGCGTGGTACGGGTCCTCTCGGAGGAGACGGAGGTCGGGTCCGTACGGGGTCTGGCCCGGCGGCTCCCCGAGTGGTCGCCGCCGAAGACCGAGTGGTCGGCGGTCGATCTGGCCTCGGACGGGTCCGATCTCGTCGAGGAGTTCTCCGGCGCGGACGCGGTCATCCATCTGGCCTGGGCGTTCCAGCCGACGCACGACCCGGCGAGTACCTGGCGCACCAATGTGCTCGGCAGCATGCGGGTGTTCGACGCGGTGGCCGAGGCGGGGGTGCCGGCGCTGGTGCACGCCTCGTCGGTCGGGGCGTACTCGCCGGGCCCGAAGGATCGGGCGGTGACCGAGTCGTGGCCGACGCACGGCTGGCCGGACGCCGCGTACTGCCGGGAGAAGGCCTACCTCGAGCGGGCGCTGGACACGTTCGAGCGGGATCACCCGGGGACGCGGGTGGTGCGGATGCGGCCGGCGTTCCTGTTCAAGCGGGAGTCGGCGAGCGAGCAGCGCCGTATCTTCGGCGGCCGGTTCCTGCCGGGTCAGCTGGCGCGGCCCGACCTGCTGCCGCTCCTCCCCGACATCCCGGGACTGCGGGTGCAGGTGCTGCACACCGACGACGCCGCCCATGCCTATCGGCTGGCCGTGCTGTCCGCCGACGCCCGGGGCGCCTTCAACCTCGCCGCCGAGCCGGCCGTCGACGCGGACCTGCTCGGGGAGATGCTCGGCACCCGCCGGGTACGGCTGCCGCGTACCGCGGCCCGCTCGGCGGTCGCCGCCGCCTGGGGACTGCGTCTGCTGCCCGCCTCTCCGCATCTCTTCGACGCGGTGCTGAGGCTGCCGTTGATGGACTGCACGCGGGCGCGCGTGGACCTCGGCTGGCGGCCGGTGCGCGCGGCGACGCAGGTGGTGGAGGAGTTCCTGCTGGGCATGCGGCAGGGCGCGGGGGAACGCACGGAACCGATGCGGGGGCGCAAGGTGGGCTGAGCCCCGGGTTTCGCCGGCCCGCCGGGAGGTACCCGCGAGGGCTCATGGAGGAACGAAGGGAGAGCGCCGTGACCGACCATCGCCTCGAAGGACCCGGGGAGAACGGCGTCGGCGTCCCACGGGACCTGCCCGACCAGCAGGCCGGCGCCGGCGAGGACCCCTGGGAGGTGGCGCCCGCCGCCGCGGAGCGGGAGAGCGAGTCCCGTGAGCCGGAGGAGCCGACCGAGTCGGACGAGCCGTCGGAGTCCGGCGGGACCGGGCCCGACGTCCCCGACACGGACGAGGCCGGCACGGGTCGGCAAGGGGCCCCGCACTCGGCGTCCGGCAACCCGGAACAGCCCGTACCGGATGAATCCTCCGCGTGACGCGGAATGACGGTGTCAGCGTGGGGCGCGGTCCTGGAGCGCCGTGTGCCAGGCGGGCGGCGGTGCTTGCGGGTCCGGCTCGGGGCGCCTGCCGCCACGGGCGAAGAAGTCGGCGAGCGGCAGGATCGCGGCGCCCACGGTGACCGCGTCGGGGCCGAGGCGGCCCAGTTCGATCGTCACCTTCTCGGCCGGGTGGCGCAGCGCGTACGACAGGGCGTGCTTGCGCACGGCGGGCAGGAACCGGGCGCCGAGCTGGAGGCCGGCCCAGCCGCCCATGAGGATGCGTTCCGGCTGGAAGAGGTTGATCAGGTCGGACAGACCCGCGCCCAGGTACTCGGCGGTCTCCTCCAGTACGGCGAGCGCGACCGGGTCGGCGGCCGTGTCGTCGGCCGGGTAGGCCGCGGCGAGCATGGTCGTCAGCGCCGTCTCCTCGTCCGTGTCCTCGGGCACCCGGCCGCCCTCCTCGCGCCACCGGGCGAGCAGCGACTCGGCACCGGCGTACGCCTCCAGGCAGCCGAGCGCGCCGCAGCGGCAGCGGCGCCCGCGGACCCTTACGGTCAGATGCCCCCATTCGACCGCCCGGCCGTGTTCCGCCTCGGGCGTGACCAGGCAGGCACCCACGCCGGAGCCGAAGAGCACCACGAGGGCGTTGCGGGCGCCGCGTCCGGCGCCGAACCACATCTCTGCCTGCCCGAGGGTCTTGGCTCCGTTGTCGATGAAGTAGGGCACCGTGCCGGGCAGGGGGGAGTCGGTGCGGAGCAGGGACTCCAGGGGGATCGCGTTCCAGCCGATGGTCTGCCCGTGCACCACCGCGCCCCGGTCCGGGGTGCGCTCGACGATGCCGGGGACGCCGATGCCGACGCCGAGGAGCCGCTCGGGGGCGAGGCCCGCGGTGGCGAGCACCTCGTCGATGCCGGAGCGGATGTGGTCGACGATGACCTCGACCTCGTAGCGCTGCTGCTCCAGCGGGAGTTCCGCGCGGGCGAGCTCGGTGAGGGTCAGGTCGAAGAGTTCGACGCGGACCCGGGTCTCGCCGACGTCCACGCCGATCATGTGGCCGCTGACCGGTGCCACCCGCAGCAGGGTGCGCGGACGGCCGCCGTCGGAGTCGACGCTGCCGGCCTCCTCCACCAGGCCGTCGGCGACCAGGTCGGCGACGACATTGCTCACGGAGCCGGAGCTGAGCCCGGTCGCGGGACCGAGTTCGAAGCGGCTGAGCGGGCCGTCGAAGTACAGCCGTTGCAGCACGGCCGTGCGGTTGGCCCGCCTGAGGTCGCGTACCGTGCGCCCGTTCCGCCCCGCCATGTGGCTCCTTCCGAAACCCTGCCCGACCTGCAACATACCGCCGAAAACCGGATCGGCGCGACTTTCTCCCACCCTTATTTCATGATGTGAACTAACACAGCTCGGTGATCTCGTCCAGCGCGGCCCCGAGTTCCGGGGCGACCGCCTCCTGGACCCAGCGGTCGTGCTCGTCCCCGGCCGCCCGCGGAATCGTCTCCGTGAGCATGATCAGGTAGAGGTAGGCGCGGTAGAGGGCGAGGCGGACCCGGGCCGCCGGGTCGAACACGGCGCGGCCCCCGGCCTCCCCGTAGCCGGCGAGGAACGCCTCGTCCTTCCTGATGTCGCCGAGCAGGGCCAGGGAGACGAAGTCGGCGAGCGGGTCGCCCCAGAACATGCGCTCCCCGTCGATGAGCCCGCCGATCCGGGCCCGGCCCGCCGCCGGACGGTCCACCAGGATGTTGCCGGGCCACAGGTCGAAGTGGACGAGCGCCGGGACGGTGACCTCGTCTAGCGCCGGGGCGCCGGTACGGATCACGGCGGCCACCTCGTCGACGGCGCGGGGCAGCCGGGCGCCGTAGTGGCGGGCGTCGGCGAGCACGGCGTCGGTCATCGTGGTGAACGCCGTCCGCCAGTCGGGGGCGAGCGGACCGAGGGCGCCGGACGGATAGCCGAACCCGGGGCCGGTCACCCGGTGCAGCCGGGCCACCTGACGGCCGAGTTCGGTACACAGTGCCGCCTCCTGGCCGCCGGCCGGTGCCGTCTGCGACCACGGCGAGCCGGGGCAGGCGGTCATCAGCAGATACGGTGAGGCGGTGTCGCCGCCGACGGACACGGCGCGCGGCGCCGGGACGCCGGCCTCGGCGGCTCCGGCGCAGTAGCGGGCCTCGGAGACGAGGAGGCGCCGCTCGTGCCGGAGGCCGTCAGTGGCGGGCCCGGGTGGGACCTTGAGCACATAGCGGTTCCCGTCGGTGAGGACGAGCTCCTCCACGGTGTTGTAGGTGCCCCCGTTCAGCGGGCGCACCCGGGCCAGGGCGTCGGGCGGCAGCCCCGCCTCCGCCAGCACGCGCCGGGCCCGCGCCCAGGAGTCCCCCATCGTGTCGTCCACCCCTCCCCCTCGGCGACTGCGGTCGGTACAGCGTACGGAACGCACGGGGGCCTGGTCCCGGGGAAAAATCATTGGCTCCCCCGCCCGCCGGATCCCTACCCTGACCCCAGAAACCTAGACCCCCTAGGTTTCGACAGTACGCGCCAGGAGACGACCCATGAGAGCACTCACCGAACAGGACATCCGCACGTCGTTCATCAACTGCTCGAAGGGAGAGGCCAAGCGGCTGGCCATCCCCCGTGACCTGGGTGAGCAACCGTGGGACGACCTCGACTTCCTGGGCTGGCGCGATCCGGGAGCACCCGACCGCAGTTATCTCGTCACCGAGCGCCAGGACCGCCTCGTCGGGGTGGCCATGCGCTTCCAGCCGGCCCAGCGCGGTTTTCTGCACCGCAGCATGTGCTCCCTGTGCCTGACGACCCATCCGCGCGGCGGTGTCTCGCTGATGACCGCGCGCAAGGCGGGCACGGCCGGCCGCGAGGGCAACTCGGTGGGCGCCTACATGTGCACCGACCTCGCCTGTTCCCTCTATCTGCGCGGCAGGAAGGTACCGGAGACCGGGGCCCGCTTCGAGGAGAGCCTCACCCTGGAGGAGCAAATCGCCCGCACGCGGCGCCACCTGTTCGCCTTCCTCGACAAGCTCTAGACCGGTTCCACGACGGGGCCTGGACGGACAGCCCCCCGAAGGAGAACAACCTGGTTCGCACCCCCGGCCGATTACCGTCGTGTCCGGAAACGTTCGACGCGCCGGGGGAAGGGGAACCGTCCGAGGATGCGAGAGGTACGTGAGTGGACAACGTTGGCCCTGCAGTTCGTCAAGCGACGCCGGGATCCGGTGACGGTGCAGACCCTGCGGTCGGCGGCCGCGGCGACGGTAGCCTACGTCATCGCGCTGCGGCTGAGTCCGGAGGCCGCCCCGCTCACCGCTCCCCTGACCGCGCTGCTCGTCGTCCAGGTCACCCTGTACTCCACGCTCACCACGGGTGTGCGCCGGGTGAACTCCGTGGTGGCCGGGGTCATGGTCGCCATCGCCTTCAGCCTCCTGGTGGGCCTGACCTGGTGGAGTCTGGGACTGCTGATCCTGGCGTCGCTGGTCGTCGGGCACGTCGTCCGCGTGCACGAGTTCGTGCCCGAGGTGGCGATCAGCGCGATGCTGGTGCTCGGGGTGACCACCGTCGGGGACACGGCCTGGGCGCGGATCCTGGAGACGCTGATCGGCGCGGTCGTCGGGCTCGGCTTCAACCTGCTGCTGGCGCCGCCGGTGTGGGTGGAGGAGGCCGGGGAGTCGATCGAGGGGATGGCCCGCCGGGTGCGGCAGTTGATGCTGCGCATCGGTGAGCAGGCCGCGGTCCGTACGCCCGTGCACCACGCGGCGGCCCGGCTGCACGAGGCCCGCCGTCTGGACCACGACATCGTCGAGGTGGACGCGGCCCTCCGGCAGGCGGAGGACAGCCTGCGGCTCAATCCGAGGGTGCGGGAGGGGCTGCTGCACCGGGTGGTGCTGCGCACGGGCCTGGACACCATGGAGATCTGCACGGTCGTCCTGCGGGTGCTGGCGCGCACGCTGACCGACCTCGCCAAGGAACGCGAGTCGGAGCCGCTGTTCGAGCCGGAGACGGGCGCCACTCTGGAACAGTTGCTGTCCGAGATCGCCGACGCCGTGGTCAGTTTCGCGGTGCTGGTGACCACCAGTGTCAGTACGAGCGCCGAGTCGGCGGAGGAACGGCTCGCCTCCCAGCTGCGGCAGGCCGCCACCACCCGCGACAAGCTGGCGCAACTGCTGCTGGAGGGGGTACAGCGGGACGCCCGTGAGTGGCAGTTGCAGGGCGCGGTGCTGGCCGAGGTCAACCGCATCCTGGACGAGATGGACACCGAGCACCGGTCGCGCCGGCTGCTGGAGGAGCTGGACCGGCACACCCGCGAGCAACGCGAACGGATGCCGCGGATCGGCCGGCTGTGGGAGCGGCTGCGCCGGAACCGTCGTGGCGTCTTTCGACGTTCCACGTGAGACAGCCGGCCGAGGCGCACACGCCGTGGCCGAGGAACAGGGAGGGGGCGCGCGGATGACCGACACCACCGTGCGGATCGACGGGAACACCTTGCGGCTGCCGGGCGGTGTGGCGGTGCGGTTCATCCGTACGCTGCGGCTGCCGGAGCGTGGTACCCACGCGCTGCCGCCGGGCCTCGGGGAGTTCCCGGTCCGGCGTGTCGCGGACTACGGGGACGCGGTGCCCGAGGCGTGGCGGGCGCGCGGCGGGGTGATGCTGCCGGTGTATCTGCGCGAGGCCATGTGGCTGAGTTTCGCGGGTACGAGCGAGCCGGCCGCGCTGCAGGTCGGGGTGGGCAAGGTGTGCGCGGTCTCGGGCCGCCCGTGGAGCGACCGCCTGGAGCGCGGGCCGCAGAACTACGTCGTGCTGCCTCGCCAGCCCTGGCTGGACGGCATCAACTCCGGGAAGGGCACGGTCCGCCAGTTCGTGGCGGTGCCGCTCGGGCTGGGGGCGACCGTCGAGGGCCAGGTCACCGGTGAGGAAGTGTGGGGCGGCGTCCAGTTGCAGTCGTTCCCGCTGAACGACCGGGAGCTGGCCCGGTGGCGCGAGGAGCAGCGGCGGCGGGCGGAGCGGGCCCGGTCGGCGGTGCCCCTCGGTGCCGTTCACGACGGCCCGGCCCTGATGTCGGCACCGCCCGCGCCGGGTGCCGCACCGGCCTACGGCGCGGCTCCCGGGGCCGCGCGCCGGGCCGCCGCGGCGATGGGTCTCGGGGTCGGCGGTTCCCTGCGGCAGGAGGTCTACGAGGACGACCGGCCGCCCGCGGCCTGGTCGGAGCGGCCCGCGGGGCGCGTGTTCGTCCATCTGGTCACACCGCCGCAGTGGCGGCGCATCACGGGCGAGGCGGCGCCCCCGTCGCCGGTGGACCGGGCCGCCTACACCCGGGCCGGTCTGCCCTGGTTCGACTACTACGACCAGGACGCGCGGGACCTGGACCCGGCGGACACGCTCCAGGAGGTGAGACCGGCCGGCGACTGGCTGGGCGACGACCACGAACCCTGGCAGGCCCCCTCGCCCCACCAGGTGAAGCCCTTGGGGGACGCTTCGGGCGCGCCCGTGCGGGACGGCGAATGGTAGCCCTCCCGCGGGGCGGATCCCGCTTGCACGCCGCGGGTGATCGACGCCAAGGTGGCTGTGGCGAAGGGGACGAGCGACGACCCGAGGTGTGTGGATGAGCAGGGCTGACTGGAGCAGGCGCCGTTTCGTCGGCGCCCTCACGGGGGCGGCCGCCGCGGCGGCGCTCCCGGCGTGCGACGACACGCCACCGCCGGGGGACTCGCCGTCCCCGAAGGCCCCCGGGACCGGCACGGGCCCGCGGCGCGAGAGTGATCGGCCCTCGGGTCCGCGCCCCCTCTACGTGGGCACGTACACCTCGGTCGACGGCGGCGGCAAGGGCATCGGGCTGGCCACGTACGACCCGGGGACGGGACGGATCACCGGCACCGGCACGCTCACCGGTGTCGGCGATCCGTCGTACCTGGCGGTGCACCCGGACGGCCGGACGCTGTACGCGGTGGACGAGCGGGAGGACGGTGCCGTGACCGCCGTCCGGCTGTCCGACCGGAAGGTCCTGGGCAGCCGGAGCACCGGCGGCGCGAGCCCGTGTCATCTGTCGGTGCATCCGGACGGGCGCCACCTGCTGAGCGCGAACTACGGATCCGGCAGTGTCGCGGTGCACCCCGTCGACGCCTCGGGGGCGCTCGGGGAACGCACCGAACTGGTCACGCACTCCGGTCCACCGCCGGGCCCCGGTCAACAGGGGCCGCACGCCCATCAGTTCCTCACCAGCCCGGACGGTGGCCATGTCCTCGCCGTCGATCTGGGCACGGACACGGTCTACAGCTACCGCCTCGACGTCGGCGCCGGCACCCTCACCGAGACGGCCCGGGCGAGTACCCGGCCCGGCGCCGGACCACGCCATCTCACCTTCCATCCCGGGGGCCGGTACGCCTATCTCGCCAACGAGGTCGACAACACCGTCGCGGTGTGCGCGTACGATCCCGGCTCGGGGCGTCTGAGGATCGGCGAGGCGCAGTCCACGGGTACGGGTGCGGGCACCAGCTACCCGGCGCAGATCCTCGTCACCGGCGACGGCCGGTACGCGTACCTCGCCAACCGCGGCCACAACAGCCTCACCCGATACGCCGTCGAGGCGGACGGCGCCCGGCTGAGGCTGCTGGACACCGTGCCGGTGGGCGGTGACTTCCCGCGCCAGATCGCCTTCTCCCCCGACGGCGCGCTGCTGTTCGCGGCGAACCAGAGGTCGGGCACGGTCAGCGTGTTCCACGTGGACCGGGTGAGCGGTGAACTGCGGTCCGCGGGCGAGCCGTTCGCCTCACCCGTCGCCGTCTGTGCGCTGCCGCTGTAGCGCCCGGGGGCAGGGGGCGGCGCTCGCCCGGGAGAGCAGCACACGCATGCGTTCGGTGAGCTCGCCCACGTTGTCGGCGGGCGCGTGGAACGGCAGTCGTACGTCGCCGCCCGCGCGGACGCGTTCGATGCGCAGGGTCAGTCCGTGCCGGTCGACGGCGAGCGGCTGGACGCGGACCGCGCCGTGCAGGCTTCCGGTGTCGACCAGGCGGGTCAGCCGTTCGACCGCGTCGGCGTGGCAGTCGGCGAGGTGGGTCAGCAGCCGGGCCTCGGCGGTGGCGAGCGGGTCGGGCGCGGCGGCGGCGAAGTCGTCGACGTCGACGACCACGGCGCCGGACGGCTGCCGGAGCACCACGCGCGTCGGCCGGAAGACGACGTGGCCGTCCCGGACGGAGAACCAGCCGGCGAGCCACAGCCGGGCGCGGATCCGGTTGCGGACGGGGACGGGGGCGACGTCGGCGAACTCCAGCACGGCGGACGGCTCGCCGCGCGGAGCGCAGATCGCGGCGGCGAACAGGGCGCTGTCCTCGGGCACGTGCAGCAGCACCCGTCCGTCATCGGTCACGCCGTGCGCGCCGACGAGCTCCTCCCGGACCCCCTCCGCGGTCACCGCGCAGGACCATGCGGCGGCGAGCACCGAGCGGGCCCGCTCGGCCGCGCCGGGCGCGGCCGTCCACCTGGGCGTGTCGTCACCCATCCCGAACCTCCTCTTAGGTAAGCCTTGCCTAACCTATCGAAGATCGGGGTGCGCGCCAACCGGGTGGCATGATCTCTGCGAGATGCGTCAGGGCGTGAGCACGCCCAGCAGGGCGCGGGCGCACAGGTCGCGCACCTGCTCACGCCCCACCTCCGAGCCGCGCAGCCACTCCAGGCAGACCGCGGTGGTGAACGCCAGCCAGCCCCGCACGGCGAGGCGGGTGTCCGGCCGCGCCTCGCAGACCGGGCCGAACTCGGGATCCTCGGCGAGCGCGGCCAGGATCTGCCGCTCCTGCGCGGCCAGGGCCCGCTGATAGACCCGGCGCACCGCCTGGTCCCCGGCCGCGTCGGCACGGTGGAAGGCGCGGTAACCGTGCGCGTGGGCCTCCACGTACTCCAGATATGTGTCGAGACCCGCCGTGAGCTGCTCGCGCACCGGGACTCCGGGGACCGCCGCCGTCATGCGCAGCATCCGCTCGCTCTCGCGCTCGACGACCGCCGCGAAGAAATCCCGTTTGGTCGGGAAGTAGTGGTACAGCAGCCCGCGCGACACCCCGGCGATCTCCGCGACCCGCTCGATCCACACGTCGTCGTAGGGACTCTCGGAGAACAGCCGCGCGCCGACCGACAGAAGCTGCGCCCGGCGCTCCTGCGTGCTGAGCCGGCGGCGCGTGCGTCCTCCCTGGTTCACGGCCATCCGGGCACTGTACTTGACGCCGGTTCGACGACCGGACCACACTGAGCCGCGTTATTGAACCCGCGTACAACACGTCGCACTCGCTCGCCGGGTCGAAGGGGATCGCGTCATGGCGGAGACGACGACCAGGGCCAAACTGCCCAAGGGATTCCGCAGCGCTGAGCTGGGCTGGCCCGAACTGCACCGCATCCCGCACCCTGCGTACCGCGTCCCGCTGCTCGGCGACGTCCTCGGGGCGAGCCGGCGCACTCCCCTCCAGGACTCACTGAAGTACGCCCGCCGGCTGGGGCCGATCTTCCGACGGAACGCGTTCGGCAAGGAGTTCGTGTTCACCTGGGGCGCCGGGCTGGTGGCCGATCTGGCCGACGAGTCGCGGTTCGCCAAGCACGTCGGGCTGGGCGTGGCCAATCTGCGGCCGGTGGCCGGGGACGGCCTGTTCACCGCGTACAACCACGAACCGAACTGGCAGCTGGCGCACGATGTGCTGGCCCCCGGGTTCAGCCGGGAGGCGATGGCCGGCTACCACGCGATGATGCTGGCCGTGGCGGAGCGGCTGACGGAGCACTGGGACCGTGCGGCGGCCGGGGGCCGGTCGGTGGACGTGCCCGGGGACATGACCAAGCTGACGCTGGAGACGATCGCGCGGACCGGGTTCGGGCACGACTTCGGGTCCTTCGAACGGCCGCGCCCGCACCCGTTCGTCACGGCGATGGTCGGCACGCTCACGTACGCCCAGCGGCTGAACAGCGTTCCCGCTCCCCTGACCCCGCTGCTGCTGCGCCGGGCGAGCCGCCGCAACGCGGCCGACATCGCCCACCTCAACCGCATCGTCGACGAGGTGGTGCGGATCCGGCGCGCCGACGGCGGAGGGAACGGGGACCTGCTGGACCGGATGCTGGAGACCGCCCACCCGCAGTCCGGGGAGCGGCTGTCGCCCGAGAACGTCCGCCGCCAGGTCATCACCTTCCTGGTCGCCGGCCACGAAACCACCTCGGGCGCGCTCTCCTTCGCCCTTCACTACCTCTCCCGGCACCCCGATGTCGCGGCCCGGGCCCGCGCGGAGGTGGACCGCGTCTGGGGCGACACGGCGGCGCCCGGCTACGAGCAGGTCGCCAGGCTTCGTTACGTCCGCCGAGTCCTTGACGAGTCGCTGCGGCTGTGGCCGACCGCACCCGCCTTCGCCCGGGAGGCCCGGGAGGACACGGTGCTGGCCGGGGAGCACCCGATGCGGCGCGGCGCCTGGACGCTGGTGCTGACGCCGATGCTGCACCGGGACCCGGAGGTGTGGGGCGCGGACGCCGAGCGGTTCGACCCGGACCGCTTCGACGCGCGGGCGGTGCGCTCCCGTCCGCCGCACACCTTCAAGCCGTTCGGGACGGGGGCGCGGGCCTGCATCGGGCGGCAGTTCGCGCTGCACGAGGCGACGCTGGTGCTGGGGTTGCTGCTGCGCCGGTACGAACTGCGGCCCGAGCCCGGGTATCGGCTGCGGGTGACCGAGCGGCTCACGCTGATGCCGGAGGCGTTGCGGCTGCGGCCGGAACGCCGGGTCGCGGCACGTTGGCATGAGCCGCCTGTTCCGGCGGGGCCCGAGTCCTCCTGAGGCGCGTGGGTGCGGTGCGGGTGGGGTTGCGCAGACCGCCGCTCGCGGGGTGCCTCCCCCGCTTCCGGCTCCGCCCGAGCGGGAGGTACCGGGGGAGGCACCGAGGGAGGCACGACTGCCCGCGCGGAACGGCACGGCCGGCCGCGCGGCACGGCCGGCCGCGCGGCACGGCCGGCCGCGCGGCGGGGTCGGCCGCGCGGCGGGGTCGGTCAGCTGTTGTCGTTCGGTAGGTCCAAGCGTTCGAGGCGGTCCGGGTCGGTCAGGATGTACAGGCCGGTGATGCGGCCGTCGGTGCTGGTGACGGACGTGACCGACCGGATGCGTCCGTCGACCACGCTGAGCAGGCCCAGCGCGTCGTTGACCAGGACCACCCGTGACGCCGCGGTGTACTGGGCGAACAGGAGCGCCGACTCGGCCACCGTCTTCGCGCCCTGGAGCGTCTTGGACGCCGCCATCCCTCGGACCAGTGCGCCCGCGTCGGCCCGCAGCACCACGTCGGGATGGAGGACTGCGACCAGCGCCTCGAAGTCACCGCCGCGCGCGGCGGCCATGAAGGCGTCGAGCACCTGCTTCTGCCGGCCGAGGTCGGGCTCGGACGAAGGGGCCGCGTCCCGCACCCGGCGGCGGGCCCGGCTGGCGAGCTGTCGGGTCGCGGCCGCGCTGCGCTCCACGACCGGGGCGATGTCGTCGAACGGCACCGCGAACAGGTCGTGCAGCACGAACGCGAGCCGCTCGTCCGGCTCCAGCCGCTCCAGGACGACCAGCAGCGCCACGCCCACCGAGTCGGCGTGCAGCGCCTGCTGTTCCGGGTCCACCTGGGAAAGGTGCCTGATCACCGGGTCCGGCACGAAGGTCTCGTCCATCGGCTGCTCGCGGCGCGCGGTGCGCGAGCGCAGCAGGTCCAGACAGATCCGGCCGGTCACGGTGGTCAGCCAGCCGCCGAGGTTGTCGATGCCGTCGGTGTCGGTACGGCCCAGCCTCAGCCAGGTCTCCTGGACGGCGTCCTCCGCCTCGGTCAGTGAGCCGAGCATGCGGTAGGCGACCGCCTTGAGATGTCCGCGGTGCTCCTCGAAGCGCCGCGCCAGTACTTCGTTGTCGTCATCCACGGGGGTCACCGGGGAACCAGCTCGAAGGCGACCGCGGGCCGGCCCCCGAAGCGCTGTCCCGTCTCCTGCGCGGTCCGCGTGAGGAAGCCGCGGGCGTGGGCCTCCGGGTCCTCGTCGGTCAACGCCTCGATGTAGGACCGGTGTTCGAGCAGGGAGCGCACCGCCCGCTCCAACCCGTCCGTCGCGTCCACGGCATGCGTGGGGGTACTGGAGCCGGCGACCGCCACCCAGCGGACGCCGTCCCAGGGTTCGAGACCGCGCTCGACCAGTTCCGGGAAGATCCACCGGTTGCCGGCGTCACCGGCCGCGTCGAGTGTGGCCCGCCCGACGGCCACGTGGTCCGGGGTGTTCCAGTAGGTGCCGCCCCAGCTGTCCCGGTGGTTCAGGGTGATCACCAGTTCGGGCCGGTACCGGCGGATGGCGGCGGCGATGTCCCGGCGCAGCGCGGGGCCGTACTCGATGACCCCGTCCGCGTGGTCGAGGAAGTCGACCTGCGACACGCCGACCACGGCCGCGCTCGCCCGCTGCTCCCGCTCCCGGAGCGGGCCGCACCGCGCCGGCTCCAGCGAGTCGATGCCCGCCTCGCCGCGGGTCGCCAGGACGTAGGCGACCTCGCGCCCGGCGTCGGTCCAGGACGCGACGGCCGCGGAGCAGCCGTACTCGAGGTCGTCCGGGTGGGCGACCACGGCCAGGGCCCGCTGCCACCCGCCGGGCAGGGGCGCGAGTTGACTGATCGTCGGCTCGGTCATGCCCGCAGACTAACCCGCCGCGCCGACATCGCGCCGGGGCCGCCGCACCGGCCTCGCACCGGGGTTCTCCCGGTGCGGCTCACACCTCGTCCCGTGCCAGGGAGAGCAGCCGGTCCAGGACGCGGGGGCCGCCGGCCCGGACGCCGTCGTGCTCGAACTCGTCGGTGACCCAGGTGCGCAGGCCGCGGATCGCGCGCGCCGTCCGCAGGGAGTGGGCGGTGTCGACGTACATGTCGTCGTGGTAGACGGCGGCCGCGACCGGGACCTCGTTGACGGCGAGGCGCGCCGGGTCGTACAGGGGCGTCCAGTCGGTGCGGGCGGCGAGCAGTTCGGCCGTCTCTCGCAGCGGGCGCAGCGCGGGGTCGCAGTCGAACATCCACGGGTGGACGGTCTCGCCGGTGAACAGCAGCGGCTCGTCGCCGGCGAGCGCCTTGGCCGCGTCGAACTGCGGGAACTCGGCCCGCACGCGCTCGGCGGACCAGGCGGTGGGCCGGGCGTCCCGGCCGTAGATCGCCTCGTGGACGAGCGCGTACAGGGGGTGGCCGGCGTACGACAGCAGGCCCTGCGCCTGCTCCTGGAAGGCGTCGGAGAGCGCGGGGCCGCCCGCGGTGCGGACGAAGGCGTCCTCCAGGAGGTAATGCAGCCGGTGACTGCCCTCGCTGCCGCCGAGCATGATGCCGAGGGACTGGAACGCCTCGACGGTGAACCGGTAGCCGCTGGGGAGGACGACCTCGTGGGTGAGGAGGTGGTCGGCGATGCGGCGCGCGCGTTCGACGTCCTGCGGGTAGCGGGCGTAGTGCGCGGCGACCTTGCGTTCGATGCGCGGGTAGGCCGCCCGGTAGACGTCGTCGGCGTGGGCGTCCAGGGCGGGCAGGCCGCCGGTGACGAGGGCGGTGTCCAGGCCCTCGGGGGCGGTGGACAGGTAGGCGACGGTGCAGAAGCCGCCGAAGCTCTGGCCGAGCACGGTCCAGGGTGCGCCGCCGGTCACCTCGGGGCGGATGGCCTCGCAGTCCCGCACGATCGAGTCGGCGCGGAAGCGGGTGAGGTAGTCGGCCTGTTCCGCGGGGCCGCCGCGCAGCGGGAGGGTCTGCCGGTTCGCCGGGGTGGAGCTGCCGGTGCCGCGCTGGTCGAGAAGGAGGACCCGGTAGTCCTGGACCGCACGGCCGAGCCAGGCCTGCTTTCCGGTGAAACGGGTCGCCCCGAAGCCGGGGCCGCCCTGGAGGTAGAGCAGCCAGGGCAGGTCCTGGCCGGCCTTGTCACTGGCGACGACCTCACGCGCGTACAGCTCGATCGTCTCCCCCGAGGGGTTGTCGTGATCGAGGGGCACGGTGAACCGGCGGTCGGTGAGGACCAGTCCGGGCTGACGGTAGCTGACGGTCAACGGGGCTCCCGGGACGAACGGATTGTCGGACCGTGACCCAGTTCAACACATGTTCGTCCGGCCAACGAGGCCGGGATCATGGAAGTTTTACTGAACGATGGTCAGCGGGCCGAGAGGCTGGAGCGCCGGACCACCAGTTCCGGGCGGAGGACGACCCGCCGGTGCTCGTGCGGCGTGGCCGCGCTCTCGCTCTCGGTCTCCTCCAGCAGCAGCTCCGCCGCCAGGGCTCCCATGGTGACGGCGGGCTGCCGCACCGAGGTGAGCGGAACGGCCGCGGCGGCGGCGAACTCGATGTCGTCGTAGCCGACGATGGCCAGGTCGTCGGGAACCCCCACGCCGGCGGCGTACATCGCCTGGAGTACGCCGAGGGCGAGCAGGTCGTTGGCGCAGAACACGGCCGTGGGGCGGTCGGCGAGTCCGAGGAGGCGGGCTCCCGCGTCGCGTCCGGCGGCCACGTCGAGCCGCTCGGTGGGCAGCTCGCGCAGGCACTCCGGTCCGAGCCCGGCCTCGGCGAGGGCGTTCAGGGCGCCACTGCGGCGGTCCCGGACCTGGCTCAGCCCGGGCGGGCCGCAGACGTACGCGATGGAGCGGTGCCCGGCGTCGACGAGGTGGCGCACGGCCAGCGCGCCGCCCGCCACGTCGTCCACGGAGACCGAGCACTCGGTGGTGCCCTCGGCGACCCGGTCGACCAGGACGAAGGGGATGCCGTGCCGGCGGAACGCCTCGATGTTGCGGCCGGTGGCGTCCGCCGGGGTGAGCAGCACGCCCCGCACCCGCTGCTCGGCGAAGAGGGAGAGGTACTCGGCCTCCTCGCCCGGGTTCTGGGCGCTGTTGCAGACCATCACGCCGAGCCCGGCCTCACGCGCGGCGCGTTCGGCGCCGCGCGCCACGTCGACGAAGAACGGGTTGCCCATGTCCAGCACGAGCAGCCCCATGATGCGGCTGCGGCCCGCGCGCAGCTGACGCGCCGACTCGCTGCGGACATAGCCGAGCCGGTCTATGGCGGACAGCACCCGCGCCCGGGTCTCGGCGGCGACCGTGTCCGGGCGGTTGATCACGTTGGAGACCGTGCCGACGGAGACTCCGGCGACGCGGGCGACGTCCTTGATACCCACCGACTGGGCCATCGGGCAGGGACCTCCAGGGAGACGGGGGTGGCCGGGGGGCCATCACACTACCGGCACGGCCACCCCGCGACGGTCGGGGTCTTTCGTTCGGATCGGACCTGTTGCGGGCGAAGGGCCCTGGGTCAGGCGGGCAGTCGGAAGTCGACCACGTGCGGGGGCGAGGTAGTCGTACCGATGAAGGGGCCGGGGCCGGCGGCCCGCGCCGTGCCGGAGGCGGGGGCGGGGGCCGCCACGGTGCCGAGGAGTGCTCCGGCCGGCGGAGTGCGCCGTCTCATCTCGGGCTCCGTCGTCAGGCGAGGTGGAAGACCTCGGTCAGCGGTTTCATCGCCTCGTCGGGCCGGGAGCCGTCGAGGGACTCGAAGAAGGGGGCCATCTCGGTCTGCCAGCGGGCGTTGACCTCGGTGGCCTCCATGCCGGCCTTGGCCGCCTCGAAGTCCTCGGTCTCCAGGTAGCCGACGAGCAGGCCGTCGTCGCGCAGGAAGAGGGAGTAGTTGTGCCAGCCGGTGGCCGAGAGCGCCTCGCGCATCTCGGGCCACACGGCGGCATGGCGTTCGCGGTACTCGGCGATCCTGTCCTGGCGGACCTTGAGCAGGAAACAGACGCGTTGCATGAAGTACCGCTCCTTGGCTGCGGGGTGGGATCAGAAGTCGAACTGGTCGATGTTCTCGGCGTTGAACACGGTGGGCTTGCCGAGGTTGATCACACCGTCCTTGCCGATGGTGTACTCGCCCATCGCGCCGGCCTTGAAGGTCTCGCCCTCCTTGCCGGTGATCTGACCGGAGGACAGGGCGATCGCGGTGCGGGCGGCCAGCTCGCCGAGCTTGGCGGGGTTCCAGAGCTCGAACGCCTCGACGGTGCCGTTCTTGACGTACTTGCGCATGTCGTTGGGGGTGCCGAGGCCGGTCAGCTTGACCTTGCCCTTGTACTTGGAGCCGGACAGGTACTGGGCGGCGGCCTTGATGCCGACGGTGGTCGGGGAGATGATCCCCTTCAGGTTCGGGTACTCCTGGAGCAGGCCCTGGGTCTGCTGGAAGGACTGCTGGGCGTCGTCGTTGCCGTAGGCGACCTTGACCAGCTTCATGTCCTTGTACTCGGGCTTCTTGAGTTCGTCCTTCATGAACTCGATCCAGGCGTTCTGGTTGGTCGCGGTCTGCGCCGCGGACAGGATCGCGATCTCGCCCTTGTAGTCGATCTGCTCGGCGAGCAGCTGCACCTCGGTACGGCCCAGGTCCTCGCCGCTGGCCTGCGAGATGAAGGCGTTGCGGCAGTCGGCGGTGGTGTCCGAGTCGTAGGTGACGACCTTGATGCCGTTCTTCATGGCCTGCTTCAGCGCGGTGCACAGGGCGCCGGGGTCCTGCGCGGACACGGCCATGGCGTCGACCTGCTGCTGGGTCAGGGTGTTGACGTAGGAGACCTGGCCGGCGGTGTCGGTGGCGCTGGACGGGCCGACCTCCTTGTAGGTGGAGCCCAGTTCCTTCACGGCCTTCTCGCCGCCCTTGTCGGCGGTGGTGAAGTAGGGGTTGTTGACCTGCTTCGGCAGGAAGCCGACGGTCAGGCCCTTCTTGGTGGCCGCGTTCGGGTCGGCCTTGCCGGCCGAGGCCGCCGCGCCGCCGCCGTCGTTCTTCACGTCCTCCTTGGTGGTGCCGCCGCAGGCGGTGGCGGCCAGGGCGAGGGAGGTGACGGCGGCGAGGGCCGCGCAGGTACGGCGGATGGATGCCTTGCGCATGGTGGGTTCCTTAGAGGGCGAGAAGGGTTCAGGGGGTGGGAGTGGGGGCCTTGGAGACCGGTGGTGACGCGGCTGCCCGGCGTCCGGCCCTCGCGACGGCGATCTGCCGGGCGACACGCGGTCCGAGCACGGACAGCACCAGGAGCACACCGGTGACGACGATCTGCGACTGCGCGGAGACGTCCTGGAGGCTCATCACGTTCTGCAGGGCGCCGAGCAGGAAGACGCCCGCGATCGCGCCGCCCAGGGTGCCCTTGCCGCCGTCGAAGTCGATGCCGCCGAGCAGTACGGCCGCCACGACGGAGAGTTCGAGGCCGGTGGCGTTGTCGTAGCGGGCGCTGGCGTAGTGCAGGGCCCAGAAGATGCCGGTGAGGGAGGCCATCAGGCCGGTCAGGGTGAACAGGATCAGCTTCTGCCGCTTGACGCGGATGCCGGCGAACCGGGCGGCCTCCTCGCTGGCGCCGATCGCGAACAGCGACCGCCCGAACGGAGTGGCGTGCAGGGCGACCACGGCGATCGCGAGCAGCACCAGGAAGGGCAGGAGCGCGTACGGGACGAAGGTGTCGCCGATGCGTCCGGCGGCGAAGTCCAGGTACTGGACGGGGAAGTCGGTCACCGCGTCGGAGCCGAGCACGATCTGTGCGATGCCCCGGTAGGCGGCGAGGGTGCCGATGGTGACGGCGAGGGACGGCAGTCCGAGCCGGGTCACGAGCAGGCCGTTGATCAGGCCGCAGACCACACCCAGCAGCAGGCAGATGGGGATGATCGCCTCGATGGTCATGCCCTGGTTCCACAGGGCGCCCATCACCGCGCCGGACAGGCCGGCCGTGGAGGCCACGGACAGGTCGATCTCGCCGGAGACCACGAGCAGCGTCATGGGCAGCGCGATCAGCGCGATCGGCAGGGTGTTGCCGATCAGGAACGACAGGTTGAGCGCGTTGCCGAAACCGTCGACCGTGGTGAACGACAGCAGCAGGACCACGACGAGCAGGGCGCCCACGACCGTGTCCCAGCGGACCGCGCGCGTGAGGGACTCAGGCATGGCGGGCGTTCCTCTTCTTCAGGGCGGAGGCCACGCGCAGCGCGACGATCCGGTCGACCGCGATGGCGAGGATGAGCAGGATGCCGTTGATGGCGAGCACCCACACGGAGCTGACGCCGAGGGCGGGCAGCACGCTGTTGATGGAGGTCAGCAGCAACGCGCCGAGTGCCGCGCCGTAGACGCTGCCGGAGCCGCCGGTGAAGACCACACCGCCGACCACGACCGCGCTGACGACGGTGAGTTCGTAGCCGTTGCCGGTGCCGGAGTCGACGTTGCCGAACCGGGCCAGGTACATCGCGCCCGCGAGGCCGGCGAGGGCTCCGCAGAAGGTGTAGGCGGCGAGGATCCGCTTGCGCACGGGGATGCCGGCGAGGCGGGCGGCCTCCGGGTTGGAGCCGAGCGCGTACAGCTCGCGCCCGCTGCCGAAGTGCTTCAGGTAGTACGCCGTGGCCACGAGCACCGCGAGGGCGATGAGGGCCAGGTAGGGCACGGCCGAGATGCCGCCGGACCCGAAGTCGACGAACCCGGCGGGGAGATCGGCGGCGGTGATCTGGCGGGAGCCGACCCAGATGGAGTCGATGCCTCGGATGATGTAGAGGGTGCCGAGGGTGACCACGAGGGCGGGCACCTGGCCGAGGCTGACGAGCAGGCCGTTGAGCAGTCCGAAGCCGATGCCGAGCAGGACGGCCAGGGCGATGGCGACGACCGGGTTCCCGCCGCCCTGGAGATAGGTGCCGGCGGCGAAGGCGCTGATGCCGAGGGTCGAGCCGACGGACAGGTCGACGTTGCGGGTGATGACGACCAGGGACTGGCCGGTGGCGACCAGGACCAGGATGGTCGCGTTCAGCAGCAGGTCCTTGATGCCCTGCTCGGACAGGAACTCGCTGTTGCCGGCCTGGGTGACGGCGATCATCACCAGGAAGACGAGCAGGATGGCGAGTTCGCGCATCTTGAAGACGCGGTCGACGAGCCGGGTGGCGCCGGCCTTGGGCACGTCGGCTACGGGGGCGGGGTTGGGGCTGATCACCGTCATGCGGCTGTCCTCCCCGTGGCTGCGGCCATCACGGTTTCCTCGGTGGCGTCGGTACGGGAGATCTCGGCGGTGAGCCGGCCCTCGTGCATCACCAGCACGCGGTCGGCCATGCCGAGGATCTCGGGCAGGTCGGAGGAGATCATCAGGACGGCGACGCCGTCGGCGGCCAGCTGGGACAGCAGGCGGTGCACCTCGGCCTTGGTGCCGACGTCGATGCCGCGCGTGGGCTCGTCCACGATCAGCACCTTCGGCCCGGTGGCGAGCCACTTGGCGAGGACGACCTTCTGCTGGTTGCCGCCGGACAGGGTGTTCACCGTGTCGGCGATCCGGGCGTACTTGACCTGGAGCTTGACCGCCCAGTCGAGGGAGCGGCTGCGCTCGGCGCCGCGGTCCATCAGGCCGGCCTTCACGGTCGTACGGAGTCCGGTGAGGCCGATGTTGCGCTCGATGGACATGTCCATCACCAGGCCCTGGGCGCGCCGGTCCTCGGGGACCAGGGCCAGGCCCGCCGCCATGGCGGTGGACGGGGCGCCGTTGGTGAGCTCGCGTCCGTCGACCTCGACCTCCCCGGCGTCCCAGCGGTCGATGCCGAACACGGCGCGGGCCACCTCGGTGCGCCCGGCGCCGACCAGTCCGGCCAGGCCGACGATCTCGCCGCGCCGCACGTCGAAGGAGACGTCGGTGAAGACGCCCTCGCGGGTCAGCCGGCGCACGCTCAGGGCGACCTCGCCCGGGCTCACGTCCTGCTTGGGGTAGAGCTCCTCCAGGTCGCGGCCGACCATGCGGCGCACCAGGTCGTCCTCGGTCATGCCGTGGAGCGGTTCACTGGCGATCCAGGCGCCGTCGCGCAAGGTGGTGACCTTCTGGCAGATCTCGAAGATCTCTTCCAGGCGGTGGGAGATGAACAGCACGGCGGCGCCCTGTTCGCGCAGGGTGCGCACGACGCCGAAGAGGCGGGCGACCTCGCTGCCGGTGAGGGCGGCGGTCGGCTCGTCCATGATGAGGACGCGGGCGTCGAAGGAGAGCGCCTTGGCGATCTCGACGATCTGCTGGTCGGCGATGGACAGACCGCGGGCCGGACGGTCCGGGTCGAGTTCGACGCCGAGCCGCTGCATCAGGGCCGCGGTCGCGGCGTGCACCGCCTTGTGGTCGATCCGGCCGAGAGCGCGCCGGGGCTGCCTGCCCATGAAGATGTTCTCGGCGATCGACAGGTCGGGGAAGAGCGTGGGCTCCTGGTAGATGACGGCGATACCGGCGTCGCGGGCGTCACCGGGGCCGTGGAAGACCACGGGCGCGCCGTCGAGCAGCACCTGGCCGGCGTCCGGCCGGTGCACTCCGGCGAGCGTCTTGATGAGGGTCGACTTGCCGGCTCCGTTCTCGCCGGCGAGGGCGTGCACCTCCCCGGGGAACAGCTCCAGGGAGACGTCCCGCAGTGCGCGGACCGCGCCGAAGGACTTGGAGATGTCCCTCAGCGCGAGGACCGGGGCCGAACCCGTGTCGGACGGGTGGGTCATGAGGGCTCCTCGACGACGCCGGGGGGCTGCCCTCGCGACGTCGTGAAAGGTTTCAACTGGATTGCCGGGACGTTAGGCGCGCGACGCATGTCACGTCAATGGTTCCCGGTCGAAAAAGTTTCGACAGCTTCAGGTCACACGCTGGTCACGGAGGACGGTCTTGGCTCAAGGGGTTGACACCCCTGCGGGGGCCCCATAACTTCCCGTCCTGAATCGTTTCACTCTGTGGTCGATACGACCCGATGTCACAGGAGCCCCCACGTGACCGAGCTCGCCGCGGCGAAGGCCGCTCTCAAGACCCAGGCCGTCGAGACGCCGTCGTGGGCGTACGGGAACTCCGGGACCCGGTTCAAGGTCTTCGCGCAGCAGGGCGTCCCCCGCACCCCGCAGGAGAAGCTGGACGACGCGGCCCAGGTGCACGCGTTCACGGGGGCCGCGCCGACCGTGGCGCTGCACATCCCGTGGGACAAGGTCACCGACTACGCGGCACTGGCCAAGCACGCCGAGGACCGCGGTGTGAGGCTCGGCGCGATCAACTCCAACACCTTCCAGGACGACGACTACCGGCTGGGCAGCATCTGCCACCCGGACGCCGCCGTGCGCAGGAAGGCCGTCGATCATCTGCTGGAGTGCGTCGACATCATGGACGCGACCGGCTCCAAGGACCTGAAGCTGTGGTTCGCCGACGGGACGAACTATCCCGGGCAGGACGACATCCGGGCACGGCAGGACCGGCTCGCCGAAGGGCTCGCCGAGGTGTACGAGCGGCTCGGCGAGGGGCAGCGGATGCTGCTGGAGTACAAGTTCTTCGAGCCGGCGTTCTACACGACGGACGTTCCGGACTGGGGCACGGCGTACGCGCACTGCCTGAAGCTCGGACCGCAGGCACAGGTCGTGGTCGACACCGGACACCACGCTCCGGGAACCAACATCGAGTTCATCGTGGCGACCCTGCTGCGGGAGGGGAAGCTCGGCGGGTTCGACTTCAACTCGCGGTTCTACGCCGACGACGACCTGATGGTGGGCTCCGCCGACCCGTTCCAGTTGTTCCGGATCATGTACGAGGTCATCCGTGGCGGCGGGTTCACGCCCGAGGTCGCGTTCATGCTCGATCAGTGCCACAACATCGAGGCGAAGATCCCGGCGATCATCCGTTCCGTCATGAACGTCCAGGAGGCCACCGCCAAGGCGCTCCTGATCGACCGGTCGGCGCTGGCCGAGGCCCAGGCCTCCGGCGACGTGCTCGGGGCCAACGCCGTGCTGATGGACGCCTACAACACGGACGTGCGGCCGCTGCTCCGGGAGGTGCGCGAGGAGATGGGGTTGGACCCCGACCCCATCGCGGCATATGCCCGGTCCGGGTGGGCGGAGAAGATCGCGGCCGAGCGGGTCGGCGGCCAGCAGGCCGGCTGGGGCGCGTAGGCGTCCGCCGGGTTTCGTCGTTCGTCGCGGGCCGCGGGTCGTATGTGGCCGGTCGCGCAGTTCCCCGCGCCCCTGGGGATATGCACTCACCCTCTTTCGAGTAAGGACTGAACGTTCATGGCATCGCATCCTGAAGCCGCCGCGCTCCTCGCCCGGTCCCACCGGCTCGGCGCCGACGCCCGCAACACCAACTACGCCGGAGGCAACACCTCGGCGAAGGGCACCGAGACCGATCCCGTCACCGGGGGCGACGTCGAGCTGATGTGGGTCAAGGGGTCCGGTGGGGATCTCGGGACCCTGACCGAGGCGGGGCTGGCCGTGCTGCGGCTGGACCGGCTGCGGGCGCTCACCGACGTCTACCCGGGCGTCGAGCGCGAGGACGAGATGGTCGCCGCGTTCGACTACTGCCTGCACGGCAAGGGGGGCGCCGCGCCCTCGATCGACACCGCGATGCACGGCCTCGTCGACGCCGCGCACGTGGACCATCTGCACCCCGACTCGGGGATCGCGCTCGCCTGCGCGGCCGACGGGGAGAAGCTGACCGCCGAGTGCTTCGGCGACACCGTGGTGTGGGTGCCGTGGCGGCGGCCGGGATTCCAGCTCGGCCTGGACATCGCCGCCGTGAAGGAGGCCAACCCGCAGGCCGTCGGATGCGTGCTCGGCGGGCACGGGATCACCGCGTGGGGTGACACCTCCGAGGAGTGCGAGCGCAACTCGCTGCACATCATCCGCACCGCCGAGCGGTTCCTCGCCGAGCGCGGCCGGCCGGAGCCCTTCGGGCCGGTGATCGAGGGCTACGCCGCGCTGCCCGAGGAGGAGCGGCGTGAGCGGGCCGCCGCCCTCGGGCCGTATGTGCGGGCCATCGCCTCGCAGGACCGGCCGCAGGTCGGGCACTTCGACGACTCCGACGCCGTACTCGACTTCCTGGCCCGGGCCGAGCACCCGCGGCTGGCCGCGCTGGGCACCTCCTGCCCGGACCACTTCCTGCGCACCAAGGTCCGCCCGCTCGTCCTCGACCTGCCGCCGGCCACCCCGCTGGACGAGGCCGTCGCCCGGCTGAAGGAACTGCACGCGGCCTACCGCGAGGAGTACGCCGCCTACTACGCGCGGCACGCCGAGCCCGACTCCCCCGCGATGCGCGGCGCCGACCCGGCGATCGTGCTGGTACCGGGCGTGGGCATGTTCAGCTTCGGCAAGGACAAGCAGACCGCGCGTGTGGCCGGTGAGTTCTACATCAACGCGATCAACGTGATGCGCGGCGCCGAGGCGGTCTCCACGTACGCGCCGATCGAGGAGTCGGAGAAGTTCCGCATCGAGTACTGGGCACTGGAGGAGGCCAAGCTCCAGCGGATGCCGAAGCCCAAGCCGCTCGCCACCCGGGTGGCGCTGGTGACCGGTGCGGGCAGCGGGATCGGGAAGGCGATCGCCCAGCGGCTGGTGGCCGAGGGCGCGTGCGTCGTCGTGGCCGACCTGAACGGGGAGAACGCCGCGCAGGTCGCCGAGGAACTGGGCGGCTCCGACAAGGCGGTCGCGGTGACCGTGGACGTGACGAGCGAGGAGCAGATCGCCGGCGCGTTCCGGGCGGCGGTGCTGGCCTTCGGCGGCGTCGACCTGGTGGTGAACAACGCCGGCATCTCCATCTCCAAGCCGCTGCTGGAGACGTCCGCGAAGGACTGGGACCTCCAGCACGACATCATGGCCCGCGGCTCCTTCCTCGTCTCGCGCGAGGCGGCCCGGGTGATGACCGCCCAGGAGCTCGGCGGCGACATCGTCTACATCGCCAGCAAGAACGCCGTCTTCGCCGGTCCCAACAACATCGCCTACTCGGCGACCAAGGCCGACCAGGCCCACCAGGTGCGGCTGCTCGCGGCCGAGCTGGGTGAGCACGGCATCCGGGTCAACGGCGTCAACCCGGACGGTGTGGTGCGCGGTTCCGGGATCTTCGCGGGCGGCTGGGGCGCGAAGCGCGCGGCCGTGTACGGGGTGCCGGAGGAGAAGCTGGGCGAGTTCTACGCGCAGCGGACGCTGCTGAAGCGCGAGGTGCTGCCCGAGCACGTGGCGAACGCCGTGTTCGCGCTGACCGGCGGCGACCTCACGCACACCACCGGCCTGCACGTCCCGGTCGACGCCGGCGTCGCCGCCGCGTTCCTGCGATGAGCGCCGACGTGACGTCGTACGCCGCGGTCGACCTCGGCGCGTCCAGCGGGCGCGTCATGGTCGGCCGCGTCGGCCCCGACAGCCTGGAGCTGTCCGAGGTCCACCGCTTCCCCAACCGGCCCGTGCGCGTGCCGGAAGGGCTGCGCTGGGACGTCCTCGGGCTGTACGCCGGTGTGCTGGCGGGGCTGGGGGCGGCCGGCCCGGTGGATTCCGTCGGGATCGACAGCTGGGCCGTGGACTACGGGCTGCTGGACGCGGACGGGGCGCTGCTCGGCAACCCCGTGCACTACCGCGACAGCCGTACCGACGGGGTCGCGGAGAAGGTGTGGGCGACCCTGCCCGCCGAGGAGCTGTACGCGGCCACCGGCCTGCAGTACGCCCCGTTCAACACCCTGTACCAGTTGACGGCGGCCCGCGGCTCGGCCCAGCTGGCACAGGCGGAACGGCTGTTGCTGATCCCGGACCTGCTGTCGTACTGGCTCACCGGTGAGCAGGGCACGGAGCTGACCAACGCCTCGACCACCCAGCTGATCGACCCGCGCACCCGGGACTGGGCGCACGGGGTCGCGGAGCGCCTGGGCATCGACCTCGGGCTGTTCGCACCGCTGCGCCGGCCCGGGGACCCGGCCGGAGTGCTGCGGCCCGAGGTGCTGGAGGAGACCGGGCTGACCGGGCCGGTCCCGGTGACGGCGGTCGGGTCGCACGACACCGCGTCCGCGGTCGCCGCGGTGCCCGCCGACGGCGAGCGGTTCGCCTACATCTGCACCGGCACCTGGTCGCTGGCCGGTCTCGAGCTGGACGCGCCGGTGCTGACCGAGGAGAGCCGGGCCGCCAACTTCACCAATGAGCTGGGGCTGGACGGCACGGTCCGCTATCTGCGCAACATCATGGGTCTGTGGCTGCTCCAGGAGTGCGTACGGGCCTGGGGCGAGCCGGATCTGGGCGCGCTGCTCCTCGAGGCGGCCGAGGTGCCGGCGCTGCGGTCGGTGGTCGACGCCGGGGACGCCGCGTTCCTCGCGCCGGGGCGGATGCCGGAGCGGATCGCCGAGGCCTGCCGGGCCTCGGGGCAGCCGGTGCCGGTCTCCCCCGCCGAGGTCACGCGCTGCATCCTCGACTCGCTCGCCCTGGCCCACCGCAAGGCGGTCGAGGACGCCCAGCGGCTCGCCGGGCAGCAGGCCGACGTCGTGCACATCGTGGGCGGCGGCACCCGCAACGCCCTGCTGTGCCAGTTGACCGCGGACGCCTGTGGGCTGCCGGTGGTGGCCGGGCCGACGGAGGCGGCGGCACTGGGCAACGTGCTGGTGCAGGCCCGCGCGCACGGGCGGGTCGGCGATCTCGCCGGGATGCGGCGGCTGCTCATCCGTACGCAGCCGCTGACCCGGTACGAACCGCGCGGCGGGACGCGACCGTGGCAGGCGGCGCAGGCCCGCCTCGCCGGGGCCTGACCGGGGTCTCCCCCGGTCCCCCGCTTCCGCACTACCCTGCATTCACCCGATGATCGATTCACTAGGAGCCGCGATGCGTGTCGCCCTGTTCCTGACCTGTGTCAACGACACGCTCTATCCGGACACCGGACGCGCCGTGGTGAAGCTGCTGACCAGGCTGGGCGTCGAGGTCGACTTCCCGATGGCGCAGACCTGTTGCGGGCAGGCGCACTACAACACCGGGTATCGGCACGAGGCGGAGCCGCTGGCCCGGCATTTCTCCGATGTCTTCAAGGACTACGAGGCGATTGTGACGCCGTCGGGGTCGTGCGGGGCGATGGTGCGGGAGCTGTATCCCCGGATGGGCGAGCGGGCCCGGGCGGAGGGGCGCGGGGACACCCTCGCCGCGACGCTGGCGCCCGTGGTGCCCAAGACGTACGAACTCACGGAGTTCCTGGTGGACGTGCTCGGGGTGACCGATGTCGGGGCGTACTACCCGCACAAGGTGACCTACCACCCGACCTGTCACGGGCTGCGCGGGCTGGGCCTGGGCGAGCGGCCGACGCGGCTGCTGCGGGCGGTCAGGGGGCTGGAGCTGGTCGAGCTGCCGGGAGCGGAGGAATGCTGCGGCTTCGGCGGCACCTTCGCCCTGAAGAACTCCGATGTCTCGGCGGCGATGGGCACCGACAAGGTGCGCAACGCCGAGTCGACGGGCGCCGGGGTGCTGTGCGCGGCGGACAACTCGTGTCTGATGCACATCGGCGGAACGATGACCAGGCTGCGGACCGGCATGCGGCCGGTGCACATCGCGGAGATCCTGGCGAGCACGGAGGAGGAGCCGGCCGTATGAGCGGGACTTTCGTCGGGATGCCGGCGTTTCCGGTGGCCGCCCGGGACGCGGTGCGCGACACCACCTTGCGCGGCAATCTGCGGCACGCCACGCACACCATCCGGGCCAAGCGTGCGAACGCCGTCGCGGAGCTGCCCGACTGGGCGGAGCTGCGGGAGGCCGGCAAACGGATCAAGGACCACACGCTCCGTCACCTCGACCGCTACCTGGAGCGGTTGGAGGAGTCGGTGACGGCGGCGGGCGGCACCGTGCACTGGGCCGCCGACGCCGACGAGGCCAACCGGATCGTGGCGCGGCTGGTCAAGGAGACCGGCGAGTCGGAGGTCGTCAAGGTCAAGTCGATGGCCACGCAGGAGATCGGGCTCAACGAGGCGCTCCTCGAAGAGGGCATCCACGCCTACGAGACCGACCTCGCCGAGCTGATCGTGCAGTTGGGCAAGGACCGGCCCTCGCACATCCTGGTCCCGGCGATCCACCGCAACCGCGGGGAGATCCGGGAGATCTTCGCCCGGGAGATGAGCGAGTGGGGCCGCCCCGCCCCCGAAGGGCTGACCGACACGCCCGCCGAACTCGCCGAGGCGGCGCGGCTGCACCTGCGGGAGAAGTTCCTGCGCGCCAAGGTCGGCATCTCCGGCGCCAACTTCATGGTCGCCGAGACCGGCACCCTGGTAGTGGTGGAGTCCGAGGGCAACGGGCGGATGTGCCTGACCCTGCCCGAGACGCTGATCTCGGTCGTCGGCATCGAGAAGATCGTGCCGACCTGGCAGGACCTGGAGGTGTTCCTGCAGACCCTCCCCCGCTCCTCGACCGCCGAGCGCATGAACCCGTACACGTCCACCTGGACCGGCACCACGGACCGGGACGGCCCGCGCACCTTCCACCTGGTCCTGCTGGACAACGGCCGCACCGACACCCTCGCCGACGAGGTGGGCCGTCAGGCGCTGCGCTGCATCCGCTGCTCGGCCTGCCTGAACGTGTGCCCCGTGTACGAGCGGGCCGGCGGCCACGCCTACGGCTCGGTCTACCCGGGCCCGATCGGCGCCATCCTCAGCCCGCAGCTGCGGGGCACCGGCAGCGAGATCGACGCGTCCCTGCCGTACGCCTCCTCGCTGTGCGGGGCCTGCTACGAGGTGTGCCCGGTCGCCATCGACATCCCCGAGGTGCTGGTGCACCTGCGGGAACGTGTGGTGGAGGGCGGCCCGGTGACGCGGGCGGGCAACAAGGTGGTGCTGCAACCCGCCAAGGGGCACGCCGCCGAGCGGGCCGCCATGCGCGCCGCACGCTGGGCGTTCACGCGTCCGGGGGTGCTGCGCACCGGCCAGCGCCTCGCCTCGCGCACCCGCCGCCTCCATCCGCGTACCCTGCCCGGCCCCGGCCGGGCGTGGAGCGGGACCCGGGACCTGCCGCCGGTGCCGGCGGAGCCGTTCCGGGACTGGTGGCAGCGTACGCAGGGCGTCGACGGCGGGAAGGGAACGGCGAAGTGAGCAGCAGGGAACGGATCCTGGGCCGGGTGCGGCGCGCCCTCGCCGACGTCCCGGAGGACGACACGCCGTACGAGCGGGCGGTCGCCCGTGACTATCTGCGCGAGCACGGTGAGCGCACGGCCGAGCAGACGGTGGACCTCCTCGCGGAGAACCTGGCCGACTACCGGGCGCTCGTGCACCGCACCGATGCCGAGGGACTGGCCGGGGTCCTCGCGGGGCTGCTCGCGGCCCGGGGCGCGGCGACGGTGCTCGTGCCGCCGGGACTGGACGAGGGCTGGCTGGCGTCCACTGACGTGACCCGGGTGGCGGACCGGGCCGAGAGCACCCCGCAGGAGCTGGACCGGGTCGACAGCGTGGTGACCGCCTGCGCGGTGGCCGTCGCCGAGACGGGCACCATCGTGCTGGACGGCTCCCCCGACCAGGGCCGGCGCCGGATCACCCTCGTCCCCGACCACCACATCTGCGTCGTCCGCGTCCCCGACCAGGTCGTCTCCTCCGTGCCGCAGGCTCTCGGGCGCCTCGACCCGGCCCGTCCGCTCACCTGGATCTCCGGCCCGTCGGCGACCAGCGACATCGAGCTCGACCGGGTGGAGGGCGTGCACGGACCGCGCACCCTGGAGGTCGTGCTGGTCGGCTGACCTCCGTCCGCGCCCCTCGGGGGGTGTCGCTGAGTACACCCCCCGATACGGGTTCCGCGCCCAGTGTGCCGCGGCCTTCGGGTCCGTAGCGTCTTCGGCGGGGCACAGGGCGTGCCGGACGGAGGATGACCATGGTGCGCAGCGGGGCACGACACGACCACGACACGGGACCCGCCCCCGAGGCGCTGCGGCTGGTGAAGGTCACCAAGTCGTACGGCACCGGGGACAGCGCCGTGACCGCCCTCGACGGGGTGACGCTCGGCCTGGCGCGGGGGACGTTCACCGCGGTGATGGGGCCGTCGGGCTCGGGCAAGTCGACGCTGTTGCAGTGTGCGGCGGGTTTGGACCGGCCGGACAGCGGAATCGTGCAGGTGGACGGGACCGAGCTGACGGGCGGCAGCGAGGCGGAGCTGACGAAGTTCCGGCGCGGGCGGATCGGGTTCGTCTTCCAGCAGTACAACCTGCTGGAGACCCTGACGGTCGCGCAGAACACGGTGCTGCCGCTGAAGCTGGCCGGCAAGCGCGTGGACCGCAGGCGGGCCCGGGAGATCCTGACCGCCGTCGGTCTGGGTGACCGTCTCGGACACCGGCCCGACCAGTTGTCCGGCGGTCATCGGCAGCGGGTGGCGATCGCCCGGGCGCTGGTCACCGAACCCCGGGTGATCTTCGCCGACGAACCGACCGGTGCCCTGGACACGCGCAGTGCCCGGGAGGTGCTGACGCTGCTCCGGCAGGCGGTGCGGGTGCACGGGCGGACCGTGGTGATGGTGACGCACGACCCGGTCGCCGCCTCCTACGCCGACAGCGTGCTGTTCCTCGCGGACGGCAGGCTCGCCGGACGGCTTCCGGCGCCGACCGCGGAGGCGGTGGCCGAGCGGCTGGCGCACCTGGGCGACGACGTGATGACGGGGGTGTGAGCGATGTTCGTACTGGCGATGCGGTCGATCCGGCAACGGCCCGGACGGTTCCTCGCGACGCTGCTCTCCGCCTTCCTGGGCGCGGCGATCATCATGACGTTCCACTCGATGCACGACACCGCCGGGCAGCCGGGCGTGGACTCGGTGAGCGCCGGGACGCTGGGGACGGCGGCCGGGGTGGTCGGCGGATACGGCACGCTGCTGGTGTTCTTCGCCGTCGCCTCGACTCTGACGGTGAACGTGCGGCAGCGGGCGGCCGAGCTGGAGCTGCTGCGCTGCTCGGGGGCGACCCCGGCGCAGCTGAAGCGGATGGTCGTGGGTGAGGCGGCCGTGGTGGCCCTGGTGGGCGCGGGGCTGGCGATCCTCCCGGCGATGCTCGGCGGGAGGCTGCTGCTGGAGGTGTTCCAGGACAGCGGGCAGGTCGCCCGGTCCGTCGAGCACTCCTTCGGCACCATCGCGCTGACGTCCGGCATCGGCATCACGCTGCTCGCGGCGGCGGGCGCGGCGTTCCTCGCGCTGCGCCGGGCGGCGCGGGGGCATCAGCGGCGGGGCAGGGCGCGGGTGTTCCTCCCGTACGCGGCGCTGGTCGCCGGTGCCCTGGCGGTGTGCTCCACCTTCGCCTTCTCGGCGACGGACTCCGCGCTGATGGCGCCGCCCGCCTACGGGTCGATCCTGCTGTCGGTGGGGTGCGCGCTGATGGCGCCGCGGCTGCTGAGGGGCGTACTCGACCGGCTGACGCCGGGCGGGGCGAGCGGGTGGCTGGCGGTGCGGAATCTGCGGCAGCGGTCCGGGCAGCTCGCCGGGATCCTGATGTCGCTGATCCTCTTCACGGCGGTGTCCACGGCGACGCTGACCATGCAGGCGGTGGAGAGCGAGGCCGTCGAGGCCTCGGGGCTGGTGAAGTCGGTCGACGCCAAGAACCTGGAGACGCTGAACTTCACGGTGGTCGGCATCATCGTGGTCTTCGTCTGCGTGATGCTGGTCAACTCGCTGTACGCGGCGACGACCTACCGCGGCCGGGAGTTCGGGCAGCAACGCCTCGCCGGGGCGACGCCCGGGCAGGTGCTGGGCGTGGTGGGGGCCGAGGGACTGGTCCTCACGGTCACCGGGGTGCTGTTCGGCACGCTGGCGGCGCTGGCCGGGATCGTGCCGTTCACCGTGGTCCGCGGTGACAAGGTGCTGCCGGGACAGATGGCCGGTGTGTGGGCCGCGGTCGCCTCGATCGGCGCGGCGGCGACGCTCGGGACGGGCCTGGCCACGGCCCGGCGCGTGCTGCGCACGCCGGCGGTGAGGGCTGTCGCGTCGACCGCCTGACACAAGAGCGGTGAGCAAGCGCTTGGATGGAGCCGGGTATCCCGACGGGTGCCCGGACTCCGTCGTTCCCGCGCTCAGCCGGAGGAATCTGTTGTTCACATCCGTCGACGACGTCTCCGCACGCCTCGCCGCGAACCTCCCGGCCGTGCGCGGGCTGCTCCGGCGCGCCCGGCGGCTCCACTGGCTGAACCCCGAACCGCGCTCCCACCGGGGCACGGGCGACTCGGCCGCACGCGCGTACGCCGCCCTGGTGGACATGCACGAGTGCCGTACCGTCCACCAGTTGAACGCCCTGGTCGGCCGGCTGCTGCCGGTGTGAGCGGGGTCTTCGGCGTCGGTCCCGCTCAGTCGTGCCAGACGGCTCGGAGCTGCTCGGCGTACCCGGCCGCCTGCCGCACTCCCGCGCGGGCGGCGCCCGGGATGCGGGAGGCGTCCAGGGGGTCGCGGCCGAAGGCCCGGCGGGCTTCCCGGTCGGGGACCAGCGCGGCGGCGCGGACACCGCCCGCCGTCAGCGCGGCCACCTGATCGACGGCGCTGGGGCTGGCACCCGGCCCCTTGGGGATCGGGGCCAGTACCACGACCCGCCGGCAGCCCTCCATCAGGTCGGCGTTGGTCGTGGACCGCACGCCTCCGTCCATCCAGCGCCCCTCCCCGATCGTGATCGGGGGGAACAGGGGTGGCAGTGCGCAGGTGGCCGCCACGGCCCTCAGCAGGTCGACCCCGCTGTCGGCGTCGAAGCCGGTGGGCCGGCCGGTGAGCGCGTCGACGGCGAACAGCCGCACCGGCCTCTCCGGCCAGTCCCGGACCGGCAGTTGGGGCCGGATCGCCTCGCACACCTCGGCCTCCGACACATCGCGCACCGCCAGCGCGAGTCGCCCCAACCGCTCGACCACCTTCTCCGGCCGGCGCGAACCGAGGGCGGCCCACAGGTACTTGACCGTCATACCGAAGGTGAAGTCGACGTCCAACATGGCCCGCCTCCGGTTGACGTGCTCCTCGTACAGGTCGGCCGGCGCCGCCCCCGTCGCCAGTTCCAGTGCGAGCAGTGAGCCGGCCGAGGTGCCGGCCAGCACCTCGGCACCGGCCAGGTCGACCCCGGCGTCGGCCAGACCCGCCAGCACGCCGATCTCCCACGCGTACGCGGTCAGTCCGCCCCCGCCCAGCACCAGCGCCGTCTCGGACACGCCGTCTCCTCCTCCCCAACGGGGACCTGTCCCCGTTTCACCCGGGTGACGCTATCACGTAATCGGGGAGCACTCCCCACTTAGTGCGGTCCCCTACGTACTGACGTAGATCGACAATCGGCTAACATCCCGGCATGTCCGACACCGCCGCGCAGCGTCTGCTGCGCAATGACTCACGGACCGCGACGGTCGCGGCCCACGAGTTCCTTCCGATACCGGCCACCGGGGTACAGGCCCTGCTCCGCGCCCTGCGCACCGGGGAGACCGTGCTGGCCCTGTATCGCCAGGGCCTGTCGTTCGCCGCGCTCACCGGGGACGCCCTGATCCTGTTGAACGCGGGTTCCACGACGCGGGTGCCGAGGCCGCTGGCGATCCTGCGTCCCGCGTACGGCGTCCGGCAGAGCGTGGACGTATCGGCCGGCGGACGGCGCGTCACCCTCTGGGGGTCCCGGGTCGACAAGGACGGCGGACTCCTCGTACGGGCGGGGGAACCGGTTACCGCTCCGCCGTCGCAGGAGGACCCTCTCGCCGCGGTGACCGCCGCGGGCGAGAGCGTCTCTCTCCCCGACGGCCACAAGAAGGTGCTGGTGGAGGAGCTCGAGCCCGGCGAGGCGGTCCGGGCCGTCTACCACGACGGCTGGGGCTACGCCGTACTCACGACCAACGGCCTGGTCCTGCTCGGCAACCTGGCATCGCCCAGGGCCCGCCGCGTCCCCCTGCCCCTGCCCCTGCTCCGCCGGGCATCGGGGATGCTGGACTCCGTCGAGATCCTCGTCGACGGCAAGCCGCGCACGCTGCACGGCTCGAAGATCGATCCGAAGGGTGAGCTCCTCGAAGCGGCGGGGGATCCCCTGCCCGCCGGCTCCCCCCTCCGGCCTGGGCGGGGGACGCGGATGTCCACGTGGGTGCGGCGGCATCCGGTTCTGGTGTCGGTGCTCGCGATCGGGGTGGTCCTCGCCGGGCTGTCCTCCGGCTCCGGCTCCGGCTCCGGCGCCGGCTCCGGCGATGAAGCGCCCGTGGCGCAGGATGCCGGGAACCGGACCGCTGCCGTCGTCCCCGACTTCCAGGGGTCCACGCTCACCACAGCCGCCGCGCAGGCCCGTGACGCCGGCTGGCGTACGGTGTCGGCGTCGGACGCCACCTCCGCCTTCCGGCCGGTGGAGACGGACGCGCCCGGCTGGCGGGTCTGTTTCCAGAGCCCGTCGCGCGAGGAGACGTTGATTCCGTCCGGCAGGACCCTGCGGCTGTACGCCGTCCCCGAGCGGGAAGAGTGTCCGACACGCCTGCACGGTCCCCGGCACGTCGTGATGCCGGACCTCGTCGGAGAGCGGTTCGACGATGCCTCGCGCATCCTCGGCGACCTCGGCCTCCAGTCCGTCTTCTCGTTCCACGCCCACACGGGCAAGCGTCTGGACGGGGAGGGGCGGGATCTGGCCGACTGGCGGGTGTGCCGTCAGCAGCCGGACCCGGACACCAAGACCTCGGCCCTGGAACAGGTCGACCTGTGGCTGATCGGACCGGGCGATCCGTGCACCGAGCCCAGCCCGAATCCCGAACCGAAGCCGAAGCCCAAGCCCGAGCCGAAGCCGGCCCCGAAGCCCGACCCCCAGCCGTCGTACCACAGCACTTCGGGCGGCGGCTCCACGGGAGGAGCCACCGGTGGCAGCTCTGGAGGCACCACAGGTGGCGGCACGGGCGGCACCACAGGTGGCAGCACGGGCGGGAGCTCGTCTAGCGGCGGTGGCTCCCCCGAGGGTTCCGGTTCCGGTTCTGGTTCCGGCGTCGGGTTCGGGCAGTCCTGCTCGCCCGTCGGTGCCACCGCGACAACCGCCGACGGCCGTCCCGCGAAGTGCTTCATGGGCAAGGACGGCCAGGCGCGCTGGGGATACAACTCCGGGTGAGCGGGGGGCGTCAGTCCGCCTTCGCGTACTCCTGCGCCATGCCGCCCGCGAAGTCGTACACCACGACCTGGTCGTCACCGACGACCCACGCGTCATGTCCCGGCGAGCACACGAAGACGTCGCCGGGGCCGACCTCGCTCTCCCCTCCGTCGTCCATGCGGATGTGCAGACGGCCCTGGACGACGTAGCCGTTGTGGTGGATCCGACAGCTTTCCGTCCCCGCGATGGGTCCGACGGACTCGGACCAACGCCACCCGGGCTCGAAGGTGGCCACGGCGAAGTCCAGCCCCGACATGTGGACGGCTTCCAGGTGTCCCCTGGGGAAGTCGCGCCGCTCGTCCGGCTTGTCCAGCATCTTGATCTCGAGCATGACCCTTTCCCTTCCGACCGTCGTTCCGCACGGTCGGGTCCGGTCTCCGTCTGCCGCGAACGGCACCGGCGGGGCCGGGCCCACCACTCCATCGTCCGTCTGTCCACTCGGGGGCGCCATTCGGGTGACGGGGCCGGGAACGCTCAGTCCGGACGCCGTCTTCGCGCGGACGGGCCCGCCTGCTCGGCCTCGGCGACGAGGGCGGCGAGCGTCCTTCGCGCGCGGGCCACACGGGAGCGGACGGTGCCGACCGGGCAGTCGCCGAGGACGGCCGCCTCCGTGTACGGCAGCCCGAGCAGCTGGGTGAGGACGAACGCCTCGCGCCGCTCGTCCGGCAGCAGGTCCAGCAGGTCGAGCAGCGCGATCCCGTCGTCGAAACCGGGCAGCCCGCGCGGCTGCGCCCGTTCCACGGTCAGCTGCCAGTCGGGCACATCGGCCGTACGGGGCCGTACGGCCGTGTACCGATGGCTGTCGGCCACCGCGCGCCGGGCGATGGCGAGCAGCCATGTGCGGGCCGAGGAACGGCCCTCGAACCGGTGCAGGCTGCCGAGGGCCCGCACGAACGTGTCCTGCGTCAGATCGTCCACCGCCTGCGGGTCGGCGCACAGAAGGGCGACATAGCGGATGACGTCACGGTGCAGGGCCCGGACGAAGTGGTCGACGGCGTCGGCGTCACCACCGCGCGCGGCCAGCGCCCAGGCGGTCGCCGCGTCGTCGATGGGTCTCCCGGGAGGCGTGGGCAGGGCAGAAGTGATCACCTGATGTCCTTCGCGGAGGAACCGGAGACCGCGGGCGTGCGCGGTCCGGTGAGCGGGGAGACGGCCGCGTGCGGTACGGAGAACGAGCAGGGCGTACCGGTACACGACCGGGACCCGGGGCGTACAGGGACGGCCCGGGTGTCACCGGCTGCCGTCAGACGGCAGCGGCCCCGGCGGGCGGACCGCGAGGGGTGATCGCGTGTACGAGGAGGAGAGAACGCGGCGCGCGGTCCCCACGGCGCCGCCGGCGAACGTGAAGGGACGGACGGTGCGGCGGCACGGCTCCGACGAACAGCAACCGCAGCGGGGCCGCCAGCCATCCGGCGACGGCCCGCAACAGCCGGAACGTGGCCCGTTCCCCGTACCCCAGCCACAGACCGCACAGCAGCGCGGCCAGCAGGTGGGCGGCGAACATGCCGAGCGAGGAGTCGCCGGAGGGCGCCATGTGTCCGTGCACGGCGTGCCCGGCACCCGTGGGCTCAGCCATGGACGTCGGCATGGGCATCGGCGTGGAGTGCCGCATGCCGTGCGGCATCGCTCCCCTGTCCATGGCGTCGGCGGGATGCACGAGGGAGAAGGCGGAGTGCAGCACCGTCTGGGCGACGACGGCGACGGCGACGATCGGCGGCAGCCCGCGCTCACGCCCCGCGAGGCCCCAGCCCACGGCGCCGGTCGCTGCCCAGCCGGCCGCGAGCGTCCAGAGCGGGACGTGATCGCCGGACATCATGACGTGTCCCAGGGCGGCGAGCACGACACAGACGGCCGCGAACACCGCGGCCCGCCCCGTGCGAGCACCCCACCCAGCAGTCATGGCCCCTCATCGTCGCATCCGGGCCCTCACCGGTCACCCGTGGATACGGTTCCTCCCACGTTCGCGAGTCATTCCCCGGCTTGTGATCCCGAACACCTTCCGCGGCGGCACGAGAGGCCGGACGGCAGCGGAAGGGCCCGGACGACCGCGGTCCCGTACTCGGGCTGTGGGGCCGCCCCAACCCTGCTGACCCTGCTGGTCAGCCAGGCAACAGGGCACCGCTCGGGTCACGAAATCCCCGCCACGCCCGGACTCCGCGACCGCGTCCGGGCCGTCGTGTACGCCTCCCGCCGGGGCCGGGCGACCTCACCGGCGCCCATGTGCCCGCACGTCCTGGACCTACCTGGTCGTGATCGTGATCGTCGCATATCCCTCTCCGGGCCCCGGCGGCCTGCTCCGCGGCTGTGCCGAAAGCGTGGGCAGTCTGCCGTGGTCGAGGGCGAACCGGGGCAGTGAGACGTCGAACGCCGCCGCTATCGCGTCCAGCGCACGGGCCTCGTCCGAGCGATCGGCGGCGGGCCCGGCAGGGTCCGGGAACAAGTGATCGGGTGAGAGCGCGGCAGGGAGTGCGCCCGTCAGGTGGCGCTCGGCCTGGTGGACCGTGAAGGCGTACCGCTGTTGGCCGTCCTCGGCGCAGGCGAAGTGGAACAGGCCCGGCTTCCGCCGGACGGTGAGGGCGCGGGTGCCGTGCGAGAGCTCCGTTCCGGGGTGGGTCAGGCGGGTGGGGTCGGGGCGCAGCCGGTGGGCCGACTCGAAGGCGAAGCTCCAGCCGTCCCGGGCGCCGATCCGCGCCACGGGGCCACCGGACCCCTGCTGCGGCCGGGAGAACTGCAGGTCCCACGCCTCGGCCTCGCTCGCCACCGGCTCCAGTGGGCCCCTGCCGAACCGCTCCGCCAGCTCTTCGGGGGATATGCCCTCCACGAGAACGAACCGGTACACCTCCCGGAGCGGGGCACCTGCCGGACGACTCCGGGCCAGCCACCCGAGCCCGTCGCGCACCGCCTCCGTCTCCCCCCTGGCCTCCGCGACGGGCGCGGGCCTCTCCCCCGTCCGCCCGGCACGGGGCGTGGTCAGTAGCTGCCGGCCCCGCTCCGGTGTGACGACCGGCCCGAGCAGCGGATCCCCGAGCAGACCGAACGGCGCCACATGGTCCTCCCGGTACGGCTCCCACTGCGGGACCGCCGCCGCGAGTACCCGCCAGGCGCCGTCCGTGTCGCCCCACCGCGCCCGCTCGCGGGCCTCCTTGACCGCGTGCCCGAAGGGGCCCGGTGAGGCGTACTCGTAGGTGCGCTGCCTGAGCTGCGCCAGGACGACAGCGGCCCGCTCCCTGTCCGTCGCGTAGTCCTCGGTCGCGGGGCCGAGCACGAAGGAGTCGTCTCTCCACGCTTCGCGCAGGTGGTTGCGCGCTTTCAGGGGCAGTACCTCGGCGGCGTACAGCGGGTCGTCCATCCGCGGATCGACCGGTACCCAGCCGCGCCCGCCGTCGAGCAGTGCCCTCAGCTGTGAGGCCAGCAGGCCGGCCCGTGGTCTGCCGAGTTCCCCCGCCTCGTCGAAGACGGCGAGTGCGGCGTCCACCTCGCCTCTGAGGCAGGCCAGTCGGGCCTCTTCCACCTTGGCGTCGAGTTCCCGCGTCACGGCGGTCGCGAAGTCGGGGTGGTCGCCGCCCAGGCGGTAGAACTCCTTGTACATGGCCTCCATGAACGCGCGGAACGACTCATACCGATCCGGTGGTTCGCCGCCCCACCCGTGATACACGTACACCGCCCATTCCCCGTCCGCGTCCACATCGCCCGGGTCGAGCAGCACGTCGGTCAGGTCCGAGTCGAGCGACAGCTGCAGCGCCCGGCCCCACATGCCGGCCAGCAGCACGTCCTCATCGGCCGGGTCCGCGCCCAACCGCTCCTCGTACATCTGCCGCAGGCCGTACGGATCCCCGTACGGCCTGATGTCCTCGGCCCCCGCCAGCAGATGGACGGAGCCTCCCGCATGGCGCCAGCCGTCCGTCGTCCCGAGGAAGGAGCGCAAGGACGGCGGCAGCGGCACCTCTGTCCCCAGTCCGCGGATCCGTTCCTCCAAGGCCGCCAGCCGCGCCGGATCGGCCGGAGCGAATCCCAGCCAGCGGTTCTCCACGAAGTCCTCGCCCAGCAGCTCCTCGAACTCCTCCGGCTCCTCCGCCGCCAGTGCTTCCAGCCATTCCTCGCTCCACCGCTTGAGCAGCGGCCCCCACTCGACGTTCCTCATGCGCGCCATGGTGGCACTCACCACTGACAGTGGATCATGGGATCAACGGACCCTTCCTCGCGGTTTCAGGGGCCCCGGCGGCAGCTCGGGGGCCGGCAGCGGGGCGCCGGCGTATCCCTTCACCTCGCCGAACCGCGTGCCGTCCATCCAGTCCCGGCGGGCCTGCGCGATCTCCTCCTGGGACCGGCCGATCCAGTTCCAGAACATGATCAGCTCCTCTTCGAAGGGCTCGCCGCCGAGCAGCATCAGGCCCGCGGCCGACTCGGCGCGCAGCGGGAGTTCGCTGCGGCCGCAGCCGAGGTACAGCATCGAACCGGGAGGGACCGGCACCCCGTCCACCTGTGCCTCGCCGGACATGGAGAGGACCGCGTACTCGAAGTCCGGCTCCAGCGGCAGGCGTACGTCCGCGCCGGAGGCGAGGGCCAGGTCGGCGCCGACGATGGGGGTGTAGGCCGTGCCGGGCGAGGTGGCGCCGTCGAGGTCGCCGAGGATCAGTGTGGCCTCGATGCCCCGCCCCGTGACGACGGGCAGATCGGCGTGGTGCTCGAAGCGCGGGTCGGTGTGGCGGTGGCCGTCCGGCAGGGCGACCCAGAGCTGGGCGCCGTGCAGGTAGCGGGCGTGCGAGCGAGGGCTCTCCTCGGAGTGGCTGATCGCCCGGCCGGAGGTCATCAGGCCCAGCTCGCGCGGGCGGATCGTCTGGAGGCTGCCCGTGGAGTCGCGGTGCAGCACCTCGCCCTCGTGCAGCCAGCTCACGGTCTGCAGCCCCATGTGCGGGTGCGGCGGCACCTGCATGCCGGGCTCGTCGGCGATGTCGTCGGGCCCGTAGTGGTCGACGAAGCACCAGGCGCCGACCATGCGCCGTCCCAGGTTGGGCAGCAGCCGCCGCACCTCGCTGGATTCGCCGAGCTTGACGTGCCGGGGGCTGAGGAGTTCACGCACCGGCTCCGCCACCACGAAGCCCCGGCCGCCGCACAGTGCGGGAACCGCATCGCGCTCAAGATTGCTCATGCCGGACAACCTAGCCCCGTGGGTCACGGTCCGTGAGGCGGACGCTCGTGTCCGGAACCGTCCGCACACAGTAGTCGCCGTGTTGACATGAGTTCGGCATACGCGGCCGCCGCACCCGGGTCTCTGGTCCGGCGGCTGTCCATGAAATGGCGCGTGGCGGTCGACCGGGCGGTGGCCCCGCTGAGGCCGACGCACGCTCGTACTCCGTGGTCGCGACCCTGTACGGGATGCGCCACTCCGGTGTGATCCACGCGGACATCCCCGGGGCGGACCTCGCCGCCGCCGGGCGGGTACTCGCCCTGGTCACCGAGCGGGCCGACGCGGAACTGGCCGACGCGACCGACCACGCACGGTTGGTGGAATATTCAACCAACCGGGTCCGTTGACGGCCTCGAAGGAGGTCACCAGTGGAGACCACGTACTACGACCACGGAACGCCGGCCGAGCGCTGGGAGCGCGCCGGGATGTTCTTCGACGCCAAGGACTACACCGCCGCCGCGCGTGTCCTGGGTCCGCTGGTCGAGGAGGTGCCGGAGCAGACGGGACCGCGGCTGCTGCTGGCGCGCTCCTACTACCACTCGGCTCAACTGCGCCGCGCGGAGGCCGAGTTGCGGGTCATCGTGGAGCGCGACCCGGTGGAGCACTACGCCCGGCTGATGCTCGGGCGCACCCTCCAGCGGCAGGGCCGGGACGACGAGGCCCAGCCGCATCTGCGCCTCGCCGCCGCGCTGGGCGGCGAGTTCGACGAGGAGTAGGCCGTCGGCAGCGCTGATCGGTGCCCGGTTCCCCCCGGGGAGCCGGGCACCTGCGCATGAGGGCCTGCGTCAGCGCACCGTCGTGCCGCTGGCGTACGTCCGCCTGCCTCGGCGGTGGGCGATCTCCCCCAGCACGATGTCGACGGCGAGGAACACCGCCAGCGGGATGCCGAGCAGCGGAACGAAGTAGCCCAGTACGGCGATCAGCGCCAGCAGCGGGACGAGGAGGTACGGCGGCACCTGCTGCCACGCTCCCCGTGGGATCGGCTTTCCGAAGGCGGAGCCCCGGCCCCGCTGCCACCACATGCGGTAACCCCAAAGGATCAGCAGGATCAGGGCGAGGGCGAGCACCATCAGTGCGATCTGGTTCACCAGGCCGAACAGATTGCCCGTGTGCAGATCGATGCCCCAGCGGGTGAGTTTCGCGAGCACCGGATAGTCGGCGAACCGCAGGACGTCGGTGACCTGGCCGGTGGCGGGGTCGACGGCGACCGAGTCCTGCTTCTCGGGCCAGCTGCGCTGGATCTGCTGTACGACGTAGGCGGACTTCGCGTCGGCGGGCGGCACGATCTCCACCGGGTTGCCCAGGCCCTCGGCCCGTGCCGCCGCGAGGACCTTGTCCAGGCCGACCCCGTGCGCCGCGTCGCCCGCCGTGGCGCCGGCCGAGCCGTGGCCCGCGTGTTCGCCGGCCGCCGCGGCCGACACCGACGGGGTCTCCTGGCCGAGGGAGGCGCGCAGGTCGCCGATGTTCGCACCGGCGTAGGTGGACCAGGTCAGGCCGGTCGCCGAGAGGAAGATGAAGCCGGCCGCCGCCCAGACGCCCACGCCGCCGTGCAGGGCCAGCGTGCGGCGCCGTCCGCTGGTGCCGCGCACCTTGCGCAGGGCGCGGCGCCGGGAGAACCACAGCACCAGTCCGCCGCCCGCGATCACCCACAGCCAACTGGCCGCGAACTCGCTGTAGAGGCGGCCCGTTTCACCGAGGTGCAGATCGCGGTGGAACTCGTCGATCCAGGTGCGCAGCGGCAGCGCGCCCGTGGAGCCGTACTGTTCCAGCGCGCCGCGCACCTCCCCGGTGTACGGGTCGACGAACACGGCCAGGGTGTGGTCGGGGTCCACGCCCGGTATACCGGACAGCATCACCCTGGTGGTGGCGTTGGGCTCGGGTGAGGGACGTACGGCGGCGACCGTGCCCTCGGGATGGGCCTCGCGGGCGGCGGCCACCTGTACGGAGACGGGCAGTTCGCGGTCGCCGACGGGGACGGTCAGCTCATGGTCGTAGGCGATCTTCTCGGCCTGGAAGGAAGCGGCGTACAGCAGGCCGGTGAGGGCGGCGACGAGGAGGAACGGCGCCACCAGCACTCCCGCGTAGAAGTGCAGGCGCAGGACGAGGGGGCGCAGACCGGCCCATGCGCTCTTCGCGGGTGCGGGGGCGGGGGCGGGTGGTCGGGGGGCGTCGTCCGTGGTGGGCGAGGGAGCGGTGGTCATCGGTGGGGTTCTCCCGGGGACGTCTCGGCGGGCGGGGTGGTGGTGCAGTAGTCGGAGTGGCGGGGCGCCGAGTTCCCGGGGAACGTGTGTGATCTGTGACACACGTGAGGGACGTGTCATCCTGACGGGATGGGAGTCCCGGACGATCGCGCGCCCTTGGCCGAGCGGATCGAGCAACTGCTCGCCGCGGAGCAGCCGTTGCCCATCGTGGCGGCCGGTGATCCCGTGCTGCGCCGCGGTACCGAGCCGTACGACGGTCAGCTGGAGCCCGCTCTCCTGGCCCGGTTCGTGGAGGCGCTGCGGGTCACCATGCGCGCGGCGCCGGGTGTCGGACTGGCCGCACCTCAGGTCGGGGTGGGGCTGCGGATCGCGGTGATCGAGGATCCCGCGCCCGTTCCGGAGGAGGTGCGCCTGGCGCGCGGGCGGGTGCCGCAGCCGTTCCGGGTGCTGGTCAATCCGGTGTACGAGCCGGTCGGCACCGGGCGTGTCGGGTTCTTCGAGGGATGCCTGAGCGTGCCGGGGTATCAGGCGGTGGTGGCACGGCCCACCGAAGTGCGGCTGACCGGGCAGGACGAGCACGGGCGGGCGCTGGACGAGGTGTTCGCCGGGTGGCCCGCGCGGATCGTGCAGCACGAGACGGACCACCTCGACGGCACGCTGTATCTCGACCGGGCCGAACCGCGCTCGCTGTCGGCCCATCAGGCCGTGGCGGAGCACTGGTCGCAGCCGACGCCGGAGCGGGCGGCGCGGGCCCTGGGCTTCGACCTGCCGTAGCCGGTCCGTCGGACGGGCGGACGGCGAACGAGCGGGACGGGCGGGACGGGCGGACGAGCGGGACGAGCGGACGGCGAACGAGCGGGCGGACGGCGAACGAGCGGGCGGACGGCGAACGAGCGGGCGGGCGGGCGGCCGGCGGACGAGCGGGACGGGCGGGCGGCGGACGAGCGGGACGGCCGGATCGCGGTATCCCGGCCCGGGCTCGGGGGATGTGACCCCGTGGTGCGTCCGATGGCCGTCGGACGGTACCCGCGCCGAGGCGGCGGCCGCGGGACGCCCGCTCCGGGCCGCGAAGGGGGCACGCGCCCCGGCCGAGGAAGAGCACCCCGGCGGTGGCGAAGCCCCACCCCCGCGCCCACCCGGCCCGCCAGGCCACGCGCCTCGGACGCGGCGGGTCACGCACCCCCGCCCGGGAAGGTCACACCGGCCGCGCGGAGGCCCCGCCCCGGCCCCGGGAGGACTCGCCCCCGCGGAGGCACCTCCGCCGCGAAGGGCGCCCGCCCGGCGCGTGAGCCGCAGGCTCAGGCGTCCCGGTACGCCTCCAGCAGGCGCAGCCACACCTCGCTGATCGTCGGGTACGACGGGACCGCGTGCCACAGCCGGCCGATGGGTACCTGGGCGGCGACCGCGATGGTCGCCGAGTGGATCAGTTCGCCGACGCCGGGGCCGACGAGGGTGAGTCCGCGCAGGATCTCGTCCTCGAGGTCGACGACCATGCGGGCGCGGCCCTTGTAGCCGTCGGCGTACAGGCCGGCGCCGGCGACCGAGGACAGGTCGACGTCGACGGCGCGGACGCGGTGGCCCTCCTGTTCCGCCTCGGCCAGCGAGAGGCCGACGGAGGCCACCTCCGGGTCGGTGAAGACGACCTGCGGGACGGCGGCGTGGTCGGCTGTGGCGGCGTGGGCGCCCCAGTCCTCCGCGTGTACGGGCTCGCCGGCGGCGCGGGTGGCGATGGCGGCGCCCGCGATCCGGGCCTGGTACTTGCCCTGGTGGGTGAGCAGGGCACGGTGGTTGGTGTCGCCGACGGCGTACAGCCAGTCGTGGCCGCTGACCCGCAGGCTGTCGTCCACGCCGAGCCACGCGCCGGGCTCGATGCCGATCGTCTCCAGCCCGATGTCGTCGGTGCGCGGGGCGCGGCCGGTGGCGAAGAGGATCTCGTCGGCCTCGATCCGGTCACCACCGTCGGTGACGACGAGGACGGTGCCGTTCTCCCTGGTCACCGACTTCACGGAGGTGCCGGTACGGATGTCCGCGCCGGCCTCGGTGAGGGCCTCGGCGACCATGTCGCCGGCGAACGGCTCCATGCGGTTCAGCAGGCTCTTGCCGCGTACCAGGACGGTGACCCGGGAGCCGAGCGCCTGCCAGGCGCAGGCCATCTCGGTGGCGACGACACCGCCGCCGACCACGACGAGCCGGCCGGGCACGGACTGGGCGCTGGTGGCCTCCCGGCTGGTCCACGGCTTGACCTCGGCGAGCCCGGGCAGGTCGGGCAGCTGGGCCCGGCTGCCGGTGCAGACGACGACGGCGTGCCGGGCGGTGAGGACCCGCCGGCCGCCGTCGGATCCGGTGACGGTGACGGTACGCGGACCGGTGAGCCGTCCGTGGCCGCGGTACAGGTCGGCGCCGATGCCCTCCAGCCACCGGACCTGGCCGTCGTCCTTCCAGTGCGAGGTGAAGTAGTCCCGGTGGGCGAGTACCGCGGCGGCGTCCAGGGGGCCCTGGACCGACTGGCTCAGGCCGGGGACACGGCGGGCGTCGGCCCGGGCGATGACCGGGCGCAGCAGGGCCTTGCTGGGCATGCACGCCCAGTAGGAGCACTCGCCGCCCACCAGTTCGCTCTCCACGACCGCGGTGGTGAGTCCGGCGGCGCGGGTGCGGTCGGCGACGTTCTCACCCACGGGCCCGGCGCCGAGCACCACCACGTCGTAGGCGGTGGATTCCATGTGCGTCGATTGCGTTTCCGTCATGGCGTCAGTCTGGTCGGTGGTGTGCCCTGTGGCCACATGGGTAGGGGCGCGGAATACGCGACCGGCCCGCCGTGTTGTGCCGACGGCCCGACCCGACACCAGGAAGAGGACACACGCCATGAGCAGCACCGTGGAGCTCACCAAGGAGAACTTCGACCAGATGGTCACGGACAACGAGTTCGTGCTGATCGACTTCTGGGCGGCCTGGTGCGGTCCGTGCCGTCAGTTCGCGCCGGTGTACGAGAAGGCGGCGGAGGAGAACCCGGACCTGGTCTTCGGCAAGGTGGACACCGAGGCGCAGCCGGAGCTGGCCGCGGCCTTCGGCATCCAGTCGATTCCCACGCTGATGATCGTGCGCGACCAGGTCGCCGTGTTCGCGCAGCCGGGTGCGCTGCCCGAGGCCGCGCTGACGGACGTCATCGGACAGGCCCGCAAGCTGGACATGGACGACGTCCGCAAGCAGATCGCCGAGCAGCAGGAGCAGCAGGGTGAGGCGGGGGCGCCGAACGCCTAGAACGGGTGCGGCGAACGCCTGGAACGGATGAGGCGAACGCCTCTAGAACGGGTACCGCGCGACGTCTGAGCGCACCGTCGTCCAGCGCAGGTCGGTGAACGCCTCCCGGTTGGCGTCGCCGCCGAAGCGGGAGCCGGTGCCGGACGCGCCGACCCCGCCGAAGGGGGCGACGGCCTCGTCGTTCACGGTCTGGTCGTTGATGTGCACGATCCCGGTCGGAATGCGTTCCGCGAGGTCCAGGCCGCGGGCCGGGTCCCGGGTGACGATGCCGAGCGCCAGTCCGTAGGTGCTCGCGGTGGCCAGTGAGACCGCCTCGTCGACGGTCGCGAAGGACCGTACGGGGGCCACCGGGCCGAAGACCTCCTCGGTGTAGGCGGGGGTGCGGTCGTCCGCGTCGGCGAGGACCGTGGGCCGGTAGAAGAGCCGGTCGTGGGTGCCGCCGGCGGCGAGTTCGGCACCGTGGGCGGTACTGCCCTCGACCAGGCCGTGCACCTTGGCGAGCTGGGCACGGTCGATGAGCGGGCCGAGATGGACCTGCTCGCGGTGCGGGTCGCCGACGGTGAGCGAGTCCGCCTTGGCGGCCAGCCGGTCGACGTACTCGTCGTACAGCGAGGCGTGGACCAGGTGCCGCCCCGCCGTCATGCAGATCTGACCCTGGTGGAAGAACGATCCCCAGGCGGCCGTGGAGATCACCGCGTCGAGGTCGGCGTCCTCCAGCACGATCAGGGCGGAGTTGCCGCCCAGTTCCAGGTGCGCCCGCTTCAGATGGCGGCCGGCGGCCTCCCCGACGGCGCGCCCGGCGGCGGTGGAGCCGGTGAAGGAGATGACGGGGACGCGCGGGTCCGCGACCAGTGCCCGGCCGGCCTCCGGCCCGCCCGGCAGCACACGCAGCAGCCCTTCGGGCAGTCCCGCCTCCTCGAACACGGCCGCGAGCGCCAGTCCGCCGCAGACCGCGGTGCGCGGGTCGGGTTTGAGGACGACCGCGTTGCCGAGCGCCAGGGCCGGGGCGACGGAGCGGATGGACAGGATCAGCGGCGCGTTGAACGGGGCGATCACGCCCACCACGCCGACCGGCACGCGCCGGGTGTACGACAGCCGGGGTTCCTCGGTGGGCAGCACCTGTCCGGCCGGACGGGAGGCGAGGGCGGCGGCCCCGTAACACTCCTGGGCGGCGACATGGAGTTCGAAGTCGGCCTTGCCGGGGATGCTGCCGGCCTCGCGGATCAGCCATTCGCGGAGTTCGGCGTGGGCGGCGAACTGGTCGCCTGCCCTGCGGAGCACTCCGGCCCGGACGAAGTGCGGGGCCCTCGCCCACGCGGTCTGCGCTGTGCGGCCGGCCTCCGCCGCGGCCTCGACGTCCTCGGCGGTGGCGAGGGCGACCGTACCGAGGGTGTCACCGGTGGCGGGCTCGGTGACGGTGTACTCGGGTCCCGTGAGCCGGCGGGACGGACGGGTCGTGCGGTCGAGCAGCGTCATGACGGCTCTCCGATCGGTCACCGCGCGCCGTGAGGTGGCGGCGGCCCGGCTGTCCTCTCGCCTGCCCGTCCGGTCGGGCGCGCAACATCCCGGTCGTCGACCGGCCGCCGTCTTCCACGATGTCAGGTGGACTCGCGTCGCACCACCGACGCCCCCAGCACCTTGTGGGCCGAGGGCGCGGCGGCCGGGTCGCGCACCGCGCGGTCGACCAGTTCGGCCAGCTCGCGGCCGGACGGCAGTTCGAGGTGGACGGTGGTCAGCCGGGGCCGCAGCAGCCGGCCCAGCATCAGGTTGTCGGCGCCGATCAGGGCGGTCTCCTCGGGGATGCGGACGCCCTCGTCCTGCAGCGCGCGCATCAGCAGCATCGCGTACTCGTCGTTGTACGTGAACACGGCGTCGAGGCCGAGATCGCGCCAGCGGGCGGCGAGCCGTGCGGCGGCGCCCTCGTCGTGGGCGAGCGGCAGCTCGGTGACCGTGGCGTCCGTGCCGCGCAGGGCGGCGCGCACCCCCGCCAGCCGGGGCGCGGAGAACGCCTCCAGGCCGGGCTCTCTCGGGACGATCACGCCGATCCGGCGGTGGCCCCGGTCGAAGAGGTGGGCGCCGGCGCTGTGGCCGACGACGTCGTGGTCCATGAGCAGAGCGTGCGCGCCCTCGACGGACTCGGGGCCGAGGGTGACGACGGCGCGGGCGCCGGAGCGTTTGAGCACCTCGACGCCCCGGGGGCCGAGTCCGGAGCCGGGGACCAGGACCGCCACGGGCCGCAGTTCGGCCCAGGCGCGGGCGGCCTCGTCGTCGTGCAGGCCGACGGTGCCGTACTGCACGACCGTGTAGTCGAGGCGGCCGAGGGCGCCCTGGAGGTCGTTGATGAACTGGCTGTACAGCGGGCCGACCGGGAAGGACGGCGCGGGCATCAGGACCATCCGGCTGTGCCCCGCGCGCAGGCTGCGGGCCGCCGCGTGCGGCACGTACCCGAGTTCCCTCGCGGCCTCGCGGACCCGGCGCCGGGTGGGTTCGCTGATCCGGACGGTGCCGGCGTTGTTCAGGACGTACGAGACGGTCGCGCGCGAGACACCGGCCAGGCGGGCCACATCGGCGCTCGTGGGTACGGAGCGCGTCGGTGCGGGGGACGCGGGCGCGGGCGGCGGGTTCGTTATCTGCACCATGACGTACGGCATCCTTGCAGAAGCCGTAACGGGGCCGACCGCCGGGTGAGTTGGGGCCCGTCAGCGGGAGGGCGCCGAGCCCGTCACCCGGTCGACCAGGTCCACCCAGGCGGCTTCCAGCCGTTCCGGCGGCATGCCGCACTGCCGGATCAGATGGTGGATCAGGGCGGGGTCGAGCTGGGCCATCAGCGTGTGGGCGAGGAGTTCGCAGTCCGCGTCCGGGACCGCCTCGCGCAGCAGCAGGGTGACGTGATGGCGCAGCACGCGGCGGGGCGGGCTGGTGAAGCGGCGGCCGGCCTGCGGTTCGGCGGCCAGTTGCAGTTCCAGTTCGTCGACGGTCCGGCGGAGCATGGCGCGGCCGAAGGCGCGCAGCCGCTCGGCGGGGGGTGCGCCAGGGCCGAGCGGTGGGGGGCCGGCGAGGAAGGCGGCCTGGAACTTCTTCTCGGAGTGGTCGAGGAGCGCCGTGAGCAGTCCGGTGCGGTCACCGAAGCGGCGGAAGACCGTCCCCTTGCCCACGCGGGCCGCTGCCGCCACCTCCTCCATGGTGATGCCGTCCGCCCCGCGCTCGGCGACGAGCAGCGCGGCCGCCTCCAGCAGCCGGGCCCGGTTGCGGGCGGCGTCGGCGCGCAGGCAGGGTTCGTCGGCGCCGGTGCCGAGCTGCAGCAACTCCTGGGGCCCGATGGGCTCCTGAGGCGTCGGGGCGGGCGGCGGTGCTGCGGACATGAAGCCAGCGTAAAGCATCGGGAAGAAACTGGACCACGGTCCGGTTGAACTGCTACACAGGTAAGTGGACCCCGGTCCGGATTGTTAAGACCACGTTTCAGCGCCCTTGGAGTCTCGCCATGTCTGTTCGCATCCTTGCCCTCGTCGGAAGCCTTCGTGCGGGTTCGCACAACCGCCAGCTCGCCGAGGCCGCGGTCAAGCTCGCTCCCGCGGGCGCCGAGGTGGCGCTGTTCGAGGGGCTGGCGGAGATCCCCTTCTACAACGAGGACATCGACGTCGAGGGCGATGTCCCGGCCGCCGCCGCCAAGCTGCGCGAGGCCGCCGCCGGCGCCGACGCCCTGCTGCTCTTCACGCCCGAGTACAACGGCACGATGCCGGCCGTCCTGAAGAACGCCATCGACTGGCTGTCCCGCCCCTACGGTGCCGGCGCCATCAGCGGCAAGCCGGTCGTCGTGATCGGCACCGCCTTCGGCCAGTACGGCGGTGTCTGGGCGCACGACGATGCCCGCAAGTCCGTGGGCCTCGCCGGCGGCAAGGTGATCGAGGACATCAAGCTCTCCATCCCGGGCTCCGTGACCCGCTTCGCCGAGACCCACCCGGCCGACGACAGCGAGGTCGCCGAGCAGCTGACCGAGGTCATCACCCGCCTGCACGGCCACGCCGCGGAGCCGACGGCTGCCTGACCCGCAGGGCGAGGGGGGCCGGAGCCAGGATGGCTTCGGCCCCCCTGGCCATGAGGTCGGTGACCTCGGGCGGGCCGGCTCCCACTCCCCCGCGCTCGCCCCGCACAGGCCGTCACCGGACGGTCACACCGGTCGGGAGGGGGCCGGCACCTCGCCCGCGCCGGCCGCCTCCCGGTGTGTGATCAGGCGGCTGCCGACGTCTCCCGCCCGTCGTGGTGGATCGGCGTTCCCGATCCCGTCAGGGGGACGCCCGTGCCGCCCCGGCGGGCCGCGACGATCTCCGCCGCGATGGACAGGGCCGTCTCCTCCGGCGTACGCGCGCCGAGGTCGAGGCCGATCGGGGACCTGAGACGGGCCAGGTCCCCTTCGGTCACGCCCGCCTCCCGCAGCCGCCGCTCGCGGTCGGCGTGGGTGCGGCGTGAGCCCATCGCCCCCACGAACGCCACGGGCAGGCCCAGGGCCACCCGCAGCAGGGGCACGTCGAACTTCGCGTCGTGGGTGAGCACGCACAGCACCGTGCGGGCGTCGGTCCCGGTGCTCCGCAGATAGCGGTGCGGCCAGTCGACCACGATCTCGTCGGCCTCCGGGAAGCGCGCCGGGGTGGCGAAGACCGGCCGGGCGTCGCAGACCGTGACGTGGTAGCCGAGGAACTTGCCCGCCCGCACCAGCGCCGCCGCGAAGTCGATCGCGCCGAAGACGATCATGCGGGGCGGCGGCACCGACGACTCCACGAACAGGGTGGGACCGCCGGGGCAGTACGCCCCTCCCCCGGACTCCGTCCGGGGGGACCCCCGTCTCGCTCCGCCCGCCGCGAGGCCGACCGTGCCGGTGCGTCCGGCGTCCAGCAGGACCCCGGCCGCACCTGCCGCCGTCCGGTCCAGCTCCGGGAGCCCGCCGAGGCCGCCCTCGTACGACCCGTCCGGGCGGACGAGGAGGGCACCGCCGAGGAGTTCCGCCGGGCCCTCGACGATCCGGGCGAGCGCCCCCGGTTCGCCCCGGACGACCGCCGACAGGGCCGCCCGCAACACCTGCCGGACGGGGGCCTGCCCGCCGACCGGGGTCACCATGATGTCGATGACCCCGCCGCAGGTCAGGCCGACCGCGAAGGCGTCCTCGTCGCTGTAGCCGAACCGTTCGACATGGGTTTCGCCGTCCTCGAGCGCCTGCGCGCACAGGTCGTACACCGCGCTCTCCACGCAGCCCCCGGAGACCGAGCCGATCACCGTGCCCCCGCTGTCGACGGCGAGGGCGGCGCCGGGGCCGCGCGGTGCGCTGCCGCTCACGGACACCACCGTGGCCACGGCGAACTCCCGGCCCTCGGTCAGCCAGTCGTGCAGCTCACCGGCGATGTCAAACACGCGGTCCTCCCGCCTCCAGCACCCGGTCCGGACGGATGGGCAGGCTCCGGTGGCGTACGCCGGTCGCGTGCCAGACCGCGTTGGCGACGGCCGCGGCCGCGCCCACGATGCCGACCTCGCCGATGCCCTTGATGCCGACCGGGTCGTCGGGGTCCGGGTCGTCCACCCAGTCCGCCTCGACCGCCGGCACGTCGGCGTGGGTCGCGACGTGATAGCCGGCCAGGTCGGGGCCGTAGAGGCCGCCCGAGGCGCCGTCGCGGACGGCCTCCTCGTGCAGGGCCATGGAGATGCCCCAGATCATGCCGCCGACGAGCTGGCCGCGCGCGGTGAGCGGGTTGACGATCCGGCCCGCGGCGAAGATGCCCAGCATCCGGCGCACCCGCACCTCTCCGGTGGTGACGTCCACGGCCACCTCGGCGAACTGCGCCCCGAAGGAGTGCCGCTCCTTGCGCGCGAGGGCACCGATGGCGGCGGTGGTGTCGGAGCGCACGGTGATGCCCTCCGGCGGCACGACGCCCCCGGGGAGGAGCCGGTGGCGCAGTTCCCCGGCGGCGGCCGTGACCGCCCAGGCCCAGGAGCGGGTGCCCATGGAGCCGCCCGCGATCCCCGCCGGGCCGAAGTCGCTGTCGCCGATCCGCACCCGGACCCGGTCGGGCGTCACCCGCAGCGCGTCGGCGGCGACCAGGGTGAGCGCGGTACGGGCCCCGGTGCCGATGTCGGCCGCCGCGATCCGCACGGTGAAGGTGCCGTCCGCCTCCGCGGTCACCGCGGCCGTCGACGGGAGGGCGCCCGCCGGGAAGGAGGCCGCGGCCGTGCCCGTGCCGAGCAGCCAGCGCCCCTCGCGGCGCATCCCGGGGCGCGGGTCGCGGTCTGCCCAGCCGAAGCGGCGGGCGCCCTCCCGGAAGCAGGCGGCGAGGTTGCGGCCGGCGAACGGCAGCCCGGAGACGGGGCCGAGCCCGGGCTCGTTGCGCAGTCGCAGCTCGATCGGGTCGACCCCGCACCGCTCGGCCAGTTCGTCGAGCGCCGCCTCCAGCGCGAACGACCCCGGCGCCTCGCCCGGCCCGCGCATCCAGCTCGGGGACGGGACGTCCAGCCGTACGACCTCGTTCGCGGTGCGGTGCGCGTCGGCGTCGTACATCACGCGCGCCACACCGGCGCTCGGCTCGACGAACTCCCAGACCGTCGACGTCCGGCTCAGCGAGCGGTGGTCCAGGGCGCGCAGCCGGCCGTCGGGGTCGGCGCCGAGCCGGACGCGCTGGGTGGTGGGGCTGCGGTAGCCGGTGAGCGAGAACATCTGACGGCGGGTCAGGACGACACGGACCGGCCGCTGCAGGGCGGTCGCGGCCATCACGGCGGACACCTGGTGGGCCCGGATGCCCTTGCTGCCGAAGCCGCCGCCGACGTGCTCGGAGCGCACCCGCACCACGGAGGCGTCCAGCGAGAACATCCGCGCGAGCTCGTCGGCGACCCAGCTCGTGCCCTGGTTGGAGTCGACGACCTCGAGCCGGCCGCCGTCCCACCGGGCGGTCGCGGCGTGCGGCTCCATCATGCCGTGGTGTTCCTCGGGCGTGGTGTACTCCACGTCCACCACGTGGGCGGACGCGGCGAGTTCGGCCTCCAGGTCACCCTTCTGTGTCACCCCGGGCATGTGCCCGTCCACCGGGTAGGCGTCCGGGTGGTCGGCCGTGAGCGCGATGTCGTGCGGCTCCCGCTCGTAGGTGACGACGAGTGCCTCGGCGGCCTCCCGGGCCTGCTCGGGCGTCTCGGCCACAACAAGCGCGACGGGCCACCCGGCGTGCGGGACGCGGTCGTTCTGGAAGACCGCGGCGGTCGGGTCCGGCGGAACGCCCAGCGAACCGATGTAGTCGATCTCCAGGCGCGGGGCGTTGCCGTGGTGCAGCACGGTGAGCACGCCCGGCATGTCGAGCACGGGAGCGGTCTCGACGGAGAGGATCCGGCCGCGGGCGACGGTGGACACGACCAGCCAGCCGTGGGCGAGGCCGGCGAACGGGATCTCGCCGGCGTAGCGGGCGGCCCCGGTGACCTTGTCCCGGCCCTCGACGCGGGTGTGGGCGGTGCCGACGGCGCCCGTCACCGTCGTACGGCCGGACGTGGCGGTGGTCATCGGGCGGCCTCCTCGGCGAGTTCGGACAGCACGGCCACCACGAGGTTGCGCATGAGTGTCACCTTGTATCCGTTGTCGGGCAGCGGCCTGGCGGCCGCGAGTTCGGCGTCCGCCGCCGCGGCGAAGTACTCCGCGGTGGCCGGGGCCCCGGTCAGCACGCGTTCGGCGGCATGGGCCCGCCACGGCCGGGACGCGACCGCGCCGAAGGCGAGGCGGGCGTCGCGCACGACTCCGCCGGAGACGTCGAGGGCGGCGGCGACCGAGCCGATCGCGAAGGCGTACGAGGCGCGTTCGCGGACCTTGCGGTAGCGCGAGCGGGCGGCGACCGGCACCGGCGGCAGGGTGACGCCGGTGATCAGGGCGCCGGGCGGCAGGGCGGTCTCCCGGTGCGGGGTGTCACCCACCGGCAGATAGAAGCCGGCCAGCGGCAGCTCCCCCGGCCCGTCGGCCGTCTCGTACGAGACGACGGCGTCGAAGGCGGTCAGGGCCACACCCATGTCGGACGGGTGGACGGCCACGCAGTGGTCGGAGGCGCCCAGGACGGCGTGGTTGTGGTGCTCGCCCCGGACGGCGGGGCAACCGCTGCCGGGCGCCCGCTTGTTGCAGGGCTGGGTGAGATCGGTGAAGTAGCCGCAGCGGGTGCGCTGGAGCAGGTTGCCGCCGACGGTGGCCATGTTGCGCAGCTGTCCCGAGGCACCGGCGAGCACGGCCTGGGTGAGGGCCGGGTAGCGGTGGCGGATCCCGGAGTGTGCGGCGAGGTCGCTGTTGGTGACGGTGGCGCCGATGCGCAGCCCGCCGTCGTCGGTCGGCTCGATCCGGTTCAGCGGGAGGGCGCGGACGTCGACGAGCCTGGCCGGGCGCTCGACTCCGGTCTTCATCAGGTCGACGAGGTTGGTGCCACCGCCGAGGTAGCGTGCCTCGGGGTCGGCGCCGAGCAGCGCCACCGCGCCGGGGACGTCGTCGGCGCGCCGGTAGTCGAACTCCCTCATGCGGCGGCCTCCTCGGTCTCGGTGCGGGTCTCGGCGGCGGCGCGGGCGACCGCTTCGGCGATCTGCACGTAGGCGCCGCAGCGGCACAGGTTGCCGCTCATGCGTTCCTTGATCTCCTCGGGGGTCAGGGGCGGCGGTGCCGCTTCGGGGCGTACGTCCTCGGTGACGGCGCTGGGCCAGCCCGCGGCGTGCTCCTCGATGACGCCGATGGCCGAACAGATCTGCCCGGGGGTGCAGTAGCCGCACTGGAAGCCGTCCAGGTCGAGGAAGGCCTGCTGCACGGGGTGCAGCCGGTCCCCCTCGGCCACGCCCTCCACGGTGGTGATCTCACGCTCGTCGGACGCGACGGCCAGTTGCAGGCAGGACACGGTGCGGCGGCCGTCGACCAGGACCGTGCAGGCACCGCACTGTCCCTGGTCGCAGCCCTTCTTGGTGCCGGTCAGATCGAGCCGCTCGCGCAGGGCGTCGAGCAGGGTGGTGCGGTGGTCGACGGACAGCGTGTGCTTCTCGCCGTTGATGTTCAGGGTGACGCTGCTGGACGTCGAGGAGGCCATGAGCAGCCTTCTTTCACGGATCTGGAAGGCGGACGAAATCGGTGAAGTGGGGGGTGAGCTGTACGGAACGAGGAGTGTTCGGGAACATGTGGGGGCGGGAGGGCGGGGACGCCGGTCGTCGCACGGCATGCGGAGGGGCCGTCCCACGCCGTCCGTGTCCGCCGATACGATCGGAACGAAGCGGACAGCTGTCCGTTACGCAAGAACGTATTGGACAGCTGTCCGGTTAGCAAGGGCGGGTTTCGGCCATGCCCCGTGAGGAGGACGAGTGGGGCAGCACAAGGCGCCTCAGCGCGCGGAACCACCCCAGCGCGCCGACGCGCAGCGCAACCGCGAGCGCATCCTGGAAGTGGCCCTGGTCGAACTCACCCGCTCGGCGGACACCCCGCTGAGCGTGATCGCGAAGAAGGCGGGCGTCGGACAGGGCACGTTCTACCGGAACTTCCCCAGCCGTGAGGCACTCGTCCTGGAGATCTACCGGTACGAGGTGCGGCAGGTCGCCGACAGCGCGACCCAGCTGCTGAGCACCCGGGAACCCGATCGCGCCCTGCGCGACTGGATGGACGACCTGGCCCGGTTCGCCATGGCCAAGGCCAGACTGGCGGACGCCATCCGGCAGGCCACCAGCGGGCCGGGGAGCCCGGCGAAACCGGGATACGCCGCGATCACCGAGGCGAGCGAACTGCTGCTGCGCGCCTGCGAGGAGGCCGGACTCATCCGCCCGGGCGTCACCGCGGACGACTTCTTCCTCGCCATCGGCGGCCTGTGGCAGATCGATCCGTCCGGCGACTGGCAGCCGCGCGCCACCCGGCTGCTGGACCTGATCATGGACGGCCTGCGCGCGGGGGCACCCGGCCCCTGACCGGCCTCAGGCGACCGCCGTCGGGGCCAGCTCCCGCAGTTCGCGCAGCGCGGCCGCCACCGCGGGGCGGGCGTGGCCGCCGCCCCGGGTACAGGTCAGCAGCCTGCGGTGCGGGTTGCCCGCGCAGCGCACCCGGGTGATCGGCAGATCCGGGGTCAGATGGGCGAGGCGCGGGATCAGGGCGACCCCGAGCCCGTGGGCCACGAGATGGGCGGTGACGTTCCAGTCGAGGGCGTGGTGGACGATGTCCGGGGCGAACCCGGCCGCACCGCACGCGGCCATCACATGCGGCCGGCAGGGACTGTCCGGCACCGGCGCGATCCACGACTCGCGGGCCGCCTCGGCGAGGTCGATCCGCTCGCACCCGGCCAGCGGATGCCCCCTCGGGACCACCAGGTCGAACGGATCGTCCAGCAGGGGCTGCTGGTCGAACCGCGTGTCGCTCAGCGGCGGGTTGTCCGGGGTCGACTCCACGACGGCCAGATCGGTGGACCCTTCGAAGAGCAGGTCGAAGCTCCGCGGCACCCCCGCCTCCGCGATCCGCACCGACAACCGCGGGTGGCGCTCGCCCAGCCGGGCGGCCATCGGCGCCAGCAGCACCGAGATCGCCACCGGGAACCCGGTCACGCGCAGCAGCCCGGCCGGGGCGTCCAGGTCGGCCCGCAGGTCCCGTTCCGCCTGGTCCCAGCGCGCCTGGATGGCGTCGGCGTGCGCGAGCAGGCTCTCGGCGGCCGGGGTCAGCCGGACCCCGCGCCCCTGCGGCTCCAGCAGGTCGACGTCCAGGTCGCGGGCGAGCTGACGGATCTGCTGGGAGGCGGCGGACGGGGTGAAGTGCAGGGCACGGGCCGCCGCGGTGACCGTGCCGTAGTGGGCGACCGCCCTGAGGACATGCAGCCGGCGCAGGTCAATCATGTAGTCCACGCTTCACGGTGGTGTGCACAAAGTCAACCTGGACGTGTACGGATGTGACGACGCACCCTTGCTGTGTCGCGACGTTCGAAGGCCCCGCTGATCGGGGGGCCCGTGTGGTTCGACAGGCCCCGACCAGTTCGACAGGGCACACGTATCAGGAAGCGAGGAGTCACCATGACCAGCATGACCGGCGCCGCGGGTACGACCGGCACCTTCTGCCCGTACTGCGGGTGGCCGGACGACGCCGCGCCGTTCCAGGTGGTCTCCCGGCACGGCACCGCGGCGGGCAGCACGCTGTGGACCCGCTGCGGCTGCGGCTCGCTCCAGGTCCGTGCCGTCGACGACCGCGGCGCCCGCGTCGTCTCCCGCAGCCGGCCCGCCGACGTCCCGTTCAGCCGGGCCGACCAGTGAGCGCAGGGGGCGGCCGTTGACAGGCGGCCTGCCCGGCCGTACTAATCGAGGCCGGTGCTCCCGGAGCAGGCAGGAGGCGTGGACGTGCGGGAACTCCCCTTGTCCGGGGTCACGGTGGTCAGCGTGGAGCAGGCGGTGGCCGCGCCCTACGCCACCCGGCAACTGGCCGATCTCGGCGCCCGCGTGATCAAGGTGGAACGGCCGGGCGAGGGGGACTTCGCCCGGCGCTACGACACGACCGTCCACGGCCACTCCAGCTATTTCGTGTGGATCAACCGCTCCAAGGAATCCCTCACCCTCGACCTGAAGGACCCCAGGGGCCGCGCGATCCTGCACCGGCTCCTCGAGGACGCCGACGTGTTCGTGCAGAACCTCGCGCCGGGCGCCGCCGACCGCCTGGGCCTGGGCACCGACGAACTCACCCGCCGCTACCCCCGGCTGATCCCGTGCACGATCTCCGGCTACGGCACGAGCGGCCCGTGGGCGGACCGCAAGGCGTACGACCTGCTGATGCAGTGCCAGACGGGCCTGGTGTCGCTGACCGGGACGCCGGACGAGAGCGCGCGCACCGGAATCTCCGTCGCCGACATCGCCGCGGGGATGTACGCGTACAGCGGTGTGCTCACCGCCCTGTACACCCGCGCGACCACCGGCACGGCCCACCCCGTGGAGGTGTCCCTGTTCGAGGCGCTGGCCGAGTGGATGGGCCAGCCCGCCTACTACACCCGTTACGGCGGCGCGCAGCCCCCGCGGCTGGGCACCCAGCACGCCACCATCGCCCCCTACGGGACCTATCGGGCCGCCGACGGCCGCGACGTGCTGTTCTCCGTGCAGAACGAGCGCGAGTGGGCCGTGCTGTGCGCGGAGTTCCTCGGCCGGCCCGAGCTGAGGGACGATCCGCGGTTCGCCACGGGCTCCGACCGGGTGGCCCACCGGGAGGAGCTGAACGCGATCATCGCCGAGCGTTTCGCCCGTGACGACGCCGAGGAACTGCTCAAGGACCTGGAGGCGATCGGCATCGCCTGCGCGGGGGTCAACGACGTCGCCGCGTTCCTCGACCATCCGGTGCTCGCCGCCCGCGACCGCTGGCGTGAGGTGGCGGTGCCGGGCGCGACGGTGGCGGCGCTGCTGCCGCCCGCCGACCTCGCGGGCCTGCCGGCGCGCATGGATCCGGTGCCGGCGGTGGGCGAGCACACGGAGGCGATCCTGACGGAACTGGGCCGGTCCCCCGAGGACATCGAGGCCCTGCGCGCGGACCGTGTCGTCTGAGCCGCCGTGTCCGGGGCCCGTCCGACCATTGCCGTCGTTGCCCGAAGGAAAGTGTCGGACAGGCCCTAGCTAGGCCTGCCGCTGGTGCAGCGCCGCCAGGACGTCCTCGTCCGTGAGCTGGTCGAACTCCTCGTACCACTGGCCCACGGCCATGAACGCGGCCGGCTCGTACAGACACACCACCTCGTCGGCCTCGTTGCGCATCAGCGCGGCGGCCTCCGGCGAGCCGACCGGGGCGGCGAGCACGAGGTGGCCGGAGACCTGCGAGCGCAGCGCGCGCAGGGCGGCGCGGGCGGTGGAGCCGGTCGCCAGTCCGTCGTCGACGACGATCACCGTCCGTCCGCGCAGTTCGGGAGCGGGCCGGCCGTGGCGGTAGAGCTCTTCACGACGGCGCAGTTCGGTGCGCTCGCGCTCGACGACCGGCGCGAGGTCGGCCTCGCTCAGGCCCAGTCGGCGCAGGGAGTCCTCGTCGAACACCGGAACGCCGTCACCGGCCATCGCGCCGACGCCGAACTCCTCGTGGAAAGGGGCGCCGACCTTCCGTACGACGAGGACGTCGAGCGGGGCGTCCAGGGCCCGGGCGACCTCGGCGGCGACGGCGACACCGCCGCGGGGCAGGGCCAGCACGACCGGGTCGGGCAGGGCGCCCTCGTCCCGCCTCTCCCGCAGCCGTGCGGCCAGTTCGCGGCCGGCCTGCCGACGATCACGGAACCGCATGGCGGATGCCCTCCCTCCGCGCCGGAGACGGCACCTGAAGCACCTGGTCGGCACCCGCGTACCCGCTCCCGGTGCACTCGAAGCCCCTGCCGCCCGGCATGGTCGGGCGGGTGTCGGGCAGGCGTGGTGCATGGTCGGTGACACGGGCGACTACGGGCAGGCGCGACGGCCGGACGCGAGCGGACACCGGGCGGTGGCGCAGGAGGACGACGTCCGGGTCGAGGCATGGGCGGCGAGCCGGGAGAACTGTCTGGCGGAGGCGGTGGTGGCGATGGTGGAGTGCTTCGCCGATGTCTCCGGGGTGCGGCCCACCGGCGTGGGGCGCATCCGGCTGGACGAGGCCAGCGACGACGATCTGCTGGCCTCGCTGCTGGACGAGATCCTCTACCGGCTCGAGGTGTACGGGCAGGTGCCGGTCGATGTGGAGGCGGACGAGGCCGAGGGCGGCCTCGATGTGCGGCTGGCCGTCGCGGGCCTGACGGAGGTGAGGGTCACCGGGCCGGTGCCGACGGACGTGGCCTGGGAGGAGCTGCGCATCGGGCCGGGTCCGTACGGGTGGTCCTGTTCGGTCACGATCGACGGCTGAGGCGTCGCATGCCCGGGTGGCGCGGGGGTACTCCGGGCACATGACCGGCATCGACATCGGCAGTGACGCCTTTGACGACCACGCGTTCCTCGCGCGTCGGCACGCGTACGAGGGAGCCAATGTGTCCCCGCCGCTGGAGTGGAGCGGCGTGCCGGACGACGCGTCGGAACTGGTGCTCCTCTGCGAGGATCCGGACGCGCCGTCGGGCAGCTTCGTGCACTGGGTCGTGGTGGGGATCGACCCCCGCAGCGGTGGGGTCGGCGCGGGTCAGAGTCCGCCGCGGGGGACCGAGCTCGTCAACGGCTACGGCGAACGGGGCTGGGGCGGACCGCATCCGCCGCCGGGGGACGACGCGCACCACTACATGTTCCGGCTCTACGCCCTCGCCGAACCGTGTGTGCTGCCCGACGCGCCCCGTGCGGAGCAGGTGCACGAGGCGGTCGGGAAGACGGAGATCGCGAGCGGCACGCTGGTGGGGCTCTACCAGCGCTGAACGGGCCCGGGTTCAGTGGGTGGGGGCCGCCGTGCTGATGTCCGCCAGGGCGGAGTGCGGGTCCTCGGTGACGGCGAGGTCGCCGAGGCTGACCATGCCCACGGGGCAGCCGCCCCGTTCGACCACCGGGAGCCTCCGGACCGCGTACCGCCGCATCAGCTCGACGGCGTGCTCGGTGGTGTCCTCGGGGTCGAGCGTCACCAGGGGCGGGCGCGTGCACAGCGAACCGACCGTCGTGGCCTCGGGGTCGCTGCCCTCGGCGACGGCCCGCAGCACGATGTCGCGGTCGGTGAGCACCCCGAACAGATCGCAGTCGTAGGCGACGAGGACGTCGCCGATGTCCTGCTCACGCATCAGGCGCGCCGCCCGCGCCACCGTGGTCATGGGCTCGACGGACGCGGTGTCCGCGGACATCACGTCCCGTATGCGCCGGGTCATGGGCACCTCCCGGTCAGTGGCCGGCCTGAATTCCCCGTGTCCGCCGCGTAGCCCGCTGCGCGGCGCGTAAACCGGCCACCACGACCGGTCGCGCGCTGCCCGGCCGTGCGCCGTTTGCCCGGCCGACGCTCCACCCGCTTTGATGTGCCGGTCGCCGACGGCCGTCGCCGGCGGGGCACGAGGGCGAGCGGGGCATGGTGGAGGGGCGGACGCCGGGTCGGTTCGGGTGGCTGTGGGCGGCCTACGGGGTCAGCACGTTCGGCACCAGGTTCGCGTTCGACGCGTTCGCGCTGGTCGCGGTGCTGGTGCTGGACGCCCATCCGGTCGAGGTGTCGCTGCTGGCGGCGGTGGGGCCGGCGGTCGGCGCGGTGCTCGCGGTGCCGCTCGGGCCGTGGGTGGAGTTCCGCCGCAAGCGGCCGGTGATGATCGCGACGGATCTCCTGCGGTGCGCGGTCCTGCTCAGCGTTCCGGTCGCGTACGCCCTCGACGCGCTCACCGTGGGTCAGCTCCTGGTCGTGTCGGTCGTGGTCGCCGCGGCCGACATCACGTTCCACGCGGCCGTCGGGGCGTTCCTCAAGGAACTCGTGCCGAAAAAGGAACTGCTCGTGGCGAACGGGCGGTTCGAGGCGACGAACTGGACCGCGACCATGCTCGGGCCGCCGCTCGGCGGGGCGGCGATCGGATGGCTGGGTCCGATGACGACGGTGGTGGCCGACGCGGCGAGCTATCTGCTGTCGGCCGGTGCGCTCCGCGCGGTCGGCGGTACGGACAGGCGTCCGGCGCGTCCCGACGAGGGCGCTCGGCTTCGGGCGGGTGACCTCCTCGACGGATGGCGGTACATCCTCGCCAGTGCGGCGCTTCGGCCGCTGTTCTTCAACACCGTCCTGGTGAACGGGCTGATCATGGCGTCCTCGCCGCTGCTCGTCGTGCTGATGGTGGGCCCGCTCGGGTTCGCGCCCTGGCAGTACGGGCTCGCCTTCGCGGTGCCCTGTGTCGGCGGTCTGATCGGCTCGCGGCTGTCCCGGCGGCTGGTCGCGCGGTTCGGGTCGCAGCGGGTGCTGCGTGTCGCGGGGGCCTCGCGGGCGTGCTGGTCGCTCGGGCTGGCGTTCGTCGGACCGGGCACGTGCGGACTGGTGCTCGTCATGGTGGTCGAGTTCGGGCTGATCGCCTGCATGGGCGTGTTCAACCCGGTGTTCGCCACCCGGCGGCTGGAACGGACCCCGGCGGACCGGGTCGTCCGGACGCTGTCCGCGTGGTCGGCGACGAGCAAGGCCGCCATCGCCGCGCTGACCGCCCTGTGGGGACTGCTGGCCGCCCTCACCGGCCCGCGCACCGCGATCGGCCTCGCCGGCCTCCTGCTGCTGGCCACACCGCTGCTGCTCCCCCGCCACGACCATGACACCGGGCAACCGCACGATCCGGCACCCGCGCCGCTGCCCGCGGAGGGAAGCTGAGCGGCCGGGACGAGGCGGTGTGGCCCGCCTCACCCCGGCCGCCTTGCGTCTAGACGGCCCCGGGGACTTCCTCCGTGACGCCGTTCAGCGGCGAGGCGGGATCGGTGCCGTAGGGGCGGGTGATGGCTTCCAGGCCGTGGCCGGCCGGGTCCTGGAAGTAGACGCCGCGTCCGCCGTCGTTGCGGTTGATGTGGCGCGGGTGCCTGCCGTGCGGATCGGCCTGGATGGGGACCCCGGCGTCCACGAGCCGGGCGAGAATCCCGTCGAAGTCGTCCTCGGAGACGAGGAACGCGTAGTGCTGCGTCGGAATGTCGATGCCGACGGTCGCGAAGTCCAGGGTGACTCCGTTGGCGGTCGTCACCGGCAGGAACATCCCGGCGGGTTCCCCGACCTCCAGCCCCAGGATCTCGGCGAGGAAATGGGCGGACTTCTCCCGGTCACGGGTGAGAACGATGGTGTGATTGAACTCGACTGACACGGTGTCAATGCCTCCACGGGCATCCGCGGTACCTCCATGCCTCACCCGACCGGTGACCGACACGCGATGCCGCGCGCAGCAGCTTAGACAGCGGTGGCGAGGGCTGTCGAGCGGGAATCGGGGCGAAGAGGTGGCCGGCGTCGCCCCGTCCCCGTCACCTCAGCCGGTGTGGCCGCCCTCGGCCTCGACGGCCTCGTCCACGCGTGCGGCCACCCAGGCCAGGAAGTCCCGCACCGCCGGCCCGGGCAGCGTGAGCGCGGACTCCCGGGGGCGTTCGAAGCTGCGCAGGGCGTCGGTGACCAGCGGCCGGAAGGCCTCCTCGGAGGCGGCGATCACCTCCGCCGCCCTGCGCTTGGCGAACCAGTGGCCCGTGCGGCAGTACACCACGGAACGGCAGCCGTTGAGCACCCGGTTGTCGGCCACGTGCCCCTCGCCCTCGGTGTGTTCCCGTACGGAGGCGCGGAGTGCGGCGAGCACGGTGGGCCGCTCCGGTGCGGCGATCACGTCCCGCACCGGCCTGCCGAAGAGCGGGAGGCCGCACTGGTGGGCGAGGGACCGGTCGAGGACGTACCAGAACGCCGGTGCCTCCCGCGGGTCGTAACTGACCCGCTCGGGCAGGGACGGTCCGGTGTTGAGGTCCAGCAGATACCCCGCCTCGCCGGACGGACCGGCGGCGAGGTCTGCGGGGTACGCGACCAGTTCCAGCCCGGCCGCCGGGCACGTCAGGGCGGGGTGCGCCAGCGCGTCGGCCAGCTCGGGCAGCGCCCGCCGGGGCAGCGAACGGTCCACCACGACCGTCACGTCGACGTCGCTGCGTCCGTGCCGGTAGTCGCCGAGGGCGAGGGACCCGACGGCGAGGACGCTCACCAGGTGGGGCCCGCAGACGGCGCGGGTGCGGTGGACCAGTTCGTCCAGGTAGGGGCGGAGCTCGCGGGGCGGAAGCAAGGGACGGCTCATGGGACCAGTGTCCGCCCGGTGACGCACGGCACCGTCCGTCAGCGCCACAGTTCGTCGCTGTCGCACACGTGCGCGCCCATGTTGCGTTCCATCATGCGCAGGGCGGCGTCCGCCAGGTCGGCGTGGATGTGGGCGACGGCGTCCCGCGGGACGACCACGTCGATGTGACGGATGTGCGCGTCGAGCGAGGAGTAGAGGACGCACTGCTCCGTCACCTGGCCGCACAACACCAGTCGCTCGATGCCCTGCTGGGCGATCAGATAGCCCAACGGGGTCTCGAAGAAGATCGAGTGCCGGGCCTTGACGACGAAGAGGGAGGACCCGTCCGGCCGCAGCGGCTCCACGAGGGACGCGTGCGGCCCGGACAGAGCCCTGTCCACCAGCTCACCGTGGTGGGAGCGCCACTCGCCGAAGTTGTCGTTGACGTAGATCACCGGCACGTCCCGCCGCCGTGCCCGTTCCAGCAGGGCGGCGACGACCGGTACGACCGACTCGGCGGACGGGATCAGCTGTTCGGCGTCCGGGTGGTCGTAGGTGTTGATCATGTCGATGACGATCAGCGCGGTCTTGCCCATGCCACCCACGTTCCACCCGCGAAGCGGGTCAGACATCTTTTGCTCCTGCCACCGACCCGGAGCGAGACGCTCGCGCCGGGGGCGTTCCCTCGTTGCCCCCCGGAGGTTACCGTTCGGTAGACGCGTCGCTCAGGAGGTGCCCGCATGTCGATCGACCGTGCCGCAGGCCTGGCGGAGACCGCCCGTGCGCTGGCCGCCGGGGAGATGACGTCGCGGGAGCTCGTCGAGCAGGCACTGACGCGGATCGAGGCGACGCAGTCCTCCCTCAACGCCTTCCGGATCGTGCGCACCGACGCCGCGCTCCTCGAGGCCGAGGCCGCCGACCGGCGGCTGGCCGCCGGGGAGCGGCTGCCGCTGCTCGGGGTGCCGGTCGCGGTCAAGGACGACATGGACGTGGCGGGCGAGCCGACCGCCTTCGGCTGCCGGGGCGAGTTCCCACCGGTCGCGGCGGACGGCGAGGCGGTACGGAGGCTGCGGGCGGCCGGCGCGGTGATCGTCGGCAAGACCAACACCTGCGAGTTCGGGCAGTGGCCGTTCACGGAGGGGCCGGCCTTCGGGGCGACCCGCAACCCGTGGAACACCGAGCACACCCCGGGCGGTTCCTCCGGCGGCTCCGCCGCCGCCGTCGCGGCCGGCCTCGTGCCCGCCGCGCTCGGCTCGGACGGCGCCGGTTCGGTGCGCATCCCCGCCGCCTGGACCCATCTCGTGGGCATCAAGCCGCAGCGCGGCCGGATCTCCACCTGGCCGCGCGGTGAGTCCTTCCAGGGCATCACCGTCAACGGCACCCTCGCCCGCACGGTCGCCGACGCCGCCCTGCTGCTGGACGCGGCGAGCGGCAATCACGACCTGGACCCGCACCGTCCGCCGGCCGTCGACGCGGTCGGGGCGGCCCGCCGCGACCCCGGGCGGCTGCGGATCGCGCTCTCGCTGAAGCCGCCGTTCACCGCGGTGCCCGCCCGGCTCGACGCCGAGGTGCGCGCCAGGGTCCTGGAACTGGCCGGGAAACTGGCCGCGTTGGGGCACACGGTCGAGGAGGCCGACCCGCCGTACGGACGGATCGGGCTGACCTTCGTGCCCCGCGCGACCGCGGGCATCGCCGAGTGGGTGGGCGAGGCGCCGTTCCCCGAACTGCTCGACAGGCGCACCCGGGGCGCGGCACGGATGGGCCGGCTGCTCGGCGGGGTCCCGCTGCGGGCGGCGCGGCGCGCGGAGACGGTGCTGCAGCGGCGTATCGGCGGGTTCTTCACGTCGTACGACGTGATCCTCGCGCCCACCACCGCCGCTCCCCCGCCGCGCATCGGCGCGCTGCTCGAACTGAGCGGCCTGGCCACCGACCGGGCGATGATCGCGGCCTGTCCTTACGCCTGGCCGTGGAACGTCCTCGGCTGGCCGGGGGTCAACGTGCCGGCGGGTTTCGTGAACGGCGGTCTCCCCGCGGGCGCCCAGTTGCTCGGCCCGGCGAACAGCGAGCCGGTGCTCGTGGGTCTGGCCGCGCAGCTGGAGGCGGAGTCGCGCTGGCACGAGGTGTGGCCGCCGCGGCCGACGGCGGCGGTGGACTCCCCGGCCGCGTGAGAGGGCCCCGCCGGGGGTGCCGCCGGGGTGCCGTACGGTACGCCTGTGACCGCCTACAGCCCTGAGAACGCCCCGGGCCGCCACGGCCCTTCCGCCACCGTCGAGGCCGCGCCCCGCGAGGTGGGCCGGGTGCGCACCGAGTACTCGCCCGCGCACGACGGCGACCCCGATCCCGGGGAGATCGTGTGGACCTGGGTGCCCTTCGAGGAGAACGACGGCCGGGGCAAGGACCGTCCGGTGCTCGTCGTCGCCCGTGAGGCGGCCGGCACCTTCCTCGCCGTGCAGTTGTCCAGCAAGCGGCACGCCGGGGACCGGGAGTGGGTGCCGATCGGCAGCGGACCGTGGGACCGGTCGGGCCGGCATTCCTGGGTCGACGTGGACCGGGTGCTGCGGCTGCACGAGGGGGGTATGCGCCGGGAGGCGTGCGCGCTGGACCGGATGCGGTTCAACCTCGTGCGTCAGCGGCTGCGGGAGCGGTACGGCTGGAGTTGAGCACCGCCGCATCCGACAGCGAGTCCGCGAACGTGCGCTCGAACGCCGCGCGGACCACGCTGTCGCGGGTGCGGTCCAGGATGGCGAAGACCACGTGCTCGAAGGCCCCCGAGAAGCGCCCGCCCGGCTCCAGATGCGCCCGGAAGGCGGCCGCCACCTGTGCCGGGTCGTTGCGGAACACCCCGCAGCCCCAGGCGCCGAGCACCAGCCGCCGGTAGCCGTGGGCCAGGGCGGTCTCCAGCACGCGCCCTGCCCGTACGGCCAGGGCGCGGGGCAGCTCCCGGGCGCGCTCCGGTGTCCTGGAGAGGATCACGCCCGCGTTGGGCGCGGGCGAGGTGAGGAAGCCGGCCGTGAACGGCTCGTCCAGGAGCCGGCCGCGGTCGTCACGGAAGACCGGCACGGCGGGTGAGTGGATCACCCGGTCGGTGTAGAGCGGGTCGCGGTGGGCGCGGTGGTGGTCGTAGAAGCCGGGGGCGCGCAGCAGGCAGGTGTACAGCGCTGAGGCGCGGCACAGGGCCTCCTCCTGGGCCTGGGCACCGTTCAGGTATCCGCCGCCGGGGTTGCGGGCGGAGGCGAAGTTCAGCACGGCCGGCCCGCCGTCCGCGCCGGCGAGGCGGCGCGCCGCCTCCAGGCTGCTCTCGCCGGTGACCTCGAACCGGGTCTCCGCCGGACGGAACGCCGGGACCGGGACCGGTTCGGGGCCGTGCGTCCGGGTACCGCGCGCCGCGGCCCCGATCGCCGCCGCGAGGGACACCTCGTGCCCGCCGGGTGCGCGGTAGGAACCCGCCGCCACGATCTGTTCGGTCTCGCGGGCGATGCCACGCAGGCGCGCGCTCACGGCGCCACCCCCGTAGCCGCCGTGACCGCGCGCCGCGCGATCTCTCTCGTCGTGCTCACGCAAGCATCCTGAGCGATGCTGGTGAAGCGGCGCAACGGAGTTTCCGCCTCCCCCGAAAGCCCGGGGAAACGGACGGGAAACCCCGCGGGAACAGGCCGGAAGAAAGGATGACCGACCCGGAACGCCCCACCAGGCGCCCTTGTGCCGGGCGACGTGAAGGTTTTGGGTGGACGAGTTGGTGCCGGCCGGGGCCACTGGATCCCCGGGCCGGCGACATGGTGGAATCTCAGGAGGACTCCGACATGTCCGATTCGGCAGGTGGCTGTATCCAGCCACGTACCGCCGTCACGGAAGCCGAGGTGGAAGCCCTGGTGCGGGGCATCTGCTTCAAGACCGGACCGCCGCGCCGCCTCGGGGTCGAGGTGGAATGGCTCGTCCACGAGCTGCGGGAACCGCGGCTCCCCGTGTCACCCGAACGACTCGAAGCGGCCTACGCCGCCCTGCGGACCGTGCCCCTGAGGTCGGCGCTCACCATCGAGCCCGGCGGCCAGCTGGAGCTGAGCTCGCCGCCCGCCGCCTCCCTGATGGAGTGCATCGGTACCGTCTCCGCCGACCTCGACGCCGTCCGCGCGGTGCTCCGCCGGGACGGTCTGCGACTCGTCGGGCTCGGCCACGACCCCTGGCACACGCCCCGCCGGTTCCTGCGCGAACCGCGCTACGACGCCATGGAGGCCTGTCTCGACCGTACCGGTCCCGCCGGGCGGGCCATGATGTGCACCTCCGCCTCCGTGCAGGTGTCCCTGGACGCCGGGTACGAGGAGCCCGGACCCCTCGGCCATGTACGGCGCTGGTGGCTGGCGCACCAGCTGGGCGCGGTCCTGGTCGCCGTGTTCGCCAACTCCCCGTTCGCCGGTCACCGGCCGACCGGCTGGCGGTCCACGCGGCAGCTGCGCTGGGCGCAGATCGGCGCCGGCCGGGCGGGCGGCCCCGTACTGGACTCCGACCCGCGCGGCGCCTGGGCCCGGCATGTGCTGGACGCGCCCGTCATGTGCGTACGGCGCGACAGCGGGCCGTGGCAGGTGCCGGACGGGCTGACGTTCCGGGAGTGGACCAGGTCCCACGCGCCCAGACCACCGACCAGGGAGGACCTCGACTACCACGCCACGACCCTGTTCCCGCCGGTCAGGCCGCGCGGCCATCTGGAACTGCGCATGATCGACGCGCAGCCCGGTGACGACGGCTGGATCGTGCCGCTGGCCGTGACGACCGCGCTGTTCGACGACCCGGAGGCCGCCGAGACCGCCTACCGGGCGGTGAAGCCGCTGGCCGAGCGCACGCACGGCATGCCCGCGCCGCACAACCCGCTCTGGCGGGACGCGGCCCGTGACGGGCTGTCCGACCCGGAGCTGCGCGAGGTGGCCGTCGCCTGTTTCGCGGCGGCGCTGCGCGCCCTGCCCCGGCTCGGCGCCACCACCGACATCGTCGACGCCGTCGAGGCGTACGCCGACCGCTATGTCGCCCGGGGCCGCTGTCCGGCCGACGACCTGCTCGACGAGCTGCTCGCCGAGCCGCGCACCACGGCCCTCGGCACCTCCTCCTCGAACGCCCCGGGCACACACCCCGACGACACGCACCCGCACGGGAAGGACACCCCCTCATGACCGACCCCGCCCTCGACGCCGAAGCCCTGCGCGAGCGCGCGGTCGCCTCGCTGATCACCGCACGGGACCGCACCACGCTGCTCACCAGCTGCGTCGACGAGCCCGATCTGACCGCGCAGCACTCGCCGCTGATGTCCCCGCTGGTGTGGGACCTCGCCCACATCGGCAACCAGGAGGAGCAGTGGCTGCTGCGGGCCGTCGCCGGCCAGAAGGCGATACGGCCCGAGATCGACACCCTCTACGACGCCTTCGAGCACCCGCGCGCCGAACGCCCCGGCCTGCCGCTGCTGCCGCCGGACGAGGCCCGCCGGTACGCCGCCGATGTGCGCGGCAGGGCGCTGGACGTGCTGGAGGGCGCCGCGTTCCACGGGACACGGCTGACGGAGGCGGGTTTCGCCTTCGGGATGATCGCGCAGCACGAACAGCAGCACGACGAGACCATGCTGATTACCCATCAGCTCCGCCGGGGCCCGCAGGCCCTGACCGCCCCGGACCCTGAGCCGGTGCCGCTGTTCACCGGGGCGTCCGAAGTGCTCGTCCCGGGCGGCCCGTTCACCATGGGCACCTCCGACGAGCCATGGGCGCTGGACAACGAACGCCCCGCGCACCGGCGCGAGGTGCCCTCCTTCTTCATCGACACCACCCCGGTGACGAACGCCGCGTACCAGGCGTTCATCGAGGACGGCGGCTACGACGAGTCACGCTGGTGGACCGCCGAGGGCTGGGCCCACATCCGCCGCAACTCCATCAGGGCGCCGCTGTTCTGGCGCCGTGACGGCCGGCAGTGGCTGCGGCGCCGGTTCGGCGTCACCGAGGTCGTGCCGCCCGACGAGCCCGTACTGCACGTGTGCTGGTACGAGGCCGACGCCTACGCCCGCTGGGCCGGGCGCCGGCTGCCCACCGAGGCCGAGTGGGAGAAGGCGGCCCGTCACGATCCGGCCGGCGACCGTGCGATGCGCTACCCGTGGGGCGACGCCGACCCCGGGCCCGAGCACGCCAACCTCGGTCAGCGGCACCTGCGTCCGGCGCCCGCCGGAAGCTACCCGGCCGGTGAGTCCCCGCTCGGAGTGCGACAGCTGATCGGCGACGTGTGGGAGTGGACGGCGAGCGACTTCCTGCCGTACCCCGGGTTCAAGGCGTTCCCGTACAAGGAGTACTCGGAGGTGTTCTTCGGGCCGGACCACAAGGTGCTGCGCGGTGGTTCGTTCGCCGTGGACCCGGTGGCCTGCCGGGGGACGTTCCGCAACTGGGATCTGCCGATCCGGCGGCAGATCTTCTCCGGGTTCCGCACGGCGCGCTCGGAGGACGTCTGATGTGCCGTCATGTGGCCTACGTTGGTCCGGAGGAACCGCTCGGCGGGCTGCTCGTGGAGCCCGCGCACGGGCTGTACCGCCAGTCCTGGGCGCCCCGGCGGCAGCGGTACGGCACGGTCAACGCCGACGGTTTCGGCGTGGGCTGGTACGCGCAGGGCGATCCGGTGCCGGCCCGGTACCGCCGGGCCGGGCCGGTCTGGGCGGACCTGTCGTTCGCGGATCTCGCCCGTGTGGTGCGGACCCGGGCGCTGCTCGCCGCCGTACGGGACGCGACCCTGTCGGGTGCCGACGCGGAGGCCGCGGCCGCGCCGTTCGCCGCCGGGACCTGGCTGTTCAGCCACAACGGGGCGGTGCCGGGCTGGCCGGGCTCGCTCGCGCCGCTCGTGCCGGCCCTGTCCGCCGAGGACGTCCTGTCGCTGGAGGCCCGCAACGACTCCGCGTTCGTGTGGGCCCTGGTCCTCGCCCGGCTGCGGGCCGGTGACGAGGAGGGCCGGGCGCTGGCCGACACGGTCCTGGAGGTCGCCGCTGCGGCACCCGGGTCCCGGCTCAATCTGCTGCTCACAGGCGGCGACACCGTCACCGCGACCGCCTGGGGCGACACGCTGTGGTACCTCACCCGGCCCGGCGGCGGCACCGTCGTGGCCTCCGAGCCCTACGACGACGATCCGCACTGGTGCGAGGTCCCCGACCGCACCCTGCTCGTGGCGAGCCGCACGGACGTCGCGCTGACCCCGCTCAAGGAACCCGGCGACGCCCTGACGTCCGCCGGCGCGCCCGCACCTGCGAAGGAGCCCCTTACGTGAGTCCGTTCCTTCTCACCCGCACCCTGCCCGAGGACGCCACCGACGCCGCCCTGCGCGCCGACGTCCGGGCGGGCCTGACCGGCAGCCCCAAGACGCTGCCGCCGAAGTGGTTCTACGACGCGCACGGCAGCGAGCTGTTCGAGGAGATCACCGCGCTGCCCGAGTACTACCCGACGCGCGCCGAACGCGAGATCCTGCTGGCCCGCGCCGGTGAGATCGCCGCCGCGTCCGGTGCCCGCACCCTGGTCGAACTGGGCTCCGGCTCCTCGGAGAAGACCCGGTACCTGATCGACGCCCTCACCGGGCTGCACACCTACATCCCGGTCGACGTCAGTGAGAGCGCCCTCACCCTGGCCGGGCAGGCGTTGGTCGCCGAGCGGCCGGGGCTGGACGTGCACGCGCTGATCGCCGACTTCACCGCCCGGCTGACACTGCCCGACACGCCGGGACCGCGTCTGGTGGCGTTCCTCGGCGGCACCATCGGCAATCTGCTGCCCGCCGAGCGTGCCGCGTTCCTCGCCTCCGTCCGTGCCCTGCTCGCCCCGGGCGACGCCCTGTTGCTGGGCACGGACCTGGTGAAGGACGAGACGGTGCTGGTCCGGGCGTACGACGACGCGGCCGGTGTGACGGCCGCCTTCAACAAGAACGTCCTGACCGTGATCAACCGGGAGCTGGAGGCCGACTTCGATCCGGCCGCCTTCGACCACGTGGCCCTGTGGGACACCGAGCGGGAGTGGATCGAGATGCGGCTGCGCTCCCGTACCGCGCAGTCGGTGAAGATCCCCGGTCTGGATCTCGCCGTGGACTTCGCGGCGGGCGAGGAACTGCGCACCGAGGTGTCGGCGAAGTTCCGGCAGGAGGGAGTGCGTGGGGAGTTGTCGGCCGCGGGGCTGGACCTGGCCCGGTGGTGGACGGACGGGGAAGGGCGGTTCGCGCTGTCACTGAGCATCGCCCGCTGACGGCGCCCGGCCTGCCGGAGCGCGCCGGGCCCCGCGTCTGCGGCACGAGCCGCCGGACAGGCCCTAGTCGAAGGCGAGGGCCTCGGTGATGCGTCGTGCGGCGCGCCCGGCCTCCGTGGCCGGGTCGGATCCGGTGAGCACCTTCGTCATGTACTCCTTGATCGGGTTGTCCGCCTCGACCGCGCCCCACTGGGGTGTGCTGGGGGTCGCGCGTCCCTGTGCGGCTCCGGCCGCCATGGCCGCGACCCCCTCCTCCCCCGCCACCGCGTCGGCGAGGCCGGCCTTGTTGGGGACGTAGTTCATCGTGCGGGCCAGTTCGGTGTTCCACCGGGCGCCGGTGAGCGCGGCGACGACTTCGATGGCACCCTCCTTGGCGTCGGTGTTCGCCGGGACGACGAGGTCGGAGCCGCCGATGAAGACGGCACCGGGCTTGCCGGCGGTTCCGCCGGGGACGGGGAAGTAGCCCAACTCGCCGTTCAGGCGCGGGTTCTGTTCGACGATGGCCCGGGCCGTCCCGGGCACGGCCACGATCTGCGCGACCCGCCCCTCGGAGAACACGCCCGCCTGCGGCGGGTGTTCCTCGTCGGCGTCGACGGGTCCGTCACCGAGCGCCTGGAGCCGGCGGTAGAAGTCCATGCCGCGCAGGGCCGCCGGGCTGTCGAGTGTGCCGCGCCAGACGCCGTCCCGTTCCTTGGCGAGGTCTCCGCCGTCCTCCCAGATGAAGCCGGCGAGGGTGTACCAGTCCTGTCCGGCGAGGTAGATGCCCTGGTTTCCGCCGGTGTCGAGCTTCTCGGTGAGGGCGAGCCACTCGTCGCGGGTCTTCGGCGGGGCGGTGACGCCGGCCTCGCGGAAGAGGTCCTTGCGGTAGATGACGACGCGGTTGGCGGCGTACCAGGGGATGCCGTACTGCTGGGAGCCCCACCGGCCGGGTTCGGCGAGGCCGGGCAGCCATGCGTCGCGGCCCCAGTCCCGCATGGACTCCAGGGTGAGGTCGAGCAGTCCGTCGCCCTCCGCGTACTGGGTGACCTGGGTGTTGCCGACCTCGATGACGTCGGGTCCGTCCCGCTCGTCCGTCTCCAGCGCCTTCTGCACCTTCGCGCCGATTCCGGTCCAGTCCTGGACGCGGATGTCGACGTCGAGTCCGGGATGCTCGCGCTCGAACTCCTTCGTGAAGCGGTCCAGGAACTCCTGCGAGGCGCTGTGCTGCATCAACCACACGACGACCGTGCGCCGTTCGGCCCCGCTGTCGGGTAGCAGCCCACAGCCGCCGAGCAGGGAGGCGGACACACAGACAAGGGCGAGCAGACGGCGTCTCACGAGGGGTCCTGTTTCTGTCTGGAGGGACAGGGCGGGCCCGACGTGGGGGGCGAGCGGAAGCTCGGGCGGGTGACCAGCATCTTGGTATGGACCAATGAGTAGGTCAAGCTCGTCAGGCGAACGGGGCCGACGCCTCGCGCTCCGCCGCCCCGTGGGGCACGGTGGAGTGACGTGTGACGTACGCGGCCCCGTGCCAGGGGCCGGCCGTCGGGGAGAGGAGCACCCGCATGTCGAACCACACCTACCGGGTCACGGAGATCGTCGGCACCTCGCCCGAGGGCGTCGACCAGGCCGTACGCAACGGCGTCGAGCGTGCCTCGCAGACGCTGCGCAATCTGGACTGGTTCGAGGTGACCCAGGTGCGCGGCCAGATCGAGGAGGGGCGGATCGCGCACTGGCAGGTGGGGCTGAAGGTCGGCTTCCGCCTGGAGGGGACGGACTGAGACGGGCCGGAGCGCGGGTCCGCTCTTCCCGCTCGGGTCCCGCTCAGTCCGTCCTTGCCGCTCGGGTCCGCCTTCCGCTCAGGTCCGTCCTTCCCGCTCCTGCGCGTCCTTCAGCTCCCCGGACGGGGCCGTCCAGCGGGCCTGGACGACGGTGAAGCCCGCCCTCCGGGCATCCAGGCAGACCAGCTCGTCGTCGTCCACGAGCACGCGGATCTCCCGGGTACGGGCGAGGCGGCGCAGGACGGCCAGCTTGGTGTGGCGGGCGGGCCTGCGGTCGGCGTTGCCGCGCATGTGCACCTCGCCCGCGGGAAGCCCCTGTGCGGCGAGCCAGTCCAGCGTGTCGCGCCGGCAGCGCTCGGGGCGCCCGGTGAGGTAGACGATCTCGCACTCCCGGGCGCTCTCCCGGACCAGCGCGATGCCCTCGGCGAGCGGCGGGTCCTGCGGGGCGGCGGCGAAGAAGGCGTCCCAGTCGCGCGGCCTGCGCTCCAGGAACCGCTGCCGGTGCGCCGTGTCGGCGAGGGTGTTGTCGAGGTCGAACACGGCCAGCGGCCGCTCGCTGCGGTCGGTCACACCGCACAGCCTAGACGGGGCGCGGCCGCGCGGAATCATGTGGAGCGCCGGGTGTTGAGACTGGTATGAGTTCCGTGATCGCCTCGACCCGTTTCTCCGTCCTCGACCGCTCCCGCACGCGCGAGGGGCACTCCGGCCCCGAGGCGCTGCGTGACACCGTGCGCCTGGCGCGCGAGGTGGAGCGGCTCGGCTACCACCGGTTCTGGGTCTCCGAGCACCACGGGGTGCCGGGGGTCGCGGGTTCGGCGCCGACCGTGCTGGCCGCAGCCGTCGCCGGGGCGACCCGGACGATGCGCGTCGGTACCGGCGGGGTCATGCTGCCCAACCACCGGCCGCTGGTCGTGGCCGAGCAGTTCGGGGTCCTCGAATCGCTGTTCCCGGGGCGCGTCGACATGGGTCTGGGCCGCTCGGTCGGCTTCACCGACGGGGTACGCAGGGCGCTGGGACGCGACAAGGGCGACGCGGAGGACTTCGCGGCCCAGCTCGACGAGCTGCTGGGCTGGTTCCGCGGCACCTCCCCCACCGGCGTGCACGCCCGGCCGGCCGAGGGCCTGACCGTGCCGCCGTTCGTGCTGGCCATGGGTGAGGGCGCCACGATCGCGGCCCGCGCGGGCCTGCCGATGGTCATCGGCGACCTCCGCGACCGTGACCGGATGCGTCGCGGCATCGACCGGTACCGCGACCTGTTCCGCCCCTCGGAGTGGGCGAGCGAGCCCTACGTGGTCGTCTCCGGGACGGTCGCGGTGGCCGCCACCCCCGAGCGGGCGCGCCGTCTGCTGATCCCGGAGGCCTGGTCGATGGCGCACTCCCGTACGCACGGCACCTTCCCGCCGCTGCCGCCCGCCGAGCGGGTCGAGGCGCTGTCCATGACCGCCAAGGAGCGCGACCTCTACGAGTCGGGGCTCACCGGCCAACTGGCGGGCACCGAGGAGGAGGTGGCGCACGGACTGGAGTCGGTGCTGAAGGAGACGGGCGCACAGGAGGTGCTCGTCACCACCAGCACCCACGACCGGGAAGCGCTGCTGGACTCCTACCAGCGGCTCGCCGCGATCGCGGGGCTGGACGGCGGCACGACGCGCCGGTGACCTCGCACCGGGGCGTCGTACCGGCTCGCACTCGGCAGCGACTCGTTGCCCGCCATCGAGGTGGTCGGTCGCCTACGGGGCGAACCAGGGATCGAGGGACTCGATCCGGACTCCCTTCGAGGCGCGGGCCACCGCCAGTCGGCGGCCCGCGCCGACGCCCCCGCCGCCGTCGCTCGGCCCCGGCTGCACGTGTCGTCCTCGACGAGTCTCCCCGACTCGCCGTTCAGGACGAGGCCGGCGTCGTCGACGGCTGGTCCGGCCGGGCCGATGCCCGTGCGGTGGGGAATCGGCCCGGCCGAGGGTCCCGGGGAGGGTTTCCGTCGGTGAGCACCCCTCGCGCGTGACGGCCCGGGAGAGCGAGGTGGCGCGTCGCGTGCCTCGCCCGATAGCAGGATCGTCGTCCGTGGCCGGTGCGCGGGGCAAACGGCGGCGTCCACGAATGTCACTTTTCCGTCCGCCGCGGGGCCGCTTTGTGCGTTCCTTGTCCGTGCTTTGAGTCGCCGCCCGCAGCATGGGGGCGTGGCCTGGCGGCCATGACGTCGGAGTGCGAGGCAGGAGAGTCGAAGTGGGCAGCGAGTGGTTGCGAACGTGCGCTCCGGCCGGGACGGTGCCCGCCGGTACGGGCCCGCCGGTACGGCTGGTCCGCTTCCCGCACGCCGGTGGCGCGGCCAGCGCCTTCGTGTCGTTCGCCCGGCTCCTGACGCCCGCCTGCGCCGTGCTGGGCGTGCAGTACCCGGGCCGGCTGAACGATCACCTCGACGCCGTCGGCCGGACCGTCACCGCCGCGCTCGCCGCACCGGCCCGGCAGCCGACGTACGCCGGGTTCCCCGCCGCGGGAAGCGTGTCGCGGGCCGAGACCTCCGTCGCCCCGGGCGGCGCGTCGACGGGGCCGGGTGGCCCATGGCGATGACGCTCCCGCCCGAGCTGTACAGCACGGAGGTCACCGCTTGGCCCGACGTGTGGATCGGCGCGGCGGCCACCGCTGTTGGTGCGCCGCCGCCGTATGACGCGGTGACAGGAACGCGCCGCCGCGCCGGCCACCGCCGGCCGGGCGCCGATGACGGAGCGGACGCCGACGGCGCCTTGCTGCGTGCCGCTCGTGCCGCCCGTCGGCGGTCGGGCGTGCCCGACGGAGGGCTGGACCTCGTCATCCACGCCCCGACCGGGGCGGCGGGTGCGCGGGACGGCACCGCCGCCGCGGTGGTGCGCGGGCTCGGGTGTCCGCGGGCCACCGCCTGGGAGGTGCGGCGGCCCACCGGCGGCGCCCTGGTGGCGCTGCATCTGGCGGCGCAGTACGTGTCGGGCCGGCCCCGGACGCCGCTGACCGCCCTGGTCACCACCGCGGGCGGGGATCCGGTGCCGTACGACCGGCTGTCCGCGGGGCAGGCGACCGGGCTCGTGCTGACGGCGTCGGCCGGGGTGGCGCGGGTGCTGGCGACCGCCGTGCTGGGCGGCGGCCCGCCCCACGGGTCCCTGCTCCGCTCCGACCTCGCCTGGAGCGTGCCCGAACGGCACACCCCCCGGTGGCGCAGGAGAGGACACAGCCGCGGCACCGCCGCGGCGGCCGGCCCCGCCGGGCTCGGGGAACGACAGTGTGAGGTGGTGCGGCTGGCGCTGGCCGCGTGCGGACGCGCGGAGGACGACGTCGTGCGGTTCCTCCCGTCGCCGGCGGGGAGCGGGCCCTCGTGCGACGGGCAACTCGCGCAGCTTCCCCGGCTGTTGGAGGAGGAAGGGCCGCAGCGCGGGGAGACGCTCGTGCTCGCCGACGGGGACGCGCGCGGCTTCGGGTGTGCCGTCGTGGAGATCACCCGAGTTGGACGGTCGCTCTAGGGCCTGTCTGACCATTCGCGTCGTCGCCCGCAGGGCGGCCTCGCGGCGTCAGGTGCGTGCTCTTGGCGTGCCGGGCGCAGAGCCTCGTACGGGATGTACTCGGCTCTGCGCCCGGTGCGGCGAGAGGGCGTGCATGGCGTCGCGAGGCAGGCGGGAAGCGTCAGACAGGTCCTAGCGGTAGGAGGCGATCAGGCGGGACAGGTGCTGGCCCGCCACCTCCAAGGGGCGGCTGCTGCGGGAGACCTGGGCGGCCAGTTCCGCGCCCTCCAGCGTGCTGATCACCGTGTGGGCGAGGTCGCGGGCGTCGCTCTCGCCGACGCCGGACTCCAGGAGCCGGTCGAAGACGATGCCGCGCCAGCGGGCGAAGGCGTCCGCCGCGGCCGACTGGATGTCCGGCAGCCGGCCCACGGTGCCCAGGGCGGTGGTGGTGATGGGGCAGCCGTCCACCCAGTCGGAGGCGCGCAGGCTCTCCACCAGGTTCCGGGTGAGCACGACGACCGCCCTCGCCGGATCGGGGTCGCCGGCCAGGCCGGCCCGCAGGACCTCGACGAATTCCTGGTCCCCGCGGCTGATGGCCGCGAGGGCCAGCTCCTGCTTGCCGCCGGGGAAGAAGTGATAGACGGAGCCGAGCGTGGCTCGGGCCTCCTGGGAGATCTGCTTGATGCCCGTGCCGTCGTAGCCTTGCCGTTGCATGAGCCGCGAGGCCGCCCGAATGATGCGCTCGCGCGTAGCGGGCACCGGCTCCTCGGTGGCTGCCGAGCGGCTTGTATCGTCCGGTGGCTTCATCTTCACCCGTCGATGGTATCAGTAGAGCGTTCTTTTCAGCCTGGACGTTCGAAGGAAGGTCGGGAGCCCCCGCCGGCACGGGGCTCCCGCTCGCGGCCGTGAAAGGGCCCTCCGCCCGGCCGGGCGGAGGGCCGGGGGCCGTGACGCCGGAGCGCGTGGCTCAGACGAGAGCGGCCACCTGCTGCGCCGCGCGCATCCCCGTCTCCACCGCGCCCTCGATGAAGGCGCCGTTCCAGCCGGAGGCGATGTCGGCACCGGCGAAGACCATGCGGCCGTGCGGCTGATGGAGCGCCGGCAGCTGCCGCAGCAGCTGGGTCGGGCGCCGCAGGCCCCATCCGCCGCGGGCGTAGCGGTCGGCGCCCCACTGCTGGGCGCGGTAGCTGACGAGGGTGGCGCCCGGTATGTAGGTACGGACGGCGGCCTGCACCGCCGCCTTGTCCGCCACGTTCAGGGACGAGCCGGCGAACCCGACCATCAGCCGGCCGCCGCCGGACAGCTCCTGCTGCGGGATCATCAGCGGCAGGGCGGAGTTCTCGGTGCCCTGCGCGTAGACCGCCTCCACGCTGCCGCTCAGCTGCATCCAGATCTTGGTGGACAGGGAGACGCCCACGCCCTCGGTGGTGGCGGCGGTGTGGGCGCTGGGCAGCGCCGGGCTGAACTGGATGGTCTTCCACGTGTTCACCGGCGTCGCCACCACCACCGCACCGGCCTTGTAGACCTGGCCGCTGACGAGCTTGACCTGGACGCCGTCCGAAGCGCTGGTCACCGCGGCGACCGGCGAGGACAGCTTGAGGGCGATGCCGGAGGTGGCCAGCATCTTCTGCAGGAGCTCCGTCATGCCGCCGGCCGGCTTGTAGGCGGTCTGCTTCTCCCAGCCCTCCATGCTCCAGCCGCCCAGGGCCCACCACTGGGCCATGGACGTCATGGCACGGCGGCTGTTCTCGTTGCCGGTGTAGGCGGTGAAGTAGCCGGCGAGCCACTCCTTGTCGAGCTCGGACATCGACAGCTGGGCGATGCGGTCGGTGAACGAGAGCTGGTCGATCTGCTGGAGCAGGTCCGCCCGGTACAGCGGGTCGTGAGGGCGGGCGAAGTACTCCTGCGAGCCCTCGTGGAACTGCTCGAACAGGGTGCCGAGGTGCGCGTTGGCCTCCGCCGGGCTCATCGCCTGGAAGCCGTTCGAGGACGGCATGACGGACTGGACGGGCACCACGTCGCCGACGTTGGTCAGGCCGTAGCGCTGCATCTCGTGGGCGACCAGCTCGTGGTCGGGGCTCAGCCAGCCGCCGCCCAGCTCGATCCGCTGCCCGGCGAAGGTGTCGGTCCATATGCGGCCGCCGATGCGGTCACGGGCCTCCAGGACCGTCACCTTCAGGCCCTGAGCGGCCAGTTCCCGGGCGGCGGTGCCGCCGGCGTACCCGGCGCCGATCACGATCACGTCGGAGGTGGCTCCGTCCGCCGCGTGGGCGGTGGAGCCGCTGTAGGGCGTCGCGCCGATCGCCCCCGCGAGCGCGGTGGCGCCGGCCGCCTTGAGGAACAGACGGCGTCCCGGCGATGCGATGGCGCCGTGCCGAGGTGCGAAAACTGGTCGTGAACTCATCGGCGAACCTTCTCTTTTTTCATGGAACGACCGCTTGTGGAGCAGCGGGACGTGGCTCGTTTCAGCCAGTGCCAGCTAACCGGATAGGTGGCTGAAACCGGTCACCGTGCGGTAATTGGACGGTTTACCTCCGTCCCCAACGGGGAACAGGCCACTCCCCTTGCGTGCGGCGCCGCCTCCACCTGCCGGTGGGCACAACACAGCGGCCGGCGCCACGGGGGCGCCGGCCGCTGCAGTCGTCTCGTACGGGTCAGGGAGCCGGGAAGTGACCCGTGTCGACGAAGTACCGCACGTACGTGGCGAAGAGCTCTTCGTCGATGGCCGGGCAGACGATGCCGCTGCCGGCCAGGGCTGCCTCGGTCTCGGTGGTGTCCATGGGCGGATAGAACCGGTCGGTGTCGCCGGTCATCATCTCGAAGGCGTGCAGCAGCGGCAGGATCGCGTTTCCGCGGTCCCCCTCGACCCGCGCGCGCCAGTCGTCCCAGTCCGTCTCCTCCAGGGTGTAGCCGAGCGCCCGCAACCGGCGCACGCACTCGCGCAGGCTGACCGCGCTGGAGTTGAACAGGTGGAAGGTGCCGCCCGCGGACTTCGGCCTGCGCGACACCCGCAGGATCGCGGCGCTCACGTAGTCCACCGGCAGCAGATGGAAGCGTCCGCCGACGTCCGCGGGCACCGCGCCCGCCTGGAGCAGGCCCTTCATGCTCAGCCACACGAAGTCGCTGGTCTGGCAGGCCCCGTTGACCTGGTCGCCGGAGACGACGTCCACCCGGTACACGGACACCGGCAGGCCGCGCGCGACCGCCTGGGCGGCGAGCTGCTCCGCCACCCACTTGCTCTGCAGGTAGCCGCTGGGCAGCCGCTCGGCGGGACCGGTCGGATCGGTCACCCGCAGCGCCCGTCCGTCCGGGGCCGCGTCGGCGAACACACCGACGGTCGACACATAATGGACGGGTACGCTGCGCCGCCGCGCGGCCAGCCGCAGCACCTCCTCGGTGCCGCGTACGTTGGCCGCCCGCAGCGTCTCGTACGGGTGCAGCCAGTGCACCTGGGCGCCGTTGTGGTACACCACGTCGACCGTCGCGGCCAGCGTGTCGTAGTCGTCCTCCGACAGGCCCAGCCGGGGCTGCGCAAGGTCACCGACCACGACGGCGAGGCGGTCCGGCGCCATGTCGTCCCACACGCCGTACCGCTCCAGGTTCCGCCGCAGCCGCTCCCACGCGGTGCGCTCGTCGGCGGCTCGCACCAGGCAGTGCACGGTGGCCCGGGTGGTGCGCATCAGGTCGCGCAGCAGGAACGCGCCGAGGAACCCGGTCGCCCCGGTCAGTAGCACCTGCCCCGGGTCGGTCACGCACCGGACCACCTCCGGGGCCGGGCGCACGTCCTCGGCGAGGACCGCCTCGGCCGCGAAGTCCGGCGTGCGCGGCCCTTCCTGCCTCTCGGCCCCGTCCGCCGTCAGGGCGGTGCGCAGATGGGCGGCGAGCGCGGCCGGGGTGGGGTGGTCGAAGACCAGGGTGGCGGGCAGCCTCACACCGGCCAGCGCACCGATCCGGTTGCGCAGCTCCACCGCGGTCAGCGAGTCGAACCCCAGCTGCTGGAAGAGCCGTTCCGCCTCGACACCCTCGGTGCCGGTGTGCCCGAGTACGGCCGCGACCTCCGCCTTGACGACCTCGGTGACGAGCCGCAGCTGCTCCTCGGGCGCGAGGCCCGCCAGCCGGGCCCCGAGCGGTTCGGCGGCCGGTGTGTCCTGGGCGGGGCGACGGCGAACGGTGCGCACCAGCTCGCGGAACAGGGGCGGGACGTCCGTCTGGTCGCGCAGTGCCTGTGCCCGTGCGACCGGCGCCGATGTGGCCCGTGCCGGTACGGTGTGTTCGCGTCCCGCCTGTTCGCGTGCGGCGGCCAGATCCAGCGGCGAAGCCACCAGGGTCGGCCGGCCGAGGCCGAGGGCCGCGTCGAGAACGGCGGGGCCGGCCGCCTCGGTCACCGGGCGGAACCCGCTGCGGGCGATGCGCCGCAGGTCGGTCTCGCTCAGACCGCCGGACATCCCGCCCTCCTGCTCCCACAGGCCCCACGCCACCGAGGTGGCGGGACGCCCCTGGGCGGCGCGCAGTTCGGCGAGGCCGTCCAGGAAGGAGTTGGCGGCCGCGTAAGTGGACTGGCCGGGGCCGCCGACGACGCCCGCGACCGAGGAGAACAGCACGAACGCGGCCAGGTCGGCGTCGGCGGTCAGCTCGTGCAGGTGCCACGCGGCGTCGGCCTTCGGCCGCAGCACGTTCGCCAGCCGCTGCCGGGTCTGGGCCCCGACCAGCCCGTCGTCACGGACGCCGGCCAGATGGATCACGCCGGTCAGCGGGTGTTCCCGCGGGATCCCGGCGAGCAGTGCCGCCGTCTCGTCCCGGTCGGCGACATCGCAGGCTGCGATGGTGACCTGGGCGCCCAGTTCCTTCAGCTCGGCGACCAGCTCACCCGCTCCGGGCGCCTGTTCACCGCGGCGGCTGACGAGCAGCAGCTCCTGCACACCGTGCCGGCGGACCAGGTGCCGGGCGAACAGCGCGCCCAGCGCGCCGGTGCCGCCGGTGACCAGCACCGTGCCCGTGCCGAACCGGGGCGGGGCGGCTACCGGGGGGACCGGGACGGGCCGCAGCCGGGGCGCGTACACCTGTCCCGCCCGCACGGCGGCCTGCGGCTCGCCGCAGGCCCACACCGCGTGCAGCACGGCGTCCGGTTCGTCGGTGTCGCCGGCGTCGACCAGGAGGATCCGGCCCGGCGCCTCCGACTGCGCGGACCGCAGCAGACCCCACACCGCGGCGACACCGGGGTCGCAGGTGTCGTCGGGCCGTACCCGGATCGCGTTCCGGGTCACGACGACCAGCGGGATCTCCGCCAGCCGCTCCTCGGCGAGGTACCGCTGCACCGCCTCCAGCGCCTCGCCCGTCGTGCGGTGCACGGCCGCCATGTCATCGGTGCGCGGCGGCATGTGCCACAGCAGCAGCGCGTCCAGGGGTGTCGCGGCGAGCGCGTCCGCCGCCTGCCCGGCGTCGGCGAACCTCGGCGCCCGGACCTCGTCGGGCGCCCCGCCGAGCAGCGCCCACCGCACCGGCCGGGGGGACGGCGCCCCGGTCAGGGCGGTCCAGTCGAGGCCGAAGAGGCTGTCGGCGGGGCGGGCCGCCGCCTGCACGATCTCGTCCGGGGCGGGCGCCCGCGTCGTGAGGGAGCCGACCTCGCCGACCGGCAGCCCGGCCCGGTCGGCCAGCGCGAGCGCGGTCGCCCGGTCGCCGTCCAGGGTGAGCCGCACCCGTACGCCCGCGGCGCCGCGGGCGAGGAACCGCACGTCCCGCCAGCGGGTGACGGCCTGCGGTACGGCCTCCTCGGTGCCCCGCGCGACGGCGTGCCCGACGTGCACGGCGGCGTCCAGCAGCGCCGGGTGCAGGACGTACCGCCCGGCCTCGGCCGCCGCCGGGGCGGGCAGTTCCAGATCGGCGAAGACCTCGTCCCCCCGCCGCCACGCTGCCGCGACCCGCCAGCCGCCGTCCTGTCCCGGCAGCGCGGGGAGGAGGGCGGTGGGCAGGGGCTGGGCGCCGGTGGGGGGCCATGGGGTGGGGGCGGTGTGCCGGGCGGGGCTGGTGTCCGTGGGGGTGATGTGCGGCGCGGGGCCGGTCTCCGGTGCCTGGCGGGTGTCTTGCGTGGGGGCGGTGCGCGGCTCGGGGGCGGTGTGCGGCTCGGGGGCGGGGTGCGGCGCCCAGCGATCGCTGCCCAGGAGGCCCCGGGCGTAGCGGGTCCACGGCACCTCGGTGTCGTCGGGCCGGGCGTGCACGGTCACCTCGCGGCCGTCGGGGCGTGCGGGGCCGACCCGGACCTGGAGTTGCAGGCCGGCGCCGTCCGGGAGCACCAGCGGCGCCTCCGTCTCCAGCTCGTGCAGGACGGTGCAGCCCAGCTCGTCCCCGGCGCGGACCGCCAGCTCCAGGAGCACCGACGACGGCAGCACCGCCCGGCCGGCCACGGTGTGCCGCGCGGGCAACGGCCGGGTGCGCGGCGAGAGCCGGCCGGTGAACAGCACCTCGTCGGTGCCGGCCGGGTGCACCGCGGCGCCGAGCAGCGGATGCTCGCCAGGGCGCAGGCCCAGATCGACGGCGTCCTGACCGCCCTGGTCCTGTGGCGCCACCCAGTAGCGCTCGCGCTGGAAGGCGTACGTCGGCAGGGCCACGCGCCGTGCGCCGGTGCCGGCGAAGAACGCCGCCCAGTCCACCGCCACGCCCCGGTTGTGGAGCCGGGCCAGGCCCGCCGTCAGGGTGTCCGCCTCGGCGTGTCCGGCGCGGAGCAGGGGCACCGCGGTCAGGCCGTCTTCGGTCTGCGCGGCCAGCGGAGCGAGCACCGCGTCCGGGCCGATCTCGACGACGGTGGCGGCGCCCTGCGTCCGCAGCGCGCGCACCGCGTCGGCGTACCGGACGGTGCCGCGCAGTTGCGCCGTCCAGTAGGCGGCGCCGCGCAGGTCGTCGTCGCGGGCGGGCTCGCCGGTGAGGGTGGAGACCACGGGGATGCGGGGCGCGTGGTAGGTCAGGCCGGCCGCGGCCCGCCGGAAGTCGTCCAGGACGGCGTCCATGTGCGGGGAGTGGAAGGCGTGGCTGACCTCCAGGGAGCGGGTGCGCCGGCCGCGTGCTTCCAGTACGGCCCGTACCTCGGCCGCCGCGTCCGCGTCCCCGGCGATCACGACGGACGACGGCGCGTTGACGGCGGCGAGCACCAGGTCCGCGCGTTCGGCGAGGAGTTCGGCGACCTCCGCCTCGTCGGCCTGCACCGCGACCATGGCGCCGCCGCGCGGGGCGGACTGCATCAGCCGGGCCCGGGCCGCCACCAGCGTCGCCGCGTCCGCCAGGTCGAGGACGCCCGCGACATGGGCGACGGCCAGCTCGCCGACCGAGTGCCCGGCGAGCAGTGCGGGCCGCACTCCGAAGGACTCCAGCAGCCGGTACAGGGCCACTTCGACCGCGAAGAGGGAGGGTTGGGCGCGGACCGTCTCCGACAGGCCCCGGCCGGTGCGGATCACCGTGGCCACCGGCTCGTCGAGGTGCGTGTCGAGGGCGGCGGCCACCTCGTCGAAGGCCACCGCGAACGCGGGGAAGGTCTTGTACAACTCGCGGCCCATGTCGACCCGTTGCGCGCCCTGACCCGTGAACACATAGGCGGTCGAGCCGTGGTGGCGGGTGTCCTGCCAGACGCGCGGGTCCCGCTCACCGGCGGCCAGCGCGGTCAGTCCCGCCACCAGGTCCGCGCGACCGGAGCCGACGATCGCGGCGCGGTGGTCGTGGGCGGTGCGGGTGGTGGCGAGGGAATGGGCGATGTCGAGGGCGCGGGGCGGGCGGGCGTCGAGGTCTGCGTCCGGGCGGGTGTCCGCGGCCGGGTGCGGGTCGCCGTCGCGGTCTGCGTCCGGGGGGTTCTCGAGGTGGCTGAGGAGGCGTTGGGCCTGGGCGCGCAGTGCGGTCGCGGACTTGGCGGACAGCAGCCAGGGCAGGACCGGCAGCGGGCGGGCGGCGGGCGCCGGGGAGTCGGGCTCCTCGGCCGTGTCGGTGGCGGGCGCCTCCTCCAGGATGACGTGCGCGTTCGTCCCGCTCACCCCGAACGCGGACACGGCCGCGCGACGCGGGCGCCCGGCGTCGGGCCAGTCCCGCGGCTCGGTCAGCAGCCGTACGGCGCCGGAGCTCCAGTCGACCATCGGGGTGGGCCGGTCGACGTGCAGGGTGCGGGGCAGGACACCGTGCCGCATCGCCTCCACCATCTTGATCACACCGCCCACGCCCGCAGCGGCGACCGTGTGCCCGATGTTGGACTTGAGCGAGCCGAGGTAGAGGGGGTTCCCGGCGGGCCGCTGCCGGCCGTAGGTGTTGAGCAGGGCCTCGGCCTCGATCGGGTCACCGAGACGCGTACCGGTGCCGTGCGCCTCGACCGCGTCCACATCGGCCGGTTCGAGGCCCGCGTCGGCCAGTGCCTGCCGGATGACACGCTCCTGCGCCGGGCCGTTCGGCGCCGTCAGACCATTGCTCGCCCCGTCCTGGTTGACCGCGGAACCACGCAGGACGGCCAGCACCGGATGGTTGTTGCGCCGGGCGTCGGAGAGACGCTCCAGGACGAGGACGCCGACACCCTCCGACCACGACGTACCGTCGGCCGCCGCGGCGAACGACTTGATCCGACCGTCCGGCGCCAGCCCCCGCAACCGGGAGAAGTCGACGAACCCGCTCGGGGTCGCCGTCACCGTGGCCCCGCCGGCGAGGGCAAGGGTGCACTCGCCCGCGCGCAGGGACCGCGCCGCCAGATGCAGGGCGACCAGGGACGACGAGCAGGCGGTGTCCACCGACACGGCCGGGCCCTCGAACCCGAACGTGTAGGCCACCCGCCCCGACGCCACGCTGGACAGCCGGCCGGTGAGCAGATGGCCCTCCAGGTCGCGCGGGCCGTCCAGACCGAGGTAGCTCTGCTCGATCACACCGGCGAAGACACCGGTCGCACTGCCCCGGAGGGTCGCCGAGTCGAGGCCCGCGTCCTCCAACGCCTCCCAGGCCGTCTCCAGCAGCAGCCGCTGCTGCGGGTCCATGGCCTGCGCCTCACGGGGTGAGATGCCGAAGAAGGGGGCGTCGAACAGGGCTGCGTCGTGCAGGAATCCACCCTCCCTGGTGTACGTGGTGCCGGGCCGGTCGGGGTCGGGGTCGTAGAGCCGGTCCAGGTCCCAGCCCCGGTCGGTGGGGAACGGCGAGATGCCGTCGGCCCCGTCGGCGACCAGCCGCCACAGGTCGGCCGGTGAGGCGACGCCTCCGGGGAAGCGGCAGGCCATCCCGACGATCGCGACGGGTTCGCTTTCGCCCGCCTCCAGTTCGGCGATGCGCTGCCGGGCCTTGTGCAGGTCGGCGGTGACCCACCTGAGGTAGTCGACGAGCTTCTCTTCGTTTGACTCGTAGGCCATGCGTGATCGATTCTCCTCGGCACATGTGGGGGTGGGCTCGGGAAGGCGGTCAGTGCGCGGACCGGCCGAGTGTGGAGTCGATGAAGGCAAAGAGCTCGTCGGCCGAGGCCGCGCCGACGTCCACGCCGCCGGACGGGGCGTTCACGGGGGCGTCCACGGCGTTGTTCGTCGGGGCGTTCACCGCGTTGTTCGGCGAGATGGGCTCGGGGCCGTGCAGGGTGGCCGCTAGGGCCCGCAGCCGTTCGGCGATCTCCGCGCGCCGAGCCGCCTCCGCGGGCGGTGCGGCCAGCAGGGCCTCCAGCCGGTCCAGGCCGTCCCGGAGTTCGTGTGCGGGGGCGCCGCCGTCCGCCGGGGCCAGCCGCTCGTGCAGCAGGGCGGCGAGCGCGGCCGGCGTCGGATGGTCGAAGACGGCGGTGGCGGGGAGCGGGGTGCCCGCGGCGGCGCTGAGCCGGTTGCGCAGCTCGACCGCGGTCACCGAGTCGAACCCGAGCTCCTGGAACGGCCGTTCCGGTGCGATCGTGTCCGCGGACGTGTGTCCGAGGACCGCGGCGACCCCGGCGCGGACCAGCTCCAGCGTCCGGCGCTCCCGCTCCGCCTCCGGCAGTCCGGCGAGCTGTTCGGCCAGCGGGGCGACGGTGTCCGACGCGGCCTGCGCCCGTGGCCGCAGACGTGTGGTCGCGGTCAGGGCGGCCAGCAGGTGGGGCGGGCGCGGCGGGGTACCGGCGCGCCCGGTGGGAGTGCTCGACGGGGCGTCGGCCTCGCCGGTCGGAGTGCTCGACGGCGCGTCGGCGCCGACCGGGTCCCCGGCACCGGCCGGCGACTCCGTATCTGTCATGTTCCTGACATCGATCGCTTCTTCGGCACCTGCCGGGGCCGGCGCCACGGCGATCGGGGCCGGGGTGTCCGCGACCATGGCGCGGTCGAACAGGGCCCACCCGTCCACGGCCCTCAGCGGCCGGAACCCCGCGGGCACGGACTCGGCCGGCTCCCGGTCCCCTTCCCCGTCGTCGCTCTGCCACGGGCCCCACGCGAGGGCGGTCGCCGGCCGGCCCTCGGCCCTGCGCCGCCGGGCCAGACCGTCCGCGAAGGCCGCGGCCGCGGCGGCTCCGGCCCTCCCCGCCCCGCCGAGCAGCCCGACGGCATCCGAGCAGACGACGAACGCCGCGAGGTCCGCGTCCCGCGTGGCCCGGTGCAGCGCCCACGCACCGTCGGCGCCCGCGCGCAGCGCCTCCTGCCAGGCGGGTGAGCCCTCGGGGTGCGTGTCGGCGGCGCGGGTGCCCTCCGCGTGCACGACACCGGTCAGCGGGTGCGCGGCCGGGAGGGACGCCAGCAGGCCGGTGACCGCGGCCGGGTCGGTCACATCGCACACGGCCACCGTCACCTCGGCCCCCTGGGCGCCGAGTTCGGCCGCCAGCGCGGCCGTCGCCTCGGCCCGCCGCGCGTCCGGCGCGGTGAGCAGCAGGCGGCCGACCCCCTGCCGGGCGACCAGGTGCCGGGCGAGTCCGGCGCCGAGCCGCTCGGCGGCTCCGGTGAGCAGCACCGTGCCCGCCGGGTCCCAGGCCGGTGCCGCGGGCGGCTCGGCGCCGGCCGGCAGGCGCCGCAGCCGCGGCGTCAGGACCGTACCCGCGCGGACCGCGGCCTCGGGCTCGCCGAGGGCCCACAGGGCGGAGAGGGACCCGGCGGAGATGTCGCCGTCGGTGTCGACCAGCATGAGCCGTCCGGGCGCCTCGGCCTGCACCGACCGCACCAGAGCCCACAGCGCGGCCCGCTCCGGTTCCGGGGCCTCCGCCGCCGACACGGCCACCGCACCGCGGGTGAGCACGGTCAACGGCCGCCCGGCGGACCGTTCGTCGGCCAGCCAGGCCCGCACCGTCTCCAGCAGGCGCGCGGCGTGTGCCGCCAGGTGTGCCGGTTCCGGCGCCGGGCAGGGCAGGACCACGGCGTCCGTGTCCGCACCGCCGGACAGCGCCGCGTCGACGTCCGGGTACGGCCCGGAAAGGCCCGCGGCCGCGACGGCCGCCGCCCCGTCGTCCGCACCGGAGCGCAGCACGCTCCAACGCGTCGGCGACGCGTCGGCCCCTGCGCCCGCTACGGCGTCGGCAACCGCGGGGGCCCCGGCCCCACCGGTGTGGGCCGACGTCCACTCCACGTCCAGCAGCAGTCCGCCGCCGGCACCGTGCGCGACGCGGAACTCGTCCGCCGGAACGTCTCGGAAGCCGACCGAGTCCACCGTGGCGACGAGCCGCCCGGCGGGATCGGTGAGCCGTACGGACACCGTGCCCGGCTCCCGCTCGGTGACGCGGGCGTGTACGACGGTGGCGCCGGCGGCGTGCAGCCGTACGCCGCGCCACACGACCGGGACCGGTACGTGGTCCGGGACGGGCCGGTGCGCGAGGGAGCTCAGGGCCGCGTCGAGGAGGGTGGGATGGATGCCGTACCGCTCGGCATCGTCGGCCTGTTCGCCGGGCAGCCGGATCAGCGTCCCGCCGGACGGGCCCGCCACGGGGTCCCCGGATGCGGCCGGGCGGTCCGGCGCGAGGCTGCCCTCGGCGTGCAGGCCCCAGGGGGCGTCGTCCCGCCCGGCGTGCGCCGCGACCACCGGCCGGGAGTGCACGGTCAGGTCGCGCCCGCCGTCCTGCCGCAGCCGGCCCGCCCGGACCTGGATCTCCACCGTGCCGTCGGCCGGCAGCACCAGCGGCGCCCGCAGACGCAGCACGTCGATGCCCGGGCAGCCGGTCTCGTCGGCGACGCGCAGGGCGAGTTCGACGAGCGCGGAGGCGGCGACGACGTCCGTGCCGAGCACGCTGTGCCGCAGCGGTGAGGGAACCGTGCGCGCGGAGATCCGCCGCGTGAACAGCACCTCCCCGAGCCCGGCGACGGCGGTGGCCGGTCCCAGCAGCGGATGCCCTGCGGCCGGCGCGCCCACGCTGTCGGTGACCGGCTCCAGCCAGTGGCGCTCCTGGTCGAAGGCGTACGTCGGCAGGTCCACCGTCCGGGCCCCGGTGCCGTCGAACAGGGCGGCCCAGTTCACCGCGGCGCCCCGCACGAACACCTCGGCCAGGGCCGACAGCAGCGAGGGGGCCTCGGGCCGGTCGCGGCGCAGCGCGGCCACCGTCGTCCTGCCCTCGGGTTCGCGCAGGCAGTCGGCCGCCAGAGCGGCGCAGACGTTGTCCGGGCCCACCTCCAGGAAGGCGGTGACGCCCGCCGCCTCCAGGGTGCGCACCGCGTCCGCGAAGCGGACAGTCGCTCGGATCTGCTCGACCCAGTACTCGGGCGACGACCACTGCCCCTCGGCGACGGCCGCACCGGTGACCGTGGAGACGGCGGCGACGCGCGGCTCGTGGTAGGTCAGCCCGGCGGCGATCTTCCGGAACTCGTCGAGGACACCGTCCATGTGCGGGGAGTGGAAGGCGTGGCTGACGGTCAGCCGGGTGGTCCGGTGCCCCGCCGCGCGCAACTGTCCCGCCACCTCCTCGGCGGCCTCGCTGTCACCGGCCAGGACCACGGAACGCGGTCCGTTGACAGCGGCGACGGCCAGGTGGTGCGTGTGCCCGTCGAGCAGGGCGGCGACCTGCTCCTCCGTGGCCTGTACGGCGATCATGGCGCCGCCGGGCGGGGCGCTCTGCATGAGCCGGCCCCGGGCGGCGACCAGGGCCGCGGCGTCCGCGAGGTCGAGGACGCCGGCGACATGGGCGGCGGCGAGTTCCCCGATCGAGTGGCCGGCCACGACGTCGGGTGTGGCGCCGAAAGACTCCAGCAGCCGGTACAGGGCCACCTCGACGGCGAACAGCGCGGGCTGGGTCACGGCCGTCTCGTCGAGACGGTGCCCGGTGCGCAGCGCCTCGCCGAGCGGCTGGTCCAGATGTGGGTCGAGCGCGGTGGCGACGGCGTCGAAGGCGCGGGCGTAGGCCGGGAAGGTGTCGTACAGCTCCCGGCCCATGCCGATACGCTGCGCGCCCTGCCCGGTGAACAGCCAGGCGGTCTTGCCCACTGCGGTCTCCGCCCGGGCCGTGCCGGGTGCCGTACGGCCCTCCGCCAGCGCCCTCGTGCCCGCGAGCAGACCGTCCAGGTCCGCCGCCAGCACCACGGCGCGGTGGCGGAAGACAGTGCGGGTGGTGGCGAGGGAATGGGCGATGTCGAGGGCGCGGGGCGGGTGGACGTCGAGATCTGCGTCCGGGTGCGTGGCGCGGTCCGGGTCCGGGGGGTTCTCGAGGTGGCTGAGGAGGCGTTGGGCCTGGGCGCGCAGTGCGGTCGCGGACTTGGCGGACAGCAGCCAGGGCAGGACCGGCAGCGGGCGGGCGGCGGGCGCAGGGGAGGCGGGCTCCTCGGCCGTGTCGGTGGCGGGCGCCTCCTCCAGGATGACGTGCGCGTTCGTCCCGCCGAAGCCGAAGGAGGACACGGCCGCGCGACGCGGGCGTCCGGCGTCGGGCCAGTCCCGCGGCTCGGTCAGCAGCCGTACGGCGCCGGAGCTCCAGTCGACCATCGGGGTGGGCCGGTCGACGTGCAGGGTGCGGGGCAGGACACCGTGCCGCATCGCCTCCACCATCTTGATCACACCGCCCACGCCCGCAGCGGCGACCGTGTGCCCGATGTTGGACTTGAGCGAGCCGAGGTAGAGGGGGTTCCCGGCGGGCCGCTGCCGGCCGTAGGTGTTGAGCAGGGCCTCGGCCTCGATCGGGTCACCGAGACGCGTACCGGTGCCGTGCGCCTCGACCGCGTCCACATCGGCCGGTTCGAGGCCCGCGTCGGCCAGTGCCTGCCGGATGACACGCTCCTGCGCCGGGCCGTTCGGCGCCGTCAGACCATTGCTCGCCCCGTCCTGGTTGACCGCGGAACCACGCAGGACGGCCAGCACCGGATGGTTGTTGCGCCGGGCGTCGGAGAGACGCTCCAGGACGAGGACGCCGACACCCTCCGACCACGACGTACCGTCGGCCGCCGCGGCGAACGACTTGATCCGACCGTCCGGCGCCAGCCCCCGCAACCGGGAGAACTCGGTGAACGCCACGGGCGTCGCCATCACCGTCGCCCCGCCGGCCAGGGCGAGCGTGCACTCGCCCGCGCGCAGGGACCGCGCCGCCAGATGCAGGGCGACCAGGGACGACGAGCAGGCGGTGTCCACCGACACGGCCGGGCCCTCGAACCCGAACGTGTAGGCCACCCGCCCCGAGGCGATACTGCCCGCGCTGCCGCTGAACAGGTATCCCTCGGCGTTGCGGGCCGGCAGGCCGGGCCGGGAGCCGTAGTCGTTGTACATGACGCCGGTGAACACGGCGGTGCGGCTGCCGTGCAGGCTCCGCGGGGCGATGCCCGCCCGCTCCAGCGCCTCCCACGCGGTGTGGAGCAGCAGCCGCTGCTGGGGGTCGGTGGTCAGCGCCTCCCGGGGCGACATGTCGAAGAACCCCGGGTCGAAACGGTCGGCGTCGTGCAGGAAACCTCCTTCCCTGCTGTAACTGGTTCCCAGCCGTTCCGGATCGGGGTCGTAGAGGCTGTCCAGGTCCCAGCCCCGGTTGTCCGGGAACGGGGTCACGGCGTCGACGCCGTCGGCCACCAGCCGCCACAGGTCGGCGGGCGAGGCGACACCGCCCGGGAAGCGGCACGCCATCGCGACGATCGCGATCGGCTCGCGCTGTCTGGACTCCACCTCGCGCAACCGGTCACGTGCCTCTTGGGCCTCCACGATGGCTCGCTTGAGGTAGTCGCGAAGTCTTTCCTCACCCGCCATGGTGCTCAGCTCCCCGGTGTGAAGTATGTGCTTCCGATGCGCGCAGGCCCAGGCGGCTTCCGCCCTTCCCGCCTTCCGCTTTTCCAGCAGCCAACTCCGGCGATTTCGCTCCGGTTATCCAATCGTGCGCCGATCACCTTTCGGTAATCCGAAGGAAATGCCGCGACCTGCGGCCGACAGTTACTTGTCAGTGGGTGGCCGGTTGTCCGGCTGTCGTTACCCTCCCGGCGGGAGCCATGAAATTCACGATGCCTTGCCACTGCGCGAGAGAAGGAAACGACGAACATGGCGCAACTCACCCACGATGTCGAGAAGCACACCGCCCTCTACGTGGAGGCGTTCAACGCCGGTGACGTGGACGCGGTGAACGCGATGTACACACAGGACGCGGTCGCGGTCTGGGAGCCAGGTGTGCCGCTGGCGGGTCAGGCCCGCATCGACTCCGTCCGTGACTTCCTGTCCCGTGGGCCGCGGATGACGGCGGTGCCGCGACAGTCGTTCGTCACGGACGACACCGCCCTGCTGGTCGTCGACTGGACCATCGACACCACCGACGAGGAGGGCAACCCCGAGCACCTGGAGGGCGTCGGCCTCGACGTGCTGTGCCGGGGCGCGGACGGCAACTGGCGGTACGCCATCGACGACCCGTACGGCGAGAAGTGAACCGCACGGCCCGGCCCACCGACCCGTCACGGCAACCGGAGGTTCTCCAGCCATGAGTTTCACCGTCGACATCGACTTCGACAAGCCCGACCTCACCGCCGACACCGACACGCAGAACGAAATCTTCCTGCAGGTCTTCAACTCCGGTGACGGCGAGCTGTTCGACAAGCTCTACCGCGCGGACTCCATCTCCAACTTCTCCGGCCAACCGCTGACCGGCGCCGCCCGGCTGGCGTTCTTCAAAGAGTTCCTCGCCACCAAGCCGAAGCTCCAAGCCGAGGTCACCCACGCGTGGGTGGCCGGCGACGCCGCGCTGATCGGGGTGCGTTTCACCATCGACGGCACCGACCAGGACGGCAAGCCGATGCACCTGGAGGGCACCTGCACCGACGTGCTGCGCCGGGGCGCGGACGGCCGGTGGCTGATGGCCGTCGACCGGCCGGTCGCCGGGAGCCTGCTCCCCGAGTAACGCGGCAGCGGCCACCAGCACCCGTCCACCGGCAACCCCCCGGGCCCGATTCCGCTCAGTGGCCCGGGGGTTCTTCATGTCCGGCCGGTGGGCGCCCTGTTGCCGCGCGATGGGCGGCCGATTCCGCACCCCGCCTACGGTGAAGTCCCCGCGAATGGGAAAGGTCAATACCGCGGAAATCAAGAACTGGCTATCGGAGGCAGAATGACCCGGCTCGGCACGGAAGCGCAGCACATTCTGGACACGGTGCAGGACGCGGTGCCCACCCTCCGCCGCAACGGTGCGGACACCGAGAAGCAGCGCTGGCTCCTCGACGAGAACATCCAGCTCCTGGAAAAGGCCGGCGTTTTCCGCATGGTGGTGCCCGAGCGGTTCGGCGGGCTCGACCTGCCGGTGGCCGACCAGGCGAAGATCCTCGCCGCGATCTCCCAGGGCTGCGGCTCGACGGGCTGGGTGTGCATGGTCTGGGTCTCCAGCGCCTGGATCGTCAGCCTCTTCCCCGACCGCGCCCAGGAGGAGGTCTTCGCGGGCGGCTCGGTGCGGGTCTCCGGCGGCTTCACCCCGTCCGGGACGCTCACCCCCGTCGAGGGCGGCTACCGGCTGAGCGGCAGCTGGCGGTTCAACACCGGTGTGCCCGGCGCCCAGTGGAACATTCACGCGGCGATGGTCGAGCACGCCGACGGCCGGCACGAGGAACTGTTCGCGCTGGTGCCGGCCGAGGACATCACCGTCGCCGACGACTGGGACGTCTTCGGCGCCGCGGGCACCGGCAGCGCCACCTCCACCGTGAAGGACGTCTTCGTGCCCGCGCACCGCGTGGTCGACACCTCGGTCTACGACGCCTCCACCGGCGACCGCTGGAACGCCGACGCCAAGGGCCGCAACTACAACATGCTCAGCTATGTCCTGGCCACCTGCGCCCCGGTGTACCTGGGCATCGCCCGCTCCGCGCTCGACCTGTTCACCGAGCGGGTCGCCGGCAAGCCCATCACCTACACCAACTGGGCCGACCAGCGCGAACACCCCTACACACAGGTCACGGTGGGGCGCGCGGCGAACCAGATCGCCGCCTGCGAGGCGTTGTCCCAGGACTGGCTGCGCGTCCTCCAGGAGCGCGCCGACCGCGGCGAGAAGATGACCGTCGAGGAGAAGGCGACGGTCCGCGGACAGGTCGGCTACGTGGTGGAGGCCACCAAGGCGGCCGTGGAGATGCTGTACGACATCAGTTCCGCCTCCACCATCGTGCGCAGCAACCCCTTCCAGCGCGCCTTCCGCGACATCGCGGCGCTGTCCCTGCACGCGCTGCTGACTCCCATCAGCTCCCTTGAGGCGCACGGTCGTGTACTGCTCGACCTGGAACCAGGAACCGACTACATCTGAGCCGTTTCTCGGAGGCCGACCGTGAACACCCGCTCGCAAGCCCCTGTCCTGTTCGACTCCGCTTATTACCACGACCCGTACGCGGTCTACGACTGGCTGCGGGTCCACGACCCGGTCCACTGGTTCCGCTTCCCCGTCGGCGACGTGCCGATGGTGTTCCTGTCCCGCTACGACGACGTCAAGGCGCTGCTGAGCGACCAGCGGTTCAGCAACGACGGTGAGGCGTGGGGCAGCGACACGTTCCGGCGCTCCGGGATGGTCTTCGGCGCGGGCACGCTGATCGGCCGTATCCTCACCGTCCTCGACCCGCCGGACCACACGCGGGTGCGCCGGCTGGCGATGGGCGCGTTCACGCCGCGCCGGGTGGCGGCCTGGAAGGAGCCGGTGGACCGGATCGTCGCCGAGTGCCTGGCCCGTCTGGAGAAGTCGGACCGGCCCGACGTGATGGACTACGCGGGCCGGATCCCGGCCGATGTCACCGGGGAGATCCTCGGATTCCCGCTGAAGCGTTTCGGTGAGATGCTCGACGCGATCGAGCGGGCGTTCCATGCCGACCCCGACAACCCCGACCAGGAGGCCGAGGTCGCCGCCGCGTTCGAAGAGCTCGTGAACTACGGCCGCGAACTCATCGTCGACAAGCGCCGCAACCCGGGGGACGACCTCACCTCCCACTTCGTCCAGGCCAGGGACGGCGAGGACCGACTGTCGGAGGACGAGCTGGTCTCGCTTGTCGCTGTCATGATCATGGCAGGCATCGACACCACCCGGAACCTGATCGGCTCGGCGGTGCTGGCGCTGCTGGACCACCCCGACCAGATGCGGCTGCTGCGCGAGCACCCCGAGCACACGCCGACCGCGGTCGAGGAGTTCCTGCGCTACGACGGCGCGTTCTGCGTCGGACTGTTCCGGCTGGCGAAGGAGGACCTGGAGATCGGGGGCGTGCGCATACCCGCCGGCACTCCCGTCGTGGCCGGTCTGCAGTCCGCCAACAACGACCCGGAGAAGTACGCGGATCCGCGGCGGCTGGACATCACCCGCGCCGGGGAGCGGCACCTGGCGCTGGGCCACGGGCTGCACAACTGCATGGGGGCGGCACTGGCCCGCCTGGAGACGGGGGTCGCCGTCCCCGCCCTGCTGGAGAGGTTCCCCCAGCTGCGTCTGGCGGTGCCCCGTGAGGAGATCCACTTCGAGGAGAACTGGCTGCTGCGCAGCCTGCCGTCACTGCCGGTGGAGCTGTGAGCGAGAGGGGAGACGACATGGCCGACACGCCCCAGGCGGCACAGTCCGGCAGGCGGATGCTGCTGTCGATCGACGCGGCGGTGTGCACGGGCGCCGGGACGTGCGAGGCGATGCACCCGGAGCTGTTCCGGGTGGGGCCTGCGGGCCACGCCGTGGTGAGCCGCACGGAACTGACCGCCCCCGAGGACATCGAGGCCGCGACCGGCGTCCTGGACGTCTGTCCGACGGAGGCGGTACGCCTGGCCCTGGCGGACGCGGCGGGGCAGGCGTGACACCGCCGTGACGGCGCATGCCCTGCATGCAGGAGGGGCGCCGCGCTCACCCGCGTTTTCCTCACGCGGGTGAGCGCGGCGCCCTTCGTCGTGCCCACGTTCGGCCTGCCCCGTGCCGAAGCCCTCCTGCCGCGTTGCCGTCACCCGCGGCCGGAGGGGCCCGTGGAGGTGTCCGATGGACGTACCGCGAGCGCTCAGCGCGTCACACGGACTTCTTCATCAGCTCGACGATGCTGGAGAAGCTGTCGGCCGCGTGGCCGTCGTCCATGGCGCGGCGGAACAGGTCCACCACCGTGGCCTGGAACGAGGTGTCCACGCCCGCGTCGCCGATGGTGTGCATGACGTGCTCCACGCTCGCCAGGCCCATCGCCAGGCGGTCCACATCGCCCTCGTGGTTGCCGGCGTCGATGCGCTCGGCGTAGAAGCCGAGGAAGTGCGGCATGGCCAGCATGGTGTCGTTGGCGTGGAACAGGATGTCCGCCGCCTTCAGGCCATTGGCCTCGGCGAGGGCGATCGCCTGCCAGTAGCTGAGCATGGACGGCCAGAACATCGCCATGCCGATCTGGTACATCAGGGCCGCGAGCCCCGGCTCCTCGCCGCGGAAGTCGGTTCCGGAGATGACCTCCAGGCTGGTGCGGTGCTGGTCGAAGGCGGCACGGGGGCCGCTGTAGAAGGTCTTCGACTCGGCCTTGCCGATGCCGGCGGGCGGGACCGTCACGCCGCCGGTGAGGTGCGTGCCGCCGCGCTCGGTGATCCAGCGCGAGCCGGCGCGCGTCTTCTCCGGGGTGTCGGAGCTGAGGTTGACGAAGACACGGCCCGACAGCGCGTCGGACGCCGGCTCCAGGACGGCGTACAGGGCCTCGTAGTCGGTCAGGCTCAGGATCACCAACTCGTTGGCACGGACGGCGTCCTCGACGCTCCCGGCCAGGACGGCGCCGCGGGCCACCAGGTCGTCAGCCCGGGAGGCGGTGCGGTTCCAGAGGGTGACTTCGTATCCGTTGTCGAGGTAGGCGTTGACCATCGCCTGCCCCATGGGGCCGAGCCCGATGACGGTGACGGACTGGTTACTGCTCATTACCGAAAGACCTCCGTTGGTCTGCTGTGCGTCACTACTAGAACGAGCGATCTACTGAGCGCCCGGCAAAAGTAGCACACCTTTAGGACGAACGCTCTAATTAGAGCGACCGGAGGTCAACGGTGCAGGTCAGCGACCAAGCGTGCATGCGTACGCAGGTGACGGTGGGCGCGATGGACGACGCACCCGAGGTGGACGACCACGCGTCGTACCGGCTGTTCACGGTGCGAGGCGCGTGCGCATCACCCATGGGAAGGCACCGAGTTCAAGGGGGCCTACCCGGGCGAGGGCGGCGAATGTCTCGTTCAGGGAGAGCAGGGTGCGCGTCCCGGGGCCGCGGCTCGCTCACCGTGCGCCGAGCTGCGCGTGAGGGGATGCCACTACCTGGCCCGGCCGCGGGGCAAACGCCCGTGCGGCCGGGCCGGCGGACATCGCGAGGGCGTCGTGTCGCTCCCACGAGCCGTGACGACGCCCTGCCGACCGCCACCCCCCTCACCGAGAGGCGGGTGGCGACTTCGGCGCGGAGCGTGTCACGACCCCGCGTCAGGACCCGACGCGTCGCGGCCGCGAGGCCCCGCGTCGTCTTCCATCTCCGTCTCGGCCTCGATGCGCTCCTTGCGGACCCGGCCGCGGACGGTCTCGTCCGTCGTCTTCTCCTCCGTGCTCAGGCGCACCCGCTCGACCGGTACCGCTTCGGTCTCCACGACGGGGCGCTCCTCGTGCAGCGTGACCTCGTACTCGTCCTCCGAGAGGTCCGGACCCGACATCGCGTCGCCCCGGTTGGCCTCCGTGATCGGCTCGCGCTCCACGCGTACTTCCTCGTGGCGCAGCGGCACGGTCTGCTGCACCTCCTCGGTGACCACGTACTTGCGCAGCCTGGCCCGTCCCGTCTCGTGCCGCTCGACGCCGACGTGCATCCGCTCCTCGGAGCGGGTCATGGCGTCGTCGTCGCGCGCACGGGCCTCGCCCCGGCGACCGGTGGTGCCGGCGGTCTCGGCCATGCCCGCCGTGCCGGCCGCGCCCGCGGTTCCGGCTGTGCCCGGCATGCCTTCCGTGCCCGCCGTGCCCGCCGCTCCGGCCGCGCCCGCGGCGCCGGCGGTACCCGCCGTGCCCATGCCGGGACCCTGGTCACGTTCCCCGGGCTCGGTCAGGACGGTGCCCCAGTCGATGCCGTAGTAGTCGTACAGACGGTGTTCCTCGTCCATCGACAGGTGTCCACCCGCGTCAATGTCGACGTTGGGCGCACCCTTGACCTTGTCCTTGCGGTAGGGGACCTCCAGGTGGTCCTGCACCAGAGCGGCGTCCCGGATGGGTATGAACGACTCGCTGGAACCGAACAGACCCGTTTTGACGGTCACCCACTCGGGGCGTCCACTCGCATCGTCCAGAAAGACGTGCTTAGCCTCGCCGATCCTGTTGCCGTCCCCGTCGTACACGGGGTGATCCAGCAGGATCGAGATCTCTTCGCGGGTGATCATCTTGCATCACCCTCCCTTCAGGGGTCGCTCCTCCCCGGTTCTCCTGACCAGCTCGTCGAAAACGGTACAAAAGCAACAAATTTCGCTTATTTTTCGACAGTGCTCATGAGAGGTGGCCCTCTTCCTGCCGCGCGTCGGCCGCCGGCTGCGCCGCGCGCGCCAGGGAGCGACGGTCGGGGTGGCGCCCCGGCGGGAGGGCGGCCCCCACCTCGACCTCGGCGACCACCCCGCGGGCGGACGCCACTCGCCACAGGGAGGCGAGCAGCGTGTCGTCCCCGACGAAGGCCGGTGCGGTCGCCGGTACTCCGCCCGCGCACCGGTAGCGGATGCGGACCGGCTGCACCGGAACCCCGGCGTCCAGAGCCGCCTGGAAGACCGCGCGGCGGAAGTGTCCCTGGGCCCGGCCGCACCAGGTGCTGCCCTCGGGGAACGCCGCGACCGCCGCACCGTCGCGCAGCACCCCGGCGACGGCGGCGACCGTGCCCGGCAGGGCGCGCAGCCGGTCGCGGTCGATGAACAGCACGCCGCCGCGCGCGGCCAGCGCCCCCGCCACGGGCCAGCGCCGTATCTCGGACTTGGCCAGCATGCGGGCCGGGCGGACCACCGCGAGCAGCGGTACGTCCAGCCAGGAGATGTGGTTGGCGACGAGCAGCAGTCCGCCCGTGGGCGCCGCGGTTCCGGCGATGCGGACCCGGACTCCGGCGGCACGCACGATCCACCGGCACCACCGGCGCACCGGGCCCGCCGGGATCCGCGGCCCGAGCGGCAGCAGCGCGATCCCGGCGAGCAGCAGGAGACCGACCGCCGCCAGCCGCAGCACCGCCAGCGGTACGGCCGCCGCGCGCGTCGTCGGTTCCACACAGCCCCGCGGGGTGCAGGGCGCGCCGGGCAGCCAGACGCTCATCAGGACGGGACGAGGGAGAGGAAGTGCCGCAGATAGCGGGGGTTGACCCGGTTCATCGGCAGCAGGACGTAGAGGTCGGCGACGCCGAAGTCCACGTCGTGCGCGGGCTCGCCGCAGACCCAGGCGCCGAGCCGCAGGTAGCCGCGCAGCAGGGCGGGCAACTCGGTGGGGGCGGCGGGCGCGGCGGTCTTCGGCAGCCAGGGCAGCAGGGGGCGTACCCGGTACTCCTCGGGTGCGAGGTGCTTGTCCCGCACGCGGTCCCAGGTGGCGGAGGCGAGCGCGCCCCCGTCGGCGAGCGGGATGGAGCAGCAGCCGGCCAGCCAGGCATGGCCGTGGTCGGTCATGTAGCGGGCTATGCCGGCCCAGATGAGCCCGATGACCGCGCCGTCGCGGTGGTCGGGGTGCACACAGGAGCGGCCCACCTCGACGAGCGAGGAACGGATCGGGTCGAGCGCCGACAGGTCGAACTCGCCCTCCGCGTACAGCCGTCCGGCGATGCCGGCGCGTTCCGGCGGCAGCAGGCGGTACGTGCCCACGACCTGCCCGCTCACCTCCTCCCGCACGAGCAGGTGGTCGCAGTACGCGTCGAAGGGGTCGATGTCCAGACCCGGCTGCGGGGTGGACAGCAGGGCGCCCATCTCCCCCGCGAAGACGTCGTGACGCAGCTGCTGCGCGGCACGCACGTCCTCCTCGTCGCGGGCGAGGGTGACGGTGTAGCGGGTCGGTGCGGTGGACTGCGGGGGGTGGTCGACGGTCAGCACGCCGGTCATGGCTCTCTCCTGATCACGCGGCGGAGCGGGAGGTGGGGACACCTCTGTTTCTTCCGATGCGGGTTGGCGTGTACGTGACCGGAGCCGGGAGTACGGATGTGGGAATGCTGAATGCCAGGAGCGGGAAAGCGAGACGGGGCCGGGAGGAGCACCTCCCCCGGCCCCGTCCGTCCGCACTCTCCGGCGAACGTTCAGTGCAGCGCCCGAAGGGCGCGGGAAACCGCGCGACCAGCCACGACACACTGTCCGGTGCCCTGCCGGGCGCGCTCGGCCAAGCCCGGGCGCTAGCGCCCGGCCGCCTTGCGGGTGGCCCGCAGCCACTCCTTGTTCATGCCCGTGATGGAGGTGAGCGGGATGCCCTTCGGGCAGGCGGTGGCGCACTCGCCGGCGAGGGTGCAGCCGCCGAAGCCCTCGTCGTCCATCTGCGCCACCATGTCCAGCACCCGGGTCTCACGCTCGGGGGCGCCCTGCGGCAGGACGTTGAGGTGGTTGATCTTCGCGGAGGTGAACAGCATCGCCGCCCCGTTGGGGCAGGCGGCGACGCAGGCGCCGCAGCCGATGCACTCGGCGTGCTCGAAGGCGAGGTCCGCGTCCGGCTTGGGCACGGGCGTCGCATGGGCGTCCGGCGCGGAGCCGGTGGGGGCGGTGATGTAGCCGCCGGCCTGGATGATCCGGTCGAAGGCCGACCGGTCGACCACCAGGTCCTTCACGACGGGGAAGGCCGCCGCCCGCCACGGCTCGACGTCGATGGTGTCGCCGTCCTCGAAGGACCGCATGTGCAGCTGGCAGGTGGTGGTGCGCTCGGGCCCGTGGGCGTCGCCGTTGATGACCAGCGAGCAGGCGCCGCAGATGCCCTCGCGGCAGTCGTGGTCGAAGGCGACCGGGTCCTCGCCCTTGAGGATGAGCTCCTCGTTGAGGGTGTCGAGCATCTCCAGGAAGGACATGTCGGGCGAGATGCCGTCCACCTCGTACGTGGACATGGTGCCGTCGGCGTCGGCGTTCTTCTGCCGCCAGACGCGCAGGGTGAGCTTCATGCGTAGCTCCGCTGGGTGGGGTGGACGTACTCGAAGACCAGGTCTTCCTTGTGCAGGACGGGAGCCTCGCCGGCGCCGGTGAACTCCCAGGCTGCGGCGTAGGAGAACGCGTCGTCCTTACGGGCGGCCTCGCCGTCCGGGGTCTGGGACTCCTCGCGGAAGTGGCCGCCGCAGGACTCGTCGCGGTGCAGCGCGTCGAGGCACATCAGCTCGGCGAGTTCGAGGTAGTCGACGATGCGGTTGGCCTTCTCCAGCGACTGGTTGAACTCCTCGCCGGTGCCGGGGACCTTGATGCGCCGCCAGAACTCCTCGCGGATCTGCGGGATCCGTTCGAGGGCCTTGCGCAGCCCGGAGTCGGTGCGGGCCATGCCGCAGAACTCCCACATCAGCTCGCCGAGTTCGCGGTGGAAGGAGTCCGGGGTGCGGTCGCCGTCGACGGACAGCAGCAGGCTCAGCCGGTCCTCGGTCTCGGCCAGCACCTCCCGCACCACCGGGTGCTCGGGGGTGATCTCGTCCTGGTGCGGGTTGCGGGCCAGGTAGTCGTTGATGGTCGCCGGGAGGACGAAGTAGCCGTCGGCCAGGCCCTGCATCAGCGCGGAGGCGCCGAGCCGGTTGGCGCCGTGGTCGGAGAAGTTCGCCTCGCCGACCGCGAACAGGCCGGGGACGGTGGTCTGGAGGTCGTAGTCGACCCACAGGCCGCCCATCGTGTAGTGCACGGCGGGGTAGATCCGCATCGGCACCTCGTACGGATCCTCGTCGGTGATCCGCTGGTACATGTCGAAGAGGTTGCCGTACTTGGCCTCGACGGCCTTGCGGCCCATCCGCTGGATGGCGTCCGCGAAGTCCAGGTACACGCCCTGGCCGCCGGGTCCGACGCCCCGGCCCTCGTCGCAGACGTTCTTGGCGGCGCGGGAGGCGATGTCTCGCGGGACCAGGTTGCCGAAGGAGGGGTAGATGCGCTCGAGGTAGTAGTCGCGCTCGTCCTCGGGGATCCTGTTCGGCGGCCGGTCGTCGCCCTTGGCCTTGGGGACCCAGATGCGGCCGTCGTTGCGCAGCGACTCGCTCATCAGCGTGAGTTTCGACTGGTGGTCGCCGGTGCGCGGGATGCAGGTGGGGTGGATCTGGGTGAAGCAGGGGTTGGCGAAGTACGCGCCGCGCCGGTGCGCCCGCCAGACGGCGGTGGCGTTGGAGTTCATGGCGTTCGTCGACAGGTAGAAGACGTTGCCGTAGCCGCCGCTCGCCAGCACGACGGCGTCCGCGAAGTACGTGTCGATCTTCCCGGTGATCAGGTCCCGGGCGACGATGCCGCGGGCCCGCCCGTCCACGACGATCAGGTCGAGCATCTCGGTGCGCGGGTGCATGTCGACGTTGCCGACGGCGATCTGCCGGGACAGCGCCTGGTAGGCGCCGAGAAGGAGCTGCTGGCCGGTCTGGCCGCGGGCGTAGAAGGTGCGGGAGACCTGGACGCCGCCGAAGGAGCGGGTGTCGAGCAGTCCGCCGTACTCGCGGGCGAAGGGCACGCCCTGGGCCACGCACTGGTCGATGATCTCGACGGAGATCTGCGCGAGGCGGTGGACGTTGGACTCGCGGGCCCGGAAGTCGCCGCCCTTGACGGTGTCGTAGAACAGGCGGTGGACGGAGTCGCCGTCGTTGCGGTAGTTCTTCGCCGCGTTGATGCCGCCCTGCGCGGCGATGGAGTGGGCGCGGCGCGGGGAGTCCTGGTAGCAGAACTGGACGACGTGGTAGCCCTGTTCGGCGAGGGTGGCCCCGGCGGAGCCGCCCGCGAGGCCGGTGCCGACGACGATGACCGTGTGCTTGCGCCGGTTGGCGGGGTTGACCAGCTTGGCCTCGAAGCGGCGCTTGTCCCAGCGCTCGTGGACCGGGCCGGCGGGGGCCTTGGTGTCGACGACCGGCTCACCGGTCGCGTACTCGGTGTAGGAAGTCATGTTCAGCTCACCACTCCGGTCATGACGCCCACGGGTACGGCGAGGAAACCGGCCGTGAGCAGCAGCGCGAGGACGTTGGCGACGGTCTTCAGGGCGCGGTCGCGGGTGCGGCTGCCGACGCCGAGGGTCTGGGCGGCGCTCCAGAAGCCGTGCCGTATGTGCAGGCCGACGGCGAGCATCGCGACGACGTAGACGGCGTTGCCGTACCAGGTGGAGAAGGTGTCCACCACGTTCTGGTAGGGCTTGCCCGTCTCGAAGCCGCCGGAGTGCACGGTGCCGGTGGTCAGGTCGAGGAGGTGCCAGACGATGAACAGGGCGAGGATGATGCCGCCCCAGCGCATGGTGCGCGTGGCGTAGCTCGCGCGCGGCTTCTTGTGCACGTACTTGCTGGGGCGCGCCTTGATGTCGCGGCGGCTGAGCTGGTAGGCGGAGACGGCGTGGGCGACCACGGCGACGACGAGCACGACGCGGATGAGCCACAGCGTCCACTCGTAGTGCATGAAGGGCTCGCCGACGGTGCGCAGCCAGTGGGCGTAGTGGTTGAACTCGCCTGCCCCGAAGAAGATCTTCAGGTTTCCGATCATGTGGGCGACCAGGTACAGCAGCATGATCAGGCCGCTGACCGCCATCACTGTCTTCTTGCCGACGGTCGAGTCCCACACGGTGCGTGCCATGGACGGCCGTCGGTCCGTCCGCGTTGCCAGAGCCATGTCACCGACGCTAGGGCCGGAGGGCCCCATCGGTCCAAGACATGGTCCGGCTGGTTTCGATAGGGAGACCCTATGATGACCGGGTGCAGTTCCAGCAGCTCCAGTACTTCGTGGCCGTGGCCGAGACCCGGCACTTCACCCGGGCCGCCGAGACGGTCCATGTCGCCCAGCCCTCCTTGTCGCAGCAGATCAGGGCGCTGGAGCGGGAGCTGGGGGCGGATCTGTTCCGGCGGGCGCGCGGGAACATCACGCTGACCGACGCGGGCGAGGCGCTGCTGCCGCTGGCCCGGCGGATCCTGGCGGACGCGGACACCGCCCGGCACGAGGTGCAGGAGGTGGCGCAGCTGCGCAGCGGCCGGGTCCGGCTGGGCGCGACGCCGAGCCTGTGCACCGGCCTGCTGCCGGATGTGCTGCGCGCCTTCCACGACCGCTACCCGGGCGTCCGCCTGCTGGTCGAGGAGGGCGGCTCGCACGACCTGGTACGGGAGCTGGCCCGCGGCGCGCTGGACCTCGCCCTGGTGGTGCTGCCGCTCCCGACCCCCTCCCCCGCGCTCACCACGGTGGAGCTGCTGCGCGAGGACCTGGTGGTGGTGTCCTCACCGGACGCCACCAGGCCGGGGCGGGGCCGGCGTACCGTGCGCATCGCCGACCTGGAGGGCGAGCGCCTGGTGATGTTCCGGCACGGCTACGACCTGCGCGAGCTGACCGTGGCGGCATGCCGCGCGGAGGGCTTCGAGCCGGAGTTCGCGGTGGAGGGCGGCGAGATGGACGCGGTGCTCGGCTTCGTGCGGGCGGGGCTGGGCGTCGCCGTCGTCCCGCGCATGGTGGCCGCACGGTCCGGGCACGGGCTGCGGGTGACTCCCCTGGCCCGCCCCGGTCTGCACCGCGCCATCGCCCTGGCCCACCGCAGCGATGTGGCCCCGCCCAGGGCGGCACGGGAGTTGCAGCGGATGCTGCTGGAGCGGTGAGCCGTCCGGCAGCCGTCCTACGGCACCACCGTCACCGGCCACCGCCCCGCCTTCACCAGCCGCACCGCGACCGACCCGATGATCCGGTGGCCCGCCTGCTCGGAGGCACCCACCACGACCGCGTCCGCCTTGAGGTCGTCCGCCGCCCTCACCAGGCCGTTGTAGGGGTCGCCGCGGAACGTGTGGAACTCCCAGCGGATGTCGAAGATCCCCTTGATCCGCTCCATCGCGTCCCTGATCTGCGCCACCAGTTCCTCGGCGATCTCCTCGGTCGTGTCGGCGACCGGAGCGCCGAGCGCCGCACCCGCCGCCAGCACCGGCTGCACGTACACGATGGCGAGCAGGGCGCCCTGGCGCCGGGCCAGACCGGAGGCGTACGCCGCCGCCCGCAGCGAGGAGTCGGACCCGTCCACTCCGGTCACGATCACCTTCGGGCCGTCCGTGCCCCGTTCGAACCGAGAGGACTGTTGTTCCATCACGGCAGCGAGGCTATCGGACCTCACCGCCCCGGCCGGCACGCGTCCCCGGGAGGTCCGCCGCCCCGCACTGCGCCGAAGGGGTGAAATCGTGCCGCCGCACCGGTGTCGTCGAGGTGCGTCGGCCTTCCGTGTGGCGACTGATGAGTCATGGAGAAGGATCAGTTGCTCACCCGGCGCCGGGCGCTGCTCGCCGGCGCCGCCGCCCTCGGCGCCGCCGGTGTGGCCTCGGCGCTCGTGCCGGGCACCGGGAAGCGGGCCGCACCCGAGTCGGCGTCCGCCGCCGGAGCCCCGCCCGCCCGCCGCCCGCTCAGGCCCTCCGAGTACCGCCTCAGCCCCCTGACCGGCTACGGCCCGCCGCCCACCACGCCCGGCAGGACCCCGGTACGGCGGGAACCGCTGCTGCGGGTGTCCGGGCGCGGTCGCACCATGGTGCTGACCTTCGACGACGGGCCGGATCCCCGCTACACCCCGCCCATCCTGGACACGCTGGCCCGGTACGAGGTGCGCGCGATGTTCTTCGTGTGCGGGGGGATGGCGGCCGACCACCCAAACCTGCTGGCCCGGATGGCCGACGAGGGGCATGTGGTCGGCAACCACACCTGGTCCCACCCCCTGCTCACCGACCTCGGCCGCCACCGGATCCGCTCCGAGATGGAACGCACCAGCGACGTCATCGAAAAGGCCTACGGCGCACGCCCGGAATGGTTCCGCGCGCCTTACGGGGCCTGGAACCGCGCCGCCTTCCAGCTCGGCGCCGAACTGGGCATGGAGCCGCTGGCCTGGACGGTCGACACGCTCGACTGGACCACGCCCGGCACCCGCACCATCGTCGGCCGGGTGGAGGACGGCGCCGCCCCCGGCGTCGTGGTGCTCTCGCACGACGCCGGGGGCGAACGCTCGCAGAGCGTACGGGCCCTGCGCCGTTATCTGCCCGCGCTGCTGGACTCCGGGTACCACGTCACCGTGCCTCGCCGGCAGTACGTCTGAGCGGCCCCTCGCCCGGTCGGGGTCCGCTCAGCGGACCTCGACCAGGCGGGCGAAGACGACGACGTTCCCGTCGTAGCCGTTCTGCTGGGAGAAGCCGCCGCCGCAGGTGATGACCCGCAGCTCCGCGGCCCCCTTGGAGGCGTAGACCCGGTCGCCGGGGAAGTTGTTCTTCGCGAAGACCTCGATGCCGTAGATCTCGAACACGGCGGTCTTCGCGTCCATGCGCGCGATCTCGACGCGGTGTCCCTTCTTCAGCGCCCCGAGTCCGTAGAACACCGCCGGTCCCTGCGCGTTGTCGACATGGCCGACGACGACCGCCGTGCCCTTCTCGCCCGGCGAGACGGCACCGGTGAACCAGCCCGCCAGATTGGGGTCCTGGGGCGGCGGTGCGTCCACCCAGCCCTCCGCGTCCAGCCCCACGGCCATGACCGGCGCGTCCACCTGGATCGCCGGGATCCTGACCCGGTCCGGAACCCCGTACGGCAGCGGCTGCACCACCCCGGCCGCGATGCCGCCGGGCACCCGGCTGTCGGCGGCGGCCGCGCCGGCCGGCTGCGGCGGGCCCACGTCGAACTCCCCCGAACCGTTCCGGATGAGCGCGAGTCCGGTGAGCAGGACCAGCGCTATCACGCCCCATGGGGCGCGCCTCTTCCGCGGCGCCTCCTCTTCGGCTTCGGCCGGCCAGAAAGCAGACATTCGCCTTCCCCTCTCGACACAGCCGTCGCCGTGTCACTCGCGCATGAGAAAACGCTAGATCGCGCACGCGCAACCGGCGACGGGGCGGCGGCGAACGGGTGGCCCCCGCGGGACGAGGTGCGCCATCCGGGGTGGAGCCCGACGAAGATTTTCTGACGGTCCGTGACCTGCGGCGATATCGCCTCGCGCGGTGGCCCGCGAGGGGGCGGCCTCACCGGGACGGACCATCGCCGAAATGCGGGGCCGCGCAGGGCAACTGAGGGTCTTTCTGGGAGGCGCTTTCTCGCCGATCGACCGGGGACGGGACCCGGGGCGCCTTCCGCGGAGGATCACATGCGTAACTCACGTGCCCTGGCGGCCGCCGGCGCCGCGGTCGCCGTCCTCGGGGTCGCCGCCCCGGCGGCCGTCGCGGACGACGGCCGGCATCCCAACCCGTCCAACATCGTCGCCCTGCCCAGCGTCATCGCCCCCGGCGGCCAGCTGACCATCACGGTCGACGGCTGCCCCAACGGCGGCACGGCGACCTCCAACGCGTTCCCGAGGACCGATCTGACGCCCATCCACGGTGCCAACGACACCTCCAAGGGCACCGCGACCGTCGACGCCGACGCCCGGCCCGGTCCGTACGACATCACGGTCCACTGCTCCGGCAGGAGCCTGACCCGTCCGGCCGCCTTCACCGTCATCGGCGGCGTCCGCGGCGGTATCGGCGGCAGCAGCACCAGCGGGGCGACCCCGACCGACATCGCCATCGGCGGCGCGCTGGTGACCGCGGCGGTCGTCGGCAGCGGGGTCTTCTGGATGCGCCGCCGCGCCGAGAAGCGGATCTGAGCAGCTGTCCCCTGCGGGCCGCCGTTGCACGTGTTCGACGAGACAGCGCCCCGGATCCCCGCGGGGATCCGGGGCGAAGCGCCGCCCCGCGGGCGGTCTCAGCCGTCGATGTGCGGGAAGAGCCGCAGGAACGGGTCCGCCGACGCGGCGATGCCCCGGCTGTAGGGCGCGTCGAAGTCCCAGATGAGGAAGAGCAGGAAGGCGATCAGCGCGGAGAACAGCCCGGCCAGGATCATCTCCCGGCTGGTGCGCCGGATCTGCAGCGCGAAGATCATGCCGATGGTGATGACGGCCCCGGAGATCAGCCCGAACCACACCACGCCCGGCATGGTCTCCCCGGTCGACTCGGCCCGCGCGCTGCGCGCCTGGTCGGCGGCGGCCACCTGGTCCACGAGCGGCTGGTAGGCCTGCGCCTCGAAGTCCGTGCGCGGCTCGTAGTCGGTGACGTCCCGCCGGACGCGGTCGAGCAGTTCGGTGCCGCGCCCGGTGACCCGTCCGTCGTCGGCCATGGTCCGCCACTCGGTGGTGACCACGTGTCCGACATAGGCGTTGACATCGTCCCGGATGCGGTCGCGCACGTCCGCGGGGTAGACCCGCACCCGCTCCGTGATCTCGTGCAGGGCCACGGCCTCGGCCCGTACGTGCTCCTGGGCGGCGCTGCGTCCCTCCCAGACGCCGGCGATGGCGAGACCCAGGACGATGGCGTACACCACACCGATCCACATCGTCATGTACTCGATGACGTCCGGGGTCTCGCTGGGATCCTCGTCGTCGGCCGCCCGGCGGTGCCGTACGAGGGTGATGACCACCACGACGGCACAGGCGGCCAGCATCGCGAGGGTGAGAACAAGCCATTCCGGCAAGACGAGCCTCCAGCAGGAGTCGGATCGGGTCGGTCGTCAGCGCGGACGGAGCGCTGCGACGGCGACCACCGCGGGCATCGTGATGAGCAGGACGAAGGTGAGCGGCGACGTGGCACCGCCGGAGGGCCGCCGCACCGGGGCCGCGCGGTAGCGCGGGTAGTGCACGGGTGCCACGGACGGACGCGGCTCGGGCGTGGCCGACGGTGTCGGGGGCGGTGGGGGTGGGGGTGCGGGTGCCGGTGACGGAGGCGGCGTGGGGGGCGACGGTGGGCGTGGCGGCGGGGTGGGGGCCGGGGTCGGCCGGGCAGCGGGTGGCACCGGGCGGGCCGCGGGCGGGGGCGGCTCCGGTTCCGGGGTGGGGCTGGGGCTGGGCGGCGGTGGTGGAGGCGTGGTCGGCGTGGGCTCGGGCGGAGGCGTCGGAGAGGGCGTGGGTGTGGGTGTGGGTGTGGGTGTGGGTGTGGGTGTGGGTGTGGGTGTGGGTGTGGGTGTGGGTGTGGGTGTGGGTGTGGGGGACGGTGGAGGCGGTGAGCAGGGCGGGGGGTCCGTCCAGGTGACGCTTCCCGCGACCGCCACCGCCTCCGTGCCGCCCGGCCCTGTCGAGGCGTAGGCGCAGGCGTCGGCCGTCGCCGCGCCGGGTGCGCCGACGAGTGCCCAGGTCAGCGTCGCCACCGCCAACGCACGTGCCGCCACGCGGGATTGGGTCGGTACGAGTGCTTGCACGACGAGGATCATGAGTCGCGAACGGCCGGGTCACGCCCCGGAACCGGGTGATTGCCCCGAAGGAGTTAATGAAAGAAATTCGGGCCGCGATTGAACACAACCTGTGCTCCGGTGCGTACCCATCGTCGAGCGGCGGCACAGCAGGGCGCTGCAACACCCTTGCGATCATGTGGAGTTGACGATGAAGACCTCCTGGCGAACCGCCTCGCTGGTGGCGAGCGCCGCGGCGGTGCTGGCCCTGACCTCGGCGTGCGGTCAGGACAGCCCGCCGCCCGCCTCCAGCCAGAACGTGGGTGCCACGGCCGCGGCCGGGGACTACGGCGACATCGGCAGCGGCGCCGGCGACGCGGCCGGCGGCGCACGGGCATCGTCGAGCCCTTCGAACACGGCGGGCGAGCTGAACGTCTCCACCAACGCCGAACTGGGCAAGGTGGTGACCGACAGCCTCGGTCTGACCCTGTACCGCTTCGACCAGGACACGGCCGAGCCCCCCGCGTCCCGCTGCGAGGGCGACTGCGCCAAGACCTGGCCCCCGGTGCCCGCCGACGACGCCACGGCCGGCGAGGGGATCGACGAGTCACTGCTCGGGGAGGTCACCCGGGCCGACGGCACCGAGCAGCTCACCGTGGACGGCTGGCCGGCCTACCGCTACGTCAAGGACGTGAACGCCGGTGACGTCAAGGGCCAGGGTGTGGGCGGCAAGTGGTACGCGCTGACCCCCGAGGGAAAGAAGGCGCAGGCGGCCGACCGGCCGGGTCTGTCCACCCGCCAGGACCCGAAGCTCGGCGAGATCGTCGTCGACCGGAACGGCATGACCGTCTACCGCTTCATGAAGGACGAGGCCTGGCCGAAACCCGTCTCGGCCTGCACCGGCGCCTGCCTGGAGAAGTGGCCGGTGGTGTCGCCGGTCGGCTTCGAGGACACCAAGGGCATCCAGGAGAAGGGCTACATGACCTTCACCCGCCCGGACGGCGCCGACCAGCAGACGATCAACTGCTGGCCCATCTACACCTTCGCCGGGGACAAGGCCGCCGGCGACACCAACGGTCAGGGCGTCGGCGGCACCTGGTACGCCGTGCGGCCCGACGGAAAACCGGTCGGCGCCCCGGAGAAGTAACAGCCTCCCCCCAGGGCGTCGTCCACTCCGGACGCGCCGGCCAGGTCCGCCCCTCCGCAGCCCGCGGAGGGGCGGACCGTTTTGCCGTGATTCACCGGAACCCATGGAATTATCGGGACTCTTCTCCCTGTACTTCTCAGCGCGCAGAAGCTCTCCGGAATGCCGCGGACACTTCTCGTGACGTTTACCGGGGGACGTCGATAAGGCACGTGCCACTGGCAGTGACCGGGAACGGATGGTCAATTTCCGTTTGGGGTCGCTCGTTTGGCGGGCGATCAGTAGCCTCTGCTCGAACACCGGATCGCCTACGCCTTGGAGAGATAGATGGAGCGTCCCGCCTGGGCCCCACGGAGCATCGACATCACGGTGCCCAGCGTCTCCCGGATGCACGACTACTACCTGGGCGGTTCGCACAACTTCGAGGTCGACCGGGAAGCGGCCCGCAGGGCCATGGAGTTCATGCCGGGCCTGCCCAAGATCGTGCAGGCGAACCGGGCCTTCATGCGCCGGGCGGTGCGTTTCGCGGTCGACGAGGGCATCAACCAGTTCCTGGACATCGGCTCCGGCATTCCCACGTTCGGGAACGTCCACGAAGTGGCCCAGGCGGCCGACCCGGACGCACGCGTGATGTACGTGGACCACGACCCGGTGGCCGTGGCGCACAGCCAGTCCGTGTTGGAGGGCAACGACGGCGCGGGCATCGTCGCCGCGGACCTCCGAAAGCCGCGGGAGATCCTCGACAGTCCCGAAGTGCAGCGGCTGATCGACCTGAATCGGCCAGTGGCGCTGCTCCTCGTTGCCATACTGCACTTCGTGGAAGACGCGGACGACCCGTACGCGGTGGTGGCCGACCTGCGCGAGGCCCTCGCGCCCGGCAGCATGCTCGTGCTCACCCATGCCTCGTACGAGGGGATCCCGCTGCCGCCGGAGCGGGCCGAGGGGGCGGTGGACGTGTACCAGGACATTCGCAACCCGCTGATCATGCGCACGCGCGAGGAGATCGCGCGGTTCTTCGAGGGGTACGACATGGTGGAACCCGGACTGGTGCCGATGCCGCAGTGGCGGCCGGACACTGCACCGGAGGACGAGGATCCCTACGCCTTCTCCGGTTTCGCGGGCGTGGGGCGTACGGCGTGAGCGCGGAGCCGGACGGGCCGGAGGGCAGACTGCGCCGGTTCGCGACGATCTGGAGCCGGGCGGTCTTCCCGGTGACCTCGACGTCGTCGACCCGGCCCGAGTTCGAGGCGCTTCTGCTGCCGCTGGCCCGGCTGCTCAGCGAGGCGCTGCGGGCCAGGTCGTTCGACGCGGACGCGGGCAGGGCGGTCGGTGCCGCCCTGGTGCGGGCGCACTGCACCGACCCGGAGGCGCTCAGCCGCACCCTGGACTGCGTGGACGCCTACCTCGTCCTGTACTGCGGCGAGGACGGCGACCGCGAGGACCTGCGGGCGCGCAGCGCCAGGCTCCAGCACGCCATGGCCGCCGGGTTCGCGCAGGCGCTGCGCGAGCGGACGCTGGCCGAGCAGGAGGCCATCGCGCAGGCGGCCCTGGAGGCGCAGGGCGTGGTGGCACAGGCGCTGCACGCCACCGAGGCCCGGTTCCGCGCGGTCTTCGAGGGCGCGGCCATAGGGATCGGCATCGCCGACCTGGAGGGCAACGTCCTACAGGTCAACGGCGCGCTGCGGCGCATGTTCGGCCTGTCCGAACAGGCCCTGCGCGGCCGCAAGGTCAAGGAGTGGGTCCACCCCGACGACGCCCCGCAGACCTGGCGGCTCTACCAGGAGCTGGTGAGCGGCGAGCGCGAGCACTACCACCTCGAGAAGGCGTTCTACCGCCCGGACGGAACGGTCCTGTGGACCAATCTGACGGTGTCCCTGCTGCGCGACGCCGACGGCGACCCGCAGTACCAGCTCGCCCTCATGGAGGACACCACGGAGCGCCGGCTGCTCAACCTCCGGCTGCGCTACGAGGCCACCCACGACGCGCTCACCGGCCTGCCCAACCGCACGTTCTTCTTCGAACGTCTGGAGAAGGCGCTGAACGCCGGCGAGGGCCAGCGCTTCGGCCTGTGCTATCTGGACCTGGACGGTTTCAAGACCGTCAACGACAGCCTCGGGCACGCGGCCGGTGACCGGATGCTCGTCGAGGTCGCCGACCGGCTGCAGGCCTGCGCCACCGCGTCCGGCGAGATGGTGGCCCGGCTCGGCGGCGACGAGTTCGTGGCGCTGACCACCGGCCCCGACACCGAGCGCACCGTGGACGAGCTCGCCGCCCGCATCATGAACGCGCTGCTCGCCCCGATCAGCGTCGACGGCCGGGAGCTCACCGTGCGCGGCAGCATCGGCATCGTCGAGGGGCCGGCCGGGGAACGCAGCGCGGCGGAGGTGCTGCGCAGCGCCGACATCACCATGTACCGGGCCAAGTCGGCGGGCGGCAACCGGTTCGAGCTCGCCGACCCGGAGGCCGACGCCCGCGCCATCACGCGGCACGGACTCACCACGGCGCTGCCGACGGCCCTGGACCGGGGCGAGTTCTTCATCGAGTACCAGCCGCTGGTGCACCTCGGCGACGGCAGTGTGCGGGGTGCCGAGGCGCTGGTGCGCTGGCTGCACCCGCAGCACGGGGTGCTGTCCCCGGACCGGTTCATCCCGCTCGCCGAGCACACCGGCCTGATCGTTCCGCTGGGCCGCTGGGTCCTGGAGCAGTCGGTGCGTCAGGCCCGTGCGTGGCGGGAGCGTCACGGGGGCGCGGAGGCGCTCGGCCCGCTGCGCATCAACGTGAACCTCTCGCCCTGCCAGCTCACCCATCCCGGGCTGGTCCAGGACACCGTCGACATCCTGGAGCGCACGGGTGTGGAGCCGAACGCGCTGTGCCTGGAGGTGACCGAGTCGGCGCTGATCGGCGCGGACGACGATCTGCTGAAGCCGCTGCGCCGGCTGGCGGAGATGGGCGTCGACATCGCCCTGGACGACTTCGGCACCGGCTACTCCAATCTCGCCAATCTGCGCCGGCTCCCGGTGAGCATCCTGAAGCTGGACCGTTCCTTCACCCAGAGCATGCAGCAGTTCCCGGCCGACCCCGTCGACCTCAAGATCGTCGAGGGGATCGTCTCCCTGGCCCACAGCCTCGACCTGGCGGTCACGGTGGAGGGCGTGGAGACGGGAGCCCAGGCCGAACAACTGCGCATCCTCGGCTGTGACACGGCCCAGGGCTGGTACTACGCCCGCCCGGGACCGCCGGAGCGGCTGCACGACCTGGCGCTCGTGGACGCGACCGGCTGAGCTGAGCGCCTGGGGCCCGTCCGACGGTTCCCGTCGCCCTCCGTGCGACGACGGGAAGGGTCGGACGGGCCCCAGAGGTACACGGGTGGTGCGCCGTGGCCGGCCGCCCGGTTCCACGCGCCTTTCGAGGCGGTCCATCATGTGCGGATGAACCGTCGAACAGACCCGGTGAAGGCGGCGACCGAGGGCGAGCTGCGCCTCATGGACCCGGCCGTACGGTCCTCCCGCACCGAGGTGGTGCGCCTGCTGGACCCGGAGTTCACCGAGGTCGGCGCATCCGGCCGGCGCTACACGTACGCCGAGATGGTCGCCGAGCTGCACGACCACCCGGGCAGCTCGGCCGGCGGCCCGCTCTACGAGCCGTCACGGATCACCGGCGTCCTCCTCGGCCCCGGACTGGTGCACCTCACGTACGAGACCGTCTTCGACGGGCACCGGGCCCTCCGCAGCTCCCTGTGGCGCAGGCGTGACGAGGAGACGGGCTGGCGCATGTACTACCACCAGGCCACCCCGGTGCCGCCGGACGCCGGCCGCTGATCGGGACCCGGACACGCGTGGTGTCTTCCGTCGGCGGCGTCCTGGGGGCATCATGATCCGCCGTCAGCCGTTTGCCTGTCGCGAAGAGGTGAGGCGCATGGCCGGGCTCTGGACGGGTGAGGGCGTTCTCCGCCGCAAACCCATCGAACACATCGAGGGGACGGAAATCGGCGAGGGTACGCAATTGGAGCGCACCCTGGGCCTGGGGCAGCTCACCGCGATCGGCGTGGGCGGCATCATCGGCGCCGGCATCTTCACGCTCGCGGGAACGGTCGCCAACGGCACGGCGGGGCCGGCGGTGCTGGTCTCGTTCCTCGTCGCCGGTGTCGCCAGCGCCGCCGCCGCGCTGTCCTACGCGGAGTTCGCGGGGCTGATCCCGAAGGCGGGCTCGGCGTACACCTACGGGTACGCGGTGCTCGGCGAGCTGGCCGGGTGGTTCATCGGCTGGGATCTTCTGCTGGAGTACACCGCGATCGTGGCGGTGGTCGCGATCGGCATCTCCGGCTACTTCAGCTTCCTGGTGAACGACATGGGCGCCGATCTGCCGCACTGGATGCTGGGCGCGCCCGGCACCGGTGACGGCCACCGCGTCGACCTGTTCGCGGCCCTGCTGTGTCTGCTCATCGCCTTCCTGCTGAACCTGGGCATCAAGAACGCGGCCCGGTTCGAGACGGTGGTCGTGGTGCTGAAGGTGCTGGTCGTGCTGCTGGTGATCGCGGTCGGGGTGTTCCACATCGACGCCGCGAACTACAACCCGTTCTTCCCGTACGGGGTGGGCGGCGCGTTCACCGGTGCGGCGACGGTGTTCTTCGCGGTCTTCGGTTACGACGCCATGTCGACGGCGGCCGAGGAGTCCAAGGACGCCCAGCGGCACATGCCGAAGGCGATCGTCTACTCGCTGATTATCTCGATGGTCCTGTACGTGGCGGCCTGCCTGGTGCTGACGGGCATGCAGGATTACAAGGACATCGACCCCGAGAGCGGCTTCTCCACGGCGTTCAAGTCGGTCGGGCTGAGCGGGCTCGCGGACGTGATCGCGGTGGGCGCCATCATCGGCATCCTCACCGTGATGTTCACGTTCATGCTCGGCGTCACGCGGGTGTGGTTCGCCATGTCGCGCGACGGGTTGCTGCCCCGCTGGTTCGCCAAGACCCACCCGACCCGGCACGTGCCCACGCGGGTCACCTGGATCGTCGGGGTGGCGTCGGCCGCCATCGCCGGGTTCCTGCCGATCGGCGAGGCGGCCGAACTCACCAACATCGGGATCCTGCTGGCGTTCGTCGTGGTGTGCACGGCGGTGATCGTGCTGCGCTACCGGCAGCCGGAGCTGCCGCGCACCTTCCGCACGCCGTGGATGCCGGTGGTGCCGGCGGCGGGCGTGGTGTTCTCGATCTGGCTGATCACGTTCCTGCAGTGGCAGACCTGGGCGCGGTTCGCCATCTGGTTCGTGGTGGGACTGGTGATCTACTTCTCCTACTCCTTCCGGCGTTCGGAGCTGGCGCGGCGTTAGAGGGCGCGGAGGAAGTCGAGCAGGGTCCGGTTGAAGAGCTCCGGCCGCTCCATGTTCGGGTAGTGGCCGGTGCCGTCGATGGTGACGGCCCGGCCGTCGGGGACGGCCTCGGCGAGACGCTGGGCCGCGTCGCGCGGGTCGGCGGGTTCGAGGGCGCCGTTGACGGCGAGCACCGGGACGTCGATCTCCGGCAGGCGGGACCAGGTGCCGGTCACGGGCACCAGCAGGTTCTTCTCGCCCGGGGTGTGCTTGGAGATGGTGTGGAGCGCCATCTCCCGCAGCCGGCGCAGGATGTCGGGGTCGACGTCGTCGGCGGTCCGGTGGGGGCCGGGTACGACGCGGAGGAAGGCCGCGAGCCAGGCCTGCACGTCACCGGCGGCCAGCGCCCGGGCGCTCTCGGCCTGGACCTCCTGGTACCAGGGATCGGTGTACTGGACATCCCCGGTCGCGGCGCCGCAGGTGACCACCGCACGGACGAGTCCGGGATGTTCGAGCACCGTGTCGGTGGCGATCACGCCGCCCATCGAGAGGCCGACGAGGACCACGGGCCCCGCGTCGAGGTGGCGCAGCAGTCCGGCCAGGTCGTCGGCCCAGCGGAACGGCTCGGTGGCGTTGGCCGAGAAGCCGTGGCCGCGCACGTCCGGGGCGATGACCCGGTGGTGTGCGGCGAGGGCGGGAATCTGGGCGTCCCAGACCCGGTGGTCGACGTACCCGGAGTGAAGGAGGACGACGGGGTCGCCGGAGCCGGTGTCGAGGTAGGCGAGATCGCCGTCGGCGGAGGGGAAGAAGCGCAGTTCCGAAGGACCAGTCATGACAACTAAGGTGTCATCTTCGGGAGACTTTGGCAACCCAGGTGTCATAATGAGGGAGTGAACGAGATGGACAAGCCCCTTTCCCCGGACGAGCTCGGCCGCCGCCTCACCGAGGTGTACGACCTGGTCGGCCCCCTGTACCGGCGCGCCCAGCGCAGTGTGGAGCAGGGCCTGGCCGCCGACGACGGCCTGTCGCTGGGCGTGCGCGCCGTCCTGACCCTGCTGCACCGGAACGGGCCGATGACGGTGCCGCAGATGGGCAGGGCCCAGGCGATCAGCCGGCAGTTCGTGCAGCGCATGGTGAACGACGCGGCGGCCCAGGGCCTGGTGGAGAGCATCCCCAATCCCGCCCACCGGCGGTCCTCCCTCATCCGCCCCACGCCGGAGGGCTCGGCGGCGATCGCCGCCGTCCTCGAACGTGAGCACCTGTTCCTGAGGGGGGTCGGCGGAGACCTCACGGACACCGACGTGACGACCTGCCTGCGGGTGCTCGGCGAACTGCTGACGGCCCTGGACCACATCGACCTCAGCTGACGGCACCTCACTCCCCCATGACGAGACCGTCCTGCGCCGCGCCCCGGCTCAGCACCACGTCCCGGATGCGGTCGCGCACGGCCCGCACCTCGGCACCCCGGGCGAGCGCCTGGTTGAGGTTGACCGCCCGCCCGGCGTCCACGTCGAAGAGCTGCGGGACGAACTCGGCCCGGGTCACCTCCCAGCGCCCGCCGGGGCGCGACGGCGGGGAGAAGGTGAAGCGGCCCAGGGTGGACTGGTTGCCGCGCGGGTCCTGGACGCCCTCGTGGTTGGTCATCTCGCCGGCGATCTGGTCGCCCATGCCGTAGACCACCCAGGTGCCGTTGACCTTCTCGTAGGCCTGCGGGACGTGGGCGTGAGTGCCGAGGATCAGGTCGATGTCGGGGCGGCTCCCGGTGTGCGACGCGGTGAGCGAGCGGGCCAGCGCGATCTGCCGCTCGTCGGGGGCCTCCTGCCATTCGGTGCCCCAGTGCAGCGATACGACGACGACATCGGCTCCGGCCTCGCGGGCGGCCCGCGCGTCGGCGACGATCCGCGCCTCGTCGATCAGGTCGACGGCCCAGGGCCGGTCCGGCGGCAGCTGGTGGTCGTTGATGCCGTCGGTGTGGGCGAGGTGGGCGACCCGCGCCGGGCCCGCGCGCAGCACGGTCACCGTACGGGCCTCCCGCTCGGTGCGCGCCGAGCCTGCGTGGCGCACGCCCGCGTGGTCGAGGGCATCCAGGGTGCGGCGGATGCCCTCGCCGCCGTCGTCCAGGGTGTGGTGGGAGGCGGTGGAGCAGCCGTCGTAGCCGGTGTCGGCGAGGCCGCGGGCGACCTCGGGCGGGGACTGGAAGAGGGGGTAGCCGGTGTAGTCACCGCCCGCTCCGTACACGGTCTCCATGTGGCACAGCGCCACATCGGCGGGGGCGACGACGGAGCGGACGCCGGAGAGCATCGGCCGGAAGTCGTAACCGGTGCCGCCCGCGTCGTAGCGGGCGCGTTCGATGATCGAGCTGTGGGGCAGCACATCGCCCGAGGCGACCAGGGTGAAGCCGCGGTGCCCGGTGGCGGAGGGGGCCGGGCGCCCCGGTTCCGGCGGTCGCTGGTCACGGGCCTGGCAGGCGGCGCCCGCGGCGAGGACGACGGTCAGGGCCAGGGCCACCTGCCGACTGCGTGTGATCATCGCTCCACTCCGCTGTAGTCGTATTTATGGATCAACAGGTAAGAATCCCCGTCCCGCTCGTCGCTGTTCCGACACGCTCTTTAGGCCGTCCGGTGTGCGCGAACGGCCGCCTCGACCGTTCGTCGAACCGTTCGTCGACGCGATCGACCGTCCGCCGCACGCTCCTGTGCGCGCCCTGTCCACGGGTGACGTCGTGCGCTGGCATACGGCCATGACGGCCGGAATGACACTCACGAACGGGACGACCGCCGAGCACGAGCTCGCCGCACTGCAACGCGAGCACGGCCGGCCCCTCTTCGCGCTGCTGCTCCGGCTCTGCGACGGAGACCGGCAGCGCGCGGAGGATCTCGTCCAGGAGACGCTGGTGCGCGCCTGGCAGCATCCCGAGGCCCTGCGCGCCGAGCGCTTCGATTCCGTACGGCCCTGGCTGCTCACCGTGGGACGGCGGCTCGCGATCGACGCGCGACGGGCGCGGCAGGCGCGGCCCGCCGAGGTCGGGGACGCCCAGCTGGAGAACGCGCGGGTGATCTCCGACCACGCCGAGCGGGCCGCGGCGATGCTCGATGTCCGCGAGGCCGTGAAGACACTCACGCCGGAGCACCGTGACGTCCTGGTGCTCGTGTACTTCCAGGGGGCGAGTGTGGCGGAAGCGGCGACGGCCCTCGGAATCCCGCCCGGTACCGTGAAGTCCCGCGCGTACTACGCGCTGCGCGCCCTGCGCCGGGTGCTTCCCGGATACGCCTCCGACATGCGGTGAAACCGACGGTCGAGTCAAACCTCCGTAAAGCGCCTTGCCGATGACCCCGGATCAGTAATCGGCTGTCCTCATCCGTGTTCCGGACCGGGGGGCCGGGTTCGGGCGACGCGCACGCACCGGAGGAAGGCAGGAAGGGATGCTGCACAGAGGTCGAGAGAGCACGGACGGCACCGGCGACGGTGAACTGACCGTCCCCATGGCCTGGTTGTACGCCGAGTACATCGCCGACGAACTGCTGCGCAGCGGCGATCTCATGCCGCCGACGTCCTTCGAGTTCCGGGCCGGCCGGGACGCGCTGGCGCTGACCGTCTTCCTGTCCGACACCGACGGCGAGCTGTCCGGCATCCGGGTGGTCACCCAGCTGGACACCTGGCTGTCGCTGACCGCGTACGACCAGCCGTGGCAGGAGTGGGTGCAGGGACGCCTGGCCGAGCTGGCCGCGGACGCCACCGCGTCCGGCCGGACCGCGCCGGATCCGGACCTGGGGCTGGCCCGCGAGGCGTGGCGCTGGCTGCGGGAGACGGAACTGCTCGCGCCCGATCTGAACGCGGTGCCGGGCGGCGGTGCGGTGGCCGGTGAGGACGAGGGACCCAAGGTGTGGACACCGGCCTGGCAGCTCGGGCTGCCGCTCGGCCACCTCGCCATCCATCTTTTCTAGCTTCCTCGAGACGTCGGCCAATCCGCGGGCCGGAGGCTCCGAATCCTCCTGTCACGATTCGGCACGTGGCTTGAGTGATTCGGCTGTCTGGTGCGTACCGGTGGGAGCAAGGAGTAACCCCACCCACACCCAACGGCACGAGGATGCGGCATGAGGTCCCTGGAGAGGCATCGCGACGTCGGCGCCTACGCGCTCGGCGTGCTGGACGAGGCGGACGCGTTCCGCTTCGAGGACCACCTCATGGAGTGCCCTCGCTGCGCTGCCCAGGTGACCGAATTCGGTCCTGCGACACGGCAGTTGATGCTGTACCGCAGTTCCACCCCGCGGCTGGTGCACCCGCTGGCCGAGCCCGGTCCGAGGATGCTGGACCGGCTGCTGTCGCAGGTGGCCGCCCGCGACCGTGCGAGCCGTCACCGGCTGCTGCTGGCGCTGGCCGCCTCGGTGGTGTTCGCGGTGTCCGCGCCGGCGATCGCGCTGGTGGCGGAGGACGGCGGCGGGAGGGCCGTGAGTATCGCGGCGACCGACGAGCGGTCCGGGGTGTGGGCGCAGGTGACCACCGAGGACCGGGCGTGGGGCAGCCATGTGGAGCTGAAGGTCAAGGACGGCGCGGGTCCGCGCGCCTGCCACCTGGTGGTGGTCGGCCGTGACGGCTCCGAGGAGACGGTGACCACCTGGGGCGTGCCCCGTCACGACGCCCGCCCCCACACGATGCTGGGCGGATCCGCCCTGCATCCCGAGGAGATCGTCCGCTACGAGGTGCGGGCGGGGGACGGCGAGCACCTGGTGACGCTGGAGCCACGGTGAACCGGCAGCGGCCGGGGGTCACTTCAGCAGGCGGGACAGCCGGCGGTCGGCGAGGGGTTTCCCACCGGTCTGGCAGGTCGGGCAGTAGTGCAGCGAGGAGTCGCTGAAGGAGACCTCGCGGATGGTGTCCCCGCACACCGGGCAGGCCTCGCCGGTGCGCCCGTGCACCCTCAGGCCGCTCTTCTTCTCGGCCTTCAGCCGTCCGGCCGCGACCCCGCGGGAGCGTTCCACGGCCTCGGTGAGCGTGGTGCGCAGGGCCTGGTGCAGCCGGGTGGTCTCCTCGGGGGTGAGGGAGGAGGCCAGTTTGAAGGGGGACATGCGGGCCGCGTGCAGGATCTCGTCACTGTAGGCGTTCCCGACGCCCGCGATCAGGCTCTGGTCCCGCAGCGCCCCCTTGAGCTGCCGGCGTTCCCCGGACAGCAGGTCCGCCAGGCGCCGCTCGTCGAAGTCGTCGGCCAGCGGGTCCGGGCCCAGCCGGGCGACACCCGGCACCTCCCCGGGGTCGGCCACGATGTACACCGCGAGCCGCTTCTGGGTGCCGACCTCGGTCAGATCGAAGCCCGCACCGGTCTCCAGAGCGACGCGCAGGGCGAGCGGGCCCTTGCCGGGGCGGGGCGGGCCGCCGGGGAGCCGGTCCTTCCAGTGCAGCCAGCCCGCGCGGGCCAGATGGGTGACGAAGTACGGTCCGCCGTCCGTCTCCAGGCAGAGGAACTTGCCGTACCGGTGCACGGCGGTGACCTCCCGGCCCTCGACGGCCGTGAGCGGCGGGTCGTAGGTCTTCAGGACGCTGATCGCCACGGGCAGCACCCGGACGATCTCGTGGCCGGCCAGGTGCTCGGAGAGGAAGTCCTTGAGCGCCTCGACCTCGGGGAGTTCCGGCATACGTCCAGAGTGCCACCGGGGACCGATGTGGTCAGGACGTGTCGGCCCCCTTCGCCACCACGAACTCGCTCCATACGCACTTGCCGCCGCCCCGCGCCTCCACGCCCCACACGTCCGTGAGCATCTCGACCAGCAGCAGGCCCCGGCCGGAGACGCCCGACTCCCCCGCCTCACGGCGGCGCGGCAGGGCGCTGGAGGAGTCCTCGACCTCCACGCGCACGCGCCGCTCACTGCCGGTGGTGACCCGGAGGGTGACGACCGCGGAGCCCTCGGTGTGCATCAGGACGTTGGTGATCATCTCGTCGGCGACCAGCTCGATCTCCTCGGCCCGGTCCGCCGCGCCCCAGCCGGCGGCCGCCGTACGGATCAGACGCCGGGTCTCGGAGAGCGCCTCGGGGTCACCGGGCGGCACGTGCCGCTTGAGCCGGCCGCCCGGCCGCGGGCCGTCCGAGACGCGGCGGCGCAGCACGAGCAGCGCCACGTCGTCGTCGCAGCCGCGTTCCTCGGCCACGTCGATGAGCCGGTCGGCGAGGTCGCGCACGTCGTCGGGGCCGGCGGTGATCAGCGCGGACAGGGTCTCCATGCCCTCGTCGAGATCGGCGCCGGGCTGCTCGACCAGGCCGTCGGTGCACAGCAGCAGGGTGTCGCCGGGGTCCAGCTCCATCGTGCCGACCGGGTAGTCGAGCCGCCCGAAGTCCGCGGACAGCCCGAGCGGCAGTCCGCCGGGCACGCGGACCCGGTGGCAGGAGCCGTCGGGGCGCCGCACCAGCGGGTCGATGTGGCCGGCCCGGACCGCCTGGAGCACGCCGGTGGACAGGTCGGCCTCCGCGTAGAGGCAGGTCGCCGAGCGGTCGGTGTCGAGTTCGTGCAGGAACACGGAGGCACGGGCCATCACGGTGGCGGGCGGGTGGCCCTCGGCGGCATAGGCGCGCAGCACGATGCGCAGCTGGCCCATGACGGCGGCGGCGTGCGTGTCGTGACCCTGGACGTCGCCGATGACGGCGCCGACCCTGCCACCGGGCAGCGGGATCAGGTCGTACCAGTCCCCGCCGATGTCCCGGCCGACGGAGCCGCCGATGGTGGCGGCACGGTAGCGCACGGCGAGGTCGGCGCCGGGCACGCTGGGGATGGTGCGCGGCAGCATGGCCTGCTGCAGACCCTGGGCGAGGTCCATCTCCTGCTCGTAGAACATCGCGCGCTGCAGGCTCTGGGAGATGCTGCTGCCCAGGGCGACCAGGACGTTGCGCTCCTCGGCGGAGAAGCCGCGCCGGTCGCTGTAGAGCAGCCCCATGGCGCCGATGGGGCGGGCCTGGACGATGAGCGGCAGATAGGCCGCCGAGGTGATCCTCAGCCCGGTGATGCCCTGCCACAGCCGCGGATAGCGCTCGGCGAACTCCTCCGGGGACTCGATGAAGCACGGGCTGAGGGTGCGCACCGCGTCGCTCATCGGGTACGGCTCGTCGATCCGGGTGACATCGGTGCCCGGTACGAAGCTGCCCGCGGGTCCCTCGGCGATGAGCCGGATCCGGTCGGCCTCGACCAACCCCATGACGAGGCTGGTGGCGCCCAGATGGGTGAGGCCGTGGGTGTCCTTGAGGACGTCGATGACGTCCCGCACGGTGCGGGCGTGGGCGAGGGCGGCGGTGGTGAGCTGGACGACGTTGGTCTGCCGGCGGCGGGCGTCCGCCTGGGCGGCCTGCTCGCGTCTGGCCTCGCTGTCGCCGAGTTCCCGGGTGGCGTCCCGGATGATGCCGATGATGCGGCGGGGCCGTCCGGTGTCGTCGCGGCGGATGTAGCCCTGGGTGTGGGTCCAGCGCAGGGAGCCGTCGCGGCGGCGGATGCGGAAGTAGCCGCCGTAGTTCTCCTCGCCGGCCTTCAGCGCCTGGGACACGGCGGCGTCCATGCGGCGGGCCTCGCCGGGCGGGATCCGGCTGCCCAGGCTCTCCGGGTGGTCGTCGTACTCGTCGGGGCGCACGTCGAAGATCTCGTGCGCCTGGGCGTCCATCTGCATCACCCCGGCGTCCAGGTCCCAGTCGAAACTGCCCATGCGGTTGAGCGCCAGGATCGGATCCGGGTGGTCCGGCCAGTCGTCCGGGAGTGACAGGGGGCTCGCTCCCCGATCAGCCATGGCTTCACCATGCCAGGATTCACGCGATTCCTCGACCGCTGCACCCTGTTGTGCCCCTGCTCCCCGTGGGTTGCACGGGCCGCCCGGTGGTAGACGGAGAGTCACGCGGGTTCGGCGGGACGCCGGAGGAGGGAGCGAACGGCCGTGGAGTGGTTCACCGCGCCGGACTACTGGCTGAGCCGGCTGGTCTTCCAGCGGGCGCTGGCCGGGCTGTACCTGTTCGCGTTCCTGACGGCGGCGCTGCAGTTCCGTGCGCTGATCGGGGAGCGCGGCATGCTGCCGGTGCCGCGCTTCGTGGAGCGGGTGCCGCCGCGCCGGTCGCCGAGCCTGTTCCACGTGTACTACTCGGACCGCTTCTTCGCGGGTTGCGCCTGGGCGGGCTGCGCGGTGTCGGCGGCGCTGCTGGCGGGGCTGGACTCGCTGCTCCCGCTGTGGGGCGGCATGCTGCTGTGGCTGGTGCCGTGGGCGCTGTACCTGTCGATCGTCAACGTCGGACAGACCTGGTACGCGTTCGGCTGGGAGTCGCTGCTGCTGGAGGTCGGCTTCCTCGCCGTGTTCCTCGGCAACGACGAGGTGGGCCCGCCGATCGTGGTGCTGTTCCTGCTGCGGTGGATCCTGTTCCGGGTGGAGTTCGGCGCGGGGCTGATCAAGATGCGCGGCGACGAGTGCTGGCGGAAACTGACCTGCCTGGACCACCATCACGAGACACAGCCCATGCCGGGTCCGCTGAGCTGGTACTTCCACCATCTGCCGAAGCCGCTGCACCGGGTCGAGGTGGCCGCGAACCACGTCACCCAGCTCGTGGTGCCGTTCCTGCTGTTCACCCCGCGACCGGTCGCCACGGCCGCCGCCTCGCTGATGATCGTCACCCAGCTGTGGCTGGTGCTCTCCGGCAACTTCGCGTGGCTGAACTGGATCACGATCGTGCTGGCCCTGTCGGCGGTCCGGTTCCCGGCCGATCCGCCCACGGTGCCCGACGCGCCGCTGTGGTACGTGGTGGTCGTCCTGGCGGTGTCCGCGCTGCTGCTCGGCCTCTCCTTCCGGCCGGTCCGCAACATGCTCTCCCGCCGCCAGGTGATGAACCGCTCCTTCGACCCACTGCACCTGGTGAACACCTACGGCGCGTTCGGCAGCGTCAGCCGGATCCGGTACGAGGTGGTCGTGGAGGGCACCGCGGACGAGGTACCCCGGAAGGACTCCGACTGGCGGGAGTACGAGTTCAAGGGCAAGCCGGGTGATCCGCGGCGCTGGCCGCGCCAGTTCGCGCCGTACCATCTGCGGCTCGACTGGCTGATGTGGTTCGCGGCGCTGTCGCCGGCGTACGCCGGGCCGTGGTTCGGCGCACTGGTGGAGCGGCTGCTGGAGAACGACCGCGACACGCTGAAGCTGCTGCGCCGCTCCCCGTTCCCCGCGGACGCGCCGCCCCGCCACATCCGCGCCCGTCTGTTCCGCTACCGCTACACGACCTGGCGGGAGCTGCGGGAGACGGGCGCGTGCTGGGAGCGGACGTATGTGCGGGAGTTCCTGCCGCCGACCCGGCTGGCGGAGGAGGCTCAGAGGTCGTAGACGCGGGTGGCGGTGGCCTCGAACAGCTGTTGGCGTTCGTCGTCGTCGAGGCTGCGGGTCAGCTCCCGCGCGGTGGCCAGGACGTCGCCGTACGCGGCCGCCAGGGTGCACACCGGCCAGTCCGAGCCGAACATCAGCCGTTCGGGCCCGAAGGCGTCCAGCACGACGTCGGCGTACGGGCGCAGGTCGTCGACACCCCAGGAGGCCGGGTCGGCCTCGGTGACCAGTCCGGACAGTTTGCACACCGTGTTGGGCCGTGCGGCCAGGGCACGGACGCAGGACGCCCAGGGTTCGAGCGTGCCCGAGGCGACGGGGGGTTTGCCCGCGTGGTCGAGGACGAAGGTGAGGCCGGGCAGTGCGGCGGCCGCCCCGGCGCACGCCGGGAGCTGGTGCGGCAGTACGACCAGGTCGTACACCAGCCCCGCGTCGGCCACGGCGGCCAGTCCGCGCCGCACGTCCGGTCGCAGCAGCCAGCGGGGGTCGGCTTCGCTCTGGACCTGGTGGCGGACGCCCTTCAGATGCCGTCCACCGGGCAGTTCCCGCAGCCGGGCCAACTCGTCGGCGAGGTCGGGTCGGGTGAGGTCGGTCCAGCCGACGACGCCCGCGACCAGGGGGTGCGTCTCCGCGAGAGCGAGCAGTTCGGGGGTCTCCCCGGGAACCGTGACCGTCTGCACCAGGACGGTGCGGTCGACACCGGCGGCGCGCGCCTCGGGTGCGAGGTCGGCCAGGGTGAAGTCCCGTCGCAGGGGCGCCAGCCCGGGTCCGGTGATCCAGTCCTGGTCGCGGACGGACAGGTCCCAGACATGGTGGTGCGCGTCGACGGTCACGGCCGCTCCCCCACGACGGGCGGGCCCGCGTCGGCGCCCGGGCCCGAGCAGTCGTGGACGGCGTCCAGGAGCCCGGCCATCCGCGACCGCCGGGCGACGTCGACCGGCAGCCGCTCCAGGGCGGCGGGCAGCCGGGCGCAGTCCTGCACGTGGAGAAGGTCCGGGCCGCTGCGGTGGAGGGTCCACGAGGTGGCACCGGCGGCGCGGATCGCGGCGGTGAGCTCCTCGGGGACCTCGCGGTGGGCGGCCTCGTACGCGGAGATCACGTCGGGGCGGACCCCGGTGTGCGGGGCGACTCTCATGATGGCTCCTCGGCGGGGACGGGGACGTCGGGCGGGAGCAGGCCGGTGTCGCGCAGCTCCTGCCAGAGGGCGGCGGGCACCGGGGCGGCGAACTGGTCGGCGCAGTCGTGGACCTCGGCCGCCGAGCGGGCGCCGACCAGCACGCTCGCGACCGCCGGGTGGGCGGCGCAGAAGGCCAGGGCGGCGGCGCGCAGGGTGGTGCCGTGGCGCTCGGCGGCGTCCTTCATCCGCAGGGCGCGGTCCAGCATCTCGGCGGGCGCCCGGCCGTAGTCGTACGTCGCGCCAGGTCGCGGATCCGCGAGCAGACCGGAGTTGAAGGCGCCGCCGACGACGACGGATGTGCCGTTATCCAGGGCGGCGGGCAGCAGGTCGGTCAGGGCGCTCTGGTCGAGCAGGGTGTGGCGGCCGGCGCACAGGACGACGTCGACGTCGGTGTCGCGGACGAAGCGGGTGAGCATCGCGGACTGGTTCATGCCGGCGCCGATCGCCCCGACCACGCCCTCCGAGCGGAGCCTTTCCAGGGCCGGGTACGCCTCGTTGAAGGCCTGGTCGGCGTGGTCGTCGGGGTCGTGGAGGTAGACGACGTCGACGCGGTCCAGACCGAGGCGTTCCAGGCTCGCCTCCAGGGTGCGCCGTACGCCGTCGGCGCCGAAGTCCCAGACGCGACGGTGGGTGGCGGGGACGGCGAAGCCGTTGGCGAGGTCGTCGCCGCCGGCGCCGGTGGGTTCGAGGCGGCGGCCCACCTTGGTGGACACGGTGTACTGGTCGCGCGGGTGCTCGCGCAGGGCCGCGCCGAGGCGGCGTTCGGCCAGGCCGAGGCCGTAGTGCGGGGCGGTGTCGAAGGAGCGGATGCCGCGCTGCCAGGCGGCCCGCACCGCCTCCCGCGCCTCCTCCTCGCCGACCTCCCTGTACAGGTTGCCGAGGCCGGCGGCGCCGAAGGCCAGGCCGGTGACCTCGACGCCGCTGCGGCCGAGCCGGTGCCGGTTCACCGGCCCGCCGGGCGCGGCCGCAGTCCCTGCATGCCGCCGTCGACCGCGAGGGCGGTGCCGGTGGTGGCGCCGGACAGCGGGCTCGCCAGGTAGGCGATGGCGCCCGCGACCTCGGCGGGCGAGACCAGGCGGCCGGTGGGCTGGCGAGCCTCCAGGGCGGCACGTTCGGCGGCCGGGTCGTCGGCCGCGTCGAGCAGCCGGCCGACCCAGGGGGTGTCGACCGTGCCCGGGTTGACGCAGTTGACGCGGATGCCCTCGCGGACGTGGTCGGCGGCCATGGCGAGGGTGAGGGAGTACACCGCGCCCTTGGTGGCGCTGTACAGGGCGCGCTGCGGCAGGCCCGCGGTGGCGGCGATGGAGCAGGTGTTGACGATCGCCGCGTGCGCGGAGGCGCGCAGATGCGGCAGGCAGGCGCGGGCGGTGCGGACCATGCCGAGGACGTTGACGTCGAAGACGCGGTGCCACTCCTCGTCGGAGTTGGTCTCCACGGTGCCCTGGGCGCCGATGCCGGCGTTGTTGACCAGGACGTCGAGGCCGCCCAGCTCGTGGACGGCGGCGGCGACCGCCGCGCGCACCGAGACGTCGTCGGTGACGTCGGCGAGGTGGCCGGTGAGGGGCTTGTCGACCGGCGAGGGGTCGAGATCGAGGACGGCCACCTTGGCGCCGCGCTCCGCGAGGAGGTCCGCGGTGGCCCGGCCGATGCCGGAGGCACCGCCGGTCACCAGGGCCGTCAGGCCCTCGAAGTCGCTCATACCGCCTGCTCCTTCTTCTCCGTGTCCCCGTCGGCGGCCCAGAAGGTGCCGTCGGGATAGGTGTAGCGCGCCAGGGACTCCGGCCGCATGGCGGCGGAGAAGCCCGGCGCGAGGGGTGCCGTGTAGTGGCCCTCCCGGATCACCACCGGGTCGAGGAAGTGGTCGTGCAGATGGTCGACGTACTCGATGACCCGGTCCTCGGTGGTGGTGGAGAGCGCCACGAAGTCGAACATCGACAGGTGCTGGACGAGTTCGCACAGACCGACCCCGCCGGCGTGCGGGCACACCGGAACGCCGAACTTGGCGGCCAGCAGCAGAATGGCCAGGTTTTCGGGGACGCCGCCGACGCGGGCCGCGTCGATCTGGACGATGTCGAGGGCGCCGGCCTGGAGGAGCTGTTTGAAGACGATCCTGTTCTGTACGTGTTCGCCGGTGGCGACCTTGACCGGGGCGACGGCCCGGCGGACGGCCGCGTGGCCGAGGATGTCGTCGGGGCTGGTGGGTTCCTCGATCCAGTACGGATCGAACTCGGCGAGCGCCTTGGTCCAGCGGATCGCCTCGTCCACGTCCCAGCGCTGGTTGGCGTCGATCGCCACGCGCACGTCCGGTCCGACGGCGGCGCGGGCGACCCGGCAGCGCCGGATGTCGTCGTCGAGGTCGGCGCCGACCTTGAGCTTGATCTGCCGGAAGCCGTCGGCGACCGCGCGGGCGGCGAGCCGGGTCAGTTTCTCGTCGTCGTAGCCGAGCCAGCCGGGCGAGGTGGTGTACGCCGGGTAGCCGCGCTCCAGCAGCAGGGCGGTGCGCCGCTCGGCGCCTTCCCGGCCGCGGCGCAGCAGGGTCAGGGCCTCCTCGGGGGTGAGGGCGTCGGTGAGGTAGCGGAAGTCGATCTGCCGCACCAGCCAGGCGGGGTCGGCCTCGGCGAGCAGCCGCCACAGCGGCTTGTCCGCGCGCTTGGCGGCCAGGTCCCAGACGGCGTTGACGACGGCCCCGATCGCCATGTGCATCACGCCCTTCTCGGGTCCGAGCCAGCGCAGCTGGCTGTCGCCGATCAGGTCCCGGTTCAAGGCGGAGGGGTCGGCGCACAGCGCGTCGGCGGACCGTCCGACCAGGTGACCGCGGAGCGCCTCGATCGCGGCGACCTGGACGTCGTTGCCCCGCCCGATGGTGAACGCGAAGCCGTGCCCCTCGTGTCCGTCGGCGGCGTCGGTGCGCAGGACGACATAGGCCGCCGAGTAGTCGGGGTCGGGATTCATCGCGTCCGAGCCGTCGAGTTCGCGCGAGGTCGGGAACCGGACGTCGTACGTGTCGACGGCCGTGATGCGGACGGGTTTCGGGGGCACGGAGGGCCTTTCGGTGGGTGACGGGGACGAACGCGGCGTCTCGGTCCCGGGCGCGGCCCGTGGTGACGCGGGCGATCACGAGCGGGGCGACGACCGGGCCCGCCACACGCTGGTCGAGCTGCGTTTCGTGCCGGGCACAGGGCGGCTCCTGGTGTGGGATGCGAGCAGACGACGGCATATTTATCAGACCTCTTGGCGGACGGAACACCCTCCGGACGCGGTTTTCCCCGCTTTTTCTCCGGAGTGGTCGGACCACTTCCGTCGTTAGACTGCGGCGCACCGCATGAGTGGAGGAGTGGCGTGGAGGAGACGGCCCCGCAGAAGGGCACGGTGACGCAGCGCGCCATCGAGCGGATCACGGCGATGATCCGCGAGGGCGAACTGGAGCCCGGCGAGCGGCTGCCCACCGAACGGGATCTCGCCGTCCGGCTCGGCATCTCCCGCAGTTCGATGCGGGAGGCGATCCGCGCGCTCACGGTGCTGGGCGTGCTGGAGGCCCGGCACGGTTCGGGCATCTACGTCACCCGGCTGGAGGCCGGGGACCTGCTGGAGACGTTCGGGGTGGTGGCCGATCTGTCCCGGGGACAGCGGCTGGTCGAGCTGCTGGAGGTGCGCCGCGTCCTGGAGTCGACGGCGACCGCGCTGGCCGCCGCGCGGATCACACCGGACGGGCTGGCGAAGGTCGAGAAGCATCTGGCGGCGATGGACGCCACCGACGATCCGGAGGAGATCCTCGCCCACGACCTCGCCTTCCACCGGGAGATCGCGGCCGCCGCCGACAACGAGACGATGGCCGCGATCCTGGAGGGCCTGTCCTCGCGCACCTTCCGGGCCCGGGTCTGGCGCGGCTATCAGGAGGAGGGCGCCTTCGCCCGCACCCGGTGCGAGCACGCCGCGATCCACCGCGCCCTGGCCGCCCGCGACCCGGAGGCGGCGCGGGCGGCGGCGGCCACGCACGTGGGCGCGGTGGAGGAGTGGCTGCGCAGCCGGCTGAGGGGCTGAGGGGGTCAGGCGCGCTTCAGCCGCAGCGTCATCAGCTCGAAGGGACGCAGCCGTACGGTGATCCGGTCGCCGTCGAGCGGAGGCGCCTCCGTGTCCGCCAGCGGGCGTTCCAGCAGGTCGGTCACCTCGATGCCGGTGGCCGCGAACCCGGTGGTGAGGGTGGCGCGGGCGCGGGCACCGTGTGCCTCGTGGAAGCGGACGACGATGTCACCGCTGCCGTCGTCGGCCAGCTTGACCGCCGAGACGACGACCGCGTCCCGGTCGGCCGTCACCAGCGGGGCGACCTCGCCCGCCCCGGTGAGGTGCCGCTCGGGCAGGTTGATCCGCCAGCCCTCGCGCACCGCGTCGCCGATCGACGAGCCCGGCACCAGCGCGTGCCGGAAGCGGTGCACGCCCTGGTCGGTCTCGGGATCGGGGAAGCGCGGGGCGCGCAGCAAGGAGACCCGGACGGTCGTGGTCGTGCCGCCGTCGCCGTCCTCCCGGACCGTGCGCGTCACGTCGTGGCCGTACGTCGAGTCGTTGACGACCGCCACGCCCCAGTCCGGCTCCTGGAGGTGGACGAAACGGTGGTTGCACGCCTCGAACTTGGCCGCCTCCCACGAGGTGTTGGTGTGCGTGGGCCGGAAGAAGTGCCCGAACTGCGTCTCGGACGCGTACCGTTCGGCGTGCAGGTCGAGCGGGAAGGCGAGCTTGAGGAACTTCTCCGTCTCGTGCCAGTCGACCTCGGTGTCCACCACGAGCCGCCGCTCCCCCGGCGGCAGCGACAGCACCTGGGTGACCCGGGAGCTCCCGAAGGAACGGACGATCCGCACCGAGGCGCCGTCCTCGCCCTCGACGACCTCCTCCGCGTCGGTCAGATCGGTGACCGTGTTGCGGTAGAACTCGTCGACGTCCCAGGCGTCCCACATGTTCGGCAGGTCCGGGTGGAGCTGGAGGAGGTTGCCTGCCCGGCCGGGGGCGATGGTCTCGCGGTCGGCCTCGATGTCCTGGGCGGAGACCACCAGACCCCGGGCGTCGATCTCGACCCGGAGCAGGCCGTTGTCCAGGATGTGCCCGCCGCCGGGGCGCGCGCCGAGCGTCGTGCGGCCCTCGACGGCCGCCGTCCGGGCGCCGCCCGCCGGGACGCCCGCGCGGGGGTGCGGTGCGGCGTTGAAGACCAGCGGAACCGTCCCCTCGCCGGCCAGGGCGCGCTGCGCGGAGTCGATGATGCCGTTCAGTTCCCCGGCGATCCGCGCGTAGGTGGCGCGGGCCTCGCGGTGCACCCAGGCGATGGAGGAGCCGGGCAGGATGTCGTGGAACTGGTGCAGCAGCACCGTCTTCCAGATCCGGTCCAGCTCCTCGTAGGGGTAGGGGAATCCGGTCCGCACGGCCGCCGTGGCCGCCCACAGCTCGGCCTCGCGCAGCAGGTGCTCGCTGCGCCGGTTGCCCTGCTTGGTGCCGGCCTGGCTGGTGAGGGTGGCCCGGTGCAGTTCGAGGTAGAGCTCCCCGACCCACACGGGCGGTTCGGGGTACTCGGCCTCGGCCTTCGCGAAGAACGCGGACGGTGTCTCCCAGGTCACCGTCGCCGAGCCCTCCAGGTCCCGCAGCCGGGCCGCCTTGGCGACCATCTCACGGGTGGTGCCGCCGCCTCCGTCGCCCCACCCGGTGGGCGCGAGGGAGTGGCGGGCCACGCCCTTGTCCTTGAAGGTGCGGACCGCGTGGGCGATCTCGGCGCCCCGCATGGAGCAGTTGTAGGTGTCGACGGGCGGGAAGTGGGTGAAGATCCGGGTGCCGTCGACGCCCTCCCAGCGGAAGGTGTGGTGCGGGAAGCTGTTCGTGCGCGACCAGGAGATCTTCTGCGTCAGCAGGTACTTGGAGCCCGCCGCCTTGATGATCTGGGGCAGGCCGGCGGCGAAGCCGAAGGTGTCCGGCAGCCACGCCTCGTCGTTCTCGATGCCGAACTCGTCCAGGAAGAACCGCTTGCCGTGCACGAACTGCCGGGCCATCGCCTCCGCACCCGGCATGTTGGTGTCCGACTCCACCCACATGCCGCCGGCCGGCACGAACCGCCCGTCGGCCACCGCCTTCTTCACCCGCGCCCACACCTCGGGCCGGTGCTCCTTCACCCACGCCCACTGCTGGGCCTGCGACATGGCGAAGACGAACTCGGGTTCGTCGTCGAGCAGGGCGGTCATGTTGGCCGTCGTACGGGCGACCTTGCGGACGGTCTCGCGCAGCGGCCACAGCCACGCCGAGTCGATGTGCGCGTGTCCGACGGCGCTGATGCGGTGCGCGGAGGGCGCGGCGGGCGCGGCGAGGACATCGGTGAGACAGGAACGGGCCTGTTCGGCCGTGCCGGCCACGTCCTGGAGGTCGACGGCGTCCAGGGCCCGGTCCACCGCGCGAAGGATCTCCCAGCGGCGGGGCGAGTCCACCGGCAGCTCGGCCATCAGCTCGCCGAGCACGTCCAGGTCGACGACCAGCTGCCACACGGTCTCGTCGAACACGGCGAGGTCCATGCGGGCGAGCGTGTACAGCGGTGCGCTGCCCACGGTCTCCTTGTCACCGAGCGGGGTGGGCAGGAAGGGGTGGTAGCCCATGATGACGGGGTTGGAGGCGGCCTCGACGTGCAGGCGCACCTCCTCCCCGCCCTCGACGGGCGCACCGACCCGCACCCACTGGTTGCGCGGGTTGAGGCCCTTCACGGGGGTGCCGTCCGGCCGGTAGACCAGGCCCTCGCACTGGAAGCCGGGCATGTTCTCGTCGAAGCCGAGGTCGAGGACCGCCTCCACGGTCCTTCCGGCCCACGCCTCGGGGACGGTCCCGGTGACCCGGAACCAGCTGGTGCCCCAGGGCGCGCCCCAGCGGGCACCCACCTCGACGGGCTCGGGCTCGGCCGCGAGGCCCTCGGCGACGGGGACGGGTTCTCCAGGCGCGTGCCACACCGCGACCTCGAGCGGTACGGACTCGGGGTACACGGCGGGACGGATGCGCTCATCGAGGACGCGCTTGAGGCGGGCTTCGACCAGAGTGCGGTCGTCGTGCATGCGGGGCGCTCCATGGTTGAGGGCGGGTGGTCACCAGGGGTACAACTCCCCCGGCGCGAACCCGTTCGAACCGGACCCGCCGCTCAGTCGGCGGTGCTGTGCCCGTCCGAGGCGTTGGCCTGCGCCTGGGCCTGGACCGCGATGCGGCGCTTGGCATCGTCCCAGTCGATCGGCAGCCTGTCGACGGGCACCTCCCAGAACGTGAACGTCGAGTCGCGCATCGTCTCGCGCACGCCGGTCATGACGCTCTTGTGCGGGTCGGTCCGGGCGTAGGCGTACAGCGCCTCCCGGCTCTCCCACGCGGACAGCGTGTAGAAGACCTTGCCGAACGGCCTGGCCTCCAAGGAGGCGCCGAGCGCTCCGGGCGCCTTGCGGACCTGGCCCCAGGCGGCGAGGGACTTCCAGAAGAAGCGGGGGACGTCCTTCAGTGACCGCACCTCGAAGCGGGAGGCCATGACGAAGGCTTGGGTGTCGGGCCGGGCCGGATGCGGCGTGACCCAGGGAAGAGTAGGCACGATAGTCTCGCCTCCACGATTGGTGAGTGGCACTATCCAGACTAGACAGTGGAGCTATCCAATGCCAGGGGAAAGCCGGAGAAAGCCAGAGGGGAAGCGGGAAGGCACGTGAGGATCTCGGAACTCAGTCGCCGCAGCGGGGTGCCCAACGCGACGATCAAGTACTACCTGCGCGAGGGCCTGCTGCCGCCCGGCCGGGCCACCGCGGCGACTCAGGCCGAGTACGACGAGACCCATCTCAGACGGCTGCGGCTGATCCGCGCGCTGACCGGCGTGCGCGGACTGTCCGTCGCTGCGGCCAAGCAGGTCCTGGACGCCATGGCCGAGCACCGGGGCGACACGCACGAACTGCTCGGCATCGCCTTCGGCATCCGGCCGGCCGGCACCGGCGCACCGGGCACCGCCGACGACGACCGCAGCGCCGAGCATCCCGAGGCCGCCGCCCTGGTCGACGCGATGGGCTGGTCGGTCTCCGCGGGCAACCCGGCGCGGCAGATCATCGACCGGACCCTCCAGACCCTGCGCTCGCTGGACATCGAGTACGACTGGCAGGCGCTCCTCCCCTACGCCGAGCTCGCGGAGCGGACGGCCCGGCACGATCTCGACCGCATCGAGACGATCACGGACCCGCTGGAGAAGGCCGAGCACGCGGTGCTCCTGACCTTCCTGCTGGAACCGGCGCTGATGGCCCTGCGCCGGCTCGCGCAGGAGAACGAGTCCACGGCACGCCACGGCGGGGACGGACCGGCCTCGACCGCCCGGCCGGCGCCGCCGGAGGGACATGGCCCGTAACGGCGTTGCCGTGATCGACCGAAAGGACCTAGGGTCGGCCGGGTGACTGCCGGGTCGGCCGTAGGCCATTCACGTAAGGCGCTCCCGGCCTCGGTGTGAGGCCCGTGCGGGGCATGCCCCCGCTCGCGCGAGGCGGCCGGGCCACAGCCCGTGGCCCGCCGCACCTCTCCGCGTCCCCTTTTCCCGTCGCGCGCCGCCGCGCGGCCTCACCCGTGGAAACCGACACCGGAGACGAATCCAGCCATGCCCGAAGCACCACACGTCCAGTTGAACCACACCGCCGTCTACGCCAGTGACCGCCGGCTCTCCGCCGAGTTCCTCGCCGGGATCCTCCACCTGGAGGTCGGCGCGCCGTTCGGTCCGTTCCTGCCGGTCGACCTCGGCAACGGCGTGACCCTCGACTACTACGAGAAGAGGGACGAGCCGATCCAGGGGCAGCACTACGCGTTCCTGGTACCCGAGGAGCGGTTCGACGCCATGATCGCGCGCCTGGAGGCGGCCGGGGTCACCTACTACGCCGACCCCGGCCACACGGAGCCGGGACGGGTCAATGATCTCTTCGGCGGTCGCGGCGCCTACTTCGACGATCCGGACGGCCACAACATGGAGATCATGACCCGGCCCTACGTCCGGCCCTGAGGCCGCGCCCCGCCGTCACAGCGCCCTGTACATGATGTGCAGTCCGACCAGGCCGTGCCGGGGATGGTCGAAGGCCTCGGGCACCGTCCCGAGGATCGTGAAGCCGAGTGAAGTCCACAACGCCACGGCGGGGTTGGTCTCGACGACGGCGTTGAACACCATGCCCCGGTAGCCGGCGGCCCGCGCCTCGGCCACCACGTGCTCGGCGAGGCGGCGGCCCACGCCCCGGCCGGCCCGGTCGGGGTCGACCATGAAGCCGGCGTTGGCGATCCCCGCGGCGGGGCCGCCGTAGTTGGGCGTGAGATAGGCGGAGGCGACGACGGTGGAGGTGTCGCCCTCGACGACGTACACCTGTTTCGCCGGGTTCATCCACAGGGCCCGGGCGACCTCCTCGGAGGTCCCCGGGTCCCAGGCGTAGGTCTCGCCCGCGGAGACGATGCGGTGCCAGAACGGCCAGATGCGCGGCCAGTCGTCGTGGCTCGCTTCCCTGATCAGCATGAATGCGAGTCTGGCACGTCCGCGGGCGCGGCGATCTCGGAGGGGGCGACGCGTGTCAGTCGACGCTGGGCAGGATGTGCGGCTCGGCGAGGTCGTCCTCGTAGCCCGCGAGGCGGATCGGGGCCGAACGGGCCCACACGTCGAGGCTGCCGAGCTCGCCGGGCCTGCGGGGGGCACGCTCCGGGCGTTCCTCCGGGCGTTGTTCGCGTTTCGTCTTCTCCGGTGTCACCGCGCACTCCTTATGTGTCGGTCCCCTCGGGACGCGCCGCGCCGGCCCTGCGCCTGGCGTCTGACGTCCGCTCGGGTCAAGTCGAAAGCCGTTCGGACGCGGTGGCGCCGGTAACTCGAGGGAGAGCAGGCCGTTGTGAACCGGCTGGTCCCATGACGGACCGTGGGTGCGGGTTGGACCCTTTCTGCTGTCCGTCCGCATCAGAGTAACCAAATGAGCGGCCCCCCGCTCGATGGGGCTCGAAACCGTCGGTAACAATCACGCGACAGAGGGCGCTCAATCAACCTCAATATGCTCCTATTTGGTCATTCGTGCGACGTCCTGGAGTCACTCATTCGGAGTACCCGGGCGTCGACGCCTTCGACAAGGCCGTGTGGTCATGGCGCAGTTCAAGTCCCGTTGGCCGACACGCAAGGTCGACATGATCTGCTGCCGCACGGCAACGGCCTACTCCCGGGAGGACCGGCGCATGGAGCTGCGCACCGTCGAGGAGCTGATGGACCTGCTGTACGCGTGCCGGGGCACGCGGGACGTCACGGGCCATGACCGGGCCCCGGTCGACGCCCACGACCACGCCCTGCGGACCGCCGCGTTGCTGCGCCGCGGCCGGCCGGCGGACAAGGAACTCCAGGTGGCGGGCCTGGTCCGGCCCGTCGGCCGGCTGCTGTGGCCGGGCGAGCCGGCGTCACGGGCCGACCGCGCGGCGGACGCGATACGGGCGCTGCTGGGCGAGCGGGTGGCCGGTCTGGTCCGGCTCCACCCCCGGCTCGGCCTTCCGGCCGACGACGACCTCCTCACCCTGCGGGCGGCGGACGAGGAGGCCCGCACCGCCTGCTTCGACGCCGGCGTCCTGGAGGACTGGCGCACCGTGCTCGAGCTGCTGGCGGCGCGCAACTCCCGCTTCGGCATGGTCGACTGACGCGTCCGCCCCGGAGGGGGAGTTGCCCGTCGGGCCGCCGTACGTCACCACCTGCCGGGCGCGTAGTCCTTCAGGAAGACGCCGTACAGGTCCTCGCCCGCCTCGCCGCGCACGATCGGGTCGTAGACCCGGGCCGCGCCGTCGACCAGGTCGAGCGGGGCGTGGAAGCCGGCATCGGCGAGGCGCAGCTTGTCGAAGTGGGGACGCTCGTCGGTGATCCAGCCGGTGTCGACCGAGGTCATCAGGATGCGGTCGGTCTCGAACATCTCGTGCGCGCTGGTCCGCGTCACCATGTTCATGGCGGCCTTGGCCGCGTTGGTGTTGGGGTGGCCCGCGCCCTTGTAGCCGCGGGCGAAGACGCCTTCCATCGCGGAGACGTTGACGACGTACGCGCGCCCGGCGGACGCCCGGCGCGCGGCCTCGGCCATCGACGGACGCAGCTTGCTGATCAGGATGAACGGCGCCGTGTAGTTGCACAGCTGGGTCTCCAGCAGCTCCACCGGGGAGATCTGCTCGATGGTCTGCACCCAGGTGTTGGTGTCGACGACGTCGGGGACCAGGCCGCCCGCGTCGATGGCGGTGCCGTCACGGTGCCGGACCACGCTGGCGTTGCCCGCGACCAGGGCGAGGTCGGCCACCTTCTGCGCGTCGAGTCCGCTGACGCCGACGGGCAGCGCGGTCAGTCCGTCGACCGCGCCGGAGTTGAAGGCGCCGATGACGTGGTGGGCGGGCAGTTCACCGGCCGGCAGGGGGGCGCTCTCGCCCTCGACGAGCGCGGCGTACGCGGACGGCAGACGGCGTACGGTCTGGGTGGCGTTGTTGATCAGGATGTCGAGCGGGCCCTGCCGCGCGACCTGGTCGGCCAGCGCGACGGCCTGGGCCGGGTCGCGCAGGTCTATGCCGACGACCTCCAGGCGGTGGATCCAGTCCGCGGAGTCGTCCATGGCCTTGAAGCGGCGGATGGCGTCCTTGGGGAAGCGCGTGGTGATCGTGGTGTGGGCACCGTCGCGCAGCAGCCGCAGCGCGATGTACATGCCGATCTTGGCGCGTCCGCCGGTGAGCAGCGCCCGCTTGCCGGTGAGGTCGGCGCGGGCGTCGCGCCGGGCCCGGTTCTCGGCGGCGCAGTCCTGGCAGAGCTGGTGGTAGAAGTAGTCGACCTCGACGTAGCGGGTCTTGCACACGTAACAGGAGCGGGGGCGCTGGAGCACTCCCGCGATCGCGCCGGGCTCGACGCGGGAGGACGGCAGGATGCCCTCGGTCTCGTCGTCGATGCGCTCGGCCGAGCCGGTCGCGGTGGCCTCGGTGACCGCCTTGTCGTGGGCGGTCTTGGCGGCCCGGCGTTCCTGTCGGCGGCGCTGCTTGACCGAGCGGTAGATGTGCGAGGTGGCCCTGCGGACCAGGATCGCGTCGGGGTGGTCCACGTCGATCTTGTCGAGTTCCTCGAGCACGCCGAGGCACACGGCGAGCCGCTCCGGGTCGATGCCGGGCCCGTGTGCCACCGCGTCCGTGGCCTGGGGGCCGTCCTCTGTCACCGTCATCGCCGCTGCCGTTTCCCGCTCTGCCTCGCGGCGCTCCGTTCGCATCCGCTGTCGAACGGGGGATTTTACGGAGCGCCGGGCCGCAGTACCAAACCCGCGTCTACCGGTGATCGCAGGCGGTGATCAGCGTGCTCACCTCCCCGGTCACCGCGCGGGCCAGGCGGTCGAGGTCCGGGACGGCCGCGCCGTCGGCGACCAGCCCGTAGTGGACGTGTCCTCGGTAGGTGGAGACCGCGACCGCGAGGGAGTGTCCGGGGGCCAGCGGGGCGAGCGGGAAGACGGCCCCGAGCGGGTCGCCGCCGAGTTTCAGCCCGAAGCCCGGCAGCGGCACGCTGGTGACCAGGACGTCGAACCAGATGCGGGCCGCCTGGCCGAGCAGCGGCCCGCCGAGCCGGTGGCCGAGCGGCGGCACGTGGTCGGCGAGCAGGGCGACGGCGCCCGCGCCCCGGTGCGGACCGGCGTCCTTGTTGCGGTCCATGGCCGTACGCACCTGCGTGAGGCGGGCGAGCGGGTCCCGCTCGCCGACGGGGAGCCGCATCAGGTACCCGGAGAGCCGGTTGCCCTGTGGGTGGGCGGTGCGCGGCCGGCGCCGGGAGACGGGGACGAGGGCGCGGGGCGCGACCCCCTCGCTGCCGTCGCCGCGCTCGTCGAGCCAGCGGCGCAGCGCGCCGGCGACGACCGCGATCAGGACGTCGTTGACGGTGCCGCCGGCGCTCTTGCGGATCCGGTGCACGTCGTCCAGGTCGACCACCACTCCGGCGGTACGGCGGGTGCCGCTGGGCGCGCAGGTCAGCGCGGGCGAGGAGCGCACGTCGAGGGTGGCCCGGGCGACGGCGGCCCCGATGTCCAGGGCCCGGCCCGCGTCCGACAGGGCGCCGCGCACCAGGCCGGGCACCTCCCGCACGTCCGGGAGCAGCCCGCGTGCCGGCTCGGTGGGGCGGGGCCGGGGCGTGGGCAGGTCCGTGGGGTCCATCAGCGCGGCGGCGAGGGTGAGTGCGCGCAGCCCGTCGGCGAGGGCGTGGTGGAACTTGAACAGCACGGCGAAGGAGGCGCCGTCCTCACCCGGCAGCACATGCGCCTCCCAGGGCGGCCGGGTCCGTTCCAGCGGGCGTCCCATGAGCCGCCCGGCCGCGGTGTGGAAGCAGGCGGCCGGAGGGTGCAGCCGGACGTGGTCGAGGGGGTCGAAGGCGGGGTCGGGCTCCCGGGTGGCGCCGCCGAAGGCGAGCGACCGGCGCAGGGCGGCGGCGAGCGGCTGCCGCAGGGCGGCGGCGAGGGGCTCGCCGGGGGCCGGCCACGGACGGCGGAGCGCCGACAGGGACTCCCGCAGCCCGAGCGGCTGCCAGGTGTCCCGGATGCGCATCCGCAGTCCGGGCACGGCGGCGGCCCGGGCGGCCAGCAGGTCCACCGCGTGGGCCGCAGCGGAGGGCGAGCGGGCCGAGAAGACGCCGAGCGCCGCGAGGTGCATCGGGTGACCGGCGGACTCGATGTTCCAGAAGGCGAGGTCGAGGGGAGCGAGCGGGTCTGCGGTCATGGGCGGTGCCTCGCGTCGACGACGGGACGGATCAGCAGTCAATCGCTCCCGGCCGATTACGGTCAAGTACGATCTGGCTACACATAGTTAACATCAGATGACGCGTCCGCCCCTCCCACCGGTGCGGCGGGAGGGGCGGGACTCGGTCGAAGGGCGGGGCTACAGCGGCACGGTCACCGCGTCACCGGGTGACAGACGCCACCCGTACGGGCGCCACCCGTCGGAGGAACCGCTCATCGCGCGGCACCCTCGGCGGCGGCGCAGCCCGCGGGCTGCGCTCGGGAGGCGTCCCGGATCAGCGCCTCGTGCGCGGCCTTCACGCGAGCCACGTCCGGCTTCGTGACGCGCCGGTCGTAGGTGAGCAGACCGTTGAGTTCGCCCTCCACATCCGTGATCTGGGTGTACACGGCGCCGTTGCTGCCCCGGCACACCAGCGCGCGCACCTCGTCGAGCTTGGTGAGGTAGTCGTCGGTGTAGGTCGCCGGGTCGACGTCGACGTACGACTGCTGCACCGGCCAGGCGTGTCCGGGCACGGCGAGGCCGAGACCGCCGTACTCGCCGCTGACCAGGGCACGTCTGCCGTCCGGGCGGGGTGGGAGCGCCGGGCTGGGATAGCCGTGCTCGTCCATGATGTCGCCGGCGTTCCCGTCCGCGCCGAGGTTGAGCCCGGACTGGTTGTTGACCAGCCGGCTCGGGTCCCAGGCCTTGGCCTGTTCGGCGATCCGGCCGATGTCGTACTGGCCCCAGCCCTCGTTGAAGGTGACCCACATGACGATCGACGGGCTGCTGATGTGCTCGTCGATCATCTGTTTCATCTCGCGCTCGTAGCGCTCGCGGGACTCGGGGCCGGGGTTCACGCCGGCCGTCATGGCGGGCATGTCCTGCCACACCAGGAGCCCGAGCCGGTCGGCCCAGTAGAACCAGCGGTCCGGTTCGACCTTGATGTGCTTGCGCACGGAGTTGAAGCCGAGCTCCTTGTGCGCCCGCAGGTCGTACGCGAGGGCCTCGTCGGTGGGCGCGGTGTGCAGGCCGTCGGGCCAGAAGCCCTGGTCGAGGGTGGCCATCAGGAAGACGGGTTCGCCGTTGAGGACCGTGCGCGGCACCCCGTCGATCTGCTCGACGGCGATGGAGCGCATCCCGAAGTAGCTGCCGACGCGGTCGGCGCCGACGGTCACCTTCAGCCGGTACAGGAACGGGTCGTCGGGCGACCACAGACGCGGGTTGTCGATCCTCAGGGTCAGCGGTTCCCCGGTACGGCCGGTCGCCGTGGCGACCTTGCGCCGTCCGTCGTACGCGGTGGCCCTGACCGGTACGCCGTCCCGGACGCCCTTCGCCTCCACGGTGAGCCGCTCGCCCGGCACGTCCGGGACGAGCTCGAGGGAGTCGACGTGGTCGCGGGCGACCGGTTCCATCCAGACGGTCTGCCAGATGCCCGAGCTGGGCGTGTACCAGATGCCGCTGGGGTCCAGGCGCTGCTTGCCGAGCGGCGGGTTCTCACCGTCGGCCGCGTCGGTCGGGTCGTACACGCCGACGATGAGCTCCTGGGAGCGGCCCGGCTTCAGCGCGTCGGTGATGTCGGCGCCGAACTTGTCGTAGCCGCCCTCGTGCGCGGCGACCTTCGTGCCGTTGACGTACACCTCGGACCGCCAGTCGACCGCGCCGAAGTTCAGCCGCAGCCGCTGGCCGGAGCCGATCTCCCAGTCGCGGGGCACGGTGAAGGTGCGGCGGTACCACATGCGGTCCTCGTGCCGCTGGATCCCGGAGAGCTGGGACTCCACCGGGTACGGGACGAGGATGCGCTCCTTCAGGGTCTTGCCGACGGGCGGCTGCTCGCCCTCCTCGGCGGCGGCGAACTGCCAGCGGCCGTTGAGGTTCCGCCACGCGTCGCGGGTGAGCTGCGGGCGCGGGTACTCGGGCAGGGCGTTGTCCGGGCCCACCTCGTCGGCCCACTTCGTGCGCAGTTCGTGGGTGGAGCGGTTGGGGCCGCTGCTCAGGAACGCGTCCACGGGGTCACCGTCTGCGGCGGTCAGGCCGCCCCGGCCGTCGTAGCGGATGTCGGCGCTGCCGCGGGCCGTGCCGGTCCTGTTGCCGACGACGGGCTCGGCGAGGGTGACGAGGAGCGCCCTGGGGTCGGCCGGGTCGGGTTCCGCCGACTCCAGGGGCCAGTCGGCGCCGCCGATGACGGCGTCGATGTGGTCGGTGAAACCGGCCGGAGGTGTGGCCAGCGGCTGCGGGAAGTCGAGCTTCAGGGTGCGGCCTGAGGCGAGGACGGTGGCGGAGAGGGCACCGTCGTAGTCGAAGCCCTCGGGGAGGCGGAACGCCGACTGCGGGACGGGTTCCTTGGTGCCGCCGGGCTCGGTCCAGCGCAGGTGGAGGTTGGAGCCGCCGTAGTGCTCGAAGTACTCGACCTTGATGTCGTAGGCCCGGCCGGCGGTCAGTTCGACCGGCTCGGCGGTCTGTTCGCGGTCCCAGTCGTCGACCCAGTGGTCGATGGCGAGCCGGCCGTCGATCCACAGCCGGAAGCCGTTGTCGGCGGTGACCGAGAAGGTGTGGGCGCCGGTCGTCTCCGGCACGATCCTGCCGGTCCAGCGGACGCTGACGTCGTCCGACCGGCCGGTGGTGAAGTTCAGTCGCGGCTCCAGGTTGTCGAAGTCCAGGGCGGAGTCGAAGGCGGTGGCCTTGAGCTCGTGGAAGTCGAAGGCGCCGGGGGCGGACTGGGTGTAGTACTCACCCTTCAGTCCGTGGATCTCCACCGGGTCGTCCTCCGCGGCGGTCGCGGCCGGGCCGGCCGCGGTGAGTCCTGCGACTCCCAGTGCGGCGGCCAGGAGTAGTGCGAAACGGTTCCTGAGTCGTCTGATGCGCACGGATCCTCCGTCGGTGAGGAAGGTGACGGCTCGCTGCTCAGTACATGTACCTGTTCTGCGTGTTCTGTTCTGTGCGTTGCACGGGCCCGTACAACGTTGTCACGAACAGTAGTTGGCATAACAGCACGGATTCCGTCACACGTCCAGGGACATGACAAAGGCCCCGGTGGCCACAGCCGACCGGGGCCCGCGCACCCGCACCTACGGCACGCGCTGTCCCTTCCCGAGCGCGATCACCCCGCCCTTGGACACCGTGTACAGCTCCGCGTCCCGCTCCGGGTTGACGCCGATCGTCGCGCCCGGCGGCACCTCGACGTTCTTGTCGAGCACCGCGCCGCGCACCACCGCGCCCCGCCCTACATGGACGTTGTCGTGCAGCACCGAGCCCTGCACCACGGCCCCCGGGTCGACCACCACGCCCGGCGACAGCACCGACCGCGTGACCTGGCCCCGGATCAGACACCCGGCACTGATGATCGACTCGCTCGCCATGCCGCCCGCGTTGAACCGGGCCGGCGAGAGCTGGCCGGAGTGCGTGTAGATGGGCCACTGCCGGTTGTACAGATTGAACGCGGGGCGCTCGGCGATCAGGTCCATGTGCGCCTCGTAGTACGCGTCCAGCGTGCCGACGTCGCGCCAGTAGCCCTGGTCCCGGGTGGTCTCGCCGGGCACGTGGTTGGAGCTGAAGTCGTACAGATGGGCCTCACCCCGGTCGGTGAGCTGGGGCAGGATCGAGCCGCCCATGTCGTGCACCGAGTCCTCGTCCTCGGCGTCCCGCTGGAGCGCCTCGATCAGGGCCTTGGTGGTGAAGAGGTAGTTGCCCATGGAGGCGAACACGCACTCGGGGTCGTCGGCGAGGCCGGGCGGGTCGCTGGGCTTCTCCAGGAAGCGCTCGACGGTCCGGCCGTCCGAGCCCGGCGTGATCACGCCGAAGGAGGAGGACTCCGAGCGCGGCACCCGGATCCCGGCCACCGTGACGCCGGCGCCGCTCTCGATGTGCTGGGCGAGCATCTGGCTCGGGTCCATGCGGTAGACGTGGTCGGCGCCGAACACCGCCACGTACTCGGGCCGTTCGTCGTAGATCAGGTTCAGCGACTGCAGGATGGCGTCGGCGCTGCCCAGGTACCAGCGCGGGCCCAGGCGCTGCTGGGCGGGGACCGGGGTGACGTAGTTGCCGAGCAGGCTGGACATCCGCCAGGTGGTGGTGATGTGCCGGTCCAGCGAGTGCGACTTGTACTGGGTGAGCACGCAGATGCGCAGGATGTCACCGTTGACCAGGTTGGACAGGACGAAGTCGACCAGGCGGTACGTCCCGCCGAAGGTGACCGCCGGTTTGGCGCGGTCCGCCGTGAGGGGCATCAGACGCTTGCCCTCGCCGCCCGCCAGCACGATTCCCAGGACCGAAGGACCACCACGACGCATGGCCGCTCCCCTCACGCCGAATTTCCCCAAGACTGCCCCGGACGGGCCGGACTAAGCCTGTTCGAGGATCTCCTCGTACAGCCCGACCGTCCGGCGGGCCACCGCGTCCCAGCCGAACTCCGAGACCGCCCGCTCCCGTCCCGCCTCGCCCATCCGCCGTGCCGTCGCCGGGTCGCCGAGGACCGAGTCGAGAGCCCGCGCGAGACCCGCCTCGAAGTCGTCGTCCGGCTCCACGAGTACCCCCGTCGAGCCGTCCGCCACGACCTCCGGGATGCCGCCGACGCGGGACGCGACCACCGCGGTGCCGCACGCCATGGCCTCCAGGTTGACGATCCCGAGCGGCTCGTACACCGAGGGGCAGACGAACACGGCGGCATGCGTGAGCAGCTGGATCACCTCCGGGCGCGGCAGCATCTGCGGGATCCAGTGCACGCCCTCGCGGGCCCGGCTCAGCTCCTGGTACTGCTCGCGGAACTCCCGGTCGATCTCGGGTGTGTCCGGGGCTCCCGCGCACAGGACGACCTGCGCGGCCGGGTCGATGCCGCGCACCGCCCGCAGCAGCTGGGGCACGCCCTTCTGCCGGGTGATCCGTCCGACGAACAGCACGTACGGGCGGGAGCGGTCGAGGCCGATCCGGTCCAGGGCGTCGGTGCCGGGGTCGGGACGGTACAGGTCGGTGTCGATGCCGTTGTGGACGACACGCACCCGGCCGGGGTCAAGGGCCGGGTAGCAGGCCAGGATGTCCTCGCGCATGGCACCGGAGACGGCGATCACCGCGTCGGCGGCCTCGACGGCGGTGCGCTCGGCCCAGCCGGACAGGGCATAGCCGCCGCCCAGCTGCTCGGCCTTCCAGGGGCGCAGCGGCTCCAGGGAGTGGGCGGTCAGCACGTGCGGGATGCCGTACAGCAGCTTCGCGAGGTGGCCGCCGAGGTTGGCGTACCAGGTGTGGGAGTGGACGAGTTCGCGGCCCTGCAGGGCGGCGGCCATGGCGAGGTCCACGGAGAAGGTGCGCAGCGCGTCGTTGGCGCCGTCGAGCGCGGACCAGGGCCGGTGACGCAGCACGCCGTCGGTGCGGCCCTCGCCCCAGCAGTGCACCTCCAGGTCCACCAGCGGCCGCAGTTCCCGGGCGAGGAACTCCACATGGACCCCCGCGCCGCCGTACACGTCCGGGGGGTACTCCCGGGTCAGCAGTCCGACTCGCACCCGTGAACTCCCTGTCTCGGCGGACGTTCCCTTCATGGTCACGCAAGTGGGGCGCGTGGGGAAGAGCGGGGCGGCCGTGGGAAGCAGCAGTCGCCGCAGACGCCCCCGCCGGGCACCCGGTAGTACAGGCAGCAGCTGCGGCGCCGGAAGGCGGTGCCGGTGAGGGTTCCGGTCCCGCTCAGCAGGGGGTGCGCGAGGAGTTCGCGGGTCAGGGAGGCGGCCCGGGCGGCGACGTCCGTCCGGCCGTGGCCGCGCCCCCAGCGGTCCAGTTCCCGGGCGGCGCCCGCCAGCGCGGAGGCGGCGTTGCCGCGCAGCAGGCCCGGCGCGAGGCGGTGGCGGGCGCGCAGGGCCGCCGCGAGGGGTTCGAGGTGGCCGCGCAGCACCAGTTCGGCGATGGTCGCCGCGTCACCGGGCAGCGGCCGTACCCCGGTCAGCCACAGATCGTCGGGGGCGCTGCCCTCGGGGTCCCACAGCAGCAGCGGCGGGGCGAGGTCGGGGACGGCGCCGTACAGGGCGGCGCTGCCGAGGGCCACGGACCACAGGCGGGCGGCGAGCCCCTGCTGGGCCACCGACGCGGCGACCCGCGTCTCGGGGGTGCGCAGGGCAGCGGCGACTCGGCGGACCCGCGAGGTCAGGAAGTCGCCCTGAACATCCGGACGCCCGGGGCCGTATGCCTGGGCGAGCGTGGGCAGGCGGCGGTGCGGCACTCCCGCCGTGCGCGGGTCGGTCACTCCTGCCGTGCGCGGGTCGGTCACTCCTGCCGTGCGCAGTACGAAGAAGCCACCGAGCCGGTGGAGGGCGGTGAGAGGCGGGTCGAGGTCCACGAGGTGCAGTAGTACCAAGTTTCCTAAGGGAAGCCACCAAGGGTTCCCGGTCGAGGGGCACCCACCCTGGGTATGACGGGGTCGTCGTCGTACTCCATCGGCAGTAGGACTCATCGCGTGCTCAGGGACGACGACGGGAACAGCCTGGCACGGCATCGTGTTGGTTATGAAAGCCGACCGTTCGCCGCGCCGGGTCCACCGCCCCGGCCTCACGCAGAGGAGCAGCCGATGAGCTCCCTCGCGTTGTCCGTGCTGCTGTCGTTCGTCTCTGCCGTGGCGTACGCCGGCGGAGCGATCGTGCAGGAGCAGGTCGCGGTGTCCTCGCCCGACGCGCAGCAGTACGCACCGCTGCGCCGGCCGGGCTGGTGGGCGGCGGTCGCGCTCAACGGCCTCGGCGGACTCCTGCACGTGGTCGCGCTCGCCTACGGCCCGCTGAGCCTCGTACAGCCGCTGGGCGCGCTGACCATTGTGTTCGCGCTGCCCATGGCCGCGCTGTTCGTCGGCCGCAAGGCCGGGGCGACGGCGTGGCGGGGCGCCATCATGGCGACGGTCGGGCTCGCGGGTCTGCTCTCCCTGGTCGGCGCGTCCGACGCGCAGTCGCTGGACACCGCGCAGCGGGTGGCGGCGGCGCTGGGGACGGCCGGGGCGGTCGTGGCGCTGATGATCGCGGCCCGGGCCGTGCACCGTCATCCCGCGGTCCGCAGCATCCTGCTGGCCACCGCGTCCGGTGTCGCGTTCGGCATGTCCTCCGTCTTCACCAAGACCGTCGCGGTCGACTGGACCGGCGGGGTCACGGCGGCCGACCTGCCCTCCCTGGCGGTGATCGGCGTCCTCGCCACGGCGGGCATGCTGCTGTCCCAGGCCTCCTACCGGGGCGCCGGACTCGCGGCCCCGCTCGCCACTCTGACGGTGGTGAACCCGGTGGTGGCGGCCGCGGTCGGCATCACGATGTTCGGCGAGACCTTCCGCTACGGCACGACCGGCACGGCGCTCGCGCTGAGCTGCGGCGTGGTGGCGGCCGGCGGACTGATCCTGCTCACGACGGAGCGGCTGGCCCGCGAACAGCGGGAGGCGGAGGCGGCCGACGGCGAGGCCCTCGTACCGGGTTCCGCAGCCGAGGCGGGTCCTGCCGTCGGTTCCGCGGCAAGGACCGCCGAACAGCCGCCCGCCGACCCCGCCGAGCGGCTGCTGGCCGAACTCACGCTCCCCGGGCTCCCCGGGCTCCCCGAGGACGTGCGGATGCCGGTTCCCCTGCCGTCACCGGCCGGCGCACCGGACGACATGGCCGCCGTCACGGTGCCGCTGGTGTCGTACGCGCCGTTCTACGGCGGCCCGTACGTCCCGGTGCCGGCGGTGGACCGGCACCGGACCCGCGTCAAATCCTGACGCCGCCCGCCCTGAGGTAGGCGACCGGGTCGACGTCCGACCCGAAACCGGGCCCCGTCCGCACTTCGAAGTGCAGATGCGGGCCCGAGCTGTTGCCGGTGGAACCGGAGCGGCCGATGCGCTGGCCCGCGGTGACGGACTGGCCGCCCTTCACCGAGATCGCCGACAGATGCGCGTACTGGCTGAAGCGGCCGTCGGCGTGCCGGACCACCACCTGGTAGCCGAACGACCCCTCCCAGCCCGCGCTGACGACCGTGCCCGCGGCGACCGCCTTCACGGACGTGCCGGTGGGAACGGGGAAGTCGATGCCGGTGTGGTAGCCCTTGGACCAGGCGGATCCGGCCTTGTGGTACGGCGTGCCGAGCGAGGCGCTGACGGGGGCGACCAGGCCGCCGCCGGCCTGCTCGGCGCGGTCGGCCCGGTCCTCGGTGCGCTGCGGAGCGGGTTTCCTGTCCGCCTTCTTCCCCTGCGACGTGGACTGTTTCCTCTCGGCCGACCCGGCCGGTTTCGACGCCCTCTCGGGCGCCTTGGCCGTCCCGTCGGGCAGTGCGAGTCGCTGGCCCGGCACGATGAGGTGGGGGTCGGTGCCGATGGTCGAGCGGTTGGAGTCGTACAGCCCCCGCCAGCCGCCCCGGAGCCGCTCGTCCTCGGCGATCTGGGAGAGGGTGTCACCGCGGACCACGGTGTACATCTCGGCGCGGCCCGCCCGCGACTGGGGTGTGGTGTGCGGTTTGACGTCCTCGACGGAGGACCGGCGGGTCGTGTCGCCGCCGCCCGCCCTGTTCTTCGTGCTCTTCGTGCTCTTCGTGCTCTTCTCGCCGTCGGCGCCGCCGTCCGTCTTCTTGTCGTCGCCCCTGGACTTGTCGCCGGCCGGCCGGATGTCGGGAGTGTCGCCGCCCCGGGTGAGTCCGGCCCGTTCCGAGCACACCGGCCAGGCTCCGGGGCCCTGTCCGTCGAGGACCTTCTCGGCGACGGCGATCTGCTGGTCCTTGGTGGCCAGATCCGCACGCGGCGCGTAGCGGGTACCGCCGAACGCCTCCCAGGTGGACTGGGTGAACTGGAGACCGCCGTAGTACCCGTTGCCGGTGTTGATGTCCCAGTCGTTGCTCGACTCGCACGCGGCGACCTTGTCCCAGGTGGCCACGTCGGCCGCCTGGGCGGCGCCCGTGCCCAGGAAGGGGAGCGCCATCCCGGCGCCGCCCGCGGTCACGGTGAGTGAGGCCCGGTTGATCCTGTTCGGCTGATACCGGCGATGCCGGCCGCGCACGGCCATGGAATCCCCCTCGACAATGCGTCAGGAGGGGCAAAAGTATGCGTTGCGAACTGGCTGTGACAAGACGGCTATCGGCCGCACGGATGCGCCAAGTGGCCAGGAATCGGCGGACGTTGCGCCCCCCTTCGTGCCCGAGGCGGAGCGTGCGCGGGCGGGTGTGCCCGTCCGCTGGGGCACGCGGGTGTGTGCGCCGGCCCGGCGCTCGGGATGAGCACGGCGTGACCGTGGAATTGCCACACAGTGACCCCGTAGTGAGTGCGCCAGGTACCTTCGCCCGTATGTGCCTGCGCGGTGTCGTGCGACCCGCGCGTGCGCACGCACGTACGGCACGTCAGGATGGTCGATGGCGGGACTGGCGGGCATCGAGCGGCAGCACCGCCACCCGGCGGTACCGATACCAAGGTCATTAGGAGCCACCCCAATGAGCAGTTCAGCGCAGATCGGCGTCACGGGGCTCGCGGTCATGGGCCGCAACCTCGCACGCAACTTCGCCCGCAACGGTTACACGGTCGCGGTGCACAACCGGACGGCGTCCCGCACGCACGCGCTGGTGGAGGAGTTCGGGCACGAGGGCAGCTTCGTGGCGGCCGAGACGGCCAAGGAGTTCGTGGCGGCGCTGGAGCGGCCGCGGCGGCTGGTCATCATGGTGAAGGCCGGCGAGCCGACGGACGCGGTGATCGAGGAGTTCGCCCCGCTGCTGGAGCCCGGCGACATGATCATCGACGGCGGCAACGCCCATTTCGCGGACACCCGCCGCCGGGAGCGCGAGCTGCGCGAGAAGGGCATCCACTTCGTCGGTACCGGTATCTCCGGCGGCGAGGAGGGCGCGCTGCACGGGCCGAGCATCATGCCGGGCGGTTCGGCGGAGTCGTACGACTCGCTCGGCCCGATGCTGGAGAAGATCTCCGCCAAGGCGGCCGACGGCGCACCCTGCGTCACGCACGTCGGCCCGGACGGCGCCGGCCACTTCGTGAAGATGGTCCACAACGGCATCGAGTACGCCGACATGCAGCTGATCGGTGAGGCGTACCAGCTGCTGCGCGATGTCGCCGGGTACTCCCCCGCGCAGATCGCGGACATCTTCCGCACCTGGAACACGGGCCGGCTGGACTCGTACCTGATCGAGATCACGGCCGAGGTGCTCTCGCACGTGGACGCGGCCACGGGCAAGCCGTTCGTGGACGTGGTGGTGGACCAGGCGGAGCAGAAGGGCACGGGCCGCTGGACCGTGCAGATCGCGCTCGACCTGGGCGTGCCGGTGTCGGGTATCGCGGAGGCGGTGTTCGCCCGTTCCCTGTCCGGCCACGCGGCGCTGCGCGAGGCCTCGCGCGGCCTCGCGGGGCCGAAGGCCACGCCGCTGAGCGAGTCGGAGGCGGCGGCGTTCGCCGACCGGGTGGAGCAGGCGCTGTACGCCTCGAAGATCGTGTCGTACACGCAGGGCTTCCACAAGATCGCCGCGGGCAGCGAGGAGTACGGCTGGAACATCGACCTCGGCTCGGTCTCCGCGATCTGGCGTGGTGGCTGCATCATCCGGGCGGCCTTCCTGGACCGTATCCGCGCCGCCTACGACGCTCGGGCGGACCTGCCGAGCCTGCTCTCGGACGAGACGTTCGCGCGGGAGATCGCCGACGCGCAGGACGACTGGCGCGAGGTGCTGGTCGCGGCGACCCGCCAGGGCGTGGCCACGCCCGGTTTCGCCGCGGCGCTCGCCTACTACGACGCCCTGCGCGCGGAGCGGCTGCCTGCCGCGCTCACCCAGGGCCAGCGGGACTACTTCGGCGCGCACACCTACCGGCGCACGGACCGTGACGGCTCGTTCCACACGCTGTGGGGCGGGGACCGCTCGGAGGTGTCCGCGTAGGAGGGACCGGGCGGGGGCTCGTGGCCCCGTGACGTGCCGCTGACAGGGCGGTGGACTGCCTTCGGGCGGTCCACCGCCCTGTCGTTTCCGACGTCCGGTCAGCTCAGCGGCGGGCCCGGCTCCGGGTCGGGTACCGGCTCGGGGCCCGGCGGGATCGGTGAGGGCGACGGCTCGGGCGGGCCCGGAGCGGGCGGGCCCGGGGTGGGGTTCGGCGGTGTGGGTGCCGGTGCTGGTGTGGGTTCCGGTCCCGGGGGCGGCTGCGGGGGGCGCGCCGGGTCGGGGTAGGGCTCGGGGTGTGCGGGGTCCGGGCCCGGCGTGGGGCCCGGCGGGACGGGATCCGGATACGGGTTCGTCATGACGGGTGTCCTCCGGCCAGTCGGTCGACGTCGGCTCTGGACTACTCCCCCGCCTACCCGACGCCCGCGTCTCCAGTCACCCGCGCGCGTGACGGCACGGGGACCAGGTGGCGCATCACGGGCGGGCGGGGCGAGAAGGGCTCGGCCGCTGCTATCGGGCGTCCGCCTGTCGCAGGGCCACTGCCGCCGCGCCCGCCGCGAGTCCCGGACGTGGACTGGACAGCACCGGGACCGTGGCCGTGGTGAGCCGTTCGGCCGGAGCCATCGACGCCTGGGCGAGGACGATCACATCGGCGCCGGTGACCGCGTCGGCCGCGTCCGCGATCCGACGTACGTACCCCTCGGCATCCCCCGCTTCGAAGCGCTCCCAGGCCCCTGCCACCCACACCGTCCGCACCTCGACGGCCTGGCCGGCCCTCCGGGCCTCCTCCTCGATCAACGCCACCGTCGGCCGCAGGGTGCTCTCCAGTGCGGCGAGGACGACGACCCGCGGCCCGGCGGCCACGGCCACGCCCGCCATGGGCCGGTCCACGCGCAGCACGGGAACGCCGGCCCGGGCGGCGGCCTGCTCCGCGATGTGGCCGATGGTCGAGCAGGTGCACAGCACGGCCCGGGCACCGCCGTCGACGGCCTCCCGCACCCTCGCCCGCACGTCGTCGGCGACGGCGGCGGGACCCGTGGCGCGGGCCCGCTCCAGCAGTTCTTCGGCGACGAAGTGCCGCAACTCCAGGCCGGGGTGGCCCTCGTCGCGCAAGGCGTCGAAGACGGGCACGTGGACGGGTGAGGTGTGCAGGAGCGCAAGCATGCGGGCCCTGTCGTCAGAACCGCTCGGGATGCGCCGACAGCCACGCCTTCGCCGCCCGGATCAGCTCCGGACCGGCCGCAGGGGCCTGCTCGGGATGACGTTCAACCCATTTGATGACGTACGGGCAGAGCGGAGCGACGGCACTGTCCTCGCGGGCGGCGACGGCGTAGAGCTCGCGGGCGAGGGATCCGGCGATGCCGTTGCCCTCGTGGGCGGGCTCCACGATGGTGTGCACCGGCACGAGCGCGCGCTCGGGGGCATCGAGGACGAAGTACTCGATCCGCCCGACGACCTCGCCCTCTGTCACCGCCTCGAGCCGGCCCGCCGCCCGGTCGTCACGGATCTCGAAGTCACCCATGGCCACGTCACGCTCCTGCCTCGGTCTGCGCCGGTCAGGCCGTGACGGCCTGCGGGCTGCGCTCCTGGTCCGACCCCGGCACCGGCTCGGACGGGTCGGCCCCCAGAGCCACGATGCGGTTGTCGCCGTCCACATGCACGACCCGGGGTTCCAGCGCCCGCGCCTCGGCGTCGGTCACCTGAGCGTAACTGATGATGATCACCAGATCACCGGGGTGCACGAGATGGGCTGCCGCCCCGTTGATCCCGATCACCCCGGACCCCCGCTCGCCCTCGATGACGTAGGTCTCCAGCCGGGCCCCGTTGGTGATGTCGACGATGTGCACCAGCTCACCGGGCAGCAGATCGGCGGCATCGAGCAGCTCGGCGTCGATCGTCACGGATCCCACGTAGTGCAGGTCGGCCTGGGTGACGGTGGCGCGGTGGATCTTGGACTTGAACAGAGTACGCAGCACTTTGGACTCCTGGAAGACGGCTCCCTGCCTGCTTTGTGCAGGTCAAGGGCGTCCCTCACTGTACATCGGCATGCCTTCGGCTCGAAGACATACAGGAAAATCGTGCGTTGCTGTGACCAGGCTTGCCGCCTGCGTATTTCTGCGCCAGCAGGCTGCCGCGAAGCCACCGACTGGGCGCACGCACGAGGAGCCGTGCGGGACTGATGCTGAGTGGATGCTAACTTACCTGACGTCTCATCAGACATGTCGAGAGTCCGCGACATTGGCCTGCTCGGGGGCTAATTCGATCCCGGCTCGCAGGCGAGTGCGAGAGCGGGAAGGGAGAGCCGACCAGCACGCTCCCCCACCACACGATCGAGCGCTTCCGCGTCATTTCCCCTCTTCGCCATGCCCAAGGCGCAGGGGCAGTCGGGGGCTGGTCGCCACCGCCGTCCTGCACGGCCGCGTGCACGGCCCACCCTGCGGCAAGACCGTCCGGGCGGTGCTGACGACGCCGGTCGAAGCATGGCGCACACGGCTTCGCCCTCGCCCCGTCGCGGGCGCCGGAAGGGCTACCCACTCACCGCCGGTAACGCCAGATCTGCCGCAACCGCAGAGCCTCCACGGCCCGATGAGTCTCGAGCTCCGCATCAGGGACGGGCTCCCGGCCGAGGCCGAGGCGCACCTGGCGATAGAGCCGGTGCGGGGCGGCTACGGAATTGTCGATCAGTGTGGACAGGAGCGGCTCGTCAGCCGGTGTGCCCCGATCCACCACGACAAGCAACGCGACCTGGTCGTCGGGGTGCAGGCACGGGAGCTGCCCACCCGCCCGAAGCCGGAGGTCGCCCCAGCTCAGAGGAGTGCCGTCGGCGCGGGCCAGTTCTTCAAGGATGTCGCGGACCGTGGGGGCCAGCTTCTCGATCCTCTCGGCCGGCAGGCGGTCGTCTTGCGGTGGCTCGGCGGTGCGTCCCGTCCGCGCCGATGTGTTCCGCGAGGCGGCGGCCGCCTGGGCGGAGCGCTCGGCGGACCTTCGGTCCTCCAGCCTGCTCTGCCACCGCTCGACGAGCTTGGTTTCCGCGGCGGGCAGTGGTCGGGCGAGCTGATCGCGATGTTTCCCGATCTCGTCGAGCAGCCGCAGCAGGTCCTGGGTGGGCCGGTGCCCATGGGTCCGGTCCAGTTCACCGAGCAGGCGTCGGATCTTCCTGAGGTTCGGATCCTTCTTCTCGACCGGCTTCGGTTCAAGAGCCTTGGCCGGTTTCGGGTCGGGAGCGACGGCCCGACGCTCCGCCCTGGCCGGGGTGACGGTAATGGGGCGGCCGATCAGACCGATGAGGAGGTCCAGGACGCGGTCGCCCTCTCCTAGCCAGTCACGGAGGGCCCTCCGGCTCGCGGCCGATGCCGTCGTCGCGGATCACCCCCTCGGCACGCAGCTCCTCGAGCGCGGGCGTGATAAGGCCGCTCTCGGTCATCCGGCAGAGCTCCAGCGGAACCCAGGGCGTCTTCTTCCCGTCGGTCGCGGTACCGATGAACACACGACGGTCATTGCCCTCGGTCTCGCACCGCACGAGGAGGGCGTACCCGCGCCGCGCCACCATGTCGCGAGCAAGCGCGTCATCCCGGCCGAACACCCACTCGATACGGCCTTCCTTCGCGCCCAGGCTGTCCGCCGCCTTGCGCCAGCTCCGGTAGTCCTCCGAGTGGAGCTCGAACCGGAGATGCATTCTCGTGCGAGGCAGCCGGAAGTCCACGGCATCGCCGTGGCAGTGCCCGAAGCTGCGCAGTTCACCCTGGGCCGCGTACCCCTGTCCGGCCAACCAGCGAGTGACATGGGTTTTGACGAACAGGTGGTCGGCGCCGTCCGCGCTGTGGCTGGCCCGGTGGCACTCCCCGCGGGCGGGGTCGGCTTCGTGGGCGAAGTGACAGACCCTCGTCACATGCCGTTTGGGACGCAGCGGTTCCCCGCAGCCGCCGAGCAGCGTGCCGCACCAGAAGTCGCTCCTCCCGAACTAGCGGATGAACTCATCTAACTTATGCGGTTGTTCAGGAAGAATCACCGGCTGGTCCGAGTCGCGGCCTCCGATGACCACGCTCTGGATGAGGCAGGTGTCGATCTGCCCCAACTCTGGATCCTCCGATGAAGACGTGAGACGACCATCTTGGGGGACAAGGGGGTGAGACAAACTGTGACACGCGTCCTTCGACAGCACCACATGCCCTGCATGCGAAAAGACCTGGTCGGGGGAGAAGCTCAAGGACTCGGAAGTCCCCCGCCCCGAACACCGCGCGCCCGCTCCGCGCGAAGTCGTTCACAGCTGGAGCGGTGGTGCCGGTGATCATCCGATGAGGGTGTGCAGGGCCGGAACGCTGCCGCCGGCACTCAACACACCCGCGATGGCAGCTGCCGCGATCGGGGCCCCGGTGAGGACCGTCAGACAGCCGATGACCATGCCAATGACGACGGCTGCCAGGAGGACGACGGCAGTGTGTAGGGACAGGAAGGTGTCAGGTGGAGTGGACATGCCTCGACTCTGGCCTGCTTCACCACTCTGACCTGCAGGGATCGAACGGATCCGGCGAACGCCGATCACTCACGCAACTCCTCCATACACAGCGGGTGTTCGGCCGAACACCCGCCGCACGACCGCGTCCCGCACGGGTTGTACGAGACTGTTCCGTCAAGTTCGGTGCTGTTCGGTCCGAAGGCCCCTATGCTGCGGATGACTTGGGACAGCGTGGGGGGACGAAGCCCATGGGAGAGCATGCGGAGCCCACCGACCGGGCGGGCACGTACGAGGAGGCGCTGCGGGATCACGCTGCTCACCTGAGCCGTCTAAGGGTGGAGCGGGGCAATCCGTCGCTGCGTGCCATCGAGGCCCGCGCGCGAAAGTTGTTCGCCCAGGAGCAAGCATCGTTGCCGATCGCCACGCAAAGCGCGGCACTCGGCGGCAAGTACGTGAGCGTGGACAAGGTGATGCTGCTCGTGCGCACGCTGCTGTCCTGGGACGAGTACGGCCAGGAATGCCCACCGCCTGACCGTAGATCACCCGTGCTGGAGCCGTGGCGTGCCCGGTGGGTCGCCGTCGCGTCAGCACGGCCGACGCGACGACTGGCTCGCCCCCTGCGGCAGGAACCGGTGAGCGGTCCACTGGAGACCTCGTCCACGGCAGCTCCCTCGCCCCGCTACACCCTCGCCTACGCGCCGCTGGTGCACACGGGCCCGGTTGTGTCGGCGGCGTTCTCCCCGGACGGGCGGCTACTCGCCACGGGGAGCGCGGACAACACCGTCCGGCTGTGGGACTCCGCTTCCGGGGCTCCGGCCGGGGAGGCCCTCGCCGGCCATACCGAGGGGGTGGCGTCGGTGGCGTTCTCGCCCGACGGACGGCTGCTGGCCACCGCGAGCGCCGATCACACGGTGTGCCTGTGGGACACCGTGTCCAGGGCTCCGGTCGGCGAACCCCTAGGTGGCCACACCGACGAGGTCTGGTCGGTGGCGTTCTCCCCGGACGGGCGGCTCCTGGCCACCGCGAGCGCGGACGAGACCGTACGGCTGTGGGACACCGCCACGTACACACCGGTGAGGGACGCCCTCACCGGCCACGGCGATCCGGTCTGGTCGGTGGCGTTCTCCCCCGATGGCTGCCTGCTCGCCACGGCGAGCCGCGACAAGACCGTGCGCCTGTGGGACCCGGCCACCGGCGCCCTCGTCGGCAGGCCCCTCGTCGGTCATACCGACGACGTCGAGTCGGTGGCGTTCTCACCGGACGGGCACCTACTGGCGACAGCCTCCTCCGACGGAACCGTGCGGCTCTGGAACGTGATCACGGGAGCCGCCGCCCTCGCCCCGTTCACCGGTCACACCGGCCCGGTCTTCTCGGTGGCGTTCTCCCCGGACGGCCAGTTGCTGGCCACCGCCAGCCGGGACAGGACCGTGCGGCTGTGGGATCCCGCGACCGGGGTGAATGTCGACGAACCGCTCGACGGGCACACCGATCAGGTCTGGTCAGTCGCCTTCTCCCCCGACGGGGGCCTGCTCGCCACCGCCGGTCACGACAACACGGTGCGCGTCCACCGGCATGGTGGGCCTCGCACACCGGCACCCGTCCTCGTGGCCAACTCCGCTCTATGGGCGGTCGAGCACGCCCTCTCGCAGGGGCACCACGTGCCGTTGCCCCCCCCTGCACGGCGGTTGCGGAGGCTCTCTCCATTCCGTGGCGTTCTCCCCGGACGGTCGGCTGCTTGCCTGCGCGGGCACCGACGGGACGGTGCGGCTGTGGGACCCTGTCACCCGCGCCCCGGCCGGCGATCCCCTCACCGGGCACACCGAACGGATCCGGTCGGTGACGTTCTCCCCTGACGGACGGCTGCTGGCCACCGCCAGTGACGACGAAACCGTCCGCCTGTGGGACCCTGCTACCCGCCTCCCCATCGGCAACCCGCTCACTGTTCAGGACGGCTCCTGCCTGTCAGTGGTGATCTCCCCCGACGGACGCACCCTCGCCTGCGCCAGTAACGATCCCCTGCTGTGGGACACGGCGACGGGCGCCCTCCTCGGCGAACCCCTCGCCGGCCACACCGACACCGTCGAATCCGTGGCGTTCTCACCCGACGGACGGCTGCTGGCCACCGCCAGTGACGACGAAACCGTCCGCCTGTGGGACCCTGCCACCCACCTCCCCATCGGCAACCCGCTCACCGGCCACGAGGGCGGCGTCGAATGCGTGACGTTCTCACCCGACGGACGACTGCTGGCCACCGCGGGCCACGACGGGACAGTCCGTCTGTGGGATGCCGTGACTGGCTCTCCCGCCCGTGAACCTCTCACCGGCCACACCGGTCCGGTCCTCTCGGTGGCATTCTCACCCGACGGATATCTGCTGGCCGCCGCGAGTGGCGACGGCACCGTACGGCTGTGGAACACGCTCACCCGACACCCTGTCGGCGAACCCCTGGCCGACCACACCGACCGGATCCACTCCGTCGCATTCTCCCCCGACGGCCACTTCATCGCCTCGGCCGGAAGTGACGGGCTCGTGCGCCTGTGGGCAGGCCGTTTCCGACTGTCAGTGGTTCATCCGTCCGGTTGAGGCTCCCCCCCCCCGGTTCAGGAGCGTCTGAGTGCGGCACAGGACGCAAGCAAACGGTCAACGTCCTCCTCACTGCTATGGGGGAGCCAGTTCCGAACCGCTCGCGGATCGGCTCGGCAATACTGTTCGATAGAGAGCACGATCGGACTGTTCAAGACCGAGCTGATCAAGCCCCGGCGGCCGTGGAAGACGCTGTCCGACGTCGAGCTCGCCACCGCCGAGTACGTCGACTGGGACAACCACCGACGACTCCACGGTGAGATAGGCCACGTCCCGCCCGTCGAATACGAAACCAACCACTACCTCGCAAACACGAAACCCCAGGTCACAACTAACATCTGAGATCTCTACCGAACTCGGAACGGTTCACCTTCTCCCTAGGCGAGGTGGTGGAGGTAGAGGCAGTAGGCGGCGGCTTGCCCGGCGCCAGCGGCGTATTGCGACGACACCGCGCTCACCTTCCACACCGCCCTGGCGGCCCGGTAGGCCACCACCTCTGTGGAGCGGGGTCTGTGTAGCGAACGGTGGAACTCGGTCGGTTTTGTTCAGCGGCGTCCGGCGGTGAGCCGGCCGTCGAAGGTGATGTCGAAGGCTTGGAGCGCG
>BMUD01000005.1 GCA_014650015.1 Streptomyces griseoloalbus
CACCCCGAGGACGTCGAACTCGCCGCATGACCCCAGCAAGCCAGACCATCCCAAACCCGACGCGGACCTCTTGACGAAAGACATAGAGGCACCCCCCGGGCCCACCCCCGGCACCGGTCGCCAAGAAAACGCCGGTCACCTCACCCCCCGGCCCAACCTGACGGAGTGAGCTGGCGCACACCTGCCGTAGAGTTGTGGCCGGTCGATACATGGCCGTGGCAGATCGGAAGGGCAGCAACGCGTGACCGTCGACGACTCGGGTTCCGGTACGGACGCGCAGGGCGCCGGCGAGGATCCGCTTGCTCTGCGCCTCGAACAGCTCATTCTGGGCGCCGAGCGCCGTTACACCCCGTTTCAGGCCGCCCGCAGCGCCGGCGTCACCATGGAGCTGGCCACGCGCTTCTGGCGGGCCATGGGATTCGCCGACGTCGGGCAGGCCAAGGCGCTCACGGAGGCCGACGTACTGGCCCTGCGTCGGTTGGCCGGTCTGGTGGAGGCGGGACTGCTGAGCGAGGCCATGGCGGTGCAGGTGGCGCGGTCCACCGGGCAGACCACCGCACGGTTGGCCGAATGGCAGATCGACTCGTTCCTGGAGGGGCTGACCGAGCCGCCCGAGCCGGGGATGACCCGTACCGAGGTGACGTATCCGATCGTCGAGCTGCTCCTGCCCGAGCTGGAGGAGTTCCTCGTCTACGTCTGGCGGCGGCAGCTGGCCGCGTCGGCGGGGCGGGTGGTGCAGGGCGCCGACGACGAGGAGATGGTCGACCGGCGGCTCGCCGTCGCCTTCGCGGATCTCGTGGGGTTCACGCGGCTGACCCGGCGGATGGAGGAGGAGGAGCTCGGCGAGCTGGTCGAGGCCTTCGAGACCACGGCCGCCGATCTGGTCGCCGCCCGGGGTGGGCGGCTCATCAAGACGCTGGGCGACGAGGTGCTCTACGCCGCCGACGACGCCGGCGTGGCCGCGGAGATCGCTCTGCGGCTGGTCGAGACCATGGCGAACGACGAGACCATGCCGGAACTGCGGGTCGGCATGGCGTTCGGCACGGTGACCACCCGGATGGGCGACGTCTTCGGTACGACCGTGAATCTGGCCTCCCGGCTCACTTCCATAGCTCCCCGGGACGCCGTGCTCGTCGACACCGCGTTCGCCGAGGAGCTCATCCGCACCGGTGACGCCCCGGCCTCCGAGGCGGCGGCGGCCGAGGCGCTGGCCACGGCGGAGAAGGAGGGCGAGGAGCCGCCGGCGTACCGGTTCGCGCTGCAGCCGATGTGGCAGCGGCCGGTGCGTGGTCTCGGCGTGGTGGAGCCCTGGCTGCTCACGCGCCGGAACGTGGCTCCCTCTGCCTAGTCCGGCTGGTTCCACCGGTCCGACTCCCTGTCCTGGAGGTCCGGGCCGTCGCCCACGCACAGGCCGATGATCGGTACGCACAGGACGGGTGCGGAGTCGGGGGCCGGCTTGTCGGGTCGTTCCGGTGCCGGTTCGCCGGGCGCGGGTGGTGGGGGACCGGGCGTGTGCGTGTGGGGCGTGGGGGGTGGCCCGCTCGTCGGGGGCGGGGGCAGGGGCGTCGCCGGGGTCGTCGCTGCCGTGTCCGGGGGTGTGGTCGCAGCGGGCGGCCGGGGCGGGGGCCCGGGTGGGGTGAGGGGGGTGGGGTTCTTGCCGCCCAGGGCCGTGGGGGAGGACGGGCTCGCCTCGGGGGTGAGGGGCGTGGCCGCGTCCGTCGTGGGGGCGGTGCGGTGTGTGGTGGTGTCCGTGTGGGGCACGGGGCGGGGGGCCGCCTCCGCGCCGCCGTCCGGGGCGGAGGCCAGACGGACCAGACTCACGGCGCCCGCGGCCAGGGCGAGGCCCCCCGCGGCCAGCAGTGCCTTGCGGGGGCGGGGCTTGCGGTGACGGCCCCGGAAGAGGGCAGTGCGGCCGGTCGCCGCGGGCGGCTCGTCGGGTGGTGTGTTCGGTGGCATCGCGTATCCCTCCCCCTGCGTGCGCGCCCCCGACGCGCCGCGGTGTGCGCACGCTATGCGCTCCCGTGGAGGGTGGTGCCGGAGTCAGCGGGATGTCACTCGAACGGGTGGGCGGGGGGTGACGAGGGAACCGGGCGTGCGCCCTTTTCCGGGCGGGCGTCGGCTGCGATGATCGGGGCGAGGGATGTTAACCCGCGTTAACCGGAGGGTGTCATGAGTGAGGAACGGTTCGGGGAGTTCGTGCTGGTGCGCCGGCATGAGCGGGGGCATGTCGCGGAGCTCGTCCTCGACCGGCCCAAGGCCATGAACGCCGTGTCGACCGAGATGGCCCGCTCCATCGCCGGGGCCTGTGCGGCGCTCGGGGCGGACCAGGGCGTACGGGTGGTGGTGCTGACCTCGTCGCACGAGCGGGCGTTCTGTGTGGGGGCCGATCTGAAGGAGCGGAATTCCTTCAGTGACGCTGATCTGGTGCGTCAGCGTCCGGTGGCGCGGGCCGCGTACACCGGGGTGCTCGAGCTGCCGGTGCCCACGGTCGCTGCGGTGCACGGGTTCGCCCTGGGGGGCGGGTGCGAGCTGGCTCTGGCGTGCGATGTGATCGTGGCCGACCGTACGGCTGTCATGGGGCTGCCCGAGGTGTCCGTGGGAGTGATCCCGGGCGGGGGCGGTACGCAGTTGCTGCCCCGCCGGGTGGGGGCGGCGCGGGCCGCCGAGCTGATCTTCACGGCGCGGCGGGTGGAGGCCGGTGAGGCCCGGGAGCTGGGGCTGGTCGACGAGCTGGTGGAGGCGGGGCGGGACCGGGAGGAGGCCCTGGCCATGGCGTCCCGGATCGCCGCGAACTCGCCGGTGGGGCTGCGGGCGGCCAAGCGTGCGCTGCGCCTCGGGCACGGGCTGGATCTGGCCGCCGGGCTGGAGGTCGAGGACGCCGCCTGGCGTTCGGTGGCGTTCTCGGGGGACCGGGCGGAGGGTGTCGCCGCCTTCAACGAGAAGCGCAGGCCACAGTGGCCCGGGGAGTAGCCGAGTGCCTTTTGTTCTCTCCTCCGATGTCCCGGTTTGCGGTGAATCTCCCTAATCTGAAGGCATGGGTGAGGAGAGCCGGCTGACGGCCGTGGTGGCGCTGGCTCAGGGCATGGCCGCCGCGCACAGTTCTCATGAGGCCTGGCGGGCCGCGGCCGGCGGAGCCTGCCGGGCCCTGAGCGGGAGTTTCGCCGCGCTGTCGGTGTGGGAGCGGGAGCTCGGGCGGCTGCGGGTGCTGGTCAACGTCGGCGAGCTGGCCGAGGGCGAGGAGGAGTTCCCGGACGACGAGTCCTATCCGGTGCATCAGTTCGCCGAGATCACCGAGTTCCTGCACGAGCAGTGGGCGGGCGGCGGTGAGCCGGATGCGTGGGTGGAGACGGCCGAGGGGCCCTCGGCGGGGCGGCCCGGGTACCGCCATCAGCGGGTCGCGGCGCTCCGGCGGCGCGGGCGCGGCTGCTGTGTGGTCGCCCCGATCGTGCTGCACGGGCGGGCGTGGGGCGAGCTGTATGTGGCCCGGCCGGTCGGTGTGCCCGCCTTCGGGCGGGGCGACGCCGACTTCGCGACGGTGCTGGCCGCCGTCGTGGCCGCCGGGCTCGCCCAGACCGAGCGGCTGGAGGAGGCCCGCAGGCTGGCGTACACGGACTCGTTGACCGGGCTGGCCAACCGGCGGGCCGTGGACGAGCGGCTCGACGAGGCGGTCGAGCGGCATCACCGGGACGGGGCCGTCGTCAGCCTGGTGGTGTGCGATGTGAACGGGCTGAAGCGGGTCAACGACACCCTGGGGCATGCCGTGGGGGACCGGCTGCTGGAGCGGTTCGGGAGCGTGCTGTCGCTGTGCGGCGCCATGCTCCCGGGGGCCCTGGCGGCGCGGCTCGGCGGGGACGAGTTCTGTCTGCTGGCGGTGGGGCCGGCCGCCGACGAGGTCGTCAAGGCGGCCGACGAGGTGTGCCGCCGGGCCGTGGAGCTGGGCATCGGGGACGGTGTCGCCTGCGGGGTGGCGTCCACCGAGGATCCCGTCGGGCCGGTGCGCTCCGCCCGGCGGCTGTTCCGGCTGGCCGACGCGGCGCAGTACCGGGCCAAGGCCGAGCGGGCGGCCCATCCCGTGGTGGCCGGGCGGGAGGGGCCGGACGATCCCGTCGTGCGGCTCGCCGACGACACGTCGCGGGTGTCGGGCGGCGAGCGGCGCCGGTTCCGCGGGCGGCACTCGCCGGAGGGGCCGGTGTGACGCACCGGTAAGGGGTGGACCCCTGCCTCAGGGGTGACATCAACGAATTCACTGCGTACGCTCCTGAATATGGATATGCACACTGTGGTGGTGGGGACGTCCGGCGCGACCGCGTCCGACGTGCTCGCCGTGGCGCGCGGCGGTGCCCGCATCGAACTGTCCGCGCAGGCCCTGGCCGCCCTCGCCGCGTCCCGGGCGATCGTGGACGCCCTGGCCGCCAAGCCGGACCCCGTGTACGGGGTGAGCACCGGCTTCGGCGCCCTGGCGACCCGGCACATCAGCCCGGAGCTCCGTGCTCAGCTGCAGCGCAACATCGTCCGCTCGCACGCCGCGGGCATGGGGCCCCGCGTGGAGCGGGAGGTCGTCCGCGCCCTGATGTTCCTGCGGCTGAAGACCGTCTGCTCCGGGCGCACCGGCGTCCGGCCCGAGGTCGCGCGGACGATGGCCGACGTGCTGAACGCGGGGATCACCCCGGTCGTCCACGAGTACGGCTCCCTCGGCTGCTCCGGCGACCTGGCCCCGCTGTCCCACTGCGCCCTCACCCTGATGGGCGAGGGGGAGGCGGAGGGCCCCGACGGCCGTGTGCGGCCGGCCGGCGAACTGCTCGCCGAGCACGGCATCCAGCCCGTCGAACTGCGCGAGAAGGAGGGGCTCGCCCTCCTCAACGGGACCGACGGCATGCTCGGCATGCTGATCATGGCCCTCGCCGACCTGGACGTCCTGTACAAGTCCGCCGACGTCACGGCCGCCCTGAGCCTGGAGGCGCTGCTCGGCACCGACAGGGTGCTCGCGCCCGACCTGCATGCCATCCGCCCGCACCCGGGCCAGGCCGCCAGCGCCGCCAACATGCTGGCGGTGGTGCGGGGGTCGGGGCTGACGGGGCACCACCAGGACGACGCCCCCCGGGTCCAGGACGCCTACTCGGTGCGCTGTGCCCCGCAGGTCGCCGGTGCCGGACGGGACACCCTGGCCCACGCCCGACTGGTCGCCGAGCGCGAACTCGCCTCCGCCGTCGACAATCCGGTGGTGCTGCCGGACGGAAGGGTCGAGTCCAACGGCAACTTCCACGGTGCGCCGGTGGCGTACGTGCTGGACTTCCTCGCCGTCGCCGTCGCCGACCTCGGGTCCATCGCCGAGCGCCGCACCGACCGGCTTCTGGACAAGAACCGCAGCCACGGACTGCCGCCGTTCCTCGCCGACGACGCCGGCGTCGACTCCGGGCTGATGATCGCCCAGTACACGCAGGCCGCCCTGGTCAGCGAGCTGAAGCGGCTCGCCGTACCGGCGTCGGCGGACTCGATCCCGTCCTCCGCGATGCAGGAGGACCATGTCTCCATGGGCTGGTCCGCGGCGCGCAAACTCCGTACGGCCGTCGACAACCTCACCCGGGTCATCGCCGTCGAACTGTACGCCGCCACCCGCGCGGTGGAGCTGCGCGAGGAGCTGACCCCGGCGCCCGCGACCCGGGCGGTCATCGAGGCCGTACGGGCAGCGGGTGTGGAGGGTCCCGGACCGGACCGCTACCTCGCGCCCGATCTCGCCGCGGCGGACGCGTTCGTGCGGGACGGGCGGCTCGTCGCGGCCGTGGAGAAGGTCACCGGGCCCCTGCGCTGAAGCCGGCCGGGGCCCCGCGGGAAGCGGGGCCCCGTGGCTCAGTCCAGCTTGGCCGTCTGCGCGTCGACGAGTGCGGCGGGGACGTCGTAGTCCTGACGGTTCATCATCTTGCCGACATCGAGCGTGTAGTAGGCGGCGGGGGTGCGGCCGTGCCGGATCACCTCGACGTGCGCCGTGCCCGAGTCCGCGCCCGCGTCACTGGTGACGGCGAAGGCGAGCGATCGGTCGCCCTCGCCCGAGCTCTTCTCCGTCTCGACCCCGCCGTACTTCTGCTCCGCGCTGCCGGTGGCGACCGCGAACCCTTCCGTGCAGCCCTCCACGGCCGCGGCGAGGGCGGACAGTGCCTCGGCGGCGCCGTCCCGCTCGCAGGAGGCGAGGGACAGCACGGTGACGTCGGCGTCCAGCGGGTTGAACGACTCCAGGTCGGGCCCTAGGTCCTGTCGTCAAACTCCCGTCGTCGCCCGGAGGGCGGCCCTGCGGCGTCAGGTGCGTGCTCTCGGTGTGCCGGGCCCTGGCCCTCGTACTGGATGTACTCGGGTCAGGGCCCGGTGCGGCGAGAGTGCGTGCATGGCGTCGCGGGGCAGACGGGAGTTTGACGACAGGGCCTAGAAGCCCAGGCGGTCGCGGCGTACCGAATAGACGACGAAGCCGGCGCCGAGGGCGAGACAGGCCGTGCCGCCCACGAGGTACGGAGTGCTGTCGAAACTTCCGGTGTCCGCGAGGCGGACCTCCTGACCGGTGCTGTCCAGGGACGTCGACGTGCTGGTCGTAACGGCTCTCGCCTGCTCCGTGACCTGCGGAGACGGGCTTGCCGAAGCCGTGCCTCCCGTCGAGGTCGCGTTCGCGGACGGGACGAACCACAGGGCACACAGCAGGGTGCCCGCGGCGGTGGCGGTCAGCAACGGACGGAGCGCGGATGACACGGAATATCGATCCCCTTGTGGCGCTGGCGAATTGGCCGTGTGGGGCGATGTTAGTGAAAGGCGCGGGTCACGGGAAAGTCACGGGAGCCACGGGCCGTACGCTCCGGACATGAGCACTCCTGAGACAACACGGTTTGTACGACTTCGCGTGGAACTCGTCCTGGAGATCGAGGACGAGGACGCGGTGACCAAGGCCGCGCTGAGCAGGATCACGGACGACGGCGATATGCCGGCCGAGGAACGGGTACACGCGGAGAGCGCCGTGACAGAGGACACCGCGGAGGCCCTCGCCTATCTCGTGGACCCGCTGAGCCTGGTCGGCGAGGTGCCGGGAGTGGACCTCCTGCAGGCCTCCTGGAGCGGCGAACAGATCGACTACGACCCGGACTCGCCGGAATGGGACCTCGACGAGGATGATGACGAGGAGTCCCCCGACGACGACGGGGCGGGCAGGGCCGGCTGAGGCGACTCGGGGAAAACATGACCCCGGGAGGCAACCGCCGCCCGGGGTCACGGCGTCTCAAGCGGCGCGCCGACCGACGTCCTCACGCCCTCCCCGGCGGACGTGGTGAGCCCCACACCCGCGGGCCATGGGGAACCGGATCACCCGGTCGTAGCGTTGAAAGATGTGGACGAGGTCCTTCGGCTTCGGGTCGGGGACTCGTGGGGTTGGGAAATCGGCGACGATGGAGAAGCGTGTGATGACGGACGGTAAGCGGCGCAGGGGTCTGGCGGCCGCGTCCGCTCTGCTCGGCGGAGTACTGGTGCTCTCGGCCTGTTCCGGCGGCGACGACAGCGGCTCGGGCGACGGGGGCAACGACACCTCGCAGGCCCAGGTCGACGAGGCGGCGGCCAAGAAGTCCTCCGAGGCGCAGATCGTGATCACGCCGAAGGACGGCTCGAACAACGCCTCCATCAACAACTCGGCCACCGTGAAGGTGAGCAAGGGCACGCTCTCCGAGGTGAAGATGACCACCACCGACGGCACCGCCGTCTCCGGTGAGATATCCGCCGACAAGAAGAGCTGGAAGCCCAGCGTCCAGCTGGAGCGCGCCACCACCTACAAGGTGACGGCCACCGCCGAGGACTCCGAGGGCCGCGCCGCCCACGAGAACGCCTCGTTCACCACGGTCGCCCCGGACAACAGCTTCATCGGCACCTTCACCCCGGACGACGGCACCACCGTCGGCGTCGGCATGCCGGTGTCGATCAACTTCGACAAGGCGATCACCAACAAGGCGGGGGTGCAGAAGGGCGTCACCGTCTCCACCACCAGTGGCCAGGAGGTCGCCTGCCACTGGTTCAACGCCAACCGCATGGACTGCCGGCCCGACGAGTACTGGCAGGAGGGCGCCACCGTCACCCTGAAGCTGGCGCTCGACGGGGTCGAGGGCGCCGAGGGCGTCTACGGCGTCCAGCAGAAGACGGTCACCTTCAAGATCGGCCGCAACCAGGTCACCTACGTCGACGCCAAGACCAAGCAGATGAAGGTCACGCAGGACGGCAAGACCGTGCGGACCATCCCGATCTCCGCCGGGTCGCCCGAGAACAAGACGTACCAGGGCCAGATGGTGATCTCCGAGAAGTTCAAGGAGACCCGGATGAACGGCGCGACGGTCGGCTTCACCGACGACGACGGCGAGGGCGAGTACGACATCAAGGACGTGCCGCACGCCATGCGTCTGAGCACCTCCGGCACCTTCATCCACGGCAACTACTGGGGCGCCAAGTCGATCTTCGGCAGCGTCAACACCAGCCATGGCTGCGTGGGCCTGCAGGACGCCAAGGGCGCCGACGACCCGAACACGCCGGGTGCCTGGTTCTACAACAACTCGATGATCGGTGACGTGGTCGTCGTCCAGAACACCGGCGACAAGACCATCGCCCCGGACAACGGCCTCAACGGCTGGAACATGAGCTGGGAGCAGTGGAAGGCGGGCTCGGCGGTCTGACGCCTGCCGCGGACCCGGAGAACCTCCCACCCAGGTGACCGATGCCGCCGTCCGCTCCTTCGGGAGCGGACGGCGGCATCGCTGTTCCCGGCGGTCGCCGGCGGCCCGACGGTTCCTCTCATGCGGCTCTCTCGCCGGGCTCGACACCTCGGCGGGCTGCGGATCACCGTGCGGGAGAACACCCGGGTCTGACCCGGAAAAGCGCCAACCGCGCGATTGGGTAACGAAGTTACGGCGGTGGCGTTACAGCGGGCCGTCGACTTCCGCACCTTTTCCCCAGGCGGTCGAACCGCCCTTGAGGCGCTTGATCACCCCTCGGCATACTCGGTGATCCGGGGGGTGCGCGCATGCGTACGAGACCACCCCCGGCCGGGTGACGCCATGGTGTGCCCGGCGACTTCGCTAGGGGGAACCTTGCGCAGACAAGTGAAAAGAGCATGCGCGGCCACGGTCGCCACGGCCGCAGCCGTGGCGCTCGCGGCGGGCATGACCAGTCCGGCGTCGGCGAACGGGGGGCGCACGACGGCCGGTTCGCAGACGTCTTCGGGGGCGTCCGCGCTCAAGGCCACGCACCACATCACGCTGATCACCGGCGACCGGGTCGCGGTGGACGCCAAGGGCCGCGTCGTCGGCCTGGAGCGGGCGCAGGGCCGGGAGAACATACCCGTCCAGATACGCAAGGCCGACGGTCACACCTTCGTGCTGCCGACGGATGTCTCCCGGCTGATCGCGAGCGGCAAGCTCGACCAGCGGCTCTTCGACATCACCGAACTCGACAAGGCCACGACGCGCGGCTCCCAGAAGCGGGGCCTGAAGGTCATCGTCGGCTACCAGGGCAGCGCGGCCGGCGCCAAGGCCGAGGTCCGCGACGCGGGCACCCTCCGCCGGACCCTGAAGTCCCTGAACGCGGACGCGGTGCAGACCCCGCACGAGGACGCGCCCGAGCTGTGGGACGCCGTCACCAACGGCGACCGGACCGCCTCCGGTGTCGCCCATGTCTGGCTCGACGGGGTGCGCAAGGCCAGCCTCGACACGTCCGTCGCGCAGATCGGCACCCCCAAGGCGTGGGCCGCCGGCTACGACGGCAAGGGCGTCACGATCGCCGTGCTGGACACCGGTGTCGACGCCACCCACCCGGACCTCAAGGGCCAGGTGGCCGAGTCCAAGAACTTCACCTCCGCGCCCGACGCCGGCGACAAGGTCGGCCACGGCACCCACGTCGCCTCCATCGCGGCCGGCACGGGCGCCAAGTCGGGCGGTAAGTACAAGGGCGTCGCGCCCGGCGCGAAGGTCCTCAACGGCAAGGTCCTGGACGACTCCGGCTTCGGTGACGACTCCGGCATCCTCGCCGGCATGGAGTGGGCGGCCGCGCAGGGCGCCGACGTCGTCAACATGAGCCTGGGCGGCATGGACACCGCCGAGGTGGACCCGCTGGAGGCGGCGGTCAACAAGCTGTCCGCCGAGAAGGGCGTGCTGTTCGCCATCGCGGCCGGCAACGAGGGCCCGCAGTCGATCGGTTCGCCCGGCAGCGCGGACGCCGCGCTCACCGTCGGCGCCGTCGACGACAAGGACGCGCTCGCCGACTTCTCCTCCACCGGCCCCCGCCTCGGCGACGGCGCCATCAAGCCGGACGTCACCGCGCCCGGCGTGGACATCACGGCCGCCTCGGCGCAGGGCAACGACATCGCCAAGGAGGTCGGCGAGAACCCGGCCGGCTACATGACCATCTCCGGTACGTCGATGGCGACCCCGCACGTCGCGGGCGCGGCGGCGATCCTGAAGCAGCAGCACCCGGAGTGGACCTACGCGGAGCTGAAGGGCGCCCTCACCGGTTCCACGAAGGGCGGCAAGTACACGCCGTTCGAGCAGGGTTCGGGGCGGATCCAGGTCGACAAGGCCGTCCAGCAGACGGTGATCGCCGACCCGGTGTCGCTGAGCTTCGGTGTCCAGCAGTGGCCGCACACCGACGACAAGCCGGTCACCAAGGAGCTGACCTACCGCAACCTCGGCACGAAGGACGTCACGCTGAAGCTGACGTCGACGGCCACCGACCCCAAGGGCAAGGCGGCCCCGGCGGGCTTCTTCAAGCTCGGTGCGACCACGGTCACCGTCCCCGCGGGCGGCAAGGCGTCCGTTGACCTCACCGCGGACACCCGGCTCGGCGGCACCGTCGACGGCGCGTACTCGGCGTACGTGGTCGCGACCGGCGACGGGCAGAGCGTGCGTACGGCGGCCGCGGTGCAGCGCGAGGTCGAGTCGTACGACGTGACGCTGAAGTTCCTCGACCGGGCGGGCAAGCCGGCCGACAACTACGTCGGCGGCCTCTCCGGCCTCTCCGGCTCGGGTGCCGGGCAGTGGTACCAGCTCTACGACGCCGACGGCACCGTCACCGTCCGGGTGCCCAAGGGCGGTTACGTCCTGGAGACCGGGATCTTCGTCGGCTCCGACCCGGAGAACTACGAGGGCGTCGACTGGCTGGCCCAGCCGAAGCTGAGCGTCACCAAGAGCACGACGATCACGCTGGACGCCCGTAAGGCCAAGCCGGTGAACGTCACCGTGCCCGCCAAGGGGGCCAAGTCGGAGTTCGCCTCGGCCGACTACACCGTCGAGACGAAGAACAGCGCCCAGTCGTTCGGCTGGTGGCTGGACTCGTACGACAACTTCCGCTCCGCCCACCTCGGTCCGCAGATCACCGACGGCTCGCTGAGCCAGCAGTGGGACGCCCACTGGAGCAAGGGCGCCAAGGAGCAGTACGACACCGTCGCAGGCGGCAAGGTCAAGCAGCTCGCCACCGGCTACAACCGCGCCTACAAGACGGCTGACCTGGCCACGGTGAAGGTCGGCCTCGGCGCGGCGGCCAGCGGCAAGAAGGGCGTCGTCAGCGCCCTGGGCTGGCTGCCGACGAGCGGCGGAGGCTCCTCGATCGGCATCTCGCAGACCCTGCCCGGCACCCGCACCCTGCACCTGTCCACCGCGAACGGGGTCAAGTGGGACCTCGACTTCGAGCAGGAGGGCGGCGTCGACGCGGACGGCTGGCCGGTCCTCGAGGCCGGTTACACGGTCGGCTTCGAGAAGACCTACAAGGGCGGCAAGACGTACGCGGAGACCGTGAACACGGCCGTCTTCGGGCCGCGTCTGACCGCCGACTACGGCCTCTTCCGCGACGGCAACAGCATCTCGGGCCGGGTCCCGCTGTTCGCCGACGGCAAGGGCCACGACGGCTCCTCGCTGTTCACCTCGGTCACCACCAGCCTCTACCGCGACGGCAAGAAGGTCGGCTCGCACGACGACCCGCTGTTCGGTGAGAAGGAGTTCAAGGTCCCGTCCGGGGACGCCTCCTACAAGCTGACCACCTCGGTCAAGCGCAGCGCCAAGGTCGCCGCGGCCTCCACCCGCATCGACGCGAGCTGGACCTTCCGCTCGAAGAAGACCAGCGACGTCACGCAGCTGCCCGCCTCCATGGCCCGCTTCCACGCGGCCACCGGTCTGGACAGCAAGGTCGCGGCCGGCAAGACGGTCAAGATCCCGGTCACCGTCGAGGGCGCCGCCCAGGGCAAGAACCTCAAGTCCCTGTCGGTGTACGTCTCCTACGACTACGGCAAGACCTGGAAGAAGACCACGGTCACCAAGGGCGCCATCAGCGTCAAGAACCCGGCGAAGGGGAAGGCCATCTCCTTCCACGCCAAGATCGCCGACAAGAAGGGCAACAAGTCGACGATCTCGATCTACAACGCCTACTACGGCAAGTAGATCTCTTGAGCGAACGGCCCGCCGGCAGCACTGCTTCCGGCGGGCCGTTCCGTGTCCGCGGCAGCCGCGGCGGCTTCAGTAGGGTCTTGTCATGACCGCCGCCATCACCGCCATGATCACCGCTGTCGTCGGCGTCCTCGGCACCCTGTTCGCCCCGGTGCTCAGCCAGCGCCTCACCGCCCGGCAGCGGGCTGAGGAGGCCCTCATGAGCGAGCGACGCGCGCGGTTCGAGGAGCGGCGCGGCGCGTACACGGCGATGAACCGTGCCTCGCGCCAGTTCCACACGCTCCTCAAGGACGCCCTGCACCGCCTCCGCGACGGCGTCTACACCGAGCACGACCGCGACCAGCTCGAGGAGGCGCGCCTCGACTACCGCGACCGGTACGCGGAGGCCCAGATGATCGTGCCCGAGCGGATCCTGGACGCCTCGCGCGCCGTCAACGAGGTACTGGCCCGGACCGACGCCGTGGTGAAGCGGCTCGACCGGCAGCGGGCCCGCGAGGGCGAGAGCGCGGACCACGCCCTGCTCGGACTCAAGGAGGCCGAGAGCCGGCTGTCGGCGATGCGGCGGCTGATGCGGGAGGACCTGGGCGTCGAGGACTGAGCGCCACCGGCCTCAGGGAGTCGTCGCTTCCGCTCCCGACCGCCTGGCGTCCGTGCCCCAGCTGGCCAGCAGCCGCAGCGCCTCCGCCGACGGCGAACCCGGCTCGGCGAAGTACGTGACCAGCGACTGGTCGGTGCTGTCGCCGGACGGGCGGAACGACTCCCACAACAGCGTCAGCTCACCGACCAGCGGATGCCGGACGTGCTTGACGCCGTGACTCTTCTCCTTGACGTCGTGCGCCGCCCACAGCCGCCTGAACTCCTCGCTCTTGACCGACAGCTCGCCCACCAGGGCGGACAGCTGGGGGTCGTCCGGATGGCGGCCCGCGTCCATGCGGAGATAGGCGACCATGTCGGACGCCTTGTGCTCCCACTCCACGAACAGCTCCCGGTAGTCCGGGTTGAGGAACACCAGCCGCGCCCAGTTCCGCTCCTGCGCCGGCATCCGGCCCCAGTCCCCGAAGAGCGCCGCGGCCATCCGGTTCCAGGCGAGGATCTCCGAACGCCGGCCCACCACATACGCCGGGATCGTGTCCATCGACTCCAGGAGCTGACCGAGCGCCGGGCGGGGCTGCTGGGTCCGGGCCGCCTGCCTCTTCCGGAGCCGCTTCGGCTTCGCCAGATGCGTGAGGTGCGCCCGCTCGGCGCCGGTGAGGCGCAGGGCGTGCGCGATCGCGTCCAGCACCTCCGCCGACACATTCCGCCCGTTGCCCTGCTCCAGGCGCGTGTAGTACGCCACCGACACCCCGGCGAGCTGCGCCAGCTCCTCGCGGCGCAGGCCGGGCACCCGGCGGTGCCGCCCGAAGTCCGGCAGGCCCACGTCCTGTGGCTTCAGCCGGGCACGCCGGGTGCGCAGGAACTCGCTGAGCTCCGCTCGCGGGTCGAGGCCGCCGCTCGCGGGGCCGGCCGGGTCGGTGTACTGCTCGTCCATGTCTCCAGTATTCCCGGTCGTACGCCCACCAGCCTGTTCCCGCCAGTAGTACGCACAGCCAACGTACGCAAACCCGTGGGCTGGGTAAGGCATGGCCGTCGGCGCAGGCTGGACGGCGTGCCCGGTCGGACAGAAGGCAGCCGGGCGCACGACGTCACGAGGAGAACCACGGCATGACCACTGTTGCCGCATACGCCGCACCCGCCGCCAAGGCTCCGCTGGAGCGGACGACCATCGAGCGGCGCGAGGTCGGCGAGCACGACATCCTGATCGACATCAAGTTCGCGGGCATCTGCCACTCCGACATCCACCAGGCCCGGGAGGGCTGGGGCGAGGCGATCTTCCCGATGGTCCCCGGCCACGAGATCGCCGGCGTGGTGTCCGAGGTCGGCCCCGGCGTCACGAAGTTCCAGGTCGGTGACCGGGTGGGCGTCGGCTGCATGGTCGACTCCTGCCGCGAGTGCGACAACTGTGAGGCGGGCCTGGAGCAGTACTGCCTGAACGGCGCCACGATGACCTACAACGGCATCGGCAAGGACGGCGAGCCGACCCACGGCGGCTACGCGCAGACGATCGTCGTCGACGAGAACTACGTCGTCCGCATCCCCGAGGGGCTCTCCCTCGACGAGGCCGCCCCGCTGCTGTGCGCGGGCATCACCACGTACTCCCCGCTGCGGCACTGGAACGCCGGCCCCGGCAAGAAGGTCGCGATCGTCGGACTCGGCGGCCTCGGCCACGTGGCCGTGAAGATCGCGCACGCGCTCGGCGCCGAGGTGACCGTGCTGTCGCAGTCCCTGCGCAAGAAGGACGACGGCCTGAAGCTGGGCGCGGACCACTACTACGCCACCGCCGACCCGGCCACCTTCGAGAACCTGAGGGGCAGCCTCGACCTGATCGTCTCCACGGTCTCCGCCCCGCTCGACCTCGGCGCGTACCTGTCGCTGCTGAAGACGGACGGCGCGCTGGTGAACGTGGGCGCCCCGGAGGAGCCCGTCTCCCTCAACCTCTTCTCGGTGATCGGCGGCCGCAAGACCCTCGCCGGGTCGAGCATCGGCGGCATCCGGGAGACCCAGGAGATGCTGGACTTCTGCGCCGAGCACGGCATCGGGGCGGAGATCGAACTGATCGCCGCCGCCGAGATCAACGAAGCCTACGAGCGGGTGCTGAACAGCGACGTCCGCTACCGCTTCGTGATCGACACGGCGACGATCTGAGGCCCTGACCGGGCCGGCGACCCTGCCGGTGTCAGTGCGGCAGGGTCGCCGGGCTGCCGCCGTTCGCCTCGTAGCCGGCGACGGCCAGGGCGCGGTGGACGGCGAACTCGGCGGCGGGGTCGGACGACAGTGTCCAGGGCAGGGCGCCGACGTGGCCGTCGATGTGTATCAGCTGGCTCATGGCCTCCGCCCAGCGCTCGGCGCGGACCAGGAAGAAGACCAGCAGGTGCCGCACATGCGCCGACATCGGGTCGTCGGGGCGGGCCGAGTGCACCGCGTGCAGCGCGCCGTGGATCGCCTTCGTGACGACCTCGCTCTGGTAGAAGCCGCTGACCAGGTTCACCTCGGGCAGATGCTCGAACACCGCGAACAGCGGCATCGCGGCCAGCAGCGAGCCCTGCGGCGCCCTGGCCGCCGCGGCCTCCGCGAACGCGTACGCCTGCTGCCGCGAGCCGTGCCACTTCTCGCACCAGTAGTGCAGCGCGGCCAGATGCGCCCCCATGTGGTTCGGCGCGCGGTCCAGGATCTTCAGCCAGACCTGCTCGAAGTCCTGCTGGGAGTAACCGAGTCCGCGGGCCACCGAGAGTTCCACGATGTACGGGATCGGGTCACCGGGAGCCAGCAGCGCCGCCTCGCCGCACGCCGCCTTCGCCTCCTCCATGATGATCCGGAACTCGTCCGTCCCGGGCGCCGCCGTACGCCACGCCTGCTGCACCAGGAACTCCGCGTGCACCGCGGCTCCCGCCGCGTCCTTGGGCGCCTCGGTCCGCCACACCCGCAGCCACTGTCCGCCCGGCGCCTCGCCCACCGAGCCGGGCCGCTGATTCAGCTCCAGCGAGGCCGCGCCCGCGAAGGCCTGGACGCGCTGCCAGCGCAGCTCGCCCGCGGCGTCCGTACCGGCCAGCAGCTGCTGCGCCGCGCGGTGGTCCTGCGTGCGCTGCACCAGGTCCAGGACGTCCAGCAGGTCCTGGTCGGGGCCGGGCATGCGGATGTCCAGCTCCTCCTCGCGGGCGAAGCCGTAGTTCGCCGGGTCCGCCGCGTCCGGGTGGCCGGGCGGCACCAGTCCGACCGCGCCGCGCCGGCGCCTGAGGAACGGCAGCACCACGACGCCGAGCATGACGAGCGCGATCAGGACCCAGAGAATCTCCATGCCACCAGCGAACCAGACCGCGCCGACAATTGGCCAACCCGGTCCCCGAACCTGTGGAAAACGCCCGGCGCCCGCCTCCCGCGGGCCCGCCCCGACGCCCGCGCCCGCTGCGCGTCCGCCATCCGCACCCCGCGCGCACTACCCTCGGTGCTCATGAGCGACAGGCACATCAGTCAGCACTTCGAGACACTCGCGATCCACGCGGGCAACACCGCCGACCCCCTGACGGGCGCGGTCGTCCCGCCGATCTACCAGGTGTCCACCTACAAGCAGGACGGTGTCGGCGGCCTGCGCGGCGGCTACGAGTACAGCCGCAGCGCCAATCCGACCAGGACCGCGCTGGAGGAGAACCTCGCCGCCCTGGAGGGCGGCCGCCGCGGTCTCGCGTTCGCGTCCGGACTGGCGGCCGAGGACTGCCTGTTGCGTACGCTGCTCAGCCCCGGCGATCACGTGGTGATCCCGAACGACGCGTACGGCGGCACGTTCCGCCTCTTCGCCAAGGTCGTCGCCCGCTGGGGTGTGGAGTGGTCGGTGGCCGACACCGGCGACCCCTCCGCCGTACGGGCCGCCATCACCCCGAAGACCAAGGCCGTGTGGGTGGAGACCCCCTCCAACCCGCTGCTCGGCATCACCGACATCGCCGCCGTCGCCCAGGTCGCGCGGGACGCGGGCGCCCGCCTCGTCGTGGACAACACCTTCGCCACGCCGTACCTCCAGCAGCCGCTCTCGCTCGGCGCGGACGTCGTCGTGCACTCCCTGACCAAGTACATGGGCGGCCACTCGGACGTCGTCGGCGGCGCCCTGATCACCAAGGACGCGGAGCTCGGCGAGGAGCTGGCGTTCCACCAGAACGCGATGGGCGCGGTCGCCGGCCCCTTCGACTCCTGGCTGGTGCTGCGCGGCACCAAGACCCTCTCGGTCCGCATGGACCGGCACAGCGAGAACGCGACCAGGATCGCCGACATGCTCACCCGCCACGCGCGCGTGACGAGCGTCCTGTACCCGGGGCTGCCGGACCACCCCGGTCACGAGGTCGCCGCCAAGCAGATGCGGGCGTTCGGCGGCATGGTCTCCTTCCGCGTCGAGGGCGGCGAGGAGGCGGCCGTCGAGGTCTGCAACCGGGCCGAGGTGTTCACGCTGGGCGAGTCCCTGGGCGGCGTCGAGTCGCTGATCGAGCACCCGGGGCGGATGACGCACGCGTCCGCGGCCGGCTCCGCGCTCGAGGTCCCCGCCGACCTGGTGCGCCTGTCCGTGGGCCTCGAGAACGTCGACGACCTGCTCGAAGACCTCCAGCAGGCGCTCGGCCGCTAGGGCAGGCAGGAAGCCCGCACCAGCCGGTCACCAGCCCGTCAGCGGTGGAGTCGTCTCCGACGGCGGCTCCACCCAGGGGCGGACCGTCAGCGCCCACACCACGAACGCCACCGTCACCGCCAGCAACAGCAGCCACATCGCGCGGCGGGCGAGCGTCCTGCGGCGCAGCAGGCGGGCCCCGCGGCGCGCGGCGTCCGCGTGGAGTTCGGGCGGCACGGGCGGCGGCGACTGCTCCAGCAGCCGCCGTACGGTCGCCTCACGATTCATCCGGGTCATGCCCGCCCCCGCTTCATGACGGTTCCGCCTCGACGCCTCCCACCGCGGGGGCCGGTCCCGGGGGTGGGCGCAGCACGGTCGCCATCGCGCGATGGAAGACGGTCCGCACGCGTTCGGCGGGCAGGCCGAGCAGTGCCGCCGTCTGCTCCTCGGCGACGCCCTCGTGGAGCCGCAGCACCAGGATCAGACGCTCCCGCGGGGTGAGCCGGGCCAGGGGGCTTCCCGGGTGGGGGCGGGTGCGCGGCAGTCCGCCGTGCCGGTGCCAGGCGCCGCGCGCGAAGCGGGTCGCCAGATACCGGCGGGTGTGGTCGTAGGGGTCCTCGCCGCGCAGCCGGTCCCAGCACGCGTACGTGTGGGCCAGCGCCAGGGTCAGCAGGCGCCGCGCGCGCGGGTTGTCGTCCCGCGCCTCGGCGGTGAGCAGGGTCGCGGTGTGCAGCAGCCGTCCGCCCGCGCCCGCGACGTACGCCTCGAACTCGCGGGCCCGGCGGACATCCTGGGACGCATGCCGTGGTCGCAACCGCGCCTCCCGCCACCCCTGAGAGAGCCGGTCCCGGCCGCGTACGGCCTACGGCGGGCGCGTACGACGGGGACCCGGTGTCTCATATCAGGCCAGGGCGCACCCCGCGGTCAAGGGCCGCGCACACGCGGAAACCGGGCCCGTGTACGCCGCCCACGCCGCCGAGGGGAGAGCGAAGGGCCCTGGGGAGAGCCCAGGGCTCCGGGGGGAGCAGACGACTGGAGGAATCAGAGGCCCCAGGGACTCACGGGGCTCACGGGGCTCACGGGGCTCACGGGGCTCACGGGGCTCAGGAGTCCGACCGGTCCGATGGTCCGCCGGAGGGCCCCTGCACCGACATCCGCGAGGACAGCGCACCGTTGAAGCGCGTCAGGAGCGCGCAGAACGCCTCGCGCTCCTCCGGTGCCCAGTCGTGTGTCAGCTCGGCCATCAACTGACGCCGCGAGGAGCGCACTTCCTCCAGGCGCGACTGCCCGCGCGGGGACAGCTGGAGCACGACCGCGCGCCCGTCCTCGGGGTGCGAGGTCCGCTTGACCAGGCCGGTGTCCACGAGCGGGGCGACCTGACGGGTGACCGTCGAGGAGTCGATGCCCATGCTCGCGGCGAGCGCCTTGACGCCCATCGGGCCTTCCTTGTCGAGGCGGTTGAGCAGCAGGTATGCGGCGCGGTCCATCGAGTTGCGCACCTGGCCGACCCCGCCGAGCCGCGTCTGTTCCGCACGGCGGGCGAACAACGCCACCTCGTGCTGCAGCGTGTCGAGAAGACCGGTGTCACCGACGGCCGACAGGTCCGTCGTCCTGTCCATCGACATTTCAGGTGGTGTGGGCATGGCCGGAGGCTCACTTCGTGGAGGGCTGCTGATTGGGGGACAGGGTACGCGGATGGAAGGCGGGCCGTACGGGGGCTGCGCGAAGACGAGTCCGCGGGTTGGTCACACCGGTCGCCGCCGTCCGTGAACTGCGATGCTGGAGTCATGAGCTACAGCACGGCCGAAGCCTTGCGGACCGTCACTCTCGACGATGTGCGCGGCGCCCGGAAGATGCTCTCGGGTGTGGCGCGGATGACCGCGATGGAGGGCAGCAGGCACCTGTCCCGGACGGTGGCGGCCCCGGTGCACCTGAAGTGCGAGAACCTTCAGCGGACGGGGTCGTTCAAGCTGCGCGGCGCGTACGTCCGGATCGCCGGGCTGCTGCCCGAGGAGCGGGCCGCCGGAGTCGTCGCGGCCAGCGCCGGCAACCACGCGCAGGGGGTCGCGCTGGCGTCGTCGCTGCTCGGGGTGCGTTCCACCGTGTTCATGCCGAAGGGCGCCCCGCTGCCGAAGATCAGCGCGACCCGGGAGTACGGCGCCGAGGTCCGCCTGCACGGCCAGGTGGTCGACGAGACGCTGGCCGCCGCGAGGGAGTACGCGCACGAGACGGGTGCGGTGTTCATCCACCCCTTCGACCACCCGGACGTCATCGCGGGCCAGGGCACGGTGGGCCTGGAGATCCTGGAGCAGTGCCCGCAGGTGCGCACGATCGTCGTCGGTGTCGGCGGGGGCGGGCTGGCCGCGGGGATCGCGGTCGCGGTGAAGGCGCTGCGGCCCGACGTGCGGATCGTCGGCGTGCAGGCGGAGGGCGCGGCGGCCTATCCGCCCTCGCTGGCGGTCGGGCGTCCGGTGTCGGTGCGCAACCCGGCGACGATGGCCGACGGCATCAAGGTGGGGCGGCCCGGTGACGTGCCGTTCGGGATCGTCGGCGAGCTGGTGGACGAGGTGCGCACGGTCACCGAGGACGAGCTGTCGGCCGCGCTGCTGCTGTGTCTGGAGCGGGCCAAGCTGGTCGTCGAGCCGGCCGGGGCCAGCCCGGTCGCGGCTCTGCTGAGCCGGCCGGACGCCTTCGAGGGGCCGGTCGTCGCGGTGCTGTCCGGTGGCAACGTCGACCCGGTGCTGATGGAGCGGGTACTGCGGCACGGCATGGCGGCCCAGGGCCGCTATCTGGCCGTCCGGCTGCGTCTGACGGACCGGCCGGGCGCGCTCGCCTCGCTGCTCGGGACGCTGTCGGGGGTCGACGCCAACGTCCTCGACGTGAGCCACATACGGACCGATCCGCGGCTCGGGCTCACGGAGGCGGAGGTCGAGCTGCACCTGGAGACCAAGGGCCCGGCGCACTGCACCGAGGTCAACCAGGTCCTGCGCGAGGCGGGGTACACGGTCATCGGCTGACACGGTCATCGGCCGGCAGGGCCATCGGCTGCCGGCGGACAGGGCGTCACTCCTTCGGGTAAGTCCACGGCGATACGCGATACATCGCGTTACGGTGCGTCTCGGGTCATGGTCGCGGTCCCTCGCGGCCGTCGCGGTCCCTTGCCCGCGCGGCCGCGAACCCGGCAGATCACAGCGCGCGAACCTAGGCTTTCCGAAGGATCCCGACGACGCGGTTCCCGACGACGTGGAGACTCATATGCCAGGTGCCATCCATGCCGAAGGCCTCGTGAAGACCTTCGGAGACGTAAGGGCACTGGACGGCGTCGACCTCGATGTCCCCGAGGGCACTGTCCTGGGCCTGCTCGGGCCGAACGGCGCGGGCAAGACCACCACCGTCCGCTGCCTGACCACCCTGCTGCGGCCCGACAGCGGCAAGGCCGTCGTCGCCGGCCTCGACGTTCTGGAGCAGCCCGACGCCGTGCGCCGCTCCATCGGCCTGTCCGGCCAGTTCGCGGCCGTCGACGAGTACCTGACCGGCCGCGAGAATCTGCGGATGGTCGGACAGCTCTACCAGATGCCGGCGAAGGCCGCGAAGGTGCGCGCGGACGAGCTGCTGGAGCAGTTCCACCTCGCGGACGCCGCCGACCGCACCGCCAAGACCTACTCCGGAGGCATGCGCCGCCGCCTCGACCTCGCCGCGGCCCTGGTCGTCTCACCGCCCGTGATGTTCATGGACGAGCCGACGACCGGCCTCGACCCGCGCAACCGCCAGCAGCTGTGGGGCGTGATCAAACAGCTCGTCTCCGGCGGTACGACCCTGCTGCTCACCACCCAGTACCTGGAGGAGGCCGACCACCTCGCGCACGACATCGCGGTCGTCGACCACGGCCGGGTCATCGCCCAGGGCACCTCCGACCAGCTCAAGGCCCGCACCGGCGGCGAGCGCGTCGAGGTCGTGGTGCACGACCGCGAGCACATCCGGGCCGCCCGCGCCCTCCTGGACAAGTACAGCCTGCGCGGCCCCGGCGCAGGCGACACCACGGTCGAGGACCACATGCGCAAGATCACCACGCCGGTGTCCGGCGGAGCGAAGCTCCTGGCCGAGATCATCCGCGAGCTCGACTCCCGCGGCATCGAGATCGACGACATCGGACTGCGCCGCCCCACCCTCGACGACGTCTTCCTCTCCCTCACCGGACATGTCGCGGAGATCAAGGACGAGGACGACGGCGCCGCGCGGGACACCGCGGGACACGGACACCGGCACGGCAAGGAGGCCGTGAAATGAGCGCCGTCACCGACGCCGTGCGGACCACGGCACCCGGCAACCCCGTCGCCCAGTCGATCCGGGACTCCCTGGTCGTCGCCAAGCGCAACCTGATCCGCATGGTCCGGATCCCCGAGGTGGTGATCTTCGGGCTGATCCAGCCGATCATGTTCGTGGTGCTGTTCTCGTACGTGTTCGGCGGCTCCATGAACATCGGCGGCAGTACCGACGCCTTGGTGTACCGCGAGTTCCTGATGGCCGGCATCTTCGCCCAGACCGTCACCTTCGCCACCGCCGGAGCCGGTGCGGGCATCGCCGAGGACATGCACAAGGGGCTCATCGACCGGTTCCGCTCGCTGCCCATGGCCCGCGGCGCGGTGCTCACCGGCCGTACGCTCGCCGACCTGGTGCAGACGGCGCTCACCCTGCTCGTACTCGCCGTCGTCGCCCTCCTGGTCGGCTGGCGCACCCACTCCAGCGTCGGTGAGGTGCTCGGCGCGTTCGCCCTGCTGCTCCTGTCCGGGTACGCGTTCACCTGGATCGGCGCGGTCATCGGCCTGTCGGTGCGCACCCCGGAGGCGGCCACCTCCGGCGGACTGGTCTGGCTGTTCCCCGTCACCTTCGTGTCGAACGCGTTCGTCGACTCCGGCAACATGACGCCCTGGCTGCGCCACATCGCCGACTGGAACCCGTTCAGCGCCACCGTCCAGGCCTGCCGCGGGCTCTTCGGCAACCCCGGGGTGTCCACCTCGGGGGCCTGGCCGATGCAGCACCCGGTGTGGGCCTCGCTGATCTACTCGGTCCTGATCATCGCGTTCTTCCGCACCCTCGCCGTGCGCAAGTACCGCTCGGCCGCGGCATGACGAAGCCCCCGGCGCCGCTGGGGGTGCCGGGGGCCCGTCGGGGACTCGCGGGGCGGGTCAGCCGTTGTAGGGATCGGCCTTGAGGATCTTCACCGAGGCCTTCTTGCCGTTGGGCAGCTCGTACTCCGCGTCCTCGCCGACCTTGTGGCCGATCACGCCCGAGCCGAGCGGGGACTGCGGCGAGTAGGTCTCGATCTCCGTGCTCGCGTACTCGCGCGAGGCGAGCAGGAAGGTCAGCGTGTCGTCCTCGTCGCCGTCGAAGGCGATCGTCACGACCATGCCGGGCGCCACCGCGCCGTTGGCGGCGGGCGCCTCACCGACCTTCGCGTTCTCGAGAAGCTGGGTGAGCTGGCGCACTCGGAGCTCCTGCTTGCCCTGCTCCTCCTTGGCCGCGTGGTACCCGCCGTTCTCCCGCAGGTCGCCCTCCTCGCGCGCGGCGGCGATCTTGGCGGCGATCTCCGAGCGCGCGGGACCAGTAAGGTACGCAAGCTCGTCCTTGAGCTTGTTGTACGCCTCCTGGGTCAGCCAGGTGACGTTCTCGCTGGTCTGGGTCACAGGTGCTCCTCGTAGGTACTGGGAATACAAAGCATCGCCCTACCCAGAAGGATGTTCCTCCACGGAAGGGCGAAACCACGAGCCTAACAATTCACTGCCCGTAGGGGGAGGACATAAGCCACCAGATTCGTATCAGCGCAGGTCAGTGGTCAGGTATTCCCCGACACATCACTCGGCGTGGCAGCCGACGAGCTCGGCCGTGGTGCCCGGGGAGGTCGTGCGCAGGGTGACGACCTCGTCGATGCGCGTGGCGTCCGTGCCGAAGCGGAAGTCGGCGCGGCCCACCTCGGCGCCGTTCTCGGCCTGCGAGCGCACCGTGCAGTAGCCGGCGACCCCCGCGTCCTTGTGCACCTCCAGGTGCACCTTCACCGCGTCCTCGGAGAGGTCGAAACCGATCAACTCGGCGCTGATCTCGTTCTGGGCGACGTAGTGGTAGCCGAACCAGCCGACCAGTCCGAGCAGCAGCACCCCCAGGACGGCGCCGACGGCCTTGAGGGTGCGGTCGGCACGCTCGTCCGAGGAACGGCCGTAACGGCCCTCGGGCAGCCGCGTGCTCGACGTGCTCATGATCGTCTCCTCGGCAGGAGGGGACCGGCGTCCCCCTGGCAGGTCCCGGAACGGAATTCCGGAATTATTCGTCCCCCGATTCGGTCACTATAGAAGCCTGCGACTGCGCCGCCGCACTGAGGGCGCCTACCGACTTGAGGATTGAGTCTTGACTGACCAGCTGCGACTGATGGCCGTGCACGCCCACCCCGACGACGAGTCGAGCAAGGGCGCGGCCACCATGGCGAAGTACGTGTCCGAGGGGGTGGACGTGCTGGTGGTGACCTGCACCGGCGGGGAGCGCGGCTCCATCCTCAACCCGAAACTGCAAGGTGACGCGTACATCGAGGAGAACATCCACGAGGTACGCAAGAAGGAGATGGACGAGGCCCGCGAGATCCTCGGCGTGAAGCAGGAGTGGCTCGGCTTCGTCGACTCCGGCCTGCCCGAGGGCGACCCGCTGCCGCCGCTGCCGGAGGGCTGCTTCGCCCTGGAGGACGTCGACAAGGCGGCCGGCGAGCTGGTGCGCAAGATCCGCGCCTTCCGCCCCCAGGTGATCACCACCTATGACGAGAACGGCGGTTACCCGCACCCCGACCACATCATGACCCACAAGATCACGATGGTGGCGTTCGAGGGCGCGGCGGACACCGAGAAGTACCCGGAGGGCGAGTTCGGCCCGGCGTACCAGCCGCTGAAGGTGTACTACAACCAGGGCTTCAACCGTCCCCGCACCGAGGCGCTGCACCAGGCCATGCTGGACCGCGGCCTGGAGTCGCCGTACGGGGACTGGCTCAAGCGCTGGAGCGAGTTCGAGCGCAAGGAGCGCACGCTCACCACGTACGTCCCGTGCGCCGACTTCTTCGAGATCCGCGACAAGGCCCTGATCGCGCACGCCACGCAGATCGACCCCGACGGCGGCTGGTTCCGCGTGCCGATGGACCTCCAGAGGGAGGTCTGGCCCACGGAGGAGTACGAGCTCGCCAAGTCCCTCGTCGACACCTCCCTCCCCGAGGACGACCTCTTCGCGGGCATCCGGGACAATGTCTGACATGAGCGCAAGCGCAAGCCTGGCAATGACCCACCTGGTCTCCCTCGCCAAGGAGATCGACGAGGACAAGGTCACCCCCGGTGTCCTCGGCTTCATCGTCTTCGCGGTGATGGCCGTGGCGGTCTGGGCCCTGATGAAGTCGATGAACCGGCACATGGGGCGGGTGGACTTCCCCGAGCCCGAGGCCCCGGCGACCGATTCCGAGGACGCCCTGGCCAAGGGCGGCAAGAAGCAGGCCTGACCGCGGGGCCCTCCGGAGCTGCTGGAGGGCCGTACGGCAGCGGCGCGAGCCGAGCACCCGGTGGTGGTGCGGGCCGAAGGCGGATCCGCGCGGCCCCGCGCTCGCGGGGTACCGTCGCGCCCGACCGTGCCGCCTTGCGGCACGACTGCCCGCGCTCGCGGGGTACCGTCGCGCCCACCCGTGCCGCCCTGCGGTACGACTGCCCGCGGTGGGCGGGCCTGCGCCCGACCGTGCCGCCTTCCGGCACGACTGCCCGCGCTCGCGGGGTGCCGTCGCGCCCACCCGTGCCGCCCTGCGGCACATCTGCCCCCGGTGGGCGCGATCACGCCTTCGGTCCCACCGCCACGCCCATCACCTCGCGGGCGTGGCGGCCGGGGACCAGGCCCAGGCGCCAGGCCTGCCAGCCCGCCTCGAGGCTCGCCCCCCGCTCCAGCAGGAGCTGGTACGCCTCCACGCAGTCGTTCAGCTTCCCGTCGCGGGAGGCGTGGCCGGCGCGGCCCAGCTGCGACAGTTCCTCCTGGGCCACCGCCGTGCCGACCTCCGTGCCGCCCGGTGCCGCGTACGGCAGCAGCGTGCAGCGCAGGAAGCGCGCCCAGTCCTCGCCGCGCCGGTCGCCGTACGACACGAACAGGGCCACGGCTTCGTCGCACAGGGCGAGCGCCTGCTGCGTACGGGCGTTGCCCGCGTCGACGACCGCCAGCTCCAGGCAGGTCCACGCCTCGCCGTGGGCCACCCCGATGCGCTGGAAGTCGGCGCGCGCGTCCACCAGCAGCTGGCGGGCGAAGCCCGAGTTGCGCAGCGACCCCGTTTGGGCGGCCCGCTGGTCCCGGGTCACCCGCGCCGAGTGGTGCCGGGCGCACGCCAGACCGTAGACGTCCCGCATCCGGGAGAACATCGTGCGGGCGCGTTCCAGCTCACGCACCGCACGGTCCAGGTCCCCGGTCTCCTCCAGCGCCTGGCCCAGGTAGTACAGCGTCCACGCCTCGCCGCGCGCGTCCTCGTTGTCCCGGTGCCGGGCGGCGGCCCGGCTCAGGTCCTCCACCGCCGGTGAGGCGTCGCCGTCCACCAGCCGGGCCCGCGCCAGCTCGGTCAGCGCCCAGGCCTCCCCACGGGCGTCGCGGGTACGGCCGTACAGGTCCAGCGCCGTACGCAGCTCGGCCTCGGCGCGCGGGACGTCCCCCATCCGCAGGTTCAGCTGCCCCAGCTGGAAGTGCGCCCACGCCTGCCCGTGCACGGACTCGCCCGCGCGGTGCAGCACCAGCGACTCGGTCAGCAGGTCCAGCGCCTCGGACAGCCGGGCGCGGTCGCGCTCCACCGCCGCCAGCGCGTGCATCGTCCAGGCGCGGTCCGTGGCCAGCTCCGGCACGGCCTGCAGTTCCATCGCCTCCCGCAGCTTCGCCGACGCCTCCGTCAGGTTGCCCTGGTGGTGCAGGGTGATGCCGAGCGAGGTCAGCGCCCGGGCCGCACCCGCGTCGTGGTGTGCCTCCCGGTACAGGTCCACCACCGACGTCAGCGTCGTCCGCGCCTTGTCCAGCTCACCCAGCTGCCGTGCCGCGATACCCGTGCGCCACTGCACCGAGCGGACCAGCAGCCCCTCGTCCACGGCCTGCGCCAGCTCGTTGATCTCCCCGAGCCGGTACAGGTCGCCGCGCAGCAGGCAGTAGTCGCACAGCGCGCCCAGCAGATTCAGCACCGCCCTGCGGTCCACGCCCTCCGCGTGCCGCAGCGCCGCCGTGATGAAGCTCGACTCGTCGTCCAGCCAGCGCAGCGCCTCGTCCAGCGAGGTGAACCCGTACGGGCCGAAGCGGTCCGAGCGGGTCGACATGTTGCCGTCGACCAGGCGCAGCACCGAGTCGGCCAGTTCGGCGTAGTTCACGATCAGCCGTTCCTGCGCCGCCGTGCGCTCGGCGGGGTCCTCCTCGTCGAGGAGGCGGGCCAGGGCGAAGGCACGGACGAGGTCGTGCAGCCGGTAGCGGCTGTGCCGTACGCGGTCGATCAGGCCGGCGCGGGACAGTGCCTCCAGGTGCCGGGTCGCCTCCGCCTCGTCGGTGGCCAGGAGCGCCGCGGCGGCCGCGGCGCCCATCGAGGCCCGTCCGGCCAGCGCCAGGCGGCGCAGCAGCCGCCGTCCGGTCTCCGGCTGATCGGTGTAGCGCAGCCACAGGGCGCGCTCGACCGGCTCGACGGGCCCGTAGGCGCCCAGGTCCGTGGCGAGGGCGAGCGGCGAGCGCGGGCCGAGGGCCGCGCCGGCGATCCGCAGCGCCAGCGGCAGGCCGCCGCACAGCTCCCGCACCCGCTCGGCGGAGTCGGCGTCGTACGGCCCCGAGGGGTCCTGCGCCGCGGCCGCCAGGAGTTCCTCCGCGCCCGCCGGGTCCAGCGGCTCCACCGGCAGCTGGTGCACCCGGGCCGGCAGGTCGTCGGGCAGGCCGAGCGGTGCGCGGGCGGTGACCAGGACCAGGCTGTCGGACCGCTCGGGTATCAGCGTGCGGACCTGCTGCGGATCGGAGGCGTCGTCCAGGACGACCGTGACCGGCATCCCGGTCACATGCTGGTGGTACAGCTCGCTCAGCCGCTTGACCTGCTGGTCCGGGGAGGAACGCTCCCGGAACAGCAACTGCTCGCGGGGCGCCCCGAGCCGGTTCAGCAGGTGCAGCAGCGCGTCCCGGGTGGACAGCGGAGGCTCGCCGGGGCTGTCGCCGCGCAGATCGACGACGCAGGCCCCGCGGAAGTAGTCCTTCAGGTCGTGCGTGGCGCGCACCGCGAGCGTCGTACGGCCGCTGCCGGACGGCCCGTGCAGCACCACCACCGTCGGCTGGGTCTCCGCGGTCGCGCGGGCCGCCTGCACCCACTGCCGGATCCGCGCCATCTCCCGCCGCCGGCCCGCGAACGGCCCCAGCGGTTCGGGCAGTTGCCCGAACGACTGCTCCAGCACACTGCGCCCGCGCGCCGCCGCGCTCTTGTCCGCGCCGCGCAGCCGCGGCCCGGCCTGCTTCGGCCCCGTGGACGCGACCAGCACCCGCTGCTGGTCCAGGAACGGGCGGATCCCCCGCACCTCCAGTGCCGTCAGCCACTGCAACCGCAACTGCTCCGGGCCGCCCGGCTGGCTCACCGCGCCGGCCCGGTGGTGGGCGGCGGGCACATGCGCGCCGGCCACCTTCACCACGGTCGCCGCGGCACCGACGACGCCGACGGTCACGCCCGCGCCCAGCGCCGTCCCGGTGCCCGTCCCGAGGGCCATGTCGGCGACCACGGCCGCGACCCCCGCCACCCCGGCCACCAGCAGCGGCGTCCCGGCGCCCTCCCGGGCGTAGCGCTGCCGGAAGGTGAGCTGCCCGGCCTCCGCCTCGTCCAGGGCGCGCGTGTACGCCTCGTACTCCTCGGCGGCCGTCGCCGCCATCGCGTCCAGCGCCCCGCGCGCCCGCGCCAGCAGTACCTTTCCGTCCGTACGCCCGCCCGACCGGCGCACTTCCTCCTCCACGGCGCGCGCCAACAGCCGTTCGGCATCCGCCCGATGACCGTCCCGCATGTCACGTCCCCCTCCGGCGGCAACTCCCTTGGCTACGAGTGTGCTGCGGACGGGGCGTCAGCGCGAGGGGGCCACGATCACCGGTTGCGGTCCGGTGACGAAGGAAGCGGGTGGCGCGCGCCGGCGCGAGCCGGGGTCAGGAGCGGGCCGCAGCCGGTCAGCGGCGGGGTGCGCAGCGCGACGACCGCCCGCCGCCACGCCTGCGTCACCGCCATCGCCATCGCTTCAGGCCCGCGGACGGCCCGCGGACGGCACGCGGCCGGCCGCGCGCCGTCCGCGGGCCCCCGATCGGCGCAACCGCCCCCGGACCCGCGGGCGCGGCCCCGGGCGTGGCCCGACGGCTGTCCACGGGTCGGGCAGGATGGAGGTATGCCGAACCGACTGGCGCATGAGACGTCCCCGTATCTCCTCCAGCACGCCGACAACCCGGTCGACTGGTGGCCGTGGTCCCAGGAGGCGTTCGACGAGGCGCGGCGGCGCCAGGTGCCGGTGCTGCTGAGCGTCGGCTACGCGAGCTGCCACTGGTGTCATGTCATGGCGCACGAGTCCTTCGAGGACCGGGCCACCGCCGACGAGCTGAACGCGCACTTCGTCAACATCAAGGTGGACCGCGAGGAGCGCCCCGATGTCGACGCCGTCTACATGGAGGCCGTGCAGGCGGCGACCGGGCAGGGCGGCTGGCCCATGACCGTGTTCCTCACACCGGACGCCGAGCCGTTCTACTTCGGTACGTACTTCCCGCCCGCGCCCCGGCACGGCATGCCGTCCTTCCGGCAGGTGCTCCAGGGCGTCCACCAGGCGTGGGACGAGCGGCGGGACGAGGTCGACGAGGTCGCCGGGAAGATCGCGCGGGACCTGGCCGGCCGGGAGATCTCCTACGGCGACGACCAGGTGCCCGGCGAGCAGGAGCTCGCGCAGGCGCTGCTGGGGCTGACCAGGGAGTACGACCCGCAGCGCGGCGGATTCGGCGGGGCGCCCAAGTTCCCGCCGTCCATGGTGATCGAGTTCCTGCTGCGGCACCACGCCCGCACCGGCGCCGAGGGCGCGCTCCAGATGGCCCAGGACACCTGCGAGCGGATGGCGCGCGGCGGGATCTACGACCAGCTCGGCGGCGGGTTCGCGCGGTACTCCGTCGACCGGGACTGGGTGGTGCCGCACTTCGAGAAGATGCTCTACGACAACGCGCTGCTGTGCCGTGCCTACGCCCACCTCTGGCGGACCACGGGCTCGCAGCTCGCGCGCCGGGTGGCGCTGGAGACCGCCGACTTCATGGTGCGCGAACTGGGCACCGCGGAAGGCGGGTTCGCGTCCGCGCTGGACGCCGACAGCGACGACGGCACCGGCAGGCACGTCGAGGGCGCGTACTACGTGTGGACGCCCGCGCAGCTGCGGGAGGTGCTCGGGGAGGAGGACGCCGACCTCGCCGTACGGTACTTCGGGGTGACCGAGGAGGGCTCCTTCGAGGAGGGCGCCTCGGTGCTGCAACTGCCGCAGCGGGACGAGGTGTTCGACGCCGGGCGGATCGACGGCATCAAGGAGCGGCTGCTCGCGGCGCGCTCCGCGCGGCCCGCTCCCGGCCGGGACGACAAGGTGGTCGCCGCCTGGAACGGGCTCGCGATCGCCGCGCTCGCCGAGACCGGGGCCTACTTCGACCGGCCGGACCTGGTCGAGGCCGCCGTCGCCGCCGGTGACCTGCTGGTGCGGCTGCACCTCGACGACCAGGCCCGTATCGCCCGCACCAGCAAGGACGGCCGGGTCGGGGCCAACGCGGGGGTGCTGGAGGACTACGCCGATGTCGCCGAGGGTTTCCTGGCGCTCGCGTCGGTGACGGGGGAGGGCGTGTGGCTGGAGTTCGCCGGGCTGCTGCTCGACCATGTGCTCGCCCGCTTCACCGACGCCGGGTCGGGTGCCCTGTACGACACGGCGTCCGACGCGGAGCGGCTGATCAGGCGTCCGCAGGACCCTACCGACAATGCCGCCCCGTCCGGCTGGACCGCCGCGGCGGGGGCGCTGCTGAGCTATGCCGCGCACACCGGTTCGGAGCCGCACCGCACCGCCGCCGAACGGGCGTTGGGCGTGGTGAAGGCGCTCGGCCCGCGGGTGCCGCGGTTCATCGGGTGGGGTCTCGCGGTCGCCGAGGCGGTGCTGGACGGACCGCGGGAGGTCGCGGTGGTCGGCCCGGCGCTCGACGACCCGTCGACGGCCATCCTGCACCGCACGGCACTCCTGGGCGCGGCGCCGGGCGCGGTGGTCGCCGTCGGGACTCCGGAGAGTGACGAGTTCCCGTTGCTCGCCGACCGGCCGCTGGTCCGGGGTGGACCGGCCGCCTACGTCTGCCGCAACTTCACCTGCGACGCGCCGACGGCCGATCCGGACGGGTTGCGCGTGGCGCTGGGTGGCTGAGCCGGTCGCCCCACCAGGGCGTTCGGCGCCGGGACGAGGCCCGCGACGGCGTCGCCCGGGGCACGGGGGCGTCAGGCGCCGCTGAGGATCAGCGCGGCCGTGGTGAGCATGGCGAGCCACTGCGCGGCCACGGCCGCGGACCGGGCGGGCAGCCACCGGGTCCGTGGCCAGACCGCGGCGAGCAGCCCGGCCGCGAGGGCGGTCAGGAAGAAGCCCTGGACGACCCCGTCGGGGACCCCGGAGCACTGCTCGCCGTAGGTCAGGCACCGGCTGCCCCGCTCGCCGGCGAGCACGGCGAGCCAGGCGAGGGCGACGGTGGGCAGCAGCAGAACCAGTCCGGCGACGGACCATCCGGTCAACTGCCGGGCGGCGGCCGGCTGCGGTGTGCTGTTCATGGCCCCATCCCACCGCGCCCACGGGCCCCGCGGCACCGGCCCGGTACTCAGTCCTCCTGGGTACCCCGGCTCAGGGCCCGCTCCACGATCGCCACCAGCTGTTCGTGGTGTGCGCCCTTCCAGTACGCCCGGCCGCACGCGCCGCACTGCGCGAACACGTCGTAGGTGCGGTGGGTGCCGCCCTTCAGCTGGTCGGCGACCTCGTCCTTGGTGGCCCGGCGCAGCAGGCCGTTGCAGGCGGTGCAGCGGGTCCACGGCCGCAGCTCGGGCTGGAACCGGTCCAGTACGTAGGGGAGCTGCTCCTCGGGGCGGGTGCTGTAGACGAACGCGCCCGCCCACAGCTCCCGGCGCCGCAGCAGGCCGCGGTCGCGGCTGAGCATGACCCGCTGCTCGGCCGCCGAGCGGGCGGCCAGCGCAGGGTCGCCGATGTCCGTCGACTCGTACGCCGTGTCCACGCCCAGCAGCCGCAGCCGGCGCGCCAGCGTGCCGAGGTGCACGTCGAGCAGGAAGCGCAGGGGGGCGCCCGGCACCCGCTGGGGGTGTTCGACGGTGCGTACGGTCACCGACTCGCCGGCGGCCGGGACGTGTCCGGCGGGCACCTCGCGGCCGTCCACGAGCAGCGCGCCGACCTCGGTCAGCGGGACTCCGAGGGACTCGACGACATGGCCGAGGGTGGAGACACCGTCGGTGGCGGCCTTCGTGGCGCCCGTGGGCCGGGCCTGAGGGACGAAGAGCAGCAGCTCCGGATCGAACGCGATGTGGATGTCGGGACCGTTCACCCGGCCAAGGATGTCATGCCCCGGTCCGCCACCTCGGGGTTCGCGCACCGGGCCGCGGGAGCCACCGCCGCGCTTCGTGGCGGAGTCGGCGGCTCAGGGGGTGCGGTCCGCCGGACGTGGGGCCTCCGGGGCGGGCAGGCCGTGCTCGCACACGTCGAGGGTCCGGTCGACGAGGCGGGCGAGGTCGTCGGTGTGGCCGTGTTCCGCCCAGTACGTCGCGGCCTCCAGCAGTCCGCACAGCAGGGACGTCGTGCAGACCCGCACCTCCAGGCCGTCCGGGTCGAGCCCGGTGCGCGCGGCGATCGCCTCGGCGAGCAGGCGGCCGGTGGCCGACACGCTCTCCAGCATCCGGGACCGCACCGCGGGGACCTCGCGCAGCAGTCGCGCCCGCAGCAGCGTCGTCTCCGGCTGCTCGGCCATCGCGAGGCCGACGGCCCGGCGCAGCACGTACCGGACCGACGCGGGCCAGGGTTCGTCGGCGGGCCGCTCGGCGAGTGCCGAGCGCAGCGGCCGGTCGTACTCGTCCGTGAGGACGATGTCCTCCTTGGCCGGGAAGTACCGGCAGACGGTCGACGGCGACACCTCGGCGCGCTCGGCGATCCGCTCGATCGTCGTGGCGTCGTACCCCCGCTCCCCGATCAGTGCGAAGGCCGCCTCGCGGATCGCCTCACGGGTCTTGGTCTTCTTCCGCTCACGCAGCCCCGGGCGGGCCGGGTCGGCGGGAGCGTGGGGGGAGCGTGTGGCCTTCATGCCGGTCATTGTCGGCCACGGCCGACAATGACCGGCCGCTGCGCGTGAACCGGCCGTCACGCGTGCTGGTACGCCACCAGGGAGATGCCGACGTAGTGCGCGATGAAGGCGGCCAGAGTGAAGGAGTGGAAGACCTCGTGGAAGCCGAACCAGCGCGGTGACGGGTTGGGCTTCTTGATGCCGTAGATCACCCCGCCCGCGCTGTAGAGCAGACCGCCCACGACCACCAGGACGAGGACGGTGACGCCGCCGGTGCGCAGGAAGTCGGGGAGGAAGAAGACCGCCGCCCAGCCCATCGCGATGTAGCAGGGGGTGTACAGCCAGCGGGGGGCGCCGACCCAGAAGACCCGGAAGACGATGCCGGCGGCCGCCGCCGCCCAGATGCCCCACAGCAGCCAGCGGCCCTTGGAGTCCGGCAGCAGCAGGATCGTCAGCGGGGTGTAGGTGCCCGCGATGATCAGGAAGATGTTGGCGTGGTCGAGGCGGCGCAGCACCCCGTCCATGCGGGGGCTCCAGTCGCCCCGGTGGTACAGCGCGCTCACGCCGAACAGCAGGCAGGCCGTGAAGGCGTAGATCCCGCAGGCCAGGCGCCCCCGGGCCGAGTCGGCGGAGGCGGTCAGCGCCAGTCCGGCGATCAGGGCGGCGGGGAACATCCCGAGATGCAGCCAGCCGCGGAGCTTGGGCTTGACCGGGTGCGGCAGGGAGGTCGCGACCGGGCCGCGGCCGTCGGCCGGCGGGTCCGTGGGCGCGTCGGGGGCGAACGCAGTCATATCTCAATCGTACCTACGGAACCGTAAGTTACGGATCGGGCCGACGCATTGGCTCCGCGAAGTGGCCATCATCTCACGCCTGTTTCCCCGGCGCACCGCCGGATCGTCACACAAAGAAACCGCAAGGTATACGCAACGTGCGCGTAAAGCGCCGCGAGAAACCGTGGCCATCGTCACGCCGCTCACTTGTGCGCCCCACTGGACAGATGGGCACTCTCGTCGGATGATCAAATGAGTGCGGTCGGCACCGGATGAGCGCCAGAGACCTCACCGTGAAGCATCCGGGTCGCAGCCCCCACGGGGCCTCTCAACAAAAAACCCCTCATTTAGGAGCAATCGTGGCGCGCGACATCGCGGCTCCCAGCGTCCCCACCACCCACCAGGGACTGATCTCCTGGGTCAACGAGATCGCAGACCTGACGCAGCCGGACCAAGTGGTCTGGTGCGACGGCTCAGAGGCCGAGTACGAGCGCCTGTGCGAGGAGCTCGTCGCCAAGGGCACCTTCCGCAAGCTCGACCCGATCAAGCGTCCGAACTCCTACTACGCCGCGTCCGACCCCACCGACGTCGCCCGCGTCGAGGACCGGACCTTCATCTGCTCCGAGAAGGAGGAGGACGCCGGCCCCACCAACCACTGGAAGGCCCCCGCGGAGATGCGGGACATCTTCCAGGGCGAGAAAGGCGTCTTCCGCGGCTCGATGAAGGGCCGCACCCTGTACGTGGTGCCCTTCTGCATGGGCCCCCTCGGCTCGCCGCTGTCCGCCATCGGCGTCGAGATCACCGACTCGGCGTACGTCGCCGTCTCCATGCGCACGATGACCCGCATGGGTCGGCCGGTCCTGGACGAGCTGGGCGACGACGGCTTCTTCGTCAAGGCCGTGCACTCGGTCGGCGCCCCGCTGGAGCCCGGCCAGCAGGACGTCCCCTGGCCCTGCAATGGGACGAAGTACATCTCCCACTTCCCCGAGGACCGCGAGATCTGGTCCTACGGCTCCGGCTACGGCGGCAACGCCCTGCTCGGCAAGAAGTGCTACGCCCTGCGCATCGCCTCCGTCATGGCCCGCGACGAGGGCTGGCTCGCCGAGCACATGCTGATCCTCAAGCTGACCCCGCCGCAGAATGATCCTGCGGCCCGCAGGGCCTCGTTCGAGGGTGGTGGTGGGCGACGGGAAGACGGGTCCAAGTACGTCGCCGCCGCCTTCCCGTCGGCCTGCGGCAAGACCAACCTCGCCATGCTGGAGCCCACGATCTCCGGCTGGACGGTCGAGACGATCGGCGACGACATCGCCTGGATGCGCTTCGGCGAGGACGGCCGCCTGTACGCCATCAACCCCGAGGCCGGCTTCTTCGGCGTCGCCCCCGGTACCGGCGAGCACACCAACGCCAACGCCATGAAGACGCTGTGGGGCAACTCGGTCTTCACGAACGTGGCGCTGACGGACGACGGCGACGTCTGGTGGGAGGGCATGACCGAGGAGACCCCGGCCCACCTGACGGACTGGAAGGGCAACGACTGGACCCCCGAGTCCGGCACGCCCGCCGCCCACCCCAACGCCCGCTTCACCACCCCCGCCGCGCAGTGCCCGATCATCGCGCCCGAGTGGGAGGACCCCAAGGGCGTGCCGATCTCCGCGATCCTCTTCGGCGGGCGCCGCGCCAGCGCCGTACCGCTGGTGACGGAGTCCTTCGACTGGAACCACGGCGTCTTCCTCGGCGCCAACGTGGCCTCCGAGAAGACCGCCGCCGCCGAGGGCAAGGTCGGTGAGCTGCGCCGCGACCCGTTCGCCATGCTGCCGTTCTGCGGCTACAACATGGGCGACTACATGGCGCACTGGATCGACGTGGCCAAGGACAAGGACCAGTCCAAGCTGCCGAAGATCTACTACGTCAACTGGTTCCGCAAGAACGACGAGGGCGCGTTCGTCTGGCCCGGCTTCGGCGAGAACAGCCGCGTTTTGAAGTGGATCGTGGAGCGCCTGGAGGGCAGGGCGGAAGGCGTCGAGACCCCCATCGGCGTACTCCCGGCCAAGGGCGCGCTGGACACCGACGGCCTGGACCTCTCCGAAGCCGACCTGGACTTCCTGCTCAGCGTCGACAAGGACGTGTGGCGCGAGGAGGCCGCCCTGATCCCCGAGCACCTCGACACCTTCGGCGACCACACGCCCAAGGAGCTGTGGGACCAGTACCACGCGCTGGTGAGGCGCCTGGGCTGACGCCCGCACAGACCCCGCGGCCGGTTGGGACAGGGATGCCCTGACCAGCGATCGTCACGGCCGGCCGCGGAACACACCGGCGGGGCCCGCACAACGGCGTGCGGGTGTGGGCCCGTCGCCGCTCTCCGTCCGCCCCGACGGGTACCGCGGTGACGGGACCCGGCCCGCCTTCCCCGGCTCGGCCCGCCTCCGCGGGCTTTCACGAACGGGCCAGTGGGTGACCGAGCGCTTCAGCCGGCCGATCGAGCCGACTGGAGCGCTCGGCCTTTGCCGGCGTCCCGGCCGTCCCCCTCGGCGCCAGACGAGGTGAAGGTGCGGTGCCCGACCGGTGCCGGAATGCAGTGGACCGAATCGGTCCGGGCGGTGATGCCCGAAGTGCCCCGCGGTGGGCGCTCTCTGAGGTCGCCCCGCTTGGGGTAATCGAACGCACAGTATGACTAATATGCGCGCGGCATCATGTGTGATTGAAAGCGTCCGGTTGTGAAGCCGGTCCGTCCGAGGGAGTCCGCCCTGCGCTCGCGTGCAAGAAAGCCCATCCCGACGAGCATGTCGTTGCGGACGGCACTCCTCGTCCTGGCCTTCGTCCCCGGGATCGCACTGATCGCGCTGTGGGCCGTCACCAGCGGCCAGACCTATCTCGACTTCCAGCGGCAGGCGGACCAGGGCCTGTTGGCGGAGAAGGCCGGAAATCCGTCGAACATCGTCTACTACAACCTCCAGCAGGAACGCCGCCTCAGCGCCGAGGTGCTCGCCGGACAGGACGGGGCGGCCAAGGCGCTGGCACGGCAACGGGCTGCGACGGACGAGGCGGTGGACGTCTTCCGGACGCTGTCGGACGACCTGTCCGCGGCCGGGGACGCGCCCCGGCAGGTCAGGGAGGCGGTCGACGAGGCGCGCGAGGCGATCGACCGGCTGCCCGCGCAGCGCTCCCTGGTCGACAGCGGCGACGAGGACCAGCAGGCGGCGGTGTACCGGTACTACACCGACCTGATCGCGGTGGACCTGGAGCTGTTCACGTCCCTCAGCCAGGTGGACAACGGCCGGATCACCGTGCTCTCCCAGCCGCTCGTCGACCTGTTCTGGACCAAGGAGATGATCTCCCGCACGGATGCGCTGCTGGCCCGCGGCTGGGGCGCGGACACGCTGACCACCGGGGAGCTCCGGCAGGTCCGTGAGGCGGTCGAGGCGCAGTCCTTCCTGAGCACCGTGAAGGTCGCGTCCAAGCTGCCCGCCGAGGAACGCGCCATGTGGCAGCGGATCACGGGCAGCGCGGCATGGAAGAACAAGACCGGCGTGGAGGAGGCGGTGCTGGCCGCGGGCCGGCCCGACGCGGGCGGCCCGGTCACCCTGGACGCCGACCGGGAGACCTGGCGCGGCGCGATGGACGCCCTCACCCCGGATTTCGAGGAACTCCTCGAACACCGGACCGCCCTGGTGCATGAGCAGGGCAAGGCGAGTGTGATGGCGCTGCTGTACAGGATGGTGCTCACCACTGTCGTCGGTCTCGCCGCCGTCGTCGCCGTGATCTGGACGACGTGGCGCCTCACCCGCAACCTCCGCCGGCGCATCGGCAGCCTGCAGGAGCAGGCCGAGATGCTGGAGGCGGCGCTGCCCGACGTCGTGGAGCGGCTCGCGCAGGGCGAGCGGATCGACGTCGAGGCCGAGGCGAGGGCCATCGCGCACGAAGGCCCCGGCCGTGCCGACGACGAGCTGACCCGGCTCGGCGCGGCGCTCAACCTCGCCCGCACCAGCGCCCTGAAGGCCGCCGTCAAGCAGGCCGACCAGCATCGCGGGTTCGAACGGCTGCTGCAGCGCATCGCCCGCCGCACCCAGCAGCTGATCGGGCAGCAGCTGAAGAAACTGGACGAGATGGAGCGCCGCCACGAGGACTCCGAGGTCCTCGACGGCCTCTTCGACCTCGACCATCTCACCGCCCGGCTGCGGCGTTACGAGGAGAACCTGGTCATCCTCGCCGGCGGCACCCCGCACCGGCGGTGGCGCAAGCCGGTCGCCCTGTTGGACGTGATGCGCTCGGCGCAGGGCGAGGTGCAGGACTACCGGCGGGTGGTGCTGGACCAGGAGGGCGAACCGTGGCTCGCGGCGCGGGCCGTCGGTCCGGTCACGCACGTGCTGGCCGAACTCATCGAGAACGCGCTCACCTTCTCCCGCCCGCCGAGCCCGGTCGAGGTCAGGGCGGCCGAGGTGAGCCGCGGTCTGGCCATCGAGATCGAGGACCGCGGCCTGGGCATGGAGTCGGAGGCGCTGGCCGCGGCCAACGAGCTGATGGCCCGTCCGCACCGGTTCGACGTGCTGGCCCACTCCGACGACATCCGCCTGGGCCTGCACGTGGTCGCGCGCCTGACGCACCAGTACGGGCTGCGGGTGGAGTTCCGCGCGTCCGCGTTCGGCGGTACGCGCGTGGTCGTGCTCGTCCCGGCCGAACTCACCGCCCCCGCGCCGCAGCAGGGCCCGGTGGCGGTGCCCCCACTCGTCCCGGACCCCGGGCCCGCGCAGGCACCGGCCGCTCCCGCGCACGGCGCCGAGGAGCCGCTGCCCGTACGGGTACAGGGTCGGGCGATGGCCGACGTCACGGCGTTGATCCCGGCCGGGTCCCGTGCGCCGGAGCCCCCGCGGTCCCCGGACCCGCACCGCGCCCAGGCCCCCTGGCCCACCGACGCCGCCCCGACGCCGGACACGGCAGACACGGCGGACACGCCGGACACGCCGTACGGCCACGGCCACCAACGGCCCGCCGCGCAGTACGGCACCCACCCGGTCGCCCCGGCCCAGGAACCCGTCGGTGTCCCCACGCCCCAGGACGACCGGACGTCGCACATCGACGCTCCGTACGGGACGGTCCAGGACCACGACGGCACTGGCGACGCCCCCTACGGCACCGGCCCCGCCCCCTACGGCACCGGTCCCGCCCCGTACGGCACCGGTCCCGCGCCGTACGGGACCGATCCGGCTCCCGCCTCCTTCGGCACCGGTCCCGCCCCGTACGGGACCGATCCGGCTCCCGCCTCCTTCGGCACCGGTCCCGCCCCCTACGGCACCGATCCAACCCCTTACGGCACCGGTCCCGCGCCGTACCCGGCCGGGACCGCCCCGGCCCACGCCGGTGAAACCCCCGTCCACCAAGGTGCGTACGCGGTACCGCAGCCGCCCCCAACCGGTGCCGAGGCCGGCGGCGGCCCCGCCCTGACCGGTGACGAGGCACCGCTGCCGCGGCGGGTGCGCCAGGCCAGCCTGGCCGACGAACTGCGCGTCGACCCCACGGCCGGGCCCCCGCTGCCCAGGCCTCCCCGCTGGCAGGACGATCCGATGCTGCGCCCCGTACCGCGCCGCGCCGGGGCGACGATCGGCGCGTTCCAGCGCCGGTCGCGGGCCGCCCGTGAGGGACGGACCCCGGCGCCGCCCGAATCCGGTTCCCCTCGCCACCCGATGAGAGAAGAAGAGGAGTCATGACACGTACCACCGCGACCCACCAGGACCTGGACTGGCTGCTCGACGGCCTCGTGGACTCGGTCGCCGAGACCAGGAACGCGGTTCTGCTGTCCGACGACGGCCTGGTCGTGAGCCATTCGCAGAGCATCGCGCGCGCGGACGCCGAGCGTCTGGCCGCCATCTGCACCGGCCAGCAGAGCCTGGCCCGCGGTGTGGGACAGCTCTTCGACGGCGGTGTCGTCCACCAGGTCATCGTCGAACTCGCCGACCTGTGGCTCTTCATCATCGCGGCCGGCCAGGGCACCCACCTGGCCGTGGTCGCCTCCCAGGAGGTGGACGCGGAGGTGATGTCGCTCGCCATGCACAACCTCGTGCAGCAGGTCGGGCAGAAGCTCGGCACGGCGGCCCGCGCTGGGTTCGACGCCTTCGGCATGGGGCAGGGAACCGGCGCGTGAACCCGGGATGGGAGCACGACGACGCGGGTGAGGACGGCGCGGAGAGCATGGTGCGTCCGTACACCATCACCCGTGGCCGCACCGCTCCCGCACGTGACGACCTCACCCTCATCACCGTGCTCACGACCGTGGAGGACCCGCGCGACGAGCGCGGGGCGCCCGTGCGGCCGGGCAGGCTCCAGCCGGAGCACCGCCGCATTCTGGATCGCTGCCGCCAACCCGCGGCGGTCGCCGAGGTCGCCGCCGATCTCGACCTCGCCGTGTCGGTGACCAAGATCCTGCTGGCCGACCTCGTCGGCCAGGGCCTGCTCGCCGCGCGGGCGCCGATCACGGTGGCCTGGGCGGCGGGCGGCGTCGACCCGAGCCTGCTGGCCGCCGTTCGTGACGGACTCCGGAGACTGTAGAAGCCATGATCACCAGTCAGGCGGCGCCCGCCGCCGTCAAGATCCTCGTCGCGGGCGGATTCGGCGTCGGCAAGACCACCCTGGTGGGTGCGGTCAGCGAGGTCGCGCCGCTGCACACCGAGGAGTACATGACGAGGGCCAGCATCGGCGTCGACGACCTGGCGGGGGTCGGGGACAAGGAGACCACCACCGTCGCCCTGGACTTCGGACGCATCACGATCAACGCCGACCTGGTCATGTACCTCTTCGGCACTCCGGGCCAGGAACGCTTCTGGTTCATGTGGAACGACCTGGTCCATGGTGCGCTCGGTGGCGTGGTCATCGCCGACACCCGGCGTCTGGACAGCAGTTTCGCCTCGATCGACTTCTTCGAGAGCCGGCGCATCCCGTTCGTGGTGGCCATCAACTGCTTCCACGGCCACAACACCCGTACCCCCGACGAGATCAGGGCGGCCCTCGACCTCGACCCGCATGTGCCGCTGCTGATCGGTGACGCCCGGGAGCGCGCGTACGGCAAGGAGACGCTGCTCACCCTCGTCGACCACCTGGCGCGCCTGAACGCGTCGGTCGCCTGACCGTCCGCCCTTCCCCACACTCTCCCGGAGACACCGACATGGCCTCACAGCTGCGCGTCCTCGTTCACGGCGGCGGCATCGGCGGACTCACCCTCGCCACCGCGCTGGCCCGGCGCGGCCACACCGTGGAGGTCGCCGAACTCCGCGGCGCACTGGAGGCGCTCGGCGTGGGCATCATCCAGCCGTCCAACGCGCTGCACGTCATGCGGGAGATCGGGGTGCTCGACGACTGCCTCGCGGCCGGTTTCGCGTGGGAGATCCTCACCATCGCCGATCCTGCGGGCAACGCCCTGGCCCGTATCCCGCAGCCCCGGATGGGTGACGCTCCCCCCGCCAACGGCATCCCCCGCCCGGCGCTCGCGCGGGTGCTCGGTGCCGCCGCGGTGGCGGCCGGTGCGAAGATCCGGTTCTCCGCCACCGTCACGGAACTCACCGACGACGGCTCGGGCGTCGACGTCACCCTCTCGGACGGCTCGTCGGACCGCTGGGACCTGGTGGTCGGCTTCGACGGCATCGGCTCCCCGGTGCGCACGCGCCTGTACGGCGACCGCTACACCCCCGAGTACACCGGCTTCGCCAACTGGCGGGTCACGGTGCCCCGCGCGCCCCAGGTGCGGGGTGTGGTGATGAGCACCGCCGGGCAGGAGGCGAAGGCGCTGCTCACTCCGATCACGCAGGACTCGATGTACCTGGGCGCGGTGTCCGCGGAGGCCGAGGACTTCAGACCGGACCCGGAGCGTGCGCACGAGCAGCTCGCCGAGCGGCTGACGATGTTCTCCGGGCCGGTCGCCGAGGCGCTCGCCACCGCCACCGACCCCGCGGCCGTCGTGTACTCCAGGATCTCCCAGGTGACGGTGGACGCGCCGTGGCACGTGGGCCGTGTGGCGCTGGCCGGTGACGCGGCCCACGCGAGTGCCCCGCAGCTGGCGCAGGGCGCGGCGATGGCCGTCGAGGACGCGATCGTGCTCGCCGAGTCCCTGGACGCGCACGCCGACGTCCCCGCGGCGCTCAGGGCGTGGGAGGAGCGGCGCCGGCCCCGCGCCCTGTGGGTACAGGCCCTGTCCCGCGCGGTACTCAAGCAGGAGACGGGCGGGAGGACGACCGCCGAGGAGGACGAACTCCTGAGGACCGGCGTACCGGGCGCCGCCCACGCCCTGGTCCAGCCGTACTGACCCACTGCGGTCCGGGGACCGCCCGGCATGTCTACGGCGGTCCGGACCTGCCCGGCGCTGTCCCGGCCCGTGACGACGGCGGCCACCACGCCACCGATCAGCAGGACCGCGAGGAGGATTCCCCTCATTCGTCTCACGTCCGGAGCATGCCTGCGGAATCCAACGTTCCCGGGCGGCCCGTGAACGGCCGGTGGCCGCGTGATACCGGTACGCAACGGGAAGGAGGCCGCCGCCTCGGCCCTTTACGACGGAGCGTGCGTCTGCTGGCATGCCGGGGTCGAGAAGGCGGCGAACGCAGCGTCCAGCAGTTCGCCGAGGTCCTCGTCGCCGCCGCTCGCACTCCATTGCCCGAGGACGATCCACAGGCATTCGAGCGCCGCCGCTACGCGAACGTGGGCGATGACCGATGACCCGTCGGTCGAGGAGGTTGTCTTCTGCAGTCGGGCGACGATCCCTGGTCGCCATTCAGCCTGCTTCTCGCGCAGGCGTGCGCACAGGGCTGGGGTCTGCTCGATGAGGCCGAGGATCGTCACGAGTTCCTGGACGTCGCGCACGAGGAACGTCACGGCTGACTCCAGGGCGTTGCGCAGCCTGCTCCAGTCGTCCTGGTTGGCCCGGTCGGCATCGAGCGCGTCAGCGATGACGTCACCGACAGGGTCGAAGACGAACAGGACCACGTCTTCCTTGGTGCCGAAGTAGCGCAGGAAGGTGCTCCGCGACACTCCGGCGGCTTCGGAGAGGTCGGCAAAGGTGACCTGGTCGAAGCCGGTGAGGCAGAACCGGTTGAACGCCACGCGGGCCAGCTCTGCTCGCACCGCGTGGCGGCTGATCTCACGGGTACCGACTGGCGTTGCGCTCATGGGGACGAGTGTACTCCGGCACACTTGTTTGCTTCTTTGGGTACAGGATTCTAACGTGATACTCAGTGTCAGTCGCGACGCTGAGATTCGCGACGCTGTCCCCAGCCGGCGGCCCGGTCGCGGGCCGTCCCTCACCGCGGAATGAGCCACCTCATGAGCTATGAAGACCTTCCCGCCCTGACGATCGACGTCTCGGACGGGGTCGCGACGGTGACCATCGATCACCCGCCGCTCAATCTGATGGACGCGGTCCTCCTTCCGTCACTCCGGGCATTCGTCGCGCGTGTGCGGGACGACGCCGACGTCCGCGTCATTGTCTTCGAGAGCGCTGACCCGGAGTTCTTCGTCGCGCACGGTGACATGGCCTACCTCACCGACCCTGACGCGCTGCCTGCGGCCACTCGCGCTGCGATCGCGGCCGCGCCGGGCTCGACCGTCCCGGAAGGCCTGAACATCCTCCAGGCGATGAGCGAAGAGGTCCGCTCGCTGCCGCAGGTCACCATCGGCAAGCTGGCGGGCTTCGCGCGCGGCGCGGGCAACGAGTTCTTCATGTACCTGGACATGCGATTCGCGGCGATCGGCAAGTCGGGGCAGGGGCAGCCGGAGTCCTTGATGGGGATCCTGCCCGGAGGCGGCGGCACGGTGAACATGACGCGCCTGGCAGGAAGGGCCCGCACGCTGGAGCTCATCCTCGGCGCCGAACTCGTGGGCGCGGAGCTCGCGGAACGGTACGGCCTGATCAACCGTGCCCTGCCCGCCGCGGAACTCGATTCCTTCGTCGACACCCTCGCCCGACGGATCGCCGGCCTCCGGCCGGAGGTGATCTCCATCACGAAGGCTGCGGTCGACGCGGTCGCGCAGCCGATTCCGCGTGCGGCGTACGCCGTTGAGAACGAGGGCCTGTTCGCGGCGTTCGGCGATGAGGTCACCGAACTCGCCCACAAGCTGCTCGCCGCTGGTATCCAGACCCGCGAGGGCGAACGGGACCACGAGCGCATCGCCAACAGCATCTGAGTGCCCAAGTTCTCGCCATCCGTGCGCAGAGACTCCGTGGGAAGAGTTCCTCAGCCATTGCCGGCACGCGCGTTGTCGGGTGGTCGGTTCGACCACCCTGGTTCGCCGGGCCTCACTGCCGCTGACGGTCCTCAGGAACTGCGGCCTGCTGACGGCGGAGCCCGACGCCTTCCGGGCCGGGGACCGGGTGGCCGGACGGCGCGCACGCGACCGACATCGGATCACGGCGTGGAGTCTCGTCCCCACCCGGGACCGCGCCCCTGTCCGGTGATCGCGCCCCCAGCTCGCACCACACGGTCTTGCCGTCGGACCCCTGCGCCACGCCCCACCTCAGCGTCAGCGCGTCGAGCAGCGCGAGCCCCCGCCCCGACTCGTCCTCGTCGGCCACCGCCGCACGCAGGACGGGCAGCGCACGGGGGTCGGGATCGGTCACCTCCAGGCGCGTACGTCCGTCACTGTCCCGCAGGACGCGGACGGTGACGGGAACTCCCTCGCCGAGGTGCTGGATCACGTTGGTGACCAGCTCGCTCGCGCAGAGCTGGACGTCGGTGCCGTACTCGCGCAGCGTCCGCCGCACGCCGGACACCTCGGTCGGGGTCGCGAGCAGCTCCAGGGTCGTCATCGGCCGCATCACTCGGCCCCCTTGCGGAGGGCGGCCGTCAGGGCCTGGGCGGTGAGGAGGTTGCAGTTGCCGAGCGTGATCAGCGGCCGGGTCGGGCAGCGGGAGGCGAAGGTCGGCAGGTCGACCCCGAGGGACGGCAGCGTGATGCCGTGTGCGGCGAGCGCCGCCCGCAGTTCCTCGGCGCAGGCGTCGGCTTCGGAGGGGCTGTGCATGGGTGGTTCACACCTTCCAGTGCGCTGTGTGACGAACTGCTCACACTGTGCCGCCGGTCGGCGTAGCGTGACAGCACTTCGGCATCCCGGTCCTGAACTGCACGTATGCGGTTCGGGAGTTGGTAGGGGCGGGGGAATGCCGGGGAAGCGGGCGGTAACGGCACACCTAGGACGGTGAACGATGGGGCAGCGCAAGGACATCGACGGCTCGACGGGCGTCCCGACCTTCTACGGCAGCGAGTTGCGCTGGAAACGGGAGGAGGCGGGACTCACCCTCCAGCAGCTCGTCGAGGGCAGCTTCTACGGGCCGAGCCACCTCAGCGAGATCGAACGCGGCACGCGCCGGATGCCGGCGGAACTGGCCGAGCACGTGGACCGCGTGCTCGGCACGGACGGGTTCTTCCGGCGGCGGTGCGAGGACGTACGGCGGGCGAAGCGGCGGGGGCACGCGAGCTACTTCGAGCGGGTGCTGGAGGCGGAGAAGCACGCGGAGACCATCGAGGAGTGGTCTCCGACGCTGATCCCGGGGTTGTTGCAGACGGATGCGTACGCGCGGGCGGTGGTGCGGGCGACCCACCCGCTGGCCCCGGGCGAGGAGGTGGAGGAGAAGGCCACCGCCCGACTGGCGCGGGCCCGTCTCTTCGAGGAGAACCACAAGACACCCGTGTACTGGGCCATCCTGTCGGAGTCACTGCTCCGTCAGCCGATCGTCCCGCCGGACCAGGCCGCCGAACAGTGGGAGCACATTGCCGCGTTGGCCAGGCGGCACCGCATCGTTCCGCAGATCCTTCCGTGGAACTGCGGTGCGCACCCGTTCATGCTGGGCACCGCCAAGATCATGACGTTCCCCGATGCACCACCGCTGGTCTACACGGAGGCGCTGCACAGTGGGGACACCATCGAGGATCCATGCCTCGTGAAGGAGTACCGAAGGTCGTACGATCTGCTCAGGGCCGCCGCACTGCCACTGGAGGCGTCCCTGGCCCTCATTGAGCAAGCGGCAGAGGATGTGCGAAATGGCGAGCAACGCGAATGACTTGAGCACCGCTGTCTGGCGCAAGAGCAGCTACAGCAACGGCAGCGGCGGTGACTGCCTGGAAGTCGCCGAGGACTTCCCCGGCGCCGCCCGCTGGCGCAAGAGCAGCTACAGCAATGGCGACGGCGGGGACTGCGTAGAGGTCTGCGACGCCCACACCGCCGTCGTCCCCGTCCGTGACTCCAAGGTTCCCCACGGCCCGGTCCTCACCATCACGGCACCGGCCTGGACATCGTTCGTCACGTCCCTCAAGTCGGCCCCCACCGCCTGACACGGCCGGCTCACCGCCGCCGTCCGCGCCGGCGACGATGTCGGCGTGTCCACCGGACGCAATCGGTAGTCACGCCCAGAACCAGGATCACGGCGAGGGTGCGGCCAGCACTGCCTGGGACGCCGTACCACCCACCTTGAAACGCGCTCCGAACGGCCCCTTGGCGTCCACGAAGGGACGCAGGGTCAGGGGCAGGGCGCGCACGGCCGGTTCCGGCTCCGCCTCCGGCACCCCCGGGTCACGCTGGAGCAGCACCCGCCAGAACGTGCCCGGGTAGTGCGGCTGCGGAGCCTCCCAGTACCGGGGCACGAGGCGGCCGTCGGCCGTCACCGGGTCGGACGCGTCGTTGTGCGTGACGCAGTGGAAGACCGACAGGTGTTCTCCAAGCTGGAGCTGGACGGCCCGGCCCCCGCCGAGCCGCTGAAGGTCACGGCGACCCGCACCGACGCGAACGGCACGCACGAGCTGGGCACGACCACCGTCAAGGCGGACGGCACCTTCACCGTGCTCGACGAACCGGACCTGGTCGGCGATGCCACGTACACCGTGTCGTTCCTCGGCGACCTGACCCACCGCCCCGCCACCGACGTCACGCACACCGTGTCCGTCGGCAAGGCGGCCAGCTCGATCGCGCTCACCGCCCCGGCTGAGGCGTCGATGAGCAGCGGTGTCCGGCTTACCGGGACGTTCGCCGCGCAGGGCAAGGCGCTGCCCGAGCGGGCCGTGCTCAAGGTGGGGCGCACCGACCGGCTCGGCACCGGCACGCTGTCGTCGGTGACCGTGGCGGCGGACGGCACCTTCGTCATCGACGACCTGCCGCGCACCCGGGGCGAGACGACCTACACGGTCGGCTGGCCGGGTGACGACCTGCACGAGGGAGCCACGGCGTCGGCGACGTTCCGCGTCACCCGCTGACCTCACGCGCAACGCCGACGGGGCACTCCGGGCAGCACGCCCGGAGTGCCCCGTCGGCGGTGGGGTGATGCAGGGCGCCCGGTCCGCGCGTCGCTGCGGGTGCACGCGGACCGGGGCCGTTCAGGGAGCCCGGTGGGGCTCAGTGGGACGCGAGCGCACGCGGCTGCAGGGCCGCGGTGTGCGCGTCCATCCGTTCGGCGGCGAGGATCGCCGCCGCCGTGTCGGCGCGGGAGGCGGCGACGACCAGGGCGCGGCCCGCGAGGGCGTGCGCCCGCCGGTGCAGGGCGTCGGTGTGCGGCTCGCGGCCCGGCGCGGTCGCCGCCGCGCGGGCCGGCGTACGTCCACCCCGCAGGCGGGCGACCTGCTCGGCGAGCCGTTCGGCCGCGGTGTCCAGGTCGGCCGCGGGCGCCACCAGGCGCAGGTCGTCGGTGACGGCGAGCAGCGCGGCGAGATGGCCCGCGAGCTGGATGTCCAGCTCTTCCTCACGGGTGCGGTGGGGGAAGTCGTCGGGGGCGTCGGCCATCGTGCTGTGGACCGACTTGGTGCGGATCGGTTCGTACATGATGGATGGCCTCCTGGACGCCGGCAGGAAACCATCCTAGCTTAGATCTCGTCTAAAGTTGAGTCGTTCACAAAACCGGACGACATGATGCACGCAGGGTGAGCGCGCCGCCGTCAGGGCTGGCCGTAGCCGTCCAGGAAGCGGCCGATCCGGCCCACCGCGTCCCGCAGGTCGGTGACCGACGGCAGGGTGACGACCCGGAAGTGGTCCGGCTCCGGCCAGTTGAAGCCGGTGCCCTGGACGACCATGATCTTCTCGCGGCGCAGCAGGTCCAGGACCATCCGCCGGTCGTCCTTGATCTTGAAGACATCGGGGTCGAGCCGCGGGAAGAGGTACAGCGCCCCCTTCGGCTTCACGCAGCTCACGCCCGGGATCTGGGTCAGCAGTTCGTACGCCGCGTCCCGCTGTTCGCGCAGCCGGCCGCCCGGCAGTACCAGGTCGTTGATCGTCTGGCGTCCGCTGAGCGCCGCGACCACGCCGTGCTGGCCCGGCATGTTCGCGCACAGGCGCATGTTCGCCAGGATCGTCAGGCCCTCGATGTAGGAGTCGGCGTGCGCGCGCGGGCCCGAGATCGACATCCAGCCCACCCGGTAACCGGCCACCCGGTACGCCTTCGACATGCCGTTGAAGGTCAGGGTGAGCAGGTCGGGGGCGACGGAGGCGGTGGGGATGTGCTCGGCGTCGTCGTAGAGGATCTTGTCGTAGATCTCGTCCGAGCAGACCAGCAGGTTGTGGCGGCGGGCGATGTCCGTCAGGCCCTTGACGACCGCCTCGTCGTAGACCGCGCCGGTCGGGTTGTTCGGGTTGATGATGACGAGCGCCTTGGTGCGGTCGGTCACCTTGCGCTCCACGTCGGCGAGGTCCGGCATCCAGTCGGACTGCTCGTCGCAGCGGTAGTGCACCGGCGTGCCGCCGGAGAGCGAGACGGCGGCCGTCCACAGCGGATAGTCGGGCGCGGGGACCAGCACCTCGTCGCCGTCGTCCAGCAGCCCTTGCATCGCCATCACGATCAGCTCGGAGACGCCGTTGCCGATGAAGACGTGCTCGACGTCGGTCTCGATGCCGAGGGTCTGGTTGTGCATCACGACCGCCCGGCGCGCCGCCAGCAGGCCCTTCGCGTCGCCGTAGCCGTGGGCCGACGACACGTTGCGGAGGATGTCCTCCAGGATCTCGGGCGGACACTCGAAGCCGAAGGCGGCCGGGTTGCCGGTGTTCAGCTTGAGGATGCGGTGACCGGCCGCTTCCAGCCGCATCGCCTCCTCGAGCACCGGGCCCCGGATCTCGTAACAGACGTTGGCGAGCTTGGTCGACTGGATCACCTGCATGCAGGGAGCTTACGACCCGGTCATGCCTTTTGGGCCGTGTTCTCCGACACGTGAGACGCGTCGGTTCGAGTGGTTATGTCCGCGGGGGTGTGCGCCTCCATCACCTCCACACCGAGCCTCCCCACGGCAGCCCCCGGTTTCTCCGCAGGCCCGGGCGACCCTGAGGGCCGCGGCGCGCCGGGTTACCGGCCGGAAACAAGCCCTTGCCCCCTCGTCATTCGCATGCTGACAATGCGCATGACAATTCTGTGGGCGGCCGGAGGATTTCCGGCCGCCCGACGTCGCAAGAGGGGACCCCCATGAGAAAACCTCTCGTTGTCGCGCTCTGCGCCCTGGCGTTCGCCGGGGCGGGCGCGGCCCCCGCGGTCGCCGCCGCGCCTTCCCCCACGGGCGCGGACACGACCACGGGCGCGAGCCCGACCACGCTGATGGATGTCGTCAACGACACGGTCGGGACCGCGGCGGACACCCTGTCCGGCCTCACCGCGCCCAAGGAAGGCGCGGTGAACTTCGCCGGCACCGTCTCGCTCAGCAACTGCTCCGGTTCCGTCGTCCGCATGCCCGACTCGGCGGCCGACGACCCGGCGCTCGTGCTCACCAACGGCCACTGCCTGGAGAGCGGCTTCCCGGCCCCCGGCCAGGTCGTCGTCGACCAGGCGTCCAGCCGTACCTTCGGGCTGCTGAACTCCTCCGGCTCCAAGGTCGCCACCCTGCGCGCCGACCGGCTCCTGTACGCGACCATGACCGACACGGACGCGGCGATCTACCGGCTCGGCACGACGTACGCGCAGATCAAGAGCGCGTACGGCATCGACGCGCTGACGCTCGCCGACAGCCGCCCGCAGGCCGGTACCGCCATCAGCGTGGTCTCCGGCTACTGGAAGCGCGTCTACACCTGCTCCATCGACGGGTTCGCGTACCGCATGAAGGAGGGCGACTGGACCTGGAAGGACTCGGTCCGTTACACCTCCGCGTGCGACACCATCGGCGGCACCTCCGGTTCCCCGGTCGTCGACGGCGCCACCGGCACGGTGGTCGCCGTCAACAACACCGGCAACGAGGACGGCGAGCGCTGCACGGTCAACAACCCGTGCGAGGTCGACGAGGGCGGGAACGTGACGGTCCGCCAGAGCATCAACTACGCCCAGCAGACCTACCGGTTCCCCGCCTGCTTCGGTGCGGACAACAAGCTCGAACTGAGCGCGAGCGGCTGCGCCGTCCCCAAGCCGTAACGGGTTCGCAGGGGCGGGCGGGAGCGGGCGGTCAGCGGGGGTTCCCGCGGACCGCCCGCCCCGCCAGCTCGTCCGTGCGCCGCCCGTCCTCGATCACGAACCGCCCGTCGACCAGCACGTACGGGATGCCCGTCGGGAGCGTCCGGGGCTCCTCGAAGGTCGACCCCGCGGCCACCGTCCTCGGATCGAACAGCACCAGGTCCGCCCTGTAGCCCTCGCGGACCAGCCCCCGGTCCGGCAGCCGCAGCCGCGCGGCCGGCCGCGAGGTCAGACGCGCGACGCACTCCTCCAGCGACAGCACCCCCAACTCCCGGACGTAGTGCCCGAGATAGTGCGGGAACGTGCCGTACGCGCGCGGATGCGGCTTCGCGCCCTGGAGGATGCCGTCCGAGCCGCCGGTGTGCACCCGGTGCCGCATGATCGCCCGCACGTTCTCCTCGTGCCCGACGTGCTGGAGGATCGTCGGGGCCAGCCTGTCCTTCAGCAGCAGCTCCCGCGCGACCACCCAGGGGCTCTCGCCGCGCGCCCGCGCCGACTCCAGGACCGTACGGCCCACGTACGCGCCCAGCGCCGGGTCGCCGACGCCGGAGATCTCGATGGTCTCCCACTCCACGGGCACGCCGTGGCAGCCGTCCGAGCCGGTGACCTCCAGATGGTGCCGGATCCGCTCGGCCGTCCCCTCGTCCGCGAGCCGCCGCAGGATCTCCTGCGGACCGCCCTCGCCCGCCCAGCTCGGCAGCAGCGCCACCAGAGTCGTACAACCGGGGGTGTAGGGGTACGTGTCGAGGCTGATGTCGGCGCCGGCGTCCAGCGCCTCGTCCAGCAGCGACAGCAGCTCGGGCGCCCGGCCCTTGTTCACCCCGAAGTTCATCGTGGCGTGCGCCAGGTGCAGCGGGCAGCCCGCCTCCCGGGTGAGCGCCACCATCTCCTCGTAGGCCTCCAGGGCGCCCGCGCCGTAGGAGCGGTGGTGGGGGCAGTAGTAGCCGCCGTACGACGCCACCACCCGGCACAGCTCGGTCAGTTCGGCGTCCTTGGCGTACATGCCGGGCGTGTACGTCAGCCCGGACGACATGCCGACCGCGCCCTGCTCCATGCCTTCCGCGACCAGCTGCCGCATGCGCTCCAGCTCGGCCGGCGTGGCCTCGCGGTCCTCCCAGCCGACGGCGAGCGCGCGGACCGTGCCCTGCGGGATCAGATACGCGGCGTTGACCGCGATGCCCCGGTCCAGCCGGTCCAGGTACTCGCCCACCGACCGCCAGTCGAAGTCGATGTCGTCGCCCGAGCCGTTCCAGCCGGCGATCGCCCGGCGCACCTCGCCGAGCGTGCGGTCGTCGACCGGCGCGTACGACAGCCCGTCCTGGCCGAGGACTTCGAGGGTCACGCCCTGCGCGGCCTTGGCGCTGTGGTCGGGGTCGCGCAGCAGCGCCAGATCGCTGTGGGCGTGCATGTCGATGAAGCCGGGGGCCAGCACCAGCCCCTCGGCGTCCAGCTCACGGCGGGCCCTCGGGCGCTGACAGCCCGCGTCCGCCGCCTCCTTCACGATGGCGACGATCCGGCCGCCGTCCACGACCACGTCCGCGCGGTACGCGTGGTCGCCGGAGCCGTCCACGACGTCCGCGTCCCGGATGACGAGCTCTTCCATGCCGGCCTCCTAGAAGAACGTACGGATGTAGTCGACCACCGTGCCGTCCGCCTCGGCCACGGGGATGAGCACCCACTTGTCGAAGGACGTGCACGGGTGGGACAGCCCGAGGCCCACCCAGTCGCCGACCTCCAGATCGGCCTCCTCGGTGGTACGCAGCCAGGCGTGCTGGTCGGAGAGCCCGGTCACCGAGATCCCCGTGGCCGGGCGCTCGCCGCCGTCCCGGCGGACCACCTGGGCGAACGGCAGATCGAGGTCGTAGGCCGCGTCCCGCTTGCCCGCGTTGGTGAACGCCTGCTCGGCACAGGGCCGGGAGACGACCTGCGTCCAGAGGCGGAACGCCGGTTCCAGCGCGCCTTCCTGAGGCACCCGGTTGAAGGGGGTCAGCTCGCGGTAGTGGCCGTCGTCGTGCGAGACGTACGCCCCCGAGCGCAGCAGCTTCAGCACGGGCACGGAGAGTTCGGGGAGCTCGGCGAAGACGTCGGCCACCGCGTCGAACCAGGCGCTGCCGCCCGCGCTCACCACGATCTCGTCCAGCCCCGCGAACCGCCCCGCCCCGTCGAAGTCCACGGCGAGGGACACCAGCCGCCGCAGCCACGCGTGCACCCGCTCCGGATCGGCCTGCGGAACCTCGCCCTCGTACCCGGCGACCCCGACCAGCCGCAGTCCGCGCGCGCCCGCCACGGCGTCGGCGACGGCGGCACACTCCGCCTCCGTCCGCACCCCCGTGCGCGCACCCTCGCCGGCGGCCAGCTCGACGACCACGTCCACGGGACGGGAGGCCCCAGCGAGCGCCGCGTCCATCAGCTCCACCCCGCGCACGGAGTCGACGTAGCAGACGAACCGGAAGCCGGGGTCGGCGTCCAGCTCGGCGGCGATCCACCGCAGGGCCGCCGCGTCGACCAGCTCGTTGGCGAGGAAGACCCGCTGGACCCCGAAGGCGCGCGCCACCCGCACCTGATGCGGAACGGCCAGCGTGATGCCCCACGCCCCGTGCTCGATCTGCCGCCGGAAGAGCTGCGGGGCCATGGAGGTCTTGCCGTGCGGGGCGAAGGCGAGCCCGTGCCGAGCCGTGTACGTCTCCATCAGCCGCAGGTTGTGCTCCAGGCGCTCGGCGGAGAGCGCGAGCACGGGGGTGGTGAAGCCGTCGGTGAACAGGTTCCGGCGCTGTGCCGCCAGCTCGCCGACGGTCAGCCCCCCGGCGTCCGGAGGGAGGCCCTTGAAGCGGTGATCGACACGTTCCTCGGCGAGGCGGGCGAGGCGGTCATGTGTGTCGGAGCCGGGGTCGAGGACCATCAGACCTCCCTGATCAGGCACGTTGCATTACTTGCAACAGGCATTGCGTATATCGCTTAACGCTGTCTAACATCTCGGCCACGCGGGGTCAACGGACACCGCTTCCCCCGCAGCAGACGAGGAGCCACGTCATCGTGACCGTCACCGGACCCCGCAACGCCCCCGACGTCGTGGACGTCGTCGCGCTCGGCGAGTCCATGGTGACGTTCCTGCCCTCCCGGCCGGGCCGCCTCGCCGACGTCCCCTCCTTCGACCGCGGGATCGGCGGCGCGGAGTCCAACGTGGCGTGCGTGCTGGCGGCGGCGGGGCACACCACCCGGTGGGTCAGCCGGGTGGGCGCGGACGGCTTCGGCGACCACCTCGTCGAGGCGATCGGCGGATACGGCGTCGACGTGTCGTACGTCCGCCGCGACCCGGACCGCCCCACCGGCGTCTACTTCCGCACCGCCGGCGACCGGGCCGGCGACGCCCACGAGGTCGCCTACTACCGCGCGGGCTCCGCGGCCTCCGCGATGACCGCCGCCGGCGTCGACCTGGAGGCGGTGCGCGCCGGACGCGTCCTGCACCTGTCCGGCATCACGGCCGCGCTGTCCGCCGACTGCCTGGACCTGATGCGGGAGCTCACCGCCCCCCGCCCCGGCCGCCCCCTCGTCTCCTTCGACGTCAACCACCGGCCGGGCCTGTGGCGCGACGGTCCCGGGCCCGGGGTCCTGCTGGAACTGGCACGCGCGGCGGACATCGTCTTCGTCGGCGAGGACGAGGCCGAGTCCGCCTGGGGGATCGACGGCGACCCGTCATCCCTGCGCGAGGCCCTGCCCGAACCGGACATCCTGGTGGTCAAGCAGGGGGCACGGGGAGCCGTGGCCTTCGGCCCGGCCGCGGGCGGCCGTGCCGCCCGGGGTGGCCCGACTGCCCGCGGCGGCACCCCGTCGACGCCGGGCCGCACACCCCGCCCCCGCCCAGCCGCGACCGCCCCGGCCCTCGACGTCGACGTGGTCGCCACGACCGGCGCGGGCGACGCCTTCGCCGCCGGGTTCCTCTCCGCCACCCTGCGCGGACTGCCCGTACGCGACCGGCTGCGGCACGGCCACCTCACCGCCGCCGCCACCCTCACCGCCCCCGGCGACCTCGCCGCACCGCCCGCCCGCGCCCTCGCCGACCGCCTGACCGCCCTCGACGACACCGCGTGGGGGAGACTGCGACTCGGCCCCGGCTGGACACAGGCCGACGAAGGGGCCGACGAGGAGGTACGCACCCCATGAGCCAGACCGTCGACCGCGCGCTGAGCATCCTGCCGCTGCTCGCGGAGGGTCCCGCCGACCTCGGACAGGTCGCCGACCGCCTCGGCGTGCACAAGTCCACGGCCCTGCGTCTGCTGCGCACCCTGCACGAGCACGGCCTGGTCTACCGCCAGTCCGACCAGCGCTACCGCCTCGGCGCCCGGCTCTTCGCCCTCGCCCAGGAGGCGATGGAGAACCTCGACGTCCGCGAGATCGCCCACGCCCACCTGACGCGCCTCAACGAGGAGTGCGGGCACACCGTCCACCTCGCCGTGTACGAGGAGAACGAGGTCCTCTACATCGACAAGGTGGAGAGCCGCTACCCGGTGCGCATGTACTCGCGGATCGGCAAGCCCGTCGCCATCACGGTCGCCGCGGTGGCCAAACTGCTCCTGGCCGACCTGCCCGAACACGAGCGCCGCGCCCTCGCGGAGAAGCTCGACTACCCCATGTACACGTCCCGTTCGACACCGAACCCGGCCGCGTTCCTGCGCGAGCTGGAGAAGGTGCGCGAACAGGGCTGGGCCACCGACCTCGGCGGCCACGAGGAGTCCATCAACTGCGTCGCCGCGCCGATCCGCGGCGCCGACGGCCGGGTGGTCGCCGCGATGTCGGTCTCCGCGCCGAACGTCGTGGTCACCGCCGACGAACTCCTCACCCTGCTCCCGCTCGTGCGCCGTACCGCGGACGCGATCAGCGGCGAGTACTCCGGCAGGACCCCCGTGCACCACCCCGAGAAGGACACCGTATGACCGACAAGACCGAGAAGATCGCGCTCACCCCCGCGACCCACACCGTCCCGCCGGCGAAGTTCTCCCACGGCGTGCGGAAGGGCAACATCCTCCAGGTCGCCGGCCAGGTCGGCTTCCTCCCCCACGAGGAGGGCAAGGCCCCCACCCCGGCCGGCCCCACCCTGCGCGAGCAGACCCTCCAGACCCTCGCCAACGTCAAGGCGATCCTCGAAGAGGGCGGCGCGGGCTGGGACGACGTGATGATGATCCGCGTCTACCTCACCGACGTGGACCACTTCGCGGAGATGAACGCCCTCTACAACGCCTACTTCGAGGAGCAGGGCCTCACCCAGCCGCCCGCCGCGCGCACGACCGTCTACGTCGGTCTGCCCGCCGGTCTCCTCATCGAGATCGACGCGCTCGCCGTCCTCGGCTGACGGGCGCCCGCCCCCTCCCTCCCCCCGCACGCCGTACGTCGTCACGGCACGGCGCCCCGTCACCCCTGGGGACGCCGTGCCGCGATCCCCCCTGCTCGAAAGCCTCATGCCCTTACCCAGAGGACCCCCGCATGTCCCATCCGTTCCTCCCGCTCGCCGCCTCCGCACCGGCGGAGACACCACCGCACACCGGTGGACTGCTCCTCCTGCTCGACGGCACCGCCGGTCTGCTGACCGTCGCCGCCATCGGCATCGCGCTCCTCCTCTTCCTGATCATCAAGGTGCGGCTCCAGCCCTTCGTCGCGCTGCTCGGCGTCTCCATAGCCGTCGGCCTGCTGGCGGGCCTGTCGGTCACCGAACTCTTCGGCACGGTCCAGCGCTCGGACGCGGTGTCCACCATCGAGTCCGGCATGGGCGGCATCCTCGGCCATGTCGCGATCATCATCGGCCTGGGCACCATGCTCGGCGCGATCCTCGAAGTCAGCGGCGGCGCCGAAGTGCTGGCGGGCCGGCTGCTCGGTCTGTTCGGCGAGAAGCGGGCGCCGCTCGCCATGGGCCTCACCGGCCTGATCTTCGGCATCCCGGTCTTCTTCGACGTCGGCATCTTCGTCCTCGCGCCGATCGTCTACGCCGCCGCCAAGCGCTCCGGCAAGTCGATCCTGCTGTACTGCCTGCCCCTGCTCGCCGGCCTCTCGGTCACCCACGCCTTCCTGCCTCCGCACCCGGGCCCGGTGGCCGCCGCCGGACTGCTCCAGGTCGACCTCGGCTGGGTCATCCTCATGGGCGTCGTCTGCGGTCTGCCGGCCGTCGCCGCCGCCTGGGTCTACTCCGCCTGGATCGGCAAGCGCATCTTCGTCGCCGTACCGCAGGACATGGTGGAGGCGGCCGAGGAGGCCAAGCAGGCCGTCGTCGCCGAGCAGCGCGCGTCCGGCGTGGAGCCGCGGGAGGCGCCCGTGCCGCTCGGCACGGTCCTCGGGATCATCGGTACGCCGCTCGTCCTCATCCTCGCGGCCACCTTCTCCTCGATCGCCCTGGACCCCTCCACGCTCCGCTCGGTCATCGAGTTCTTCGGTCACCCCTTCGTGGCGCTCACCCTCGCCCTGTTCCTCGCCTACTACCTGCTGGGCATCCGGCGCGGCTGGTCCCGCAAGTCCCTGGAGACCGTCTCCACGTCCTCGCTGAAGCCGGTCGGCAACATCCTGCTGGTGGTCGGCGCGGGCGGCGTCTTCGGCGCGATCCTCAAGGCCAGCGGCGTCGCCCAGGCCCTGTCGGACACCTTCAACGACGTCGGCCTGCCGGTGATCGTCCTGTCCTACCTGATCTCCGTGGTGCTGCGGGTCGCGCAGGGCTCGGCGACGGTGGCGATCGTGACGACGGCGGGCATCGTCGCCCCGCTGCTGGCCGAGGGGGACCACTCGCAGGCGTTCGTGGCGCTCGTCATCATGGCCATCTCGGCGGGCTCCATCTTCGCCTCGCACGTCAACGACGGCGGATTCTGGATGGTCGCCAAGTACTTCGGCATCAGCGAGCGGGACACGCTCAAGACGTGGACCGTGCTGGAGAGCGTGCTGTCCGTGGCCGGTTTCGTGGTCGCCGCGGCGCTCAGCCTCGTCGTGTGAGCCGTGGTGCCCGTGTAGGCGTCCGATAACGAAGTTGGGGCTGGCTGTGTCCGGCACAGGTTTGTCGGCCATACTCCTGCGGTGTGGAGCAGCGCATAGGTTCGAGCAGCCAGCCCCTGGAAGGCGCCGGATTCGACCCGGCATTCATCCCCGGGCTCACCGCCCCCGCGTCCGGCCGGGGGGAGGACCCGAAAACGAAGCCGGAGGAGCCGGAGAAGGCGGAGGAGCCGGAGAAGGCGGAGGAGCCGGAGAAGGCGGAGGAGCCGGAAGGCGCCGCCCCGGAGCCGGAGGACACGAAGGACACGGCTCCCGAGGCCGAGGCGGAGACGGAGCCCGCGGAGGAAGCCACCGCGGAAGCGGAGGAATCCGCCCCCGACGGCCCCGTCTTCGAGGCGTCCGACCGCCGCGCCAGGATCGTCGCCGACCACAGCGGCGTACGACTGCGCCTGGACGACCAGGAGTGCGAGTTCCGCTGGGACGAGATCGGCGCGGTGGAGACGGAGACCGGCCGCTTCGGCAAGCGCTGGACGGTCACCGTCCACACCCCCGACCGCCGCTGGTACCCGCTGGAGGTCGAGGCCCCGTCCAGGAGCCGCTTCGCCGAGTGGGACGCCGGTCTGGACGCGGTCCTGGACGAGTACTTCGAGGAGGACGGCGACAAGTCCCCGGAGCCGGCCGAGGCCACCTCCGGCACCGGGGAAGACACCGAGTAACGCGCCCTAACGGCAGTACTGCGCCTCCTTGCCGATGGAGCGGTACATGCAGTCCGCGTTCTCCAGGAGTTGCAGGACGGCGTCCCGGTTACGGGACGTCTCCCGCTCGATGACCTCGTCGGGCGGGTAGAAACCGCCTCCGGAGCTGGAACCCGGGTACATCTCGAAGGTGTATCCGAAGATCTTGTGCGTGCCCCACAGGTAGTCGTCGATCGACCCGTCCGTGATGTACAGGTCGCTGGACTGCTGGGGCGTGTAGCCGTTGCCGGCCGCCATCTTCTGGCCGACCGCCTTGAACGCGGCGTAGTCGTCGGCCGTCATCCCGGTCGTGGTGTCGGAGTAGGTGTAGCCGAACGGCCACAGCACCAGCTCGCTGTAGGTGTGGAAGTCGACGCCGGCCTTGATCTGCTGCACCCCGCCGACGACCCGGCTGCGCACGAAGTTCGCCACGACCTTCACCTCGGTCGCGGACTCGGGGGCGGAGCCCCGGTACGTCTCGGAGGACGCGGAGCCCGAGGAGCCGCCGCAGCAGCCCCAGCGGTAGTCCCAGTTGCGGTTCAGGTCGGTGCCGACGGAGGACGAACCGGAGTTGGGCTGGCGGTTCTTGCGCCAGGAGCGGTAGGAGCCGGAGGCGATGTCGTACTCGCCGCCGTCCGGGTTGAGGTCCGGGACGATCCAGATCTCCCGCCCGTTGACCGCGTTCGTGATCCTGGAGTCGCTGCCGTACCCCGCGCCGAGCTCGCGCAGCAGGTACAGGGCCATCTCCACGGTGAGGTGCTCGCGGGCGTGCTGATGGTGGGTGAACAGGACCTCGGGCTCGTTCTCGTCGGTCGCCACGTTGTCGCTGATCTTGATGGCGACGATGTCCCGGCCCTGGTAGGACTTGCCGATCACCCGCTTGCTCATGATGCTCGGATACGCCGACAGCCGCTGGTCGATCTCCGCGTTCATCTCGGCGTAGTTGTGGTAGCGGGAGTCGGCCGACGGGAAGTCGAACAGCCGGGTGCCGTCGGCGGCCGAGGAGCGGTCCGGGGCGGCGCCCAGGGGCGTGACCTCGTACCCCTGTTGGCGCAGCGCCCGGATCTGGTCCGCCCGCCCGGAGACCACCACGCTCTCCTCGTCGGCCTCGTCCACGGTGACACCGGAGCGCTGGATCGCCGTACGGGTCACGGGAGTCGTGCGCTGGTGGATCTCGTACTGGCGGACGTCCTCGGCCGAGGGCGCCGCACGGTCGGCGCTGTCGGCGCCGGCCTGGGTGGCCGTCAGCGACAGGGGCGCCGCGAGGGCGAGGGCGAGCAGGGTGGCGAGCGCGGCGGAGCGCCGTCTGCCACGGATGCGGAGTCGCATGAAGTCTCCTTGTGGGAGGTGGGGGTCGTTCACAGCGACGTGCGTGGTGCGGTGCGGTCATCGTCAGCGTCTGACGTGGGCAGGTCAAGATAGGGGTTCCGGCCGACCGCTCGACCAGGTGTATCCCGTGAAGATCCCCGCACGCCCTCTTGTCCGACCGCCACCCATGGGCTTTCATGACCTTCATGGCGGACACCACACGAGACACCCAGGCCATCGGAGCACCGGGCGCGCCCGGCTCCCACCCGCGCAAGTCCAGTTGGCGCTACATCGGACCCGGCATCGTCGTCGCGGCCACCGGCGTGGGCGCCGGCGACCTCGTCGCCACCCTCATCGCGGGCAGCAACTTCGGCTACACCCTGCTGTGGGCCGCGATCCTCGGCTGTCTGGTGAAGATCTCCCTCGCGGAGGCGTGCGGCCGGTGGCATCTGTCCACCGGCCGCACCCTCTTCGACGGCTGGGCCAGCCTTGGCAGCTGGACGACCTGGTTCTTCGCCGTCTACGCCGTGATCTGGGGCTTCGTCTACGGCGCGGCGGCGATGTCGTCCAGCGCCCTGCCGCTCCACGCGCTCTTCCCGGACGTGATGGACCTCGAATGGTGGGGCATCGCCTGCGGTCTGGTGGGCCTGGTCTTCGTCTGGTTCAACAAGTACTCCGTCTTCGAGAAGGTCATGACGGTCCTGGTCGGCGTCATGTTCGTGGTGACGGTGTACCTGGCCATCAGGGTCACGCCCAACCTCGGCGACGCCTTCGCCGGTCTCCTCCCGGTCCTCCCGGACGAGAAGGACTCGGTCCTCAACACCCTCGGCCTGATCGGCGGCGTCGGCGGCACCATCACGCTGGCCGCGTACGGCTACTGGGTCAACGCCAAAGGCTGGACCAACACCGGCTGGATGAAGGTCATGCGCCTGGACAACCGGGTCGCCTACGCCACCACCGGCATCTTCGTCATCGCGATGCTCTTCGTCGGCGCCGAACTGCTGCACTCGGCGAACGTCGCGATCGCCAGCGGCGACAAGGGCCTGATCCAGCTCGGCGACATCCTGGAGAGGGAGTACGGCACGGCGACCGGCAAGCTCTTCCTGATCGGTTTCTTCGCCACCTCCTTCACCTCCCTGATCGGTGTCTGGCACGGCGTGAGCCTGATGTTCGCCGACTTCCTGGCCCGGCGGCGCGGCGAGCGGGAGGCCCGGGGCGACGAGCTGGCCTCCGGCCGCCGCGAACGCTCCTGGGCCTTCCGCGCCTACCTGCTCTGGCTCACCTTCCCGCCCATGATCCTGCTCTTCCAGGGCCAGCCCTTCCGCCTGATCATCATCTACGGGGTCCTGGGCGCCGCCTTCATGCCCTTCCTCGCCCTCACCCTGCTGTGGCTCCTCAACTCGGCCCGCACACCGCGCGAGTGGCGCAACGGCTGGCTGAGCAACGGCATGCTCGCGATCGCGGGCCTGCTGTTCCTGGTGCTGTGCGTGAAGCAGGTCTGGGACCAGCCGTGGTCGGAGTTCTTCTAGGACCTGTCTGACGATTCCCGCCCGTGAGGCAGGCGGGAAGTGCCAGACAGGCCCCAGCGGCGGCCGATCGCCCTACCGCAGCCGCTCCCACTTCGGGCTGAGGGCGATCTCCCGCAACTGCCGCGTGGTCAGCGCCGGGGTGTCGCGGGTGGCGTCCTGGTGCTGGGCGCCGGTGTTGAAGGCGCTGACCACGACCCGGAAACCGTCGGGCCGCATGGTGTCGGCGGTCCACATGACGACGCCCGCGCCGCCCTTCTCACCGGCTCCCTTCCGCAGGGCGACCCGAGTGCCGTCGGGAAGGGTCTCGGCGTCGCCGTAGAGCTGCCCGGCGACGTCGGACATGTCGGGCTGCACGTTGATCTGGACGAGGCTCCTGCCCTCGCCGTCGTCGACGACGAGATAGGCGTACTCGGTCTCCTGGCCGCCACGGTCGACCACGGTGAGCCCGTCGGGAAGCAACGCGGTGAGCGTGTCACCGATCGACTCGCCCGAAGCCGGCGGTGGCGGCTGCGGGGCGTTCGCCGTGGCGGTGGCCGACGGCTCCTCCTCCTCGGGGATGGCGTCCACGACGCGCCGCCACACATCGGCGGTGACGACCTTCTTCATCTCGTCCGTGGAGAGCGGAGGTTCCTCGCGGGTGACCGGGGAGCCCTTCTGGGTTGCCGAGTTCCACTCACTCAGGGAGACGTGCTGTCCCTCGGCCGTGACCAGCCGGGCCGACCACCACTTCGTGTCCTCACGCCGGTCGGGGTATTCGTAGCCCCGGTACAGCATGAGCAGTGAGCCGTCGGGCAGCCTGCTGGTGGTGCAGTCGTCGTACTCGACGTGCACCTTGTCCGGGCACCGCGTCAGCTCACGGATTTCCCGGCTGCCGGGTCGCACGCGGTCGAGGCCGATCTCGACGGCCGCCGCGCCGTCGCCGTCGTCGTACACGACATGCGCGTACGGGGGCAGCCGCCCGTCCGTGCCCCGCGCGGCCTCCTGGCGGAACTCGCCGCCCGGAAGCAGCCCCTTGAGCGCGGCGATCAGGTCGTCGCCGGAGTAGGACGCGGCGGGGGCCGGGCTCGCGGACGTGTCCGGTCCCGCAGCCGTGGACGACCCCCGGGGGCCCGAGGAGTCGCCGCCCGGCACGAGCAGCGTCCCGCCCACCCCGGCCAGGGCGACGGCGGCCGCACCCCCGAGTACGGCCGCCCGACGCCGTAGCCGGGCCCGCCGGCCACGGGCCGCACCGCCGGCGGCGAGGGCGGCACCGGCCGCCGGAGACGCGGCGAAGCCGTCGCCGGTGTCGCGCAGGGCGGCGGTGAACCGGTCCTCGAAGGGGTCGTGGTGCTGGTGCTCGGGCATGGCGAACCACCCTTTCCGCAAGGTGTGAGGTGTGAGGTCCGAGGAAGGCGAGGCGCGGTCGGTCTCAGGAGCTGCTGTACTCCGAGAGGTCCTCGCCCAGCAGCTCCCGCAACCGGCCGAGCGCCCGCACGCATCGCGTCCGCACGGCCGCCGAGCTGACGTTCAGTACGTCGGCGGTCTGCTCGATCGAGCGGTCCTCCCAGTACCGCAGCACGATGACCGCCCGGTCCTTGGCGGGCAGCCGGGCGAGCGCGGCCAGCAGCGTCAGCCGCAGGGGCGCGTCCCCGTCGACGGCGCCGGGCACATCGGGGAAGACGTCCGTCGCCCGCTCACGGCTGCTGCGCCGCCGCTGGTGGGCGAGGAAGGTCCGGGTGAGCACGGTCTGCGCGTACCCGGCGGGGTTGTCGGCCCGGGAGACGCGTCCCCAGCGGGCGTACAGCCGCCCGAAGGTCTCCTGCACGAGGTCCTCGGCCAGGTGTGTGTCCCCGGCGGTGAGCAGACACGCGGACCGGTACAGATGCCCCGCCCGCGCGGCCGCGAACTCGGCGTACTCGTCCGCCCGGCTCTGCCTCATGTGCCACGTCCCCCCGCGCTTGCCCGCCCCCGTGCCCACTGCCTTCACCTCATTGATGCGGTGGGGCCGGGGAAATGTTTCATACGGACTTCACAGCGTTCCTCACGGAAGGCCGACACCCCCGCCCACAGTGCTGTGGACGGGGGTGGCCGGGTTCGGTCGGGGTTACGGCAGCGCGTGGACGTGCGGGCCCACCGCGTTGGACCAGGCGTTGCCCGCCGTCGCGTCCCAGTTGGTGGACCAGGTCATCGCGCCCCGCAGGGACGGGTAGGTCCTGGACGGCTTGAAGGTGCCGCAGTTGGTGCCCTTGGTCAGGCAGTCCAGGGCGTTGTTCACCACGGACGGGGAGACGTAGCCGCTGCCCGCGCCGCGGGTCGAGGCCGGGAGGCCCAGGCCGACCTGGGACGGGTCGAGGCCGTTCTCCAGCTGGACGCAGGCGAGCGCGGTCAGGAAGTCCACCGAGCCCTGGCTGTAGACCTTGCCGTCGCAGCCCAGCATGGACCCGCTGTTGTAGTACTGCATGTTGACGACCGTGAGGATGTCCTTCACGTTCAGCGCGGTCCGGAAGTACGCGTTGGACGTCGACTGCATGTCGATCGTCTGCGGGGCCATGGTCAGGATCATCGACGGGCCCGCCTTCGCGGACAGCGACCGCAGCGCCTGCGTCATGTAGGTCGCGTCGAGTCCGTTCTCCAGGTCGATGTCGACGCCGTCGAAGCCGTACTCCCGCATCACCGCGTACACCGAGTCGGCGAAGTTGGCCGCCGAGGCGGAGTCGTTGACCGAGACGGTGCCCTTCTCGCCGCCGACCGAGATGATGACCTTCTTCCCGGCCGCCTGCTTGGCCCGGACGTCCGCCTTGAACTGGTCGACGGTGTAGCCGTTCAGACCCGCCGAGTCCAGGTTGAAGGTGACCGCTCCGGGTGTGGCGGTCGCGTCCGCGAAGGCGACCGCGATGATGTCGTACTGGGCGGGGACGTCCGAGATCTTCTGGACGGCCGCGCCGTTGTTGAAGTTCTGCCAGTAGCCGGTCACCGCGTGCCTGGGCAGGTCACCGCCCCCACCGTTGCCGCTCTCCTTCGTCCGGGCCGTCACCGCCGTGGACTTCGGCGACTCGCCCGCCGCGTTGGTCGCGGTCACCTGGAAGGAGTACGACGTGGCGGCCGCGAGGCCGGTCACGGTCGCCGACGTGCCCGACACGGCCGTCACCCTGGTGCCGTCGCGGTAGAGGGTGTAGCCCGTCGCCCCCGACACCGCGTTCCACGCCAGGGACACCGACGAGGACGTCGTACCGGAGACGCCGAGCCCGCCCGGTGTGGCCGGGACCGTGGGCTCCTGGTCACCGCCGCCGCCCCCGTCGGGGCCGAAGACCGACAGGTCGTCCACGTAGTAGGCCGCCTGGCCGTACCAGCCGTGGGTGTAGACCGTCACCGAGGTGGTGGAGGAGCCGGTGGTGAAGCTCGTCGACAGCTGCTTCCAGCTGCCGGAGTCCGGGGTCCAGGTGGACACGTCCGTCGTACCGGTGCCGGTCACACCCAGGTAGGCGTAGCCGCCCTGCACCCAGCTGCTCAGCTTGTACGTGGAGTTGGGCTTCACCGCGACGGTCTGGGTGCAGCGGGCGTTGTCCTGCCCGGCCGGCGTGGCCCTGAGCGCGGCCGTACCGGCGCGCACCGGGGAGGAGACGGTGCTGCCGCTGTTCGCCGAGCAGGTCCAGTTGCTCAGGCCCGCCTCGAAACCGGCGTTCTTCGCGTTGTTGACGTCCGCCGCGGATGCCTGGCCCGCGCCGGCGAGGGTGAGGGCGAGGGCGGAGACGAGGGCTCCGGCCCAGACGCGTCTGCTGCGGCCGGGCGTTCCTGGTGCGCGGTCCACTGGGGCCTCCGGTGGGGGGTGAAGGGGAGGAGGGAGCGACGGTGGCCACTGCGGGAGGACGAGCGGGACAGAGCGACGGTGGCCACCGCTGGAGACAAGGTGGTCCAGACCAATAGCGTTGTCAATGGGTCCGGGCCGAAAAGGGCCGGCACCCGCGAGCGGGAGTAGGCCCGGACGCGCAGGGGAAGCGTGGGCCCGAGGGGCCGAAGCGGGGCCCGGCGTCAAGTCGGTGCACAGGACCCACACCTCCGGGGCCGTATCGAGACCGGCGAGATGCTCAACCCGTCCCGTTTTGGCGCACCTTGTACATCGGGAGTTGCTGTCCGGCTGCTCAAACGCTGTTCTCCGGTCACAGGCCCGCGGATACAGTGCTGAGGTAGTCACGCAGTGAAGTCACCAGGGTGCATCGGAGTAACGCCCGGTGGGCCGACGGGCATGGGGAGAACGGGGAGCCGCGCGTGCCAACTGCCATTGCCGTGACCAGCGCCGACATGGCGCTGCCGGCGCAGGACGAACGAACCCTGCCCGCCGTGGTGCTGCGGGACCTCCACACCCGCCCGCTCGAACAGGCCCTGACCGAGCTGCAGCTGATCGTCGAGCAGCACGGCCACGTCATCGTCGTCTGCTCCCAGGCCACCCCCGTCGCCGTCCGGCGCCGGCTGCACACCCTGCGCTCCCTGCTGGAGAGCGACCGGATCGCCCTCTTCAGCCCCGACCTGCCCCCACTCGGACTGGCCGTCCTGGCCCGCCAGTTGCGCCAGCTCGCCTCCTGCGACCTCAGCCCCGGCGTCCTCGCCTCGGCCGGCCGCCTGCTGATCCACTACATCCACTCCGGGGCACTGCTGGGTTCCGTCGCCCGGCTCGACCGCGTCCCCGTGAACCTGAAGCAGCACGCCAAGTCCTGGCTGCCCGGCAGCCAGTTCGCGGTTCTCGCCCACCCGCAGCCGCAGCTCGTCCGCCTCGGCCCCGAGACCGTTCTCGACGGCCCCGAGTTCGGCACCCGGATGCTGGTCGCCAAGGGCCAGCTCCAGTCCGACTGGGTCACCGCCTCCCTGGCACCCTCCTGGAAGGTGCAGGGGCTGCGCGAGACACCACTGCCGGCCGAATCCCCGCGCTGGTGGGGGACCGGCAAACTGATCGAGTTCTGCACCTATCTGCCCGACCTGTCCGTCCTGTACCAGCTGGTCACGTCCGTACGGCGCGGCACCTGCCACTGGTGCGGCATCGACGTCATCGGCGACCGGTGCGTGTTCTGTTCGGCCACACCACCCGGCCAGGACGGACCGCCCCGGACCCGGACCGAGCACCGGGCGATCGCCGGGTGAGTCCCGCACCACGGGGCACCCGACGGGACGCACGTCCCGGGGCTCGGGCCCCGCTCCACCCGGCCCGCCCACCGCACCCGGTCCGCCCGGACCACCGCGCACCGCACCTGACCCCGCCCGATTCCGCTCGACCGATATCCCCAACGAGGTTGTACGGTTCATGAACTCCCGTCAGCGCCGCGGCGTGATACTCCTGCTCCTGTCGGTCCTGTGCGCCCTCGGCGCGTTCGCCGGCGTGCTCTCCGTCATCAACGACGTGGAGTCCAAGGTCGGCCCCGAGGTCACCGCGTACCGGCTGAAGTCCGACGTGGCGCCCTACACCCCGCTCAGCAGAGGCCAGTTCGAGAAGATTTCGATGCCCGAGCGGTGGCTGTCCGAGAACGCGGTGACCGATCTGCGCGCGATCCAGGACAAGATCGCCGTGACCACCCTGCGGGCGGGCTCCCTGCTGCAGAGCGACATGATCGTGAACCAGCCCGCCCTGCGGCCGGGGCAGCAGGAGGTCGCCATCATGATCGACGCGGCGACCGGCGTCGCCGGCAAGATCACCCCGGGTTCGACGGTCAACGTCTACGCCACCTTCGAGGGGGAGCGCGAGGGCGACCCCTCCCAGTCCAAGATCATCGTGACCAACGCCGCGGTCCTGGACGTGGGCCGGCTCACCGCCCTCCAGCCCGACGAGAACGAGCGGGGCCGGGAGCCCACCGACGCCGTCCCGATCACCTTCGCGCTGTCCACCATCGACGCCCAGCGCATCACCTACGCCGAGTCGTTCGCCCAGCGGGTCCGGCTCGCGCTGGTCGCACCCGGAAGCGACACCACCGTCCCGGACTCGCAGCGGACGTACGAACTCGCGAAGGACAAGTGAGAGGCGCGCATGCCCACGAGGATCCTCCCGGCAGTCGGCGACGCGGACGCGGTCCGGTCCATCACCACACTGCTCAGCCAGCTCCCGGACGCCGAGCCGGTGGCCCCGGTGGTCGACTCCACCCAGCTCGTCGACACCCTCGCGCGCCTGGCCGCCGAGTCCGTCGACGAGCTGCCCGAGGTCGTGGTCGTGCACGAGCGGATCGGCCCCGTCCCCGCGCTCGAGCTGATCCGTGAAGTCGCCCTGCGCTTCCCGTCCGTCGGCGTCATCCTCGTCACCTCCGACGCGAGCCCCGGCCTCTTCCAGGCCGCCATGGACTACGGCGCCCGCGGCCTGGTCGCCCTCCCGCTCGGCTACGAGGAACTCGCCAGCCGCGTCCAGGCCGTCGCCCAGTGGTCGGTCGGCGTACGCCGCCATCTGGGCGCGGGCGCCGACGTGTTCACCGGCGTCGGCGGCACCGTCGTCACCGTCAGCGGGTCCAAGGGCGGCGTGGGCGCGACCCTGACCGCCATCCAGCTCGCCCTCGCCGCCCAGGCCTCCGGCCGCAGCGCCGCCCTGGTCGACATGGACCTCCAGACCGGCGACGTCGCCTCCTACCTGGACGTCCAGTTCCGCCGGTCCGTGGTCGACCTCGCCGCCATCACCGACATCTCCCCGCGCGTCCTGGCCGACGCCGTCTTCCGGCACGACACCGGCCTCGCGCTGCTGCTCGCCCCCGGCGAGGGCGAACGCGGCGAGGACGTCACCGACCGCGCGGCCCGCCAGATCGTCAGCGCCCTGCGCTCCCGCTACGAGGTCGTCGTCATCGACTGCGGCGCCCAGCTCGGCGGGGCGGGCGCGGCGGCGGTGGAGATGGCCGACACGGCCCTGCTGGTCACCACCCCCGACGTGATCGCCGTACGGGGCGCCAAGCGGGCGGTGCGGATGTGGGACCGGCTGCAGATCCGCAAGGCCGAGGAGACCACGATCGTCGTCAACCGGCACACCCGGGCGACGGAGATCCAGCCCCCGCTCATCCGGAAGATCACCGGCACCGCGGTGGCGGCCACCACGATCCCCGCCCACTTCAAGGAACTGCAGGGCGTCGTGGACGCCGGCCGCGTCCACGAGCTGGAGAGCAAGAGCACGGTGAAACAGGCCCTGTGGGGCCTGGCCGGCGAACTCGGCCTGGTCAAGGCCGCCGAGGGCGCCCACAAGCAGGGCCGGCTGCGCGGCGACCGGCTGCGCGGCGACCGGGGGCCGGTGAGCCTACGGCGGCGGAAGGACGGAGGGGGATGAGCATGAGGAGGGCGTTACGGCTGCCCCCTGACCGCGACCTCGACCAGGGCCGCGACCTCGACCAGGGCCGCGACCGCGACCAGGGCCGCGACCGCGACCAGGGCCGCGACCGCGACCAGGGCCGCGACCGCGACCAGGGCCGCGACCGGGGCCGCTGCCGTGGCCGTGACCGGGGCCAGGTCACCATCGAGTTCCTCGGCATGACCCCGACGATCCTCGTGACGCTGGTGGTGCTGTGGCAGCTCGTGCTCGTGGGGTACACGTTCACGCTCGCGGGGAATGCTGCGGACGAGGCCGTACGGGCGGCGACGGCGGCGGCACCGGGCGCACGCCAGGGCGCCTGCCAGGAGGCCGGGCTGGACAAGCTGTCGGGAGCGTGGGCGGGGGGAGCGACCGTGAACTGCACGACGGCAGGCGGTTTCGTCACCGCCGACGTGACGCTGAGCGTTCCCCTCCTCTTCCCGGGCACCGTCTCCTACCCCTTCGACGTCAAGGGCCACGCGGGCGCGGTCGAGGAGGAGACGGACTGACATGCCGTACCGCCGTAGCAGCCGCACGAGCGACATCAGTGGCCCAGGGCGCACACGCCGCGACCGCGGCCAGGTCGCCATCGAATACCTCGGCTTCCTCCCGATCCTGCTCCTGGTCGCCATGGCCGCCGTACAGCTCGGCCTGATCGCCTACACCGCCCAGCAGGCCGGCACCGCGGCCCGCGCGGGAGCGCGCAGCGCGTCGCTCGACCAGGCCTACGGCTACGCCTGCACCGCCGCCGTCAGCGACTGGCTCGCCGACGGCGCCTCCTGCGAGGGCTATCCCGGCGGTGACGAGATCACCGTCACCGCCACGGTCGAGATCCCCTCGATCGTGCCGGGCTGGGACTTCGACCCGGCCCGCAAGACCGCCACGATGCCGCTAGACCACTGAGGAGCAAGCGACTCATGAGCCTGCGGGCACGCATCAACTCCCCCGAGGAGACGGCCGGACGGGGCGAGGACGGCCACATGGTCGCCTCCTACCGCGCCAAACTCCTGGAGGAGATCGACCTCGCGGAGATGAGTTCGCTGGCCGCGGCCGAACGCCGGGCCCGGCTGGAACGGGTCCTCGGCCACATCATCAGCCGCGAAGGCCCGGTCCTCTCCACGGTCGAACGCTCCCAGCTGATCCGCAGGGTCGTCGACGAGGCCCTGGGCCTGGGCATCCTGGAGCCGCTGCTGGAGGACGCGTCGATCACCGAGATCATGGTGAACGGCCCCGACGCGATCTTCGTCGAGCGCGCCGGCCGGGTCGAGCAGCTCCCCCTGCGCTTCGCGTCCAACGACCAGCTCATGCAGACGATCGAACGCATCGTCTCCACCGTCAACCGCCGCGTCGACGAATCGAACCCCATGGTCGACGCCCGCCTCCCCTCCGGCGAGCGCGTCAACGTCATCATCCCGCCGCTGTCCCTGACCGGCGCCACCCTCACCATCCGCCGCTTCCCGCGCTCCTTCACCCTCCAGGAACTCATCGGCCTCGGCTCGCTCGACGAGCACATGCTCTACCTGCTGGCCGGCCTGGTGCAGGCCCGCTTCAACATCATCGTCTCGGGCGCGACCGGCACCGGGAAGACCACCCTCCTCAACGCCCTCTCCGGCCTGATCCCCGAGGGCGAACGCATCATCACCATCGAGGACTCCGCCGAACTCCAGCTCCAGCAGCCGCACGTCATCCGCCTGGAGTCCCGCCCGCCGAACGTCGAGGGCAAGGGCCGGATCACCATCCGCGACCTCGTCCGCAACTCGCTGCGCATGCGCCCCGACCGCATCGTCGTCGGTGAGGTCCGCGGCGGCGAATCGCTGGACATGCTCCAGGCGATGTCGACGGGCCACGACGGCTCCCTGGCCACCGTCCACGCCAACAGCGCCGAGGACGCCCTGATGCGACTGCAGACCCTCGCCTCCATGTCCGACGTGGAGATCCCCTTCGTGGCGCTGCACGACCAGATCAACAGCGCCGTCGACGTGATCGTCCAGCTCACCCGCTTCGCCGACGGCGCCCGCCGCATCACCGAGATCGCCCTGCTGGAGAGCCACGGCTCGGAGCCGTACCGGCTGACCACCGTCGCCCGCTTCCACGCCCGCCCGATGGCCGCCGACGGCCGCGTCCACGGCGCCTACGACCACTACCCCCTCCCGCGCCGTACCGCCGACCGCCTCTACATGGCGAGCCAGCCCATCCCCCAGGCGTTCGGCGTCGCCCAGTCCTCCGACCAGCTCGCCACCCGAGAAGCCAGGTAGGAACCGTCCCCATGGATCTGCGGAACCTGATCACGCTGACCACCGGCGTCGCACTGCTCACCTGCGTCCTCGCGGTCGTCGGTGTGCACTCCTACGCCACCGGCAGGGCACAGCGGCAGGCGCTGGTGGACCGTCTGACGGCCACCGGCCGGATCCCGGCCCCCGGCCGCCGGCGCCACTTCCTCACCCTCGACCGCCGCCTGCGCCGCACCAAGCCCGGCCGCAAGCTGGAGCTGCGCCTGCAGGCCACCGGCCTGGACATCACCCCCGGCGAGTTCTTCGCCGCCATGCTCGCCACCGTCGCCGGCCTCTGGCTCGTCGGCCAGGCCACCCTCGCCCCCTTCTTCGGCCCGATCGCCGGCCTGCTCGGCATCTGGGCGGCGCTCCAGTTCCTCAACTGGCAGCGCCAGAAACGCATCGAGCGGTTCATCAACCAACTCCCCGAACTCGCCCGCATCCTCGCCAACGCGACCCAGGCGGGGCTCGCCCTCCGTACGGCCATCGGCATGGCGGCGGAGGAACTGGAGGCCCCGGCCGGCGAGGAACTGTCCAAGGTCGCCAACCAGCTGGCGGTGGGCGCGTCGATGGACGACGCGCTCGGCGAACTCGCCGACCGCCTCCCCTCCCGCGAACTCGTCGTCCTGGTCACCACACTGGTGCTGTCCAACCGGGCCGGCGGCCAGGTGGTCGGCGCCCTGCGCAACCTGACGGAGACACTGGAGGAGCGCAAGGAGACCCGGCGGGAAGTGCGCACGCAGCTCTCCCAGGTCAGCATGACGTCGTACGCCGTCCCCGTCCTGGGCGTCGGCTCGCTGTTCCTCATGAACGGCGTGAAGGACGGCGCACTGGAACGCATGACCGGCTCACCCGCCGGCCAGTTCGCGGTGATCATCGCGTTCGGCCTGTACGCCGTCGGCTTCGTCCTCATCCGCCGCCTGTCCCGCATCGACGTCTGACCGGCGAGGAGGACCGACCGACATGGCACTTCTGCTCGCGCTGCTCATGGGCCTCGGCGTCTGGGGCGTCTTCGCCGGCATCCGCATGTACCGCGCCGAGGCGAAACTCCCCGGCGACCTGATGCTCGCCCTGGAGGTCGGCTCCACCCGCACCGGCGCGGTCGACTCCCTCATCGACCGCATGGGCATGCGCTACGCGCCCGCCGTGCTGCGCCTCATGGGCCCCAAGCAGGTCGCCAAGTACCGCCGCAAGATCGACCTGGCGGGCAACCCCGGCGGCCTCACCCTCGACCGCTACGCCGCCCGCCGCGCCGTCTACGGCGCCCTCGGCGGCATCGGCTTCCTGGTCTTCCTCATGCGCGGCCAGCTCTTCGTGGCCCTGCTGCTGCTCGCCTTCGGCGCGTTCTGGACGGAGGTCGGCATCTGGTCGGCGATCCGCGTCCGCAAGGACGTCATCGAACGCACCCTGCCCGACTTCCTGGACGTCCTGGCGGTCGTGGTCAGCGCGGGCCTCGGCTTCCGCCAGGCCCTGGACCGGGTGGCGTCGAAGTACGAGGGCCCGTGGGCCGACGAACTCAGCATCACCCTGCGCCAGATGGACCTGGGCATGAGCCGCCGCCAGGCCTTCGCGGAGCTGCGCCGCCGCAACGACTCGGAACAGGTCACCATGTTCGTCACGGCGTTGCAGCAGGGCGAGGAACTGGGCGCGCCGATCGTCGACACGCTGGTGTCCCTGGCCAGGGACATGCGCCGCACGGACGCCCAGAACGCCCGCCGCAAGGCCGCCCGCGCGGTCCCCAAGGCCACCATGATGATCACCACGTTCATGGTCCCGGCCACGCTCATCCTCCTCGGCGCCGGCCTGATCCTCGGTTCCGGCATCGACTTCGGCGCGGTCACGGGAGAGTAGGACGGGGGCGGGATGCGATGACGACGACCGGGGAACGCACGGGACGCCGTACGAGGCTGCTCCGCCGCCCCGCGAAGCCCGCGGTGATCACCACTCCACCGGCGGGCACGGTCCTCCCGGAGTACGCGAGGACGGGCGCCCCGGACGTCCCGGTCACGACGGCGACCCCGGCACTGCCCCCGGGCTGGGAACCGGCGGAGCCGGGCGAGGAGGGCTGGGGCGGACTGCCGCAGGGAGCGAAGGCCGCCGACGGCGGTGACCCACGGCAGGGACCACCCGCACCCGACGAAACACCCCCGGGTGACGCGGATGGGAACCCCTCCGCGGCCGAAGGCCGGACGCACTCCCCGCGACCCGCACAGGGACCCGACGTCCAGATCCAGATCAACGCCCTGCAAGCCCTGTGCCGCCAGGCCTTCGGCTTCAGACTGGCGATGATCGCCGTCGCCGCCCCCGCCGCCCTCCTCAACGCGGGCCCGGGCTGGGGCACCCGCCTCGTCGGCATCGCGGTCGTCGTCACCTTCATGGCGTCCTACGTCCTCTTCCGCGACTGGGAACGCTTCGGCCCCCTCCTCCTGCGCCACCCCACACTCCTCGCCGTGGACACCCTCTTCGGCGCCCTGCTCCTGATCTCGGCGGGCCCGGACACCACCCTCGCCTACGTCAGCGTCTGCACACCCCTCCTGGCGGGCCTGGTCTACGGCTGGCGCGGAGCGGCCGTCTTCGCCTCCCTCCAGGGCCTGATCCTCCTCCTGGTCCACGCGGCGCTGGACAACCCCCACGCGGACCCGGCGGAGACGCTGCTCCTGCCCGGCCTCTGTGTGATCGCGGGCGCCGTCGGCTCCAGTCTGCGCAACCTGATGTTCCGCCTCGGCACGGCCACCCACGCCCTGACGGCGATCCAGGCCCGCCTGGCCGTCACGGAGGCGGTCGGCGCCGAACGAGCCCGACTGGCCAGGGACATGCACGACTCGGTGGCGAAAACCCTGCACGGGGTCGCCCTGGCGGCCGACGGACTGGCGAGCACGGCCGGCTCCGACCGCCTGGACCCGACCCTGGTGAGGCAGCAGGCGGAACTCGTCGCCCGTTCGGCCCGCCGAGCCGCGGCGGAGTCCCGCGAACTCCTGGCCGACCTGCGCCGCGAGTCGGACCCGGACCAGGGCACGGACGTACTCGTCGAACTGGCGGCGCGCACCCGCGACTTCAGCACCCGCACCGGCCTGCCGGCGACGTACGGCCCGACGGGCGAGGACACGGTCCCACCGGTGCCACCGGCGGTGGCCCGCCAACTCCTCACCATCGCCTCGGAAGCCATGGAGAACGCCCACCGCCACGCGGCACCGACCCGGGTGGAGGTCAGCGCCGGCGTCCACGGCGACCTGCTCCGCCTGAGCGTCCACGACGACGGCCGCGGCCTCCCGCCCGGCACCAGCCTGGAACAACTGCGCAGGGCCGGCCACTTCGGCCTGGTCGGCATGGTCGAGCGGGCGGCCTCGGTCGGCGCCCGCATCCGCATAGGCCGCGGCACCCACGCAGGCGGCACGGAGGTCCTCCTGGAACTCCCGCTGGCGGCCTTGACGACACCGCCCCGAACGGAGCCGACCATATGACCACGCCGTCCCCGTCCCCCCACCCCCGGAGAGGAGGCAGCCCCATGCAGCCGCCGCCGAGCCCCTTTCGAAACGTCCCCCCGCCCCCCTCGCTCCGGGTGGTGGTCGCCGACGACAACCCCGTGGTCCGCGCCGGCCTGACGGCCCTCCTCTCCGGCCGCGAGGACATCGAGGTGGTGGCGGAGGCGGCCGACGGCGCAGAAGCGTACGAGGCGGCCCACGCTCACCGCCCCGACGTCGTCCTCCTCGACGTCCGCATGCCGGGCGTCGACGGCATTTCGGCGCTGCCGTACCTGGTCGGCATCGCCCCTGTCGTGATGCTGACGTACAGCAGGGAGTCGGAGATCGTCCAGGAGGCGCTGCGCAGGGGAGCGGGCGGTTACCTGGTCCACGGCGAGTTCACGGCGGACCAGTTGGTGTCGGCGGTCAGGGACATCAAGGAAGGCAGGGCCCACTTCACCTCGACGGCGGCAGGTGCGTTGCTGGCGCAACTTCGCCAAGGGCAGGGAACGGAGCGGGAGCTACCGGACGGCTTGGGTGCGGCGCACACAACTCGCCGCCTCCAGAACGGAATCGGCCTCTCCCACTTCTCACCCCCACCTACTTTCGTGGAAAACCTTTCGCAACTGCAACCGGCTGTGGCACAGTCTTCTCCCGACAGGTCGAGGTTCCGGCTGAGCGCGAGGGAGGCGGAGATCATGGACCTCATCGCGTCCGGCATGAACAACCAGCAGATCGCCGCCACGTGCTTCATCAGCGAGAAGACGGTCAAGAACCACATCAACCGCATCTTCGCCAAGCTCCACAGCACCAGCCGCTCCGAAGCCGCGGCGAAGTGGCTCGGGACGGCACCGGGTTCGAGCCGAGGAGTGGGGTGAGCTGCGGTGACGTCTGGGGGGACGAACCGGTGGGCCTGTGAGTGGGCCCGGAATTGGGCCCTGGGGCCCTCTGCCGGACGAGGCACCCGGCCGTACGGTGCGGAGGTCGAAAGCGGCCCCACGAAGAGGGCCGCCACCGCGTCAGCCGGAGGGGAACACCATGAGCGACCTGATGCTGAAGACCGCCGTCGCGACCAAGGTCCGGGTCAACGGCTGGAAGAACACGACGGTCGAGGCCATGCAGCGCCGCAACGCCGACAAGGGGCAGACCGCGGTCGAGTACCTGGGCATCATCGCGGTGGTCGTGCTGATCGTGCTCGCGATTACGGGCACCAGTATCGGGCAGACCATCCTCGGCAAGATCAACGCTCAGATCGCCAAGGTCGCTCCTTGAGGCGATTCCGCCGCTACGGCGACGCAGGGCAGGCCTTCCCCATCTACATCACGGTGGTGGGGGGCCTGCTCTTTCTCGCGTTCGCGTACTTTGCGGTGGGCCAGGCCGCGGCGAATCGCAACGACGCACAGACAGCAGCTGATGCGGCCGCACTCGCGGCGGCTCAGGACCGGCGGGATCAACTCGCGGGTGCATGGGTGCAGAACCTTCTCGATCCGACGAAGTGGCAGGACATTTTCGACGGCGAAGCAAATGGGCTCGGTCTCTCGTGCTGGCGGGCGGACCAACTTGCGGCGCAGAACGATGCCGACGTCCTGAGGTGTCTTCCTGACGGGTTGCTGGGTTACGCGATCGAGGTCGAGACCAACAAGTCCGTCGGGCATTCAATCGTCCCCGGCACGGAGGAGCGGAAGTCGAACGCATCCGCCGTCGCCGTGATCGAGTCACGCTGCACGTTCGAGCTACCGGCCGAGGATGCCGGAGACGAGGTGTTGCCGCTGCTCACCTGCGAGGGCAGGGAGTGGGACTTGGACCCGAAGGAGCCCGTCGAACTCCTCCCCAAGCCCGAGGATCTGTTCGACGTCCATCTGGCCGACTGACAAGCGAACGACGAGTGATGAAGGAAACAGAGAGATGAGCATTCGGATCACTGCGAAGGCCCGCAGGGGGATGGTCGCGTTGACCGCTGTGGCCGGTCTTGCTCTGGGCATGGCGGGCTGCGGCGGCGGCGATGACGACAAGCCAAAGCCTTCGTCGTCGACTTCGAAGGACAGTGGGTCCAAGCCGAGTGCTCAGGAGGGGCAGGCGGAAACGCCTCTGGCCGAACTGCGCGGTACAGACGGACTGCTCCTCCAGATCACCTCTGCTGAGCGTGATGCCGGCGGGTTCATCACTGTGAACGGCACGGTGAAGAACGATGGTGCCGAGTCGGTGGTCATTCCGCCTCAGACAAGCGGTGACGAGACCGAGGTCATCAAGCACGGTCCGTCACTCGGTGGAGCCACCCTCGTGGATGCGAAGGGGAAGAAGCGCTACTACGTGCTGCGTGACACGGATGGCCGGCCGCTGACCACAACCGGACTGGGGAACCTCGAAGCGGGGCAGACCCTGCCGGTCTTCATGCAGTTTCCTGCGCCGCCGGCGAGCACGGTGGAGATTGACCTCCAAGTACCGACGTTCTCGAGCGGCACGATCAAAATCTCTGGATGAGGCCGGCCATGACTCGTACTCCAACCCGATCGGCGCCCCCGCGCCTCGCCCTGGTCCTCTCCGCCGCCACGGTCATGGTCACCACGCACATCTACGGCGCAGTGGTCGCGCACGCGGACGACGGCCCCAGCGTTCCTCCCGGAACCGAGGCGTCCGCATCGGCCCCCGTCGAGGTCGACCCCAATGATCCCGACCTCAAGCTCCCCGAGGGCGCGACCCTCACTGAACCCAAGGTCCTGGACATCAAAACCGTCGTAGAAGACCAAAGCGGAGACGAACGCCGCGAGGACACCAACTCCGACGTGAAGTTCGCCCTCCAGGCCGAGGTGCTGTTCGGCAAGGACAGTGCCAAGCTCGGTGCCGAGGCGAAGGCCCGTATCGCCACGATCGCGCAGGAGATCAAGACGCAGAACGCGACGAAGATCCGCGTCTTCGGCTTCACCGACGACCTCGGCACGTCCGCCCACGGCGACGTCCTGTCCCGCCGGCGCGCGAACGCCGTACAGAGCGTCCTGGGCCAGGAACTGAACGACTCCAACGTCACCTACGAGGTCCGCGGCTACGGCGAGCAGTACCCGATCGCCGACAACTCCACGGAAGCCGGCCGCAAGAAGAACCGCCGGGTCGAGATCACCTTCCCCCGCACGGAGGGCTGAGCCCGACCGGAGCAGGTGATCGGCCTTGCCCGCCCCGATCTCCAGGATGACGGCGCGCAGGGCCCCCTGCTGTCGGTGAGCGGGGCGTCTTCCTGCCCGGCGAGGCGAGGGCGATGGCGGCGGACGTGGCCCCAGAGCCGTGGCGGCGGCCCGTCACTGCCCCTCCCGAACCACTGCCACCCGCGTCCCGACCCGCAACCCCCACCCCTCCATCGCCCCGGCCTCCGCCTCGATCACGTGCCGGGCCCGGAGCCGGGGCAGACCGAGCCGCCCCGGGGGCATGGTGCGGACGGCGACGACCCGGAGCCGCCGGTCGAGATAGGCGACGTCGATGGGCATGCGCATACGGAAGGTGTGGACGCTGTTGGCGGGGGAGAGCAGCAGGGCCCCGTCGAGGGAGTCCCGCCCCAGCAGTCCCTTCGTCCGGGCCCGATAGGAGGTGGCGATCTCGAGCGGAACGCGTACAGGCGTCCCCCCGCCGTCCACCGGCCGTACGGTCAGCTCCCCACGCCCGTCCCGCCAGCGGGTCATCCCCGACCGCCCCCTCCGCACGTACGGCCGACCGACCGTCACACCGAACGTATCCGCAATAACCGCTGGACGTCAGTGCCTGCGCAGCCGCTCGGCCAGGGCGGCCAGCGTCTGGGCGGTCTCGGCCAGGCTGGAGGCGGCGGCCGACAGTTCCGAGGCGACGCGGGGATCGGCGGGACGGACGGCGGAGGCGACGGCGACCGGCGTGCCGCGGTAGCCGATGGGGCCTTCGTTGTGGCGCTGGTAGTACCCGGTGAACGCCTGCCCGGCGGACGCCTCGGCGAAGCGGACCTGGGCGAGCTGGGTCTCGCCCGCACCGGCGTTGCGGGTGATGTCGAGACGGTAGTGGCGGTAGGCCCGGGGGCGGGAGCGGAGGTGGAACTCCCGCGACTCGAAACGCCCGTTGAACGACTCGCCGCTGCGCGTGTCCAGCGGCGTCCAGGCGTGGCCGTCGTGGGAGCCGTGCAGGGTCCAGTCCCGGGGGTCGCGGTCGGGGGCGTCGTTCGCCGACATCAGGGTGTACGAGGTGACGGCGGTGGGGCGGGCGAGGGAGAAGTCGAGCCGGGCGGACTCCTCGAACGCCAGCCACTTGCTGCGCCGGTCGTCGAGGAGGTTGTCGGCGCCCTCGCCCCCGTCGTCGAACTCGTCGCTCGCCTCGACACCGGTCACCTCGACCTCGGTGGAGGGGACGTGCAGCACGACCACGCCGGAGTTGCCCCGCTGATCGCGCCAGGTCACCCGCTCGACGGGCGCTCCGCCGTCGTCGACCAGCAACCGCAGCTCGTGGGAGGTGTGCCAGCCGCCACCCCAGCCCTCCTCCGTGTCGAAGCGGTGCAGGACGGACGCCGAGAGGTTCCCGGTCTCCTCCGAGTACGGCCGACGGTCGGTGAGGCGCCCCCGGTACTCGTACGCCGCACCGTCCGCCGTGCGGTAGCACCCGTGGAAGTCGGACATGCTGGACTGGAAGCTGATGGCGGCCTCGGCCCCGTCCTCGGCGCGCCAGCCGAGCTGGGCGGGCAGGGAGTGCTCGTCCCGGTCGATGTGGAAGAGCAGCTGCTGGGCCTGCTGCCAGGGGGCGGAGGGGGCGTGGGCGGGGCGGAGTTCCGTACGGTAGGTGAAGACCGAGTCGCGGGCGGCCTCGGCCATCCGCGCCCGCTCCGAGCGGCCGCGCTCCCAGACCGGGTCCAGGGTGATCCGGTAGAGCCAGAGCATGCTCTCGGCCTTCGCCGAGGACCGTATCTCCAGGGTGTTGGTGCCGGGTTTCAGCAGGTGCCCGGGGACGGCGAACACGTTGTCGTGCGGCAGGTCACCACCGCCGGGCACGGTGAGGTCCGAGACCAGCGTCTCCCCCTGGATCAGTACGTCCATGGGCGCGTACCCGACGGACGAACCGAGCTTGGAGACCAGCGCCGTGATGCTCAGCGTCGCCTGGGGGACGTCCTCCGTGTCCTCCACCTCGAAGTCCAGCATCACGGTCCCGCCCGCGCTCAACGCCAGGTGGGACCCGGCGAATCGGGCCCCGTGGTACCTGGCGTCGGCATTGGCCAGCCGGGCCGGATCGACGGAGAAGTCTGCGTAGGTGGCCTCAAAGCCCATGAATGCTCCCGGGAATGACGGAACGTCAGTAGAAGTCGCACGGCAGGGCGGCGACTGTGATCCGGACCCTAGTAGGACGGACTGACAACGCCGGCGAGCGGGAAGACGGATCTCCCGGACGCGCCTTCCGGAGGGAGAGCGCGCCGCACGCCACGATCAGCGGACGACGCCGCTCGGGCGTTGGACGGCCGAGCGGCTGCCCACGATCTGAAGTGTGACGCCAAACACATGCGACGACCGATGACGCGGTCCGCCTCCGTCGGTCATACGAGCGACAACACCGCACCGTCACCGGAAGGACCGACATGGCTGACGCCGCCAAGGGACCCGCCAGCTACTTCCCCTCCATCGAGAAGAAGTACGGGCGCCCGATTGCGGAGTGGAAGGACCTTATCCGCTCCTCGCCCCTGACCAAGCACATGGAGCTCGTCAGCTGGCTGAAGGCCGAACACGGGCTGGGTCACGGCCACGCCAACGCCCTCGTCGCGCACACGCTCGCGGAGGCCGGCGGCAAGTAGACCGCTCACCGGGGGCGGGCGACGGGGGTGTTCTGTTGCAATTGTGTACTGGTTCCCACGGGTTGGCATCAGTCACTCTGGTGTCGTCACTCATGACGCGGATAGCTTGGGTCCGCTCAAGAGAAGCCTCGCCCCACCGGGAGCCGACCGTGAACCGCCGCCCCACCCTGCTCGCAGCGCTCGCGCTGACCGCCACCGCGGCCCTGACGCTGTCCGCATGCGGAAGCGACGACGACAGTTCCGCCAAGGACAACGACAAGATCGCGGGAGCTGACACGGGCGGTGAGGAGTCGGCGTCCCCGAGTGCGTCGACCCCTGCCGCGGCCGACCGCCCGAAGATCGAGTTGCCGTCCGACGTCACCTACAAGTTCGAGTGGGACAAGACGGGAGACCAGGCGAAGGACGCCGTGCTCAGCGACGCCGAGCAGCGCATCAAGGCCGTGGACATGGCCATCGCCGAACAGGATCCGCTGCATGAGGCTTATCGCTTCTATTCCGAGGGTGTGGCCGCTGCGAGCAGCCAGAAGTACATCCAGGAATTCGTCGACCACGAGGCACGCACGACGGGGGTGACCCGTTACTACAACGAAAGCTTGACGATCAGGGATGACGGAACCGCCGCCCTCGTGTACTGCGAGGACCAGAGCAAGGCGTTCAACAAGTTCCTGAAGAGCGGCAAGACCGATGTCACACCGGTCACGAAGAACGCCTATGTCATCTACGCCGGCACCCTGCGCAAGAACGAGAGCGGCGTGTGGGTCACCGAGCGCCTGACTTCTCAGAGGGGGAGCGCCAAGTGCCAGCCGTGATCCGAGGCAGACGCCTGCTGCTTCCCTTGGGGATCGTCACCCTCATCCTTGCCGCTGCGACGCCCGCACACGCGGAGAAGGGGTTCGGCGGCACCGACGGCGAGACAGAACAGAACGCCGATGTCGGCGACGACGGAACCGTCTCGGTAACCGTCGGCGGCATCGTCTTCGACCGTTCGAAGAACGGCGGCGGCGGTTCCGCAGGGGCGCTGACGTCGTCCACGTCATGGACACCCCCACCCTGCTGGTACGCCCCCAAGTACACCCCCGAGCAGTTGCAGAAGTACCTGGAACCGATCTGGGAGGCCGAGTCGACGGGCTACCAGTGGGACGCCGAGCAGCGGGAGAAGTACAACGCCGACGATGAGAAGAAGGGCTTCAACAAGGACAAGTCCGGCGAAGGCTATTGGTGGGGCTCGTACGTCAACGAGAGTTACCCGCCCGGCTGGGACTCCTGCGACAAGGATTACTTCTGGGTGGACAAGGGCGACCCTCCGCCCCCCGGCATCGAGAACGCCGTCACCCCGGAGGTCCTCGCCGAACTCGCCTACGCGGAGATCCGCGTCCCGGGCACCGAGGTGACCCTGGCCCCGGCGGAGGCGACCAAGGTGAACCTGCCGACCTGGGCGTGGCTGGACGGCGCGGAGTTCAAGCCGGTCTCGGTCACCGCGTCGGTGCCGACGATCGGCATCCAGGCGACCGCCACGGCGGAGCCGGTCTCGCTGCAGATCAAGCCGGGCACCCCGGACGCGGAGACGTACCCGGCCTCGGGTGTCTGCGAAATCAACGACGGCCGGATCGGCGAGCCCTACGCGAAGGGCAAGGCGGACGAGACGCCGCCGTGCGGGGTGAAGTACCTGCGCTCCTCGGGCGACGGCTCGTTCCCGCTCCAGGCCACGGTCACCTGGGAGATCCACTGGACGGGCACCGACGGCGCGGGCGGCGACCTCCCCGACGGCGACTTCGGAGCGACCCAGGACGTCGTCGTCCAGGAGATCCAGGCCATCAACCGCTGAACGCCTCGCCGCGCACAGCGCCGTTCGACATCCTCGGCGCTGTGCGGGGCCCGGCGCGTACGTGCGTGTCAGCCGTCCACATCCAGCACCCGGGTGACACCGTCCACATTGACCGCCGGCTTCGTGCCGTCGGCATCGAAGTTACCCACCCACCCCTCCCCGGGTAGGACCCCCGTCATGACCACACTCGGCGCAGTCTTCCGCCCCCAGCTCGCCCCCGAACGTCTCCGTTCCGTCGCCCGGCTCGCGGATGAGGCAGGGCTGGACGAGCTCTGGCTGTGGGAGGACTGTTTCCGGGAGGGCGGCATCTCGACCGCCGCGGCCGCGCTGGCGTGGACCGAGCGGGTGCGGGTCGGGGTAGGACTGCTGCCCGTGCCGTTGCGCAACGTCGCCATTACTGCCATGGAGGCCGCCACCCTGCACCGTATGTTCCCCGGGCGCGCGATCCTCGGCGTCGGACACGGTGTGCAGGACTGGATGGGGCAGGTCGGAGCGCGTGCCGAGTCGCCCCTCACCCTGCTGCGGGAGCATCTCGTCGCGCTGCGTGCCCTGTTGCGCGGGGAGCGGGTCACGACCGAGGGGCGGTACGTCACGCTCGACGACGTCGCCCTCGACTGGCCGCCACCGGGCCCGGTCGAGGTGCTCGCCGGTGCCACCGGGCCCCGTACCGTGCGGCTCACCGGTGAGGCCGCCGACGGGACCATCCTCACCTGCGCCACCTCACCCGAGGGGGTACGGCGCGCACGTCGGCTCATCGACGAGGGGCGGGGCGCGGCGGGGCGTGATGACGGCCCGCACAAGGTCGTCGTCTACTTGCTCGCCGCCACGGGTCCCGGCGCCGACGAGCGGGTGCGTGCCGATCTGGTCGCCGAAGGGGTGGGCGGGGACACGGATCTCGGGGTGGCCGGGGACGCAGGTGCCGTCGCCAAGGCGGTCGAGCGGCTGGCCGAGGCCGGGGCCGACTCGGTCGTCATCCAGCCGACCGGTGACGAGCCGGACCCCGAGGGCTTCGTGCGGTTCGTGGCGGAGGAAGTGCGGCCGCTGGTGCCGTGAGCGCCCGCCCGTGCGCGGGGAAAAGGAAGCGACAGACGAGGCCGCGTTCGGGCAAGGTCGGTTCATGTCCGACCAGCAGACGCGCACGTTCGAGGAGCTTCTCGCCGAAGGCGCCTCCGTCCCCACCGAGGGATGGGACTTCTCCTGGTTCGAGGGCCGGGCCACCGAGGCCCGGCCCTCCTGGGGGTATGCCACCGCGCTGGCCGAGCGATTGGGTGGCGCCGGTGCCGTACTCGACCTGCAGACCGGGGGAGGGGAGGTTCTGGACGTCGCCCTCGGCAGAGCGCTTCGGCGCCCGCCGCTCACCGTCGCCACGGAGGGGTGGCCGCCCAACGTCCGTAAGGCCACCGCCCTGCTGCGGGCCCGCGGTGTCGCCGTCGTCGCCCTGCCCGAGGACGCGCCACTGCCCTTCGCCGACGGTGCCTTCGACCTCGTCGTCAGCCGGCATCCCGTCGTGGCTCCCTGGGCGGAGATCGCGCGGGTGCTGGAGGACGGTGGCGCCTACTTCGCCCAGCACGTCGGGCCCAGCAGTGTCTACGAACTCGTCGAGCACTTCGTCGGACCGCAGCCGGAAGCCCGGCGCAACGCGCGGCATCCGGACCGCGAACGGCGCGCGGCCGAGGCCGCCGGGCTCGAGATCGTCGATCTGCGGGCCGAGCGGCTGCGCGTGGAGTTCTACGACATCGCCGCCGTCGTCCACTTCCTGCGCAAGGTGATCTGGATGGTTCCCGACTTCACCGTCGAGGCGTACCTGCCGCAGCTGCGCGCCCTGCATGAGCGGATCGAGGCCGAGGGGGCCTTCGTGGCCCACAGCACCCGTCACCTCTTCCACGCCCGCAAGACCGGGGCAGGCCGCACCCCGCGCCCGTAAGTGCCCACACGGTCACGGGGCAGGGTCAAGCGGATGTCGTCGTCGGGGTCACCCGTCGGGGGGACGGCCGGAAGAGTGCGGTGGGGCCCGGCGTCCCGGTGTCACATCCTGCACGCCGATCCCTCCAGTGCTCTGTTTTCGCAGGATTTCGCCGGGTTTCAGCCATAAGAAGCCCCTGAATCACCGCTTCCAGGGCCATCGGGGCGTCGTCGGGCGACTTCGGAGAGTAGTTGTGGGCCGCCAATGCGCGCAGCATCACTTACGAAGGGTTATGGTGGAAACCCCCCCTCGGGCCGGTCCGTCTCCCCCCCACGGACCGGCCCGTTTTTTCTTGCCGTCCCGCCCGGCCCCGCGCCAGGCCGGCGAGTCCCGTCCCGTGACGCCCCCTGGCTAGAGTCCAGACATGTCGAACGAGCATCCGACACCGCCTCATCAGCCTCCCGCGCAGCCCCACGGTCAGCCCGGCGGGCCCAGCCGGTACGGCCCGCCGGGCGCGTACGGCCAGTACGGTCAGCCGCCCGGCCAGGCCCCCGGCCCCTACGGCGCTCAGGCCCCCGGCCCTTACGGCGCTCCACCGGCCCACCCGCCGTACCCCTCGCCCCCGGGCGCCGCGCCGTACCCCCTGTCCGGCGTTCATCCCCACGGCTGGGCAGGTGCCGTGCCCTACTACGGCCCTTCCGAGCCCCCGGCCATGCCCGGTTCCGTGCGGGCCGCCCAGATCGTGATCTTCGCGACCACCGGAGTCGCCGTGCTGCTCACCGTCCTGGTCGCAGCCGGTGCCGGTGCCTACTCCGCGGGCCGGTTCGCCGGGTCGTACCTGGCGACCGCGGTGCTGTGCGTCCTGGCGTTCCAGTACCCGAAGGCGGGCAACGGCGTGCGCGTCGCCTCCATCGTCCTGGCCTCGGTCCAGATCCTGTTCGGCCTCAGCGCGATGGGCCAGGGCGTCCTGCTCGGCGTCCTGTGGCTCGGCGCCGCCATCGCCGTCATCGTTCTGCTCGGTCAGGGTTCGGCGGGGCAGTGGTTCCGGCGGTACCGCGCACACGGCGTGCCACCGCAGCACGGCTGACGCAGCGGGCACGGCTGACACAGCGGACCCGGCCGGCACGCCGTACTCCGCCGGCACGCCGTACCCCGTCGGCACAGCGGACCCGGCTGAGACGCCGTACCCGGCTGAGACGGCCGATGGACCCGACAGGGCCGACACCACCGCGGCACAGCCGACAGAGCCGACAAACGCGCCACCCCGGACTTTGGGGACCCCCGCCCCGGCGGGGGTAGGCTTCGCCCCCGGGGACCGCCATACGGACAGGGGCCGCCCGCGGCCGAGACCGGGCCGCTTGCCGCGCGACGCGGCAGGGTGCCGCGCCTGTCCGATCCGTACGGAGGGGCTGACGATCACGTGAACCTGCGCGACAAGCTGCGGGGCCTGCTGGTCAGGCTGTACGCACGCCGGGTGGAAGGCCACCTGGACACCGCTCAGGTGCCCAAGCACATCGGCGTCATCATGGATGGCAACCGCCGCTGGGCGAAGGCCGCGGGTTCCAGCACCGTCCACGGCCACCGGGTCGGCGCGGAGAAGATCGAGGAGTTCCTCGGCTGGTGCAGCGAGACGGACGTCGAGGTCGTCACCCTCTGGCTGCTGTCGACGGACAACTTCGACCGGCCGAAGGAAGAACTCGTCCCGCTGCTCGGCATCATCGAGGACGTGGTGCGCACCCTCGCGGCCGACGGGCGCTGGCGCGTGCATCACGTCGGCACGCCCGATCTGCTGCCCTCCGGGATGCAGACCACCCTGAAGGAGGCCGAGGAGGCCACCGCGCACGTCGACGGGATAGTGGTCAACGTCGCCATCGGATACGGCGGTCGTCAGGAGATCGCCGACGCGGTGCGGTCCATGCTCGCCGACGCCCAGGAGAAGGGCACCTCGATGGAGGAGCTCGCCGAGGCCGTCGACGTCGACATGATCGGACGTCACCTCTACACCCGGGCCCAGCCCGACCCGGACCTCGTCATCCGTACCAGCGGTGAGCAGCGGCTCTCCGGATTCATGCTCTGGCAGACCGCGCATTCGGAGTACTACTTCTGCGAGGTCTTCTGGCCGGCCTTCCGCAAGGTCGACTTCCTGCGCGCGCTGCGCGACTACGCCGCCCGCCACCGGCGCTTCGGCGGCTGAACGGCCTCGTCAACCCTCCTCCCGCCCCGGTCGACACGCGCTGTTCACCGGGGCGCCGTCATATGCCGTGGCATGGCAGCGCTCGATGGAGGGAATAACCCTGGCAGGTCGACACCCGAACCACGGGTGTCGGATCTCAGCGGGCGGCTCGGGGCCGTCCGCCCGGGAGGCCCCTTGCTACAGCACGACCGTGCGGTCACGGCACGGAAGAAGCAGCGGAGGGCCGGTTCTCGGCCCGCTGCGCAGGGCGGCCGTCCACCGGTCGGAATGTTCCCACCCTCCCGGCCCAGCTTCCACTCCGTCGCTCCCCGACCTCATCCGAGGGGGTACGTCCTTCCGTGGTGACCAGCGCAAAGCGCCACAAGCCAGACCGGCGCACCTATGTTCTCGACACCAGCGTCCTGCTGGCCGACCCGAACGCCCTGAGCCGCTTCGACGAGCACGAGGTCGTGCTCCCCGTCGTCGTGGTGACGGAACTGGAGGCCAAGCGGAACCATCCCGAACTCGGGTACTTCGCCCGGCAGGCGCTGCGTCTGCTGGACGACTACCGGGTGCGGTACGGCCGTCTCGACGCCCCCATTCCGACCGGGGACCTCGGCGGAACCGTGCGGGTCGAGCTGAACCACTCGGACCCCAGCGTGCTGCCCAGTGGCTACCGCCTGGGGGACAACGACTCCCGCATCCTCGCGGTCGCCCGCAATCTGCAGGCCGAGGGGTTCGACGTCACCGTCGTGTCGAAGGACCTCCCGCTCAGGATCAAGGCGTCCTCCGTCGGCCTCCTCGCCGAGGAGTACCGCGCGGAGCTCGCCATCACGGACGCCTCCGGCTGGACCGGAATGTCCGAACTGACCCTGCCCGGCGAGCAGGTGGACATCCTCTTCGAGGAGGGGCACGTCCATGTGCCCGAAGCCGCTCATCTCCCGGTGCACACCGGACTCACCCTCCAGTCGGAGCGCGGCAAGGCGCTCGGCCGGGTCACCGCCGAGGGCACCGTCCGGCTGGTGCGCGGCGACCGGGAGGCGTTCGGCATCAAGGGCCGCAGCGCCGAGCAGCGGATCGCCCTCGACCTGCTGCTCGACCCGGACGTCGGGATCGTGTCCATGGGCGGCCGGGCCGGCACCGGCAAGTCGGCGCTGGCCCTCTGCGCGGGGCTCGAGGCGGTGCTGGAGCGCCGGCAGCACCAGAAGGTGATGGTCTTCCGCCCGCTGTACGCGGTGGGCGGGCAGGAGCTCGGCTATCTGCCCGGTACCGAGGCGGAGAAGATGAGCCCCTGGGCGCAGGCGGTGTTCGACACACTGTCGGCGGTCACCAGCCGGGAGGTCATCGAGGAGGTCACCGCGCGCGGCATGCTGGAGGTCCTGCCGCTCACCCACATCCGGGGCCGCTCACTGCACGACGCGTTCGTGATCGTGGACGAGGCGCAGTCGCTGGAACGGAACGTACTGCTGACCGTTCTGTCCCGGATCGGGGCCAATTCGCGGGTCGTTCTGACCCATGATGTCGCCCAGCGGGACAATCTGAGGGTCGGTCGGTACGACGGTGTGGTCGCCGTCGTCGAGAAACTGAAGGGGCATCCGCTCTTCGCGCATGTCACCCTGACCCGGTCCGAGAGGTCCCAGATCGCCGCCCTTGTGACCGAAATGCTCGAGGACGGGCAGATCTGACCCTCGCGTACCAAAACGGGTCGGTTACCGACTGGTTGGCGCCGTCCGGAAAGGCGAAGAGCCTAGCCGGGCGGCGTCGGCGTGTGTGCGGATTTCCGAGATTCCCTAGGGCCAAACGGGATGTGAGCTTTCACACGCAACGGGGAATTGCCTTGCACCGTCGGGTTACGGCAGAGTCTCACTCCTGTCAGGCCCCGCATACGACACACCTGTACCCCTGGGGGTACCTCCCACGCCTTCGAGGCAGTGGGGGAGGTACGTGACCACAGCAAGCCCAGCTCCAACTGCATAGCGCCGTCGTATGCCGCCCGAAGCACCACGCGGCGCTCCTCTCGCGGGAGTTGCCCACCGGGCCCGTGCCTCCCGTGACCCGCAGTTGGGGAGGCCAGTGCCAGGGGCACGATTGCGTCCGCGAGGGTCACCGAAGCGGGCGATGCTGGAAGGAAACCGTGTGAGCCGGATCTCGGTCCGGGGATTCGCAGTGGCTTCGGCCACGGCGGTCACCGCTGTCGGAAGCGTTGTCGGCGTTGCCTCGGGCAGCACCGCGCAGAACAACGACGCCGAAGCGACGGCAAGCGGCACCACGCTGCTCGCGGACATCCCCGCGGGCCAGCAGGCCCAGGTGCAGACCGCGTCCCTGACGCAGCAGGCCGAAACGATGGCCATCGCCGCGGACGCGACCGCGAAGAAGGACGCGGAGGAGGCCGCCCGCAAGGCCGCCGCCGAGACCGCGATCGCGAAGAAGCAGGAAGCCGCCGAGAAGGCGGAGCAGGAGGCCAAGGAGCGCGCTGCGGCCAAGGCCGCCGCCAGCCGCGACGCGGCCCGTGACGCTTCCGAGATCGCCGTCCAGAGCTCGTACTCGGTCGCCGACGTCCAGGCGATCGCGCGCCAGCTGGTGCCCGCCGACCAGTTCCAGTGCTTCAGCAACATCGTGGACCACGAGTCCAGCTGGAACTACCGGGCCGACAACCCCACCTCCGACGCCTACGGGCTGGTGCAGGCGCTCCCGGGTTCCAAGATGGCCTCCGCCGGAGCCGACTGGATGACGAATCCGGCCACCCAGATCAAGTGGGGTCTGGGCTACATGAACGACCGCTACGGCAGCCCGTGCGGCGCCTGGAACTTCTGGCAGGCCAACAACTGGTACTAGAAGTACCGGGAGCCCCTCGCCCCCGGCCCCGCTCAACCCCGGCACAGCCCCACACCGTCCTACGGTGCGGGGCTTTCGCCATGTACGGTCTGACCGACGACTCCAGGGGGGAGTGGTGGGGAGATACGGGGGAAGAGGACGGATCATGTCGCGAGTGCCAAGGTGGCTCGGCCGGGTCGGAGCCGGACTGACCGAGGTCAGCAAGCGGTTGGAGGAGCGCCGCGCCGAGGTGGAGGGGGGCCGCCCGCCCGACGCGGAGCCCGAACAGGAGACCGTCCCGCGCCCCGACCAGGCACCACCACCGGTGGAGTACGCCGCCGTCGTCCCGGCCCGCCCCGACCCCGCGCAGGCCGTGCCCTGGGGAGTACGGGTCGCGGCCGAGGCCGGCTGGCGGCTGCTGGTGCTGGCCGGCACGCTCTGGGTGCTCATGCGGGTCATCAGCGCCGTACAGCTGGTCGTGCTGGCGTTCGTGGCCGCGCTGCTGATCACGGCGCTGCTCCAGCCGACGGTGGCCCGGATGACGCGGATCGGCGTGCCGCGCGGGCCGGCCACCGCGCTCACGGCGTTGTTCGGGTTCGTCGTGATCGGCCTCATCGGCTGGTTCGTGACCTGGCAGGTCATGGAGAACATCGACCACCTCTCCGACCAGATCCAGGACGGCATCGACGAGCTGCGCAACTGGCTGCTCAACAGCCCGTTCCACGTCACCGACAAGCAGATCAACGAGATCGCCAAGAACCTGCGGGAGGCGGTCGGTGCCAACACCGAGCAGATCACCTCGGCGGGCCTGGAGGGCGTGACCGTCGTCGTCGAGGCGCTCACCGGCATCCTGCTGGCGGTCTTCTCGACGCTGTTCCTGCTCTACGACGGCAAGCGGATCTGGGAGTGGTCGCTCAAGCTCGTCCCGGCCGCCGCCCGTCCGGGAGTCGCCGGTGCGGGCCCGGTCGCGTGGCGCACGCTCACCGCGTATGTGCGCGGCACGGTGATAGTGGCGCTGATCGACGCGATCTTCATCGGCCTCGGCATCTACTTCCTCGATGTGCCGATGGCGGTGCCGCTCGCCGTCTTCATCTTCCTGTTCTCGTTCATCCCGCTCGTGGGCGCGGTGGTGTCGGGTGCGCTGGCGGTGGTCGTAGCGCTCGTCACCCAGGGGGTGTTCACGGGCGTCATGACGCTGGTGGTGGTGCTGGCGGTGCAGCAGATCGAGGGGCACATCCTCCAGCCGTTCATCCTGGGCCGGGCGGTCCGGGTCCATCCGCTCGCGGTGGTGCTGGCGGTCGCCTCGGGCGGCATGGTGGCCGGCATCGGCGGCGCCGTGGTCGCCGTACCGCTGGTCGCGGTCACCAACACCGTCGTCGGCTATCTGCGCGCGTTCTCCCTCGAGGCGGCCGTACGCCAGTACCCCAAGCCCCGGGGCGCCACGGCGATATCGGCACCGGACACCCCGGCACCGGACACCCCGGCACCGGACGCCCCGGCACCGACGGCGCCCGGATCGAAGCCCGGTCCGCAGCCGCCGACGGAGGAGGAGCGGCCGGGCGACACGCGCGAGCCGTAGGGACGCACCCGACGGCTGTGCCCCGTCCGTACGGCAGCGGGCCCGCCCACCGGTCTCGGTGGACGGGCCCGCTGTCATGCGACGGGGCGCGGGTCACTCGGCGAGCGCCGCCTCCGCGTCCAGCGTGGCGGCGACCGCCTGGATCACCGCGGCGATCTTGAACGCCTCCTGGACGACCTCGCGCTCCACACCGGCCTTGCGCAGCACCTGCTCGTGCGAGTCGAGGCACATGCCGCAGCCGTTGATCGCGGAGACCGCGAAGGACCAGAACTCGAAGTCGACCTTGTCGACACCCGGGTTGCCGATGACGTTCATCCGCAGACCGGCGCGCAGGGTGCCGTACTCGTGGTCCGACAGCAGGTGGCGGGTGCGGTAGAAGACGTTGTTCATCGCCATCACCGCGGCGGCGGCCTTGGCGGCCGTGTACGCCTCCGGCGACAGGTTCGCCTTCGCCTCCGGCTCCAGCTCGCGCAGCACGATGGCCGAGCGCGAGGCGATCGCCGTCGACAGCACCGTGCCCCACAGCTGCTGGGCCGGGAGGTCGGAGTTGCCGATGACCGAGCCCAGGTTGAGCTTGAGGTCCTTGGCGTAGTCCGGTATGCGGGACTTCAGGGAGTCGAGCGACATGTCAGGTCACTCCCCGGCCAGCAGCGCGACCGGGTCCAGGGTCTCGTCGCCCTTGCTCCAGTTGCACGGGCAGAGCTCGTCGGTCTGCAGGGCGTCCAGGACCCGCAGGACCTCCTTGGGGTTACGGCCGACGGAGCCGGCGGTCACCATGGAGAACTGGATCTCGTTGTTCTGGTCGACGATGAAGACGGCGCGCTTGGCGAAGCCGTCCTCGCCCTCGATGCCCAGGTCGCGCATCAGCTCGTGCTTGGAGTCGGCCATCATCGGGAAGGGCAGGTCACGCAGGTCGTCGTGGTCCTTGCGCCAGGCGTGGTGGACGAACTCCGAGTCGCCGGAGAAACCGAGGACCTGGGCGTCGCGGTCGGCGAACTCGTCGTTCAGCTTGCCGAACGCCGCGATCTCGGTCGGGCACACGAAGGTGAAGTCCTTGGGCCACGCGAACACGATCTTCCACTTGCCCTCGTAGGTCTTGTGGTCGATCGTCTCGAACTCCTTGCCCTTCTCCAGCGAGACGCAGGCGGTCAGTTCGAACTCGGGGAACTTGTCACCGACAGTGAGCACAGGCTCTCCTTGCAGCGAAGAAACACCCGGATTACAGGCGTTTCCCATGGGTTGGACTCGGATGATGTTGGCACAGGGTGCATTGATTAGTGAAATAGCTACACTCGGTCATGTTGATCGGAGGTAGCTATCAGTGACTGTGGGTAATAGGCGCAGGCAACCGAGTCTCGCGCAGCTCCGGGCGTTCGCCGCGGTGGCCGAGCATCTGCACTTCCGGGACGCCGCGGCGGCGATAGGGATGAGCCAGCCGGCCCTGTCGGGAGCCGTGTCGGCGCTGGAGGAGACACTGGGCGTCACCCTCCTGGAGCGTACGACGCGCAAGGTGCTGCTCTCGCCGGCCGGGGAACAGCTCGCCGTCCGCGCCAAGGCCGTGCTGGCGGAGGTCGGGGCGCTGATGGAGGAGGCGGACGCGCTGCGGGCGCCGTTCACCGGGGCGCTGCGGCTCGGCGTGATCCCGACGGTGGCGCCGTATCTGCTGCCCACCGTGCTGCGGCTGGTCCACGACCGCTATCCGCACCTCGACCTCCAGGTGCACGAGGAGCAGACCGCCAACCTGCTGGACGGGCTGGCCGGCGGCCGGCTCGACCTGCTGCTGCTCGCCGTGCCGCTCGCCGTGCCCGGCGTGACCGAACTCCCCCTCTTCGACGAGGACTTCGTGCTGGTCACGCCGCTGGATCACCCGCTCGGCGGCCGGGAGGGCATTCCCCGCGAGGCGCTGCGCGAGCTGAACCTGCTCCTCCTGGACGAGGGGCACTGTCTGCGCGACCAGGCCCTGGACATCTGCCGCGAGGCCGGCCGTGCGGGCGTCCCGGCCACGACCACGGCGGCGGGGCTGTCCACGCTGGTGCAACTGGTGGCGGGGGGCCTCGGGGTGACGCTGCTGCCGCGCACCGCCGTCGACGTCGAGACCACCCGCTCCAGCCGCCTGCTCACCGGTGTCTTCGCCGACCCGGCCCCCACCCGCCGCATCGCCCTCGCCATGCGTACGGGCGCGGCCCGCGCATCGGAGTACGGCCAACTGGCAGCGGCCCTGCGCGAGGCGTTGCGCGACCTGCCGGTACGGACAGTGGGCCACTGACTCGCCCGCACGAACCCCGGGCCCGGCCCTCGTACGCCCGCGATCCGCCCCCGCGCGCTCGCTCCGGCCGGCGACCGCGCCCCGGCGAGGGCGGGGCTCCGGTGCGAACCGCGGTCCCCGGGGCCCGAGGTCCCGGAAACCGCCGCGGGGTGGGCAGGTCCCGCACGGGACCTGCCCACCCCGGGTGTGCGGTCCGGCGGCCTACTCCGTGCGCAGGCCGTCCGGGCGCATCATGCGGAGGAGGGGCGGAAGGCTCAGCAGGGTCACCAGGAGGACCACCGCCGCACCCGCGCCGGTCATCCGGAACACGCTCGTCCAGTGCACGTCGACCGACGTCGAGGTCATCCGGAGCAGCACCGCGCCCAGGGCCATGCCCACCGCCGAGGCGAGCAGCAGGCCCAGGCCGATCGGGATCGCCGTCTGCCACAGCACCGACAGGCTCAGCGTGCGCCGCCGGGTGCCGAAGGCGACCAGGGCCGACAGCAGCTTGCGGCGCTCGCGCAGCTGTTCCAGCTGGGAGACCAGCAGGCTCGCCCCGATCAGCGCCAGTACGGCGGTGGCACCGACGGACAGACCCGTGCGGATGGAGTCGTAGCGCTCCGAGCGCTCGGTGGCGTACCACACCATCGGCTCGGTCATCGGGTCGATCACGGCGGCCGCGTTGCGGATGTACTCGTGGGCGTACGGCACCGAGTCGTCCACCGCCAGGTACAGGTCCCCGCTGATCGCCTTCCCGATGTCCGCGGGCACCGCGCCCGACGTCATCAGGAAGCCACCGCGCTTCGTGCCGGTCGGGTCCTCGACGGAGTCGGCCCGCTTCAGCCCCTCCGGAAGGGTCCAGACGACGTCCTCCCGACTGCTGTCACCGCCGGCCGTCTCCAGGTACAGTTTCCGGCCCGGCTCGCTCAGTGACGGGGTGTCGGTGTCGTACGCGCCGCCCCGGACCGAGAACACGTCACCGTCCTCGCACGAGGGCAGCTTCGCCACCTCGCGCAGGGTCGCGCAGTCGCCGATGGTCAGCTGGACGACGCGCTCCGGCTGCTGCCGCCAGGGCCGGTCGCCCACATAACCCTCGGACAGGGCGTAGACCTCGCGTACGCCCTTGGTCTTCTCGAACTTCGCCGCGGCCGGAGCGAGGTCCGTGCCCTTGGGCACCTGCACCTGCATCTGGGCCCGCGACACGTCGTAGCCCGTGTTCTCGGTGTAGTCGCTCTCGATCCCGGCGAACAGCATCTGCAGCGCGATCGCGCCGGCCACCGCCACCGCGATGCCGTTGACCATGCGGGCCGCCGCTCCGCTGCTCAACTGCAGGCGGCGTACCGCGAGTTGCCAGGAGACGCTGCCCGAGCCGAGCCGGGCGACGACCGTCTCCACGATCCACGGCAGCAGCGCGGTGATCCCGACGAGCAGGCACATGACACCGCCGACGACCAGATACTGGTTGAAGGCGCCGCCGTCCCGGCCCTGGCCGATCATGGGGACCAGCATGCCGACCCCGGCCAGCGGCAGCAGCAGCCGCCACCACAGCCGGCGGCGCGAGGGCCGCGCCGTACGCACCACGCCCAGCGGTTCGATGACCACCCCGCGCAGCGCGAACAGCGTCACCAGCACCGCGGCCGCCGGGACCGCCACCGCGACCAGCAGCGCCAGCAGCGGCGAGGGGTTCAGATAGCTGGGGAAGACGCTGACCTGGAACACCTCGAACGACGCCGCCACCTCACGCCCCGCCAGGAAGAAACCGGTGCCGAACACCAGCCCGAGCAGCGCCCCGGCGAGCGCCTCGCCCGCGGCGATCCGCCGGGTCATGCCGCCGTCGGAGCCGACCAGCCGCAGCGCCGCCAGTCTGCGGTCGCGCCGCTCGCCGCCGAACCGCACGGCCGCGGCGATGAACACGGCGACCGGCATCAGCAGCACCACGAAGACGACCAGGACCAGCAGCACGAGGACCGGATCGGTCTCCTGCTCGCTCGGCTGCGGGGACCCGAAGGCGTCGATGCGCGCCACCGTCGAGTTGTTGATCCGTTCCGCGAGGCCCTTGCCGCCCGTGTAGTAGGCGAGTTCCTGCGAACCGATCAGCCCCTGCTCGCCGATCGTGCCGACGATGTCGTACGGCAGCCGCTCCCGCAGCAGCCCGCCCCCGTCCGAGTCGAGCAGCTCCTGCAGCGCGGGGGAGACCACCATGTCACCCGGCGCCGGGAACTCCCGCAGACCCGGCGGCAGCGGGGCCCCGTCGCCCTCCGGCTCGAGGAACCGGCCGCGGACGCCCTGGCCGTCGAACTCGGTGTCGGTGTCCGCGACGACCAGGGTGTCGTCGGCCTTGGGCATGACCTCCCGGCTGTAGGTGTAGTCGAGGCGTGCCTCCTCCCGCCGGCTCCGCTCGGCCAGCGCGCCCGGCAGGGCGGTGGTGAGCAGCAGCAGCGCCACCCCCAGTCCGACGCCGACGGCGGTGAGCAGGGCACGGACCCATCCCTCGCGTCCGCCGGCGAAGGCGAACCGGGACCCCATGGCGAGATCCCGCGCCCACTGCACCGCCCTCATACGACGCGCTCCATGTCCCGTGACCTGCCGTCGCGTACGACGATCTCGCGGTCGGAGTACGCGGCCACCCGCGCCTCGTGCGTGACGAGGACGACGGCGGCGTTGGCGGACCGGGCGGCGTCGGTGAGCAGTTCCATCACCCGCTCGCCGTTGAGGGAGTCCAGCGCGCCGGTCGGCTCGTCGGCGAACAGCAGGCGCGGGCCGGTGACCAGCGCACGGGCCACGGCGACCCGCTGCCCCTGACCGCCGGACACCTCGCCGGGACGCTTTGCGCGGACGTCGTCGACCTCCAGCCGCTCCATCCAGGTCAGTGCCGCCCGCTCGGCCTCCTTGCGGGGCGTGCCGTTCAGCCGCAGCGGCAGGGCGACGTTCTCCACGCAGGTGAGCTCCGGCACGAGCTGGCCGAACTGGAAGACGAAGCCGAACTCCGAGCGCCTGAGCGCACTGCGCTCGCTGTCGCTCATGGCGGTCAGCTCACGCCCGTTGTACGTGATCGACCCGGAGTCGGGCATGACGATCCCGGCGAGGCAGTGCAGCAGCGTCGACTTGCCCGAGCCGGAGGGGCCCATCACCGCGACGACCTCGCCGGGGTGGATGGAGAAGGCGGCACCGTCGAGCGCGGTGGTCGGGCCGTAGACCTTGCGCAGGTCCCGGGCCGCGAGGAGGGAACCGGGGGGAGCGGAGTTCATCGGGCCACCGCCTCACGGAGCTTGTCGAGACGCGCCGCGGTCAGCTCCAGCCAGCGCAGGTCGGCCTCGAGGTGGAACAGGGCGTGGTCGCAGATGAGCTGGTCGGCGAGGTCGCCCTTGCGCTTGCGGTCGGTGAGGATCCGCATGCCGCGCAGATGCTCCGAGCGCTGCGTGTCCAGGATGTCGGCCGCGTCGCGGCTGGTGAGCAGGGCGAGGACGACCTTGGTGTAGAGCGTCGACTGGAGGTACGGCTCCGGCTTCTCCGGTGTGGCGAGCCAGCGCTCGACATCGGTGATGCCGGCCTCGGTGATCGCGTACCGCTTGCGCTCGGGGCCGCCGGCGGCCTCGATGCCGTCGACTTCGACGAGCCCGTTCTTCAGCAGGCGGGACATCGTCGAGTAGACCTGGCCGTAGTGCAGCGGCCGGTCGTGACCGAACTTCTCGTCGAAGGCCCGCTTCAGGTCGTAACCATGGCGCGGGCCGGATTCCAGGAGTCCCAGAAGGGTGTGACCGATGGACATGCCGAGCACTCTACACACGGTGTATACGCGCTATGTATACGCACGGTGTGCAGAGCGGTGCGGGGTGAGGAAGAGCCCAGGTGGGAGCCGATTGTCACGGTTCTGCCACTGAACGCCGGGCGAGGGCCGGCCCGTCCGGCGCTCGAGGACGAGGCCGTTCAGGCCGGCGGGGGTCCGGGGGCGGATCCCCCGGGAGGCCGGCCCCGGCGGGGCAGCGGCCCGGCCTCACCCGGCAGCCTCCCCGCCTCCAGAAGCGCGCGCCGCAGCAGGAACTCGATCTGCGCGTTGGCCGAGCGCAGCTCGTCGTTGGCCCAGCGCGCCAGTGCCTCGTACACCGCCGGGTCCAGCCGCAGCAGCACCTGCTTGCGCTGCGGCCGGCCCTTGGGGGCTGCCCCCTCGGAAGGAGTCGTCACTGGTAGAGCGTCCCCGTGTTGAGGACCGGCTGTGCGGAGCGGTCCCCGCACAGCACGACCATCAGGTTGGACACCATCGCCGCCTTGCGCTCCGGATCCAGGTCCACGATGTCCTGCTCGGCGATCCGGGTCAGCGCCGACTCGACCATGCCCACGGCGCCCTCCACGATCTGCTGCCGCGCCGCCACGACCGCGCCGGCCTGCTGCCGCTGGAGCATCGCCGAGGCGATCTCGGGGGCGTACGCGAGGTGCGTGAAGCGGGACTCGATGATCTGCACACCGGCCGCCTCCACGCGCGCGTGCAGTTCCACGGCGAGCTTCTCGGTGATCTCCTCGGCGTTGCCGCGCAGCGAGAGGCCGTCCTCGTCGTGGGCGTCGTAGGGGTACTCGATGGCGATGTGCCGCACGGCCGCCTCGGTCTGGGTGGAGACGAACTCGATGTAGTCGTCCACCTCGAAGGTGGCCTGCGCGGTGTCCTCCACCCGCCACACCACGACGGCGGCGAGTTCGATCGGGTTGCCGTAGGCGTCGTTCACCTTCAGGACGGCGGTCTCGTGGTTGCGTACGCGCGTCGAGATCTTGGTGCGCGCGGTCAAGGGGTTGACCCAGCGCAGCCCGTCCTGCCGGATCGTGCCCCGGTAGCGGCCGAAGAGCTGCACCACCCGCGCCTCGCCCGGCGCCACCATGTTCAGCCCGCACATCGCGAGGAACGCCGCGAGTGCGACCAGGATGCCGCCGATGATCAGTACGGCCTTCGCGCCGGCCCCGCTGACCGCCGTGGCGGTGACGATCAGCGTCGCGCCGATGAACAGCCCGACCAGGCCGAGCAGCAGCGCGAGCCCGCCGCCGATGCTGTGCGCCGTGAACTCCCGCACGCGCGGGGCCGGCATCTCGGGCACGTCGGCCGTGGCCTGCGCGGCCTGTACGGCCTGCGGGTCATGTGCGTCATGTGTGGACATGGGTGGTCCCCCGTTTCTCCGTGCGCCTGCCATGCCGGTCTGCGCGGCTAGCGCTTGTCTATCTAAGTGATATCACATTACTCGGTCGCGGCAACCTCACACCCCTCTCGTACGTCGGTTCCGTTGGGGCGGGTGCTGATTGTCACGCCCGTAAAGGCCGGATCGTCAGCCCTTTGTCATAGCTCTCGGTGTTAGCTTTCTGAGCTGACCTGAGCGACGAACTGGTGTGGCTGCCGAGCACACACGAACGAAGCGGAGCGGAACGGACGCATGGGACGAGCGGAAGAAAGACGCGCACGACAGCGCGGTGGGCGCCGTGCGGCACCCGAGGGCCGCCGCTCGTCGGGTGCGGCGGGCCGCACCGGCATACGCCGCCTCTTCACCTGGAAGAAGATCCTCGGCACCTTCTTCGGCCTCTGCCTGCTCGGCATGGGCGCCTTCATCGTGCTGTACATGATGATCGGCATCCCCGAGGGGAACGCCGACGCCGAGCTGCAGAGCAACGTGTACAAGTACAGTGACGGCAGCATCATGGCCCGCGACGGCGAGCGCAACCGCGAGATCGTCGAGCTGGCCAGGGTCCCCAAGGACGTCCAGCGCACCTTCGTCGCCGCCGAGAACAAGACCTTCTACAAGGACTCCGGCGTCGACCTCCGGGGCACCGCGCGCGGTGTGCTCAACACGCTGTCCGGCAAGGGCGCGCAGGGCGGTTCGACGATCACCCAGCAGTACGTCAAGAACTACTACCTGAGCCAGGAACAGACGGTCTCGCGCAAGCTGAAGGAACTGGTCATCTCCCTGAAGCTGGACCGGGAGAAGTCCAAGGACTACATCCTCGCCGGGTACATCAACACCAGCTACTACGGTCGCGGCGCCTACGGAATCCAGGCCGCCGCCCAGGCCTACTACCGCGTCGACGCCGAGGACCTGACGGTCGGGCAGGGCGCGTACCTCGCCGCGCTGCTCCAGGCGCCCAACCAGTACGACTGGGCGATCGCCAGCGACACCGGCAAGCGGCTGGTCCAGGAGCGCTGGAACTACGTCCTGGACAACATGGTCGAGCAGAAGTGGCTGGACCGGGCCGACCGCCAGGCCATGGAGTTCCCGACCCCCGAGGAGCCCAGGCCCGCTCCCGGCATGGAGGGCCAGACCGGGTACCTGGTCGAGGCGGCCAACACCGCGCTCAAGCAGCAGCTCGTCGCCCAGGGCATCGCCGAGGACCTGGAGCAGGCCAAGGCCCTGGTCGACCTCGGCGGCTACACCATCACGCTGAACGTCGACAAGAAGAAGCAGGCCGCGCTGGAGAAGGCGGTCAAGACCCGGCTCACCAGCAAGCTGGACCCCGGCAAGCGCGCGGTCGACGCCGACGTCCAGGCCGGCGCCGTCTCCGTGGACCCGAAGACGGGAGCGGTCGTGGCGATGTACGGCGGCGTGGACTACGTGAAGCACTACACCAACAACGCCACCCGCGACGACTACCAGCCCGCCTCCACCTTCAAGCCGGTGATCCTCGCCGCGGCCGTCGACCAGGACGCCGAGACCCAGGACGGCGTGCCGATCACGGCCGACACGATCTACGACGGCACGAGCAAGCGCCCCGTGATGGACGGCACCCGCAAGGTCGGCTTCGCGCCCCCCAACGAGGACGACGTCGACTACGGCGACATCACCGTTCAGGAGGCGATGAACAAGTCCGTCAACTCGGTCTTCGCGCAGATGGGCATCGACGTCGGCATGCCCGAGGTCGTGCGGGTCGCGGGCCGGCTCGGCATGGAGACCGAGGGCATGGAGGCCGTGCCCGCGCAGACCCTGGGCAGTATGGGCGCGAGCCCGCTGGAGATGGCCGGCGTCTACGCCACCCTCGACAACCACGGCAAGAAGGTCACCCCGGCCGTCGTGAAGTCGGTCGAGCACAAGGACCGCAGGGTCGAGTTCCCCGACCCGATCGGCGAGCAGGTCATCAGCCGCGAGGCAGCCGACACGGTGACCTCCGTGCTCACCGGCGTGGTCGACGACGGTACGGCCAGGACGTCGGTGCGGGAGAACCCCCTGCGCGACGGCCAGCAGGTCGCCGGCAAGACGGGTACCTCCGACAACAACAAGTCGGCCTGGTTCACCGGCTTCACACCCGACCTGGTCACCTCCGTCGGTCTGTTCGGCGAGGACGAGAAGAACCACAGCCAGGTCCCGATGTACCGGGCGGGCGGCGTCGACTACCGCGTCAACGGCGGCGGCTTCCCCGCGGAGATCTGGGCGGCGTACACCTTCGGCGTCATGGACGAGGTCACCGAGTTCGACCTGGACACCAAGCAGGGCGCCGCGGTGAGGCCCAGCACCTCGCCGCCGGACACCCAGTCGCCGTCGCAGACGCCGAGCCAGGAGCCGACGACCCAGGAGCCGACCACCGAGGCGCCGTCCGAGACCCCGTCCCAGACGCCGACGTCGGAGCCGCCGAGCCAGACGCCGACGTCGGAGCCGCCGACGAACACGCCCTCGGCGCCGCCCACGTTCGGCATCCCGGAGGGGCCGGGCGACCCGGAGGACGACGAGGAGCAGTAGACGACAGACGCGAGGGGCGCCCGGTGACCCACCGGGCGCCCCTCGCGTCGTCGTACGGCCGCTCAGCCGTGGTTCAGCTCGAACCACACCACCTTGCCCGTGCTGAGCCGGGTGGCGCCCCACCGCCGGGCCAGCCGGTTCACCAGATACAGTCCGCGCCCGCCCTCGTCCGTGGCGCGCGCCTGCCGCAGCCGCGGCAGCTGCGGCACGTCGTCGCCGACCTCGCAGCGCAGCACATCGGTGCGCAGCAGCCGCAGCGTGACCGGCCGCGTCGCGTACCGCACGGCATTGGTCACCACCTCGCTGACCAGCAGCTCCACCGAGTCGCTGAGGTCCTCCATGTCCCAGCGGGACAGCGCCCGCCGGGCCAGCCGGCGGGCCCGGCCGGGCGCGGCGTCCTCCGGCTCCAGGAACCAGTACGCCACATCGCTCGGCGCGATCCCGTCGAAGCGGGCGGCGAGCAGCGCGATGTCGTCGTCCCGGTCACCCGGGCCGAGCATGTCCAGCACCTCGTCGCACAGCGCCTCAAGGGGCGGCGGATGGTCCGGCCCGGTCAGCTGCGCGGTCGCGGCGAGCTTCTCCCGCAGCTGCTCGATGCCGGTCCACACGTCGCGCAGCCGGGACTCCACCAGGCCGTCGGTGTACAGCAGCAGGGTCCCCCCGGCGGGCGCGTCCAGCTCCACGGCCTCGAAGTCCACCCCGCCCACGCCGATCGGCGCGCCCGCGGGCACCCGCAGCACCTCGGCCCGCCCGCCCAGATGCAGCAGGATGGGCGGCGGATGACCGGCGTTGGCGATGGTGATGCGATGCGATACCGGGTCGTACACCGCGTACAGGCAGGTCGCCATGCGGTCCACGCCGAGCCGCTGCGCCTGCTCGTCGAGATGGTGCAGCACCTCCTGCGGGGCAGGTCGAGCCCGGCCAGGGTCTGCGCGGTGGTGCGCAGCTGACCCATGATCGCCGCGGAGGTCATGGAGTGCCCCATGACGTCACCGACGACCAGCGCGACCCGGCTTCCGGGCAGCGGAATCGCGTCGTACCAGTCACCGCCCACCCGCGCGGTCTCCGCGGCCGGCAGATACCGCGTGGCCAGCCGTACGCCGGTGCAGCGCGGCAGGTTCTCCGGCAGCATGGTGCGCTGCAACTCGTCCGCGATGTACGCCTCCCGCCCGTACAGCACCGCCTTGTCGATGCCGAGGGCGCTGTGCGTGGCGAGCTGCGCGGCGACCAGCAGATCGTCGGCCTCGAACGGGTCGCGTTCGGGGCGGCGCAGGAACAGGGCGGCGCCGATCACCCGGCGCCGGCCGCGCAGCGGCGCCAGGATCGCCCGCTGCCCCTCGGGAACGACCGACGCGCCCTGCTCACCCAGGAGTTCGGGCAGCGCGGCGCGGGCGGCCGGCGCGTCCGTGAACACCGGCCGTACGCCGCGCAGCACCTCGGCGAGCGCACTGCCGGGCCGTACCGTGCACAGCTCCGCGCCGACCGAGTCCAGCTCGGACGGCTCCGGCGGGGCGACCGGGGTGAACCCGCCCTCGGTGTCCCGTTCGGCGGGGATCCGGTCGGTGCGGCGCAGCCGCAGCATCAGCGGGCCGGTGGGCCGCTCGTCGCCGACCGGCAGCGGATCGCGCAGATAGACCAGGATCGCGTCGGAGAAGGTGGGCACGGTGGCCCGGCACAGCCCCATCACGATCTCGTCCAGGTCGATACCGCGGGCGATCCGCCGGGTCGCGGCACCGACGAACCGCAGCCGGTCCCCGTCCCGCCGCATCGGCGTCGGCCGCCCGGGCGGGGTGACCTGCCCGGTACGGCGCTCCTGCCCGTCGGTGCCCGGCGCCGCACGGCCGGATCCCGCGGCCGGCTGCACCGGGATGCCCTCGGGCGCGGGCCGCGGCCGGTGCGCGTCCGGCTCGGCGTCCTGCCCGGCGCCCGGCTGGGAGTGCTCGGAGCCGGGCCCCGCCGGGTCCTGGTCCGTACCGCCGGGTGTCACCGTCCCCGGCGAGCCGGCCCCGGGCGACCCCGGGGACGCGGCCCCCGGCGCGGCGGGATCACCGCCGGAGCGGCTCTGTACGGGTAAGGCGGCTCCCGTGTCCGGCACGCCGGCCGGTGACGGGGTACGCAAGAGCGCCCCGCGGGGATCCGCGGGGTCCACGCCCGGCTGGGGGCGCTCGAAGGAGGTCGGCTGCTCCGTCACGCGTGTCGAGTCCATCCGTCCGGCGCACGCTGTGCGCGCGGTTCGTCCCGCCGAAACTCCGATACCCGGAATACCTGCCCCCGGAACGGATTTCCCGCGTGGTCAGAGGTTGTTCCTGTGCCGCCGGCCGACCGTTCCTGGCCGGCACCGGTGTTTCCGTACCCCTCGCTCACGTCCTGCCGCCCCTCGGTGACGATCGGTCAAGCCCGGCGCGCGCTCCGCTGTTGAGTGCCCCGCGCCCTTGCGGAGGACGATCCTACGTTTCCCGCCCGGGGGCGCAGCAAGGGTCTCACGAGGACACATGCGCCGGAGTGCGGTCCCAGTCCTGTGGCAGTGACGGTACCGTCCACGACGGATCCGGGCGCCAGTCCTCCCAGCCGTCCGAGAACGGCGGCCCCCAGGAGCCGATCACCTCCACCGCCGCCCGCCCGGCCTCGCGCACCCTCCCGGCCAGCGCGGAGTCCACCAGCCCGTCCCGCTGGGCCTGCGCGAACTCGTCCTCGTCGCGCCAGTGCCAGCCGCGGTCCGGGTGCACGGAGATGTCCAGGAAGTGATCCTCGGAATCCACCCCGCCCGCCCAACGGGCCAGCGGCTCCTCCAGGTTCACGTACCAGTTCTTGAACTGCCAGTCCGGATCCCAGAACAGCCACACCGACCAGGGCTCACCGGGCCGCGCCAGCTTCAGCACACCGGTGCCGAACCAGCGGTCCCGCTGCACCGTGCGCGGCTTGGTGTACCTGCTGCCCAGCGGCTCCTCGTGCACGGGCGTACCGTCGGCGAGCACCGGCTTCACACACTCGGTGCCGGGCGCCATCCACACGGCGAGCAGCTCCGGGTCGTCGCGCACGACCGTGACGGGGCGCGCGATGTGAATGCGCGCGCCGCCGTTCTCCCGGTACCGCCACAGGATCTGTGTCCCGGGCGCCCAGAATCCCGCCGTACCGCCCGCTTCCCCGCGCCTCATCGCTCCGCCCTCTGCCATGCGCAGATATTAGGTGCCCCGGGCATACGACGCTGCGGCGTCCGTCACGGTTCACGCCCGGCGCGCGAGGCTTTACGGGCGCGTCATCCGCAGGACATCGAGCGCCTCGTCGAGCTGCTCGACGGTGAGGTCGCCGCGCTCGACGTAACCGCCCTCCAGGACCACCTGACGGATGGTCTTCCGCTCGGCCAGCGACTTCTTGGCGACCTTGGCGGCCTCCTCGTAGCCGATGTACTTGTTGAGCGGGGTGACCACGGACGGCGAGGACTCCGCGTACTCCCGGGCCCGTTCGCGGTGGGCGACGATGCCGTCGACCGTGCGGTCGGCGAGCAGCCGGGAGACGTTGGCGAGCAGCCGCACCGATTCCAGCACGTTCTTCGCGATGACCGGCAGCATCACGTTGAGCTCGAAGTTGCCCGAGGCGCCGGCGGTGGCGACGGTCGCGTCGTTGCCGGTCACCTGCGCGCACACCATGAGCACGGCCTCCGGGACGACCGGGTTGACCTTGCCGGGCATGATCGAGGAGCCGGGCTGGAGGTCGGGCAGGCTGATCTCCGCGAGGCCCGTGCGCGGTCCGGAGGACATCCACCGCAGATCGTTGGCGATCTTCGTCAGTCCGACGGCGATGGTCCGCAGCTGCCCGCTGGTCTCGACGATGCCGTCCCGGGCGCCCTGCGCCTCGAAGTGGTCGCGCGCCTCGGTCAGCGGCAGCCCGGTGGCCCGGGCGACCTCCTCGATGACGGCGGCGGAGAATCCCGGCGGGGTGTTGATGCCGGTGCCGACGGCGGTCCCGCCCAGCGGCAGCTCGGCCAGGCGCGGCAGGGAGGCGTTCAGCCGCTCGACCCCGTACCGCACCTGGGCCGCGTATCCGCCGAACTCCTGGCCCAGCGTCACGGGTGTGGCGTCCATGAGGTGCGTCCGCCCGGACTTCACCACGTCGGCGAACTCCTCGGCCTTGCGCTCCAGCGAGGCCGCCAGGTGGTCCAGGGCCGGGATCAGATCGCGGGTGACGGCCGCGGTGGCGGCGATGTGGAGGGACGACGGGAAGACGTCGTTGGACGACTGCGAGGCGTTGACGTGGTCGTTGGGGTGCACGTCCCGCCCGAGCCGCTCGGTGGCGAGGGTGGCGACGACCTCGTTGGTGTTCATGTTGGACGAGGTCCCGGACCCGGTCTGGAACACGTCGACCGGGAAGTGCTCGTCCCACCGGCCCTCGGCGACCTCGGCGGCCGCCTCCTGGATCGCCTCGGCGATGTCCTTGTCCAGCACACCGAGACGGGCGTTCACCTTGGCCGCGGCCCCCTTGATACGGGCCAGGGCCTCGATGTGGGCCCGTTCGAGGCGCTGACCGGAGACCGGGAAGTTCTCCACGGCGCGCTGGGTCTGTGCGCGCCACTTGGCGTCGGCCGGAACCCTCACCTCGCCCATGGAGTCGTGCTCGACGCGGTAGTGCCGGTCGTCGTCCGTGGTCGTCATCGTGTTACCTCCGAAGATGCACAGCAGCGGCGTCGGACGAGCGTATTCCCGAAACGGCCTCCGCCCCGCCGCACGAGGAGCACGGCGGGGCGGAGAACCCCGTGGGGGGTGGTCAGCCGCTCTGCAGCGACACGTCGTCGACGACGAAGCCGGTCTGCAGCGAGGAGTCCTCGGTGCCGGTGAACGCCAGGGTCACCGTCCGGCCCGCGTACGCCGTCAGGTCGACCGAGCGCTGCACGTAGCCGCTGCCGGCGTCGGCGTTGGACAGCGTGGCGAGCGTGGTGCCGTCGGCCTTCACCGTGAACCTGTCGTACGGCGTCGAGCCGGACTCGTCGGTGTCGATGCGCAGCCAGTAGTTCAGCGTCGCCCGGGTGCACCCGGCCGGCACGGTCACCGTCTGGCTGATCGACTCGGTGCGCGTGGAGCCGTACCCCGCCAGCCAGGCGAACCGGGTCCCGGTGTGGGCGGACTGCCCCGACCGGGCACCGATGCTGCCGGTGTCCCCGGTCCACGGCGCGGTGCCGCTCTCGAACCCGCCGTTGGCGACGGCACCGGCGGTGTCGCAGCCACCGGTCTCGGCCAGGACGGCCCGCTGCCAGATGGTGTACGCGATGCCGTCGGACGCGCGGTCGAGGCCGGTGGTGTTGATGTTGGTGAGGGTGTCGCACGACCGGTGGTAGCAGGGGTCGTAGGCGGAACCGGCCGTACCGCCCCACTTCGAGGCCTGCGCGGACGTCTTGCGGGCGCTGGCGCCCATCGCGTAGCCGGAGGTCGGGATGCCGTACTGCTCGAAGGAGTAGTCGTCGCTGCGCCCGGCACCCTCGGTGTTCTCCTCGGGCCGCAGGCCGAGCGAGTCCCAGTACGCCTTCATCGGCGCGGCGGCCGACGAGGTGATGTGGTTGACGAAGTAGCCGCCGTTGGTGGAGGCGATCATGTCGAAGTTGTAGTACGCCTTGATCTTCGCGCGGTCGGCCGACGACAGCGAACGGACGTAGAAGTCGGACCCGTTGAGGCCCTGCTCCTCGTCGGTCCACCAGGCGAAGCGGACCCGGTTGCGCAGGGTGGGGTTCTGCTGCGCCAGCGTCAGGGCGTTCTCGAGCAGGGCGGCCGAGCCGGAGCCGTTGTCGTTCATGCCGGGTCCCGCCGACACGCCGTCGAGGTGGGCGCCGAACATGTACACGTTGGCGGCGTCGCCCTGCGGCCACTCGGCGATCAGGTTGGGCCCGGCCCCGCTGGTGCAGCCGGAGGTGCAGGGCTGCTCGGTGACGGTGTAACCGGCGGCCTGCAGCCTGCCCTTCACATAGGCGACGGAGTCGCGGTATCCCTGGCCGGTGGACCGGCGGTTGCCGCCGTTCCGCCCGGCGATGGCGCTCAGTTCGTTGAGGTGTCCCTTCACCTTGGTCACGTCGACGTCGGGCGCGGCGGCGGTGACCGCGGCGGGTACGGAGTCGGCGGCCACGGCGGGGAGCGTTCCGCAGCCGAGCACGACAGCGAGCGAGACGCTCGCCACGGCGAATCTTCGTATCACCTTGTCTCCTCCGGGAGAGGGCGGTGGGGTGAGCCACTCATGGCATGCGCATGTTCAAGCGGCGAGAAGACTCACAGCGGCGGGGGAGACAGTCAACGCAACGGGCAGGGCAGCGGCCAGGTTGTCCGAAAGAAGCACAGACATTCCGCTATACGGACACTGTGGCCGGCCCGTCCGGCGTCCGAGGGCAAGGCCCGTTCAGGGCCGGAAGGGTCCTCCGGGGCACAGCTCCCGTCCTCCGGGGCACAGCCCCCGGAGGACGGGACGGAAAAGGGCGGCGGGGAGCGAGAACCGCCCCCGCCGCCCCCGTCGGACGCTTACGCCAGCCCCGGCCCCCGCACCGGAATGCTCGTGAACGTCGGCTGCGGCGCCGGGTCCTGGAAGAAGTCGTTGCCCTTGTCGTCCACGACGATGAACGCGGGGAAGTCCTCGACCTCGATCTTCCAGACCGCCTCCATGCCGAGCTCCTCGTACTCGACGACCTCGACCTTCTTGATGCAGTCCTGCGCCAGCCGCGCCGCCGGCCCGCCGATGGAGCCCAGGTAGAACCCGCCGTGCGCGTCACACGCGTCGGTGACCTGCTTGCTCCGGTTGCCCTTGGCCAGCATCACCCGGGAGCCGCCCGCCGCCTGGAACTGCTCCACGTAGGAGTCCATGCGCCCGGCCGTCGTCGGCCCGAAGGACCCGGACGCGTACCCCTCCGGCGTCTTCGCGGGGCCGGCGTAGTAGACCGGGTGGTCCTTCAGGTACTGCGGCATCTCCTCGCCCGCGTCCAGCCGCTCCTTGATCTTGGCGTGCGCGATGTCACGCGCCACGACCAGCGGACCGGTCAGCGACAGCCGGGTCTTCACCGGGTACTTGGTGAGCTCCGCGAGGATGTCGTCCATCGGCTGGTTGAGGTCGATCCTCACGACGTCACCGGACTCGTCGAGGTGCTCCTCGGTCGTCTCCGGCAGGAACCGCGCCGGGTCCGTCTCCAGCTGCTCCAGGAAGACGCCCTCGGCGGTGATCTTCGCGACGGCCTGGCGGTCGGCGGAGCAGGAGACGGCGATCGCGACCGGGCAGGACGCCCCGTGCCGCGGCAGCCGCACCACCCGCACGTCGTGGCAGAAGTACTTGCCGCCGAACTGCGCGCCGATACCGATCTTCTGCGTCAGCTCGAAGACCTTCTCCTCCAGCTCCTTGTCGCGGAAGCCGTGGCCCAGCTCGGACCCCTCGGACGGGATCTCGTCCAGGTAGTGGGCGGAGGCGTACTTGGCGGTCTTCAGCGCGTACTCGGCCGACGTACCGCCCACGACGATCGCCAGGTGGTACGGCGGACAGGCGGCCGTACCCAGCGAACGGATCTTCTCCTCCAGGAACTTCATCATGGAGGACTCGTTCAGGACCGCCTTCGTCTCCTGGTACAGGAACGACTTGTTGGCGGAGCCGCCGCCCTTGGCCATGAACAGGAACTTGTAGGCGCCGCCGTCGGTCGCGTACAGCTCGATCTGCGCCGGGAGGTTGGAACCGGTGTTCTTCTCCTCCCACATGGTCAGCGGCGCCATCTGCGAGTAGCGCAGGTTCAGGTTCTTGTACGCGTCGTAGATGCCCCGGGACAGGGCCTCCTCGTCACGGCCCCGCGTCAGCACGTTCTGGCCGCGCTTGCCCATGACGATCGCCGTGCCGGTGTCCTGGCACATCGGGAGCACACCGGCCGCCGCGATGTTCGCGTTCTTCAGCAGGTCCAGGGCGACGAACTTGTCGTTCGACGAGGCCTCGGGGTCGTCGATGATGCGGCGCAGCTGGGCGAGGTGGGCGGGGCGCAGATAGTGCTGGATGTCGTGGATGGCCTCCTCGGCGAGCTTGCGCAGCGCCTCCGGCTCCACCTTGAGGAAGGTCCGCCCGTCGGCCTCGAAGGTGGAGACACCTTCGGAGGTCACCAGCCGGTAGGGGGTGGTGTCCTCTCCCATGGGGAGCAGATCGGCGTACTCGAACTCAGGCATCTCGCCCATTCCTCACTCGACAGAAGACCGCCCGCCTCCGTCGGCGGGCGTTCACCAGCCTAGAACCTGCCGTCGGCGGCGAGTCTGTGAGGTTGTCCTCAGTTGTCCGTGCCGGAGGGTAGTCGCGATCTATCGCGTTTGGGTAGGCTGCTGCCGTGGACCTCCAGAAGCACGCCCAGCAGCCGGACACGGCAGCGCGGACGGCCGAACTGCGCGCCTCCGACGCCGACCGGGACCGTATCGCCGACCTCCTGCGCGAGGCCCTCGCCGAGGGCCGCCTGACCGCCGACGAGCACGCCGAGCGCGTCGAGGGCGTGCTGGCCGCCAAGACGGTCGGGGAGCTGGACGTGTTCGTCCGGGACCTGCCGATAGCCCATCAGCGGCGCCCGGCCCACGCCTCCGCGCCCAGCCGCCCCACCGCGGGCGCGATCCCGATGGACCCCGATGACAACGTGGTCGCGGTGTTCAGCGCGGCCTCCCGCAAGGGCCGCTGGCGGACCGGCCGCCGCATCCACGCGTACGCGGTCTTCGGCAGCGTCGACATCGACCTCAGCGAGGCGCTCTTCGACCATCAGCAGGTCGTGATCAAGGCGTTCGCCGTCTTCGGCAGCGTGGACATCCGCGTCCCGGAGAACGTGTCGCTGCGCGGCATGGGCGGCGGCGTGCTCGGCAGTTTCGAGGCGGACACGCTCGACGCGACCGACGCCGAGGCACCGGTGGTCTACGTCGACGGCTGGGCGGTGCTCGGGAGCATCGAGGCGCGGCCCAGGCGCGGCAGGTTCGTGGCGGACATCCTCGACAAGGCGCGGCGCAAGACCGACAGGAGCAGGCGCGGGCATCTGGGCCACTGACCTCGTGACAGCGTCGCGAGCGCGCCCCGTTGGGGACTCAGTGCATAGGCGCGCGTACATCGGGTAAGCCTTGCTGCATCGTCTCTCGCTCGCGAAGCCGTCGTCAGGAGTAGACCCGTGCTGCAACCGCCGCATTCGTCCCTGCAGGTAGCCGCCGTTCCGGTCCGGCGAGCGGCAGCGCGGGACAGGGACCAGGACGCCCCCTGGCACACCGAGGCGGTGTGCCGGCGCGACGAGGCGGGGCTGTTCTTCGCCCCCTCGAAGGAACCCACCGCCGCGCGGCTCTCCCGCGAGGAGGCGGCCAAGCGGGTCTGCGCCCGCTGCCCGGTGATGGTCGAGTGCCGCGAGCACGCCCTGCTCCAGCCCGAGCCCTACGGCGTCTGGGGCGGCCTCACCGCCGCCGAGCGCCGCGTGGTCCTGGCCCGCCGCAGGCGCCGCGAGGTGGAACTGAAGAAGGCCTCCCGCTCCGGCCGCATAGCGGCGGCGGGTTAGTCGTAGGCAGGCGAAAGGGCACCCTCTCCGCACAGAGGGTGCCCTTCGCGACGCCGGGTGGGATCAGCGCCCCGCGGGCGCGGGGAACCGTGCGACCGGCCACGGACCACCCGCAGCCGCCCGCGCACCGCGCGCCCCCGGCGCCGCGGCGCACCTGTGCGACGTCACTTGGCCCGATCGAAATCGACCGCGCTGTAAGCGCGCAGCTTGCTCAGCCGATGCTCGGAATCGATCCTGCGCACCGTGCCCGACTTCGACCGCATCACGATCGAGTCGGTCGTAGCGGTCTCCGGCCGGTACCGCACGCCCCGCAGCAGTTCGCCGTCGGTGATCCCGGTCGCCACGAAGAACACGTTCTCCCCGGAGACGAGGTCGTCGGTGGTCAGGACACGGTCGAGGTCGTGCCCCGCGTCGATCGCCCGCTGCCGCTCCTCGTCGTCCTTGGGCCACAGCTTGCCCTGGATGGTGCCGCCCAGGCACTTCACGGCGCACGCCGAGATGATGCCCTCGGGGGTGCCGCCCACGCCGAGCAGCAGGTCGATGCCGGTGCCCTCGCGCAGCGCGAGGATCGAGCCGGCCACGTCGCCGTCGGAGATCAGCTTGATGCGGGCGCCGGTCTCCCGGATCTCCTGGATGATGCCCTCGTGCCGGGGCCGGTCGAGGATCACCACGGTGACGTCCTCCGGCGTGACCCGCTTGGCCTTGGCGACCCGGCGGATGTTCACGTTCACCGGCGCGTTGATGTCGACGAAGTCGGCGGCCTCCGGGCCGGTGACCAGCTTGTCCATGTAGAACACGGCCGACGGGTCGAACATCGAGCCGCGCTCGGCGGCGGCCAGCACCGCGATGGCGTTCGTCATGCCCTTGGCGGTCAGCGTGGTGCCGTCGATCGGGTCGACGGCGATGTCGCACTCGGGGCCGGTCCCGTCGCCCACGCGCTCCCCGTTGAAGAGCATCGGGGCTTCGTCCTTCTCGCCCTCGCCGATGACGACGACGCCGTTCATCGAGACGGTGGAGACGAGGGTGCGCATGGCGCGCACCGCGGCGCCGTCCGCGCCGTTCTTGTCACCGCGCCCTACCCAGCGGCCCGCGGCCATCGCCGCGGCCTCGGTGACCCGCACGAGCTCCAGGGCGAGGTTGCGGTCGGGTGCCTCGGAGGGCACATCGAGCTCGGACGGCAAGTGATGGTGTTCGGTCATCGGAGCGCACCTTTCTGTACGACGACGGCCGGATGAGGGTTGGGCACGACTCTATCGTTAGGCAGACAAAATGAGCAGGGGCCCCCACGGATGAGCGCTTCGGGTACCTGCGACGATAGGGGGCGTGGCAGGTACGAGCAGCATGCAGAAAACGGCCCGGGACATGATCCTTTCCCTGGCCCTGATCGTGCTCGCGGCGGGAGTGGTCTGGCTGTTCATCCCGCACGAGGACGGCGAACCCGACATCAAGCGGGTCGACTACCGGGTCGACCTGCTCACGGCCCGCCGGGCCGCCTCCTACCCCGTGGCCGCCCCCGTGGGTCTGCCCGAGGCGTGGAAGCCCACCTCCGTCCGCTTCCGGGGCGAGGAGGCCGACGCCTGGCACCTCGGCTTCCACGCCCCCGACGGGGAGTACGTGGCGGTCGAGCAGTCTGCGGGCAAGCGGTCGCCCTTCATCGAGGACACGACCCAGGGCGCCGAGAAGAGCGGGACCACCCAGCGGATCGACGGCCGGACCTGGACGCGCTACGAGGGCGAGCACTACGACGCGCTGGTGCTGGAGGGTACCGAGGGTTCGACCACCGTGGTGACGGGCACCGGGTCGTTCGGGCAGCTGGCGACCATGGCCGGGGCGCTGCGCACCGAGTGAGCGCGTAGGCGTCGCGAACGCATGGGGCGGGGCCCCGTCGGATCCGCTGATCCGACGGGGCCCCGCCCCGTGTGCGCCGTGCTCGGGCTCAGACGGTGGTGATGACCTGCTCGTACTCCAGGCGCGGCGAGCGCGGGAACCAGGCGTCCGGCCCCGGACGGCCGATGTTGACGACCATCAGCGGGGTGTGGTCGTCGTCGAGGAACTCCTTGCGGACGCCCTCGAAGTCGAGGCCGGTCATCGGTCCGGCGGCCAGGCCCGCGGCGCGCACGCCGATGATGAAGTACGCGGCCTGGAGGGCGGCGTTCAGCGCGGCGGCGCCCTCACGCGCCGGGCGCTCGCTGAAGAAGGCGTCCTTGGCCTGCGGGAAGTGCGGGAAGAGCTGCGGCAGCTCCTGGTGGAACTCGTTGTCCGCCGAAAGGATCGCGACCAGCGGGGCGGTGGCCGTCTTGGGCCGGTTGCCCTCGGCCATGTGCTGGACGAGGCGCTCGCGGGCCTCGGGGGAGCGGACCAGCGTGACGCGCAGCGGCGACTGGTTGAAAGCGGTCGGGCCGTACTTGACCAGGTCGTAGATCGCCCGCACCTGCTCGTCCGTCACCGGTTCGTCGGTGAACGTGTTGGCGGTGCGCGCCTCGCGGAACAGCAGGTCCTGGGCGGCGGGGTCAAGAACGAGAGACATGCGTGAACCTTCTCGGGGGGTACGTCGGCCCGGGAATCCGTGCGGGAACCAGAACCGGTTGACGGACTCGACCCTACGCGCGGTGAAGTTCAATGCTCAACTAAACCCGGGGTGTGGTGATCCACTTCACAGCCGACCCTGCCGGTTCTGTTCCCCTGCCGGTCCTGCCCGCTCCGCCTGTTGTGCGTGCCCCGCCCGCCCCGCTCGGCGCGCGCGCCCTACTCGGTCTCCCCAGAGTCCCCCGCCTCCTGCGCGAGCGCCGCGTCCAGGCGGGCCCGCGCCCCGTCGAGCCAGCGCCGGCACACCTTGGCCAGCTCCTCGCCCCGCTCCCAGAGGGCGAGGGACTCCTCCAGCGTCGTACCGCCCGCCTCGAGCCGCCGTACGACCTCGATCAGCTCGTCGCGCGCCTGCTCGTATCCGAGTGCCTCGGCCGCCGCCACCGTCGTCTGCTCCGTCTTGCCGGTCATCCGCCCACCCTACGCATCGACTCTGACGGTGAACTCGCCCTCGGACACCCGCGCCCGCAAGGCCTCACCGGCCTCCACCTCGCCCGGAGCGCGCACCGCTTGCCCGTCCGCCCGCTGCAGCACGGCGTACCCCCGCTTCAGGGTCGCGGCGGGGGACAGGGCCACCACGCGCGCGTGCGTGTGCGTCAGCTCGGAGTCGGCCCGGTCCAACTGGTGCCGCAGACAGCGCCGGCCCCGCTCCAGCAGCGCCGTGACCTCCTCGGCCCGGGCGTCGATCATCCGGTGCGGATCCTGTATCGAGGGCCGGGCCAGCGCCTGGGCCAGCCCGCGCTCCTCCCTCTCCAGCAGCCCCTGGACACAGCGCCGCGCGCGGTCGCGCAGCATCCGCACCCGCTCGTACTCCTCACCCACGTCCGGCACCACCTTCTTGGCGGCGTCGGTCGGCGTGGAGGCGCGCAGATCGGCGACATGGTCCAGCAGCGGGTTGTCCGGCTCGTGCCCGATCGCGGAGACGACCGGCGTGCGGCACGCCGCCACGGCCCGGACCAGCTGCTCGTCCGAGAACGGCAGCAGATCCTCCACGCTGCCGCCGCCCCGGGCCACGATGATCACGTCCACGTCGTCGATCGCGTCCAGTTCCTTCACGGCCTGGACGACCTGCGGCACGGCGTGCACCCCCTGCACGGGCACATTGCGCACCTCGAAGCGCACGGCCGGCCAGCGGTGCCGGGCGTTCTCCAGCACGTCCCGCTCGGCCGCCGAGGCGCGCCCGCACACCAGCCCGATCAGCTGCGGCAGGAACGGCAGCGGCTTCTTGCGCTCCGGCGCGAACAGTCCCTCCCGCGCGAGGGACTTCTTCAGCTGCTCCAGCCGCGCCAGCAGCTCACCGACCCCGACCGGCCTGATCTCGGCGGCGCGCAGCGACAGCTGCCCGCGCGGCGCGTACCACTCCGGCTTGCAGTGCACCACCACCCGCGCGCCCTCGCTCACGACGTCCGCCACGGCGTCGAAGACCTGCCGGTAACAGGTCACGCCCACGGAGATGTCGTACGACGGGTCCCGCAGCGTCAGGAACACCACCCCGGCGCCCGGCCGCCGCGACAGCTGGGTGATCTGCCCCTCGACCCACACCGCGCCGAGCCGGTCGATCCACCCCCCGATGAGCCGCGACACCTCACCGACGGGCAGGGGCGCTTCCGCAGACGTGTTGACAGCCATGCCGCGAGGGTAGTGCGCCGCACCGACAACGCACCGTGACCGCGCCCCCGGAAGCGGCCTTACGATGGGACGCATGACCGCTTCGCCTGGCCGCCGTGTCCTGCTCGCCGCCCCCCGTGGCTACTGCGCGGGTGTGGACCGCGCCGTGATCGCCGTCGAGAAGGCCCTGGAGCAGTACGGGGCTCCCGTCTACGTCCGGCACGAGATCGTCCACAACAAGTACGTCGTGCAGACCCTGGAGAAGAAGGGCGCCGTCTTCGTCGAACGGACGGAGGAGGTCCCCCCGGGCAACATCGTCATGTTCTCCGCGCACGGCGTCGCCCCCGTCGTCCACGAGGAGGCCGAGCGCGGCCGGCTCGCCACCATCGACGCCACCTGCCCGCTGGTCACCAAGGTGCACAAGGAAGCGGTCCGGTTCGCCAAGGAGGACTACGACATCCTCCTGATCGGGCACGAGGGCCACGAGGAGGTCATCGGCACCTCCGGTGAGGCCCCCGAGCACATCCAGCTCGTCGACGGCCCCGAGGACGTCGCCAAGGTCGAGGTCCGCGACCCGTCCAAGGTCGTCTGGCTCTCCCAGACCACCCTGTCGGTCGACGAGACCATGGAGACCGTCGACGCCCTGAAGGAGAAGTTCCCCGGGCTGATCTCCCCGCCGAGCGACGACATCTGCTACGCCACGCAGAACCGCCAGCTCGCGGTCAAGCAGATGGGCGCCGAGGCGGACCTGGTGATCGTCGTCGGCTCCCGCAACTCCTCCAACTCCAAGCGGCTGGTGGAGGTCGCCAAGCTCGCCGGCGCCCGCGCGGCCCACCTGGTGGACTTCGCCGACGAGATCGACGAGGCCTGGCTTGAGGGCGTCTCCACGGTCGGTGTCACCTCCGGTGCCTCGGTACCGGAGATCCTTGTCGAGCAGGTCCTGCAGTGGCTGTCCGAGCGCGGTTTCGAGGACGTCGAACTCGTCAAGGCGGCCGAGGAGTCCATCATCTTCTCCCTGCCGAAGGAGCTCCGCCGCGATCTGCGCGAGGAGGCTGCCGCCCTGGCGGCCGGGCGTGGCGGCACGGGGGCCGGTGAGGATTCCGCGCGGTGACGGTGGTGCGACGGTGGCGGTCACGGTGATCGAGTCCGTGACCGTCGGTCGTCCGTCGTAACGTGGTGCCATGCAGATCTTCGGTGTGGACATCGGCGGGTCCGGGATCAAGGGTGCCCCGGTCGACCTGGACAGGGGGGACCTGGCGCAGGAGCGCTGCAAGGTCCTCACCCCGCACCCCGCCACACCGGACGCGGTGGCCGACGGCGTCAAGCAGGTCGTCGACCACTTCGGCTGGACGGGGCCGGTCGGGGTCACCTTCCCGGGCGTCGTCACCGGCGGCACCACGATCCGTACGGCGGCCAACGTCGACAAGAGCTGGATCGACACCGACGCGCGCGTACTGCTCGGCGACCGCCTCGGCGGCCTGCCGGTGACGGTGGTGAACGACGCGGACGCGGCGGGCGTCGCGGAGATGCACTTCGGCGCCGGACGCCAGCGCCGGGGCACGGTCATCCTGCTGACCTTCGGCACCGGCATCGGCAGCGCGGTGTTCGTGGACGGCGTCCTCGTCCCCAACACCGAGCTGGGCCATCTGGAGCTGCACGGCCACGACGCGGAGAAGCGGGCCTCCAGCAAGGCCAGGGAGGACCACGACCTGTCGTGGGAGGAGTGGGCGGAACGGGTGCAGAAGTACCTGGCCCACGTGGAGATGCTGTTCTCGCCCGAGCTGTTCGTCATCGGCGGCGGCGTCAGCCGCAAGTCCCACAAGTTCCTGCACCACATCGAGGGCATCAAGGCGGAGATCGTCCCGGCCGAGCTGCAGAACAACGCGGGCATCGTGGGAGCGGCGATGCGGGCGGCGACGGGCTCGTAGCCGCCTTTCCTGTCTCAGCCCCGGGCGTCCGAGCCCCGGGCGGGACGGTTTCGCGCGATGCGCCGGTTGACCATGCGCACCCGGCGCATCCTGCGCACCAGCACGATCAGGCCCGCGACGAGCGTCCCGCCGTAGAGCCACCCGGCCTGCGTGGCGAGGCCCGTCACCATGCCCATCAGCCCGCCGGACGTGCCGCCCCCGCCCTCGTCGGCGATCGGGGCCAGCCCCAGGGCGAAGGCGATCGGCACGACGATGGGCGCGGTGAGCAGGTCGCCCTCGCGCAGCCACACCGCGGTCAGTGCGCACACCGGCAGGAACAGCACGCCGTACACGGTCTGGGAGCCCCCGAACAGCACCTCGGTCAGCAGCCCGAGCGCGAGCATCAGCAGCCCGCAGAACAGGCCGCCGCCCAGTCCGGTGAGCCGCGGGCTGGGCAGCCGCCGGGCCGCGGGCGGGGGAGCGGGCCGGCGCACCGGCGCAGCGGCGGGCCGGGCGGACCGCGCGACCCCGCCGCCCGCCGCCGGCCCGGCCTGCGGGGGCAGCGGCGGCTCGGGCGACCTGGACGGCTTGGGCTGCTTGGGCGGCCGGGGCACCGTGTCACGTCGCGGTCCGTACTGTGCGGGTCGCGTCCTGTGTTGCTCCACTGGACCAACTTAGGTCGTTTTATGTGCCGAACAGTCCGTCAGACACGCCGAGGACTCGAGTACGGCCATGCGTTCGATACATCGGCGGGGCGGTCGCGGGCAAGCCGTAGACTGGTGGATCGGCCCACGCAGCCCCGTCGGCCGGTCCTCGTCCCCCAACCTCACGTACGGGAAGTCGCAACGTGTCGCTCACGATCGGAATCGTCGGTCTGCCGAATGTCGGCAAGTCGACCCTGTTCAACGCCCTGACCAAGAACGACGTGCTGGCGGCCAACTACCCGTTCGCCACGATCGAGCCGAACGTCGGCGTCGTGGGCGTCCCCGACGCCCGCCTCACCAAGCTGGCGGAGATCTTCGGCTCCCAGCGCATCCTCCCGGCCACGGTCGACTTCGTCGACATCGCCGGCATCGTGCGCGGCGCCAGCGAGGGCGAGGGGCTCGGCAACAAGTTCCTGGCGAACATTCGCGAGTCCGACGCGATCTGCCAGGTCATCCGGGCTTTCAAGGACGAGAACGTCGTCCATGTCGACGGCAAGGTCTCGCCGAAGGACGACATCGAGACGATCAACACCGAGCTGATCCTCGCCGACCTCCAGACCATCGAGAAGGTCCTGCCGCGCCTGCAGAAGGAGTCGCGGATCAAGAAGGACATCGCGCCCAAGGTCAAGGCGGTCGAGGAGGCGAAGGAGATCCTGGAGAAGGGCGACACGCTCTTCGCGCACGGCATCGTCCAGGGCACCGAGCGCAGCGAGCTCCTGCACGACCTGCACCTGCTCACCACCAAGCCCTTCCTCTACGTCTTCAACGTCGACGAGGACGAGCTGGTCGACGAGGACTTCAAGAACGAGCAGCGCGCCCTGGTCGCCCCCGCCGAGGCGATCTTCCTCAACGCCAAGCTGGAGGCGGACCTCGCCGAGCTGGACGAGGAGGACGCCCTCGAGCTCCTGGAGTCGGTCGGCGCCGAGGAGCCCGGCCTCGCCACCCTCGCCCACGTCGGTTTCCGCACCCTCGGCCTGCAGACCTACCTCACGGCCGGCCCGAAGGAATCCCGCGCCTGGACCATCAAGAAGGGCGCCACCGCCCCCGAGGCCGCCGGTGTCATCCACACCGACTTCCAGAAGGGCTTCATCAAGGCGGAGGTCATCTCCTTCGCCGACCTGGTCGAAACCGGCTCGGTCACCGAGGCCCGCGCCAAGGGCAAGGCCCGCATGGAGGGCAAGGACTACGTCATGCAGGACGGCGACGTGGTGGAGTTCCGCTTCAACGTGTAGCCTGCGTCCCCACCATCACGCCACCGACCTGACGAAAACCCGGGTCGAAGGGGTCCGGCCCGTGGGGGCTGGGCCCCTTGGGCTATCCGTTTCCAGATCGGCCCCCCGGCGGTCGCTTCGCTGCGCGTGCCCACGGGCGGGACGAGCAGGTGGCGGAAAAGTTCGGGGACCTCCTCGCCGTTGGCCGCCGCCGCGATCCGGGCGAGAGGACCGATCATGTCGACCGCCTTCTCGATCTCGTTCTCGTGACGGGCCAGCCACCACACCACGGCAGTTCCCACGCTCTTGAGCACGTCGTCACCGAGATAGCGCCGCTTGTTGCGCTCGTGCTGACGCTCGTACTCCCAGACCTCTTCGTCCTTGCGAAGGTCCTTCAACTTCCGCAGGCGCTCGCGGTCGGCGGGGGCGAGGGCCAGCGTCACATCGGCAGCCATGGCCTCGCCCCGTCCGCTTGCTCACCACATACCCCCTTGAACAGCGGCCGCGAGAGCCATGCGCCCTCACGGGCGAGCTTTCGTTCGACGTTCGTCGGTCGATCGACGCGAAAACCGGCCCGCACTCTTCGTGACGGAGCGGTTTCGCTTCGCATGCGAGAACGAGTTTGGCATGAGGTGTGCCTCAAGAACCGAGGTTCGGCGGGGTTGCCCGTTGCCTTCTTCTGCCGGGGCGGAGCGGCCGTACTTCGGCGATCTCGGGTCCGATCGGTTTGCAACGCGGTACCGGCCTCACTCGAACGCACGGGACATCGGGTCGGCGTCTTGTGATCACAAGCCACCCTGGCTAGGTTACTAACCTTAATGTTACTAACATTGAGATTAGTATGATGGAGGTCGGCGGGCGTGGTGGAGTTTGTCGGGCGTCGGCAGGAGCTGGCGACGCTGGAGCGGGAGCTGCGGAAGGTGGCGGCAGGGGTCGGCGGGGAGCGGCCCGGCCGGTGCGTGATGTTGCGTGGGCGGCGCCGGGTGGGGAAGTCACGGCTGGTCGAGCGGTTCGCCGAGCGTTCCGGAGCCCCGTTCCTGTTCTACGCGGCGACCGGTGCGTCCCCTGGGGATGACCTGGCGCGGCTGGCCCGGGACGCCCAGGCGTCGACGCTGCCGCTGGCGGGGCTGGTGGCCGCCGCGCGGCCGGAGAGCTGGGACGCCGCGTTCGATGTACTGGCCGCGACGCTGCCCGACGACCGGACGAGTGTGCTGGTCATCGACGAGGTGCCGTATCTGATGGACGCCGACGGCGCCTTCGAGGGGATGCTGCAACGGGCCTGGGACCGGGTGCTGGAGGCCAAGCCGGTGCTGCTGGTCCTCATCGGCTCCGATCTGTCGATGATGGAGGCCCTGAACAGCTATGGGCGGCCCTTCCACCAGCGCGGCCGGGAAATGGTGCTCGGGCCGCTGAACCCCGCCGAGGTGGGGCGGATGCTCGGGCTGGACCCGGCGGAAGCCTTCGACGCCGCGCTGGTCACCGGCGGGTTGCCGCTGATCTGCGCGGAGTGGCCGCACGGCGCGGGGCTGTGGGACTTCCTCGGCGAGGCGCTGAGTGATCCGGTCTCCGCCCTGTTGGTGTCGGCCGAGCGCTCGCTGGCGGCCGAGTTCCCCCCGCAGGCTCAGGCGCGTGCGGTACTGGCGGCCATCGGCAGTGGCGAGCGGACCTTCACCAACATCGGCCGTGCGGCCGGCGGGGTCGGCGCCGCGCCGTTGCAGCGAGCCCTGGGGCTGCTCACGGACAAGCGGATCGTTGCCGCGGAGCTGCCCGTGTCGCTGCGTCCGTCGAAGGATCGCCGCTACCGGGTGACCGATCCCTATCTGCGGTTCTGGCTGCACCTGCTCGGCCCCTTCATGGAGGAGATCGAGCGGGGCCGGGGCGATCTGACCCTGGCGCGGATCCGGGAGAGCTGGACCAGCTGGCGCGGCCGGGCGATCGAGCCGCTCGTGCGGGAGGCCCTCGCCCGGATCCTGCCCGACGACCGGCTCCCCGCGGCGTCCGCAGTCGGCGGCTACTGGACCCGCACCAACGACGTCGAGATCGACATCGTCGGGGCGGACCGCGCTCCTCTTGCCAAGGAGCTGCTCTTCGTCGGCTCCATCAAGTGGCTGGAGCGGTCGCCCTTCGACCGGCACGACCTGGCCGCTCTGCATCGGCACCGGGCCGCCCTCACCGGCGACCCCGTTCCCGTCATGGCGGTATCACGCGCCGGAGTCGACTGCCCCGGGCTCGATGCCGCCTACGGTCCCGGCGATCTGCTGACCGCCTGGCCGGTGTGAGCGGCTGGCGGGTGGGGTCGTGGTTCCGCAGGGCGCGGCGACGTGGTGGGGTTCCGCTTCGTTGTGGGGCGGGTGACGTGCCACCACGTCGCCGGTCCAGCAGAGCCGCAGGTCAGAAGTGGGCCGACGGGTCGAAGTCGGGGCCCTGGTCTCTTCCCGTGCCGGGGCGGTGGCGGTATTCCTGTTTTCTTGTCAGGTCCTTCTTCCGCAGGTCCATTTTCGGACTGGCGCTCGCCTCCGCGTTTCCTGGTGGAAGGGCGACTTTCTGGGTGTACGCGAAGGCGGCGAGGCTGGCTGTCAGGCGGGACCGAAGGCCCAGTTTGGACAGGATGCTCCCCGTGTGCGCACGGACAGTGCGCTCGGTGACGACCAGGTGCTCGGATATTTCCGCGTTGGTGGATCCGTAGGCCAGGAGCTCGAAGACTTCCAGCTCGCGGCTCGTCAGGCTGGGGACACGATGCAGCACTTGTGTCCAATCGGGCATGACAAATTGTGAACGCATGACGGCTTCATCCCCCTGTTACGTCATGGTGCCCCGGCGCCCGCGCCCGGCCTTGTACGAGAGCCGGTGGTCATGGCGGGCTGCCGATGCGAATGCTCGTTCAATTCACTGACGTTACCTGTTCTTGACCCGGATTCGGCCGACTCTTCGCAGCGGGGTGGCCAAAACAAGCCAGTCCGATGCGGCCGGTCCGTCGAGGTGCCCGAGGTCATGTCCGCCGGCGGAGGGGGCGTACGACCTGCCGGGGTCATGGGCGGGGGCGGCGCCGCGAGGTGCGTCGCGGACCGGTGCGGCGACGTGTCCGGCGGTAAGCGGATGCCCCGGAAGCGTGGGGTCCCGGCGCGGGTGCGGCCGCGCTCGGCGGGACGGCGCATTCTGGCCCGGATCACTCCGTGCGGACGCGGGACCCGACGGCGGGTGCGGTGACGAACGGGTGGGGCGGCGGGGGCCGTCGATACTGTCGCGGGAGCCAATAGCGACCGCGATGACCTTCCGGCAGTGTTCTGCCCCGTGCCGGGCACGAGCCCGGCGCCGCCCAGCCGCGTGAGGTGACTGGGCGTTCACCGGACCGGAAGGAATTGCCATGTCCGACGTCTTCGACCTCGACGCCCGGGTCTCCACGCCGACCAGCCCCAACGGCCAGGACACCCCGATGTCCATCTCCACCATCGCGACCCGCACGATCTGCACCCGCGTCACCTGCCAGGTCACCAAGACCTGTGCCTGCACCTCGATGTGCACGATCCTCTGCAGCCCGGAGAAGTAAGCGGCTGACGGGTGCTGCCGTGAGGGAGACACGGCAGCACCCCACCGCATTATCGCCAGCGGCTCGGTCACCGGAGAAGGAAAGAAGAATGCAGCCAGTGCACAACGTCAGGGGTACGTGGGCCCACGTCACGGACGGGCCGCTGGTCGACCGAGCGCAACGGATGGCCCGCCTGGTGGCCGAACGCACCGCCGCCAACGAGGATGTGACCGACCACGTGCTGCGTGCGGCGGAGCAGGCCCGGCACCCCGCGGGCTGGTATCCGCCGAGCCTCGCCGGCGGACAGGCCGGTACGGCGCTGCTCCACCTGTACGCCGCCCGGGCCGGCCTGGGCGACCTCGCCACCGCCCACGACCACATACGGGAAGCGGTCCTCTCCACCCAGGTGGAGCCCCTGGAAGGACACGGGCTGTTCGCGGGGACCAGCGGACTCGCGCTGGCGCTCGCCGACTGCACCCGTGACGAACCCCGCTTCCGGCCCAGCCTGGACCGGCTGCACGAGCGTCTGGCCCAGCAGGTCCTCGACAGCGGCTTCCCCAGGACCGAGCGAGGGCTCGCCGACGTGGACTACGACCTCGTCACCGGCGCGGCGGGCACGCTCTCCTGCCTCGCGGCCGTCGAGGACCCCACGGAACCGGTGCGCCGGGCCGTTGCCGAGCTGGTCGGGTACCTGGTCTGGCTGGCCGAACCGGCCCTGACGCCGGGTACGGTCCACCGCTGGCTGATCACCCCCGAGTTCTATCCGCCGGTGGGCGACTACCACGCGAAGTACCCGCACGGATACCTCAACCTCGGCTACTCGCACGGGGTCCCGGGAGTGGCCGCCGCCCTCGCGTCCGCCTGGGAGGCGGGCCACCGTCACCCCGGGCAGTCGGCCGCCGTCGAGGCGCTGACCACCTGGATCCGGGCCCGACACCACGTCGACGAGTACGGTCCCGTCTGGCCGGACGGCATCCCCGTCGACGAGGACGGCCACGAGGTCACCACCGGCCACGGGCACGACCAGTTCGCCTGGTGCTACGGCTCCGCGGGCGTCGCCGCCTCGCTCCTCACCGTCGCGAACGCCACCGGCGACGAGGAGCTGCGGACGGCCGCCGTCGACGCGTTCGAAGGGGTGCTGCGGCGGGCCGAGGGCACACGCTTGGCGTCCCCGACGCTGTGCCACGGCCAGGCGGGCATGGTGATGCTGTGCCAGGAGTTCGCACCGTGGAGCCCGGCCGCGAGCGAGGCCCTGCCGCGACTGCTCGAGGACCTGCTCGACTACGCCGACCCCGACCGCCCGCTGGTCTTCGCCGACCAGGAGGTGCCGGGGAACTTCGTGGACGACCCCACCCTCCTCACCGGAGCCCCGGGGGTGGCGCTCACCCTCCTCGCGGCCGTCGGCGAGGAGCGGCCGCGGTGGTTCCGGACCTTCCTGGGGAGGTGATGGCCGTGCCCGCCTACGAGCCCGCCGGGTTCTTCCTGCTGCGCGCCCCGGCACTGCCCGCGCGCACCTATCTCGACATCACCGCCGACCCCGAACGCACCGACGGACGACTGCTCGACCTCGCCGGGCGCCCCGACGTCAGACGGGCGCTGCTGGTGGCGAGCGAGGACCTCACCCACAGCCTGGCCCGTTTCGGCCGGCTCGGCGCCAAGCGGACCAGGAGGGTGCGGTCCGGGCTGCTGCGCTACCTCACCAGGATGTCGACCAGGCCCACGCCGTTCGGCACCTTCTCCGGTGTCGCCATGGGGGAGTTCGGACCCGCCACCACCGTCCGGCTCGGCGAGTCCCCGATAGCGCGGACCCGGGTCCGCGCCGACATGGGCTGGCTGCTGGCCTGGATCAAGCAGCTGGAGGAGGACGCCGGACTGCTGCGGCACCTGCGCGTCATGGTGAACCCGATGGCACATGTCGCCGGCGACCGGGTAATCCTCCCGCAGGCGGACAAGTACGGGCAGGCCGACGCCCGTTCGGTGCGCATCCGGGCCACGCCGGCCGTCGACGTCGTGATGCGCGCCGCCGTCACGCCCGTGCCCTACGAGCGCCTTCTCGCCGAACTGACCACCGCCTTTCCCGAGGCGCCCGGGGAAGCGGTGAGCGGGCTGGTCCGGCAGATGTGGGAGCTCGGCTTCCTCGTCAGCGACCTGCGGCCCTCGCAGACGGCCGTACGCCCGGAACAGGACCTGCTGAAGAAGCTGGCCGACCTGCCGGTGGCCGCCGACGCGGCGGACCGGCTGCGGACCGTCGCCGACCTCGCCCAGCGGGCCGACGGGGCCGAATCCCTGGAGCGGCTCAGCACCGCCCAGCGTGCGCTGGTGCCGGACCACAGCGGTCAGACGTACCAGGCCGACGCGGCCCTCGGACTGCGTGGAGCCGAACTCGACGCGTCGATCGCCGAGGAGACCGCGGAGGCGGTGGGCACCCTGATGCGGCTCAGTTCCTCCTTCGGCCACACCAGCCATCTGACGCGGTACCGCGAGGAGTTCGGCGAGCGGTACGGGGCGGGCGCGCGCGTGCCGGTGCTGACCCTGCTCAGCCCGGACGCGGGCCTCGACGCCCCGCCGACGTACACCAACCCGGCCCGCAGTGTGGAGCTGCCCGCGCAGCACCCGCCGGACACCCGGCGGATGGACCAGGCCCTCCTCGCCCTCGCCCAGCAGGCGTGGTGGAACCACGCGACGGAGGTCGAGCTGACCGACGCCTGGGTCGACCGGATCGCCCCGCACGCGGACACCACCGACTGGCCGCCGGCCATGGACGCCTATCTGCAGATAGCCGCGGCCGACCGGCAGGCGATCGACCGGGGCGAGTGGCGCGCGGTGATCCGCTCCGACGGACTCGCCCACGGCGGCCGGACCTTCGGGCGCTTCAGCGACCTGCTCGGCGACGAGTCCGTGGACCGGCTGCGTGCCTACGCCCGGCGGGAGGAGCGCCTCTACCCCGACGTGGTGTACGCCGAGCTCGCCTATCTGCCGCCCTACGGCAGGGCGGCCAACGTCGCCGTGCGTCCGGCGATCCGGCCGTACGAGATCCCCGTCAACACCCCCGCGTCGGTGCCCGAGGACCGGGTGATCACGCTGGACGACATCCTGGTGGGCGCCACGGACAGCCGCTTCTACCTGTGGTCCAAGCGGCTGGACCGGGAGATCGTCGTCGAGCAGCACCACATGCTCAGCCCGTCCCTCGCCCCGAACGTCGCGCGCTTCCTGCTCGAGGTCTCGCACGACGGATACGTCATGCCCACCGGCTTCCACTGGGGGACGCTGGAGTCGGCGCCGTTCCTGCCGCGGGTGACCCGGGGACGGGTGACGCTGCGGCCCGCCCAGTGGCGGCTGACCGCCGAGGACGGCGCCGACCTGTCCGCCTGGCGCGCGCGGTTCGACGTGCCCCGGTACGTCTACATGACCGAGTCCGACCACCGGCTGCTGCTGGATCTGGACCACCCGTCCTTCCGGGCCGAGCTGGAGGCGGAGCTGAAGCGGAAGCCGGCCGTCGTGCTGCAGGAGATGCTCCCCGCGTTCGACCGGCTCTGGCTGCGGGACGAGCGCGACCAGGGGTACGTCAGCGAGGTCATCGTGCCCGTCGTCCTGAAGGATGCCCGGCGCGTCACGCGGCCGCCCGTGGAGCGGCAGCCGCACGTTCCGGTCGAGCGGCACGTACCCGGCGGCGAATGGACGTACCTCAAGATCTATTCGGCGCCGGAACGACACGACGAGATCATCGCCGGACCGCTGCGGGACATCGTCCGGGAACTGCGGGAGCGGCAGCTCCTGGACCGGTGGTTCTACATGCGCTACGCCGACCCGTTCCCCCATCTGCGGGTCCGGGTGCGCAGCAGTGAGACCTCCCTCGCGCCGGCGCTGCTGACCGCCTGGGGCAGGAGCCTGGTCGGGCAGGGGCTCGCCCAGGACTTCCAGGTGGCCGGTTACGTCCCGGAGATCGCCCGGTACGGGGGCCCCGCGTCCTTCGACGCCGCCGAGGCGGTCTTCGAGGCCAACAGCGAGGTGACCGCCGCGCTGCTCGCCGTGCGCCCCGACATCAGGCCGGAGTTCCTGGCGGTCGCGGCCCTGGACACCCTGCACGCGCAGTGGGGGGTGCCTCCGGCGGACCGCGGGCGGCACGCCAGAGGCACCCACGAGGACGAGACCCGCAAGCTGTTCCAGGAGAACCGGGACTACCTCTGCGAACTCCTCAGCCCCTGGGACCGGTACACCCATCCGCGGGGCAGCGAGCACCGGGGCCTGCTGGAGCCCGTCCTCGCGACCCAGCTGCCGGCCGTCCGGCACGCGGCGGACACCGTGCGGCGGGCCGCGGCCGACGGCGATCTCGTGGGCGGCGAGGAACAGATACTCGCCAGCCTGGCCCATATGCAGGTGAACCGTTTGCTCCCCATCGACCTGGAGCGTGAGGCGCGTTGCCACGGCCTGTGGAGCCATGTGCTGCGCGCGCTCCGCGGCCGGATGGCCGCCGAGGAGGCACCGTGATCTGGCTCCGTGTCGTGCGGCTCTTCTGGCAGCTCAGCCCGAGCCGCGTGGTGGCGTACACCGTGGTGTCGGTGCTGTCGGCCGTGGTGCCCGCCGTGCAGATCGGACTGACCGCCTCCGCGGTCCAGGCGGTGGCCGAGGCGATCGGCGGACAGGCGGGCGCCCGCGAGGTCGCCCTGCGCAACGGCTTCGCACTGGTCGGGCTCTCCCTCGCCCAGCACGTGCTGGGCATGTGCCAGCAGTACCTCGACTCGCTGCTGCGCCTCGAACTGACCATGCGGGTCGGTGAGATGGTCATGCGCAAGGGCACCCTGCTGGACCTCCAGCAGTACGAGGACGCCGAGGCCTACGACAATCTGCAGCGGGCCTTCCAGGAGAGCAGCGGCGGCCGGATCTACCAGGTGTTCACCCAGCTCCTGGAGGCCGTGCGCGAGCTGATCACCCTGGTCACGGTCAGTGCCGTCCTCTTCTCCTGGAACCCCTGGATCGCGCTCGTCATCCTGCTCTCGCCGCTGCCGTCGGTGATTTCCCACATGGTCTTCACCCACAAGGCGTTCGAGATCGAGTACGACCGCACGGCGGAGCGGCGGCGCATCTACTACTACCAGTACCTGACCACGACCGATCACTCGTTCAAGGAAGTACGGCTCTTCCAGCTGGGCGACTACTTCGTGAACCTCTACAGCAACGCCGTCCGCACCTTCTTCCAGGTCGACCGGAGCCTCGCCCGGCGCCAGTCCCTGATAGGCGGCGGCCTCGGCATCCTCAGCGTCCTCGCCTCGTCCGGCGCGATGCTGTGGGCGATCCACGAAGCCATGTCGTCCGGGCAGGTGGGCCGGCTGGCCGGCTATCTGCAGGCGATCGGCTCGATCCAGGTGTCGGCGCACGGCCTGCTGCTGGGCATCGCGGGCCTGTACAAGGACACGCTGTTCCTCGGGAACCTCTTCACCTTCTTCGGCCTGCCCGAACGGCAGATCAAGGGCGGCACCCGGCCCTTCCCCGAGAAGCTGCGCGTCGGCATCGAGTTCCGCGACGTGAGCTTCACCTACCCCGGCACCGACGAACTCGTCCTGGACCGCCTCAGCTTCCGCATCCCGGCCGGCCAGTGCGTCGCCCTCGTCGGGCAGAACGGGGCGGGAAAGACCACCGTCGTCAAACTCCTGACCCGTCTCTACGAGCGGACCGGCGGACAGATCCTGATCGACGACGTACCCATCGAGGAGTACGACCTCGACGAGCTCCAGCGGAACATGGGAGTGATCTTCCAGGACTTCATCCGCTACGAGACGACCGCGCGGGACAACATCGGGTTCGGCAGGATCGAAGCGCGGCACGACACCGAACGGGTGGCCAGGGCCGCGGCCTCCGGAGGCGCCGAGCAGGTGATCGACGGCCTGCCCCACACCTACGACACGATGCTCGGCCGGCACTTCGAGGAAGGCCACCAGCTCTCCGGCGGCCAGTGGCAGAAGATCGCCCTCAGCCGGGCGTTCATGAGGAAGGCACCGGTCGTCATCCTCGACGAGCCGACGGCGGCGATCGACGCCGAGGCCGAGGCGGAGATCTTCGGCCGGCTGCGCACCATCGCCCACGAGGCCACCTCGCTGGTCATCGCGCACCGCTTCTCCACCGTCCGGATCGCCGACAAGATCCTGGTGATCCAGGGCGGGCGGCTCCTCGAAGAGGGCACCCACGAGGAGCTGCTGACGGCCGACGGGGTCTATGCCCGCCTCTTCAACCTGCAGGCCTCGGGCTATCTCACCGAGGCCGGACAACGCTAGAAGGCCCTGACATGCGTGTATCGATCATCTGCCCGGCCATGGCGAGCGATCCCCGGGACATGGTGCCCTTCGCGGAACTGGTGCGGGACGGCCACGCCCAGCGGCTGTGGCAGGGACAGTCGCTGAGCGTGGAGACCCATCAGCTCTTCGCCTACCTGGCCGGCAACGGCTTCCGCATCCCGGTCGGTACCAGCGTCGTGCTGATGCCGCTGCGGCACCCGCTCGAAGCGGCCGTGCAGGCACGCTCCCTGGCCCGGCTGACCGGCAACAGCATGGTGCTCGGACTCGGCCCGGCCACACCCGAGTTCGTCGCCGCGCTGCACGGCGAGCCGTACCCGAGCCCGCGGGACGCCTGCGTCCGCTACGTGGAGGAGGTGCGCCGCCTGCTGCGGGCCGGCGAGCCGGACACGCGGGACGACGACGTGCCGGCCGTCGTGACGCTTCCCGGTCTCGGCCATCCCGGGGTGGAGATCGGCCTGGGCGTGCTGCGGCCCGTGCTGGCGCGTGCCGCGGGCCGGGTCGCCGATGTCGCGATCAGCTGGATGACGCCACCGGGGTATGTGCGCGACGTCCTCGTGCCCGCCCTGGGCAAGGGAGCGGCCGAGGCGGGACGCACCGTCCCGCGCCTGGTCACGGTGGTGCACGCGGCACTGGCCGGCCCGGACCGCAACCCCTACCGGCTGGCGTTCAGGGGCGCGGGCGCCCACCTCGCCGCCCCGCACTACACCGACATGCTGCGCAGGGCGGGACTGCGGGTGCATCCGGCCCAGCCCAACCTCGGCGCCCGCGCCCTGGTCGACTCCGGCACCTTCCTCCACGGCACGGCCGCGGAGGTGGCGGAGGGACTGGCCGCATACGGCCGCGCGGGCGTCGACGAGGTCGTCCTGAACCTGGCCGGACTGGCCGCCGAACACGGGTACGACGCGGCGGCGCGGGACCTGGCCGAGATCCTCGCCGCGACCGCCGGGAGCTGACCGGGTGCGCGTTACGATGCCCCGTCGGCGGGGAGGACCGGGGCCGGTACCCGGACTGTCGCACACGTAGGGCCGAGGAGAGAGAGCACAGTGCCGGATGACATCGGGCCCTGGCTGTCCGCGAACGCCGTCCCGCTGACGACGCTCTCGGCGGACGGACCGCTGGACGAACTGCAGCCGCTGCGCGGGCCGTTGGACGGTGTGCGGATCCTCGGCATGGGTGAGTCCACGCACGGAACCCGGGAGTTCTTCCGGCTGAAGCACCGGCTGCTGCGCTTCCTCGTCCTGGAGATGGGATGCACGGCGCTGGCCATGGAGGCCAGCGAGTCGGCGGCCCGTGCGGTCGACGCCTATGTGCACGGCGGTCCCGGCGACGCCGCACGGCTCCTCGACCGCCTCGGATTCTGGACCTGGCGGACCGAGGAGATCCTCGACATGGTCGAGTGGATGCGGGAGCACAACCGCACCGCGCCCGTGACCGAGCAGGTGAGCTTCGTCGGCGTCGACCCGCAGCGCTGCGCGGACTCGGTCGCCGTGCTGCGCGAGTTCCTGGGGAAGGTGGCCCCGGAGCGGGACGGGACGGATCTTCTCGACGTGCTGGCCGAGGCGCGGCCCGGATCGCGGCCGGATCCCGGGCAGCAACTGCGGGTCGCGGCCGAGGACCTCGCCGCGTTCCTGGAGAGCCACCGGGAGGAGTTCGCCCGGCGTACCACCGCCGACGCGGCCGACGAGGCGGTGTGGCACGCCGGTGCCCTCGTCCGGGCCGCCGACCTCGTCACCCGGCCGCTGCGGGCGGAGAACGCGGAGGAGAGCGCCCTGGCCGTCCGCGACCGCCACATGGCCGAGGCGGTCACCTCGCTCGTGGCCACCACCGGCGGCCGGATCGCCGTGTGGGGGCACAACGGGCATGTCGCCACGGGCACGTACGCGAACGGGGTGCCGTCGCTCGGCAGCCGGCTGAGGCAGCGGCACGGCGACGCCTACTACGCGCTCGGGCTGCTGTTCGGCAAGGGGGCCTTCCGCGCCCGCCGGGGAGACGACCTCGAAGGCGACGCGGTCGCGCACCGCGTGGGGCGCGGCGGCAGGACCGTCGAGTCACGGTTCGCGGCCGCCGTCCGCGGCGACTACCTGGTCGACTTCCGCGCCGCGGACCCCGGGTCCGCCGCCGGGCGGTGGCTGCGCGCCCCGCACCACCAGCGCAGCTTCGGGTCCAACGTGCCGCGGCTGACCTACCGGTTCCATGTGGCGCCGCTGGTTCCCGCGCAGGAGTACGACGGGATCGCGTTCGTGGCCAGGTCGACCTGTTCGCGTCCGCTGCCGCCCCTCAGGGGATCAGATCGAGGACCGCGTGCAGCGTGAGCTTCCACATGGGCTCCGCTCCCGTCCCGAAGGACGCGGCGAGGCTGTAACCGACGGCGGCGTCCCGCGGCTCCTGCCCCGCCTCGTCCCGCCACTCGACGCTCACCACCCCGTCCCCGGTCGAGATGAACGTCCCGAGGGCCGCGCCGTCCCGGAGCAGCCGGCTCTCGCCGGTCGTGACGGGGATCAACCGGTAGTGCGCACCGTCGTAGTGGACGTCCACACGGTAGGACGTCCGGGTGAGGAAGCCCTTGGACGGCGTCAACCGGGCCTCGGAGCCGGCGATCGCCATGGTGAGCCGCTCCGCGTCGCGGGTGCCGATGGGGACGTGCACCTCGAGCCGAGTCCCCGGAGCCCGCCGGACGACGACACCGGGAAGGACGTCACCTGTGAGGCTCACCTCGCCCGCCTCATCGTCGAGACGGACGTCGACGGGGCCGAAGAGCGGGTCGTGGACGCGCACGTGCTCGACGTTGTCGGTCACACGACTCCTCGCTCGGCGGCTGCTCGTCGCCAGCGTATCCAAGGGCCCCGAAACCGCTCAAGGACGGGCGGGAGAAGGACCGGATCACACCCCACCGTCGTCACGTCATGTCCGGCGTACGGCGGGCGGTAGGGTCCGTGAAATGCCGAGAACCAAGGTCAGTGTGATCGTTCCCGTCTACAACACCGGGAAGTACGTCGACGAGTGCGCGCCGTCGCTGCTCGGGCAGAGCCTGCCGGCCGACGAGTACGAGGTGATCTACGTCGACGACGGGTCGACGGACGACACGCTGGGCCGGTTGGAGAAGATCGCGGCCGCGCACCCGAACGTCCAGGTGCACACCCGGCCGAACTCGGGCTGGCCGGGCGCGCCGCGCAACCTCGGTATGCGACACGCCAAGGGCGAGTACGTGCAGTTCGTCGACCACGACGACACGCTCGGGCCCGAGGCGCTGGAGCGGCTGTACGAGCACGCGAAACGGAATGACGCCGACGTGGTGCTCGGCAAGATGTCCAGCACGATGGTGCGGCCCCGCCGGCTGTTCCGGCACACCGTGGACGCCTGCACGATCGAGAACGACGAGCTGATGCAGAGCATGTCTCCGCACAAGATGTTCCGGCGGGCCTTCGTCGAGGAGCACGGGCTGCGGTTCCCGGAAGGGCCCTGGATCCTGGAGGACCTGTCCTTCGTCAGCGCCGCCTACCTGAAGGCGGAACGGATCTCGATCCTCGCCGACTACCCCTGCTACTACTGGATGAAGCGGGACGACGGCGGCAACAACACCCAGCACCGGTTCGACCCCCGGCACGGGTTCTGGCCCAACTGCCGCAGCATCGTCCGCCAGATCAAGGACGGCACCGCCCCTTCCGACGACATCGACGCGCTGCAGAACCGGCTGCTGCACCGCCTCTACCACGTGGAGATCCTCTCCCGGACCCGTGAGCCCGAAGTCCTGCGCGAGGACCGGGCCGTGCAGCGGCAGCGCTTCGACGCGGCCCGGGAGCTGGCGCTGGAGGAGTTCCCGGCGGCTGTCCGGGAGGGACTGCCCGCGGTGTCACGGCTGCGGGCCGAACTGCTGGAACGCGGCGACTTCGACGGGGCGGTGGCGCTCGCGGAGCGCGTCCGGGAGGTGAAGGCCCGCAGCCGGGTCGGCGCACTGCGCTGGGCGGACGGCCGCCTGGTCGCCGACGTCACGCTGGACCTGCTGCGCGGGGACGGCGAACCGCTGGCGCTCGTCGAGCGGGACGGGACGTGGTGGCTGGACCCGGAGCTGGTGGACAGCGTGCCGGGGACCGACGGCGGGTGGGAGGTCCGCGATCCGTTCCGGATGGCGTACGCGGAGCTGGTGGTGAAGGACCGGGACCGGGAGGACTGGTGGTACCCCGAGGGTGACCTGGAGGTGCGGCTGGAGCCGCTCGGGGAGGGGCGTTCGCGGCTCGTCGCGTCCGGGAGGCTGTGCCTCGACCCGGAGCGGCTGGCCGGTGGACGGCCGCTGGAACGCGGGGTGCACGACGTATGGGCGTACGTCCAACTGCTGGGCGTCGACCGGATGGTCCGCGTGACCGGCGACGCCGCCCCGGGCAGCCCGGCCACGGGCCCCGCGCTGACCGGCGGGCGGCTCGCGCTCCCGTACTGGACGGGCAGCGGCCAACTCGCCCTCGACGTGGACCAGCGCCAGCGCGGGTTCGGCCCCGACACGGCCGGTGCCGCCGCCGCGAACGCCGCGCGCGGCGGGCGGTCGCTCCCGCTGGCGTACGTGGCGGCGACGGCCGGCGCCCCGGCTCCCGTCCAGGTCACGGTGTCCGCCCTGACGGTCAAAGCCGAGCTGATCCCCGGGGCCGACGGAGCCACGGCGCACCTGCGCCTCCCCGACCGCCTCGGCCTCCCGGCCGGACGGCACCCGGTCACCCTCCCGAAGGCGGACACCCCGGTCGCGTACGCCGTCGTCCGTCACGGCGCCCTGCTGCGCCTGGAGGGTCCGGCGTACGCGGCCGGCGCGGGGCGCCGGCTCCTCGACGCGGTCGCCGGCCACCGCCGGATCCGGCGCGCACGGTGACGGCGGGGCGGGTCCGGCGGAGCGGTCGCGGCTGAGCGGTCGAGGCCGGAGCACGACCCGGCGGGCGACGCCGACTCGCCGGCGGTGCCGGGCACCCCGGGCGGGGTCGACGTGCCGTGGCCGGTCACCCGGTGGCGACCCCCGCTCGCGCCCACCCGAGCCGCCGTGCCGACCCGTGCCGCCGTGCCGACCCGTGCCGCCGAGCCGCCGTGCCGACCCGTGCCGCCGTGCCGCCGTGCCGCCGAGCCGCCGTGCCGACCCTTGCCGCCGTGCCGACCCGAGACGCCGTGCCGCCGTGCCGACCCTTGCCGCCGTGCCGACCCGAGACGCCGTGCCGCCGTGCCGCCGTGCCGCCGTGCCGCCGCGTCGGCTACGGCGTCAGGACGATCCGGCCGAACACCTCGCCGGCGTCCATCTTCCGGTGGGCCAGCGGGGCCTGCTCCAGCGGCAGCACCTCGTGCACCACCGAACGCAGTTCCCCGCGGATCGCGGCGGCGAACTGCTCGGCCCGCACGGCCTGTCGGGCGGACGTGGGCACGGTGTCGGCGCTGAACGTGGCGAACGACACCGACTTGCGGAACGCCGCCAGCATGCGCGTGCCGAAGTCGGCCGGGGGATGTCCGCCGACGATGCCCACGGCCACCATGCGTCCGTTCGGGCCGAGCCGGTCGATGAACGACGGCATGTCCGCACCGGCCACGATGTCGATGACGACGTCGTAGGAGACGAGGGCGCTCCCGTCCCCGTCGCCGGCACGGTCCAGCACATGGGTCGCGCCGAGCCGGCGCAGGCGGTCACCGCGCGTCGCCGACGACGTCGTGACCGCCACCGCCCCGGCACCGCCACGGGCCGCGAGCTGGACCGTCATGATGCCGATGCTGCCGGCCGCGCCACGCACCAGGACCGACTCGCCGGCGGTGAAGTGGGCGTGGGCGAGGCCGAAATGAGCCACGACCCCCGAGCTTCCCAACGTCACCGCGTCCGCGTCGGACAGGTCCGCGGGCAGGGGAAGGATCTCCTCGACGGGGGCGAGGGCCTGTTCCGCGTAACCGCCGCCCAGGCCGGTGAACGCCCACACGCGCCGGCCGATCCAGGACGTGTCGACGCCACGACCGACCGCTGTCACGGTCCCCGCGACCTCGCTGCCGGGGACGTGGCCCTCGGTGAAGCCGTGGCCGGGGAGGGTACCTCTGCGGATCACGGCGTCGACCCCGCCGACGCCGATCGCCCCGGTGGCGATCAGCACCTGTCCCCCGGCGGGGACCGGGTCCGGGAGATCGGTCACGGTCAGCCCTTCCGGGCTCCCGAACGTCTGGATCGCGACTGCCTTCAAGATCGGCTCCTGGTCCTGGGTGAAACGGAGGGGAGGGGGAGGTGCGACCGGGCGCGGTGGAAGCCCGGGCCCGACGTCTTCGGACGCTAACGGACGGCACCGTCCACTTGGCTAAAGTGAGAGAGGTGACCGAGCCTTTGCCTCACCCCCTGCGCTCCGACGCCCTGGACAACCGTGAGCGCGTTCTCGAAGCGGCCCGGACGCTGTTCGCCACCGAGGGCCTGGACGTTCCGATGCGCGAGATCGCCCGGCACGCCGGCGTGGGCCCCGCCACTCTCTACCGCCGGTTCCCGACCAAGCGGGCGCTGGTCGCCGAGGCCTTCGCCGAAGAGGTGCGGGCGTGCCACGCCATCGTCGAGGAAGGGCTCGCCGATCCGGATCCGTGGCGGGGCTTTCGCCGGGTGCTCGAGAAGACCTGTGACCTGCACATCCACAGCCTGGGGTTCACCGAGGCCTTCATGGAGGCCTACCCCGACGCGATGGACTTCGCCACGGACCGTGCGCGGATGCTCGGCTCGGTCGCCGAACTGGCCCGTCGCGCCCAGAAGACCGGCGACCTGCGCCCCGACTTCGTCCCGGACGACCTGATCCTGGTGCTCATGGCCCACCGGGGCATCCACACCACGTCGGCGGCCACCCGGCAGGCCGCCTCCCGGCGCTTCGCCGCCCTCATGATCCAGTCCTTCCAGACCTCGCCCACCCGCGCGCCACTGCCCCCGGCGATCCGACGACCGGCACCTGTTCGGAACACGTGACCGGGCGGCGACGCCCCCGGCGGGCCACGCCACCCGCCGGCCGGGATGCGTCGCGCGCCGGCACGCCTCCGCGTATCCACGGACCAGTGGGCGGGCGCCGTCCTACCGGCGGGAGGGAGCAACACGGGGGCGGCGACGGCTGTTTCGGGCGCATGACACGGCCATGACGTTCAGGTAGGCCCTCTTGTGCAATTCCTGTGGAACCCTCAATCTTTCGGCTGACGCACGTACTCGGCTGCCGGCATTGACATGATCCTGCCAGTGGCTGGTTCACGACTACCCCCACGCGCCGTGGCGCCACACGCGCCACGGCGCACACGAGCCGCACGTGCGCCGCCCGCACCACACCCCCACCGCACGCGCACCACCGACTGAGGAGGAACCCTCACATGACAGTGATGCGTCACCCCCGGCGAAGACTGACCGCCCTCGGCGCCGCGACCACCGCGGCCCTCGTCGCGGGTCTCGTCTCCGCTCTCCCCGCAGGCGCGGCCCCGGCCGCTCCCGAAGGCCGCGTCCAGTACGCGGGCGCCGCCAACGCCGTCGCCGGCAGCTACATCGTGACCCTGAAGGCCGACGAGGCCCGTTCCGGCTCCGCCGAGGGCCGCGCCCTGGCCAAGAAGTACGGCGCCGACATCGAGCGCACGTACACCAAGGCCCTGAACGGCTACGAGGTCGAGGCCTCCGAGTCCGAGGCGCAACGCCTCGCCGCCGACCCGGCCGTCGCCTCGGTGATCCAGAACCGCACCTTCCACATCACCGGCACCCAGCCCAGCCCGCCCTCCTGGGGCCTGGACCGGATCGACCAGCAGAACCTCCCGCTGAACAACTCGTACACCTACCCGGACTCGGCCGGGGAGGGCGTGACGGCGTACGTCATCGACACCGGCGTCCGCATCACCCACAGCGACTTCGGCGGCCGTGCCTCCGACGGCTACGACGCGATCGACAACGACAACACCGCCCAGGACGGCCACGGCCACGGCACCCACGTCGCCGGCACGGTCGCGGGCAGCTCCTACGGCGTGGCCAAGAAGGCGAAGATCGTCGGCGTGCGGGTGCTGAACAACTCCGGCTCCGGCACCACCGCCCAGGTCGTCGCCGGCATCGACTGGGTCGCGCGGAACGCGGTCAAGCCGGCCGTCGCCAACATGTCCCTCGGCGGCGGCGCCGACAGCGCCCTCGACACGGCCGTCCGGGGCGCCGTCGCCTCCGGCGTCACCTTCGTCGTCGCGGCCGGCAACGAGTCCACCGACGCCTCCACCAAGTCCCCGGCCCGCGTCACCGAGGCGATCACCGTCGGCGCCACCACCTCCAGCGACGCCCGCGCCAGCTACTCCAACTACGGCTCCGTCCTGGACCTGTTCGCGCCGGGCTCCTCCATCACCTCCGCCTGGCGCACCAGCGACACGGCCACCAACACCATCTCCGGTACGTCCATGGCGAGCCCGCACGTCGCCGGGGCCGCCGCCCTCCACCTGGCCGACAACCCCTCGGCCACCCCCGCCCAGGTCTCCTCCGCGCTGACCTCCGCCGCCACCACCGGCGTCGTCGGCAACCCGGGCAGCGGCTCGCCCAACCGCCTGCTGCGCGTGGGCGACGGGGGCACCACCGAGCCCCCGACCGGTGACCGCTTCGAGAGCACCACGGGCTACGCCGTCGCCGACAACTCCACCGTCGAGTCCCCGGTGGCCGTCTCCGGCGTCTCCGGCAACGCCCCCTCGGACCTGGCCGTCTCGGTCGACATCACCCACAGCTACATCGGTGACCTCCAGGTCCAGTTGATCGCTCCCGACGGCACGGCGTACACCCTGAAGGGCTACGGCACCGGCGGCAGCGCGAACGACATCAACACCACCTACACCGTCGACGCCTCCACGGAGACGGCGAACGGCACCTGGAAGCTGCGCGTCAGCGACAACGCGTCGTTCGACACCGGCCGGCTCAACGGCTGGGCCCTGCAGTTCTGACGCCACCCGCGCCCGGCGCACGGACACCCTCGTCCTCGGGGAAGGGCTTCGGGACAGCCGGCCCGGCCCGCCCCGAGGACGGGGCACGGCGCGACCGCGCTTACGATGCGCCTCGTGTCCATACTTCCGCCCTCCGGGCACCAGCCTGCGCAGGACCCGCCGGAACCCCGGGGCCAGTACCCCGCTCCCCGGCCGCACGGCACGTATCCGCCGGCACCGTTCCCGTACGGAGGGCAGCCGGGCTTCGCGCCGTACGGGCTCTACGGCCCCTACGGTCCCCGGCCCCCCGCCGCCGTCAACGGCGTCGCCATCGCGGCCCTGGTGTTCGGCGTCCTGTGCTTCCTGCCGGCCGTCGGGCTCGTGCTCGGGCTGGTGGCGTTGCGGCAGATCGGGCGGCGCGGGGAGCGGGGGCGGGGGATGGCGGTCGCCGGGTCGGCGCTGTCGTCGCTCGGGCTCGCGCTGTGGGTGGTGTCGCTCGCCACCGGGTTCGCGGCCGACGTCTGGGAAGACGTCAAGGAGGGCACGCGCGGCAACGGCATCCTCGCCCTGCGCGAGGGCGACTGCTTCAACTCGCCCGGCGGTCTTGAGGGCTGGGCCACCGATGCCGACCGGGTGCCCTGCGCGCGGGAGCACGACGGTGAGGTCTTCGCCGTCGTCCGCGTCCCCGACGGTTCCTACCCGGGCGACGCCGGCCTCACCGACACCGCCGACGAGCGGTGCTACGGCCTCCGGGACACCTACGTCATGGACCGCTGGGCGCTGCCCGCCACCGTGGAGGTGTACTACCTCGTCCCGTCCCGGGAGAGCTGGGACTTCGGCGACCGCGAGATCACCTGTGTCCTCGGCAACCAGGACGCGCAGGCCACCCTCACCGGGTCGCTGCGCCGGGACGCGACCACGCTCGACGCGCACCAGATGGCCTACCTGAAGGCTTCGCGCGTGCTCGACGACGCCCTGGACGAGGTCCCCGACGCCGAGTTCGTCGAGGACGACCTGCCGGGGCACAGGGAATGGGCGGCGCAGATGACGGCGGCGCTCGCCGAGCAGACCCGGATGCTGCGCGCGCACGAGTGGCCCGCCGACGCGGAACGGCCGGTGCGGGAACTCGCCGCGGAACTGGACGAGGCCGAGGGGGAGTGGGCGAAGGCCGCGGTGGCCGGTGACGCGGACACCTACTACGAGCACTACGACCGGGGGTGGGACCTCGTCGACCCCGACGGCTCGGTCACCGCCCGCAAGGCTCTGGGACTGGCCACCTCCCCGCCCGAGTACGACGAGGAGACCGAACGCGACCCGGACGGCGGCGGTATGCAGGTGTGACGGCCGCCATAGCGGGGAGAAAGTGCCTGCGTAAAGCCCTCAGCCCACAGAAGTCATCACATCGAGTGATTCTCTGGCCTTCGCTTGCCTGGCACAACCTGCGGTTGCCACGCTGTTGCTGTCTGTACAACCTGATGGGAGCGGCCCGTGACATTCGGTGAGCAGCCGGCGTACCTGCGTGTCGCGGGGGATCTCCGCAAGAAGATCGTCGACGGCCGTCTGCCGCCCCACACCCGGCTCCCCTCCCAGGCGCGGATCCGCGAGGAGTACGGCGTCTCGGACACCGTCGCGCTGGAGGCGCGCAAGGTGCTCATGGCGGAGGGGCTCGTCGAGGGCCGTTCCGGCTCGGGGACGTATGTGCGCGAGCGGCCGGTGCCGCGCCGGGTCGCCCGCTCCGGGTTCCGTCCCGAGCGGGGGGCCACACCCTTCCGCCAGGAGCAGGCGGACGCGGGCGTCCGGGGCACCTGGGAGTCCCACAGCGAGCAGAGCGACGCCTGCGCCGCCATCGCCGAGCGGCTCGGCATCGAGCCCGGCGACCGCGTGATGCGCACCAAGTACCTCTTCCGGGAGGCCGGCGAGCCGATGATGCTCTCCACCTCCTGGGAGCCGCTGGCCCTGACCGGCCGGACCCCCGTGATGCTGCCCGAGGAGGGACCGCTCGGCGGCATGGGCGTCGTCGAGCGCATGCGCGCCATCGACGTGATCGTGGACAACGTCACGGAGGAGGTCGGCGCCCGCCCCGGCCTCGCCGAGGAACTGGTCGTGCTGGGCGGCGTCCCCGGCCATGTCGTCCTGGTCATCCAGCGCACCTACTTCGCCTCGGGGCGGCCGGTCGAGACCGCCGACGTGGTCATCCCCGCCGACCGGTACCGGGCCTCCTACCACCTCCCGGTGAAGTAGCACCCACCCGCCGTCGCACCTCCGTCCCGTCGCCTTCTCACTCCCCCGCGCTCCCTTCCGCGCCCCCGCCGCGCGTCCACTCCGGCGCGCCGGCCCCGACACGGCTGCCCCGACGCCGTAACAATCTGGCCGTTCTCCCAGGTCGCCCCTGGAGCGCGGCGCACCGGGCGGTACGCCGCTGACCGGACGCGTCGACCTTCACGCACGGCGCATCCGCCCCCGTGCGCCCCCTGCGTTCTGGCCGGTTGCGTACCTCTTTGTGAAAAGGCGTATCCGCTCAGTGAAGGTAAGGCGTAGGGTCGGGCATATGCGGATCGCGGTTTCCTTACCGGGCGGGGCGCGGCACAGGCCGCGGGCGGGAAGTGGAGGGGAGCGATGAACGACGGGACGGTGACTCTTCCCTGGCTCGTCGTGCGTCAGGACGACAACGGCAATCGCTACCGGGTGGGCCGGTACGCGACCCGCGCCGAGGCCGAGAGGATCGCGGACAGCCTCGACGAGCGCGGCCACAAACAGCTCTACTGGGTCGAGCGGATCGGCCGGAACGCGACGTCCGCGGACTGACCCGGACTGCTCGTCCGGCACGGATCGTCGGCCGACCGGGACTGCTCGTCCGGGCACGGTGCCCGTCGACCGGCCGGGACTGTCGTCCTGCCGGTGCCCGTCGACTGACTCGGGCTGTCGACCAACCCCGCCGACCGACTCCGGCCGCTGACTGATTCCGGCCCGCCGACCGACTTCGGTCCACTGACCGACTCCGGCCCGCCGACCGACTTCGGCCCGCTGACCGACTCCGGCCCGCCGACGGACTTCGGCCCGCTGACTGATTCCGGCCCGCCGACCGACTTCGGTCCACTGACCGACTTCGGTCCGCCGACCGACTCCGGCCCGCCGACCGACTCCGGCGCGTCGGCCGCCCCGGCCCGCCGGCCGGCCGCGGTCCGGCGCTCCCGTAGGCTCCGGCACATGAGCGAGCGGATCCTGGTGGTCGGGGCGGCCCTGTGGCACGAGGGGCGGCTGCTCGCCGCCCGCCGGAGCGCGCCCGCCGACCTGGCCGGACGCTGGGAGCTGCCCGGCGGCAAGGTCGAACCGGGGGAGACCCCGGACGCCGCCGTCGTACGGGAGTTGCGTGAGGAGCTCGGTGTCGAGGCACGGGCGGGAGAGCGCGTCCCGGGGGAGTGGCCGCTGCGGGCGCCGTATGTGATGCAGGTGTGGACCGCCCGCCTGCGCCCCGGATCCCCCGCTCCCCGGCCCCTCGAGGATCATGACGAGCTGCGCTGGCTCACCCCCGACCGGATCTGGGACGTCGACTGGCTCGAGCACGACGTACCGGCCGTCCGGGACACCCTCACCCACACCGCACGGCATCCGTGACCGCCCATCAGCGGCAGGGCGCGTGAAGCGCGGTTCCGGCGTGCGGGGGCAGCGCCGACGAGACGTGGGCGCCTTCCCACGCCGCCCGTGCCTCGATGCGCCGTCGAGCGCGGTACTCCGCCAGGGATACCGGGTAGGTGCCCATTAACCCCATGAAAACGGACATGGCTGGACTCCCTCTGCGGGGAAGTGATCCGCGTGAGCGACACCGATGGCGACTTCGCCACGTGGACCTTCTCCGCGGACCCGGGAGCGGTGCGCGCCGCCCGTTCCGCCGTCCGTGACCAACTGCGCCGCTGGGACCTCGACAGCATCGGTGACCTCGCGGCCCTGCTGGTCAGCGAACTGGTCACCAATGCCCTGCGGCATGCCGAGGGTCCCATAGGGGTCCGTCTGGTACGCCCCTCCGACCTCGCCGGAGTCCTCCTGGTGGAGGTCTCCGACCCGCTCCCCGACCTTCCGCGCGAACGCGACGCCCGGCCCGACGACGAGAGCGGACGCGGACTGCGTCTCCTGGCCTCCGCCTCCCGCCGCTGGGGCGCCCGGCCCGGCGCCGACGGGAAGACCGTGTGGTTCGAACTCTCGGTGCCACGATGACGCATCGCACGGTCGTTCCGGTGCACGCGCCCGCCCGTTACATGGAGTGACCGGTTCCGGCCCGTGGAGGTTGTCGAAGAGGGGGGTTCGATGACGTGTCCGCTGGTTAGAAGACTGGAAGTGTTCTCACGGCGCGGACCGAAAAGCATCGGGATCGTGCTGTGATCGTGAACACCGTGTTGTGCGGCGCCGTAGTGCTGGATACTGCGGGCAGCCGCCCCCGGTGACCGGTGCCGGACGCGGTGAGCTGGAGGGGACGGTTCGCGTGAGCGAGATACCAGCGAAGGCCACGGAGTCCGAGGACTCGTCGGGCGGCGCGAGGACAGGGGCCGCGGACGGCTCCGCCTTCGGCGACGCTCCGTCCGCCGACGCGATGTGGCAGACCAGTCCACCCGGCTCCATGTACGACTACATCAAGGTCGCTTCCTTCTCCATCGGCCCGGACGGGCTGGTCGACCAGTGGAGCCTGCGCGCCGAGCAGATCTTCGGTGTCCCCGCCGACCGCGCCGTCGGCATGGACCCCATCGAGGCGTTCCTCGAGCCCGTCCGGCGGGAGCGCGGCCAGCGCAAGATGGCCGAGATCCTCGACGGGCGGGAGTGGACCGGAGTGGTGCCCTTCCGGCTGCCGGACTCGGTGGCGGCGGACGAGCGCGACCGGGAGGGCATGGCCGAGGTCTACGTCATGCCGACGCGCACCGAGGACGGCGAGAAGGCCGCCGTCTGCATCGTCGTCGACGTCCGCACCCTGCGCCGCATCGAGACCGACCTCGCCGCCTCGCAGGCCATATTCGGCCAATCTCCCTTCGGCTTCCTGCTGATCGACCCCGACCTGCGGGTACGCCGAGCCAACCAGCGGTTCGCGTCCACTTTCGGCGGCAGCCCCGACGACCACCGCGGCAAGGGTGTGCACGACTACCTGCCGCGCGGCGAGGCCGAGCGGGTGGCCGCGACCCTGCGCCGGGTGCTGGAGACCGGTGACTCCATCACGGACATGCACGTCACGGGCTTCGTGCCGGGCTCCGACGAGCGCCGCCACTGGTCCGTCAACCTCTACCGCGTACACAGCGGCAGCGGCCGGCCCATCGGCATCGCCTGGCTCGGCACCGACATCACCGCCCGCCGTGCCGCCGCCCGAGAGGCCGCCGCCGCACGGCGCAATCTCGCCCTCCTCAACGAGGCGGGTGCCCGGATCGGCAACTCCCTCGATCTGGAGACCACCGCGCGCGAACTCCTCGACGTCGTCGTCCCCGGCTTCTGCGACCTGGCCACCGTCGATCTCTACCAAGGCCTGCTGGCCGGTGACGAGACCCCGCTGGGCCTCGCCGACGGCAGCGCGGAGGTACGCCGCGTCGCCTTCGCCAGCGCCGTCTCCGACGCGCCGTTCAGCGGCGGCACCGCCGAACCCGTCAAGCTGGGCGCCGTCCACCACTACCCGTTCAGCTCGCCCTGCGCGGACGCCCTGCGCACCGCCCGTCCGCGATTCGTCCCCGGTGAGGACGGCGGCCTCGTGCAGTCCACGCTCGCCGTGCCGATGGTCGCCCACGACACGGTGGTGGGCCTCGCGCAGTTCGCCCGCACCAAGGGCAGCGAGCCGTTCGGCGACCGCGACCGCGACCTCGCGGTCGAGCTGGCCGCGCGCGCCGCCGTCTGCATCGACAACGCCCGCCTGTACCGGCGCGAGCACGAACGCGCGCTGATACTGCAGCGGTCCCTGCTCCCGCCCGGCGACCCGGAGGCCTCCGGCCTCGACATCGCCTGCCGCTATCTGCCGGGCAACGCGGCGACGGGCCGGCCCAGCGAGGTCGGCGGCGACTGGTTCGACGTCATCGAACTGCCCGGCCACCGCACCGCGCTGGTCGTCGGCGACGTCATGGGGCGGGGCCTGCGCGCCGCCGTGGCGATGGGCGAACTGCGCACCGCCGTGCGCACACTGGCCCAGCTCGACCTCGAACCCGCCGAGGTGCTCGCCCAGCTGGACGAGATCGCCCGGGGACTCGGCGCCCCCGGCGGCCCCTCCCAGGCCTTCGGCTCCGTGGGAGGCGTCCAGCAGGCGACCCGCGCCGCCCGCCGCCCCCGCGAGGCCGACCTCTCCGAGGTCTACCTGGCGACCTGCGTCTACGCCGTCTACGACGCGGTGACCAGGCGCTGCACCTTCGCCAACGCGGGCCATCTGCCGCCCGTCCTGGTCGAACCGGGCGAGCCCGCGCTGATGCTGGACGTGCCGCCCGGCATGCCGCTCGGTGTCGGCGGGGAGCCCTTCGAGGAGGTGGAGGTCGAACTGGCCGAGGGCGCCCTGCTCGCCCTCTACACGGACGGACTCGTCGAAAGCCGCGACCACCCCCTCGACGAGGGCCTCCAGGCCTTCGTGGGCGCCCTGACGGCCCCCTCCCGCCCGTCGCCCGGCCACCACCCCCCGACGACGGCGCCGGGCGCCGACACCTATCCGAACCTGGAGGACGTCTGCGACCACGTCCTCAACACCCTCGACACCCACCACGGAGAGGACGACATCGCCCTGCTGATGGCCCGCGTCCAGGGGCTGCCCGCCGAGTCCGTCGGCGACTGGACCCTGCCCCGCGAGCCCCGCAGCGTGGGCCGCGCCCGCGAGTACGCCCGCGGGCAGCTGCTCAGCTGGGACATGGAGCCCCTGGTCGACACCACGGAGCTCCTGGTGAGCGAACTGGTCACCAACGCCCTGCGCTACGGCGAGGGCGAGATCAGGCTCCGTCTCCTCCTCGACCGCACCCTGGTCTGCGAGGTCTGGGACTCCGGCCTGGTCCAGCCCCGCCGGCGTCGCGCCCGCGACACAGACGAGGGCGGCCGGGGCCTCCAGCTCGTCGGCCTGCTGAGCGCCGCCTGGGGCTCCCGTCGTACGCCCCGGGGCAAGACGGTCTGGTTCGAACTCCCCCTCCCCGGCCCCGACACCAGCCTCACCGACCCGGCGGAGGCACTGCTGAGCCTGTTCTGACAACCGTTGTCGGAACCACGACGTCCTGACGCGTCGTCTCCTCCCACACCACGGGCCACACGGCCGGGCCGAGAGGCGGGGAGGACGCGCATGGAGCGCACACAGTCGCAGGAACCGGCGGGCACGAGGGGCCAGGTCGGTGAGCAGGGACCGGTGGCGGCCGGGGGCCGGGTCGGTGAGCAGGGACCGGTGGCGGCCGGGGGCCAGGTCGGTCCGCGGGAGCCTGCCGAAGGCACCGCACCCCCGGAGGCGAAACGCGGCCTGCCCTGGGCCCGCCGGCTCAGACGCACCGCCCTCGGGCTGGTCCTGGCCCTCCTGGTGCCCCTCCTCACCGCCGAGACGGCCCTGTGGATCAACTACACCGGCGACCCGGTGGACGGCACCCGCACCCGCGACCGGGACGCCATCTGGCTCGGGCACGCGTGGGTCGACGGGCGGAAGAAGGACGCCGACATCACCGCGCTCGCCCGCCGCCTCGACGGCACCGGCATCCGCGACCTGTACGTCCACTCCGGCCCGCTGGAGCACGACGGCACCCTGCCGAAGTCGGCGTACCCCCGCGCGCGTTGGCTGATCGACTCCGTGCACCGCGAGCTGCCCGGCGTCCGCGTCCAGGCCTGGCTCGGCGACATCCTCGCCCCCGAGCACCCCGAGGCCCTGCACCTGGAGCGCGCCGAGTCCCGCGCCGCGATCCTCCGCTCCACCCGCGAGATCCTGGACGCCGGTTACGACGGCGTCCACTTCGACCTCGAGCCCCTGCACTCCGGCGACGGCGATTACCTGAAGCTTCTGGACGCCCTGCACGAGGAGACCGGCTCGCGCGACGTCCCGCTCTCCGTCGCCGCCCACCAGATCGACCCGCTCCCCGCCTTCCACTCCTTCTGGGGCACGCTCACCGGCCACCCCAAGTGGTGGTCGCAGGAGTACTTCGGGCAGGTGGCCCGCCGCGTCGACCAGATCGCCCTCATGTCGTACGACACCATCCAGCCACTGGAGGGCACCTACGGCGGCTACGTCGCCCAGCAGACCGCCCTCGCCCTGGAGGTCACCCCGCCCTCCACCGACCTGCTGATGGGTCTGCCCTTCTTCCGGGAGAACCGGTTCGGCCACTGGGCCCACGCCGAGACCGTCCCCGCCGCCGTCCGCGGCGTGCGCCTCGGCCTGTCCCGCACCGACGCCGACCGCGCCCACTTCGGCGTGGCCCTCTACGTCGACTTCGCGGCGACGGAGGCGGACTGGAAGGCGTACCGGGAGGGCTGGCTCAACGAGCCGTGAGCGAGCCGTGCGCGAGGCTCAGGAGCGCCGCCGGATCTTGTCGCCCAGCCACACCAGCGGGTCGTACTTGCGGTCGACGGCCCGTTCCTTCAGCGGGATCAGCGCGTTGTCCGTGATCCTGATCCCCTCGGGGCAGACCTCCGTACAGCACTTGGTGATGTTGCAGTAGCCGAGGCCGTGGTCGTCCTGGGCCGTGCGCCCGCGGTCCAGGCCGGCCTCCTCGGCCGCGTCCAGCGGATGCATGTCGAGCTCCGCGACCCGCATCAGGAAGCGCGGCCCCGCGAACGCCTGCTTGTTCTCCTCGTGGTCGCGCACCACATGGCAGGTGTCCTGGCACAGGAAGCACTCGATGCACTTGCGGAACTCCTGCGAACGGTCCACGTCCTCCTGCGTCATCCGGTACTCGCCCGGCCCGACCCCCTCCGGCGGCACGAAGGACGGGACCTGCCGGGCCTTGGCGTAATTGAAGCCGACGTCCGTCACCAGGTCGCGGATCACCGGGAAGGCCCGCAGCGGGGTCACGGTGATCGTCTCGTCCCGCTCGAACACCGACATCCGGGTCATGCACAGCAGCCGGGGACGCCCGTTGATCTCCGCCGAGCAGGAACCGCACTTGCCGGCCTTGCAGTTCCAGCGCACGGCGAGATCGGGGGCCTGGGTGGCCTGGAGGCGGTGGATGATGTCGAGCACCACCTCGCCGTCGTTCACCTCGACCGCGAAGTCCTCCAGGCCGCCGCCCCGCACGTCTCCCCGCCACACCTTGAAGCGGGCCTCGTAGCTGCTCACTCGTAGAGCTCCTCTTCGGCGAGGTACTTGACCAGCTCCTCCTTCTCGAAGAGGGCGAGCAGGTCCGGGCGGATGGGTTCGGTGGTCTCGCGGGTGAGAGCGATCTGGCCGCGCACCGGGTCGGTGGCCGCGAGACCGCCCGTGGGATCGGTGAGCGCGCACAGCAGGTTGACGTTGCGCCAGGCGCGGTCCATCGCGGAGTGGTCCTCACGGGTGTGTCCGCCGCGCGACTCGGTGCGCTCCAGCGCCGCCCGGGCCACGCACTCGCTGACCAGCAGCATGTTCCTGAGGTCCAGCGCGAGGTGCCATCCCGGGTTGAACTGCCGGTGCCCCTCGACCCCGGCCCGGCGCGCCCGCACCCGCAGCTCGGCCAGTTTCTCCAGGGCGCGCTCCATCTCGTGCTCACGGCGGATGATGCCGACCAGGTCGTTCATCGTCTGCTGGAGTTCCTGGTGCAGGGTGTACGGGTTCTCCGGCGGGCCCTCGGCCGGTGCCTCGCTCTCCGCGGAGAACGGCCGCAGGGCCTCCGCGGCGGCCGCGTCGACCTGTACGTCGTCCACCCGGGGCCGCGCGGCCGCCGCGCCACTCGCGTACTCGGCCGCGTGCCGGCCCGCCCGGCGCCCGAACACCAGCAGATCGGACAGCGAGTTCCCGCCGAGCCGGTTGGAGCCGTGCATCCCGCCGGCCACCTCACCGGCCGCGAAGAGCCCCGGCACCCCGCGTGCCGCCGCCGAGTCGGAGTCGACGGCGATGCCGCCCATCACGTAGTGGCAGGTCGGCCCGACCTCCATCGCCTCCGCCGTGATGTCGACGTCCGCCAGCTCCTTGAACTGGTGGTACATCGACGGCAGCCGCCGCCTGATCACCTCGGCCGGCATCCGCGTGGACACGTCCAGGAAGACCCCGCCGTGCGGGGAGCCGCGGCCCGCCTTCACCTCGGCGTTGATCGCGCGGGCCACCTCGTCGCGGGGGAGCAGCTCGGGCGGGCGCCGGTTGTCGTCCGGATCGTCGTACCAGCGGTCGCCCTCGTCCTCGGACTCGGCGTACTTGTCCTTGAAGACGTCCGGGATGTAGTCGAACATGAACCGCTTGCCCTCGGAGTTGCGCAGCACCCCGCCGTCCCCGCGCACCGACTCGGTGACCAGGATGCCCTTCACCGACGGCGGCCAGACCATCCCCGTCGGGTGGAACTGCACGAACTCCATGTTCAGCAGCGGCGCCCCGGCGAGCAGCGCCAGCGCGTGACCGTCGCCGGTGTACTCCCACGAGTTCGACGTCACCTTGAACGACTTGCCGATGCCGCCGGTGGCGATCACCACGGCGGGCGCCTCCAGGACGAAGAAGCGGCCGGACTCCCGCTCGTACCCGAAGACCCCCGAGACCCTCCCCCGGCCCTCGGCCGGGGGGACCCCCATCCCGCTTCGCTCGCCCTCCTTGAGCACCCGGGTGACCGTGCACTCCTGGAAGACCTTCAGCCGGGACTCGTAGTCCCCGGTGTCCCGGAAGTCCTCCTGCTGGAGCGCGACGATCTTCTGCTGGAGGGTGCGGATCAGCTCCAGGCCGGTGCGGTCGCCGACGTGCGCCAGGCGCGGGTACTCGTGGCCGCCGAAGTTGCGCTGCGAGATCCGGCCGTCCTCGGTCCGGTCGAACAGCGCGCCCCAGGTCTCCAGCTCCCACACCCGCTGCGGTGCCTCCTGGGCGTGCAGCTCGGCCATCCGCCACTGGTTGAGGAACTTGCCGCCGCGCATGGTGTCGCGGAAGTGGACCTGCCAGTTGTCCCCGGCGTTGACGTTGCCCATCGCGGCCGCGATGCCGCCCTCGGCCATCACGGTGTGCGCCTTGCCGAACAGCGACTTGCAGATCACGGCCGTACGGGCGCCCCGCTCCCGCGCCTCGATGGCGGCGCGCAGTCCGGCGCCGCCCGCACCGACCACGACGACGTCCCATTCCTGCCGGTCGACCACGGGCATCAGTCAGTTCCCCACTCAGCTAGAAGAAGCGCGGATCGTCGAAGGCACCGGACGCGACGAGATACACGTAGAGATCGGCGAGCGCCACGCTGAGCAGCGACGCCCAGGCGAGCTGCATGTGCCGGCCGTTCAGCCGGCTCACCCACTGCCACATCCGGTAGCGCACCGGATGCTTCGAGAAGTGCTTCAGCTTCCCGCCGACGATGTGCCGGCAGGAGTGGCAGGAGAGGGTGTACGCCCAGATCAGCACGATGTTGACCAGGAAGACCAGCGTGCCGAGGCCCATGTGGCCCCACGCGTAGTGCTCGTCGCGGAAGGCGAGGACGGTGTCGTAGGTCAGGATGCCCGCCACCGGGAGGGCCGCGTAGAAGAAGTACCGGTGGAGGTTCTGCAGGATCAGCGGGAAGCGGGTCTCCCCGGTGTACGTGCCGTGCGGTTCGGCCACCGCGCAGGCCGGCGGGGACGCCCAGAAGCCCCGGTAGTAGGCCTTGCGGTAGTAGTAGCAGGTCAGGCGGAAGCCGAGCGGGAAGATCAGGACGATGATCGCCGGCGAGATGCCCCACCAGCTGCCGAACAGGTCCCAGTTCGGCCCGGCCCTCATCGGCTCGCAGTTCTCCGCGAGACACGGCGAGTAGAACGGTGAGACGTACGGTGCCGCGTAGTAGTCGGCGTTCGCGAAGGCCCGCCAGGTCGAGTAGACGATGAAGGCGAGCAGCCCGGCCGCGGTGGCGGCCGGGGCCAGCCACCAGCGGTCGGTCCGCAGGTGCGGGGCGCTGATCGCGGCGCGCGTACCCGTTCTCACGCCGCCTCGGGGACGGGGTTCTGTGGCAGGGGGTTCCGTACCAGTGGCCACGTGTCCACTCCGGTCGGGGTCAGGGGGCGCGACGGTCACGGGCGCCGAGTCCCTCGTCGTCCGTGTCCACCCACAGCGACGGGTCGTACGGCGTGTCGGAGATGGTCACGAGATCGGGGCGCGTCTGCGGTGCCGTGGTGGTCGCGGCCGTCTCCCGCAGCAGCGCGAGGCTCTCGCGCAGATGGTTGGTGTCGGCGCGGACGCGGCGCATTTCCAGGCCGCCGCTGCCCACTTGCTTCTCCAGGCGCCCCACCGACCGGATCAGGTCGTCGAGACAGCGCTGGACGGATGCCAGTTCGTCGTGCACGGACATGACTTGCCCTCACTTCCACGGGTCCTTCGGGCCCAAGGCGGCAACGTTCATGCGCCTGCGAGTGTCGCGCGTCACACCTTGCGCTGTGAAGGGATGTGCGCCGATTGGCCGAGGCGTATGGGTGCACCGTCCGGTGCGTTGCGCCGCACGGGTGGCTTGCCACCCGTGGCCGCCGTGTCGTCCTGAGTTGCCGAACCCTTTCCTCTTCAGTGGGCCGCATACATCGGATGAGCTCCAAATACCACCAAAAGTGATCGTAACGCCCGCGGCTTCCCGGAGGTACCCAGAGATGTCCCACGACGGCATCGGCCCGCGCGCGGTCATGCGCGCGGCCGCCTTCCTCACGGCGGGCGTCCTCGCGGTGCCCGCGCTGGCCGGATGCGGCTCCGACGACCCCGCGGGCAAGCCCCTGGCCACAGGGGACATCGGGCGCGCCGACCGGGCCCGGGTCGCCGACGGGGGCACCCTGCGCTGGGCCGTGGACACCGCCCCGGCCACCCTGAACACCTTCCAGTCGGACGCCGACGCCACCACCACCCGGATCGCGCAGGCCGTCCTGCCGTCGCTGTACCGGATGGACAGCCGGGGCCGGCCGGTGCGCAACCCCGACTACCTGGAGTCCGCCGAGGTCGTCGAGACCGAGCCCAAGCAGGTCGTCCTGTACAAGCTCAACCAGCAGGCCGTCTGGAGCGACGGCCGCGAGATCGGCGCCGCCGACTTCGCCGCCCAGTGGCGCGCCCTGTCCGGCAAGGACACCGCCTACTGGACCGCCCGCAACGCGGGCTACGACCGCATCGAGAAGATCGAGCGGGGCAAGGGGAACCTCGAGGTCAAGGTCACCTTCAGCCGCCCCTACGCCGACTGGCGGTCACTGTTCACCCCGCTGTACCCGAAGGACGTCATGGGCACCCCGGACTCCTTCAACGACGGGGCGCGCAAGAAGCTCAAGGTCACCGCCGGGCCCTTCACGGTGAAGAAGGTCGACGGCAAGGAGGACGAGGTCACCCTCACCCGCAGCGTGCGCTGGTGGGGCGACCCGGCGAAGCTCTCGACGATCGTGCTGCGCGCCGTCCCCCGCGACAAGCGGATCTCCGCGCTCGCCGCCGGCACCGTCGACCTGGCCGAGATCGACCCCTCGGCCGTCCGCCGCATCACCGCCGCCGCGCTCGAGCAGAGCGCGAGCAGCCCTCTCATGGGCCCCGGCGCCAAGCGGTCGGCCGCGGACGACCTGCGCTCCTGGGCGATCGCCAACGGCTCCGACGAGGAGGCCGCCGACGAGGAGATCTCCGCCCGCGAGAAGCTGCGCGGGAAGACCGCGAAGTACGCCCGTCAGCAGAAGGCCCTCGGCGGCTTCGAGGTGCGCAAGTCCCTGGAGCCCGCCTACACCCAGCTCGCCCTCAACGGCGCCGACGGTCCCCTCGCCGACGAGCGGGTCCGCCGTGCCGTGGCCCGCGCCCTGGACCGGAAGGCCATCGCCGAGGCGGTCCTGGAACCGCTCGGACTGCCCGCCCAGCCCGTCGGCAGCCATCTCGCGCTGTCCGGCCAGGCCGCCTACGCCGACAACAGCGGCGCCCTCGGCCGGCAGGACACCAAGGAGGCCCGGGCGCTGCTCGCGGACGCCGGCTGGGTGCCGGGCGGGCGGGTCGAGGAGAAGAAGGAGGAGGGCGAGAAGGCGGCCGGCTCGCAGGGGGAGAAGGACGGCGGCTCCGAGGAGGACTCCGAGACCGGGTCCGAGGGCGGCGACGACGGCACGTACATCGTCGGCGAGGACAACGAGGAGGGCGGGGACGACAAGGAAGGCGGCGACAGCGGGGAGAACGGCGACAGCGGGGAGAACGGAGACAGCGGCGCCGACGGCGGGGAAGGCGGCGGCGACAACAAGGCGCCGCAGGACTCCGGCACCGGTACCCAGCACCTGGAGCAGGGCAGCGCCCCCGGCGCCTACGCCCCCAGGGGCACCGCGGCCCCGGCCCGGGCCGAGGCGGCCCCCGTCGCCAAGGACGGCAAGGCGCTCACCCTCCGCTTCGTCCTGCCCTCGGGGCCCGGCTCGGACACGCTGCGCACCGTGGCCGACCGGATCTCCACGATGCTGGAGCGGATCGGCATCCGCACGAAGATCTCCAAGGTCGACGACGAGAGCTACTTCAAGGACCACATCGCCTCCGGCGAGTACGACCTCGCCCTGTACTCCTGGCCCGCGACCGCCTTCCCCGCCACCGACGCCCGCCCCGTCTACGCCAAGCCGGTCCCGGGCGCCGACGGCTCGCTGAACGTGGAGCAGAACTACACCCGCGTCGGCACCGACCAGGTCGACCAGCTCTTCGACCAGGCCATCACCACGCTCGACGACTCCGAGCGCCGCTCCCTGCTCCGCAAGGCCGACTCCCGGATCTGGGCGGCGGCCGGTTCGATCCCCCTCTTCCAGCGCCCCCAGCTCACCGCGGCCCGCAAGAACCTGGCCAACGTCGGCGCGTTCGGCTTCCGCACCCCGGTGTACGAGGACATGGGCTTCCTGAAGAAGTCCGCGCAGGGACCGACGGGGGCGCCGGGTGCGAAGAGCGCCGAGCCGCCGGCCGGGGACTGACCGCCACGAGCACATGCGCCGAGCGGCACACCCGGGATCGGGGTGTGCCGCTCGGCGTCCGTGGTCCGGCCGTGATCAGCCGTGCTTGGCGCGGCTCGCGGCGCGGGCGCGCTCGCGGGCGTCCAGGTTCACCTTGCGGATGCGGACCGCCTCCGGGGTGACCTCCACGCACTCGTCGTCGCGGCAGAACTCCAGGGACTGCTCCAGCGACAGCTTGCGCGGCGGGACGATCGCCTCGAACGAATCGGCCGAGGACGACCGCATGTTGGTGAGCTTCTTTTCCTTGGTGATGTTGACGTCCATGTCGTCGGCACGGGAGTTCTCGCCGACGATCATGCCCTCGTACACCTCGGTGCCGGGCTCGACGAACAGCACGCCGCGCTCCTGGAGGTTGGTCATCGCGAACGCGGTGACGGCACCGGAGCGGTCGGCGACCAGGGAGCCGTTGTTACGGGTGGTGAGCGTGCCGAACCAGGGCTCGTGGCCCTCGTGGATGGAGTGGGCGATGCCGGTGCCGCGGGTCTGGGTCAGGAACTCCGTCCGGAAACCGATCAGACCGCGGGACGGAACCACGAACTCCATGCGGACCCAGCCCGAGCCGTGGTTGGACATGTTGTCCATCCGGCCCTTGCGCACACCCATGAGCTGCGTGACGGCGCCCATGTGCTCCTCGGGCACGTCGATCGTCATGCGCTCGACGGGCTCGTACGTCTTGCCGTCGACGTCCTTGGTGACGACCTGCGGCTTGCCGATCGTCAGCTCGAAGCCCTCACGGCGCATCTGCTCGACCAGGATGGCCAGCGCCAGCTCACCGCGGCCCTGCACCTCCCAGGCGTCCGGACGCTCGGTGTCCAGGACGCGGAGCGAGACGTTGCCGATCAGCTCGCGGTCGAGGCGGTCCTTGACCTGGCGGGCGGTGACCTTGCGGTCCTTGACGACCGCCTTGTTGTCCGCGCCCTTGCCGGTCGCGCCCCGGCCGACCAGCGGGGAGGTGTTCGTGCCGATGGTCATGGAGATGGCCGGCTCGTCCACCGTGATCAGCGGCAGCGGGACGGGGTTCTCGGTGTCCGCGAGGGTCTCGCCGATCATGATGTCCGGGATGCCGGCGACGGCGCAGATGTCACCGGGTCCTGCCTTCTCGGCGGGCTTGCGGGTGAGCGCCTCGGTCATCATCAGCTCGGAGATGCGCACGTTGGAGACGGACCCGTCGCGCTTCAGCCAGGCGACCGTCTGCCCCTTCTTCAGCTCGCCCTGGTGGACGCGGAGCAGGGCGATGCGGCCGAGGAAGTTGTCGGCGTCGAGGTTGGTGACGTGAGCCTGGAGCGGGGCGTCCTCGTCGTAGGTGGGGGCCGGGATGTGCTCCAGGATCGTGGAGAAGAACGGCTCCAGCGAGTCGGAGTCGGCCGGGACCGTGCCGTCGTCCGGCTTGGTCAGGGAGGCCACGCCGTCCCGGCCGCAGGCGTAGACGATCGGGAACTCGATCTGCTCCTCGTCGGCGTCCAGGTCGAGGAAGAGGTCGTAGGTCTCGTTGACGACCTCGTCGATGCGGGCGTCCGGACGGTCCGTCTTGTTGATGCAGAGGATGATCGGCAGCCGCTGCTGGAGCGCCTTGCGCAGCACGAAGCGGGTCTGCGGCAGCGGGCCCTCGGAGGCGTCCACCAGCAGCACCACACCGTCGACCATCGACAGGCCGCGCTCGACCTCGCCGCCGAAGTCGGCGTGGCCGGGGGTGTCGATGATGTTGATCGTGATGGGCTCCCCGCCGTCCTTGGGGTGGTACTTCACCGCCGTGTTCTTGGCGAGGATCGTGATGCCCTTCTCACGCTCCAGGTCGTTCGAGTCCATCATGCGGTCGTCGACCTGGTCGAGCTGGTGCGCGGCGAAGGCGCCGGCCTGCTTGAGCATGCCGTCGACGATGGTGGTCTTGCCGTGGTCGACGTGGGCGACGATGGCGACGTTGCGGATGTCGTGGCGCGTGGCCATATAAGGCGTACTCCCGGAGTGCTGAGGAATGCCCCGCACGAGCGTCTGTGGTGTGCGGGCCCTGCCGGGCTGAACATGCCTCGGCCTCACCCCATGGTACGGGGCCGCCGCGAGGTCCGCCCTCGCGAGCCCATGGGCCTACTGTGACCCCCGGGAACCCCGAAGGGTCGTTCGCATATCGGTGCGCACGCGGACACGTTTCGGACATGTAAACAAAATGGTGTGGGCATTTGCCCGATTTGCCGGTTTGTCTCCAGAGGTGTCAAGCGCGCGCAGATGTCAATCTTTGCAATTTTTGCTCAAAATATGGACGGTAGGGAGATCCCTATGTCTTCCGCCCTTGACGCGCGTTGACTCGTTTGGCGAAAGTTCCCCCAAACCACAGAACCTGCCGGTATCTGTGCTGCGCTCAACTCTCCAACCCCCCGGGGGACGAACACGATGACCAGTCCAATCAAGGCCGAGGACTCCGGGTCCGCGGCTGTCTTGGACCCTGAGCTCGCAGCGACCACCGAAAACGCGGTCGCCCAGGGCGAGAAGCAGCCCGAGGGTCGTTCCCCCGGCCAGTTGATGTGGCAGCGCTTCAAGCGCGACCGTACCGGAGTCGTTTCCGCGTGCGTAGTGATTTTTTTCTTCGTCGTCGCGGCGCTGGCTCCGCTCATCGCGAAGGTGTACGGCAAGAATCCCTACACGCTGTACGCGCAGGAGCCGGACTACCCGTTCCTCCTGGACGACTTCGCCATGCCCACCGGTTCCTTCGGCGGCATGTCGGGCGACTTCTGGTTCGGTGTGGAGCCCAAGCTCGGCCGTGACGTGTTCACGATGCTGCTGTACGGCATGCGCACCTCGCTGTACATGGCCGTGGTCGTCACGACACTGTGCGTGGTCACCGGCGTGATCATCGGCATGGTCATGGGCTACTTCGGCGGCCGGGTGGACTACTGGCTGGGCCGGGTCACCGACTTCTTCCTGGCCTTTCCGCAGCAGCTGTTCTTCATCGCCTTCATGCCGGTGGTGACCGCGATGTTCGTCTCCCCGCAGGACGAGACCCCCACCTACCTGCGGGCCGTGGCGATCATCCTGGTGATGTGGTTCCTCGGCTGGATGGGCCTGGCCCGTCTGGTGCGCAGTTCCGTTCTCTCGCTGGCTGACAGGGAGTTCGTGGAGGCGGCCAAGGTGTCCGGGGCCTCTCCCTGGCGCATCGTGCGCAAGGAGATCCTGCCGAACATCGTCACGCCGATCCTGGTGCAGGCCACCTACATCCTCCCGAGCACGATCCTCACGATCGCCTTCCTCTCGTTCATCGGTGTCGGCTTCGTCGAGCCGACCCCCGACTGGGGCCGCATGTTCGCCATCGGCGCCGACGTCTACGAGCAGGACCCGATGTTCATGTTCTTCCCGGGCGCGGCGCTGGTGATCTTCGTCCTCTCCTTCAACCTTCTCGGAGACTCCGTCCGGGACGCATTCGACCCCAAGACCGGACGCTAACCGTCCATTGGTGGTGGGGGAGCTGCCGCCCCCGTGCCGGGTGACCGGACCGTCAGGCAGCACTCGTGGACAACAAATGACAGGTAGGTGCATCGGCATCATGAAGCCCATCAGAACCCGCACCGTGCGCGCCATCGCCGTGGCCATCGTGGCCGGCTCGCTGGCGCTCACCGGCTGCTCCGGCGACAACGGCGGCGGCAGCAAGGGCAAGGACGACTCCAAGTCCCAGAAGGACGCTGCCGAGCAGCAGGACCCTGTCGCCTACGGTGACGCGGCCGCCTCCAACGGCCCCGCCGAGGAGGTCGCCGGGGCCAAGTCCGGTGGCTTCATCAACGTCTACATGCAGTCGGACCTGTCCCACATGGACCCGGGCCAGATCTACGTCAGCGACGCCGGCCAGTTCTCCAACCTGGTCCACCGCGGTCTGACCAACTTCCACGAGGACGAGGAGGGCAACCTCACCGTCGTCGGTGACGTCGCCACCGACTCCGGCCAGTCCTCCGACGGCGGCAAGACCTGGACGTACAAGCTCAAGGACGGCGTCAAGGACGAGGACGGCAACGAGATCACCTCGGCCGACGTCCGCCACACCATCGAGCGCCAGTACTCGAAGGTCATCTTCGACGGTCCGACCTACGTCCAGACCTGGCTGTCGGGCCCGGAGTACCGCAAGGAACTGCCGGACGGCCCCTACAAGGGCAAGCACCTGCCGGACTCCGTGCTGGAGACCCCGGACGACAAGACGATCGTCTTCCACTTCGACCAGCCGCGCCCGGACCTCCCGCAGGCCCTGGCCATGGCCGGCTACGCCATCGTGCCCGAGAAGCAGGACACGAAGGAGAAGTACGACGACGCCCCGGCGGCGCTCGGCCCCTACAAGATCGCCGAGTACAAGGCCGGCAAGTCGATGAAGCTGGTCAAGAACGACCAGTGGGACCCGAAGACGGACTCGGTGCGCCACCAGTACGTCGACGGTTACAACTTCACCAGCACCATCGACCAGCCCAGCCAGACCAAGCGTCTGATCGCCGACCAGGGCGAGGCCAAGAACGCCATCCAGTTCACGGACTCGGTGGACCCGGCCCAGATGTCCACGGTCATCGGCGACGCGGCGACCAAGAAGCGCACCATCCAGGGCTACCAGCCCTACGTGTGGCAGCTGACCTTCAACCTTGACCGGATGAAGGACAAGAAGATCCGCGACGCGATCACGTACGCGATCCCGAACCAGTCCATGGTCCAGGCGGACGGCGGCCGCTACGGCGGTGAGATCGCCGGCGGTCTGCTCGCCCCGACCCTGCCGGGCTTCGACGGGACGTACGACCCGTTCGGCAAGCTGAAGAAGCCCAACGGCGACCCGGAGAAGGCCAAGCAGCTGCTGAAGGAGGCGGGTGTCAAGGAGGGCACGAAGCTCACCTACGCCTACTCCAACACCCCGCGCGGCCAGGCGCAGATGGTCATCATCAAGGACGCGCTCAACAAGATCGGCTTCGACATCCAGGCGAAGGAGATCGACCGGGCCAGCTTCTACGAGCAGGTCGGCAAGCTGAAGAACCCGTACGACCTGTACATGACCGGCTGGGGCCAGGACTGGCCGTCCCCGTCCACGGTCATCACCCCCGTCTACGACGGCACGCAGGTCCAGGACGGTGCGTCGAACTACTCGCACATCGACGACGCTCAGGTCAACGAGCTGATCGAGAAGGCCCTGACGCAGCAGCCGGAGGAGGCCGCCAAGACCTGGGAGCAGGCTCACCACCGCATCGTGGAGGAGATCAACCCGGCTGCCCCGGTCTACTACTCGAAGCAGATCCAGCTCTACGGATCGAACATCGGTGGCGCCAAGTACAGCAACGAGTCGAGCTACATCGACATCAACGACCTGTACCTGAAGCAGCCGTAATCCGTCAGCTCGGCTGACCGCGGGGGTGTGCGCCAGGCGGAGCGCACCCCCGCGGACGGTACCCCCGCCCTGCCGCCGCGTTTCGAAGAGAGCATCCACCCGCCATGCTTCAGTTCCTCATCCGCAGGCTGATCGGCGCCTTCGTCATCATGTTCCTGATCGGCGCCTTCACGTTCTTCCTGTTCTATACGATCCCGCAGGACTTCGCTGCGCTGTCCTGCGGCAAGAACTGCTCCCCCGAGAACCTCGCGGTGATCCGTGAGAACCTGGGCCTGGACAAGCCCATCACCACGCAGTTCTGGGAGTTCATGTCGGGCATCGTGGCCGGCCGCGACTTCCCGCAGGGGCACTGCTCCGCGCCGTGCCTGGGTGTCTCCTTCGACAGCGGCAACTTCGTGTGGGACTCCATCGTCGACCGCTTCCCGCTGACGCTGTCCCTGACCGTCGGCGGTCTGGTGATCTTCCTGACGCTGGGCCTCGGCTCGGGTCTGCTCGCCGCGTGGAAGCGCGGCACGGTGGTCGACAAGCTCGTCAGCGGCGCCTCGATCGTGCTCAGCTCGTTCCAGATCTACTTCCTCGGCCCGATCGCCCTCGGCATCCTGGTGTACAGCTCGGGCCTGATGGAGAACCCGAAGTACCATCCGTTCACCGAGAACCCGGCCACCTGGGCCCTCGGCCTGCTCATCCCCTGGCTGGTGATGGCCACCATCTTCACCGCCCAGTACACGCGTATGTCCCGCTCGACCATGATCGAGCAACTGCAGGAGGAGCACGTCCGCACCGCGCGCGCCAAGGGCATGAGGCAGCGGTACGTCTTCTTCCGTTATGCCTGGCGTGGTTCGCTCATCCCGATGGTCACGATCCTCGGTATGGACCTCAGCGCGCTGCTGTCCGGCGCGGTGGTCACGGAGTTCACGTTCGACCTGGCCGGCATCGGCCGCCTCGCGGTCGACTCGTCGCTGACGAAGGACCTGCCGGTGACCATGGGCGTCATGCTGTTCGGGGCCTTCTTCATCCTGATCCTGAACATCATCGTCGACCTCGCGTACGCCTACATCGACCCGCGCGTGCGGCTCAGCTAGGAGAAACACCGTGACCACACTGACCAAGACCGAAGGCGAGAAGGCCCCGACCGGGCCGGACTCCTTCCTCTCGGTCCGCGACCTGCGGGTGCGGTTCTCCACCGAGGACGGCATCGTCAAGGCGGTCGACGGGCTGTCCTTCGACGTCGAACGCGGCAAGACCCTCGGCATCGTGGGCGAGTCGGGTTCCGGCAAGTCCGTCACCAACCTGACGGTGCTCGGCCTGCACAACCCCAAGACCACCACCGTCGAGGGCGAGATCGTCCTCGACGGGCAGGAGCTGGTCACCGCCTCCGAGAAGGAGATGGAGAAGCTCCGCGGCAACAAGGTCGCGATGATCTTCCAGGACCCGCTGACGGCGCTCTCGCCGTACTACACGGTGGGCCGGCAGATCGCCGAGCCGTTCATGAAGCACACCGGCGCCTCCAAGAAGGAGGCGCGGGAGCGGGCGATCGAGATGCTGACCAAGGTCGGCATCCCGCAGCCCAAGTCCCGGGTGGACGACTACCCGCACCAGTTCTCCGGCGGTATGCGCCAGCGCGCCATGATCGCCATGGCGCTGGTCTGCGACCCCGACCTGCTGATCGCGGACGAGCCGACCACGGCCCTGGACGTGACGGTCCAGGCGCAGATCCTCGACCTGCTCAAGGACCTCCAGCAGGAGTTCGGCTCCGCGATCGTCTTCATCACCCACGACCTCGGCGTCATCTCCGACATGGCCGACGACCTGCTGGTGATGTACTCGGGCCGGGCCGTGGAGCGCGGTGGCGTCCGCGAGGTGCTGCGCGAGCCCAGGCACCCCTACACCTGGGGCCTGCTCAGCTCGATGCCGCGGCTCGGCGGCGACACCTCGCAGGCGCTGAACCCGATCCCCGGGTCTCCGCCCAGCCTGCTGAACCCGCCCTCCGGCTGCCCCTTCCACCCGCGCTGCGCCTTCACCGGCGAGGTGGGGGGCGACCGGTGCAGCACCGAGCGCCCGCCGCTCGGCGAGGGCCGCGCCGCCGCCTGCCATCTGACGGCGGAGCAGAAGCAGACCATCTTCTTCGACACGATCCAGCCCCGGCTGCGCTAGGGAGAGATCCGAGACATGAGCGACAACCTCACCCTCCCGGCACAGCAGGGCTCCACCGGAGCGTCCACCGAGGCGCTGCTGACGGTGGAGGGCCTGACCAAACACTTCCCGATCTACGGCGGCTTCCCGATCAAACGGAAGGTCGGCGCCGTGCAGGCCGTCGACGACGTCGACCTGACCGTCGGCGTCGGCGAGAGCGTCGGCCTGGTGGGTGAGTCGGGCTGCGGCAAGTCGACCACCGGCCGGCTCATCACCCGGCTCCTGGAGCCGACCGGCGGCAAGATCACGTACGCGGGCCAGGACATCACGCACGCCTCGCGCAGGCAGATGGCGTCCGTGCGGTCCGAGATCCAGATGATCTTCCAGGACCCGTACTCCTCGCTGAACCCGCGGCAGACCGTCGGCACGATCATCAAGTCGCCGATGGAGGTCAACGGGATCGACCCGGCGGGCGGCCGGGAGAAGAAGGTGCGCGAGCTCCTCGAGCTCGTCGGCCTCAACCCCGAGCACTACAACCGCTTCCCGCACGAGTTCTCCGGCGGTCAGCGCCAGCGCATCGGCGTCGCCCGCGCCCTCGCGCTCAACCCGAAGCTGATCGTGGCGGACGAGCCGGTCTCGGCGCTGGACGTGTCGATCCAGGCGCAGGTCGTCAACCTGCTGCAGAAGGTCCAGGAAGAGCTGGGCATCGCCTTCCTGTTCATCGCCCACGACCTGGCGGTGGTCCGGCACTTCTCGCAGCGCGTGGCCGTGATGTACCTCGGCAAGGTGGTCGAGGTCGGCGACCGGGACTCCATCTACAACCGGCCCCGGCACCCCTACACCCACGCCCTGCTGTCGGCCGTGCCCGAGGTGGCCATGGACGACGAGACCGAGAACCGGGAACGCATCCGGCTCGCCGGTGACGTGCCCTCGCCGATCATGCCGCCGTCCGGCTGCCGCTTCCGCACCCGCTGCTGGAAGGCGCAGGACAAGTGCGCCACCGAGGAGCCGCCGCTCCTGCAGATCTCCGGCAACCGTGAGGGCCACCTGACGGCCTGCCACTTCCCGGAGGACCCGAGCACCGAGGCCCGTACCGAGGACGTCGTCCTCGACCCGGCGCTGAAGGCCCTGGAGGACGTCGAGAAGGACTGACACCTCGTCGGACGCGGCGGCTGCCGTACGCCTCCCCGTGAGGCGGACGGCAGCCGCCGCTCGTTCGGCTGCTTCATACGTACATATGGCTGGTGTCGGCCCCGTACAGGTGCCGTACATGTGCGCTGGGCCCCCTTTGTGCCGATATTGGCGTGAAGGGTCAGCGCACGTACGAGGAGGCACCCCATGCGCGGAGCCATGCACGCCCGATGGGCCGCCTGCGCGGTGGCGGTCGCCCTCGCCGCGACGGCCTGCGGAAGCGGGGACAGCGGCAGCAGCGACGCGGGTGCCGTGCTGAGCGCCTCCTGGGGCGATCCGCAGAAACCGCTGGAGCCGGCCAACACCAACGAGGTCCAGGGCGGCAAGGTCCTCGACATGATCTTCCGGGGCCTGAAGCGCTACGACCCCGAGACCGGCGAGGCCAAGGACATGCTCGCCGAGAAGATCGAGACCTCCGACTCGCAGACCTTCACGATCACCATCAAGGACGGCTGGACCTTCAGCGACGGCGAGAAGGTCACCGCCCGGTCGTTCGTCGACGCCTGGAACTACGGCGCGAGCCTGAAGAACCACCAGCGCAACTCCTACTTCTTCCGCTACATCGAGGGCTATGACAAGGTCCACCCCGAGGACGGCGGCAAGCAGAGCGCCGACACCCTCTCCGGGCTCGAGGTCGTCGACGACCGGACCTTCACCGTCGAGCTCACGCAGAAGTTCTCGTCGTTCCCGGACACCCTCGGGTACAACGCCTTCGCCCCGCTGCCCCGCGCCTTCTTCGACGACCACGACGCCTGGGTGAAGAAGCCCATCGGCAACGGCCCCTACCTGGTCGACTCGTACACGCGCGGCTCGCAGATGGACCTGCGCACCTGGGCCGACTACCCCGGCCCCGACACGGCGCGAAACGGCGGCGTCGACCTCAAGGTCTACACCGACAACAACACCGCCTACACCGACCTGATGGCCGGCAACCTCGACCTGGTCGACGACGTCCCGGCCGCGCAGCTGAAGAACGTGCGCAACGACCTCGGCGACCGCTACCTCAACTCGCCCGCCGGCATCCTCCAGACCCTCGCCTTCCCCTACTACGACGACGCATGGAACAAGCCCGGCGCGGAGAAGGTCCGCAAGGGCCTGTCCATGGCGATCGACCGGAAGCAGATCACCGACACGATCTTCCACAAGACCCGCACCCCCGCCACCGACTGGACCTCGCCCGTCCTCGGCGAGGACGGCGGCTTCCGGGACGGCCTGTGCGGGGAGTCCTGCGCGTACAAGCCCGACAAGGCCAAGAAACTCATCGAGGAGGGCGGCGGCCTGCCCGGCGGCCGGGTGACGATCACCTTCAACGCGGACACCGGCTCCCACCGCGAATGGGTCAACGCCGTCTGCAACTCCATCAACAACGCGCTGGACGACGAGCGCGCCTGCACCGCCAACCCCGTCGGCACCTTCGCCGACTTCCGCAACAGGATCACCGGCCACAAGATGAGCGGCCCCTTCCGCGCCGGCTGGCAGATGGACTACCCGCTCATCCAGAACTTCCTCCAGCCGCTCTACTACACCAACGCCTCCTCCAACGACGGAAAGTGGTCCGACAAGGAGTTCGACGGCCTCGTCGACCGCGCCAACCAGGAGACCGACACGGCCAAGGCGGTCGCCCTGTTCCAACAGGCCCAGGAGGTCGTCCGCGACCACATGGCCGCCATCCCGCTCTGGTACCAGAACGGCAGCGCCGGCTGGTCCGAGCGGCTGTCCGCCGTCAAGCTCAACCCCTTCAGCGTCCCCGTGTACGAACAGATCAAGGTGAGCTGAGCCGGCCATGGGACGCTACGTCCTGCGGCGACTGCTCCAGATGATCCCGGTGTTCGTCGGGGCGACGCTGCTGATCTTCCTGATGGTCAACGTGATGGGCGACCCCATCGCCGGCCTGTGCGGCGAGCGGCGCTGCGACCCGGCGACCGCCGCCCAACTGCAGAGGGAATTCGGCCTCGACGAGCCGGTCCGGCAGCAGTACCTGACCTACATGGGGAACGTCTTCACCGGCGACTTCGGCACGGCCTTCAACGGCCAGGAGGTCACCGAGCTGATGTCGACGGCGTTCCCCGTCACCGTCCGGCTCACCCTGATCGCGCTCCTCTTCGAGATCGTCATCGGCGTCACCCTCGGCGTGATCACCGGACTGGGCCGGGGACGCCCCGTCGACACCGGCGTCCTGCTGGTCACCCTCGTCGTCATCTCCGTGCCCACCTTCGTCACCGGCCTGCTGCTCCAACTGCTGCTCGGCGTGAAGTGGGGCTGGATCCGGCCCTCGGTCTCCTCCGAGGCGCCCTTCGACGAGCTGATCCTGCCCGGCCTGGTGCTGGCCTCCGTCTCACTCGCCTACGTCACCCGGCTGACCCGCACCTCCATCGCCGAGAACCGCCGCTCCGACTACGTCCGCACCGCCGTCGCCAAGGGCCTGCCACGGCACCGGGTGGTCGTCCGGCACCTGCTGCGCACCTCCCTCATCCCCGTGGTCACCTTCATCGGGGCCGACATCGGCTTCCTCATGGGCGGCGCGATCGTCACCGAGCGGATCTTCAACATCCACGGCGTCGGCTACCAGCTCTACCAGGGCATCCTGCGGCAGAACACCCAGACCGTCGTCGGCTTCGTCACCGTGCTCGTGCTGGTGTTCCTGATCGCCAACCTCGTCGTCGACCTCCTCTACGCCGTACTCGACCCGAGGATCCGCTATGTCTGACCGGCACTACGAACCCGAGCCCGCCCTCGCCGCAACGGCCGTGGGCGGCACCGTGGACCTGGGCGTCGAGGAGGCCGAGACGCCCAAGAAGCGGCCGGCGGGCCCGGACGGCCCCGCACCGCAGGACAGACCACGCTCGCTGTGGTCCGACGCCTGGCGCGATCTGCGCCGCAACCCCGTCTTCATCGTCTCCGGTCTGGTCATCCTCTTCCTGGTCCTCATCGCCCTGTGGCCCTCGGCGATCGCCTCCCGAAGCCCCCTCGACTGCGACCTGTCCAAGGCACAGGAGGGCTCGCAGGCCGGTCATCCCTTCGGCTTCGACGGCCAGGGCTGCGACGTGTACACCCGCACCGTCCACGGCGCCCGTACGTCCGTGGCGGTCGGTGTCCTCGCCACCCTCGGCGTCGCGGTCCTCGGCAGCGTCCTCGGCGCCCTCGCCGGGTTCTTCGGCGGCATCTGGGACTCGATCCTGTCCCGGATCACCGACGTCTTCTTCGCCATCCCGGTCGTCCTCGGCGGACTGGTGCTGCTGTCCGTCATCACCAGCGACACCGTCTGGCCGGTCATCGGGTTCATCGTGCTGCTCGGCTGGCCGCAGCTCTCCCGTATCGCCCGCGGCGCCGTCATCACCGCCAAGCAGCACGACTACGTGCAGGCCGCGCGGGCCCTCGGCGCCTCCAACTCCCGGCTGATGCTGCGGCACATCGCGCCCAACGCCGTCGCCCCGGTGATCGTCGTCGCGACCATCTCGCTCGGTACGTACATCGCCCTGGAGGCCACCCTGTCCTACCTCGGCGTCGGCCTGAAGCCGCCCAGCGTCTCCTGGGGCATCGACATCTCCGCCGCCTCCCCGTACGTCCGCAACGCCCCGCACGCGCTGCTGTGGCCCTCCGGGGCCCTCGCGATCACCGTCCTGGCGTTCATCATGCTCGGCGACGCGGTGCGCGACGCCCTCGACCCGAAGCTGAGGTGAGCCGCCGTGCTGCTCGAAGTTCGCGATCTGCACGTGGAGTTCCGCACCCGGGACGGGGTCGCCCGGGCCGTCAACGGCGTCAGCTACGGCGTGGACGAGGGCGAGACGCTGGCCGTGCTCGGCGAGTCCGGCTCCGGAAAGTCGGTGACCGCACAGGCGATCATGGGCATCCTCGACGTGCCGCCCGGCCGGATCACCGGCGGCGAGGTCGTCTTCCAGGGGCGGGACCTGCTGAAGCTGAAGGAGGACGAGCGCCGCAAGGTCCGCGGCGCCGAGATGTCGATGATCTTCCAGGACGCGCTGTCGTCCCTGAACCCCGTGCTCTCCGTCGGCGACCAGCTCGGCGAGATGTTCACCGTGCACCGGGGCATGTCGCGCAAGGACGCGCGGGCGAAGGCCGTCGAGCTGATGGACCGGGTGCGCATCCCCGCCGCCCGGGAACGGGTGAAGCAGTACCCGCACCAGTTCTCCGGCGGGATGCGCCAGCGCGTCATGATCGCGATGGCGCTGGCCCTGGAACCGGCCCTGATCATCGCCGACGAACCCACCACCGCCCTCGACGTCACCGTCCAGGCCCAGGTCATGGAACTGCTCGCGGAGCTCCGGCGCGAGTACCGCATGGGCCTGATCCTCATCACCCACGACCTGGGCGTCGTCGCCGACGTCGCCGACCGCATCGCCGTGATGTACGCGGGCCGCATCGTCGAGTCGGCCCCCGTGCACGACATCTACAAGGCCCCCGCCCACCCCTACACCCGCGGCCTGCTGGACTCCGTCCCGCGCCTCGACCTCAAGGGGCGGGAGCTCTACGCCATCAAGGGTCTGCCGCCCAATCTCACGCACATCCCGCCGGGCTGCGCCTTCCACCCGCGCTGCCCGCTCGCCCGGGACGTCTGCCGCACCGACGAGCCCCCGCTGCACGAGGTCGCGGACACGCGGGGGAGCGCCTGCCACTTCTGGAGGGAATGCCTGAATGGCTGAGCCGATCATCGAGGTCAGCGACCTGGTCAAGCACTACCCGCTCACGCGGGGCGTCCTGTTCCGCAAGCAGGTCGGCGCCGTGCGCGCGGTCGACGGGGTGGACTTCCACCTCGGCCGGGGTGAGACGCTGGGCATCGTCGGCGAGTCCGGCTGCGGCAAGTCGACGGTCGCGAAGATGCTGGTCAACCTGGAACGGCCGACGGCCGGTTCGATCCGCTACAAGGGCGAGGACATCACCCGGCTGTCGGGCCGGGCGCTCAAGGCCGTCCGCCGCAACATCCAGATGGTGTTCCAGGACCCGTACACCTCCCTCAACCCCCGGATGACGGTGGGCGACATCATCGGGGAGCCGTACGACATCCATCCCGAGGTGGCTCCCAAGGGCGACCGGCGCCGCAGGGTCCAGGACCTGCTGGACGTCGTCGGTCTCGACCCGGAGTACATCAACCGCTATCCGCACCAGTTCTCCGGCGGCCAGCGCCAGCGCATCGGCATCGCCCGAGGGCTTGCCCTGCGCCCCGAGGTGATCGTCGCCGACGAACCGGTCTCGGCGCTGGACGTCTCGGTCCAGGCCCAGGTCATCAACCTGATGGACCGGCTGCAGCGCGAGTTCGAGCTCTCCTGCGTCTTCATCGCGCACGACCTGTCGATCGTGCGGCACATCTCGGACCGGGTCGGGGTGATGTACCTCGGCCGGATCGTCGAGACCGGCACGGACACCGAGATCTACGAGCACCCCACGCACCCCTACACCCAGGCGCTGCTGTCCGCCGTCCCCGTACCGGACCCGGAGGCCCGGGAACACCGCGAACGGATCATCCTCAGCGGCGACGTGCCCTCCCCGACGAACATCCCCTCCGGCTGCCGCTTCCGTACCCGCTGCTGGAAGGCGCGGGAGCGCTGCGCGCGGGAGGTGCCCGCCCTCGCGGTGCCCGCCTGGTTCCGCACGGGCGGCGGCCCGGCGGCGCACGACTCGGCCTGTCACTTCGCGGCGGACGGGTCCATCGGGCGCTCCGCGCCGGGGCAGGTGGTCCCGCTGGAGGGACACGGCGGCGGGCCGGGGTGACATGGCGCACCCCGGCCCGCTCAACGGCACCCGCACGGCCGTACGCTGTTCAGCGTCGCGTGTCCGTATATCGGAACCACTTCCGTGAAGTTGCCTGTGTGTTAACGCGGTTCATCCCCCTGTGCCGGGGCGAGCGCGCGCCTGAGGAAGTCGAGCTGGAGCCGGAGCAGGTTCTCGGCGACCGTCTCCTGCGGGGTCATGTGGGTGACGCCGGACAGCGGCAGCACCTCGTGGGGGCGGCCGGCCGCCAGCAGCGCCGAGGACAGCCGCAGCGAGTGGGCGACCACCACGTTGTCGTCCGCCAGCCCGTGGATGATCATCATGGGCCGGTGCGGTTCGGCGGCGTCCACCAGGCCCGCGTCGTCGATCACCGAGTTGCGCCGGTAGACCTCCGGCTGCTCGCCCGGGTGGCCGAGGTAGCGCTCCTGGTAGTGGGTGTCGTACAGGCGCAGGTCGGTGACCGGGGCGCCCACCACCGCCGCGTGGAAGACGTCGGGGCGGCGCAGCGCCGCGAGGGCGGCCAGGTAGCCGCCGAAGGACCAGCCCCGGATGGCGACCCGGCTCAGGTCGAGCGGGAAGTCGGCGGCGAGCGCCCGGAGCGCGTCGACCTGGTCCTGGACGACGGTCGCGGCCACGTCGTCCTTGATGGACTTCTCCCAGGCGGGCGAGCGGCCCGGCGTCCCGCGCCCGTCCGCGACGATCACGGCGAATCCCTGGTCGGCGAACCACTGCGAGGTCAGATGCGGATGGTGGGCGGCGACCACCCGCTGCCCGTGCGGGCCACCGTAAGGGTCCATGAGTACCGGCAGGGGGGTGTCACCGGCGTAGTCCCGAGGCATAAGCACGGCGCACGGGATGCGGCGTGCGCCCCCCTGAGTCAGGGTCACGCGGGGGGACATACCGGGGTCTTCGGCGTACGAGGGGACAGTCGCCGTCGGTTTCCCGTCACGCAGGACCCGCGCCCGCGAACCCGGCGCATCCGGTGTCGCGGAGACGAGCACGGTCACGCCCCCGGCGCGTACCGCCGAGTGCACCCCGGGCTCCTCGGAGACGCGCTCCACGCCCAGCTCGTTCACCCGGTACACGTGCACCTCGCCGGTCTCCGGGTCGGCCGCCTCCTCGCCCGCCGACGCCGAGACCAGCACATCGTCGTCGGAGACGTCGAGTACCGCCCTCAGGTGCAACTGGGGGCCGGTCAGTGGGCGTTCACCCACGGCGAGGCGGCGCGCTCCCCCCTCGTCCGCGATCCGGACCAGCTGCCCGGAGGGGCTCCAGCACGGCACTCCGGGGAAAAGTTCCAGCCAACTTGGATCTTCGTCGGCGTGCACCATCCGGGTCGTCCCGGAGTCGGGCTCCACGGCCAGGATCAGCTGACTGCGCTGGTCGCGCGCCTGTACGAGCAGCAGCGGCGCACCCGCCGCTGACCAGTGCACACGTGCCAGATAGGGATAACGGGCCCGGTCCCAGGAGACCTCCGTGCGCGCCCCGTCGAGCCCGATCACGAACAGCCGTACGTCCGCGTTCGCGGTCCCCGCCGCCGGGTAGCGGACGTGGCTCGGCTCACGGTCCGGGTGGGCGGGATCGGAGATCCACCACCGCTCCACCGGCGTGTCGTCCGCCCGCGCCACCAGCAGCCGGTCCGACTCCGGGGCCCACCAGAAGCCCCGCGAGCGCCCCATCTCCTCGGCCGCGACGAACTCGGCCAGACCGTAGGTGACGCCCTCCCCCTCCGGGGCGGCGAGCGCGCGGTCGTCCGCCCCTTCCGCTCCGACCACCCGCAGCGCACCGCGGGCGACGTAGGCGACGTGCCGCCCGTCGGGCGACGGCCGGGGGTCGATCACCTGGCCCGGGGTGGGCACTTCACGCGCCGTCCCGGCCCGCAGCTCGGCCGCGAAAAGCCGTCCTGACAAGGCGAAAGAGGCCAACTCGACGGCCGTGTCGGTGGCATAGCCGACGATGCCGGCACCGCCCTCCCGGCTCCGCTCGCGCCGCGCGCGCTCCGCCGCGGAGAGCTGCTCGGAGGCGCCGCCCAGGAGGGCGCGCGGGTCGGCGGCCACGCGCTCCCGGCCCCCTTCCGTGTCGAGGACCCAGAGCGAATTCGCCCGGTCCGTACCGGAAGCGGAGCGCAGGAACACGACACGCGAGCCGTCGGGCGCCACGGTGAACGAACGCGGCGCGCCGAGCGTGAAGCGCTGGGTGCGGGCGTGCCGTCGGGGGAAGGAGTCAGCCTCGGTCGTCATACCCTGACCATATTGGCCATGCGCCCCCTTGTGCGGCCGTGCGCCGATCGATGCGCAGGTACGGATAGTTATGATCGTTAGCGCATAGTGGGTATGAACCTGCTGGCTGCTGTGTGGATTTATCTGCCCCCATATTCCTACCCCCCCGCGCTTTGGGATCCTTGGAGGTGAACCGCCGTGGCACTCTCGATATCGGCGGTGGTGCTGCTGGCGATCATCGTCTTCTTGCTGATCAAGAAGTCGGGCCTGAAGGCAGGGCACGCCATCGTGTGCATGCTGCTCGGCTTCTACCTCGCCTCGTCGACGATCGCCCCCACCATCAGCGAGCTGACGACCAACATCGCGGGGATGATTGGCAGTATCAACTTCTGAGCGCGGCGTCGTAGCCGTGAGACGGTCGGGCCGGTCTGTCGGCCGGCCCCGGTCGGCCGGGCCGGTGTCGGACGGGACCCCGCTCCCGAGTGACCGTTGGGCCGCCCGCTTCTTTGCCGGTGTCGTGCTTGCGCGCACCGAGTGAAGGGCGCTGCGTTCCGCTGCGCTGCGTTCCGCGTCGCCTGCGGCGATGGCCCTGGCGGGCCACCCTTGACTCGGCGCGCTCCAGCACGGGTGGGAAACGAGCGGGCGGCCGGGGGAGGAACGGGTGGCTCAGGCATGTCTGCGGTGCGAGGCCGGCTGCGTGGCGGGCCGGAGTTCGCGGCACGCGCTCGCCGGGCGGCGGCACGCCGGGTCGGCTCGGCGGCTGCCCGTCAGGGGGTGCTGCGGCTGTTCGCGGTCCCTGTGGGGGCTCACGCCGGGTTGGTTGGGGGCGGCTGCCCTTGAGGGTGCGCCGGGGCCGCGTTCGGGCCTCGTCGGGGAAGACGCCGGGGCGGCTGGGCGGCTGCCACCGCGAGGCTCCCGGACCCCCTTCGAGAACCGTGAACACTCAGGGGCGAAGTGTTCACGGTTTCCGCGACCACCCGCCGGATCAAGCGGTCACTTGCGAACGCCTGATACGAAGCCCGCCCACGCGGCCGGCATGCTGCTGTCGTGCACCGCGCGCGGTGCCCGCCTCGCCCGCCGTGAACACGACCGCTGGGGAGTCGGCGAGGGACGCTTCCCGCGCGAGACCGTCCGGGCGGAGATCCGCCGCACGCCGCCGGGCCCCGGCCCCACCTCCGTTCCGGGCGTGTGCGGCAGCCCTGCCGTCCGTGCGGCCCCGGGGTGACGGGACGAATGCGGGGCCGGGGCCTCATAAGGTGGCCCCATGACGGAACTGCCCGACCGGCGTCTGCTGCTGGTGCACGCCCACCCGGACGACGAGTCGATCAACAACGGCGCGACCATGGCCCGCTACGCCGCCGAGGGCGCCCATGTGGCGCTGGTCACCTGCACCCTCGGTGAGCGCGGCGAGGTCATTCCGCCCGAGCTGAGGCACCTGAGCGGGGCCGCCCTCGGCGGGCACCGTCTCGGTGAGCTGAGGGACGCGATGCGCGCGCTCGGGGTCGCCGACGTCCGGCTGCTCGGTGGTGCCGGGCGCTACTGCGACTCCGGGATGATGGGGCTGTCCGACAACGACGACCCCGGCTGCTTCTGGCAGGCCGACGTCGACCAGGCCGCCGGGCTGCTCGCCGAGGTGATCGAGGAGGTGCGGCCGCAGGTTCTCGTCACCTACGACGACCACGGTGGTTACGGTCACCCCGACCACATCCAGGCCCACCGCGTCGCCATGCGCGCCGTGGAACTCGCCGCCGACTCCGGCTGGGACATCCCCAAGATCTACTGGAACCGGGTGCCCCGCTCCGTGGCCGAGGAGTCCTTCGCGCGCCTCCACCAAGACCTGCCCGGCCTGCCCTTCGACAAGGCGGCCGACGTCGACGACGTACCCGGCGTGGTCCCCGACGAGCAGGTCACCACGGCGATCGACGGCACCGCGCACGCCGCCGCCAAGGCCGCCGCGATGCGCGCCCACGCCACCCAGATCACCGTGGCCGAGCCCTACTTCGTGCTCTCCAACCTGCTTGCCCAGCCCCTCTTCACCACTGAGTACTACGAGTTGGTACGCGGTGAACGTCCTGAAACGCGGGAGAACGACCTGTTCGCCGGAGTCGCCGTGGGGGAGGCGTCGTGAGTGGTGACCGTACGCCCGTGATGGCGCGGCCGATTCGTCCGCCCTCCGCCGGACGGGTCGGTGCCTTTCTGGGACTGTTCCTGCTCGGGGCGCTGGTCGGGGTGGCCGGGGCGCTCGTGCAGCCCGCGTGGTTCCCGGGCGGGCTGCTGCTGGCCCTGGCCGGAGAGGCGGGGCTGGTCCTGGGGGCGGCACGTGTGATGCGCAGCCGTGCCGGTGGCGGGGCGGTCGCCGGTGGCTGGATGCTCGTCGTCATCCTGCTCACGGCCAGCCGCCCGGAAGGCGACTTCCTCTTCGCCGCCGACGGCGGTTCCTATCTCTTCCTGCTCGGCGGCATCGGCGTCGCTGTGATCTGCACCACCCTCGCCTCCGGGCGGCAACCGGACGGCCGTCCCGTCCGACTTGGCAAGTGACGTACCACTTCGCCGTGTCATGAGCGTGCGGGTCCGGTGCGGGTTTCCCGAGCGGTCCTGGGATATGGGCCGGATGTGGCCAGTAAGGTGGTGCGCGCCGCCGAGCCTTCCCCGCACTCTCGGCTCCGTTCCGAGCTGGGGGACCCCCACCGTGAGGTCGTGACGGGCGGCGGAGCCAACCGGGAGAACCTGCCTTGAGTCGTGAAACTGACACTCCGTCCTCCGGGCCCAACGGGCACGGCGGAGCCGCCTACCCGTCGGGCACCCCGCCCTACGGCATCCCGGCGATTCCGGACGAGGGCCGGCCGGCCGCGCGGCCGGAGGAACGCAAGACCGAGACCACGCTGACGACCCGAATCCGGATCAACATCCCCGGATCGCGGCCCATTCCGCCGGTCGTCGTGCGCAAGCCCGTCACGGACGCGGAAAGCAAGGACACCGCCGCGGCCGAGGCGCCGGCCCCGCCGTCGGCCGGGGCCGCCGCGGTGGAGCCTCCCGCTCGGTCCGCCCGGCCCACCCGTCCTGCCCAGTCGTCGGCCGAGGAGAAGCCGGCCAGTGACTGGTTCGCACCGCGCAAGTCGGGCGGGGGCAAGGGCGGGCCGGGCGTCGGCTCCGCCAACGGGGCGGGTACCCCGAGCGGTTCGGGCTCCGGTGCGGGCGGCGCCGCGCAGGGTGCCTCCGCACCCGCGGCTGCCGCCGGTGCGTCCGGTGCCGGCGCCCCCGGTGGCGCGCGGCCGGGTGGCGTGGTCGGCTCCATGAGTGCGCCGGGTGGCTCCCGCCCCGGCGGCCCGAAAGGCTCCGGACCCACCGGCGCGACCGGTGCGACCGGCGGGCCCGTGGCCCCCGGGCACGGAGGCGGCACCGGTTCCTTCGATGTGACCGAGGCGCTGGCCGGCGGACCGGCGGGCAGCGGCACACGTCCGGGCACGAGCCACGGTGGCGAGCCGCGCCGCGACGACCTGCCGTACGTCACGGAGGAGGCGCCCGGCGGCCCCGACGGGCACCGCGGTCCGGGTGGCATGCCGGGGCAGGCTGGTCAGCCGGGTTACGGCGGCCAGGGCCGCCCCGGTGGCCCTGAGGGCCCCGCAGGTCCGACCGGCGGCCCGGTCATGGGCGACGGCCCGATGCTGCCGCCGGCCACCGGTGGTCCCGGCCCGGCCGGCGTGCAGGACCGTCTCGGCGTCCCCGGCGGCGGTATGAGCGACGACACCGCGATCCTCACGCCCCAGAAGCCCGCCGAACCGGGTACGCCGGGCTACGGCCCCCGCCACGACAACGTCTCCGGGCACACCGTGACCAGCGGTATCCCGGTCGTCCCGCCGGGGGCGGCCTTCGGCGCGGGCGGCGTCCCCACCGACGGCCCCCTGCCGCACACGCCGCCCAAGCTGCCCGATCCGGTCTCCCCGCCCCCGGCGAGTTCCTCGAAGCCGCCGAAGAAGAAGGGGCGCAACAAGCTCGTCCTGCTCTGCGGCTGCGTGGTCTTCCTCGGCGGTGTCGCCTACGGCGCCGGCCTGCTGATGAACCGCTCCGACGTGCCCAAGGGCACCACCGTCCTCGGTGTCGAGATCGGCGGCGGCACCCGCGACGAGGCCGTGAAGAAGCTGGACGCGGCCCTCGACGACCGGCCGAACAAGCCGCTGAAGCTGTCCGTCGACGGCAAGACGGTCGAGCTGGAGCCGGACAACGCGGGCCTGCAGGTCGACACCGACGCCACCGTCGCCGCTGCCGCCGGCAGTGACTACAACCCGGTCTCCGTGATCGGCTCCCTCTTCGGCAACCACCGCGTCGTCGACCCGGTCATGCCCGTCGACGAGGAGAAGCTGCACGCCGCCCTGGAGGACGCCGCGGGCGGTGCGGGGTCGATGGTCGAGGGCACGATCGAGTTCGAGTCCGGCAAGGCCGTCCCCGTGTACGGCAAGCCGGGCAAGGGCATCGACGTGGCCAAGTCGACGCAGGCCGTGCAGGAGGCGTACCGCACCCAGGTGGAGACGGGCACCGCCGCCCCGGTGAACGTCCCGACGACCTCCCAGCAGCCGAAGGTCTCCAAGGCCGAGGTCGACCGGATGATGAAGGAGTTCGCCGAGCCGGCGATGTCGGCCATCGTGACCGTGCAGACCGACGCGGCGCACTCGATCCCGATGAGCCCGCAGAAGTCGCTGTGGAAGTTCCTCGGAGTGGAGGCCGTCAACGGCAAGCTCGTCGACAAGCCCGACCTGGACGCCCTGAAGGAGCTGTACGGCCAGACGTTCGACGATGTGCGCATCACCCGGGGCAACGGCAACAAGACGCCCGTCACCCCCCAGGACGTGTACGTCGCCCTCCGCCAGGCCCTGACGAGCAAGACCGACCGGGTCGCGGTGATCGAGACGAACCCCAGCTGAGGCGACGCGCGGAGTGGGGGCCCGGTGCACCACCGGGCCCCCGCGTCCTGCGCCCTGTCGTCGAACTAGTTGAGCAGCGCCAGCGCCGCCCGGGCCTGCCCCCGCACCTGCTCCGCCGCCGGTTCGTCCACCGCCGCGACCACCTCCGCGTACGCCTCCAACTCCCGCGCGCCGTCCCGGTAGTCCCCGCGCCGCACCAGCAACTGCGCCCGCTCGTAGCGCAGCCGTGCCGGGTGCGAGGGGAGGAGCAGGGAGAGGTCCACCGCCCACAGGGACACGTCCGAGTGTTCCGGACGGGCCGCCGCCCACGCCCGGATGTTGTTCAGGATGCGCAGGACGACGTCCAGCGTGTCGGCGGGCGTCAGCATGGACGCGCTCAGCGGCGCCCCCGTGGCCCCGGCGACCAGCAGCTCCGCGTCGGCGCCGGTCAGTACCCGGCCCCCGTCGAAGGGATCGGCGAGCACCTGTCCCTCCGCCTCCCCGAAGCCGACGACGAAGTGCCCCGGCAGCGCCACCCCGTACACCGGCGCACCCGCCCGACGGGCCACCTCCAGCCACACCACCGACAGCAGGATCGGCAGCCCGCGCCGCCGCCGCAGCACCTCGTGCAGCAGCGAGGACTTCAGCCGCCGGTAGTCCTCCGGGGCGCCGTGGAAGCCGTACCGCTCGCCCAGCAGCTCCCGCAGCGCGAGCGCCCAGGCCCGGGGCGTGCCGGGCCGGTAGGGGAGTTCACCGGCCAGCCGGTCCAGCTCCACCTGTGCGGCGTCCATGGCCGCCTCGTCCAGCGCGCCGTCCGCCTCCGCGCCCAGCAGCAGGCACAGCGTCGACAGGTCGGGCCGCTCGCAGCGGGCCTCCTCGGCGAACCGCCGGCGCAGCTCGGCGGAGCGCTCGGGCGGTGGGGAATGAGGGGAACGCATACCCGGTTCGTGCCCGCTCACAGTGTTCCCTCACCCGCCGGATCCGCCGGATCCGAGGATTCCGGCGCGCGGTAGTGGTGGTACGCGTGGTGCGCGGCGAAACCCATCCGGTCGTACAGCGCCCGCGCTCCCGCGTTGTCGTCCTCGACCTGGAGCCAGGCCGCGGAGGCGCCCTCGTCGAGCGCCCGCCGGGCCAGCGCGGCCATCACGGCGGTCGCCAGCCCGCGCCGTCGCCGCGCCGGGTCCACCTCGACCGCGGCGAAGCCCGCCCACCGACCGTCCACCGCGCACCGCCCGATGGCGGCCGGCGCGTCCGCCCCGCCCGGCACCGTGGCGAACCACACCGTCGGCCCTCCCCCGCTCCCGGCGTCGCTCGGACCGGGGGAGCCCCCTTCCAGCACCCGCAGGGCCACCTCGCTCACCCCCTTGCGCCGGTAGCGGGCCAGCCACGCCTCGTCGGCCTCCCGCGACAGCACGACCCCGGACGGCTCCGCACCCAGGTCCGCGACCGGCGCCAACGCCCCGGTCCACAGCTCGGCGGTCACCTCCCGCACCCAGCCCCGCCGCTCCAGCTCCGCGCACAGCAGCTCCTGCGTGCCTTGCGCGCCGGTCGCGGTCTGGACGTAGGCGGGCAGTCCCCGCGCGGCGTACCAGCGGCGTACGGCCGTCAGCGCCTCCTCGAGCGGCACGCCCGGGTCACCCAGCGGCAGCACCGAGTTCGCCCGCCGCGTGAAGCCCTCGGCCGCCCGCAGCTCCCACTCGCCGAGCCGCTCGCTCTCCACGGGGCGCCACGCCCGCGCGCTGACGCGCGCCAGCTCCTCGTACGAGGCGGCCGGACCGCGCCGACGCGCCGGCGCCGCCGGCACGACCTTGCCCGCGACCAGCGCGGACTCCGCGATGCTGACACCTTCCCCGTTCTTCCTTGTGATCCGCAGCACACCGTTGTCCCATGATGTGAGAACACCGACCGTGTCGGTGAACGTGTCACCCGAAGGACCATGTTCGATCAAGCTCCTCACGGAGACCCGTTTTCCCACGTCAGCAGTGGTGATACGGACCTCGAGGCGCCCGGCGGCAGAGATTTCCACAGGTCAGTTCACCCCTCCTGTTCGGATCATGCCCAGGAACGGAGATACTAGGGGCGGGCATCGACGACGCCGCGCTCCCGCGCGCCAGGCGGCGGAGCCTGAGGAGGCCCGCCAGCGCCCTATCGAGGAGGAACGACAGCGTGACCTACGTCATCGCGCAGCCTTGTGTCGACGTGAAGGACAAGGCGTGCATCGAGGAGTGCCCGGTCGACTGCATCTACGAGGGCCAGCGGTCCTTGTACATCCACCCGGACGAATGCGTCGACTGTGGCGCCTGTGAACCGGTCTGCCCGGTCGAGGCCATCTTCTACGAGGACGACACTCCGGAGGAGTGGAAGGACTACTACAAGGCGAACGTCGAGTTCTTCGACGAGCTCGGCTCGCCCGGCGGCGCCAGCAAGCTGGGGCTGATCGAGCGCGATCACCCGTTCATCGCCGCGCTGCCGCCGCAGGCGTAGCCGTCCCGTCGGCGGCCTCCGCACCGACGTGCCGCCTTGGTCCCGTACGGCCCGATCGCCGTACGGGACCAGGCGTTTGCCGTACCAGAAAGTGAGCCACCCGTGTCCGCAGTCTCCGACCGGCTGCCCACCTTCCCCTGGGACAAGCTGGAGCCCTACAAGAAGACGGCCGCCGCGCACCCCGACGGCATCGTCGACCTCTCGGTCGGCACCCCCGTCGACCCGGTCCCCGAGCCGGTCCAGAAGGCCCTCGTCGCCGCGGCGGACTCCCCGGGCTATCCCACGGTCTGGGGCACCCCGGAACTGCGTGACGCGCTCACCCGCTGGGTGGAGCGCCGGCTGGGCGCCCGCGGGGTGACCCACCGCCACGTCCTGCCGGTCGTCGGCTCCAAGGAACTGGTCGCCTGGCTGCCCACCCAGCTCGGTCTCGGCCCCGGCGACAAGGTCGCCTACCCGCGCCTGGCCTATCCGACGTACGAGGTCGGCGCCCGCCTCGCCCGCGCCGAGTACGAGGCCTACGACGACCCGACCGAGCTCGACCCGACGAACCTGAGGCTGCTCTGGCTGAACTCCCCGTCCAACCCGACGGGCCGGGTGCTGTCCAAGGAGGAGCTGACCCGGATCGTGGCCTGGGCCCGTGAGCACGGCGTCCTGCTCCTGTCCGACGAGTGCTACATCGAGCTGGGCTGGGAGGCCGACCCGGTCTCGGTGCTGCACCCGGACGTCAACGGCGGCTCGTACGACGGCATCGTCTCGGTCCACTCCCTGTCCAAGCGCTCCAACCTCGCCGGCTACCGCGCCGCCTTCCTCGCCGGTGACCCGGCGGTCCTCGGCCCGCTGCTGGAGATCCGCAAGCACGGCGGGATGATGACCTCCGCGCCGACGCAGGCGGCCGTGGTGGCGGCCCTGGGTGACGACGAGCACGTCCGGGTCCAGCGTGAGCGCTACGCGGCCCGCCGCACCGCCCTGCGCGAGGCGCTGCTCGGCCACGGCTTCCGCATCGAGCACAGCGAGGCCAGCCTCTACCTGTGGGCCACGAGGGACGAGTCCTGCTGGAGCACGGTCGCCCACCTGGCCGAGCGCGGCATTCTCGTCGCCCCCGGCGACTTCTACGGCCCGGCGGGCGAGAACTTCGTCCGCGTCGCCCTGACGGCCACGGACGAACGCGTCCGGGCGGCGGTGGCCAGACTCACCGCCTGACGCCCCCGGCCCGCCCGGCCCGGCTGTGGGCGGCCGTTCCGCAGGGCGGTGGGGGGCATCTCCCCTGCCCTCCCGGTCAAGGGGGGAGGGTGGGCACCGCCACCGGCGCCGGGCATCGCTCGGCAGGCGCTCACCGCACCGGCGCGGACACACGAGACGACGGGGCCCGGGAGATCCCGGACCCCGTCGTAGTACGGCTGCGGCCGAACCTCAGACGAGCGGCAGCGTCCTGGCCGACGGGACGCCACCCTTGGTGAGGGACTCGGTCGGCAGCGTCTTCGCCGCCGACCCGGCCTTCTCCACGGTCTTGCCGACGGTCGGCGCCACCTTGTCGGCGTCACCCGCCGTCTTGGTGACGTCCCGCGTCACGGTGTCCACGGTGTCGTCGGCAGCCCCGTCCAAGGCGGTCAGCCCGCCGAGGTTCGGAGTGGCCGGCAGCTCCGGAGCAGCGCTGGCGGAACCGGCCGCACCGACCCCGGCGGCCGCTCCCGCAGCGACGAGCAGCGCGGCACGGGCGATCCGACGGGTCAGGGGGAGGGACATGGTGCTCCTTCGGCGGGTGAGAACGATGAGACGTCCGGCCGGCCCGGGAGGGCGATCCACCGGCTGTTGATCGTCGGGCTCGGACGCAGTGACTACCGCTCGACCGCCGGGAAGGTTGCGGTGGGACACCGTAAAGAGTTGGCAATGCGTCGCCTGACCGGCCGCGTGTGACGCCCGCGAGTGAGTCCCCGTACTCCTGACCGGGGCTACCGCGCCGTCGTGATCCGGACCGTGTCCGCGCCGTCCCCCGCGTCCGCGGAGCCCTTGCCGTCGGTCGGCCGCCACTGGCTGTCGGTGTTCCCGGCGGTCCATTCCCGCCCCGCGTACGCCACCTGCTCGATGTGCAGTTCGGAGGCGTTGGCCACGGCCCAGTGGGCCAGCTGCCAGCCGCGGGTTCCGGCGTCGGCACCCACTCCCGCGGCGACCGGGAGCGTCACCGTCCGCCCGTCGGAGCCGGGCGACCCGGCCGGCGCGCTCGCGGACGGCGAGGCCGTGGCCACGTCGCCCACCTCGGCACCCGCGGGCTCCAGCAGCTCCCGCCCGAAGTCCCGCACCAGCGCGGCACGCACCGCGTCCGCGCCCGCCGCCCGGGTCGCCGCCGGCCGGCCCTCGCAGGTCAGCGTCGCCGCCGAGCGCCCGGTGAGCGCGGCGGCCAGCAGCGTGGCATCCGGCTCGTGCTTGGCGTACGCCTGCGGGAAGCCGCTGCGCTGCACCTTCTGCGCGGCGACCGTGAGCGGCAGCCGGGTGTAGCCCGGCACCTCCTCCAGGTGCTCGTAGAACTTCTCCGCCGCGTACGTCGGATCCATAATCTCCTTCGGCGTGCCCCAGCCCTGCGAGGGACGCTGCTGGAACAGGCCCAGCGAGTCACGGTCGCCGTAGTCGATGTTGCGCAGCGCCGACTCCTGGAGCGCGGTCGCCAGCGCGATCGTCACCGCCCGCTCGGGCAGCTCGCGCGCGGTGCCCACGGCGGTGATCGTCGCGGCGTTCACCGCCTGCTCGGGCGTGAACTCGTACGTCGCCCCGTCACCCGTGCCGGACACGACCTTGCAGCCCGGGCCGCCCCTGCCCCCGGTGACGTACTGCACCACGAGGTACCCGGCGACCGCGAGCAGGACCACAAGGGACGCCCCGAAGCGGAAGAGGCGGCCACGACGCTTGGAAGAAGGGGACGGCTCTGGCACGCGTACAAGGTACTGGAGAGTACACAGGCGCGTGAGCCGGGTGTGGACCGTGGGTCCCGGCCCGGCGCGTTAGGGTCGACGGCATGGCCGACACCCCGCTTGACCTCACGCTGGACGCCGCGCGCCTGACCGCGCGGCTCGTCGACTTCCCGTCCGTCAGCGGCAGCGAGAAGCCGCTCGCGGACGCGATCGAGACCGCGCTGCGCGCGCTTCCGCACCTCGTGGTCGACCGGTTCGGCAACAACGTCGTCGCCCGTACGCGGCTGGGGCGGGCGGAGCGCGTGATCCTGGCCGGCCACATCGACACGGTCCCGATCGCGGACAACGTCCCCTCCCGGCTCGACGACGACGGCACGCTGTGGGGCTGCGGCACCTGCGACATGAAGGCGGGCGTGGCCGTCCAGCTGCGCATCGCCGCCACGGTCCCCGCCCCCAACCGCGATCTGACCTTCGTCTTCTACGACAACGAAGAGGTCGCCGCCGACCTCAACGGCCTGAAGCACCTGGCCGAGGCGCACCCCGAGTGGCTCGAGGGCGACTTCGCGGTGCTGCTCGAGCCCTCCGACGGCCAGGTGGAGGGCGGCTGCCAGGGGACGCTGCGGGTCCTGCTGAAGACCACCGGCGAGCGCGCGCACTCGGCGCGCGGCTGGATGGGCTCCAACGCGATCCACGCCGCCGCCCCGATCCTCGCCCGTCTGGCCGCCTACGAACCGCGCTACCCGGTGATCGACGGCCTGGAGTACCGGGAGGGCATGAACGCGGTCGGCATCCGGGGGGGAGTGGCCGGCAACGTCATCCCCGACGAGTGCGTCGTCACCGTGAACTTCCGCTACGCCCCGGACCGCACCGAGGAGGAGGCGCTGGCCCATGTCCGCGAGGTCTTCGCGGACTGCGGGGTGGCGGAGTTCGTCGTCGACGACCACAGCGGCGCGGCGCTGCCCGGCCTGTCCCACCCGGCCGCCGCGGCCTTCATCAAGGCGGTGGGCGGCACACCGCAGCCCAAGTACGGCTGGACGGACGTCTCCCGCTTCTCGTCCCTGGGCGTCCCGGCGGTCAATTACGGTCCCGGCAACCCCCACCTGGCGCACAAGCGGGACGAGCGCGTGGACACCGCGAAGATCCTCGCGGGGGAGGAGCGCCTGCGGTCCTGGCTGACGGCGTGAGACCGGCGGCTCGCGCCGGGGCGTTTGGGACGCTGTCCCGCGGACATGCTGACGTCCCCCGGACGTAACCCGCGTCGATCTACGCTGAGGTGGAACCACCAGCAAAACGGAGGGAGCGCACATGGCTACCGGCAACCCCGAGGGGAAGCAGCAGCCGCCGGAGGAGAAGCGCCTGGGGCCGGTTCTCCGCAGGCGGGGCCAGGTGCAGGCGAGCACCACGGACCAGCGGCTGCTGGACGAGCGCGCCCCCACGGACTGGGTCCACACCGATCCCTGGCGGGTGCTGCGCATCCAGTCGGAGTTCATCGAGGGCTTCGGCACGCTGGCCGAACTCCCGCCCGCCATCAGCGTGTTCGGTTCGGCGCGCACCCCGGTGGACTCCACGGAATACGAGGCCGGTGTCCGCCTGGGCCGCGGCCTGGTCGAGGCGGGCTTCGCGGTGATCACCGGCGGTGGTCCCGGGGCCATGGAGGCGGCCAACAAGGGCGCCTGCGAGGCCGACGGCATCTCGGTCGGCCTGGGCATCGAGCTGCCCTTCGAGCAGGGGCTGAACCCCTATGTCGACATCGGGCTGAACTTCCGTTACTTCTTCGTCCGCAAGATGATGTTCGTCAAGTACGCCCAGGGCTTCGTGGTGCTGCCCGGCGGCCTCGGCACCCTCGACGAACTCTTCGAGGCCCTCACCCTCGTCCAGACCCAGAAGGTCACCCGCTTCCCCATCGTCCTGTTCGGCACGGACTACTGGGGCGGCCTGGTCGACTGGCTCCGCCGCACGGTCATCGCGCAGGGCAAGGCGTCGGAGAAGGACCTGCTGCTGTTCCACGTCACCGACGACGTGGAGGAGGCGGTGGCCCTGGTCTCCAAGGAGGCGGGCCGCTGACGGGACCTCCCCCCACCGGGTCGGGTGGTGGGTGACAACGGCCGGGAGCCCGGGGGCGGAGCCCCCGGGAAGGGGACGGTCAGGGGCGGCGGAACCCGGTATCAGGCCAGCCCTCTCCGCATCAGGCCAGCCCTCTCCGCGCGACCGCCGGTGCCCGATCCCCCGCGATGGACGAGACCATGTCCAGGACCTGCCGTGTCTCCGCCACCTCGTGCACCCGGTACACCCGCGCCCCCAGCCACGCCGACACCGCGGTCGTCGCCAGCGTCCCCAGCACCCGCTCCTTCACCGGCCGGTCCAGCGTCTCCCCGACGAAGTCCTTGTTGGACAGCGACACCAGCACCGGCCACCCCGTGGCGACCATCTCGTCCAGCCGCCGCGTCGCCTCCAGGCTGTGCCGCGTGTTCTTCCCGAAGTCGTGCCCGGGATCGATCAGCACCGACTCCCTCGGCACCCCCAGGGCCACCGCCCGCTCCGCCAGTCCCACGGTCACGCCGAGGATGTCCGCCATGACGTCGTCGTACGTCACCCGGTGCGGCCGGGTCCGCGGCTCGGCGCCGCCCGCGTGGGTGCACACCAGCCCGACGCCGTACCGGGCGGCGACCTCCGCGAGCCGTGGATCGACCCCGCCCCACGCGTCGTTCAGCAGGTCCGCCCCCGCCTCGCACACCGCCTCGCCGACCTCGTGCCGCCAGGTGTCCACGCTGATCACGACGTCAGGGAAGCGCCGCCGCACCTCGGCGACGAAACCGACCGTCCGCCGCGCCTCCTCCTCGGCCGTGACCTCCTCGCCCGGACCGGCCTTCACTCCGCCGATGTCGATGATCGCGGCGCCCTCCGCCACCGCCTGCTCCACGCGGGCGAGCGCCGGCTCGTCGTGGAAGGTGGCGCCCCGGTCGTAGAAGGAGTCCGGGGTCCGGTTCACGATCGCCATGATCACCCGCTCGTGCGGTGCGAAATCCCGCCTGCCCAGCCTGAGCATCTCCTGCGACCTCTCCTCGTACGTGCGACTCGGCCGCCCGCGACCGCCCGGCGGCTCCGACTGTCAGACTCGCATGGCACGATCGGAGCCACACATCCGACTCCGACTCACTTCCGACGCACTCCGACACATCCGACCGTGGGGGCCCCGGCGATGGTTATGTTCTTGTTCCTGGTCGTCGCGCTCGCCGTCGTGGTCACCGCGGTGACGCTCCTCGTGGTGGGCGGTGGCGACAACGGCCCGCTGCCCGACGCGGCCCCCGAGCGTCTGTGGGACCCCCTGCCGCCGGACCGCCCGGTCAACCGCGGGGACGTCGACAGCCTGCGCTTCCCGCTCGCCGCCCGGGGCTACCGCATGGCGGACGTGGACGACGCCCTCGGACGCCTCGGCGCCGAGCTCGCCGAGCGCGACGCCCGGATCGCCGACCTGGAGTCCGCGCTGGCGGGCGCCCGTGCCGCCGCGGCCCACCTGTCCATGGACAAGCCCGCCCCGCGCCGCGAGGAGGAGCAGCCGTGAGCGACGGAGCGGCAGCCGCCCTCACCGGCCCGGACGGTCTCCCGCGCTGCCCCTGGGCCCTGTCCACCGCGGACTACGTGGCGTACCACGACGAGGAGTGGGGCCGCCCGGTCCACGGCGACGACGCCCTCTTCGAACGGCTCAGCCTGGAGGCGTTCCAGTCCGGCCTGTCCTGGATCACCATCCTGCGCCGCCGTCCCGGCTTCCGCGCCGCCTTCGCCGAGTTCAAGATCGCCGCGGTCGCGGAGTTCACCGACACCGACCGCGAGCGCCTGCTGGCCGATGCCGGCATCATCCGCAATCGCGCCAAGATCGACGCGACCCTCGCCAACGCGCGCGTGCTGGCCGGGTGGGCGCCCGGCGACCTGGACGCCCTCATCTGGTCCCACGCCCCCGACCCGGCCCGCCGCCCGGCGCCCCAGGCCCTCACCGACGTCCCCGCGGTCACCCCGGAGTCGACGGCCCTGTCCAAGGCCCTGAAGAAGCGGGGCCTGCGCTTCGTCGGCCCGACCACGGCCTACGCCTTGATGCAGGCCTGCGGGCTGGTGAACGACCACCTGGAAACGTGCGTGGCACGCAACAGCCCGAGCGGCCCGGACAGCCCGGACGGCCCGAGTGGCCCGTCCGGCGGCTGAGGGCCGGGCACGGGCCACCGGGTACGGATGCGGGGACCGCCGCTCAGCGGCCCAGATACCTCGGCTTCTCCTTGTTCACGAACGCCTGCACCGCGATCGCGTGGTCCTCGGAGGAGCCCGCCCGGGTCTGGAGCTCGTCCTCCTTCTCCAGGGCCTCCTCCAGCGAGTGGCTCAGCCCGTACGCCACGGACTCCTTCAGCGCCGCGTACGCCACCGTCGGCCCCCCGGCCAGGGCGCGGGCCACCTTCTCCGCCTCCGCGCGCAGCTCCGCCGCCGGGACCAGCCGGTTCGCGATGCCCAGCTCGTACGCCTCCTGCGCCGGGATGTTGCGCGGGAAGAGCAGCAGGTCGGTGGCGCGCCCGGGGCCGATCACGCGCGGCAGCGTCCAGGAGATCCCGGAGTCCGCGGTCAGCGCGACGCCGGCGAACGACGTGTTGAAGGCCGCCGTGTCCGCGACGATCCGGTAGTCCGCGGCCAGCGCGAAGCCGAATCCGGCGCCCGCCGCGACCCCGTTCACCGCCGCGACCACCGGCTTCGGGGCCCCGGCCAGGGCCTTCACGATCGGGTTGTAGTGCTCGCGCACCGTGCTCATGGTCTGCCCCGAACCGCTCGCCCGGTCGGCGGCCAGCAACCCGATGTGTTCCTTGAGGTCCTGCCCGACGCAGAACGCCCTGTCCCCGGCCGCCGTCAGCAGCACGGCCCGTACGGCGTCGTCGTCCGCGGCGGACCGGACCGCGTCCCGGAGGGCGACCTTCGCCGCGACGTTCAGCGCGTTCATCGCCTCGGGGCGGTTCAGCGTGATCGTCGCGAGTCCGTCGCTCACCTCGTAGAGCACGGTGTCGGCCATGGCGTATCCCTCCGTGTGGTGGCTCGGGACGTACCGGCGGGTACGTCCCCGTCTGCAGGACAGCATGACGGAGTCCACCCGCTACGGACCGCGGTCGGCGTGTGACCTGCGTCAAACGATTCCGGTGCGTTTCCGATCGGCGGACCTGTGTGCGGCGGCGCAGTATCGCAGCCACACCGCCGAATTGAGTGGTTTTGGTCGCGTGCGTTGCCCAAGCGATGCCGCCTGATGTTGGTCATCGGGTCCTGCGATGCGGGATAATGGCCTGGAAGCAATGTGTTCGATGCCGGTGGCGTGTGTCCTGCTTCGAGGACCGCAGGTGCCCTTCAGTGGGCCGTCGGCTAGACGGTTTAGCTGGGTTTCAGGAAGGGGAACGAGCATGGCGGCCATGAAGCCGCGGACGGGTGATGGCCCGCTCGAGGTGACCAAGGAGGGGCGGGGCATCGTCATGCGCGTTCCGCTCGAAGGCGGCGGTCGGCTCGTCGTCGAGCTGACCCCGGACGAGGCCGACGCACTCGGCGACGCCCTCAAGAAGGTCGTCGGCTGACGCGCGCACGCGACCATACCCTTTCAGTCGCCCCGGCACCGCACGCGGTGCCGGGGCGACTGTTTGGCCTCCTGCCCCGCCCACCCCCAGCTCACCGCTTCACGACGCAGAGGAGCCCGTCACCCACCGGCAGCAGCGAGGACACCAGGTCCGTGCTCTCCCGTACCGTCCGCACCAGCTCCCGCAGCCGCAGCACCTCCGTGGGCTGCGGTCCGGAGTCCACCGTGCGCCCGTTGGCGAAGACGCCCTCGAAAGCCACCAGGCCTCCCGGACGCAGCAGACGCAACGATTCCGCGAGGTAGTCCTGGTACTCCTGCCGGTCGCCGTCGCAGAAGACCAGGTCGTATCCGGCGTCCGCGAGGCGGGGCAGCACGTCCAGTGCGCGGCCCGGGATGAACCGGGCCCGATTGCCGGCGAAGCCGGCGTCACGGAAGGCCTGGCGGGCGGACTGCTGGTGCTCCGGCTCCTGATCGACCGTCGTCAGCACCCCGTCCGGCCGCATCCCGTGCAGCAGATGGATCCCGGAGACCCCGCAGCCGGTGCCGATCTCCGCGACCGCCTTGGCATCCACGCTGGCGGCGAGCAAGCGCAGGGCCGCGCCCGTGCCGGGCGCCACCGAGCGCAGCCCTGCGTCGCGAGCCCGGTCACGGGCCCAGTGCAGCGCTTCGTCCTCGGCGACATAGGCGTCGGCGAAGGCCCAGCTCGTCTGCCGGTTGGCGGTAATGACCCTCTCCTGTCCCCGTGGTGGCCTGGGCGTGACTGTATCCGTTGGCGTCGGGAACCCGCAGATGGGACCGGTCGTTGAAAGGGATGAGCAAATGGCGCGTGCCGTGACGGGGGGCGGGGAGTGGACGAGGGCGCCGGGCAGGTGCTGACGCGGGCGTACGAGCCGTGGCAGCGCAGATCAAATTCTCGTAAAACCGCTTATCCGGAGCTAACGGGCGAGGTGGCTATGGTAGGGGCTCCGCTGGACACCACCAGAGCCGATAGGGGAGGTGCGGCTGCGCCTGTGGATCGCGCAGGAGCGCTGCGGCGCCTCCTCGGATCGGCGGGCAGGCCGAAATCCGTGAACAACACCGCTGCTGACCACGACCGCGCCGGAGACCCGGCCCAGACCGCGACCTTCTCCACCGACGCGGACGGGCAGGCGTGGACTCCGCCCACGTGGGAGGAGATCGTCAGCATGCACAGCGGCCGGGTCTACCGGCTCGCCTACCGTCTCACCGGCAACCAGCACGACGCCGAGGACCTCACCCAGGAGGTCTTCGTCCGCGTCTTCCGCTCCCTGTCGACCTACACGCCGGGCACCTTCGAGGGCTGGCTGCACCGCATCACCACCAACCTGTTCCTGGACATGGTCCGCCGCAAGCAGCGCATCCGTTTCGACGCGCTCGGCGAGGACGCGGCCGAGCGGCTGGCCAGCAAGGAACCCAGCCCGCAGCAGGTCTTCAACGACGCCCACTTCGACGCGGACGTCCAGCAGGCCCTCGACACCCTCGCCCCCGAGTTCCGTGCAGCCGTCGTCCTGTGCGACATCGAAGGTCTGTCCTACGAGGAGATCGCGGCCACCCTGGGCGTCAAGCTCGGCACCGTCCGGTCCCGCATCCACCGCGGCCGTTCCCAGCTGCGCAAGGCCCTCGCGCACCGCTCGCCGCAGGCGCGCGCGGAGCGCCGCTCCTTCGTGCCGCGTGTTCCCGCACTGGGAGGAGGGGGCGCGAGCGCGTGAACGGTTCACTGCCGAAGTCTTCCGAGGGGCACCTCGCAGAGCAGCACCTGGGAGACCGACTCTCCGCCCTGGTGGACGGAGAGCTCGGTCATGACGCGCGTGAGCGCGTACTGGCGCACGTCGCCACCTGCGCCAAGTGCAAGGCGGAGGTGGACGCGCAGCGCCGCCTGAAGAACGTTTTCGCGGCGGCGGCCCCGCCGCCGCCCTCCGAGAGTTTCCTGGCCCGCCTCCAGGGCCTGCCGGCCGGGGGCGACCTCGGCGACGGCGGTTCACCGCTGGGCGGCGGAGGGCTGCCGGGCGGCATGTCCGGGCGGTTCGGCGCGGGCTCCGGGGTCTTCGGGGCCAGGCGGAGCGAGCGCTTCGAGTTCGCGTACGCGCCCATCCGCCGTCATGAGCCGGCGCTTCCGGCGTCCACGGCGGGCGGCCGCGGCTTCGGCGTCCATGACGTCAGCCGCCACGAGACCGACCGGCCGGCCTCGCGCGGACTGCGGTTCGCGTTCGTCGCCGCCGGGGCGGTCTCCCTGGCCGCGATCGCGCTCGGCGGGGTCACCGCGAGCACGCCCACCGACACGGAGGCGCGTGGCTCGGGCAAGGGCAGCAACGCGACACCGATGCGCACCCAGGGGGCCGGCCTGGCGGCGACGCCCGAGTCCCAGCGGCGACGTGGCGTCGGACCGCTGCTCGGTCAGCTGGAGGGCCAGAGCGCGCTGGGGAACACCCCGGCCGCCCCGACCGCGGTGTCCGCGCCGCTGCTGCCCGGGGTGCCGCCACCCACGGTGCGTCACCCCACACCGGGCACGCCGGTGACGGGGGGAGCGACGGCGGTGTCTCCGCTGATACGTCCGCTCGCCTCAGCCCCGCCGCTCACCCTGACCTCGTGGGCCGAGTCCGTCGGGCTGAAGGAACCCGGCCTCGTCACCGCCGGTGCGACGCCGGTTCCCACCTCCAGCACGGCCCGCTGACCCGTCCACTGCGCAGGGGCGCGCGAACCTGATTGAATCCAGGTGGCGCGCCCAGGCCCACACCGCCGGGCGCCGAGCCAGGCTCCGACGCACCGGCGGACGGAGCCACGGAGCCACGGAGCCGACGATCCGTGCCGTGTCCAGCTGTGGGGAGAGCATGAACGAGGGGAAGCCGGGCCCATCGGGGGAGGAACCGACCACGCGTCCGGAGGGGCCCGACGGGGACTTCGAACTGGCGCGTCCGGATCGGTCGGCCGCCGTGGCCGTGGACCACCACGAGGGCGACTACGAACTGGACCGCCCCCTGATGCCCGAGCGGGCCGCGAAGGCCCCTCAGGCCCCCGCACCTCCCGAGCCCCCCGCCACGCCCGCCACACCTGTCCCGCCCACGTCTCCGGCCGCCCCGGCCGCCGACGTCACCGGTGCCGCCCCCGACGTGGCGCACAGCCCTGCCGCTCCCGTGCCGGGCGCCTTCGCCGTCGAGGCCGGCGCACCGGACACGCCGGCCGCCCCCGTGCCCGGCACCTCCGCCGTCGGGGCGCCGGTGTCCGACGCTTCCGCCGGGCCGAGGCCGACGGTCCCCGGTCCCGCCGTTGGGACCGACGCCTCCGCGACGTCCGTCGGGGCCCCGGCCGCCCCGGCGCCGGGCGGCGCCCCTGCCGTCGGGGCCGGGCAGCCGAAGCCGTTGCACGACCCCGACCCCTACAGCACCCCGCCCTACGGCGAACCGGGCCCCTGGGCGCCCGCGCCGCCCGTGCAGCACCCGGCGGCGGCCACTCCGACGCACGGTGGGGCCACCGCGGCGCCTCCCGCGGCCTCGGACACGGCGGCGCCCCACGGCGCTCCCGCAGGACCGCCCGTCCCTGTCCCTGCCCCGGCGCCTGTCCCCGCCGTTCACCCGGACACCCCGGTCACCGACCCATGGGGCCGCTACGACCCCTGGGCGGCAGCCGCGGCCGCGCCGTTGCAGCGGGCCGAGCCCACCGTGATCGACGGGAAGCAGCGGCGCAGGCGGGCCAGGCGTGTGGTCATCGGTGCCGCGTTGCTGCTCGCGCTCGTCTCCGGAGGCATCGGCGGGATCGTCGGCGCGTATCTGGAGCGCAACGGCGGCGTCGGCTCCGTCGAACTGCCGCAGGCCGGCGAGGAGGCGTCCGGGAGGGACCCGGGCAGCGTCGCCGGAATCGCCGCGCGGGCGCTGCCCAGCGTCGTCACCCTGCACGCCAGCGGCGCCGGCGCGGCCGGCACCGGTACCGGTACCGGCTTCGTGCTCGACGAGCGCGGCCACATCCTCACCAACAACCACGTCGTGGAACCCGCCGGGGACGACGGCGAGATCACCGTCACCTTCAACAGCGGCGCCACCGCCGACGCCACCGTCGTCGGCCGGGACAGCGGCTACGACCTCGCCGTCGTGAAGGTGAAGGGCGTCCAGGGGCTCACCCCCCTGCCCCTCGGCAACTCCGACAACGTGCGGGTCGGCGACCCCGTCGTCGCCATCGGTGCCCCCTTCGACCTGGCCGGCACCGTCACCTCCGGCATCATCAGCGCCAGGGAGCGGCCCATCACCGCCGGCGGTGAGAAGGGCGACGGCAGTGACGTGTCGTACGTCGACGCGCTGCAGACCGACGCGCCGATCAACCCCGGCAACTCCGGTGGCCCGCTCCTCGACGCCGAGGCCCGGGTGATCGGCATCAATTCGGCCATTCGCTCCGCCGGCGGCGGCGCCGACCTCGACGGCGGTCAGGCCGGCTCCATAGGACTCGGCTTCGCCATCCCGATCAACCAGGGCAAGCGCGTCGCCGAGGAGCTGATCAACACCGGCAAGGCCACCCACCCGGTGATCGGCGTCACCCTCGACATGGACTACAGCGGCGACGGCGCCCGCGTCGCCGCCAAGGGCAGCGACGGCGGCCCGGCGGTCAGCACCGGCGGGCCCGGAGCCAGGGCCGGGATCAGGTCCGGCGACGTCATCACGCAGGTCGACGGCCGGCGGGTCCACTCCGGCGAGGAACTCATCGTCAAGACCCGCGCCCACCGCCCCGGCGACCGGCTGGAGCTCACCCTGGAGCGGGACGGGGAGGAGCGGGAGGTTTCGCTGGTGCTCGGTTCCTCGGACGGCGGCTGAGTACGGCGGGCTCAAGGACGGCGCCGCTCCGGCTCACGGACGGCGGCTCAAGGACGGCGACTGACGACGGAGACGGAAAACCGCGGCTGAGGACGGCGAGTGAGGCGTACGGCACGGCACGGGACGGCGAACTTCCGAAAAAACCGCACACGTAGACGCATCAGTGGCCCTCGGGACAGTACCGGTCGTAGGGGATGGCCGGGTACCGTGGACCCGGCCCGGACCACGGAAGACCACAGCCGCCGAGGGCCGAGGACCGAAGGCATCGCGAGGAGCTTCAGGTGTTCAATGACATAGGACCGCTCGAGCTGGTGACGCTGATCATCCTCGCCGTGCTCGTCTTCGGTCCGGACAAGCTCCCCAAGGTCATCCAGGACGTGACCCGCACGATCCGGAAGATCCGCGACTTCTCGGAGAGCGCCAAGCAGGACATCCGGCAGGAGCTCGGCCCGGAGTTCAAGGACTTCGAGTTCGAGGACCTCAACCCCAAGACGTTCATCCGCAAGCAGATGGACAACGACGACCTGGGGCTCAAGGAGATCCGTAACGGCTTCGACCTGAAGAAGGAGATGGCCGAGGTCACGGACGCGGTCCACGGCCGCGACACCGACTCCTCGTCGTCCCCGTCGCCCTCCTCCGGCTCCTCCGGTGGCCGGGTGGACATGATCAAGAAGCCCGAGAGCCCGGCGGCCGACACCCGTCCGCCCTTCGACGCGGATGCCACCTGAGCCGAGCGCGGACGGCGCCTGGAGCCGGGCGCACGGGGGCGTACGCCCCCGTGGACGTGACGCGTTTCATACTCCACCCGAGCTGCGCACGGCCTGATCCGGACCTCCGAGCGGCCCATGCGCCGGGCGGTTTCCCAGCCTGTGGCCGCAGGGTGGCTATGCTGCCCAGTTGTTGTGCGGAACGGACGAGTACGCCCGAAGGGGGGCGGGCCGCCCGGTCCGACGAGAGCGAGGAGGCGTCCGGGCACATGGAGACGACGAGTCGGGCAGTCGCGCAGGCGCCGGCCGCGGAGGACGGACAACACGTCCCCTCCGCCCGGCGTGCGGTCGACGGCTACCTGCGTGCGCCCTTCCCGTGGTACGGCCTCGACGAGGCCTTCACGGGACCGCGCTGGCTGATGCAGGTCGGACTGGCGGCCGACGGAGCCGTCGAGCACGGATCGGTCGGGCACGGCGACGAGCCCTCGGTGCGCAGCGAGTACGCGGCCGGGGCCGGCCAGGACGCCAAGGAGAAGTTCGCGGTCGTGGTGACCGTGGCCGCCAACCCGGTGCGCCGCAGCGCGGACGGCACCGGTCTGCTGGAGGCCACCTCGGTCTCCTCCGCCGCCTGGCTCGCCGGTGTGGGGCTGCTGTCCTTCACCTGGCCGGGCCAGATGGACCACTCGCTGCGCGACGACTGGCTGGAGCAGCAGACGGAGACGGCCTGGGTCCTCGCGGACGACCTGGAGGGGCCGGACTGGTCGACGCTGTCCCTGCCCGTGGACGGCGTGCCGACGCCGTTCCACTACCGGGAGTCCGAGTTCGGCTGGGTGCTCGCGGGCTCCACGCCGACGGGCGTGCACGTGGGGGCGTACGGCAGGGGCATGAGCGCGTACGGCCTCGGTTTCTCCGTGGTCGAGGACATCGCCGCGTACACGTCCTGAGCACGGACGCCGCGGTACGCGGAAGGGCGCCGTCCACCGGGACGGCGCCCTTCCGCATGACGTGCCTCAGAACTTGTTGCGCGGGGTGATTCCCAGGGACAGCCCCGCGAGGCCCCGCTGCCGGCCGCCCAGTTTCCCGGCGATCGAGCGGAGCGCCGAGCCGGCCGGGGAGTCCGGGTCGGTCAGGACCACGGGCTTGCCCTCGTCGCCGCCCTCGCGGAGCCGGACGTCGATGGGGATGGAGCCGAGCACCGGAACGTTCGTCCCGGTGGTCCGGGTCAGGCCGTCGGCGACCCTCTGGCCGCCGCCCGTGCCGAAGACGTCGACCATCTCGCCGCAGTGCGGGCAGGGCAGCCCGGACATGTTCTCCACCACGCCGACGATCTTCTGGTGCGTCTGCACGGCGATGGAGCCCGCCCGCTCGGCCACCTCGGCCGCCGCCTGCTGGGGCGTGGTGACGACCAGGATCTCGGCGTTCGGGACCAGCTGGGCCACGGAGATCGCGATGTCGCCGGTGCCGGGCGGCAGGTCCAGCAGCAGCACGTCGAGGTCGCCCCAGTAGACGTCCGCGAGGAACTGCTGGAGTGCGCGGTGCAGCATCGGCCCGCGCCACACCACCGGCGCGTTGCCCGGGGTGAACATGCCGATGGAGATGACCTTCACGCCGTTCGCCGACGGCGGCATGATCATGTTCTCGACCTGGGTCGGACGACCGTCGGCGCCCAGCATGCGCGGCACCGAGTGGCCGTAGATGTCGGCGTCCACGACACCGACCTTCAGACCGTCGGCCGCCATCGCCGCCGCCAGGTTCACCGTCACCGAGGACTTGCCGACGCCGCCCTTGCCGGAGGCGACCGCGTACACCCGGGTCAGGCTGCCCGGCTTGGCGAAGGGCACCTCGCGCTCGGTCTGGCCGCCGCGCAGGGCGCTCGCCAGCTCCTTGCGCTGCTCGTCGCTCATGACGTCCAGCGTGACGTCGACACGGGTGACGCCCTCGATGCGGGAGACCGCGTCCGTCACGCGCTGCGTGATGGTGTCCCGCATGGGGCAGCCGGAGACCGTCAGGTACACGGTGACCGCGACCGCCCCGTCCGCGCCGATCTCCACCGATTTGACCATGCCGAGCTCGGTGATGGGCCGGTTGATCTCGGGGTCGTTCACCGTCGCCAGTGCCTCGCGCACCGCGTCTTCCGTAGCCATAGGGACGATGGTACGGCGCCGGACGCACCCGCCGGTAAGTCCGTCAGTGGTCTTCTGCGTCACGTCCCGGCGGCCGATCCGCCCGCATCGCCGGGAATGGGCCGTGATGATCTCTGTGGCCGTTCTGCCGCCCCTCCAGCTCCTTGATCATGTCCTGGAGCTCCGAGCGGATCCAGTCCCGCGTCGCGACCTCCCCGAGCCCGATGCGCAGGGCGGCGATCTCCCGGGTCAGATACTCGGTGTCCGCGATCGACCGCTCGTTCTGCTTGCGGTCCTGCTCCAGATTGACCCGGTCGCGGTCGTCCTGCCTGTTCTGCGCGAGCAGGATCAGCGGGGCCGCGTAGGAGGCCTGGAGGGAGAGCATCAGGGTCAGGAAGATGAACGGGTACTCGTCGAAGCGCAGCTCGCGTGGCGCGGACACGTTCCACAGCACCCACACGATGATGGCGACCGTCATCCAGACGATGAACCGCCCGGTGCCCAGGAAACGCGCGATGCGCTCCGACAGCCGCCCGAACGCCTCCGGGTCCCACTCGGGCAGGATCCGCCGCCGGGGAGGCCGCGGCTGGTCCAGACGGGGCGCCCGCGGCCGTCCGGACGCCGTGGCGCCGGCGGGCAGGCGCTCGCGCACCCCTTCGCGCTCAGGAGCCATCGGTCACCACCCCCTCGTCGAGGTGGAACTCGGTCTCCCGCCAGTCCTCGGGAAGCATGTGGTCCAGCACGTCGTCCACCGTCACCGCGCCCAGCAGCGAGCCCGCCTCGTCGACCACGGGCGCCGCCACCATGTCGTACGCGGCGAAGAACCCGGCGACCACGGGCAGTGCCGCGTCCGGCTCCAGGGGCTGCAGATCGGCGTCCAGGATCGAGCCGACCAGGGTGTACGGGGGATCGCGCAGCAGGCGCTGGAAGTGGACCGTGCCCAGATACTTGCCGGTGGGGGTCTCCTCGGGCGGGCGGCAGACGTAGATCTGCGCGGCGTGCGCCGGGGACAGGTCGGGCTCACGGATGCGGGCGAGGGCGTCCGCGACGGTCGCGTCGGGCCGCAGCACGATCGGCTCGGTCGTCATCAGACCGCCCGCCGTGTGCTCCTCGTACGACATCAGGCGCCGCATGTCGGCCGCGTCGCCGGGCTGCATCAGGCTCAGCAGCCGCTCCTTGTCGGCCTCGGGCAGCTCACCGAGCAGGTCCGCCGCGTCGTCGGGGTCCATGGCCTCCAGGACGTCGGCGGCACGCTCCTCCTTCAGCTTGCCGAGGATCTCGATCTGGTCGTCCTCGGGCAGCTCCTCGAGCACGTCGGCGAGCCGGTCGTCGTCGAGGGCCGCCGCCACCTCCGCGCGCCGCTTGGGGGAGAGATGGTGCAGGACGTTGGCGAGGTCGGCGGGGCGCAGCTGCTCGAAGGTGGCGAGCAGGTTCTCGGCGCCCTGCCCGTGCTCCTCCAGGGAGAAGCCGGTGACGGCGGACCACTCGACGGTCAGCGTCTCGCCCTTGCTGCGCCGGAACGCGCCGCCCTTCTTCCCCTTGCGCACGAAGACGCGGTCGATCTCCCACTCGCGGCGGGCCGGCAGCTGATGCACCGACAGGTCGAGGACGGTGACCTCCTCGCGGCTCTCCACGAGCGTCACCCGCCGGTCCAGGAGCTCGCCGAAGACGAGCCGCTCGGTGGGCCGCTGCTCGAAGCGCCGGACGTTGAGCACTCCGGTCGTGATGACCTGGCCGGACTGCACGGCGGTCACCCGGTTCATGGGCAGGAAGATACGGCGGCGGGTGGAGAGTTCCACGACCAGTCCGAGCAGTCTGGGCGGACGCCTGCCGACCCGCAGGACGACGACCAGATCACGCACGCGCCCCACCTGGTCGCCGGCCGGGTCGAAGACCGCGACACCGGAGACGTGCGAGACGAAGAACCGGGGGGCGCCCGCTGCCATGGCGGCGGCTCCTTTGCGTGCGGGAGGTTTCGTTGCCGTGTACTGCCTGCTGCGTCTGTATTCCGGATTGCCCGCTCGGATGGGCTTCAGGCTAGCCCGTCCCGTTCGGCCGTGCGCTCGCGGCCCGTCCGGACGGACTGGCTCCGCCCGGCGTACCCGACCCCGGTACCCTGCGGTACGCCGTTCAGGTCCCCCGTCAGAGAGGCAGCCCACCTGTGATTCCGATCTCCCAGGGCCGTTCCCGCAGGGCCACGCTGGCCGGCGCCGTGTGCGCGCTGCTCGTGACCGGGACGGCGCTCACGGGATGCTCCGAGGATCCGAACGAGGGAACGAACGGGGTCGGCAGACTGCCCGCCGACCAGATCCGGGGCAGAGCACAGAAGGCCGCCGAGTCGGTCGGCACGGTACGGCTGCACGGAACCGTGGTCACCAGCGGACGCACGTACACGCTGGACATGCGGCTGAAGGAGAAGGGCGGCATCGGCTCGGTCACCACCAAGGGGGAGACGTTCCGCCTCCTGAGGATCGACGACGAGCTCTATCTGAAGGCCGGTGCCGAGTTCTGGGGGCAGGCAGGCGGCGAGGACGGCGGGGAGAACGGTGGTGAGGGCGGCGGCGGTGCGGACGCGGCGGCGGCCGGCAAGCTCGCCGAGAAGTATGTGAAGGTGCCGCAGGGCGATCCGTCGTACAAGAAGTTCATCGGCTTCACGGACAAGAACGTCCTCCTCGGCGGTCTGCTGACCCTGCACGGCAAGCTGGCCACGGACGGCCATCACCAGCAGGCGGGCGTGCGCACCATCCGCGTCACCGGCGACAAGGGCTCCGGCGGCACCCTGGACGTCTCGCTCGAGGGCACGCCGTACCCGGTGCGCCTGGTGCGGGCCGGCGAAGCGGGCACCCTCACGTTCTCGGCCTGGGGCACCGACTTCCCCCTGGAGAAGCCGGCCCAGGACGAGACGCTGGACTACGGCCAGCAGCTCCCGTCCTCGTAGGGTCCGGTCAGCCGCGCCGGCGCTTCCGCTTCAGCAGCAGCCGGGGCAGTCCCGCGGGGGCCGGCTGCCGGGTGGTCACCGGTGTCGGCAGGGGGGCCGCGGCCAGCGAGCCGTCGGGCAGCGGTGCGGTCGCCCCCGTCGGCTCCAGCCGCAGCACCCGGCACTCGCGGGCCCAGCGCCCGGTCATCGCCTCGCCGTCGGGCGCGTTGAGCCGCTTGCCCTTGAGCTCCGCGACCGCCGTCGTCCACTCCTCGGAGTCCGGTGGCAGCTCCACGACCGTCGCGGTCCAGGAGACGAGCCGGCCGCCCTTGTCCTTGCTGCGGACCGTCACCTCGGCCGGCCCGCCGTCCGCGAGCCCCGGCAGCGGCTGCTCCCCGGGTCCGTCGCCGATCACGCACGCGGCACCCTCGTGCCACACATGCCACAGCGCACGGGCCGGGACACCGGGTCCCTTGACCCAGATGAGGCCGGACTTCTTCGTGGCCTCCTCGATGAGGGCCCTGTCGAGCAGCTCGCTTGTCATGCGACCAGCCTATCCAGGGGCTCCAAGGGCGCTGAGGGCTCCAAGGACTGTCCAGGGCTTCACGGGCTCAACGACGTCCCCGGGTACCGGCCGGGCTCCCCGGGCACGGAGTGCTCCCGGGCTCGGCTCCGAGTGCCGCCGGGCTCCGGATGCTTCACGGCCGTTCAGAGCCAGCCGTTGCGCTTCAGCGTGCGGTGGATGCCCAGACAGAGGGCCACCGTGACTCCCAGGACCAGCGGATAGCCGTACTTCCACCGCAGCTCCGGCATGTGGTCGAAGTTCATCCCGTACACCCCGCACACCATCGTCGGCACGGCGATGATCGCGGCCCACGAGGTGATCTTCCGCATGTCCTCGTTCTGTGCCACGGACGCCTGCGCGAGGTTGGCCTGGAGGATGGAGTTCAGCAGTTCGTCGAAGCCGATGACCTGCTCCTGCACCCGGGCCAGGTGGTCGGCCACGTCCCGGAAGTACTTCTGGATGTCCGGGTCGACCAGCCGCATCGGCCGCTCGCTCAGCAGCTGCATCGGCCGCAGCAGCGGCGACACGGCCCGCTTGAACTCCAGCACCTCGCGCTTGAGTTGGTAGATCCGCCCGGCGTCGGTGCCGCGCGGGGTGCCCTTGCGGCCCGGCGAGAACACCTCCGTCTCGACCTCGTCGATGTCGTCCTGCACCGCGTCGGCGACCGCGATGTAGCCGTCCACCACATGGTCGGCGATGGCGTGCAGCACGGCCGAGGGCCCCTTGGCGAGCAGTTCGGGGTCGTCCTGGAGGCGGTGCCGGAGGGCGCGCAGGGAACCCTGCCCGCCGTGCCGGACGGTGATGAAGAAGTCCCGGCCGGTGAAGCACATCACCTCGCCGGTCTCGACGACCTCGCTGGTGGAGCTGAGCCGGTCGTGGTCGAGGTAGTGGACGGTCTTGAAGACCGTGAACAGCGAGTCGTCGTAGCGCTCCAGCTTGGGCCGCTGATGCGCCTGGACGGCGTCCTCCACGGCCAGCGGGTGCAGCCCGAACTCCGCGGCGATCCCGGCGAATTCGGCCTCGTTCGGCTCGTGCAGGCCGATCCACACGAAGCCGCCGTCACGGCGCACGAGGCGCATCGCCTCCTGGGGGCCGAGCGGGGCCTCGGTCACCAGGCGCCGGCCGTCCCGGTAGACGGCGCAGTCGACGACGGCCGTGGTCGTCGACGGGTCGCGGGTGGTGTCGTACGGGCCGCTCTCCTTGCGCAGGGAGACGCGGGAGGCGGGACGGACTGCGGCGCGCAGGTCGCGGATCATCGACATGGCGGGCTCCTTCGCAGACGGGCAACGAAAGGCGCCGGAACGACGGGTGGAGCAACCCGGAATGGGGACGTCCTCAACTGCGGATGTTTGGCACGTCCACAAAGCGGGGAGCACCGCACCGTCGCGGTGGCGAGCTTCGTCGCTGATACAGCTACGGGGGCAGATCAGGCAGAACGAAACGAAGTGCTCTTCCGATGAAGACGCGAAGGCGAGAGGCGGCAGCCAGGAAAGGAAGCGGCTACATCAACGGGCGGAAGAGCGGGTGGTACTGCACGGTCGACTTCGGTCCATGCCAGCCCCACCTCCTCCGGCCGGTCCCTCGTGAGGGACGATCCACGATCCCCGTGGGGGATCCCCCTTGAGCGGGGAGTGTCACATCGGCGTCCGGGACTCGAACGGACGCTTCTGCGTGCTGTCCCGAACCGCCGTCCAAGCGTATCAGCCGACTGACATGTCAAGGCTCTGCTTTGCCCGGTACTGACGAGTTCTATGCTCGCCGCATGGCTGATGTTCTTCCTCTGGTCGAGGCCCGGCTGCGTACGGCACTGGGCGAACCGGACGCGCGCGCGGCGGTCACCTTCCTGGGCACGGACCGCATCGAGGTGCTGCGCTTCCACGAGGGCGACATCGTGCGCTACGCGACTCTCGGCATGGCGGCCCAGCCCATGACCGACCCCACCGCGGTGGTCGCCGACCCGGTCAAGGGTCCGCGTGTCGAGCTGGTGCTGTCCGTGAGGGACGGCCTCGCCGACACCGACAAGGTGCTCCGCCCGCTCGCCGTACTGGCCGCGTCGCCGCAGGTCGAGGGTGTCGTCGTGGCCCCCGGCGCCTCGCTGGACGTCGGCGAGCCGCTGTGGCCCGGCGCCCCGTTCACCTCGGTGCTGGTCGCCGAGCCGGGCGGCCTGGTGGAGGACCTGGAGCTCGACGCGCCCCTGGATCCCGTCCGGTTCCTGCCGCTGCTGCCGATGACCCCGAACGAGGCCGCCTGGAAGCGGGTGCACGGCGCACAGGCCCTTCAGGAGCGCTGGCTGACCCAGGGCACGGACCTCAGGGATCCGTCCCGGAAGTCCGTGCCGCTGGAGTGAGCGGTGGAGCCGGCCGCGAGCGAGCCCTCAGTGAGCAAGCTCACCAACACCGAACAGTTTCCGGTCAGTTGGCGAAGACGGTGTCCCCGTCCTCGGCGGCGTGGTGCGGCCGGAGCTCCTCGGCCATGAGGGTCCCTCCTGGTCGAGCGGAGTCGGGAGCCTGGGGGAGTGCGAGGGCCCTGCGCCGCACGACGACCACGAGCGCGCCCAGGACGGCCGTGACCGCGGCGACCACGAACGGGACGTGGACATCGGTCCACTCCTCGATCTTCGGCGCGAAGTAGGGCGCGGCGGCTGCCGCGAACCAGCGCACGAAGTTGTACCCCGCGCTCGCCACCGGCCGCGGCGCGTCCGACACCCCGAGGGCCAGTTCGGTGTACACCGTGTTGTTCACGCCGATGAAGGCACCGGAGGCGACGGTGCAGACGACGGCAGTGGTGTGGTCGCCGTAGCCGAGGACGAGCACGTCCGCCGCGAGCAGCACCAGCGACCCGCCCAGCACCCGCAGTGAGCCGAACCGCTTCTGCAGGCGCGGCGCCACGATCACCGAGAAGACGGCGAGCAGCACGCCCCAGGCGAAGAACACCGCACCCGACCGGTACGGGGACATGTCCAGCACGAACGGCGTGAAGGCCAGCACGGTGAAGAACGTGTAGTTGTAGAAGAACGCCGAGACCGCCGCCGAGGCCAGTCCGCCATGGCCGAGCGCCCTGAGCGGGTCGAGCGGCGATGTCTTCCGGGCCGGCTTGGGCTGCTCCTTCAGGAACACCGAGATGCACAGGAAGCCGACCGCCATCAGGAAGGCCGTGCCGAAGAACGGGTAGCGCCAGCTCGCGTCGCCGAGCAGCGCGCCCAGCAGGGGCCCGCAGGCCATGCCGAGTCCGAGGGCGGACTCGTACAGCAGGATGGCCGCCGCGCTGCCCCCGGCCGCCGCGCCGACGATGACCGCGAGGGCCGTGGAGACGAACAGCGCGTTGCCCAGACCCCAGCCCGCCCGGAAGCCGGCCAGCTCGCCGACCGATCCCGAGGTGCCGGAGAGCGCGGCGAAGACCACGACGAGCGCGAGGCCGAGCAGCAGGGTCTTCCGGCCGCCGATGCGGCTGGAGACGAATCCGGTCACCAGCATCGCGAGCGCGGTGATGAGGAAGTACGAGGTGAAGAGCAGGGAGACCTGTCCGGCGGTGGCGTCCAGGCCTTGGGCGATGGAGGGCAGGATCGGATCGACGAGGCCGATCCCCATGAAGGCGACGACGGACGCTCCGGCCGTCGCCCACACGGACTTCGGCTGCCTGAGTATGCCGCCCGATCCCGTGTCGAAGGGGTCCATGGGTGCTCCAATCCCGGGCGTGACTGCATGGAAAGGTAGATGGTGTGTGCACACATTAGATTAGCCATGCTAATTAATGCAAGTTACATCTAGTTTCCTCGTGACCGGTTCCGCCCGGACGGGTGATCGTCCTTGACGTGGCGCGGTGAGGGTAGGACCGTGGGGCTCTATGAGGGGCGAACCCAGTTGCCCGAAGTGTGGTGGCCGGGTCAGGGCTCCCGGCCTCTTCTCGGATGCGTGGCAGTGTGATGTGCACGGCACCGTGCACCCGGTCCAGCCCGTGATACCGCCGAGTGTCGAGGCTCTCGAAGTCGTCGTGCACCGCACGAAGGTGCCGGTGTGGATGCCGTGGCCGCTACCGGTCGGCTGGCTGTTCACGGGCGTGGCCAGTGCGGGCGACGACCGCAGCGGGGGCCGGGCGACCGCCGTCGCGTGCACCGGGCCCGGTCCGCTGGGCGGAATGGGTGAGCTGATCCTGGTCGCCGAGGAGCTCGGCGTCGGTCTCGGCGCGCGGTACGCGGGTATCGACGGCCCGGACCCGGGGCCGTACATGAACGTGGAGAAACCGGCCCAGGCCAAGGTGCTGGCCGCCGGCCGCCCGACGCCGCTCTGGCATGTCGCCAAGGCGCCGGACGACCGCGCCGTGTTCGCGGGTGAGGCGCTCGGGATGTGGCTGTGGGCGGTGGTGTGGCCGGAGCAGTCCGGGCTGCTGATGTACGACGAGCTGGTGCTCACCGACCTGCGGGACGCCGGGGCGGAGGTGGAACTGGTGCCCTGCGGGGCGCTGTCACCGCGCCTGCTGGAGGCTTAGGCGCACCCGGCGCACCCGGCGCATACGCCGCATCGGCGTCACATCGACGCTCCACCGCGACGCCCCACCGCGACGCCCCACCGCGACGTCGCTTGGGGCGTCGCATGGGGGTCTCCAGGGGGATCGGTAGGGGGCGCGCGGCCGGTTCGGGTGTGACAAGGGGCCTTCGAAAATCCGGTTATCCTGAAGCGTCCCCTCCGCCCGTCACCCGCTTGGAGTACCGCGTCGTGCGCATCGATCTGCACACCCACTCCACCGCGTCCGACGGTACGGACACGCCGGCCGAACTGGTCCGCAAGGCCGCCGCCTCAGGTCTCGACGTCATCGCGCTGACCGACCACGACACCACCCGTGGTCACGCCGAGGCGCTCGCCGTGCTGCCGGCGGGACTCACCCTGGTCACCGGCGCCGAACTCTCCTGCCGGCTCGACGGCATCAGCATGCACATGCTGGCCTACCTCTTCGACCCGGAGGAACCCGCGCTGCTCGCCGAGCGTGAACTGGTCCGCGACGACCGGGTGCCGCGGGCCCAGGGCATGATCGCCAAGCTGAACGCGCTGGGCGTGCCGGTCACCTGGGAGCAGGTGGCGCGGATCGCCGGCGACGGTTCGGTGGGGCGCCCGCACGTGGCCACCGCGCTCGTCGAACTGGGCGTCGTGCCCACCGTGAGTGACGCCTTCACCCAGGAGTGGCTGGCCGACGGTGGCCGGGCGTACATGGAGAAGCACGAGACCGACCCCTACGAAACCCTGCGGTTGATCAAGAACGCGGGCGGGGTCGCCGTCTTCGCGCACCCCGCCGCGAGCAAGCGGGGCCGGACCGTGCCGGAGTCCGCGATCGCCGAGCTGGCCGAGGCGGGTCTCGACGGCATCGAGGTCGACCACATGGACCACGACCCCGAGACGCGGGCGCGGCTGCGGGGCCTCGCGAAGGAGCTGGGTCTCCTGGTGACCGGGTCGAGCGACTACCACGGCAGCCGGAAGACCTGTGTGCTCGGCGAGTTCATGACGGACCCCGAGGTCTACGGCGAGATCACGCGGCGCGCGACCGGGGCGTTCCCGGTGCCGGGGACCGGCGGAGTCTGAGACCGCCTCCTCCCGCCCGTCCTTCGTCCGTCCCGGTACGCCCCTCGTACCTCCCTCGTGCGTTCCTCGCCCTTCACCGGTGCGCCCCGGCGTGCGCTGGCGTTGTGCCTCCTCCGTCCCTCTCCTCGTTCTTCAGCAAGGCAGTCATGCTCGACGTCGCCGTCTTCGGCTCTCTCTTCCTGACCCTTTTTGTCATCATGGATCCCCCTGGGGTCACCCCGATCTTCCTCGCCCTGACCGCGGGCCGGCCCGCCAAGGCGCAGAAGCGGATGGCCTTCCAGGCCGTCTGTGTGGCCGGTGGTGTGATCGTCGTGTTCGGGCTGCTCGGCCACCGGATCCTCGACTACCTGCATGTGTCGGTGCCCGCGCTGATGATCGCGGGCGGGCTGCTGCTCCTGCTGATCGCGCTCGATCTGCTCACCGGCAAGACCGACGAGCCCAAGCAGACCAAGGACGTCAACGTCGCGCTGGTCCCGCTGGGGATGCCGCTGCTGGCCGGGCCCGGTGCGATCGTGTCGGTCATTCTCGCCGTGCAGAAGGCCGACGGAGTCACCGGGCAGGTCTCGGTGTGGGCGGCCATCTTCGCCATCCATGTCGTGCTGTGGCTGGCGCTGCGGTACTCACTGCTGATCATTCGGGTCATCAAGGACGGCGGCGTGGTCCTGGTGACCCGCCTGGCGGGCATGATGCTCTCCGCGATCGCCGTGCAGCAGATCATCAACGGCGTCACCCAGGTGATCCGGGGCGGCTGACCCCCCGTATCACCGCCGCGGCAACGCGCCGAGCCCCCGTGCCGAGGACGGCACGGGGGCTCGGAGGTGTACGGTCCGGGACCCGGCCCGTGTGGCCGTCGTCCCGCGTCATGAGCGTGTGGGCGTGATGAGGGTTATGAGGCCGGGGTGCCGGCCGGGCGGATCCACAGGCGCTGTCCGATGGCGGCGGCCTGCTGAACGATGCGGTTGACGGAGGCGGCGTCCACGACGGTGGTGTCCACGGGTGTCCCGTCGATGTCGTCGAGTCGCATGATTTCGAAGCGCATGGGCTTCTCCCTTCGTCTGGTCATCCTCCTGAAGGAGAACTACTGGGTGGAGGGCACACGGGCCAGTCGGTGCCTGTGTGCCATGACGGGTTCAACGGCCTGTGCGATGCAAACATTCCCTACGCTAAGGAAAATATTCGATCTACTAAATACTGACCGGTAAGTGTTTCGAAGGAGACCGACCGAGACCGGTTGTGTTCGTAGTGTGACCACCGGGACAATGGAGCTGATGAACGAAGACCTCGCGGCTCTGCACGCCCGTATCGACCGCACGAACGAGCTGCTCCAGCGCATGCTCGCCGAGGTGGCGAAGACGCCCTCGACGCATGCGATCTTCGTCGACGCCGGCTATCTGTACGCCGCCGCGGGGCGCCTGGTGGCCGGGACGGAGGACCGCCGGGCCTTCGACCTCGACGCCGAGGGACTCATCGACGCGCTCATCGACCGGGCCCGCACCGTCTTCGCGGACAGCAGGCTGTTGCGGGTCTACTGGTACGACGGTGCCAGGCGCCGCATCCACACCGCCGAGCAGCAGACCATCGCCGAACTCCCGGACGTCAAGGTCCGCCTCGGCAACCTCAACGCCAACAACCAGCAGAAGGGCGTCGACTCCCTGATCCGCACCGACCTGGAGTCACTGGCCCGGCACCGCTCCATCAGCGACGCGGCCCTGCTCGGCGGCGACGAGGACCTCGTCTCGGCGGTCGAGGCGGCACAGGGGTACGGCGCCCGGGTCCACCTCTGGGGCATCGAGGCACCCGAGGGCCGCAACCAGGCCGAGCCGCTGCTCTGGGAGGTCGACAGCCAGCGCACCCTCGACCTGGACTTCTTCAAGCCGTATGTCTCCCGGCGCGCGGCACAGACGTACGAGGCCACGACGGGTCGGCCCACGCGCGAGGACGTCCGGTTCGTCGGTGCGCAGATCGCCGCGAAGTGGCTGGTCGCGCGCGGCCGGGACACCCTGGTGGAACTGCTCCCCGGTCATCCCTATCTGCCCGGCTCGGTCGACCAGGACCTGCTGGTGGAGGCGGAGGGCCTGCTGCAGTACTCCCTGCGCGGCCAGGCGGATCTGCGACGCGCCCTGCGCGACGGCTTCTGGGACCACCTGCAGACGCAGTATTAGCGATCGCGACGATCGCGACGGTCGGGTTGGTGGTCGTCCCAGAAGTCGGCGAGGGCGCGGGCGGTCGGCTCGGGCCGGTCGATGGTCGGTGAGTGCTCGGCCCCTTCGATGACGGTGCGATGCGCCTTCAGCCGCAGCGCCATCTTGTCGAGGTCCGGCACCGGCCAGGTGTCGTCCCGTACGCCCGACAGGACGTGGAACGGCAGCGGTACGGCGGACAGTTCGGCGACCCGGTCCGGCTCGACGCACAACTGTCGGCCCGTGGCGAGCAGTTGCGCGGGCCGGGTGCCGAGCCAGCGGCGCCGCAGCCACTCCTGACCGCCTATCCCGCGGGCCGGCCCGCCCACCTCCTCCGGCGGCCCCATGGCCAGGATCACCTCCCAGCACTCCGCCATCGACATCACCGCGAGCGCGTCCCGCAGCAGCTTCACCCGCTGTTCCTGGGGGACGGAGATCCGTGCGGGGCCGGAGGAGACGAGCGTGAGCGAGCGGAAGGGCGAGTGGTCCAGGAGGGCGGCGGCACGGGCGATCTGGCCGCCGAGCGAGTGTCCGACGAGATGTACCGGCGTACCGAGCACGGAGGCCTGCGCGAGCACGTCCTGCGCCAACTCGACCTGAGCGTAGGCGGATTCGTCGTCGGTGGGCCCGTCCGATTGGTACTGACCCCGCCCGTCCACGGCGACCGTGCGATACCCGCGCGCGGCGAGCGGCTCGTGCACCAGGGCGAAGTCCTCCTTGCTGCCCGTGTACCCGGGCAGCAGCAACGCGGTCCCCCTCACCGGAACGCCGGCGGCCGGCGGCACGTCCACGACGGCGAACTCCCCGCGCGGGGTGCGGAGTCGGTGGGCGCGGGCGCCGAGGCGCGGGGCGGGGGAGGAGTCGCTGGTCACGGGGTGAGAGTAGCGGGTTCGGATACGCCGACGGCCCGGCCCCACGGGTGTGGGACCGGGCCGTCGGTTTCGATGCGTCAGCCTTCCGCGGGCTCCGCGGCGGCCGCCGTCTTCCGGGTCCGTCGCGGCTTCGCCTCTGCCGTGGCGTCCGGCTCCTGCGCGGCCGCGGCGGCCTTGCGGGCGCGGCGCGGCTTGGCCTCCGCGCCCTCCGGCTCCTGTGCGGCCTGCGCCGGGATCCCGGCGGCCTCGGCGGCCTTGCGGGTGCGGCGCCGGGGCTTGGCCTCGGCGGCTTCCGCGGTGTCGGCTGCCTCCGTGGCGGTGGCGGTGGCCGCGGTCTTGCGGGTGCGGCGCGGCTTCGCCTCGGTGGCCTCGGCCGTGTCGACGGCGGCTTCGGCCTTCTTGGCCGTGGCCTTGCGCGTACGGCGCGGCTTGGCCTCCGCCGCCTCCGGCTCCGTGACCGTCTGCGCCGGGATCTCGACGGCGACGGCCGGGTCCGCCTCGGCGGCCTTGCGGGTGCGGCGGCGGGGCTTGGCCTCGGCGGCTTCCGCGGTGTCGGCGCTGTCGGCTGCCTCGGTGGCCGCGGTCTTGCGGGTGCGGCGCGGCTTCGCCTCGGCGGCCTCGGTGGCCTCGGCGGTGTCGACGGCGGCTTCGGCCTTCTTGGCCGTGGCCTTGCGCGTACGGCGCGGCTTGGCCTCCGCCGCCTCGACCGGCTCGGCGCTCCCCTCGGCCGTGTCGACGGCCGTCTCGGCCTCCGCCGCGGTCTTGCGGGTGCGGGTGCGGGTGCGGCGGGACTCGGCTGCCGGAGCCTCGGTTTCCGTCACCACCGGGGCGTCCGTCACCACCGGGGCCGCAGCGGGCTCCTCGACCGGCGGCGTGACGACAGGCGCCGTTTCCACGGCTGCCGTCTCGGCCGTCTTGCGGGTGCGGCGACGACGGGGCTTCTCGGGGGCGTCCCCGGACGTGCCCTCGGCCGTGTCGACGGCCGCCTCCGCCGACTGCGCCGGCTCCACCGCGGTCGCCGCGGCCGGCGTCGTCCCGGACGGGACGCCGCCGCGCATACGGCGACGACGGCGCGGGGTGCGTGCGGTGACCGTGCCGGCCTCCGCACCGTCGGTGCCTTCCGCGACCGGGCTCACGGGCTGCTGCGCCGTCTCGTCCAGCGGCGTACCGCCACGCGTACGACGGCGGCGTCGCGGCGTACGGGTCGAGGTCTCCGACTCGGCCGGACGGGCGTCACCGCGCCCGCCCCGGCCGCCGCGCCCGCGCGGTCCACGGCCGCCCGGCTCGCCCAGGTCCTCCAGCTCCTCCGCGTCCAGCCCGGCGCGCGTGCGCTCCGAGCGGGGCAGGACGCCCTTCGTGCCCTCGGGGATGCCGAGGTCGGTGTAGAAGTGCGGGGAGGTGGAGTACGTCTCCGGCGGGTCGTTGAAGCCCAGGTCCAGCGCCTTGTTGATCAGCTGCCAGCGCGGGATGTCGTCCCAGTCGACCAGCGTGATCGCCGTACCCTTCGCGCCCGCGCGGCCGGTACGGCCGATGCGGTGCAGATACGTCTTCTCCTCTTCCGGCGACTGGTAGTTGATGACGTGCGTCACGCCCTCGACGTCGATGCCGCGGGCGGCGACGTCGGTGCAGACGAGCACGTCCACCTTGCCGTTGCGGAACGCGCGCAGCGCCTGCTCGCGGGCGCCCTGGCCGAGGTCGCCGTGGACCGCGCCGGAGGCGAAGCCGCGCTGCTTGAGCTGGTCGGCGAGGTCGGCGGCGGTGCGCTTGGTGCGGCAGAAGACCATGACCAGTCCCCGGCCGTCGGCCTGCAGTATCCGCGCGACCATCTCGGGCTTGTCCATGTTGTGCGCGCGGTAGATGAACTGCGTGGTGTTCGCGACCGTCGCGCCCTCGTCGTCCGGCGCGGTGGCGCGGATGTGCGTGGGCTGGGACATGTAACGGCGGGCCAGACCGATGACCGCGCCCGGCATGGTGGCCGAGAACAGCATGGTCTGACGCTTGGCCGGCAGCAGGTTGATGATCTTCTCGACGTCGGGCAGGAAGCCCAGGTCGAGCATCTCGTCGGCCTCGTCGAGGACGAGGGCCTTCACATCCTTCAGGTTCAGCTTCTTCTGCCCGGCGAGGTCGAGCAGTCGGCCCGGGGTGCCGACGATCACGTCGACGCCCTTCTTCAGCGCCTCGACCTGCGGCTCGTAGGCGCGGCCGCCGTAGATCGCGGTGACGCGCACATTGCGCACCTTGCCGGCGGTCAGCAGGTCGTTGGTGACCTGTGTGCACAGCTCACGCGTGGGGACGACGACGAGCGCCTGCGGGGTGTCGGTGAGGTCCTCGGGCTTCGCACGGCCCGCCTCGACGTCCGCGGGGACGGTGACGCGCTCGAGGAGCGGAAGGCCGAAGCCGAGCGTCTTTCCGGTGCCGGTCTTGGCCTGGCCGATGACGTCCGTGCCCGTCAGGGCCACGGGGAGCGTCATCTCCTGGATGGGGAAGGGGGTGATGATGCCGACGGCCTCCAGGGCCTCGGCGGTCTCGGGGAGGATCCCGAGCTCTCGGAACGTCGTAGTCAGGGTGCTGCCTCTTCTGTGTGCGCGGTGCGAGGCGAGCGCGGGGGTCGTGTAGGGACCGTGCCGGGGACGTCGGCTGCCTTACGGGCGGGGCCGTAGGACACGGGACCACTGCCGACGCTCTAGCGCTCGTACCGCTGAGGTTCCCCCTCCGGATTCCGTACGCAGCGTGGCGTACGGCAGGGAGGGCTGTCGGGTCGGAGCCGATCGGGCCACCGACCGGGCATCCTCATACATACGGCCTGTCGAGTACGTCAGAGTGCTCAGCAGGCGCATTACCACCATACCCTGGATTCGCGCACACGCCATGGCCGATTTGGTCACGTAGTCGTCGTCACACTGATTGGCCAGGGCCTTCCGGCGCGGGGCAAGCGGGATATTGTGCGCTTCATGACGAGCTCCGACAAGCCTGACAACGCCGCGGCCAGCACCGAGACCACCACCGGGCACACCGGCGTCGCCGCCATGGACTGGGCGGCCGCTTCCGCCGACCCCCAGTACCGCGCCGCTGTCGTGGATCTGCTCGGCGCGCTCGCGTACGGGGAACTGGCGGCGTTCGAGCGGCTCGCGGAGGACGCCAAGCTGGCGCCCACGCTGGCGGACAAGGCGGAGCTGGCGAAGATGGCCTCGGCCGAGTTCCACCACTTCGAGCGGCTGCGTGACCGGCTCGCCGAGATCGGCGAGGAGCCGACGCACGCGATGGAGCCGTTCGTCGCCGCGTACGACGGCTTCCACAAGCAGACGGCGCCCTCCGACTGGCTGGAGGGTCTGGTCAAGGCGTACGTCGGCGACTCCATCGCCAGCGACTTCTACCGGGAGGTCGCGGCCCGCCTGGACTCCGACAGCCGCGCCCTGGTGGTGGCGGTGCTCGACGACACGGGTCACGGCGGTTTCGCCGTGGAGAAGGTGCGCGCCGCGATCGACGCGGACCCGCGGGTGGGCGGGCGGCTCGCGCTGTGGGCGCGGCGGCTGATGGGCGAGGCACTGTCGCAGTCCCAGCGGGTGGTCGCCGACCGGGACGCGCTGTCGACGATGCTGGTGGGTGGGGTCGCGGACGGGTTCGATCTCGCCGAGGTCGGCAAGATGTTCTCCCGGATCACCGAGGCGCACACCAAGCGCATGGCGGCACTGGGACTGGCGGCCTGAGAACCCCTCGGGGCCGGTTCACCCCCGGCGCCACCGTCGGCGCCCGGTCAGGCGGTCGCCGACCGGCGGCGCAGTCTTCCCGCCGGGCGCAGCAGCAGCGACAGGGACGCCACGGACACGATCACCGCGCCGAGCAGCATCGTGAGCAGATTGCCGGCGTCCAGCGCCGTGGTGATGAGGAAGGCGCCGAACAGCGCTCCGGCCACACCGGTCGGCAGGACCAGGGCGCGGGCGGGAAGACGGTGCGGCAGACGGTGGCTGGCCGCCCACCCCAGAGCCAGGCCGAGGATCGCGGAGCTGAGCGCTTCCAAGAGCATGTCGGGGTCCCTCCCACATGGCCGGCCTGCTCACATCGTTCCTAGCCCGTCCTACCCCTGACCTGCGGAATCCAATCCTCATCCGTGAAGCACCTGTGCTCCATCCGTGAGGGCGCACGCACGTACGAACGGGACGGCGCACCGCCGGACCGCGGGGACGGCACACTCCCGAACGACCGGGACGGCACACCCTCGGACCACGGGGACGGCGCACCGCCGAGCGAGCGCGAGGGCAGGGCCGCTGACGGCCGGAACGGCGCCGCCGCTGACGCCGGAACGCGGGAGGGCCCGGCGGTGTCGAACCGCCGGGCCCTTCCACGACTGCCGGTCGTCGCCTACAGCGCGCCGAAGCCCACCTTGCGCGGGGCCGGCTCGCCGATCTCGATGTACGCGAGACGGTCGGCCGGGACCAGGATCTTGCGGCCGTGCTCGTCCACGAGGCTCAGCAGCTGCGACTTCCCGGCCAGCGCCTCGGCCACCACGCGCTCGACCTCCTCGGCGCTCTGACCGCTCTCCAGAACGATCTCGCGGGGCGCGTGCTGCACGCCGATCTTGACCTCCACGGCTATGTCCCTCCGACGGTCAGTGAAGTGCGCGACCTTCCGCGCCGTACCAGCACACATTAGCCCGGTGCAGGGACGTGCACGCTGCGCCCGGCCACGCCATGAGCGAACAGCCGACGGGAACAAACCGCCGCCGGCGCCCGCCCGCGTACTCAGTGATGCTGTTCGTTGCCGTGCAGCGGGAATCCGGCGATGCCCCGCCACGCCAGCGAGGCCAGCAACTGCACCGCCTGGTCACGCGGCACGCTGCGGTCGCTGTGCAGCCAGGACCGCGCCACCACCTGGGCGAGACCGCCGAGCCCCGAGGCGAGCAGCATCGACTCCGCCCGCGACAGCCCGGTGTCCTCGGCGATCACGTCGCAGATCGCCTCCGCGCATTCGTTGGTCACCTTGTCGACGCGCTCGCGCACGGCGGGCTCGTTCGTCAGATCCGACTCGAAGACCAGGCGGAACGCGCCGCCGTCGTCCTCCACGTACGCGAAGTAGGCGTCCATGGTCGCCCGGACGCGGTGCTTGTTGTCCGTCGTCGACGCCAGCGCGTGGCGCACCGACTGGATCAGGGCCTCGCAGTGCTGGTCCAGCAGGGCGAGATAGAGATCGAGCTTGCCCGGGAAGTGCTGGTAGAGCACCGGCTTGCTGACGCCGGCGCGCTCGGCGATGTCGTCCATCGCGGCCGCGTGGTAGCCCTGCGCGACGAAGACTTCCTGTGCGGCGCCCAGCAACTGGTTCCGTCGGGCACGGCGCGGCAGGCGTGTACCCCTCGGGCGTACCGCCTCTGTCTGCTCGATGGCTGTCACGCCGCCTCCCATTGTCGTCCATGTGCGGTGTGAGCCGCGCCGCCATCGTACTTTTCGGTAACCGTGGTGTGCGCGGTGAGAACGCAGAATTTCACGGACCGGACGGCGGTGAAAGCCATACGGACGGTTTCAAAAGGTGTCAGAGCGGGCAAGAAGGCCTCCTCACTGCTCGATCACGCCCCGGCCGGCGTCCTCGTCACCGGTAGTCGTCCTCGTCGAGGGAGACGACCCGGGCCTGTTCCACCAGGTCCGCCTCATTGGCACGGTCGGGATCGACGCCGGTCAACGGGTCGTCGCGGTCGGGCTTCACCTCCGTGTGCTGCTCGGCCGCGTCGACCTCGGGCGCCTCGACGTCGTACTCCTGGTTCCCGCGAACGTCCTCGTCTTCCTCGAACGTCTCGGGGTCGGTCGGGTCTACGGCCATGCTGGGCTCCCTTCCTACGAACGTCCCTGGAGAATGCAGGGGCCACATGCGGGTGCCCTTTCTTCGAGCCTAGGAGACACCCGATCCGGACGCTATGCGATCCGCGACCGGGATGTGACAGTGTGCGCACCCCGAGGAGCGGGATCAGGCATCCCCTGTGACGGCGAACACATGAACCACTACGTGATCGTCTCGTAACATTGCCGCATGTCTTCGACCGAGCTGCCGTCCGTGCCGCCCGCCAGCGCGCTTTCCGAGGCGGCGGCCGTCAGGGTCGCCGCCGGGGAACGGCTCAGATCGGTGGAACTGCCCGGGGTCACCCTGTCGGTGCGGTCGAGGCCTGGCGCGCGGGAGGGACTGCCGCCCGCTCTCTACGTCCACGGACTCGGCGGTTCCTCGCTGAACTGGTCGGCACTCATGCCGATGCTGGACGACGTCGTCTCCAGCGAGGCCGTGGACCTGCCCGGCTTCGGCGACTCCCCACCCCCGGACGACGGCGACTACTCCATCACCGCGCACGCACGCGCGGTGATCCGCTATCTCGACGCCGCCGGCCGCGGTCCGGTGCACCTGTTCGGCAACTCACTCGGCGGCGCGGTCGCCACACGGGTCGCCGCCGTACGCCCCGACCTCGTCCGCACCCTCACGCTCGTGTCACCGGCGCTGCCGGAACTGCGGGTGCAGCGCACCGCCGTCCCGACGGGACTGCTGGCGGTACCCGGGGTCGTATCGCTGTTCACCCGGATCAGCCGGGAGTGGACGGCGGAACAGCGGGTCCGTGGCGTGATGCAGCTCTGCTACGGGGACCCCGCGCGGGTGACGGCGGAAGGGTTCCGCAACGCCGTGCAGGAGATGGAGCGGCGGCTGCGACTGCCGTACTTCTGGGACGCGATGGCACGCTCCGCGCGAGGGCTCGTCAGCGCGTACATGCTGGGTGGCCAGCAGGGACTGTGGCGCCAGGCCGAGCGGGTGCTCGCGCCGACCCTGCTCGTCTACGGCGGCCGGGACCAGCTCGTCGGCTTCCGCATGGCCCAGCGGTCGGCGCGCGCCTTCCGGGACGCGCGGCTGGTGACACTCCCGGACGCGGGGCATGTGGCGATGATGGAGTATCCCGAGACCGTGGCCCTCGCCTTCCGTGAACTCCTCGCGGATGCGACGGATCCGGCGGCCGAGGGGGATACTGATGAGCCGGGCGCGCAGGGCGCCCCGGGTCCTCCCGCCGAAACCGGTGGAGGGACCACCGCCGAGAACATGAGGGGCTGAGGCGCGACGTGGGACGCCACAGCCGCCGCGGACCCGCCCCGAAGGGCGACACCGCAGAGCCAGCCGGGGCACGGGACGGCCGCGCGGCCCGCCGGGACGACGCCACGGACGACCGGCGGGACGACGTTCCGGGCCCGCGCCGCATGCCTGCGGCTCCGCCGGCGCGAGGGCAGGCCGCTGGGGCTGCCCAGCAGCCGGGGCAGGCCACGGGCGGAACTCAGGGGTACGGGGTTCCCTACCGAACCTCACCCGGGACTCCGGCGCACGGAACTCCTGGGTACGGGACGCCTGCCGACGGGGTGCCCCGGTTTCCGGACGGCACGCCGGTGCAGGGGGTTCCGCGGCTCCCGGATGGATGGCTTCCGGAGGGAACGCCCGCGCACGGCGTCCCGCGCATGCCGGACGGCACCCCGGCGCACGGTGTTCCCCGGCTCCCCGACGGGACCCCGGTCGACGGTGTTCCCCGGCTGCCGGACGGTACCCCCGCGCACGGTGTGCCCCGAGCCCGCGGTGGGCACCCCGAGCAGCGGGAACACGGGGGCGGCTGGGGGACGTTGACAGGCCGGACGGCGACCGGGGCAGGGGCCGGCCACGGCACACCGGTGGCCGGGCCGCCGGGTGCGCCCCTCCCACGACAGCGGCAGGCACCTCCCCGGGGGCCGCGCCAGGACTACCTCGACGCCTTCGACGAGGACGACGACCTCTTCACCCCGCGCCCACCCGCCTCCGCGCCCACCGACGCCCCCCACGCCGCCGTCACCGACTGGAACGCCGCTCCGGTCACCGGCATCCCCTCCGACCTCGACGACGACAACGCCCCGCCGACCGGCGAGCCCGCGCCGGCCCGCGCCGGCAAGGGGCGGGCGTTCACGGGGATCGCGGCCGCAGCCGTCACCACGGTGCTGGCCGTCGTCGTGGCCGGCCAGGTCGCCGACCGGAGCGGCGGCACCGGCGTACAGGCGCAGTCCGCCGACGACCAGGCGCGCGACGTCCGGGATGCGGCCTCACGCGGGGACGGCCGGGAGACGCCCTCCGCGCCTTCCGCCGAGCCGCTGACGTACGAGCAGAAGATGGACAAGAGGTATCCGCTCAGCGCCGCGCGCGCGAGCACGGGGAAGTTCGACGCGGTCCCCGGCATCGACAAGGCGCCGGGCGTGGGCGAGAAGTTCACCTATCGGGTGGACGTGGAGCAGGGACTCGGCCTCGACGGCGAACTCTTCGCCGAGGCGGTGCAAAGGACGCTCAACGACGACCGCAGCTGGGCGCACAACGGCGCGCGCACCTTCGAGCGCATCCACTCCGGCCAGGTCGATTTCGTGATCACCCTCGCCGGCCCCGAGACGACCGCCGAATGGTGCGCCAAGTCCGGCCTGGACACCACCGTGGACAACGTCTCCTGCGACTCCGCGGCGACCGAACGCGTGATGATCAACGCGTACCGGTGGGCGCAGGGAGCGGAGACGTACGGCGACAGGATGCACGCCTACCGTCAGATGCTGATCAACCACGAGATCGGCCACCGCCTGGGCTACGACCATGTCACCTGTGACAAGAACGGCGACTTGGCCCCGGTGATGCAGCAGCAGACCAAGTTCCTCGAATACGACGGAATCAGCTGCCGCCCCAACCCGTGGCCCTTCCCGAAGAGCTGATCACCGGCTGAGCGCCCACTGACGGCCTTCTAGCGCGGCGGAACGCGTCCCGCACGGGAAAGTTACGCCTCTTCACCCCTTTTGGTGGCGTGATGGACAACCGTCCATCACGCCACCGCCTTGTCCGCATACGTTCGTCCCGCTGCGAGCCGCCGGGTCAACGGCGGCTCCCCATACGGGAGATCGGGGGTGCACAGGTGCGCATCGGAATGCTTACGGAGGGTGGCTATCCGTATGTGGACGGTGAGGGCTGGCTCTGGTGCGACCGCCTGGTGCGCGGACTCGGCCACCATGAGTTCGACGTCTACGCGTTCAGCAGCAGCGAAGCACAGGAGCAAGCGGGCTGGGTCCCGCTGCCGCCGCAGGTCGGCCGGGTGCGTACCGCACCGCTGTGGGGGGCCTGGGGTGACGGGGTGGTGTACGGCCGCCGCGCGCGCCGGCGCTTCTCGGAGCACTACGGCGAGCTGGCCGCCGTCCTCTGCGCCGCGACGGACCCCCTTGCCCCCGACAGCCGGCCCGCGAGGCCCGGCACACCCCGCGTGTCAGCCGAGGCGGACCGTTTCGCCACCGCTCTCCACGGCCTTGCCGAACTCGCCCGCGACGAAGGGGGCCTGCAGTCCGCGCTCCGCTCCGAGACGGCCGTACGCGCCCTGGAGCGCGCCTGTCGTGCGCCCGGCGCCCTGCGCACCACGCGTGAGGCCCGCGTACCGGATCTGCTGGCCGTCGCCGCCCACCTGGAACGCGCCCTGCGCCCCCTCTCGCTCGACTGGTACGAGGAGGACGGACTCGGCGCGGTCGACGTCTGCCACGCCGCCGCCGGCGGGGTGACGGCCCTTCCGGGTCTGCTCGCCCACCACTTCTCCGGCGTCCCCCTCCTGGTCACCGAGTACGGCGTACGCCTGCGGACGTACTACCTCACCCGCCCGGACTCCCCGCCCGCGGTCCGTGCCCTGCTCGCCGCCTTCCACGGCAGGCTCGCCGCCGAGATCTACCGCCGGGCGGCGTTCATCACACCGGGCAACACGCACGCCCGCCGCTGGCAGGAGCGCTGCGGCGCCGACCGGGCGAAGCTCCGCACGGTCTACCCCGGCATGGACGCCGCGCCCTTCGCGGAGGTGGGCGAGGCCCCGGAGAGCGCGGACCCGCACACCCTCGTCTGGGTCGGCCACGTGCAGCCCGCCAAGGACCTGGTCTCGCTCCTGCACGCCTTCGCGGAGATCCGCAAGGAGGAGCCGAAGACCCGACTGCGGATCATCGGCGGACCCTGCGGCCCGGAGGGCGCCGCCTACCTCGGCCACTGCAGGGCACTGGCCGCCCAGCTCTTCCCGGACGAGGCCGAGAGCCCGCACTCCGTCGGTGACAACCCGGTCTCCTTCGAGGAGCTCGGCGGCCCCGAACTGCCGACCCCCGCCGACGCCTACGGACGCGGTGCCGTGACCGTTTCGTCCAGCGTCGTCGAGGGCTTCCCGGTCGGCCTGGTGGAGGCGATGTTCTGCGGTCGCGCGACGGTCTCCACGGACGTCGGCGCGGTCGTGGAGGCCATCGGCGGCACCGGTCTCGTCGTACCGCCGCGCAATCCGCGGGCGCTCGCCGAGGCGTGCGTCTCCCTGCTGCGCGACCCCGAGCGCCGCGCGCGCCTCGGCGCCGCCGCGCGCGCCCGAGCACTCGAACTGTTCACCGCCGACCAGAGCATCGCGGCGTTCCACGGCATCTATCTGGAGATCGTCGCCCGGACACCGGTCCACCGCCTCCTCCTGGACGCCACCGGCGACCCCCTGCCCTTCGCCACCCCCGCCGAGGCCCACGTCCCCGGCCACTGGACCGACCGCACCTCCCGCGTCCTGCCCGGGTGGGCCATGGACGCCCCGGTTCCCGCGACGGAGACAGCCCGATGACCGACCTCGGCGAACTGAACCGCGGCACTCCGCCGGGCGCGGCCGACCCGGTCAAGGCGCTGCTGCACCGCCACCGCGATCTGTGCGAACGGGCGGTGGACCCGCTGGAGATCGCTGCGGGCCTGGAGGCCCACGGCATCACCGACCGCATCGCCGCCCGTTTCCGCCACCGCGACGTCTTCTCCCTCGCGGAGGAGCTTTACGCCCGAGTCCCCCGCGCCGGTGAAACCCCGCAGCCCGCACCGACCGAGCCACCCCCCGGGACAGGCACCGACCGGACGGCCCTCATCCTTCTCCCCGTGCTCCCCGGCGCCCTGTGCGCGGCAACGGTGATCGCCCTGCGCCAGACCCACGGCCAGACCGGCCTCTACGCGGCCGTCGCCGGCGTCCTCGCCGTCACCCTCGCGCTGCGCGCGGCACTGCGCCGAGGACCGCTCAGCTCCCTCGGCCCCACCCGGTCCCGCACCGCCACGGCCTCCCGGACCTGCTGGCTCATCGGATACGCCCTGCTGGGCAACGGCCTGCTCGGTACCGCGATCACGGGCGGCCCGGACGGCCTGCCCAACGGCACCGCCGAAGGAGACTGGCCGCTCACCGTCGCCCCGGTCCTGGCGCTCGCCCTGTCCTGCGCGCCGGCGGCCTGGACCGTCCGCCTCTTCACCGTCCACGCCCGCCGCAGGCTCCGCTCCAGCCGTGGGCTGGAGGACCTCGCCGCCTCCGTACGCCCCGTGCTGCTCGGCACGTTCGCCCTGTACCTGACCGCCCTGGCCACCCTCCTCACCGCATCGTCCGCCCTCCTGGACGAGCCCTCAGCCCACGCGGAAACGCTCACCCTGGGCGCCCTCCTCTTCCTGGCCCGCCTCCTCACCGTCCACGGCTTCACCCACGCCCCGAAGGTGATCCTCACCCTCACCGTCGCCGCCCAGGCGACCGCCCTGGCCACGGTGTTCGCGGCCCGCCTCCCCGGCTGCGCCCCTGTGGACGCACCCGTGGAAACCCTGACGGCCTGGGACCCCGCCGCCCTTCCCGCCCTCACCTGCGGTGCGGCGGCCCTGACCCTCCTGATCCACGCCTCCCGCACCCTCACCCGGGCCTCGGCCCACATTCCACCGGAGCAACCACGGTGACCCATCCGAAGGAGACCCCCGCATGACCACCCACCCCGCAGCTCCGCACCCCGAAGGAGCCGCCCGATGAGAGTCCTGCTGATCGGAGCCAACGGCTACCTCGGCCGCTTCGTGGCCGACCGTCTCCTCGCCGACCCCGCGGTCCAGCTCACCGCCCTGGGCCGCGGCGACGACGCCGACGTCCGCTTCGACCTCGCCACCGGCAGCCCCGGCGCCCTCACCCGCTTCCTCGACGCCGTCCACCCCGGCGTGGTGGTCAACTGCGCCGGCGCCACGAGAGGCGGCGCCCGCGAGCTCACCCGGCACAACACCGTCGCCGTCGCCACCGTCTGCGAGGCCCTGCGTCGCAGCGGCTGCGGGGCACGGCTCGTGCAGATCGGCTGCAGTTCGGAGTACGGCCCCAGCCAGCCCGGTTCCTCCACCGCGGAGGACGCCGTCCCCCGCCCCGGCGGTCCGTACGGCGTGAGCAAGCTCGCCGCCACCGAACTGGTCCTCGGCTCCGGCCTGGACGCCGTGGTCCTGCGGGTCTTCTCACCCGTGGGCCCCGGCACCCCCGCCGGCTCCCCGCTCGGCCGTCTGGCCGAGGCGATGCGCCGCGCCATGCAGTCCGGCGACGGTGAGCTGAAGCTCGGCGGTCTCGGCGCACAGCGGGACTTCGTCGACGTCCGTGATGTGGCCCGCGCCGTCCACGCCGCCTCACTCTCCGCCGCGCAGGGCGTCATCAACATCGGCTCGGGCCGCGCCGTCCGCCTCCGCGACGCCGCCGGCATCCTCGCCCGGGTGGCCGGATACGGCGGAGCCCTCACCGAACTGGACGGCCCGCCCGGCATGCACCACGCACCCCACGTGACGGCGGGCCCCCACCACGCCACCCACGCGTCCCACGCCACCCAGTCCCCCCACATCAGGCCCACCATCGGCCACCCCCGCCCCGACCCCGACCACCACACGACGAGCCCCATGGCCTTCCCGTACCCGGACGGCTGCGGGAGCTGGCAGCAGGCCGATGTGCGCACCGCCCGCGACCGGCTCGGCTGGCGCCCCCGGATCAATCTCGAGGAATCCCTGGCCGACATCTGGATGGAGGCCGCATGCCGCATCTGACCAGTGCCAAACGCGGCACGGCGAGCACAGACGTCCGCACCGGCTTCGGCATCCCCGGCTTCGCGCACCCCCTCGTCGCCCCCGCCGAGTGGAACGAACTCACCCGCCCGGGCACCCCCCTGCACTGGGTGGTGCTCAACGTGGCCGACGGCCCCGGTGGCCGGCCCGACCCGCGCTGCCTGGAGGCGGCCGGCCGGCTGCGCAACGCCGGTGTCCGCGTCCTCGGCCACCTCGACACCGCGTACGGCCTGCGGACCTTCGGCGAGGTGATCTCGGACGCCCACCGGTTCCTCGACTGGTACCAGGTCGACGGCTTCCTCCTGGACCGCTGTCCCGCCGACCGCGCCGCACTCCCCGAGGTCCGGCGCACCGTCACCACGCTCCAGGCGATCCGTGACGACGCCCACATCGTCCTCGGCCACGGCACCCACCCGTACCCGGGATACGCCGAACACGCCGACCAACTGGTCACCTTCTCCGGCCCGTGGAGCGACTACCGCTGGTCGCAGGTGGCGGAGTGGACCGCCGACCACCCGCCCGAACGCTTCTGCCACTTCGTGCACGGAGTGCCCCGGCCGCACCTGGACGAGGCCCTGCGCATCGCCCGCTGGCAGGGCGCGGCCACGATCTACTTCACCGACCACACGGGGCACGGCGGCCGTACCGAACCCTGGGAGCCGCGGCCCGGTTACTGGGACGACCTCGTCTCGCGGATCGGGACAGGTGTCTCGGAATGAAAAAGGCCATGGCAGTGTTAAGCGGAGAACAACCGTAGTGATTGACCGACCAACGGAGTCCCCGTGTCGCTGCCACCCCTGGTCGAGCCGGCCCCCGAGCTCACCGTAGACGAGGTCCGCAGGTACTCCCGCCACCTGATCATCCCCGATGTGGGCATGGACGGGCAGAAGCGGCTGAAGAACGCCAAGGTGCTCTGCGTGGGCGCCGGCGGCCTGGGTTCGCCGGCGCTGATGTACATGGCCGCCGCCGGCGTGGGCACCCTCGGCATCGTGGAGTTCGACGAGGTCGACGAGTCGAACCTGCAGCGCCAGGTCATCCACAGCCAGGCCGACATCGGCCGCCCCAAGGCCGAGTCCGCCCGTGACACCGTCCAGGGCATCAACCCGTACGTGAACGTGATCCTTCACGAGGAGCGGCTCGAGGCCGACAACGTGATGGAGATCTTCAGCCAGTACGACCTGATCGTCGACGGCACGGACAACTTCGCGACCCGCTACCTGGTCAACGACGCCTGCGTCCTGCTGAACAAGCCGTACGTGTGGGGTTCGATCTACCGCTTCGACGGCCAGGCCTCGGTGTTCTGGTCCGAGCACGGCCCCTGCTACCGCTGCCTGTACCCGGAGCCCCCGCCCCCCGGCATGGTCCCCTCCTGCGCCGAGGGCGGCGTCCTGGGCGTGCTGTGCGCGTCCATCGGCTCCATCCAGGTCAACGAGGCCATCAAGCTGCTCGCCGGCATCGGTGAGCCCCTCGTCGGCCGTCTGATGATCTACGACGCCCTGGAGATGCAGTACCGCCAGGTCAAGGTCCGCAAGGACCCCGACTGCGCGGTCTGCGGCGAGAACCCGACCGTCACCGCGCTCATCGACTACGAGGCCTTCTGCGGTGTCGTGTCCGAGGAGGCCCAGGCGGCGGCCGTCGACTCCACGATCACTCCCAAGCAGCTCAAGGAGTGGATCGACGACGGCGAGAACATCGAACTCATCGACGTACGCGAGCCGAACGAGTTCGAGATCGTCTCCATCCCGGGCGCCCGGCTGGTCCCCAAGAACGAGTTCCTCATGGGCAGCGCCCTGGAGAACCTGCCGCAGGACAAGAAGATCGTCTTGAACTGCAAGACGGGTGTCCGCAGTGCGGAAGTCCTCGCGGTCCTGAAGTCCGCGGGCTTCGCCGACGCCGTCCACGTCGGCGGCGGCGTGATCGGCTGGGTCAACCAGATCGAGCCGGAGAAGCCGGTGTACTGATCAACCCTTCCGCTGACCGGCGGACCTGAAGAAGCCCATGGCACTGACCAGTTCAGGTGCCGTGGGCTTCTGCCGTGATGGGTTGGCGTCGGCCGCGGTGTCGCGTCTACGCTCTTCGGTCGGTGGACTCGCGAGGAGTGGACCGCCGTTGTCGCCCGGCGTGAGCGTCTCATTCCGCTGACGATCGAACCCCTTGCGGCCGCTGACGTACCCGACATCCTGAGTGCCGTCATCCAAAAGGATCTGCACGGCTTGGACTCGAATGAGCAGGCGGCCATCGCCGCACTGCTGGATGCGGTCAATGGACCCACCGGCCCGCATAAAAAGCCCGGCTTTCCTGGCGCGCTCGCACCCGGGGGCCCCTCCACCGCCAGCTCCGGCAGCCAGCGTCTCGGCGGCGACCACTCCTTCACTGAACAGGTGACCCGGTCCCTCGCCCATGCCTTGACTGCCAACAACAAGCCATACGAGCCGTACGGCTACCTGCCGCTCAACCGCCGAACCCGTAGGGCTACGCTCCGGGGCGCTACCTCGGATGCACCGGCGGCGGTCTCGGGCTCGACGATCTCTACGGGACAGCCCTGAGGCCGGCATCGAGGCTGAGGCGGGTCTCCACGCGTCACGGGTGCGTGGAGCCCCCGCCGTCGTCATGAGCAGACCTTGCCGTCCTCGGGCACCGTGCCGTTCAGCAGATACGCGTTCACCGTGGAGTCGACGCAGTCGCTGCCACTGCCGTACGCACCGTGGCCCTCGCCCTTCCAGGTGAGCACGACACCGACGTCCTCGCCCAGCTCGTCCGCCATCTTCCGGGCACCCTCGTACGGCGTGGCGGGGTCGCCGGTGTTGCCCACGACCAGGACCGGCGCCGCGCCCGGCGCGCTCACCTCGGGGGTGTCGTGCTGACCGGGAACCGGCCAGTCGTGGCACCAGCCGGCCGTGTCCCAGCCGAGGAACGCCCCGAACACGGGCGAGATCTCCTCGAACTCGGGCAGCAGCTTCTTCGTCTCCTCCAGGGTCGGCCGCTGCTTGTCGTCCAGGCACGATATGACCCGCTGCGAGTGGGTCGTCGTGCCGTAGCGTCCCGAGGTGTCGCGTTCGTTGTAGCCGTCGGCCAGCGCCAGCAGCTCCGAACCGTCCCCCTCCTGCGCCGCCTTCAGCGCGCTGGTCAGCGCAGGCCAGCCGTCCTTGCTGTACAGCGGCAGCACGATGCCGGTCAGCGCCAGGGTCTGCGTCAGCTCGCGTCCGGAGGCGGACGTCGGCAGCGGTTCGGCGTCGATCCGCTCCAGGAGCTCCGCGATCTCCCGCGACCCCTGCCCGGGGTCCCGTCCGGTGGACTTCAGGTAGTTGTCGAGCGCCGTCTGGAAGCCACGCGTCTGATTCCTGGCATGGCCCACCGTGTCGGCGCTCGGGTCCACCACCGCGTCGAGCGTCATCCGACCCACCTTCTTCGGGAACAGATGGGCGTAGACGCCGCCGAGTTCGGTGCCGTAGGAGATCCCGAAGTAGTTCAGCCTGTCGTCGCCGAGGGCCTGCCGGATGCGGTCCATGTCGCGGGCGGTGTCCGTGGTCGACACATGGGCCATCAGCTTCCCGGCGGCGTCCTGGCAGCCCTTGCCGAAGTCGGCGGCGTCGTCGAGGAACGCCTGTTCCTCGGCCTGCGTGTCCGGGGTGCCGTCCACCGACGACTCGGCGGCCTGGATGCTCTTGTCGTCTCGGCAGCGGACGCCCTCGCTGGCGGCCACCCCGCGAGGATCCCAGCTCACCAGGTCGTACCGCTCGCGCAGCTCGGCGGCCGTGGCGGCGTAGGACGGCATCGTGGACACGCCCGAGCCGCCCGGGCCGCCGAAGTTGAACAGCAGTGAGCCGAGGCGGTCGTCGCCCGTGGCCTTGGCCCGGATCAGGGCCAGCCCTATGGTCGAGCCGTCGGGCTTCGACCAGTCCAGCGGCACCCGCAGAGTGGCGCACTGCCAGTCGCCGCCCGGAGCGGGGCCGTCCCCGGTGGCCTTGCAGCGTCCCCACTCGAGCGCCGTCCCGCCGCTCTTGCCGTCGTTCCCTGAGTCGTCGTCCGACGAGCCGCCGCTGCAGCCCGCCGTCAGAAGCGCGGCGGCGACCGTCAGGGCCGTCCACCGTGTGAAACGGGTCATGTGCCACTTCCCCCCTCGCTGGCCGTCCGCACTGTGCCGCGGATGGCGGTCAGGCCATGGTAGGCAGATCCGCCGCCCACCGGGGCAGCCTGTGGATAACGCTCTGACCTGCGACTTCCCGCGACTTCCCGCGACTTCCCGCGACTTTCCCGCGACTTCTTGCGGGTTCCTGCGACTTACTGCGGCTCGGGCGCCCGTTCAGGAGCAGACGGTCCCGGCCATCGGCACCTTTCCGTCCAACAGGTAGCCGTGCACCGCGTTCTGTACGCACGTGTTCTTGCTGCCGTAGGCCCCGTGCCCCTGCCCCTCGTACGTCAGCTCCACACCGACGCCCTCACCGAGCGCCTGCGCCATCCTGCGCGCCCCCTCGTACGGTGTGGCCGGGTCGCCGGTGTTGCCGATCACCAGGATCGGGTCCGCGCCGGGGGCGTGCACGTCCGGATGGTCGGCGGCCCCCGGCACCGGCCAGTCGGTGCAGCCGATCAGTCCCCACGCCAGATAGTCGCCGAACAGGCCGGACACGGCCCGGAACTCGGGCAGCCTGCGCTGCACGTCCGCCGGGCTGTAACGGGGTTTCTCGTCGGCGCAGTCGATGGCGGTGTTGGCCGCGACGAGGTTGCTGTACTCGCCGTTCTCCCTGCGCCTGTTCAACGAGTCGGACAGCAGCATCAGAATCGTTCCGTCACCGCCGTACGCCTGCTTGAGACCGTCAGTGAGAAGATCCCAGAACTCCTGCGAGTACAGGGCCTGCACGATCCCGTTGGTCGCCGCGGTCTGGGTGAGTTCCCGCGGGAAGAGGCCGGTAACGGGCCTGCTGTCGAGGTCCTTCAGCAGCTTGGCGATCCGGTCCTTCACATCCTGTGCGCTGTCGCCGACGGGGCACTCCTCCTTCTGGGAGACGCAGTGCTCGGCGTAGTTGTCGAGCGCGAGCTGGAACCCCCGGGCCTGCCCCAGCGAGCCCTGCTCCGCGTTCTGCGTCGGGTCGACGACCGCGTCGAACACCACACGGCCCACCCTCTTCGGGAACAGGTGGGCGTAGACGCCGCCCAGTTCGGTGCCGTAGGAGATACCGAAGTAGTGCAGCTTCTCGTCGCCGAGGACCTGGCGCATCAGGTCCAGGTCGCGGGCGGCTTCCGTGGTGCGCACATGGGGCAGGATTCGCCCGGAGTTCCTCTCGCAGGCCGCGTTGAACTCCCTGGTGATGTCCATCAGTTCCGTGCGCTCGGCGCTGTCGTCGGGGGTGGCGTCCTGCTGGAAGTAGGCGTCGAGCTGCTGGTCGTTCTGGCAGGTCACGGGTGCGCTGCGGCCGACTCCGCGGGGATCGAAGCTCACCAGGTCGTAGCGGGTGCGCAGAGTCGCGTAGTCCTTGCCGAACGCGGGCAGCGTGGTGACGCCGGAGCCCCCCGGGCCGCCGAAGTTGAAGATCAGGGAGCCGATGCGTTCGCTCGCCGCGCCGCTCGACCTGGCCCTGATCAGCGCGAGGTCGATGGTGTCGCCCTTGGGTTCGTCCCAGTTCAGCGGCGCCTTCATGGTGGCGCAGCTCCATTCGCCCCTGCCGCCCGGCAGCGGGGACGGGCGAGCGCTTCCGCCCTGGGCCTGGGACGGGACCGGGCAGTCCTCCCAGTTGAGCTTCTGATCCGTCAGGTCCTCGTCCCTGTCGTCCTGGCCGCAGCCCGCCAGCAGCGCGGGCAGCAGTACGGCGAAGACGGTCAGGGCGGCGACCCGCAGGCGGCAGCGGTGGGACAAGGGGTGGGGCATGTTCCCATCCTGCGGTCGCCCGGAGCGGGACGCGCGGGACACGGGCCGTACGAGGTACGGGGCCGCGGCCGGACACCGTCCGTCTCGCGCCGCCTACAGAGCTGCCTTGCGCGTGAGGTGGTTGAAGGCGAGCCATCCCGGCAGCACCGGAAGCCACAGGGTCAGCAGGCGGAAGAGCAGCACCGCCGGCGCGGCGACCTCCTTGGGGAGCCCGACCGCGATCAGACCGACCGTCAGGGTCGCCTCGACCGCGCCCACACCACCCGGTGTCGGCGCCGCCGACCCCAGCGCGTTGCCCGCGAGGAAGACGACGGCGACGCTCGCGATGCTGACCGAGGTCGTCTCGTCGCCGAACGCCCGGATCGAGGCGTCCAGGCACATCACGAAACAGGCCGTGAGCAGCAGCATGCCGCCGATACCGGTGACCAGCTTCTGCGGCCGTTGCAGCACATCGAGCATGCGCGGCACGACTCCCGCGAAAAGCGACCGCACACGTGTGACGACGAATTTCCGCAGGAACGGCACCGAGGTCACCACCAGCACCAGCACCGCCACCGTCAACAGGCCCCCGATCACCGTGCGGGACGGAGTGAGGGAGGGCGTCTTCTCGGTGCCGGTCAGATAGCCGAAGGCCAGCAGCATCAGGATGTGACAGCCGAGCCCGAAGAGCTGGGAAGCGCCGACGCTCGCCACCGCGAGCCCCGGCCGCACCCCCGCGCGCTGGAGGAAGCGCGTGTTCAGGGCGACACCGCCCACCGCCGCCGGGGCGACGATCTTCACGAACGACCCGGCGACCTGCGCCGCCACGGTCCGCGGGAACGGCACCCGCTCCGGTACGAATCCGAGCAGGGCCATGGCCGCCGCGACATAACTGGCCGCCGAGAACAGCACCGCCGCGGCCACCCAGCCCCACTCCGCGTTCGCGATCAGCGGGCCGAACTCGATGTGGGTGAGCTGCGTCAGCAGGAAGTACGCGCCGATCGCACCGGCGATGAAACTGATCAGTGTCCGCGGGCGCACCCGTTCCAGTCGGGCCGGCTCGACCGGGGCCTGCGGCCTGATCCGCAGCACCTCGTGCCGGATCTGGGTGAGCAGATCCTCCTCGCGCGCCTCCTCGAGGGCCTCGTCGATGGCCCGCTTCTCGGCCCGCTGCTCCGCGCGCACGGCCTTCTTGTCGGCCTTTTCGAGCACGACCGGGTGGTGCGCGTCGTCCGCGGCGTGCTCCGCGCGGGCCGGCTTGGCCTGCCGGGAGGCCTCCAGAACCGCCTCACGTTCACGCTCCGCCCGCTCCCGGGCCAGCTTCCGCAGGGTCGCGCGCGTGGAGCGGCTCAGCGCGATCGGCTGGAGCATCGGCAGACAGTCCGCCACGGTGTCGGGGCCCAGGACGCTCAGCGCGGAGGCCACCGCGCGTTCGGCGCCCACCCTGAGGCCCAGCGTCACCAGCAGCTGGGAGGTGTCCATGCGCAGCAGCAGATCGCCGGCCGCGATCTCGCCGCCGCGCAGGTCGGTGAGGATCACCGTGCCGGAACGATCCACCAGGATGGCGTCGCCCACCAGCCTGCGGTGCGCGATACGGCGCGACTGCAGGGCCCGTACCTGGTGCCAGGTGTCGCGCAGCAGTTCGTCGGTGATCTCCTCGTCCGGCAGCGTGTCGAGGGTGCGTCCGCCGCTGTGCTCGTAGACGAGCATCACCGCGTCGGGACCCAGTTCGGAGGTCGCGATCAGCTTGGGCGCGTTGGCACCGGCGGCGATGGCCGCGTAGGCCAGCAGTGCCTCCTGCTCCAGCGCCTGGCGCAGCGACTGCAGGCTGCTGCGGGTGGCGAAGCCGCGCAGGGTCAGATTGCGCCACGCGCGGTAGAAGAACCCCTGCGCCTGCTGCTCGCGGTCGACCACCGTGACGTCCAGCGGTGGACCGTCCTCCAGGGTGACGAAGTACCGGCGCCCCCGGTCGCCGGCCTCCGAGGCGTCCGGCGTCTCCTCGCGGGACGCGCTCACGGGGCGGAAGCCGACGGTGCGCAGTCCCGCCATCAGGGTGCGTCCCGTGGGGCGCACATTGGGCGAACCGACCGCGTAGAGCGTGCCGTAGGCGACGGTCCAGCCGATCAGCACCGTCAGGATGATCGAGAACGGCGTCGTGTACCCCGTGACGAGCATCGAGAAGGCGTCGAGGAGCAGCACCACCCAGAGCACCGCGCGCCAGCGGGGTCTGCGGGACATGCCGACGGCCGTCATGTACGCGATGACGGGGGCCAGATAGCCGTGCACGGGGTCGGTGAGGGCGTGGATGTCACCGGGGGAGGGCTGGGTGAGCGCCTCCTGGATCGAGTCCGGAGCGGCGCGCGCGACCCACAGGTCGGTGGCGAGTGTCACACCGTGCGCGAGGACGGCGGCGAGCACGCCGTCGGCGATCCGCAGCCCGTCCCGTTTGATCAGCCGCTCGATGGCGAAGGCGACCGGTACCAGGAGGATCGCGATGCTGGACGCCAGGCCCGCGATCTTGATGAGCAGGTCGGGCGCCTGACCGGTGCCCTTGTTGATGTCCTGTTCCAGCCCCGAGGTGGTGCCGTGGGCGAACGCGGCGATCGCCATCAGCACCACGACGGCGAGTACGCCGCCCACGAGCCGCATGAGATCGGACGGGCGGTGCACCCGCGCGGGGAGCAGCGGTTCGTCGCCCTCCACCTCGTCGATGTGCGCCGAGTCGGGGTCCGCGGTGTTCGGGCCCCCCGCGGTGTTCGGGCCCCCCGCGGTGTCCGGGCCCTCCGCCGTGTCCGGGCGCGACGACGCGTCAGGGGTGCCCTCCGTGTCTCCGGGGTGCGCACCCTGCTGCTTCATCGTCTCTTCTCGGTCTCGTATCACCAGTCACCGCCCGCATGATGGTGGCATGCCGTAGCGGCACAAGGGGGCATCAGGGTCCCAAAGCGGGGCGGCACAGTCTGCCCGAAGCGCTGCCCCGGGGCGAGCCGTGCGCGCGCGTCGCGTTGTCGGTGCGGTGGGGCAGGATGGGCCGGATGAGCCAGGAGAGCCTTCCGTCCGACGGGGGTCCGGAGCACCCGGACGCCCTGCCGGAGTACGCCGAGCGGGTCCTCGAGGTGACCGAGCTGATCCCGCCGGGGCGTGTCATGACATACGGGGACGTCGCCGAGTGGCTGGGGGAGGGCGGGCCCCGGCAGGTCGGGCGCGTGATGGCCCTGTACGGGGGAGCCGTCCCGTGGTGGCGCGTCGTCCGCGCGGACGGTCTGCCGCTCCCCGGGCATGAGCGCAGAGCCCTCGGTCACTACCGCGCCGAGGGCACGCCGCTGAAGGAGGCGAGCCGGGCCGCGGAGGGCCATGTGCCGCGCCTCGACATGAAGCGCGCGCGGTGGGACGGCGGCGGGCACACCGAGGGTCACACCTGACAGCTTCCGCCATCGCGCACGCCGCCGTGTGACCAGTGATCCGCCAGGGGGACATGAGGCACATCCATGGCATGACGTACGTTCGTGAGGCGAGGGACATGTGCGACGGGAGTGCCCGGAGGGAAGAAGCGGAAGGTCTGCTTCCGAGCTTTTCACCGGCGTAGCGTCGGCTGCGCGTGTCCCCTTCATCCCGCGACCACCGCCCCGCACGCGCGGCGAATGCCCCAACAGCACACCCACCAGGACCGGCGAACCACGTGAGCTCCTCTTTCTCCACCAGCGACCTGTCGCACCCCCGGGTGCGGCGGGGGAACCGTGGCGCTTATCGACTGGTGCGTACCCCGCCGGCCCGTATCGATCCCCCTCTCCTGGACGCCGCGCAGCGCTCCGTGGTTGAGCACCGGACCGGCCCGCTGCTCGTTCTCGCAGGTCCGGGCACCGGGAAGACCACCACCCTCGTCGAGTCCGTGGCCGCGCGGATCGCCCGTGGCGGGGACCCCGAGCGCATCCTGGTGCTGACGTTCAGCCGCAAGGCGGCCGTCGAACTGCGCGACCGCATGGCGCTGCGGATCGGCGCCGCCCGCGCACCGCGGGCGACCACGTTCCACTCGTTCTGCTACGCCCTGGTCCGCGCCCACCAGGACAGCGACCTCTTCGTGGAGCCGCTGCGGCTGCTGTCGGGCCCCGAGCAGGACGTCACCGTCCGCGAACTCCTCGCCGGCCAGGTGGACCTGGAACGGCTCGGGCTCGCCCATGTGCGCTGGCCGGACGACCTGCGCGCCTGCCTGACCACCCGCGGTTTCGCCGACGAGGTCCGCGCCGTGCTCGCCCGCAGCCGCGAACTGGGCCTCGGCCCCGACGCCCTGGACGCCTTCGCCCGCCGCATCGGACGCCCCGACTGGCGCGCCGCCTCCGCCTTCCTCGCCGAGTACCTCGACGTCCTCGACCTGCAGGGCGTACTCGACTATGCCGAACTGGTCCACCGCGCGGTGCTCCTCGCCCGCCGCCCGGAGATCGCCGGGCAGCTGGCCGCGCGGTACGACGCCGTCTACGTCGACGAGTACCAGGACACCGACCCCGCCCAGGTACGGCTGCTGCACGCCCTGGCCGGCGGACGCACGCTCGTCGCCTTCGGCGACCCCGACCAGTCGATCTACGCCTTCCGGGGCGCGGACGTCAACGGCATCCTGGAGTTCCCGTACGCGTTCCCCCGCGCGGACGGCCGCCCGGCCCCCGTCGAGGTACTGCGCGCCTCCCGGCGTTCCGGCGCCGCCCTGCTGGACGCCACCCGGCGGGTGACCCGGCGCATGCCGCTGCCCCGACTGCCCGCCGAGAAGGTCCGCGCCCACCGGGAGCTGACTCCGGTACGGGACGGCGGCCGGGTCGAGGTGTACACCTACCCGACGTCCGGCACCGAGCTGGACAACATCGCCGACATCCTGCGCAGGGCGCACCTGGAGGACGGCGTCCCCTGGACCGACATGGCCGTTCTGGTGCGGGCCGGCTCCCGCACCCTCCCCGCGGTCCGCCGCGCGCTCACCTCGGCGGGCGTCCCCGTGGACGTCGACGGCGACGACGTGCCCCTGCGCCACGAACCGGCGGTGGCCCCGCTGCTGACGGCCCTGCGCGCGGTGGCGACGGCGGAGGCGGACGAGCGAGAAGACACCACGGGGGCAGGGGGACCGGATTCGGGCGTCGCAACGGGATCGGCATCGGCCTCGGGACCGGATCCCGACGCCGAAGCAGCGGCCGGAACGGGCTCCTACGCCGCAGGCGAGACGTGCTGGCTCGACACCGAAACCGCCCTCACCCTGCTCGCCTCCCCGCTCGCCGGCATGGACGCCGCCGACCTGCGCCGGCTCGGACGGGCCCTGCGCGAGGAGGAGCGGGCCGCGGGCAACCCGCTGCCGCCGCCCTCGGACGAGCTGCTCGCACGTGCGCTGGCCGAACCGGAGCGGCTCGCCGTGCACGACCCCGCCTACGCGCGCGGTGCCCAACGCCTCGGCGCCCTGCTGCGCCGGGCCCGCGAACGCCTGGCGGGCGGCGGTACGGCCGAAGAGGCCCTGTGGGACCTCTGGGACGGCACTCCGTGGCCCCAGCGCCTGGAGCGCTCCGCCCGGCGCGGCGGCGCGGCGGGCCGCAATGCCGACCGGGACCTCGACGCCGTATGCGCGCTGTTCGCGACCGCCGCCCGCGCGGAGGAACGCACCGGCGGCCGGGGCGCCCTGAACTTCCTGGAGGAGATCGAGGCCGAGGACATCGCCGCCGACACCCTCACGCGGCGCGCCGCCCGCCCCGACGCCGTGCGCCTGATGACCGCGCACCGCTCGAAAGGGCTGGAATGGCGCCTGGTCGTCGTGGCAGGCGTCCAGGAGGGCCTGTGGCCGGACCTGCGCCGCCGCGGCTCCCTCCTGGAGGCCGACCGCATCGGCCGCGACGGACTCGCCGAACCCCTCACCCCCGGCGCACTGCTCGCCGAGGAACGCCGCCTGTTCTACGTCGCCGCCACGCGCGCGCGGGAACGTCTGGTCGTGACGGCCGTGAAGGCGCCCGCCGACGACGGCGACCAGCCCTCCCGCTTCCTGACCGAACTGGGCGTCGAGCCCAAGGACGTCACCGGACGCCCGCGCCGCCCCCTGTCCGTCGCCGCGCTCGTCGCCGAACTGCGCGCCACGACGGTCGACCCGCGGGTCTCGGACACCCTCCGGGAGGCGGCAGCCAGGCGGCTGGCCCGGCTCGCCGCACTCGCCGACGAGGACGGCCGCCCGCTGGTGCCGTCCGCGCACCCGTACCGCTGGTGGGGCATGTTCGAACCGACGGAGTCCAAGGTGCCGCTGCGCCACCGCGACCAGCCCGTCGTGCTGTCCGGCAGCGCCCTCGACCAGCTGGCCAACACCTGCGCCCTGCAGTGGTTCCTGGGCCGTGAGGTGAAGGCCGACGCCCCCGCGACCGCCGCCCAGGGCTTCGGCAACGTGGTGCACGTCCTGGCCGACGAGGTGGCCTCCGGGCACACCCCGGCGGATCTCGCCGTCCTCATGGAGCGACTCGACTCCGTGTGGAACGCGCTCGCCTTCGACGCGCCGTGGAAGTCGGCGCAGGAGAAGGAGAACGCGCGCGTGGCCCTCGAACGCTTCCTGAAGTGGCATGTGATGGACCGCGCCGGACGCACCCCGGTGGCCAGCGAGCACGACTTCGACGTCACCCTCGAAGCGGGCGACTACGAAGTACGCATCCGCGGCCAGTTGGACCGCGTCGAGACCGACGGCGACGGCCGCGCCTACGTCGTCGACTTCAAGACCGGCAAACAGGCGCCCAGCTCCGCCGAGGTCGCCCGGCACCCCCAGCTCGCCGTCTACCAGCTCGCTATCCGCGAGGGCGCCGTCGACGAGGTCTTCGACGGAGCACGCCCCGAACCGGGCGGTGCCGAGCTCGTCCAGCTGCGCCAGGGCGCCGCGAAACGGGACGGCGGCGAGGCCCTGCCCAAGGTGCAGGCCCAGGAACCGCTGGAGGGGGAGTGGGTCGGCGATCTGCTGGCCACGGCCGCCGGCAAGGTCCTCGACGAACGGTTCACCCCCACCGCGGGCCAGCACTGCGCCCACTGCGCCTTCCGGGCCTCGTGCAGCGCCCGCCCGGAGGGCCGGCACGTGGTCGAGTGACCGGCGTGACGCATCGCACCACCCATGCCGACCTGCGATGTTCCCATCCCGGAACCCTCATCCGGCCTCCGGTGTCAGTGCCCACCGCTAGCCTCTGGGTGTGCCCGCTCGTATCACCGATCCCGATCAGCTCAAGGAGCTCCTCGGGATTCCGTTCACCCCGGAGCAGACGGCCTGCATCGTCGCGCCGCCCGCCCCGCAGGTGATCGTCGCCGGAGCCGGGTCGGGCAAGACGACGGTCATGGCGGCACGCGTGGTGTGGCTGGTCGGCACCGGCCAGGTCGCCCCCGAACAGGTCCTCGGCCTCACCTTCACCAACAAGGCCGCCGGCGAACTCGCCGAACGCGTCCGCAAGGCGCTGATCAAGGCCGGTGTCACCGACCCGGACGCCATCGACCCGGACAACCCCCCGGGCGAGCCCGTGATCTCCACGTACCACGCCTTCGCGGGCCGCCTCCTCACCGACCACGGCCTGCGCATCGGCCTCGAACCGACCTCCCGCCTGCTCGCCGACGCCACCCGCTACCAGCTCGCCGCGCGCGTCCTGCGCGAGGCACCGGGCCCCTACCCGGCGCTCACCCGCTCCTTCCCCGACCTCGTCGGGGACCTGCTCACCCTCGACGGAGAGCTCGCCGAACACCTCGTACGGCCCGAGGACCTGCGCGCCCACGACGCCGGACTGCTGCGCACCCTGGAGAACACCAAGCTCACCAACGCCGACCTGCGCAAGGTCCCCGAAGCGGCCGCCGCGCGGCGTGAACTCGCCGACCTCGTGGTGCGCTACCGGACCGCCAAACGCGAACGCGACCTGCTCGACTTCGGCGACCAGATCGCCCTGTCCGCCCGGCTCGCCGCGATCCCCGAGGTGGGCCGCATCCTGCGCGACGAGTTCCGCGTGGTCCTCCTCGACGAGTACCAGGACACCTCGGTCGCCCAGCGCGTCCTGCTGGCCGGGCTGTTCGGCGGCGGCACCGGCCACCCGGTGACCGCCGTCGGCGACCCCTGCCAGGCCATCTACGGCTGGCGCGGTGCCTCCGTCGCCAACCTCGACGACTTCCCCGAGCACTTCCCCCACGCCGACGGCCGCCCCGCCGCCCGCCAGTCCCTCAGTGAGAACCGCCGCAGCGGAGGCCGCCTGCTGGACCTCGCCAACGGTCTCGCCGAACCCCTGCGCGCCCTGCACGCGGGCGTGGAAGCCCTCCGCCCGGCCCCGGGCGCCGAACACGACGGCACCGTCCGCTGCGCCCTGCTGCGCACCCACGCGGAGGAGATCGACTGGATCGCCGACTCCATCGCCCACCTCGTACGCACCGGCACGGCGCCCGGCGAGATCGCCGTGCTGTGCCGCACGGCCGGCGACTTCGCCGAGATCCAGGGATCCCTGGTCGCCAGGGACATCCCCGTCGAGGTGGTCGGCCTGTCCGGGCTGCTCCACCTGCCCGAGATCGCCGACCTCGTCGCCGTCTGCGAGGTCCTCCAGGACCCCGGTGCCAACGCCTCCCTCGTACGCCTGCTGACCGGCCCGCGCTGGCGCATCGGCCCCCGCGACCTCGCCCTGCTGGGGCGGCGCGCACGCCTGCTCGTCTCCCACGCGCGCGTGGACGGCGACGACGATCCCGACCGGCGGCTCGCCCAGGCCGTCGAGGGCGTCGACCCGGCCGAGGTGATCTCGCTCGCGGACGCCCTCGACACCTTCCTGGAGACCCCGCTCGACGGCCGCGGCGACGACGACGGCCTGCCCTTCTCGCCGGACGCGCGCGTGCGGTTCGCCCGCCTGGCCGCCGAACTGCGCGACCTGCGCCGCTCCCTGGCCGACCCCCTCATGGACGTGCTGCACCGCGTCCTCGCCGTCACCGGCCTGGAGGTCGAGCTGTCCGCGTCCCCGCACGCCCTGGCCGCCCGCCGACGTGAGACCCTCTCCAACTTCCTCGACATCGCCGCCTCGTTCGCCGCCGGCGACGGCGAGGCCACCCTGCTCGCGTTCCTCGGCTTCCTGCGCACCGCCGCCCAGTACGAGAAGGGCCTCGACAACGCGCTGCCCGGCGGTGAGAACACCGTCAAGGTGCTCACCGCGCACAAGTCCAAGGGCCTGGAGTGGGACGTCGTCGCCGTCCCGGGACTGGTCACCGGCACCTTCCCCAGCGGCCAGGGCCGTGAGAAGTGGACCGCGCAGGGCAAGGTGCTGCCGCACGAACTGCGCGGCGACGCCGACACCCTGCCCGACGTCATGTCCTGGGACTCCCGGGGCCTGAAGGCCTTCCACGAGGCCATGAAGGAACACCAGCACACCGAGGAACTCCGCCTCGGCTACGTCACCTTCACCCGCCCCCGCTCCCTGTTGCTCGGCTCCGGCCACTGGTGGGGACCCAGCCAGAGGAAACCGCGCGGCCCCTCCGCGTTCCTGCACGCCCTCTACGAGCACTGCGCCGCCGGGTACGGCGAAATCGAGGCGTGGGCGGACGAACCCGCCGAGGACGAGGAGAACCCCGCCCTGCACCGGGCCACCGACGCCCAGGTGTGGCCCCTGCCCCTGGACGACGACGCCCTCACCCGCCGCCGCGCGGCCGCCGAGACCGTCCTCGCCCACCTCGACGGCCTCGCCACCCACCCGGACGGCCCCGCCACGGCCGTACACGACCCGGACACGTACGACGATCCGGACTGGCCGCCGCCGCCCGACGACGAAGAAGATCCCCTCCCCGACGACGAGGACCCCCTCCCCGACGACGAGGACGACCCCTTCACGGCCACCGACCCGGGCGACTGGGACGCCTGGCCCACCGACCGCCCGACCGTCCCGCACCAGGCGACGGCTCCGGAACCCGCCGCGCACGCCCGCGCGGCGGAGCGCGACCACCCCCCGCGGGAGCCCGGCAGGCCTCGCCTCACCCCCGAGGAGGCACGCACCATCGCATCCTGGGACCGTGATCTCGACGCCCTCGCCGGAGAGCTGCTGCGCACCCGCCAAAGCGTCACCGAGGTCCGGCTGCCCGCCTCGCTCACGGCGACCCAGCTGCTCCGCCTGGCCGCGGACCCGGACGGCTTCGCGCAGGAGCTGGCCCGCCCCATGCCCCGCCCGCCGCAGCCCGCCGCGCGCCGCGGCACCCGCTTCCACGCCTGGGTCGAGGCGCGCTTCGAGGAGCTGACGCTGCCCATGCTCGACCCGGAGGAGCTGCCCGGCAGCGACGCCGAGATCGCCGACGAGCGAGACCTCGAGACCCTCAAGGAAGCCTTCGAACGCACCGAGTACGCCCGCCGAACGCCCCACCGCGTGGAGACGCCCTTCCAGCTGTCGATCGGCGGCCGCGTCGTCCGCGGCCGCATCGACGCCGTCTACAAGGAAGGCGAGGGGGACGGGACGACGTACGAGATCGTCGACTGGAAGACCAGCCGCGGCCACACCGCCGACCCCCTCCAGCTCGCCGTCTACCGGCTCGCCTGGGCCGAGCAGCAGAACGTCCCCCTGGAGACCGTCACGGCCGCGTTCCTGTACGTACGCACCGGCGAGATCGTCCGCCCCGGCCCCCTGCCCGGTCGCGCCGAGCTGGAGCGGCTGCTGCTGGAGGAGCCGTCCGGTGAGATACCGCACTCCGAGGACACCGCCGCGGGCCGATAGGCTCGTGACCATGAGCCAGCCCGTTGACAGTGCCGTCAGCGCCGTCCGTACGTACATCGAGCAGCACCGCGGCGCCTTCCTCGACGACCTCGCCGAGTGGCTGCGCATCCCGTCCGTCTCGGCCCAGCCCGACCACGCGCCCGACGTGCGCCGCAGTGCCGAATGGCTCGCCGCCAAGCTCAACGAGACCGGCTTCCCGACCGCCGAGGTCTGGCAGACCCCCGGCGCCCCGGCCGTCTACGCCGAGTGGCCCTCCGCCGACCCCGAGGCGCCCACCGTGCTGGTCTACGGCCACCACGACGTGCAGCCCGCCGCCCGCGAGGACGGCTGGGACAGCGAGCCCTTCGAGCCCGTCGTCCGCGACAACCGCCTCTACGCGCGAGGCGCCGCCGACGACAAGGGCCAGGTGTTCTTCCACACCCTCGGAGTCCGCGCCCACCTCGCCACCACCGGCCGCACCACCCCGGCCGTTCATCTGAAGCTGCTGATCGAGGGCGAGGAGGAATCCGGCTCCCCGCACTTCCGGGCGCTCGTCGAACAGCACGCGGACCGGCTCACCGCCGACACCGTGATCGTCACCGACACCGGAATGTGGTCCGAGGACACCCCGACGGTGTGCACCGGCATGCGCGGCCTCGCCGAGTGCGAGATCCGGCTGTACGGCCCCGACCAGGACATCCACTCCGGTTCCTTCGGCGGCGCGGTCCCCAACCCGGCCACCGCGGCCGCCCGCCTGGTGGCCGCCCTGCACGACGAGCACGCGCGCGTGGCGGTCCCCGGCTTCTACGACGGCGTCGTCGAGCTCACCGACCGCGAACGCGAACTCTTCGCGGAGCTGCCCTTCGACGAGCGGGATTGGCTGCGCACCGCCAAGTCCCGCGGCACCTGGGGCGAGGCCGGATACAGCACCCTGGAGCGCGTCTGGGCCCGCCCCACCGCCGAGGTCAACGGCATCGGCGGCGGCTACCAGGGACCCGGAAGCAAGACCGTCATCCCGTCCTCCGCCATGGTGAAACTGTCCTTCCGGCTCGTCGCCGGCCAGGACCCCGAGCACGTGGCGCGGGCCGTCCGCGACTGGGTGCCCGGGCAGCTCCCCGACGGCATCCGCCACGAGATCGCCTTCAGCCCCGCCACCCGCCCCTGCCTCACCCCGCTGGACCACCCGGCCCTGCAGTCCGTGGTCCGGGCGATGGGCCGCGCCTTCGGCGCACCCGTCCGCTTCACCCGCGAGGGCGGCTCAGGACCGGCCGCCGACCTCCAGGACGTCCTGGGCGCACCGGTCCTCTTCCTCGGGATCTCCGTCCCGTCCGACGGCTGGCACGCCCCCGACGAGAAGGTCGAGCTGGACCTGCTCCTCAAAGGCGTCGAGACCAGCGCGTACCTGTGGGGCGACCTCGCCGAGCACTGGCGGCACGCGCCCTGACCGCCTCACACCGTCCGAACCCGGCGCCCGCGCGGGGCACACTGGAAGGACCCGCCACCGCGCCCCGCCGGACCCGGTCCCCTCCCGCCGCACGTCCCGCCGAACCGCCCGCCGACCCAATCCGTTCCCCCGGGGGAGTTGGAAGCACCCGTGACCACCTGGACCGACCACACCGCCGACCGCCCCATCTCGCTCACCGCCCCGAGCGGCATCGACCGCGCCGCCCACCACCGGCTCGACGAGGCATGGCTCGCGGCGGCGTGGAGCCACCCCTCGACCCGATGCTTCGTGGTCTCCGGCGGACAGGTCCTCATCGACGAGACGGCGGACGGGCGAACCGAACTCGTCATGACCCCGTCCTTCGAGGCCCCGCTCACCGAGGCACACCGCTACTTCCTGGGCACCGACGACAACGGCGTCAGCTACTTCGCCCTGCAGAAGGACTCCCTGCCCGGCCGCATGGACGAGTCCGCCCGTCCGGCGGGACTGCGCGAGGCGGGGCTGCTCCTGTCGCCGCGCGAGGCCGGCCTGATGGTGCACGCGGTCGCCCTGGAGAACTGGCAGCGGCTGCACCGCTTCTGCTCCCGCTGCGGCGAGCGCACCGTCATCGCCGCCGCCGGCCACATCCGCCGCTGCCCCGCCTGCGGTGCCGAGCACTACCCGCGCACCGACCCCGCGGTGATCATGGCCGTCATCGACGACCACGACCGCATCCTGCTCGGCCGCCAGGTCCACTGGCCCGAGGGCCGCTTCTCCACGCTCGCCGGATTCGTCGAGCCCGGCGAGTCCATCGAGCAGTCGGTGCGCCGCGAGGTCCACGAGGAGGTCGGCATCAGCGTCGGCGAGGTCGAGTACATCGCCAGCCAGCCCTGGCCCTTCCCGTCCAGCCTCATGCTGGGCTTCGTCGCCCGCGCCACCTCGACCGAGATCGACGTCGACGGCGACGAGATCCAAGAGGCCCGCTGGTTCTCCCGCGACGAACTCGGCGCCGCCTTCGAGTCCGGCGAGGTGCTCCCGCCCTACGGCATCTCGATCGCGGCCCGCCTGATCGAGCGCTGGTACGGCAAGGACCTGCCGACGCGCAGCACCTTCTGACCCGGCACACCAGGACCCGCACACAATGAAGCGGGGTGGCCCCCAGTGGATGGAGGCCACCCCGCTTCGTGCGGAACGCTCAGGCGCCGATCTTCTGCTTCACCTGCGCCAGCGACGGGTTGGTGAGCGTCGACCCGTCAGAAAAGAGGACAGTCGGGACCGTCTGGTTTCCGCCGTTCGCCTTCTCCACGAACGCCGCGGACTCCGGGTCCTGCTCGATGTTGATCTCGGTGTACGCGATGCCCTCGCGGTCCATCTGGCTCTTCAGCCGGCGGCAGTAGCCGCACCACGTGGTGCTGTACATCGTCACAGTGCCCGGCATGTCTCTCGCGCTCCTTCGGCGGCTCGGGAAGTCCTCGCTGTACGGGGAACGTACTTGAAAGCGCAGGCATTCCCGCAGGCGCTCCCGCGGGCGGGCCTCCGACGAGCGGTGGGCCGACGCGGTTCCGGCATGACGCCTGCCGTCCCGCGACCGTGATGCCCGCCGCATTAGTACGACTGCGAGGCCCTCCCTGTGGACAACCGGCTCACCTGTCTCCGGCGACCTGGCAGCATGGCTGTGTGACAGCAGCAACGCATTCCACCCTCTTCCCGCAGGTACCGGACTCGGCCGACGCGGTGCTCGAAGGGCTCGACCCCGAGCAGCGCGCAGTGGCCACCGCCCTGCACGGTCCGGTGTGCGTGCTGGCGGGCGCCGGTACCGGCAAGACCCGGGCGATCACCCACCGGATCGCCTACGGGGTGCGCGCCGGAATCCTCCAGCCGTCCAGCGTGCTCGCCGTCACCTTCACCAACCGTGCCGCCGGGGAGATGCGCGGGCGGCTGCGCCAACTCGGTGCCGTCGGTGTCCAGGCCCGGACCTTCCACTCCGCGGCACTGCGCCAGCTCCAGTACTTCTGGCCGAAAGCGATCGGTGGCTCCCTGCCCCGGATCGTCGACCGCAAGATCCAGCTGGTCGCCGACGCGGCCGCCGCCTGCCGCTTCAGGCTCGACCGGGGCGAGCTGCGGGACGTCACCGCCGAGATCGAATGGTCCAAGGTCACCCAGACCGTCCCGGCGGACTACGCCGCCGCTGCCGCCAAGGCCGGCCGCGAGGCGCCCCGAGACCGCGCCGAGATCGCCCAGATCTACTCCGCCTACGAGGACCTCAAGCGCGAGCGCGTCGTCATCGACTTCGAGGATGTGCTGCTGCTGACCGTCGCCGTCCTGCAGGACCGCAACGACATCGCCGAGCAGGTCCGCGCCCAGTACCAGCACTTCGTCGTCGACGAGTACCAGGACGTCAGCCCGCTCCAGCAGCGTCTGCTGGAGCTGTGGCTCGGCGACCGGGAGAACCTGTGCGTGGTCGGCGACGCCAGCCAGACGATCTATTCGTTCACGGGCGCAACCCCCGACCACCTGCTCGACTTCCGTACCCGCCACCCCGGAGCCACCGTCGTCAAGCTGGTCCGCGACTACCGTTCGACCCCTCAGGTCGTCCATCTGGCGAACGGACTGCTCGCCCAGGCCCGCGGTCGCGCCGCCGAGCACCGGCTGGAACTGGTCTCCCAGCGCCCCGCGGGTTCCGAACCGGTCTTCACCGAGTACACCGACGAGCCCGCCGAGGCGGAGGGTGCCGCGCGCCGCATCCGTGAGCTGATCGATGCCGGTGTCCCGGCGAGCGAGATCGCGGTCCTGTTCCGCACGAACGCACAGTCCGAGACGTATGAGCAGGCCCTCGCCGACGCCGGGGTGCCCTACCAGCTGCGCGGCGCCGAGCGGTTCTTCGACCGGCCCGAGGTGCGCAAGGCGGGCATCGCCCTGCGCGCTGCAGCCCGCTTCGGCGGCAACGACGCGCTTCTCGACGACGCCCCCGACCTGCCCTCACAGGTACGCGCCGTGCTGTCGGGCGAGGGCTGGACACCGCAGCCGCCGGCCGGCTCGGGCGCGGTCCGGGAGCGCTGGGAGTCACTGGCCGCTCTGGTGCACCTCGCCCAGGACTTCGCCGCCGCCAGACCCGGTGTCACGCTCGGCGACCTCGTCGCCGAACTCGACGAGCGGGCCGGCGCCCAGCACGCCCCGACCGTGCAGGGTGTCACCCTCGCCTCGCTGCACTCGGCCAAGGGGCTGGAGTGGGACGTCGTCTTCCTGGTCGGCGTCGCCGAGGGCATGATGCCGATCACCTACGCAAAGACCGACGAGCAGATCGAGGAGGAGCGACGCCTTCTCTACGTCGGCGTCACCCGTGCCCGTGAGCGTCTCCATCTCTCCTGGGCGCTCTCCCGCTCGCCCGGCGGCCGCCCCAACCGCCGCCCCAGCCGCTTCCTCGCCGGACTGCGCCCCGGTTCGCACACCGCCGCGGGCCACGGCGGCGCGGCCGGTACGGCAGGTGTGGAGCGCGGCTCCTTCACGGCGGCGCCCGCCTCGGCCGCGCCGGGCCCGAGACGCAGACAGCGCAGCCCAGCCCGCTGCCGGGTCTGTGGCCGCACGCTGACCGACGCGGGCGAGATGAAGCTGATGCGCTGCGAGGACTGCCCCTCCGACATGGACGAGGGTCTGTACGAGCGGCTTCGTGAGTGGCGTGCCGACCAGGCGCGGCGCAGCGGGCAGCCGGCCTTCTGCGTCTTCACCGACAAGACGCTGATGGCCATCGCCGAGACGGTCCCCGACGACGAGCACGGGCTCGCCCGCATCCCCGGGGTGGGGATGCGCAAGCTGGGCCGCTACGGAACCGATGTTCTGGCCATCTGCGCAGGCCGTGACGTCGGCGTGGACCAAGGTCAGGGCTGATACGAACTCGTCGCAAAAATAGTTTGCGCATGCCCCGGCCATCCCCATAGGTTCTTAGGCACGGGAACAGCGGCCTTCTCGGAGGCGCTGATTCCGTGTTGTACTTGCATATCCGCGGACTGGCTCACCCCAGTCCCCCGAGACGCCGAGAGGAGGCGAGTCCAGTGATCAGCATCAACAACAGCTCCATCGTCAAAATGACCGATCGCTCGGCCGTCTCCCTGTGCATGCTCGGCGCCTCCAACCAGGGCACCGGTCTGTCCGGCATTCGTGCCGCACGCCCGGCGTCCTCCCTTGCTTGCTCGGCTCCTGCCGTCCGTGAGCGCGATGAGCGACCGACCGGGGCACTGGAAGCAGTAGTGGCACAGGCGCAGGCCTATGCCTTTGCGGCGGCCGGTGCCGGATTCCGGAAGCAGACGACGCAGCACCACCTGATGTGGGCCTTCCGTGGGCCAGAACCCTGGAGTGATCCAGCCTGATTCGATCAGGCCGGCGCCTTCAGGGCCGCGGAACCCCATCCGGGATCCGCGGCCCTTCTGTTTTCCCCGAACGGGGAGGCAGAAGAAGCGCCTCGGGACAAGAAAAGAACCCGGCTCAAGCCGCCACCCGGCCAACCGGCCGGAAACGACCAGACGAGGAAGACGACCCGTGCAACTCGAAGCGCACGTCCCGTCCGTACCGCCTTCCGACACGATCCCCAAGCCCGGCTCCACGGAGGACCCGACCTTGACTCCGCTCACCGCGCTCACCGCGCTCGACGACGCCATCGAGAACCTCGGCGTACCCGTCCCGTGCCGCTCCTACGACCCGGAGGTCTTCTTCGCCGAGTCGCCGGCGGACGTCGAGTACGCCAAGTCCCTCTGCCGTACCTGCCCGCTGGTCGAGGCCTGCCTCGCCGGCGCCAAGGAGCGGCGTGAGCCCTGGGGCGTCTGGGGTGGCGAGCTGTTCGTCCAGGGTGTCGTCGTCGCTCGTAAGCGGCCGCGTGGCCGCCCGCGCAAGAACCCGGTCATGGCATGAACACCAACACCCCAGGAACGATCGACCGTCCCCTCACGCACGACCCCCAGAAGCAGGCCCCGATGATGCCGTCCACTCACGAGCCCGCAGGCTCCGCGACCGAAGACTTCACGACCCGTGGTGCGAACGACTCGCGCCAGAACAGGAACCGAGAGATGCAACTCATCCCAGAAGCCCTGGCACGTGCGCGAATGCACGAGCGAATGCAGGAGGCGCAGCGGGAGCGCCAGGCCATGCGCCTGGTGACCGCTCGCCGGATGCAGCGCCGGGCCGAGCGCGCCTCCCTGCGCGCCCGCCGCGCGCTCGCCATGGCGGTCATGCAGTAACCGATCCGATCCCAAGCGGTGGCCTCCCCCAGCCGGAGGCCCAGCTCTCCCCCGGGGGCCGGTCCGTGTGAACGGACCGGCCCCCGGGTCGCGTTGTGTCGGGCGGGCCGTCGGGAACGGCGTCATGGTCGCCGGGTGACGAGTCATCAACCCGGTGGCGGTGAGGACAACGGCTCCGTGGCGGAGCCGGAGCCGCTGGTGTGTGCCCGCTGCGGCACCCGCGCGGAGGGCCCGCGGCCGACCTGGACCTTCTCCGTGGAGAGCGGTGCCTGTCGCCACTACTGCGAGAGGTGCTCCCGCGACCATCTGCGGGTGATCGAGGGCCGTCTGGACTCGCAGTGGTGGTGAGGGCGGCAGACTTCGCCGGCGGTGTGCCCGCCGTCCCCGGCGCAGGTCAGGCCTGGGCGGCGGACTCCTTGGCCGTCGGCTCCTCCGGGACGAACGTCGGCAGCCATTCCTCCAGTTCCTCCCGCAGCCGCACCGTCGCGTTCAACTGGCAGAGCACGCCGATGGTGCTCAGGGTCACCCGGTGGATGAGGAGGTAGGCCGGGGGCAGGTTGAGCTGCTTGGCCAGCTGGGAAGCGGGGGAGCGGGGGTCGGCTATCCGGGCCGCCTGGCTCCGCATCCAGCCGCGGGTGAAGGTGAACTCGTCGACCCGGGCCGGCTCGATGATCGGCAGGAGGTAGTCGAGAACGGCGTCGGGGTCCAGCTCCATCGACTCCTTGACGAAGCCCTCCGCGCACAGCATCTCGTAGACGGCTTCGGCATCGCCGTCCAGCGTCATGCGCAGGGCCTCGCCGATGGGCTCGGGCAGCCCGCCCGGGAGCCGGTCGACGGTGCCGAAGTCCAGTACGCCGAGGCGCCAGTCGTCCTTGCCGTCCGGACCGCCGGGCAGCAGACGGAAGTTCCCCGGATGCGGGTCGGCATGCAGCAGACCGGTGCGGGCGGGGCCGGAGAACAGGAAGCGGGCCAGCAACTGTCCGGCCCGGTCGCGCTGTTCCTCGGTGCCGTCCGCGATGATCTCCGACAGCGGTGTGCCGTCCATCCACTCGGTGACCAGTACCTGCTCGCACTGGTGGACCACGTTCGGCACGACGACGTCGGGGTCGCCCGCGAACTCCTCGGCGTGGGCCCGCTGGGCCTGGGCCTCCAGGCCGTAGTCCAGCTCTTCCGAGACACGGTCCTTGAGCTCCGTGATCAGCGGCTTGACGTCCATGCCCGGGATCAGCGGACCCAGCAGACGGGCGAAGCGGCTCAGCTGGTTCAGGTCGGACAGCAGGGCCTCGCCGGCGCCCGGATACTGCACCTTGACCGCAACCTCGCGGCCGTCGTGCCACACCCCCCGGTGCACCTGGCCGATCGAGGCCGCCGCGGCCGGCTTGTCCTCGAACTCCAGGAACAGCTCGTTCCAGCCTGCACCCAGCCGCTCCTCCAGCACCCCGTGCACGGTGCGGGTCGGCATCGGCGGGGCCGCCTCCTGCAGCTTGGTCAGCGCCGCACGGTAGGGTCCGGCGACCTCCTCCGGCAGGGCCGACTCGAAGACCGACAGGGCCTGGCCGAACTTCATCGCACCGCCCTTGAGCTCGCCGAGCACCTTGAAGAGCTGCTCGGCGGTGCGCTGCTGAAGCTCGCGGCCGACGATCTCCGCGGACTCGCCCACGATCCGCTTGCCGAGTCCCCAGGTCGCCCGCCCGGCGAAGCCGAGCGGGAGCGCGGCCAGCTTGGCGGTCCGGGTGACCGCCTTCCGGGGAAGATCAGACATGCGCCCTCCAAGTCCCTGCCGGCCGCTCCGCGTCCGCCTGACGGCGCCACGCCTGCGACGGCCCGTGGACGGCCATTGTCTCGTGCGGCCCCCCATCCTCGGAGGTGTGTTCTCCCTTACCTTTCTTCTTACCTTTCTCCGGGCTTCGCCCCGCCGCTCCGCAGGGGCAGTCGGGATGGGGCCGGACCGGTCGCGCGTGCCAGTGCAGTCCGGGAACGGAGACCTCCCAACGGGCCTCGGCGCTGGACGGAAGTCCGCCGTCCAGGAAAGCCAGCGCGTGCGCCGCCGCCAGTCCCGCCACGGTCGTGGCCAGCGTCAGGTCACAGGCACCCACCCGGCGCTGCCGGCCGGAGCGCCACTGGGCGGCCAGGCGCGGCCAGGCCGGGTCCCGGTCGGTGCGGTCCTGCTGGAGACAGCCCGCACAGCTGGTCTCGCCGGGCAGGACGAGCGGACCGACCACACCGGTTCCCTCCACGACGCCGACGTAGAGATGGGGTGTGCCCGAGGACAGCAGGGGTTCGGCGGCCGACGGGTCGGGCGCGTGCACGGCGACATCGTCCCGTGGGGCGAGGATCACCAGACAGAAGCCGGGATCGCCTTCGTCGAGGGGCGACAGGGTGCCCCGGCGCGGTGGCCGGTCCGGCGCCGCCCGGCGTACGGCGCGGCGGGCCGCTTCGTCCCTGCGGTCGCCGACGGCCTCGACGGGCAGTCCGCCCGGCGCGACGTCCCACGGTTCGACCCGCCCCACGTCGCGCACGTCGACGTGGCCCACCCCGGCACCTGACAACAGTGTCGCGAGTGCCGCGCCCACCCGGCCCGCGCCTCTCACCTGCACCCGCGTGCTGCGACGGGCCGCCAGCCGGCGGAGCGGATCGCCCGGTTCGGACGTGGTCAGGCTCAGCGAGGCCAGGTCAGGGCGGAGCCGGTCGAGGACCTCGGGTTTCTCCCGCAGCGCGTCGGCGGCCGGCCCGCCGCCCCGGGAGTCGTCCAGGAGCCCGGCCCGCGACAGCCGCCGTACGAGCCGGTCGGCATGACCCTCGGGCAGATCCATGCGCCGCCCCTCCTCCCGCAGGAGCTCGAGCCCGCGGGTGCCGTTGAGCAGATCGAGGAAGCTGCCCGTGGCCGTGTCCATCGGGCCCAGTGTCAACGCGTGCGCCGGTGTCATGCCGAACTGCACGGTGTTGAGATCGCGCCATCCGCGCCTGAGCGCGGGCTTGACCATCGGATGCATGACAGGCCCCCGTATGTCCTGGATCGTCCCCTGGAGAGGCCGAGCCCGTTCGTGGTTCGGCCGACGCATGCCAGCATGCCGGGACGTGCCGAAAGCCGCCGAAAGTTGTCCACAGGCGAGGGAACTCGTCGTACAAATCCGGCGCACGGTGGGGGATCACCGTCGAACGGTCCCGGAGCCAAGACTTCCCCGTGTGCAGCGGGTAACGTCGAGGCGTGCCCGCCGACCCACTGCACCGCTCCGGAATGCCACAGCGCAGCACGACGAGCCAGCCGACGAACGGCTCACGGGCGAGCGCGATCGAGGTCCGCAGGAGCGCCCGTCGACGCAGAACGGTCTCCGCGTACCGCGAGGGTGATCGCACCGTCGTGCTCATCCCCGCCCGGATGTCCGAGGCGGAGGAGCAGCGCTGGGTGAACGTCATGCTCGACAAGCTGGCCGCCCAGGAGAGCCGGCGGGAGCTCGGGGACGCCGAGCTGGCCGAGCGCGCCCGGCGGCTGTCGGACCAGTACTTCGACGGGCGGGCCAGACCTGCCTCCGTGCGCTGGGTGACCAACCAGAACACGCGCTGGGGCTCGTGCACCCCGTCAGAGGCGAGCATCCGTCTGTCGCACCGGCTGCAGGGCATGCCCGAGTACGTGGTCGACTATGTCCTGTGCCACGAGCTGGCCCATCTGCTGGTGCCCGGGCACGGGCCCCGCTTCTGGCGACTGCTGGAGGCGTATCCGAGGACCGAGCGGGCCCGCGGCTACCTCGAGGGGGTCGTCGCGGCCGATCGGCTGCCCCATGCTCCGGGTGCGCGTGATGAGTGAGCACCGCCCGGGGTGAGCACGCCGTAGGCCATTCGCGCGTTGTGTACCGGGTCTGTACCGACTTCATCCGGTGTCCGAGTTTGCCGTTAGCCTGGCGCGACGCACTCACATTCGGGATGGGGGACGGTCGTACGTATGGCCAGGGAATTCCAACGCGGCCACAAGGCCAGGATCAGTGACCTCACGGCGGGCACGGATCTGTACGTAGGTGTGCAGATCTCGGGCCCGGGGCTGACCTTCGACATCAGCTGCTTCGGTCTTGACGCCGACGAACGGCTCTCGGACGACCGGTACTTCATTTTCTACAACCAGCCGAAGTCCCCCGAGGAGTCCATCCAGCTCCTGGGCGCCCAGGCGGGCGACACGGAGTCCTTCCGCGTGACGCTGGACCGGATCCCGCAGCAGATCAGGAAGCTCTCCTTCACGGCGACGCTCGACGGCGCCGGGCAGATGTCACAGATCGGTCCCGGGTACATCCGTATCGTCGCGGGCGGCGAGGAAGTGGCCCGGTACCCGTTCAGCGGCCCGGAGTTCTCGACCGAGCGGGCCGTGATGCTGGGCGACTTCTACTTCAAGGACGTGTGGCGTTTCGCCGCCGTCGGACAGGGCTTCGACGGCGGACTCGACGCGCTGCTGAGGAACTTCGGCGGCGAGGTGGCCGAGGAAGAGCCGGCCGCCCCTCAGCAGCAGCCGCAGGCGGGCGCGGCCGCACCCGGCTTCGCGCCGCCCGCCCAGGCCACCGCGCCGCCCGCGTTCGGCGCACCCGGCGGCGCCCCCACGCCCGCCCCGGCAGCCACACCCGCCCCTGCTCCCGCTCCCGTGCCTCCTCCTGCCCCGGCCCCCGCGCCCCAGCCCGCCGCGCAGGGTTTCGCGCCGCCGCCGGGCGCCACCCCGCCTCAGGTGCACACCGCGCCGACCATTGTCGCGCCCCTGAACACCCCGCCCGGCGGGTCCCCGGTGCTGCCCCCGGCGCCGGCGCCCGCGCCCTACGGCCAGCCGGGCCACCAGCCGCCGCCGTACGGCCGGACCGCCCCGCCACCCCCGGGCTATGCCCAGCCCCAGGCGCCCGCCCCGCCGCCCGGTTACGGCCAGCCGATGCCCCCTCCCGGCTACGGACACCAGCCCCCGCCCGGACAACTGCCGGGCCAGCAGGCGCCTTACGGTGCGCCCCAAGGCGCGCCCCAGGGCGCTCCTCACGGCGCACCGCAAGGCCCCGGCGTGCTCGGCGCGCTCCAGCAGTTCAAGGAGACGCCCACCGGGCAGCGCTGGACCCAGCAGAACAAGAAGCTCGTCCGCGTCGACCTCGGCATCGGCGGGCAGCCGGTGCTGGCCCGGCAGGGCAGCATGGTGCTCTACCAGGGCAAGGTCGACTTCAGTTACAAGGGCGCCGGGTTCTCCGGCCGGATCGTGGGCAACGCCACCGGCCAGGAGATGCAGCTGATGCGCTGCACGGGCCAGGGCCAGGTGTTCTTCGCCGAGAACTCCACGATGCTCCACCCGATCGAGCTCCAGGGCGACGCCGTGTGCGTCTCCGCCGAGAACGTCCTCGCCTTCGACGAGGGCCTGCAGTACGAGGTCCGCCGTATCGAGGGACACGGCATCCCCGGCGGCGCCCTGTTCACGATGCAGTTCCAGGGGACCGGCACCATCGTCGTGAAGACCCACGGCATCCCCGTGGTGCTGCCGGTCACGCCCACCACGTTCGCCGACTGCAACGCCGTGGTCGCCTGGTCGGCCGCCTCCCAGGTGGTCGTCTCCAGCCAGGTGCGGATGCGCCGCAACTCCTACCCCGGTGACACGGGGGAGAGCGTCAACCTCCAGTTCCGGGGCGCCCCCGGCAACTTCATCGTCGTCCAGCCGTACGAGATCTGAGGGAGCCCGTCATGAACCAGCCACTCGCGGGCTACGCCCCCGCCCCCGTCGCCGCCCGCATGGAGAACCACGGCAACCACATGGCGAAGATCGCCATGCAGACCGGGAACGACCTCCTCGCGCGCGTGGGATCGATGGTCGCCTACGAAGGGTTCGTCCAGTACGAGCCCAACCCGCCCGCCGTACGCCAGATCGCCAAGGACTGGCTCACCGGCGAGGGCGCGCCCCTGATGAAGTGCTCCGGCGACGGACTGCTCTACCTCGCCGACTACGGCGCGAACGTCGTGGTGATCAACCTCAACGGCGACGGCATCTCCGTCAACGCCACCAACCTGCTCGCCTTCGACGCCCATCTGACGTGGGGCGTGGAGCGGGTGAAGGGCCTGGCGAAGTTCGCCGGACAGGGCCTGTGGAACACCAGGATCTCCGGCCAGGGCTGGGTCGCGCTGACCTCGCGCGGCAAGCCGATCGTCGTCGACTGCGGTGGCGGCGACGACGAGACGTACGTCGACCCGGACGCCCTGGTCGCCTGGTCCCCGAACCTCAAGGTGAAGGGCAAGCGCAGTTTCCGGGCCCAGTCGCTGATCGGCCGCGGCAGTGGCGAGGCCTACCAGATGGCCTTCTCCGGTCAGGGCATCGTCGTCGTCCAGCCCAGTGAGGACAGCACCGACCGTCTCCGGGTCCGGGGCTGAGGGGGAGCAACACACATGCAGAGCCCGCTTTTCGCCCACAACGACCAGCAGACCCATGAGCGCTGGAGTCTGCAGAACAAGCAGATGCTCCGCGTCGCCCTGGAGGGCCACGACGACATCCTCGCCCGCAAGGGCACGATGGTCGCCTACCAGGGACTCGTCGAATTCGACGCCGAGTACCAGGGCAACGAGCAGTCACGCGCGCGAGCGCACACCGGTGAGGGCCTCGACCTGATGCGCTGCCACGGGCAGGGCACGGTCTATCTCGCCAACCTCGCCCAACGCGTCCACGTCATGGAGGTGGAGCAGGACGGGCTGACGGTCGACAGCAGCTATGTGCTCGCGATGGACTCCTCGCTCCATCACGAGGTCATCGCCGTCGACAGCCTGTACGGCATCTCCGGCTCCGGGAAGTACCAGCTCAACATCACCGGCCGCGGCAAGGTCGCCCTGATGACGTCGGGCATGCCGCTGCTGATGCAGGTGACACCGGACAAGTACGTCAACTGCGACGCCGACGCGATCGTCGCCTGGTCCACCTCGCTGCGCGTGCAGATGCAGGCCCAGACGCACTCCTCCGGGGTGTGGCGGCGCCGTGCCAACACCGGGGAGGGCTGGGAGCTCAGCTTCATGGGCAGCGGCTTCGCCCTCGTCCAGCCCAGCGAGCTGCTGCCGCCGCAGGGCGCCCAGATCGGATCGGGCGTCGCCGCGCAGTACGGCATGGGACAGCAGGGTGCCCGAGGGCAGAACCAGGGCAACGTCTGGAGCTGACCGCCCGGCACCGGGACCGAGGTAAGGGGCGACCGTCCTGGAGGTCGCCCCTTACACGTATCGCGGTCGCGTCGTAGCCGTACGTCAGACGTCCAGTCTCGCCCGGGTCGCCTCGACCAGACGGAGGACCGACCCGTCGGCCACCTCCGCGACCTCTTCGTAGGAGAACCAGCGCAGGTCGAGGGACTCCTCGCTGATCGCGTGCGCGGCGTCCGGTGCGGCCACGGCCGCGTACTGGACGTCGAAGTGGCAGTGGCAGGGCGGCGGGATCGGATGCCGGTCCAGCCGCACGGGTCCGCCCGCGAGGAGCGTCAGGCCCGTGATGCCGGACTCCTCCGTCGCCTCCCGCAGGGCCGCCGCGGCGAGTGACGCGTCCCCCGGCTCGCAGTGCCCGCCCATCTGGAGCCACATGCGCAGCTTCCTGTGCAGGGTCAGCAGCACTCGGCCGCGCTCCGGGTCCACGACCAGCGCACTCGCCGTGACATGGCCCGCGTGGCAGGCCTTCCACATGCCGTCCGGATGGGCCTCCAGATGGTCCAGGTAGGCCTGGCGCAGCTGGGGCTGGTCCTCGTACCGCTTGAGCACGAGGACCGCGTCGTCGTGCAGGCTCACTGGGTGTCGTCGTCCTTGTTCTCGCTCTCGCCCTCGCCCTTCTTCTTCCGGAGGTCGGGCTTGTCGGCGGCCTCGCCGAGCATCTTGTCGAGCTCGGAGAAGTCGATCTGCTCGCGGTGCACGAAGCCGTCCGGGTCGTCCAGGTCGGTGGCCGTCGGCAGCATGTCCGGGTGGGCCCACAGGGCGTCCCGGCCGTCGACACCGCGCGCGTCGGTGAGCGAGGCCCACAGACGGGAGGCGTCGCGCAGCCGGCGCGGGCGCAGCTCCAGACCGATCAGCGTGGCGAACGTCTGCTCGGCGGGGCCGCCCGAGGCTCGGCGGCGGCGCAGCGTCTCACGCAGTGCGTCGGCCGACGACAGCCGGGGCTTGGCCGCCGCGTGCACCACCGCGTCCACCCAGCCCTCGACGAGCGCCAGCGCCGTCTCCAGACGGGCCAGGGCGGCCTTCTGCTCCGGCGTGTCCTCCGGCTGGAACATGCCCTGCTGGAGGGCCTCCTGCAGCTGCTCGGGATTCTGCGGGTCGAACTGGCCGACGACGTCCTCCAGCTTGCCGGTGTCGACCTTGATCCCGCGCGCGTAGCCGTCGACGGCGCCGAAGAGGTGTGAGCGCAGCCACGGGACGTGCGCGAACAGGCGCTGGTGGGCGGCCTCGCGCAGGGCGAGGTACAGCCGCACCTCCTCCTGCGGCACTCCCAGGTCCTTGCCGAACGTCGCGATGTTCAGCGGCAGCAGCGCGGCCTTGCCGGCCGGACCGAGCGGGAGGCCGATGTCGGACGAGCCGACGACCTCACCGGCGAGCACGCCGACGGCCTGCCCGATCTGCGTGCCGAACATGGCGCCGCCCATGGAGCGCATCATGCCGATCAGCGGGCCGGCCATGGCCTGCATCTCCTCCGGCAGGACGTCGCCCATCGCGTTCCCGACGCGCTCGGCGACCGGGTCGACCAGTTCCCGCCACGCCGGGAGGGTGGCCTCGACCCACTCCGCGCGGCTCCAGGCCACGGCGGAGTGGGCGCCCGACGGCAGGGAGGTCGCGTCGTCCAGCCACAGGTCGGCCAGGCGGACGGCGTCCTCCACGGCCTTGCGGTCGGCGGGGCCGACGCTCGCGTCCTTCGAGCCCTCGGCGGTGCCCTGGGAGACCGTCTGCCGGGCGATCTGCTTGGCCATGTCCCAGTTCACCGGCCCGCCCTCGTAGGAGAGCATCTGGCCGAGCTGCTGGAACGCGGCGCCCAGGTCGTTGGGGTTCAGGGACCCGAACATCGCGGCGAACGGATTGTCCGCGCCCGGGCCGCCAAAGCCTCCGGCTCCGGACATGCCGAAACCGAACGGGTTGGCCGGGCCCTGACCACCGCCGCTCTGCGGGTCCTTCTTCTTGCCTTCGTCGCCGTCGTCCGGCTCCTCCGGCGGAAGGCCGAATCCGAATGGGGTGTCACTCACGGGTTTCCTCGGCTGGTAGGGCCACCGGTTCTTTCCGGCGGCACGGCTGCCCGACAACACCACTCAGCGTAGACACCTGAAGCGGTTCGGGCCTCGGTGCTTCGCCGACAGAGGGCCTGCGGCAGGATGGATGCCACCTGGTACGTACGCGTCGCACGCGCTCGTACTGAAGACAACCTCTGGAGACGCCCGGTGAGTTCCCCAGATCCGCAGGTTCGCGCAGCGCGAAACCAGTCAACCAGCCCCGCGGCGCGCGGGCCCGTCGTCGCGGTCACCGGCGCCGCGTCCGGCGTCGGCGCACTGCTCACCGGGCGGCTCGCCGCCTCGGAGGAGATCAAGCAGGTCATCGCCATCGACGAGCGGCGCGGCGAGTGCGCTGAGGCGCGCTGGCACATCCTGGACGTACGGGACCCGGCCATCGCGGACAAGCTGCGCGGGGCCGACGTGGTGGTCCATCTGGCCCTCGACCTCGATCTGGAGACCGATGCAGCCGCCCGAACGGCCTACAACCTGCGGGGAACGCAGACCGTACTGACGGCCGCCGCGGCCGCAGGCGTGCACCGGGTCGTGCTGTGCACCTCCACGATGGTCTACGGGGCGCTGCCGGACAACGAGCTGCCCCTGTCGGAGGACGCGGAACTGCGGGCCACGGCGGAGGCCACGGGCGTCGGCGACCTTCTGGAGATCGAGCGGCTCGCGCGCCGGGCGCCGCGGGCGCACCCCGGACTCAATGTCACCGTGGTACGCCCGGCCGTGCTGGTGGGCGGCACCGACACCGCGCTGACCAGGTACTTCGAGTCGCCCCGGCTGCTCGTGGTGGCCGGATCGCGGCCCGCGTGGCAGTTCTGTCACGTCGAGGATCTGTGCAGCGCCCTGGAGTACGCCGTGCTGGAGAAGGTCGACGGCGAGCTGGCCGTCGGCTGCGACGGATGGCTGGAGCAGGAGGAGGTCGAGGAGCTCAGCGGGATCCGGCGGATGGAGCTGCCGTCGGCGGTCGCGCTGGGCGCGGCGGCCCGGCTGCACCGGATCGGGCTCACCCCGTCCCCGGCGGGGGATCTGGCCTACACGATGTACCCCTGGGTGGTCAGCGGGAGCCGGCTGCACGACGCCGGGTGGCGGCCCGCGTACGCCAACGAGGAGGTGCTGGCGGAGCTGCTGGAGGAGGTCTCCGGCAGGCACACGGTCGCCGGCCGGCGGCTGGGGCGCAAGGACGCGACGGCGGCGGGCGCCGCGGGAGCGACGGTGGCCCTGCTGGGCGCGGCGGCGGTGGTACGGCGGGCGCGCAAGGCCCGGCGGCGGATCTGACCACCGCCGGAGCCGGCCGGGCGGGTGTCCGCCGGGCGGAGCCGGACCGCTCGGAGGAGACTCGGAACCGGCACGCGCGCGTGCCGTGCGACAGCCATTCCGCGTTGTCGTCGCCGTGAGGCACGATGGGGACATGGCATCCACGCACGATCACCCGGGTGAGCAGGCAGCACAGGACCCGATCAAGCTGATCGCGATCCGCGACACGCCGCTGTCCGTGGACGAGATCCTCCAGGCCGTCGGGGACGACGCCGCCGGCGGGACGGCGCTGTTCGTGGGGACCGTGCGCAACCACGACGGGGGCGCCGACGTCGACGAGCTCGGCTATTCGTGTCACCCCAGCGCCGAGGACGAGATGCGGCGGATCGCCGAGAAGGTCGCCGCCGACCACCCCGTGCGCGCGCTGGCCGCCGTGCACCGGGTGGGGGACCTCAGGGTCGGGGACCTCGCCGTCGTCGTCGGCGTGTCGTGCCCGCACCGGGGCGAGGCCTTCGAGGCCTGCCGGAAGCTGATCGACGACCTCAAGCACGAGGTACCCATCTGGAAGCACCAGAGGTTCTCCGACGGGACAGAAGAATGGGTCGGCGCGTAGCGCCGTCCTTCAAGGGTGGTGGGCGGGTGGGCGCGTAGCGCCGTCGTTCGGGGGTGGGGGGCGGGTGACGGGTGGGTGGGCCGGTGCCTGCCGAGGAGGCCACCGAACCTCCGGTTGCGTAACCGCACCCCTGCCGTGAGCGTTGTCAGTGTGGATGGTTAATCTGCTGATCAGTCAGTTGCGGACGCTCATGGGGTTGGGAGGTCGGCATGGCGGCGCTTGCCTGGTTGCTGATTCCGCTTGTGGCTGCGATCGGCGCGGGACTCTGGGGCAGTTGGGCCAATCGGACGCGCAAGATGCGAAGCGACGGGCCCGAACTCATCGGTTACGCCCGATTCCGCGAAGCCATGGAACGGCCGCGCTCGGGTAGCTGAAGGCCGAAGAACAGCAGGTCGTCGGCGTACTCGGCGTGCGGGGCCGCCCGTCCGGGCGGCCCTGACGGTGTGCTGACAGACCGGTCCCGTACTGTCGAGGCATGCCACGCCGCACTGCGACGATGCTCGCCTCCACCCTGATGCTGATCGCGCTCCTGTGCGCGGGAGTGTTCCTTCCCGTGCCCTATTCGGAGATGTCCCCGGGGCCGACGGTGAACACGCTGGGTGACCACGACGGCGAGCCGGTGCTGCGTATCACCGGGCGCAAGACCTATCCGACGGACGGTCATCTCAACATGACCACGGTGCGGGTCACCAGCGCCGAGTACCGCATGAACCTCGTCGAGGCCGTCTACGGGTGGCTCGCGCACGACAACAAGGTCGTGCCGCACGACACCCTCTACCCCGACGGCAAGACGGAGGAGGAGTCCACCCAGGAGAACGCCGAGGAGTTCAGTCAGTCCCAGGAGAGCGCCAAGGTCGCGGCGCTGAAGGAGCTCGACGTCCCGGTGAGGTCCTGGGTGATCGTCTCCACGGTCGTCAAGGGATCCCCGGCGGAGGACAAGCTGCACGCGGGCGACGTGATCAAGGCCGTGGACGGCAGGACGGTGAAGGAGCCGGCCGACGTCGCCGAGCTGGTGACCGAGCACAAGCCCGGCCAGGACGTCGTCTTCACGATCGTGCCCGCCAAGGAGCAGGCGGCCGCGGAGAAGGAGAAGCGGACGCCGACGAAGACCGAGAAGATCACGATCACCACCACGACCTCCGAGGACGGCGGCGAGCCGCGCGCCATCGTCGGGATCTCCGCCGGGACCGACCACACCTTCCCGTTCACCGTCGACATCAAGCTCGCCGACGTCGGAGGGCCGAGCGCGGGTCTGATGTTCGCCCTCGGCATCTACGACAAGCTCACCCCGGGCAGCCTGACCGGCGGCGCCTTCGTCGCCGGCACCGGCACGATCGACGACAACGGCAAGGTCGGGCCGATCGGCGGGATCGAGATGAAGACGGTCGGCGCGCGCGCCAAGGGCGCCCGGTACTTCCTCACGCCCGCCGACAACTGCGCGTCCGCCGCCAAGGACACCCCCGAGGGTCTGACCCTCGTGAAGGTGAACACCATCGACGACGCCCTGGGCGCTCTGAAGGACATCCGTTCCGGCGACACCGCCGACCTGCCGGAGTGCGCGGCGTCCTGACCGGGTGACCGGGCCGGCTACTCCTCGAACGTCGCCTTCAGCGCCTCCGCCAGGCCGGGCACCAGGTCGGAACCGGTGAGGACTTCCGTGGGGGAGTCCTTCTCGCGCAGCCGGAGGGCCGACTCGCGGGCACCGTCGCGCAGCACCGCGACCGTCATGCGGACCTCCTGACGCTCCGGGTGCTCAGCCACCCATTTCGTCAGCGCCGCCCCGTTCAGATCCTTCGGGACCTGGGCCTCCGCGGACGGCGGCAGCATCAGCCGCTCCACGGTCAGGGCGCAGCCGGCCACCGCGTCGGGCCAGGCGATGGTGCCCAGGAACTCGTCCAGCGGTTTGCCCGTTGGAACCTCGTCCTGCTCGATCGGGGTGAAAGCGGTCGTCTCCTGCTCGCCCTCCAGACCGAGCCGGCCCGCGAGCGAGGGCTGCTCGGCCCGCAGCCGGGCGGTGTCTACGAGGGCGAACAGACGGGCGGGCTGGTCCCAGCCGAGGCCGGAGACGTACTCGTCGATCTCGAGCACGGCCCGGGTGAGCGGGCTTGCCGCCATGGGTGTGTTGGACATGGTCACAATCCTCTCTCGTTCCTGGCCGGAATCGGGAACCGAGTAAAGCGTGAGTAAGTTGCATAGGTGTGGGCCCGCGATCACGGGGGACCACACACGGCCCGTGAAGACGCGGGCTCGACGAATCAACAGCGAACTTCGAGGTGCCTACCTTGGCTTTCCAGATGCCGGACCGCGGCGGAGGCCCGACGGGGCCACGGATCAGAGTGGGCCGCCCGTCCCGGCGGGTCCGGACCCTGCTCATGACACTGGGCGTCCTGGCCGTCCTCGGCATGGTGTTCACCATGTTCGCGGGCTTCTGGACCGACTGGCTGTGGTACCGCTCGGTCGACTACTCGTCGGTGTTCACGACGACCCTGTGGACCAAGATCGGACTCTTCTTCGTCTTCGGTCTGCTGATGGCCCTCGCGGTCGGCTTCAACGTCTGGCTGGCGCACCGGATGCGGCCGCCGCTGAGCGCCATGTCGATGGAGCAGCAGAACCTCGACCGGTACCGGATGGGCATCGCCCCGTACAAGAAGTGGCTGCTGCTCGGGATCACCGCGCTGGTGGGCCTGATCGCCGGCGCCTCGGCGTCGAGCCAGTGGCGTACCTGGCTGATGTGGGTCAACGGCGTGTCCTTCGGCCAGAAGGACCCGCAGTTCAAGCTCGACGTCTCCTTCTACGCCTTCGACCTGCCCTGGTACCGGTTCCTGCTCGGCTTCGGCTTCGCCGCCACGATCCTGGCGCTGATCGCCGCCGCGCTGACCCACTACCTGTACGGCGGGCTGCGCATCACCAGCCCGGGCGCGCGCGCCACGGCCGCGGCCACCGGGCACCTGTCGGTGCTCCTCGGTGTCTTCGTCGCCCTGAAGGCGGTCGCGTACTGGCTCGACCGGTACGGACTCGCGGTGAAGTCCAGCGACTTCAAGGCGACCGACAGCTGGACCGGCCTGCGGTACGTCGACGCGAACGCCTATCTGCCGGCCAAGACGATCCTGTTCTGCATCGCCGTGATCTGCGCGCTGCTGTTCTTCGCCACCCTGTGGCGGCGCACCTGGCAGCTGCCCGTGATCGGCTTCGGTCTGATGGTGCTGTCGGCGATCCTCATCGGCGGCCTGTACCCGGCGATCGTGCAGAAGTTCCAGGTCCAGCCGAACGAGCAGGCCAAGGAAGCGCCGTACGTCGAGAAGAACCTCAAGGCCACGCGTGAGGCCTACGGCATCGACGACTCGCAGGTCACCGAATATCCGGGCACGAGCCAGACCGAGGACAAGACCCAGCTGCGGGACGACGTCACCGACACGGCCAGCATCCGGATCATGGACCCGAACATCGTCTCGCCGACGTTCCAGCAGCTCCAGCAGATCAGGAACTACTACGCGTTCCCGACCAACCTGGACGTCGACCGGTACACCAAGGACGGCAAGGACCAGGACACGGTCATCGGTCTGCGTGAGCTGAACCTCAACGGCATCCCCAAGCGGAACTGGATCAACGACCACTTCCGGTACACGCACGGATACGGAGTCGTCGCCGCCGAGGGCACCAGCGCCGACGCAGGCGGCCGCCCGGCGTTCACCGAGTCCGACCTGCCGTCCAAGGGCGACCTCGGGGCGTACGAGCAGCGCGTCTACTACGGCGAGCGGACGACGACGTACTCGATCGTCGGCGGTCCCCAGAAGGAGATCGACTACTCCGACGACAGCGGCGAGAAGACGTACAGCTACGAGGGCGACAGCGGGGTCAGTCTCTCCAGCCCGGTCAACCGGGCCGCCTACGCGGTCGCGTTCAGCGAGCCGCAGATCCTCTACTCCGGCGCGATCGGCGACGGTTCGCGGATCCTGTACAACCGCACGCCCAAGGAGCGCGTCGAGGCGATCGCCCCGTGGCTGACCATCGACGGCGACGCCTATCCGGCCGTCGTGAACAACCGCATCCAGTGGATCGTCGACGCCTACACGACCACCAACGGCTATCCGTACGCGTCGCGGACGACCCTCGGTGACACCACGGCCGACTCGCTGACCGCCACCAACGACCAGCGCGCGGTGGTGGCCCAGCAGAACCAGGTCAACTACATCCGCAACTCGGTGAAGGCGACCGTCGACGCGTACAGCGGCGAGGTCAAGCTCTACCAGTGGGACACCCAGGACCCCGTCCTGAAGACCTGGATGAAGGCCTTCCCGGACACGGTGGAGCCGAAGAGCGAGATCTCCGGCGACCTGATGGCCCATCTGCGGTACCCGCAGGACCTGTTCAAGGTGCAGCGCGAGCTGCTGACCCGCTACCACGTGAAGGACGCCACCACGTTCCTCTCGGGCAGCGAGGTGTGGCAGGTGCCGGACGACCCGACCAACAAGACGGGCGACGCGGTGCCTCCGTACTACCTGAGCATGAAGATGCCCGACCAGAAGGAACAGACCTTCTCGCTCACCACGACGTTGACGCCGAACGGCCGTGACAACCTCAGCGCCTTCATGGCGGTGAACGCCGATCCGGGCACCGAGGACTACGGCAAGATCAGAGTGCTGAAACTGCCGACGAGCACCACCGCCGCCGGACCCAAACAGATCCAGAGCCAGTTCAACTCCGAACAGGACATCGCCGAGTCCATCAGGTTGCTGAGAGGCGGCGACTCCGAGGTCGAGTACGGCAATCTCCTGGCCGTCCCGCTCGACGGAGGCCTGCTCTACGTGGAGCCGGTCTACGTACGCGGTGGTGGACTGAAGTACCCCCTGCTGCGGAAGGTGCTGGTGACCTACGGAGGCCAGACCGCGTTCGAGGACACCCTCGAGCAGGCTCTGGACAAGATCTTCGGAGGTGAGGGCGCGGCCACCGAGCCGCCACCGGGCGAGGACGAGGGCACCCAGCCACCGCCCCCATCCGACAACCCCACGGTCCAAGAGGCCCTGCACGACGCCCAGGACGCCTTCGAGGCCGGCCAGGAAGCCCTGAAGAAGAACGACTGGGAGGCCTACGGCAAGGCGCAGAAGGACCTGGAGGACGCGTTGCGCAGGGCTGAAGAGGCCCAGTCGGCCGAAGGGGGCGGCGGCGCCGGCGGCGGGGACAGCAGTCCCGGTCCCGACGCGAGCCCGAGCAGTTAGCGAGCAGGCTGGTCAAAGGCCCCTCCCGCGCCGTGCTACGGTTGGAACACAACGGCGCGGGGTGGAGCAGCTCGGTAGCTCGCTGGGCTCATAACCCAGAGGTCGCAGGTTCAAATCCTGTCCCCGCTACTGAAGTCGCGAAAGCGACACCATGAAGGCCCGGATTCCTTGAGGAATCCGGGCCTTCGTGGTGTGCGAACTCATGTGCCCCGGGCAGACGACGGCCGTGCCGCCGACGGGAGTTGGGAGATCTGTGTTTGACTTGTCTCTCTGTGGGCATGTCGACAAAACGCTGAAGTGACCTCACTGACTGCGGTATACCAGGTGTACCCAGGTTGCAGGTGGTGCGACGATGGATGTTATGGGGGACAAGGCAACTCTGTTCGGGACAGGGCGTTTTGTGCAGTCCTCCTATCGGGAGGAACCCCGCGACGAGACGGGGGAAGCCGCCGACGAAGCGGCCGAGGAGCTGCGTCAGAGGCTCGCCGCGGAGGCCGGCGACGTCGAGGCGATGAGCGTCCTCGGTGCCATGCTGCTGCGTCGTGGTGATCTCGACGGAGCCGAACCCCATCTGCGTGCCGCCACCGCCGCGGGCGACCGCGCCGCCGCCAACAACCTGGGCGTCCTGCTGCACCAGCGGGGCTACGCCGACGAGGCCGCCGGATGGTGGCGGATCGCCGCCGTCGCCGGTTCCACCGCCGCGGCGCACGCGCTCGGCCGCCACCACCGGGAGCGCGGCGACGAGCCCGCCGCCGAGTACTGGCTGCGCCAGTCCGCCGAGCAGGGCCACACCCTCGGTGCGTACGCCCTCGCCGACCTGCTGGAACACCGCGGGGACACGGACGGGACCGAGCGCTGGATGCGGGTCGCCGCCGAGCGGGGGCACCGCGAAGGGGCGTACCGGCTGGCCCGCGCACTGGACCGCAAGGCCGCGCGGGAGGCCGACGACGACGGCGTCCCGCTGGTCGCGGAGGCCGAGCAGTGGTACCGGCAGGCCGCCGCGCGCGGACACCGCAGGGCCGCGCTGCACCTCGGGGCGATCCTGGAGAAGCGCGGCGAACTCAAGGAGGCCGGCCGCTGGTATCTGACCTCCGCCAAGGACGGAGAGGCACGGGCCGCCTGCGCGCTCGGCTTCCTGCTGCGCGACGCCGGGGACACGGAGAACGCCGCCGTGTGGTGGCTGCGGGCCGCCCAGCACGGCGACGGCAACGCCGCCAACGCGCTGGGCGCGCTGCACGCGGAGCGGGGCGAGACCCAGACCGCCGAGCGCTGGTACCGGGCCGCGATGGACGCCGGTGACGTCAACGGCGCGTACAACCTCGGGCTGCTCTGCGCCGAGCAGGGCCGCACGGCCCAGGCCGAGCAGTGGTACCGCCGGGCCGCCTACGCCGGTCACCGCGAGGCGGCGAACGCGCTGGCGATCCTGCTGCTGCGGGCGGGGGACGAGACCGGCGCGGAGCCGTGGTTCTCCAAGGCCGCGGAGGCCGGCAGTGTGGACGCCGCCTTCAACCTGGGCATCCTGCACGCGGGCCGGGGTGAGGAGCGTGCCGCGCTGCGCTGGTACGAGCGGGCGGCCGCCGCCGGGCACACCGAGGCGGCGCTCCAGGTCGGCATGGCGCGGCTGCGGGACGGCGACGAGAGCGAGGCGGAGCGGTTCCTGCGGTGTGCCGCGGGCGGCGGCAGTGCCGAGGCCGCGTACCGGCTGGCGACCGTGCTGGACGCCCGCAGACCGCCCGAGCCCGCGCACGAGCTGGGGGAGCCGGTGAACCGGCGCAGCGAGTGCGAGGAGTGGTACGAGCGCGCGGCCTGCCAGGGGCACCGCCGTGCCCAGGTGCGCGTCGGCATGCTCGCCGCGGCCCGGGGCGACGTGGTCGAGGCGGCACGCTGGTACCGGGAGGCCGCCGAGGCCGGCTCCCGCAACGGCGCCTTCAACCTGGGCCTGCTGCTGGCCCGCGAGGGCAGCGAGCCCGAGGCGGCCGTCTGGTGGACCCGTGCGGCCGACGCCGGCCACGGCCGTGCGGCGCTGCGCCTCGCGCTCGTCTACGCGCGACGCGGCGAGCTCGCCGAGGGCCAGTGCTGGGCCGACCGGGCGGCGGCCCTCGGCCCCGCGGCGGTCACCGAACGCGCCACCCGCCTGCGCGACGCCCTGCGCCAGGAACTGTCGGCGTGACGCCACGCCGCGGTGACCTCCGGAAAAGCGATTTGCTTCTGTCCGCGTCCTTGACGTAACGTTGCATTCATCGACGCGGGGTGGAGCAGCTCGGTAGCTCGCTGGGCTCATAACCCAGAGGTCGCAGGTTCAAATCCTGTCCCCGCTACTGAAGTCCGAGGGCCGGAATCCGAAAGGGTTCCGGCCCTCGGTGCGTTGTGCCGTTCGTCACCGGCTGATCGGTGCGGCACCGGCACGAAGGAAAGCCCCGCCACCCATCGGTGCCGGGGCTTACGCCTTGGGTGAGTGTCGCCTACGCCGCACAGTTCGGGCAGAGCCCGCGGTACGTCACCTCGACGTCGGAGACCGTGAAACCGAAGCGCTCCGTGTCGGGGAGGTCGGCCAGCGGATTGCCGGTCGGGTGGACGTCGCGGATCGCGCCGCACCGCGCGCACACCAGGTGGTGGTGCGGACGGTGGGCGTTGGGGTCGTATCGCTTGGCCCGCTTGTCCGTGGCGACCTCCAGCACCTCACCGAGCGAGACCAGCTCGCCCAGGGTGTTGTAGACGGTCGCCCGGGAGATCTCGGGCAGCTTGGCGACAGCCCTGGCGTGCACCTCGTCGGCCGTCAGGTGGACGTGTTCGCCGTCGAGGACCTCGGCCACGACACGGCGCTGCGCGGTCATCCGCCATCCACGTCCGCGGAGCCGTTCCAGAAGGTCACTCATAGGCACCAGCCTAACAGCAAGGGGACCAGGTCCCGAATGGGTGTGACTTTGGAGCTTTACTTGACTTAGACATTGTCCATTGTAGGATCGAGTTCGGATGTAGCCAAGGATCGGATCGATCAGTAATGACGCAGGAGGCGCACGTGACGCAGGGACCGCTTACTACGGAGGCCGGTGCCCCGGTAGCCGACAACCAGAACAGCGAGACCGCGGGCGTCGGTGGCCCGGTCCTCGTGCAGGACCAGCTCCTGCTGGAGAAGCTCGCCCACTTCAACCGTGAGCGCATCCCGGAGCGTGTCGTGCATGCCCGTGGTGCCGGTGCCTACGGCACCTTCACGGTCACCGCCGATGTCACGCGCTACACCAGGGCCGCGTTCCTCTCCGAGGTCGGCAAGCAGACGGAGACCTTCCTGCGCTTCTCGACGGTGGCCGGCAACCTCGGTGCCGCGGACGCCGTGCGCGACCCGCGCGGTTTCGCGCTGAAGTTCTACACCGAGGAGGGCAACTACGACCTCGTCGGCAACAACACCCCGGTGTTCTTCATCCGGGACGCCATCAAGTTCCCCGACTTCATCCACACCCAGAAGCGCGATCCGTACACCGGCTCGCAGGAGGCGGACAACGTCTTCGACTTCTGGGGCCTGTCGCCCGAGTCGACGCACCAGGTGACCTGGCTGTTCGGTGACCGCGGCATCCCGGCGTCCTACCGTCACATGGACGGCTTCGGCTCGCACACCTACCAGTGGAACAACGAGGCCGGCGAGGCCTTCTGGGTCAAGTACCACTTCAAGACCGACCAGGGCATCAAGAACCTGACCGCCGAGGAGGCCGAGATCCTCGCGGGCAAGGACCCCGACTCGCACCAGCGGGATCTGCGTGAGGCCATCGAGCGCGGCGACTTCCCGTCCTGGACCGTCTACGTGCAGGTGATGCCGGCGGCCGAGGCGGCGACGTACCGCTTCAACCCGTTCGACCTGACCAAGGTCTGGCCGCACGCGGACTACCCGCTGATCGAGTTCGGCAAGCTGGAGCTCAACCGCAACCCGGAGAACATCTTCGCCGAGGTCGAGCAGTCCATCTTCAGCCCCGCCCACTTCGTGCCGGGCATCGGTCCCTCCCCGGACAAGATGCTCCAGGGCCGCCTCTTCGCGTACGGCGACGCCCACCGCTACCGCGTCGGCATCAACGCCGACCACCTGCCGGTGAACCGCCCGCACGCCACCGAGGCGCGCACCCACTCCCGTGACGGCTACCTCTACGACGGCCGCCACAAGGGCGCGAAGAACTACGAGCCGAACAGCTTCGGCGGCCCGTTCCAGACGGACCGTGCGCTGTGGCAGCCCGTCACGGTCACCGGGGTCACCGGTGAGACGGTCACGCCCGTACACGCCGAGGACAACGACTTCGTGCAGGCGGGCAACCTGTACCGGCTGATGTCGGAGGACGAGAAGGAGCGCCTGGTCAAGAACCTGGCGAACGCCATCTCGGGAGTCACGCGCGACGACATCGCCGATCGTGCGATCAACAACTTCCGTCAGGCGGACGGAGACTTCGGCAAGCGGCTGGAGGCCGCGGTCCAGGCCCTGCGCGGCTGATCCCAGCGCTGGACCGCTTGTCGGACGGCGGGCCGGATCCCTTCGGGGTCCGGCCCGTCCCGCATGTCACTACGCCGGCACGTGCTGGGCCCGCTGCCGCTTTGGTGCCCAGCAGCGGATGATGTCGCGGACCGAGACGACACCGGCGGGCTCACCCCGGTCGAGGACGATCAGATGGCGGAAACCGCCGTGGGTCATGGCGGTGGCGGCCTCCTCCAGGGTCCAGGACGGGGCGGCGAAGACGACGTCGGTGGTGGTGTGGGCGTGGGCGCGCTCGTAGTCCGGATCCTGGCCGCGCCCCACGGAGTTGAGGACGTCCCGCTCGGTGAGGATGCCGATGCCGGTGCCGTCGGGATCGAGGACCACGGCCGCGCCCACCCGGCGGGTGGACATCAGGGCGGCGGCCTGGCGGAGGGTGTGGGCGGGGCCGATGGTGAGGACCACGGTGCTCATGGCGTCACGGACGAGCATGGATGGAGCCACCTCCTACCGGAAACCGCGCGGTCGCCGGACACGGGGGTCCGCCGGTTCACGGTTTCACAAATGCACAAGTGGGGGACTCTCAGAGTGGCAGGCAAAGCGAGGGTCAACAAGAGGGCGCGCGCGGCTGGTTGGGGGCGCACACGCGGATCACGGGCCTGCCCGGCGCATCACGCCGGACAGCTCCTCGTGTCGCTCAGTACCGCTGGTTGAGATACCCCAGCAACTCGTCGTGCAGCAGGCCGTTCGAGGCGGCCGCGTTGCCGCTGTGCGGTCCGGGGCGGCCGTCGAGGCCGGTGAAGGAGCCGCCGGCCTCCGTGACCACGATGGCGGTGGCCGCCATGTCCCAGAGCGACAACTCCGGCTCCGCGCACAGGTCCACCGACCCCTCGGCGACCATCATGTACGGCCAGAAGTCGCCGTACGCGCGCGTGCGCCACACCTCGCGGGTGAGGTCCAGGAAGCCGTCCAGCCGGCCCTGCTCCTCCCAGCCGCTGAGCGAGGAGTACGCGAAGGAGGCGTCGGAAATATTGGAGACGCGGGAGACCCGCAGCCGGGTGGCCGACGACAGACTGCGCCCGGCGAAGGCGCCGTGGCCCTGCGCGGCCCACCAGCGGCGGCCGAGGGCGGGGGCGGAGACGACGCCGACGACCGGCTGGAAGCCGGTCTCGCCCGCCTCCATCAGGGAGATCAGGGTGGCCCACACGGGGACACCGCGGACGTAGTTCTTGGTGCCGTCGATCGGATCGATCACCCAGCGGCGCGGCCCCGTGCCCGCCACCCCGTACTCCTCGCCCAGGACCGCGTCCCTCGGGCGGGCGCGCTGGAGATGGCCGCGGATGAGCTCCTCCGCGGCCTTGTCGGCCTCACTCACCGGCGTCATGTCCGGTTTGGTCTCGACCTTGAGGTCGAGGGCCTTGAACCGGTCCATCGTCGCGGCGTCGGCGGCGTCCGCGAGGACGTGGGCGAGACGCAGGTCGTCGAGGTAGTCGGGCATGCAACGAACGGTATCTGCCGAGGTCGGTATGGGGCTACCGGGGGCCCGCGAACCCTTGACAGCCCCCGACGGCGCGTCACATCCGAACCGCGGGGCCGGCCGCTCGCCCCGAAGGAGGCGATGATGCCCGCGGCGCGGGAATCCCTGCTGGACGCCGCATACACGGCACTCGCGCGTCGGCCGTGGCCGACGGTGCGGATGGTGGACGTCGCCGCCTCGGCCGGAGTCTCCCGGCAGACGCTTTACAACGAGTTCGGCGGCAAGGACGGTCTCGCCAGGGCCCTCGTCCGCAGGGAGGCCGACGGCTACCTCGCCGGAGTCGACCGCGCGCTCACCGGTCCCACCGAACCACGGGACCGTCTGACCGCGACCGCCGAGTGGACCACCTCCAGCGCCCAGGACAACGCCCTGGTCCGCGCCCTGCTCACCGGCTGCTGGAGCGAGCGCCTGCCCTGCCCGCCCCTCTCGGCCGTGCCGTCCGCCTCCGCCGCGCCCGCGCAGCGCCGCGCCGACGGCCCGCTGCCCTCACCCGCCGACCTCGTCGCCCTCGTCCGCGACCGTGCCGTCGCCGTCCTGGCCGGCCCCGGCGTTCCCCTTGCCGACACCGCCGAGCCGGCCCGGTCCTGCGAGCTCGTGGTCCGTCTCGCCCTGTCCCGCGTCGCCGCGCCACCGGCCGGCAACCGCGTCGCCGACCTGGTGCGCGGCGCCCTGCACCGGTAACCGGTGCCGTTGAAGACGGGGGGTGGACGATCAGTGCGAGGACCCCGACAACTGCAGTCCGATCACCCCGACGATCACCAAGGTGATCGACACGATCTTCAGCGTGGATACCAGGTCCCCGAGGAACACCATCCCGTAGATGGCCGTCCCCGCCGCACCGATACCCGTCCACACCGCGTACGCGGGGCCCACGTCCAGCTTCTTCAGTGCCAGGGTCAGCAGTCCGAAGCTGCCCAGCGCGAACGCGCAGAACGCGATGGTCGGCCACAGCCGGGTGAAGCCGTGCGACAGCTTCAGACACACGGCGAACCCGGTCTCGAGCAACCCGGCCACTACGACCAGCAGCCACGCCATGTGTCGTCCTTCCGCAATCGCCACGTACAGTGACCGCTTCGCCAGGTTCGGCAGGTTTCGGGTCCGGCTCGGTGCGATTATGCACTTACCGCCCGCACGCCATGACAAACAACGCGAAGGTCAGTCGCCTTCCGTCGGCTCCCGTGTCGACAGCAGCCGTCGCAGCGAGTACAGCCGCGCCTGTCCCGCGTGGCCCTGGGCCACCCAGGCGTCCAGCGCGCAGTCCGGCTCGTCGTGACTGCACGCGCGCGGACAGCCCTCCGTGCCCGGCTCCAGATCGGGAAAGGCGTGGATGACCCGGGACGGGTCGACGTGGGCGAGTCCGAACGACCGCACACCCGGGGTGTCGATCACCCATCCCTCCGCGCCCGACAGCGGCAGGGCCAGCGCGGAGGTCGTCGTGTGCCGCCCCCGCCCCGTCACCGCGTTCACATGCCCGATCGTGCGCCGCCGTTCCTCCGGCACCAGCGCGTTCACCAGTGTCGTCTTGCCGACCCCGGAGTGCCCCACGAACGCCGTGATCCGTCCGTCCAGCTGCTCGCGCACCCGGCCCGCCGCCTCACCGCTCTCCAGCTCCGCGCGGCTGGTGACGACGTACGGGATGTCGAGTTCGCCGTAGAGCTCCAGCAGCTCGTCCGGCGGCGCGAGGTCCGACTTGGTCAGCACCAGCAACGGCGTCAGACCTCCGTCGTACGCAGCGACCAGGCACCGGTCGATGAGGCGCGGGCGGGGCTCGGGGTCGGCGAGGGCGGTGACGATGGCGAGCTGGTCGGCGTTGGCCACGACCACCCGCTCGAAGGGGTCGTCGTCGTCCGCGGTACGGCGCAGCACCGACGCGCGCTCCTCGATCCGTACGATCCGCGCGAGCGTGTCCTTGTCGCCTGTCAGGTCGCCGACGATCGCCACCCGGTCACCGACCACCGCCGCCTTGCGGCCCAGCTCGCGGGCCTTCATCGCCATCACGATCCGGTCGTCGACCAGGCAGGTCAGCCGGCCCCGGTCGACGGTGAGGACCAGCCCTTCGGCGGCGTCCTCGTGCTTGGGCCTGATGTGGGTGCGCGGGCGGTTGCCCTTGCGGTTGGGGCGCGAGCGGATGTCGTCCTCGTCGGTGTGCTTGCCGTAGCGGCGCATGGTGACCCCTACGCCCCGAGCATCCCGGTCCACAGGTCGGGGAAGTCCGGCAGGGTCTTCGCCGTCGTCGCCACGTTCTCGATCTGCACCCCTTCGACCGCGAGGCCGATGATCGCGCCGGCGGTGGCCATGCGGTGGTCCTCGTAGGTGTGGAAGATCCCGCCGTGCAGCCGGCGCGGGCGGATGTGCAGGCCGTCGGCGGTCTCGGTGACGTCACCGCCGAGTTCGTTGATCTCCTTGGTGAGCGCGGCCAGCCGGTCCGTCTCGTGCAGCCGCAGGTGGGCCACGCCCCGCAGGGTGGACGGGGAGTCCGCGAGCGCCGCGACGGCCGCGATGCCCGGGGTCAGCTCGCCGACCTCGCCGAGGTCCACGTCGACGCCGTGGACGGACCCGGAGCCGGTGAACACGAGCCCGTACTCGGTCAGCTCGCAGGAACCGCCCATCTCGGTGAAGATCTCCCGCAGCCGGTCACCGGGCTGGGTGGTCCGGGCCGGCCAGTCCGGGACGACGACCTTGCCGCCGGTCACCAGTGCCGCCGCCAGGAACGGCTGGGCGTTGGACAGGTCCGGCTCGATGGTCAGGTCCCGGCCGAGCAGGGCGCCCGGCGTGACCCGCCAGACGTTGGGCTCGCCGCCCGACTCGGGGGTGTCCACCTGGGCACCCACCGCGCGGAGCATGTCGACGGTCATGCGGATGTGCGGCAGGGACGGCAGCGTCGCGCCGGTGTGCCGGACCTCCACGCCCTGGTTGAAGCGCGGCGCGGACAGCAGCAGGGCGCTGACGAACTGGGAGGACGAGGACGCGTCGACCGACACCGTGCCGCCGTCCAGGGCACCGCCGCCGTGCACCGTCATCGGCAGCGCGCCGCGGTCCTCGTCGTCGATCCGGGCGCCGAGCCGGCGCAGCGCGTCGATGACGCCGTTCAGGGGACGCTCGTAGGAGCGCGGGTCGCCGTCGAAGCGGACGGGGCCGTCGGCCAGCGTGGCGACCGGCGGCAGGAACCGCATCACCGTGCCCGCGTTGCCGACGTCGACGGTGGCCGGGCCGTGCAGGCCCGTGGGGAGCACCCGCCAGGCCTCGCCGGTGCTCTCGGGGCCGCCCGCGACGGAGGAGCTGGACGACACCGTCTCCTCGATCTCCACACCCAGGGCGCGCAGCGCGCCCGCCATCAGCAGGGTGTCGCGGGAGCGCAGCGGGCGGCGCAGCCAGCCCGGCTCGGAGGCGAGGGCGGCGAGCACGAGGGCACGGTTGGTGACCGACTTGGACCCGGGCACGTGGACCGTCGCGTCGACGGGTCCGCTCGCGTGCGGGGCGGGCCAGAGGGCGGTGTGCGCGGGGTTCGGGGCCATGGGGCCCACTCTATAAGGAGGGGGGCGGGGAGGCCGGTCGTCGGCTGCGCGGCCGTTGTGGCTGGTCGCGTCCGCGCGGCGGAGCCGCACGTCGACACGGCCCCGAGCCCCTTCCGGGTCCGCTGTCACACCCCCAGCAGCCAGCGGCCCCCACCCATCAGCGAGCACAGCGACACCGCGTGGAACAGGAACAGCCACAGCCCCGCCGGTACGTGCGTCAGGCGGGACAGCTGGTCCGCGTCCGAGTCGCCCGCGCCCCCGCGTGACCGTTTGGCCTGGAGTTCGAAGGCCGGGCGCACCCCGCCGAGCAGCAGGAACCACACCACGGCGTAGGCGAACGCCGCCTGCACCTGGGGGCCTGCCAGCCAGGACACCAGCACGAACGTGCCGCCCGTGCCGAGCACCGACACCGCTCCGTAGGCATTGCGGATCACCACCAGCATCGCCACCAGCAGCGCCGTGGCCAGCCACAGCAGCAGGGTGATGCGCCCGGCGCCGAGCAGCGCCGCGCCGCCCAGGCCGAGCAGCGGGGGAGCGGTGTAGCCGGCGGCGGCGGTGAGGATCATGCCGATGCCGTGCGGTTTTCCGCGGCTGACGGTCAGACCGCTGGTGTCCGAGTGCAGCCGTATCCCCGTCAGCGTGCGGCCCGTGAGCAGCGCGACCAGGCCGTGCCCGCCCTCGTGGGCGATGGTGATGGCGTTGCGGGACAGCCGCCACAGCACCTGGGGTACGACGACGGCGACCGCGGCGGCCAGTGCGGCGACGACCACCCACACGTCCGGGTCGGGCTGGGTGCCGGAGACCTCGTCCCAGAGGGAGGCGAGCGAGGCGGAGGCGGTGCTGACCATGGCTTCCATGTGTTTCGGATCGCTCCCTCTGCGCGTGCGGAGTCTGGCAGTGTTGCACGTATGTGCGGACGGTATGCATCGAGTCGCAGGCCCGAGGATCTCGCAGGAGTCTTCGAGGTCGAGAAGTGGGAGCCGGAGGAGACCCTGGAGCCCGACTACAACGTGGCGCCGACCAAGGAGGTCTACGCCGTTCTCGACCGTGCCCTGAAGGACGTGGCGGACCCGCGACCGGTTCGGCAGCTGCGGAAGCTGAAGTGGGGACTGGTGCCCTCCTGGTCGAAGACGCCCGAGGGCGGCGCCCGGATGATCAACGCCCGCGCGGAGACCGTCCACGAGAAGCCGTCCTACCGCCGCGCCTTCTCCTCCCGGCGCTGCATCCTGCCCGCCGACGGCTACTACGAGTGGGTCACCGGCAAGCAGGAGCGGGACCTGGAGGTCGAGGGGAAGAAGAAGCGGCCCCGCAAGCAGCCGTACTTCGTGACGCCGGCCGACGGCTCGGTGTTCGCGATGGCGGGGCTGTACGAGTTCTGGCGGGACAGGACGCTGCCGGACGGCCATCCCCAGGCCTGGTGGGTGACCTGCTCCGTGATCACCACCGAGGCGGAGGCCGGCCCGCTCGCCGTGTCCCCGGCGGACGGCCCGCGCGCCCTCGCCGAGATCCACCCGCGGATGCCGCTGATGCTCACCCCGGACCGCTGGGACGCCTGGCTGGACCCCGCCCGCACCGACGTCGACGAGCTGCGCGAGCTGCTCGCCCCGCCGCCCCCCGGCCTGATGCGCGCCTATCCGGTCACCACGGCGGTCAGCAACGTCCGCAACAACGGCCCGGAGCTGCTCGAGGAGCTGGCCGCTCCGGAAGAGGGCACACTCTTCTGACGTGACCCATGATGTGACCTCTGCCACGACCGAGACCGTCGAGACGGACGCCGGTCCCGCTCGCATCACCTGGCACCGCGCCCGGCGGCGCCCCCGCCTCGTCCTCGCGGTGAGCCACGGCGCGGGCGGCGGCATCGAGGCCCGGGACCTGAAGGCGCTCGCGGCCGAGCTCCCCGCGCACGGGGTGACCGTCGCCCTCGTCGAGCAGCCCTGGCGGGTGGCCGGCAAGAAGGTGGCCCCGGCCCCGAAGACCCTCGACACCGGCTGGCGCGGCATCTGGCCGGCGCTGGCCGCGCCGGGCCTGCCGGTGATCGCGGGCGGGCGCAGCGCCGGCGCCCGCGTCGCCTGCCGCACCGCCACGGAACTCGGCGCCCGCGCGGTACTCGCCCTGAGCTTCCCCCTGCACCCGCCGGGCAGGCCCGAGAAGTCCCGTGCCGAGGAGCTGCTCGGCGCAGGGGTGCCCACGCTCGTCGTCCAGGGCGGCAACGACCCGTTCGGCAGGCCCGAGGAGTTCCCCGGGTACGGCAGGGGCCGCGCGCCGCGTGGGAGGGCGGTGACGGGTGACGGGTGGGCGTACGAACTGGTCGAGGTGCCGTACGGCGATCACGGCTTCGCCGTCCCCAAACGGGCGGACATCACGCAGGAGGAGGCCGTGGCGGTCGTCACGGACGCGGTCGTGCGGTGGGCCGGCTCACTCGGCTGAGACGCCGGGAATGCCCCGGCGGCCCCCACTGTTGAGGCGGACGTATGTGCCGGTTCAACGGCACCGCCGTCGTAGGAGAGGAAGTCCGCCGCATGGGTTCGACCTTCTGCCCGAGTCGCAGTGCCCGCGCCGACCTGGACTGGACGGTGCTGCACGCGGCCAAGACCGCCCCTGTTCGGGCGGCGGGCGGACCGGATCGTCGTCTATCCTCCGATTCGGGTGAGACCGGTTTCGGCCTCACGACAACACTTGAGGAGGTGGGTCCGGTTCCCGGTACCGACGCAGGGACCGAACACGGCCAGGCGGAGCAGCCCGAGGGCCAGGGCAGCACCGGTGCGGAGTCGACCGTGGAGCGCAGTGCGCGCTTCGAGCGGGACGCGCTGGAGTTCCTCGACCAGATGTACTCGGCCGCGCTGCGCATGACGCGCAACCCGGCCGACGCGGAGGACCTGGTGCAGGAGACGTACGCCAAGGCGTACGCGTCCTTCCACCAGTTCCGCGAAGGCACCAACCTCAAGGCGTGGCTGTACCGGATCCTCACCAACACCTTCATCAACTCCTACCGCAAGAAGCAGCGCGAGCCCCAGCGCAGCGCGGCCGAGGAGATCGAGGACTGGCAGCTGGCGCGTGCCGAGTCGCACATGTCCACCGGTCTGCGCTCCGCGGAGTCGCAGGCGCTGGACCACCTGCCCGACTCGGACGTCAAGCAGGCACTGCAGGCGATCCCCGAGGAGTTCCGCATGGCGGTGTATCTCGCCGATGTCGAGGGCTTCGCCTACAAGGAGATCGCCGACATCATGGGGACACCCATCGGTACGGTGATGTCCCGGCTGCACCGGGGCCGTCGTCAGTTGCGCGGCATGCTCGAGGACTACGCGCGTGAGCGCGGACTGGTCCCGGCCGGCGCGGGAGAGTCGAACGAAGCGAAAGGCTCGGGGTCATGAGCTGCGGAGAGCCGCACGAGACGGATTGCAGCGAAATCCTCGATCATCTCTACGAGTTCCTCGACCGTGAGATGCCGGATGCCGACTGTGTGAAGTTCGAGCACCACTTCGAGGAATGCTCGCCCTGCCTGGAGAAGTACGGGCTGGAGCAGGCGGTGAAGAAGCTGGTCAAGCGCTGCTGCGGGCATGACGACGTGCCGGGTGACCTGCGGTCCAAGGTCATGGGCCGGATCGACCTGATCCGCTCCGGCCAGGCCGTGCCCGACCAGGACGTCGCCACCTCACCTGCCACACCGCAGGAGTCCTGACACCCCGCCGTACCCCGGCCCCCGTGTCACTCGTACGTGCTAATCCGCGGGTTATCGGCCCGTGGAGGCACCTCCCGTCGCCCTAGGCTCCAGAGCCTGGCAGGTGGCGGGTCGAGTGCGGCAGGCACGGTCGGGGAGGGGCTCATGGAGGTGTTACCGGCACGGGCCCGGGCGTATGTCGCCTGTGTCACCGCGGCGGCCCTGATCTGTCTGCTCCCACCGCCGGGTGCCCCGACCCCGTGGCGGGCGGTGGCCCTGCTCGCCGCGGTGTACGCCGGCTGCGAGCGTCTCGCCCGGTCGCGTCTCGTCGCCGCCCCGCACCCGGGCGGAACCTTCCACCCCGTCCTGCTCGCCGCGGCTTTCCTGCTGCCGCCGTCCGCCGCGGCGCTGGTCGCGCTGCCGGGAGCGCTGCTGCTGTCCGTGGAGCGACGGCCCTACCTGACGCGCAGGCTCTGGCGGGGCGGTCAGCTGGTGCTCGCCGTGTGGGCCGCGAGCCGCGTCCACCTGGCGGCCGGAGGCCGGGACGCGGTAACGGACTGCGACGTACCGGGCGCGCTCGCCGCGGCCGGGGCCGCGGTGGCGGTGTTCTGCCTGGTGCTCACCCTGCTGGACGGCGGCATCCTGGCGCTGACGGCCGGCGTACCCCCGCGCGGGGGCCGGGCGGGGGCACCGGACGCCTGGTGGCGGCTGTTCCTCCGGTCCCTGGTGCCGCTCACCGTGCACGGCCTCGCCGGACTCATGATGGCGCTGCTGTGGCGCAGCCCCTACGGGCCCGTGGCGGCGCTGCTCGTGCTGCTGCCGATGGGCGTCTCGTGGTGGGCGTTCGCCCAGTACCACCGGGAGCGGGCGGCGCATCAGGCGACGATCCGCGCGCTCGTGCAGGCCGTGGACATCAAGGACGGCTACACGCGCGGACACAGCGAGCGCGTGGGTCGGGCGTCGATGATGATCGCGCGGGAGCTCGGCATGGACGACGAGCGGGTCGAGGTGCTGCGGTTCGCGGGCATCCTGCACGACGTCGGGAAACTCGGCGTGCCCACCCGGCTGCTCACCAAGAACGGCCCGCTGACCCCCGAGGAGCGCCGGGTGATCGAACTGCACCCCGAGTACGGGCACGAGATGGTGCGGGGCATCTCCTTCCTCGGCGAGGCCCGCGCGGCCGTGCTGCACCACCACGAGCGGCTGGACGGCAGCGGCTACCCCTACGGACTGGCCGGCGGTCAGATCCCCGAGTCGGCGCGGGTCGTCGCGGTCGCCGACGCCTTCGACGCGATGACCTCCACCCGCTCCTACAGCAGGGCGCGGCCCGTGCCCGTGGCACTGGAGGAGCTCCGCAGGTGTGCGGGCACCCACTTCGACCCGCGGATGGTGGGCGCGCTGGTCCGGGCGATCGGCCGGGCCGGATGGCATCCGGCGGTGACCGCCGACGACGTCCGGTCCACCGCCGCGCCCGAGCCCGCCGCACCGGTCACCGACCGGCCCGGGGCGCGCCGATGAGACCCCGGCTGCACACCGTCGTGCACCTGTGCGCCGCCGTCCTCGCCGCCGGTTCCCTGGGCACCACCCTCTACAACGGCGTGGAGGAACGCGGTGCCGCCCTCGCCTTCGGCGTGCTCATCACCGTCGGAGAGCTCACCCGGCGCAACGGGACACGGATCAGGGAGGCCGCGCCGCTCGCCGCCGCCGGCGCGCTGTCGTACGCGCTGCTCGGCGAGACCGCGGGGGCGCCGACCCGCCACGGCGCCGCCCAGGTCGTCACCGTCGTGCTCGCCGCGTCCCTGCTCGGCAGCGTGCCGCACGTCGGGCGCGGTGACAGCCCCACCCTCGACCCGCCGGCCCGCCGGGTGCTGACCGTCGGATGCGTCGCCGTGTGCTTCCAGCCCCTGTACAACCGGGGCACCCTCGACGACTGGGGCGGGCCCGCCCACGCGTTGCTGCTGCTCGCGCTGCTGTCCCTCACCGCGCTGTGCGACGCCGTGCTCGCCGCCGCGCTGGCCCACTCCCGCACCGGATGGCCCTTCCTCCCGCTGCTGCGCGACGAGCTGCGGTCCGTGCCCGGCATCGGGGCCGCCGTCATCGCCACGGGCGCGGTGATGGCGCTCGGGGTCGCGGTCGTGGGGCTGTGGGCGCTGCCCGTCTTCTCCGTACCCCTCCTGCTCGCACAGCTGTCCTACCGGCGGTACGCCGCCGTGCGCGCCACCTACCGGCAGACCATCGCCTCCCTGGCGCGGGCCACCGAGATCGCCGGGTACACCCCGGCCGGGCACGCCCGGCGGGTCGCCGCGCTCAGCCGGGCGGTGGGCCGGGACCTCGGGCTGACCGAGCCCGAACTGACCGTGCTGGAGTACGCCGCACTGATGCACGACATCGGCCAGCTCAGCCTCGTCGACCCGGTCCCCGCCGGCGCCACCGCCGTCCTGCCGGTCCCCGAGCAGCGGCGGATCGCGCTGCTCGGCGGCGCCGTGGTGCGCCAGACCGGGGTGGACCCGCGGGTGGCCGGGATCGTGGAACAGCAGGCCGACCCGCACCCGGAGCAGCCGCTCGCCGCGCGGATCGTGCGGGTGGTGAACGCGTACGAGGAGAAGTCCCGGGAAGGAGGACCCGGCGGGCCGCTGACCGCGCTCGAGGAACTGCGGCTGGGCACCGCGGAGGGGTACGCACCCGAGGTCGTCGAAGCACTGGCCCGGGTGCTGGCACGGAACACGGAGGGCGCGTGAACACGGGGACCGGGCGCGGTGAGAGCGGCGAGCGGGACTGTCTGACCCCGCCCGAGGCTGGGTAACCCATGGGTAATGAGCGCCTCTCCGGCCGTACGTGGTTGGATGCGAAGGAGAGGGTGTCCGGGGGCGCGGACAGGTACAGCCGGCCCAGCGAGCGGAACTGGCAGGCGGGAATCGTGAGGATCTTCGGCAAGGGACGGCACCGGCCCTCCGCCTCCTGGCGGCAGGCCACGGACCGCGCGTTCACGCTCATCGGCGACGGCCGGTACGAGGACGCGGGCGCGCTGCTGACACGTGCCGCCGATCTGGAGCCCTGGCTGTCGGAGTCCTGGTTCAACCTCGCGCTGCTGCACAAGTTCCGGCACGACTGGGAACAGGCGCGCGCGGCCGGTCTGCGGGCCGTGGCGCTGCTCGACCGCGACACCGGGGCTCCCGACTGGTGGAACGTCGGCATCGCCGCCACCGCCCTGCAGGACTGGCCGTTGGCCCGACGGGCGTGGCAGGCCTACGGGCTCAAGGTGCCCGGCCCGGCCACCGACTCCGGTGAACCCCTCGGCATGGACCTGGGCAGCGCGGCCGTACGGCTGTCGCCGGAGGGGGAGGCGGAGGTCGTGTGGGGGCGACGCCTGGACCCCGCCCGGATCGAGGTGCTGTCCATTCCGCTGCCGTCCTCCGGGCGCCGCTGGGGCGAGGTCGTGCTGCACGACGGAGTGCCGCACGGCGAGCGGAGCACCGCCGCCGGGCACACCTACCCGGTCTTCGACGAGATCGAATTGTGGGCGCCCTCGCCGGTGCCGACCTGGGTGGTGCTGCTGGAGGCCGCGTCCGAGGCCGACCGGGACGCGCTGGAGCAGCTGGCCTCCGACGCCGGGTTCGCGGCCGAGGACTGGTCGTCCTCCGTACGACTGCTGTGCCGGATGTGCTCGGAGTCCCGGATGCCGTCCGACGAGGGCGAGGGCGAGCACCTCGACCCGCACGACCACAGCGAGCCGGGGCATCCCGGGCCGCTCGGTCACCGCACCGACGGGCAGTTGTGGGTGCCGGAGCGGGAGTGCGGCATCGCCGCGCCGGCTTCGCTGGTCCGGGGGCTGCTGGACGGGTGGGTCGCGGACAGTCCGGACTCCCGGGACTGGCGGGATCTCGAAGAGGTCTGTTAGGGGCGGGCCCGCGAGCCGTTCGCCGTACCCTGTAACAGCATCACACCCCGGTATTTCCCAGGAAGGCACACGTCGGTCATGGCTCAGCAGGACACCGATCAGCAGCACGCGGGCGTGCTCCCCGTCGACGACGAGGGGTACGTCATCGACACGGAGGACTGCGAGGAGCGCGAGGCGTCCTGGCGGGAGCGCGGCACCTCGCGCCCGATCACCGTGGTCGGCAACCCGGTGCTGCACAAGGAGTGCAAGGACGTCACGGACTTCGGCGAGGAACTCCAGCAGCTGGTAGCCGACATGTTCGCCAGCCAGCGCACCGCCGAGGGCGTGGGCCTGGCCGCCAACCAGATCGGCGTCGACCTGAAGGTCTTCGTCTACGACTGCCCGGACGACGAGGGTGTGCGGCACGTCGGTGCGATCTGCAACCCCAAGCTGGTCGAACTGCCCGCCGAGAAGCGCCGGCTGGACGACAGCAACGAGGGCTGTCTGTCGGTGCCCACCGCGTACGCGCCGCTGGCCCGCCCCGACTACGCCGAAGTGACCGGGCAGGACGAGAAGGGCAACCCGGTCCGGGTACGTGGTACCGGCTACTTCGCACGGTGTTTGCAGCACGAGACGGACCACCTCTACGGCTACCTCTACATCGACCGGCTGTCCAAGCGGGAACGCAAGGACGCGCTGCGGCAGATGGCCGAGAACGAGCCGCGTTACCCCGTGGTCGCCAACGACTGACCGGCCGTAGGGGTCCCTCCGCTTTCCTCACGAACGGCGTTCGATCGGGTGCATCTTCGATCGGACGCCGTTCGTCTGTCTGCTGCGTGACGTGGCCAAATAAGCAAATCCGTTCCCAGGACGGTCAGTTGTGGTGCTGAATGGAGGTGTGGGGATACGAACCGCGCGGCCGGCTCGGGGGGCGGCCGCGCGTCAACTGGCGGCTGAGAGGGGCTTGTTCGTGCATGCTTTGTCACACGGCACCACATCGACACCGACCACCATCGCAGTTCCACCGGCGCTGTCTCTCCCCGTGATCGAGGCGGCGTTTCCCCGGCAACTCCACCCGTATTGGCCGAGGCTTCAGGAGACCACCAGGGCGTGGCTGCTCGAAAAGCGGCTCATGCCGGCGGACAAGGTGGAGGAATATGCCGATGGCCTGTGCTACACCGACCTTATGGCGGGCTACTACATAGGGGCCCCCGACCAGGTCCTGCAGGCGATAGCGGACTACAGCGCGTGGTTCTTCGTCTGGGACGACCGGCACGACCGCGACATCGTGCACGGCCGGCCCGCCGCCTGGCAGCGGCTGAAGGAGCGGCTGCACACGGCCCTCGACAATCCCGGGGACCACCTGGGCCACGAGGATCCGGTGGTGGCGGGGCTCGCGGACAGCGTCCGGCGGCTGTACGCCTTTATGCCGGGCAGGTGGAACGCCCGGTTCGCCCGGCACTTCCACGCGGTGATCGAGGCGTACGACCGGGAATTCCGCAATCGTACGGAGGGCGTCGTCCCCACCGTCGAGGAATACCTGGAACTGCGCCGGCTCACTTTCGCCCACTGGATATGGACCGATCTCCTGGAGCCGAGTGCGGGCAGTGAACTGCCGGACGCGGTACGGAAGAACCCGGCCTACCGGAAAGCGGCGCTGCTCAGTCAGGAATTTGCCGCCTGGTACAACGACCTGTGCTCACTGCCGAAGGAAATAGCGGGCCATGAGGTGCACAATCTCGGAATCAGTCTCATCACCCATGAGGGACTGACACTCGAAGAAGCCATCATCGAGGTGAGGCGCCGCGTCGAGGAATGCATCACTGAATTCCTGGACGCCGAACAGGACGCCTTACGGTTCGCTGACGGCCTCGACGACGGAACGGTGGGAGGAAAGGAGACGAGTGCCGCCGTGCGCGCTTGCGTCGGCAATATGCGGAACTGGTTCAGTTCCGTCTACTGGTTCCACCACGAGTCCGGCCGGTACCGGGTCGACAGCTGGGACGACCGGTCCACGCCCCCGTACGTCAACAACGAAGCGGCAGGTGAGAAATGACCGTCGAATCGGTGGAACCCGGACCGTCCGAGGCGACCGTGCTGCGCGAGCCGCCCGTGGCCGGCGGAGGCGTCCCCGTCCTCGGCCACGGCTGGAGGCTGGTGCGCGATCCGCTGGCCTTCATGACCCGGCTCCGCGACCACGGTGACGTCGTGCGCCTGAAGCTCGGACCGAAGACGGTGTACGCCGTCACCACCCCCGCCCTCACCGGGGCGCTGGCACTGAGCCCCGACTACATCATCGCCGGCCCGCTGTGGGAGTCCCTGGAGGGCCTGCTCGGAAAGGAGGGCGTGGCCACCGCCAACGGCCCGCTGCACCGGCGCCAGCGACGCACCATCCAGCCCGCCTTCAGGCTCGACGCCCTACCCGGCTACGGCCCGATCATGGAGGAGGAGGTGCACGCCCTGACCGAGCGTTGGGTCTCCGGGCAGACCATCGACTGCACCGCCGAGTCCTACCGGGTCGCCGTGCGCGTCGCGGCACGCTGTCTGCTGCGCAGCAGGTTCATGGACGAGCGGGCCGAGCGCATGTGCGCCGCCCTCGCCACCGTCTTCCGCGGGATGTACCAACGGATGGTGGTGCCGCTCGGACCGCTCTACAAACTGCCGCTTCCGGCCAACCGCGCATTCAACCGGGCGCTGGCCGATCTGCACCTCCTCGTCGACGAGATCGTGGCCGAGCGCCGCGCATCTGGTCAAAAGCCGAACGATTTGCTGACGACTTTGCTGGAGGCCAAGGACGAGAATGGCGACCCCATCGGGGAACAGGAGATCCACGACCAGGTCGTCGCGATACTCACCCCCGGAGGTGAGACGATCTCGTCCACGATCATGTCGCTGCTCTACATGCTCGCCGCGCACCCGGAACACGGGGACAAGGTGCACGACGAAGTAGAAGCCGTGACAGGTGGGCGCCCCGTGGCATTCAGGGACATCCACCAGCTGTCGCACACCAACAATGTCGTCGTCGAGGCAATGCGCTTGCGTCCCGCCGTCTGGATTCTGACCCGCCGGGCGGTGACCGACACGGAACTCGGCGGCTATCGCATTCCCGCCGGGGCGGACATCATCTACAGCCCGTACGCGATCCAGCGTGATCCGCAGTCGTACGAGCGTCACCTGGAGTTCGACCCCGACCGGTGGCTTCCGGAACGCTCCGAGAGCATCCCGAAATATGCCATGCGTCCTTTCGGAGTGGGTAATCGCAAGTGCCCGGGGGACCATTTCTCGATGGCCCTGCTGACGCTGACCACGGCGATTCTGGCCAACCGGTACCGCTTCGAGCGGGTGGCCGAGTCCGACGACGCCCCGCGCATCGGCGTCACGCTGCATCCGAACCGGCTGCTGCTGAGGCCGGTCACGCGGTGAGACCCGCCCGCCGGCGGGCGTTCAGGCGGCCTGCGGGCCGCGGAACGTCCGCCGGCAGGCGTGCGGAGCGGTGCCCACGGCACGGACGAAGTGGTGGCGCAGCGCCGCCGCAGCCGGTGCGGCCCGCGATCGCGTCCACCGTCTCGTCCGTCGCCTCCAGCAGCACCCGCCGGCGCAGGACCCAGCGGTTGGGCGTGGTGCCGGTCTCCTGCTGGAAGCGGCGGGCGAGGGTGCGCGGGGACATGAGCGCGCGGGCGGCGAGCTGCTCCACGGTGACCTCCGCCGGCCGTCTCCAGGGCTCCGGGCCGTGCTCCACCTGGAGGGCGAAGCCCGTGTTGCCGCGCACGGTGGGACCGTCGCCGCGCCCGTCCCGCCACCCCGGCCGGACACCCCCGCGCGGCGAAGGGCGCCGCCTCGCACCGCACCGCACGGGCGGTGTGAGGCGGCGCCGGGGCGCGCGGTCCCTCGGACAGGCCCTAGAAGTCCTCGTCCAGGTCGACCGTGCCCTCCACGGCGACCTGGTACGCGGACGGGCGCCGCTCGAAGAAGTTCGTCAGCTCCTGGACGCCCTGGAGCTCCATGAAGGAGAACGGGTTCTCCGAGCCGTACACCGGCGCGAAGCCCAGCCGGAGCAGCCGCTGGTCGGCGACGCACTCCAGGTACTGCCGCATCGACTCGGTGTTCATGCCCGGCAGCCCGTCCCCGCACAGGTCGCGCGCGAACTGCAGCTCCGCCTCGACCGCCTCGCGCAGCATGTCGGTGACCTGCTGCCCCAGCCGCTCGTCGAACAGCTCCGGCTCCTCCTTGCGCACGGTGTCGACCACGTCGAAGGCGAAGGACATGTGCATCGTCTCGTCGCGGAACACCCAGTTGGTGCCGGTCGCCAGACCGTGCAGCAGGCCCCGGCCGCGGAACCAGTAGACGTAGGCGAAGGCCCCGTAGAAGAACAGGCCCTCGATGCACGCGGCGAAGCAGATCAGATTGAGCAGGAAGCGCCGGCGGTCGGCCTGCGTCTCCAGCCGGTCGATCCGCTCCACCGAGTCCATCCACTTGAAGCAGAACTCGGCCTTCTCCCGGATGGACGGGATGTTCTCCACGGCCGAGAAGGCCGCCGCCCGGTCGTCGGGATCGGGGAGGTAGGTGTCCAGCAGGGTCAGGTAGAACTGGACGTGCACCGCCTCCTCGAAGAGCTGCCGCGACAGGTACAGCCGCGCCTCGGGGGAGTTGATGTGCTTGTACAGGGTCAGCACCAGGTTGTTCGCCACGATCGAGTCGCCGGTGGCGAAGAAGGCCACGAGGCGCCCGATGAGGTGCTGCTCCGCGGGGGTCAGCTTGGCGAGGTCGGCCACGTCCGAGTGGAGGTCGACCTCCTCCACGGTCCAGGTGTTCTTGATGGCGTCCCGGTAGCGCTCGTAGAAGTCGGGGTAGCGCATGGGGCGCAGGGTCAGTTCGAAGCCCGGGTCGAGCAGGTTCTTCGTTTCGCTGGTCATCACTGGCAGGCCTCGCAGGACTCGGGGTTCTCAAGGGAGCAGGCGACGGCCTCGGGGTCGGCCGGCTGCTGGACGGGCACGGTCGCGCGCGCCGCGCGGGCGATCCGGGTCGCCGGGCGGGAACGCAGGTAGTACGTGGTCTTCAGGCCCTGCTTCCAGGCGTAGGCGTACATCGAGGAGAGCTTGCCGATGGTCGGCGTCTCCAGGAACAGGTTCAGCGACTGCGCCTGGTCCAGGAACGGGGTGCGGGCGGCGGCCATGTCGATCAGACCGCGCTGCGGGATCTCCCACGCCGTGCGGTACAGCCGGCGGGCCTCCTCGGGGATCCAGGCGAAGTCCTGCACCGAGCCGCCCGCCTCGCGCAGCGCCTCACGGGTGCGCGCGTCCCACACGCCGAGCTGCTTGAGGTCGTTCACCAGGTAGGAGTTGACCTGGAGGAACTCCCCGGACAGCGTCTCGCGCTTGAACAGGTTGGACACCTGCGGCTCGATGCACTCGTACACGCCCGCGATCGACGCGATCGTGGCGGTGGGCGCGATCGCCAGGAGCAGCGAGTTGCGCATCCCGACGGAGGCGATCCGCGTCCGCAGCGCCGCCCAGCGCTCCGGCCAGGCCAGGTCCGTGTCGTAGTGGTCCGGGTGCAGCACACCCCGGGCGGTACGGGTCTTCTCCCAGGCGGGCAGCGGGCCGTCCCGCTCGGCGAGGTCGGCGGACGCCTCGTAGGCGGCGAGCATGATCCGCTCGGCGATCCTGGTGGACAGGGCCCTCGCCCCGGGCGAGTCGAAGGGCAGGCGCAGCTTGAAGAAGACGTCCTGGAGGCCCATCGCGCCCAGGCCCACCGGGCGCCAGCGGGCGTTGGAGCGGCCCGCCTGCTCGGTCGGGTAGAAGTTGATGTCCACCACCCGGTCGAGGAAGGTGACGGCCGTGCGGACGGTCGCGTCCAGCCGCTCCCAGTCGATGTCGCCGGCCGCCGGATCGACGAACGCGCCGAGGTTGACCGAGCCCAGGTTGCAGACCGCCGTCTCCCCGTCGTCGGTGACCTCCAGGATCTCCGTGCAGAGGTTGGAGGAGTGGATGACGTGTCCCGGCTCGGCGGTCTGGTTGGCCGTGCGGTTGGCGGTGTCCTTGAAGGTCATCCAGCCGTTGCCGGTCTGTGCGAGGGTGCGCATCATGCGGCCGTACAGCTCGCGGGCCGGGAGCGTCTTCTTCGCCAGGCCCGCTGCCTCGGCGGCCCGGTAGGCCGCCTCGAACTCCTCGCCCCACAGGTCGACCAGTTCGGGCACGTCCGCCGGGGAGAACAGCGACCACTGCGCGTCGGCGTTCACCCGGCGCATGAACTCGTCCGGCACCCAGTGCGCGAGGTTCAGGTTGTGCGTACGGCGGGCGTCCTCACCCGTGTTGTCGCGCAGCTCCAGGAACTCCTCGATGTCGGAGTGCCAGGTCTCCAGGTAGACCGCCGCCGCGCCCTTGCGCCGCCCGCCCTGGTTCACGGCGGCGACCGAGGCGTCCAGCGTCTTCAGGAACGGGACGATGCCGTTGGAGTGCCCGTTGGTGCCGCGGATCAGGGAACCCCGGGAGCGGATGCGGGAGTAGGCCAGTCCGATGCCGCCGGCGTGCTTGGAGAGACGGGCGACCTGGTGGTAGCGGTCGTAGATCGAGTCCAGCTCGTCCTTGGGGGAGTCGAGGAGGTAGCAGGACGACATCTGGGGGTGCCGCGTCCCGGAGTTGAACAGCGTGGGGGAGGAGGGCAGGTAGTCCAGGCGGCTCATCAGCCCGTAGAGCCCGGCGACCTCCTCCACCGAGCGCGCGGTGTCGTCCTCGGCGAGACCGGCGGCGACGCGCAGCATGAAGTGCTGGGGCGTCTCGACGACCTTGCGGGTGACCGGGTGCCGCAGCAGGTAGCGGCTGTGGAGGGTGCGCAGACCGAAGTAGCCGAAGCGGTCGTCGGCCCGGGTGTCGATCAGCGCGTCGAGGCGCTCCGCGTGCAGCCGGACGAACGCGGCGGTCCGGTCGGCGATCAGGCCCTCGCGGTGCCCGGTCGCGACGGACTCGGTGAACGACGTGACGCCCTGCGAGGCGGCCTCGGCGCGGATGCCGATGGTCAGCAGGCGGGCGGCGAGCCGGGAGTAGGCCGGGTCCTCGGAGATGAGCCCGGCCGCCGCCTCGGTGGCCAGCTCCCGCAGCTCGGCCTCGTCGGCGCGCGCGGACCGGCCGCGCAGCGCGGCGGCGGCGACCCGTCCGGGGTCGGCGTCGGGCAGGTCGGCGGTCAGCTCGGTCAGGGTCCGCAGCAGCGCGGCACCGGGGCCGTCGCTCTCCTCTGTCACGTCGATCGCTGAAACCGGATCGGCTGGCGCGATGGTCACGTGGGGCTCTCCCTCGCTCGGCATGGGGCCTCACGAGGGCAGGGGGCAGCACACGAGCGCACGCGGCGTCGCGTCCACCGGCCCATCCCACGAGGCCCGGACGTCCACGCGCCCGGACCGGACGGCCGGGCGCGCTGTCGGCAGGTCCTCGGACTGACGCCCACGCGCACCGGAATGCGGGCGGGCATGGGTACACCGTTGCGGGACAGTTCCGGATTCGCACCGGATTCCCCTGCGGCGACAGCGAGCATGAGCATACATCTTGTGCCAGGCTCCGCCAGCAACCCCATATGTTGTGTCGCGCCGCTCTCAGAGCGTCAACTCGTAGGTGAGGAGAGTGATGTCGTCCAGGTCCGGCAGAGGGTTCCAGTCGCGCTCGGGGGTGCGGGTGAAACCCAGCCGTTCGTAGATGCGGTGGGCGGAGCGCATGGTGCGCTGGGTCGACAGCACGATCCGTACGCACCCCTCGACGGCCCGCGCCCGGTCGACGCAGGCCCGCACCAGGGCCTCCCCGGCGCCGCGCCCCCGGCCGGTGCGGGCGACCGCGAGCATCCGGATCTCAGCCTCGCCGGGCCCGGCGATGTCGGCCATCGGCCCGCCGCCCGGCACGAAGGTCACCCCGCCCAGCACCGACCCACCCTCCGCGGCGACCAGCACCTCGGCGGCGGCCGCCCGCTTCGCCACGTCCCTGAGCTCGTCGAGGTACGCGTCGCTCTCCCCGAAGTCGAGCAGTCCGTCCAGCAGATAGGCCCGTGCGGTGATCTCGCCGAGTGCCTCGTACTCGCCGGCCTCCACCGGCCGGATGACGATGTCCATGAGGGGAGTCTGCCGGACGGGTACGGCAACGGGCCGCCGGATTCCTCCGGCGGCCCGCTGCCCGTTGTCCGCGGCGTCAGTGCGCGCTGCCCGCCGTGGCCGGCGGGAGCTCCACCTGGACGCCGGGGTCGCCCGCGTCCGCCGTGTAGTCCTGCGGCTTGGTCTCGTCGATGCCCTCGGGCGCCTTGACGGCCCTCATGACGAAGGTCAGGACCACCGTCACCAGGACGTTGATCACGAAGGCGGTGAGACCGATGTAGCCGATCTCGCCGATGCCCGGGATCTCCTTCGCCGAGCCACCGAAGTGCTTCTGCGTCGGCGAGGCCACCCCGTACGCGGCGACCGTGCCGTAGATCATGCCGACCGCCCAGCCGCCGATCAGCGCCCAGCGGTGGAACCAGCGGGTGAACAGACCGCCCACCAGCGCCGGGAAGGTCTGCAGGATCCAGATGCCGCCCAGCAGCTGGAAGTTGATCGCGACCGTCTTGTCCATGGTCAGGACGAAGGCCAGCGCGCCCACCTTCACCAGCAGCGAGACCAGCTTGGAGACCTTGGTCTCCTGCGCCGGGGTCGCGTCCGGCTTGATGAAGTCCTTGTAGATGTTGCGGGTGAACAGGTTGGCCGCCGCGATCGACATGATCGCCGCCGGCACCAGCGCGCCGATGCCGATGGCCGCGAAGGCGATGCCCGCGAACCAGTCAGGGAACATGGTCTCGAACAGCTGCGGGATCGCCAGCTGCCCGTTGCTGACCTTGATGCCGGCCGCGATCGCCATGAAGCCGAGCAGCGCCAGCAGACCCAGCATCAGGGAGTACAGCGGCAGGATCGTGGTGTTGCGGCGGATCACCTCACGGCTGCGCGAGGACAGTGTCGCGGTGATCGAGTGCGGGTACATGAACAGCGCGAGCGCCGAGCCCAGCGCCAGCGTGGCGTACGTCCACTGGCCCGCCTCGCCGGGCACCAGCGCGCCGCGCGGCGCGCCCGTGGCCGGGTTGGTCTGGCTGTACGCCTCGCTCGCCGAGGCGAAGATCTCGTCGAAGCCGCCCAGCTTGATCGGGATGTAGATGATCGCCACCGCGATGACGAGGTAGATCAGCGTGTCCTTCACGAACGCGATCAGCGCGGGGGCCCGCAGACCCGACGAGTACGTGTACGCCGCCAGCACACCGAAGGCGATCAGCAGCGGCAGGTCCTTGATGAACCAGTTGGTGTCCTCGCCGCCGCCGACGCCCATCACGTCCAGCACGGCCTGGATGCCGACCAGCTGGAGCGCGATGTACGGCATCGTCGCCAGGATGCCGGTGACCGCGACGGCCAGCGACAGCCCCTTCGAGCCGAACCGGCCGCGCACGAAGTCGGACGTCGTCACATAGCCGTGCTTGTGCGACACCGACCACAGCCGGGGCAGGAAGGTGAAGATCAGGGGGTACACCAGGATCGTGTACGGCACCGCGAAGAAGCCGGCCGCGCCCGCCGCGTAGATCGCCGCCGGCACGGCCACGAAGGTGTACGCGGTGTACAGGTCGCCGCCGAGCAGGAACCAGGTGACCCAGGTGCCGAAGGACCGCCCGCCCAGACCCCACTCGTCGAGGCTGTTCTCGTTCTCGGCCTTGCGCCAGCGCGCGGCCATGAAGCCCATCACCGTGACCAGCAGGAAGAAGAAGATGAAGACGGCGAGTGCCACGCCGTTCACGCCGTCGTTCACCGCGACGCACCGCCCTTCGAGGCCGAGCGGGCGCGCTGGTCACGCTGCCAGAGCTTGTACGCGACCATCGTCAGCACCGTCGAGATCAGCACCCACAGCATCTGGTACCAGTAGAAGAACGGGATGCCGATGACGGTGGGATCGGTCTTCGCGTACGAACCGACCCACAGCATCGCCACGAACGGTGCGACGAGACAGAGGGCGATGACGACGCGCATGGGCGTCACCACCGGCCCTCCTCTGGTTTCTGGGGCTTGTGACATCTGACGGCTCCGTCCCCTCACTGATCACCGGCGGTAATGCGCAGGAAATGTAGTCAGGGTGCGGCGTGGCCGTAACCCCTCGTCCGCATAGCGGTATCCAGGCGCCGCTCAACCGAGAGGCAACAGCAACGAAAACCCTGTCAACCGCCCGCTTCGTCGGCATTTGCGGACTCGGTCCGGCGGGACTGCTTCGGGTCAGTCCGGGATCAGTGCGGGATCAGTCCTGGGGGCGCTTCAGGCGCGCGACGAACTTGTACCGGTCGCCCCGGTACACCGAGCGCACCCACTCCACCGGCTGCCCGCCCCGGTCCAGCGAGTGCCGGGACAGCATCAGCATCGGCAGGCCGACATCGGTGCCGAGCAGTCCGGCCTCGCGCGGGGTGGCCAGGGACGTCTCGATGGTCTCCTCCGCCTCCGCGAGATGGACGTCGTACACCTCGGCGAGGGCGGTGTACAGGGAGGTGTACTTCGCCAGGCTGCGGCGCAGCGCCGGGAAGCGCTTGGCGCTCAGATGGGTCGTCTCGATGGCCATCGGCTCACCGTTGGCCATGCGCAGCCGCTCGATGCGCAGCACCCGTCCGCCGGGCGTGATGTCGAGCAGCCCGGCGAGCCGGTCGTCGGCGGTGATGTAGCCGAGGTCCAGCAGTTGCGAGGTGGGTTCCAGGCCCTGGGCGCGCATGTCCTCGGTGTACGAGGTGAGCTGCAGCGCCTGCGAGACCTTGGGCTTGGCGACGAAGGTGCCCTTGCCCTGGATGCGCTCCAGGCGCCCTTCGACCACCAGTTCCTGGAGCGCCTGGCGCACGGTGGTCCGGGAGGTGTCGAACTCCGCCGCCAGGGTGCGTTCGGGCGGGACCGGCGTACCGGGCGACGCCGTCTCGGTCATGTCGAGCAGGTGCTTCTTCAGCCGGTAGTACTTGGGCACCCGCGCCGTACGGACCGCAGTCCCACCCTCGTTCTCCGCACTGCTGACGTCGGTGCTCATGCTCTGCCTTCCCGGCTCCGGGTGCCGAAACGACCGACATCCCCATCGGCCACGGCTGACATCGTGGCACGGCTCGGGGCGGGGGTGTGCCCCGCACGCTCCGTGATCCCCTCTGTATACCCCTGCGCCAAGGGCTGGTCTAGTCCACGGTCGGCGCTCAGATGCCCTGCCACTCCGGCTTGTTCGCGTAGGTGTGCCGGAAGTAGTCGGCGAGCTTCAGCTTGGCGGCGGCGGCCTCGTCGACGACCACCGTGGCATGCGGGTGCAGCTGCAGCGCGGACGCCGGGCAGATCGCCGCCACCGGTCCCTCGACGGTCGCGGCGACGGCGTCGGCCTTGCCCTCACCGGTGGCCAGCAGCACCAGGTGACGGGCCTCCAGGATGGTGCCGATGCCCTGGGTGATGACGTGGTGCGGGACCTGGTCGATGTCGCCGTCGAAGAAGCGCGCGTTGTCCACCCGGGTCTGCTCGGTGAGCGTCTTGATCCGGGTGCGCGAGGCGAGCGAGGAACACGGTTCGTTGAACCCGATGTGCCCGTCCGTGCCGATCCCGAGCAGCTGGAGATCCACGCCCCCGGCCACGGCCAGCTCCCTGTCGTACGCCTCGCACGCGCCCTGCACGTCCTCGGCGGTGCCGTCGGGGCCCATGAAGGCGTCCATCCCGATCCCGAGCGGCTCCAGCACCTCGCGCCGGAGCACCGAGCGGTAGGACTCGGGGTGCTCGGCGGGCAGACCCACGTACTCGTCGAGCTGGGCGATCCGCGCCCGAGAGGGGTCCACGGCGCCGGAGCGCACCTTGGCCGCCAGCGCCTCGTAGACGGGCAGCGGCGTCGAGCCGGTGGCCACGCCGAGCACGGCGTCGGGCTTGCGTCGCAGGAGCTGTGCCATGGCCTCGGCGATGAGCTCGCCGCCCGCCTTGGCGTCCGCAACGATGACAACTTCCACGGTGGGCCTGCCGATCTTCAGGAGGACTCGACTCATGTGGTTTAGACCAATCCCAATCTAACAGAGCGGTGCCCTCCCTCCCAGGCGAACAGCCGGGCGCCTTTGTCCGGCGCCCGCTGTCACATGCGCTGCCGGTGGCCGGCCGGCGAGCGGTCAGGGTGGCCGAGCGGCGAGGAGGGCGGGTGAGGAGCTGACGGCCCGGGCCGCCGTCGAGCGGACGCTGCGGGAGGCCGCCACCGCGTACGCCGCACCGGCCGTCCGCGCGGCTGCCTCGTCGCCCACGCCGCCGTGAACTGCTCGGCCCCGAGGTGGAGCGGTCACTGCGAGGGGCGCGTGGCCGGGATCGAAGCGGTGGAGAGCCGGATCCGGGCCGACGTCGCCGCCGGAGCGCTGTCCGCGGACACCGGCGCCGCCCTGCTCGCCCGGCACGCGGGGGCGATCCCTCAGGGCATGTCGCGGCAGGCGCGGGACGGCGCGGCCCGGGAGGTGCCGGACGGGCTCGCTCACATCGTCATGGCCGTCCGGCCCCGTACGGGCACGCGCAGGGGTTAGGCTGCGTGCCGGACGCCCGTGGGTCCGTGCGTACGACAACGTGACAACAAAGAAAGCGTCACACGCATTTACACGGGTAGTGGTCTAGTCCACAATGCGTAACAGGGCACACAAGCCTGCCTTCCCCGCACAGGAAGGCGGACCGAGGATCCGGAGCTCTCTGCCCTGACTGCCCCGGTTCCTCATCCCTCGGCCGACCGGGACCGCACACCCCGCGGCCGATGTTGCTCCGGGCTGCGGTGCCGGGAGGGTTGAGGGTCCCTCTCAGGCGCCGCGGCCCGCGGGTGTTTCCGGGGCGGCACCGGCCCCCGGGTACGCTCGCTGACGTGCCCTCCATGAACGAACTCGTACGCCAGCACACCGCCCTCGACGACACCGACCTCGAGTGGCTTCATCTGCTGGTCTCGGAGTGGCAGCTGCTCTCCGACCTCTCCTTCGCCGACCTGGTCCTGTGGGTCCCCACCCGCGACGGCACCCGCTATGTGTCCGTCGCCCAGATGCGGCCCAACACCGGGCCCACCTCGTACCAGGACGACATGGTCGGCCACCTCGTCCCCCGCGGACGCCGGCCCATGCTGGACGCGGCGCTGGACGAGGGCCGCATCGTGCGCGAGGGCGACCCGGAGTGGCGCGAGGAGGTTCCCGTACGGGTCGAGTCCATCCCCGTACGGCGAGAGGGGCGCGTCCTCGGTGTCATCGCGCGCAACACCAACCTCCTCACCGTGCGCACGCCGAGCCGGCTGGAGCTCACCTATCTCCAGAGCGCCTCGGACCTCGCCCAGATGATCGCGGCCGGTTCGTTCCCGTTCGCGAACCAGCAGCTCGAGATGGACGCCTCGCCCCGCGTCGGCGACGGGCTGATCCGGCTCGACGCCGACGGCCTCGTCCAGTACGCCTCCCCGAACGCCCTGTCCGCCTACCACCGCATGGGTCTCGCCGCCGACCTGGTGGGCCATCACCTCGGCCGCACCACCGCCGAACTGGCCCCCTCCCGCGGGCCGGTGGACGAGGCGCTGGCCAAGGTCGCCAGCGGCTGGGCGCCGCGCGAGTTCGAGATCGAGGCCCATGACGGAGTGATCCAGTTCCGGGCGATCCCGCTCAAACCGAAGGGGACGCGCATCGGCTCGCTGGTCCTGCTCCGTGACGTCACCGAACTTCGCCGCCGCGAACGCGAGTTGATCACCAAGGACGCGACCATCCGGGAGATCCACCACCGGGTGAAGAACAACCTCCAGACGGTGGCGGCGCTGCTGCGCCTCCAGGCCCGCCGTATCGAGTCCGAGCGCGGCCGCGAGGCGTTGGAGGAGGCCGTGCGGCGGGTCGGGTCGATCGCGATCGTGCACGAGACGCTCTCCCAGAACCTGGACGAGCGGGTGGAGTTCGACGAGATCGCCGACCGCGTCCTCGCGATGGTCGCCGAGATCTCCCCGGGCAAGGTCACCGGCCGGCGCACGGGCCGCTTCGGCATTCTCGACGCCGAGGTCGCCACCCCGCTGTCGATGGTGCTGACCGAGGTCCTGCAGAACGCTTTGGAGCACGGCTTCGGTGAGGGAGAGACCGGCACCGTCGAGGTGTCCGCGGTCCGCGGCGGCACCACGAAGGAGGCCCGCCTGCTCGTCACCGTTCAGGACGACGGCGTGGGTCTGCCCGAGGGATTCGATCCGCACACCGCGGGCAACCTCGGCCTGCAGATCGTACGGACCCTGGTGGAAGGCGAGTTGGGCGGCACCTTCGACATGGTCCCGGCCCCGGACCGGGGGACCAGGGTGATCCTCGACATTCCGGTGCCGTCGGACACGTAGCGGACAGCAAAAGGCCCCGGACCGAATGACGGTCCGGGGCTGATGCTCGTTGCTTCGGGGTCCCCCTGCTCGAGCGGAGTCGAGACCTCGGGGAAAACCGCGCGCTGCGGGCTCGGGGGCGGGAGATGCGTACGCGCTGTCTACGGAGTAATACCGTCAGGCACACGCGCCGCCAAGCTCAGGCTGTCCAGTAGGGGCGGGGTTGTCAGGCGGAGGCCTGACGAGCCCGGTTGCGGGCGGCGCGGCGCTTCATCGCACGACGCTCGTCCTCGCTGAGACCACCCCAGACGCCGGAGTCCTGACCGGACTCGAGCGCCCACTGCAGGCACTGCTCCATGACAGGGCAGCGACGGCAGACGGCCTTGGCTTCCTCGATCTGCAGCAGCGCGGGACCGGTGTTGCCGATGGGGAAGAAGAGCTCGGGGTCTTCCTCGCGGCAAACGGCGTTGTGACGCCAGTCCATGGCTGCTACCTCTCCTTGGTATTACTGCACGTGCTTGTGAATGTGAACGCTTTCACGAATCCCCCAACAAGTGAAGGGCCGACCGCCAGGTTCGCTGGCGTGGTCCTTGGGTTTGAAGAGGGGTTCCGGTGATCTGTGGAGGCTGGTGTTGCGGGCCGTCCCGATCGCCATGTAGAGACTCGCAAACCTCGGCGACGGATACAACCCCTACCGGAAAGTTTTTTTTGATTCTTCGGTGTCGACTAGGTCACAGCCGTACTTCCATGGGGTGGACCCTGGCCTAAACGTTCGAGTGAAAGGACTTTGGCCCTTTCTGCTCACACAATCACACGCAGTGCACGGCGTACGCCTGTGAACGTCACGCTGGTTCGTAGCCCCAGGTGGTCACCGTCCATCTGGAGGGGCAGCGGCACCTTCGAATGCAAGGTGAAGCGTGTCAGATCGTGTCGCGAGACCGCGTGCTTGCCACGGGGTCCACGCTGCGGGGACGAAGTGAGCAACTGGGTGCCATATCGGGCAACCGCGGCGGTGGACAGCCGGCTGAGACCGAAGAGATCGAGACCCGTATCGAACGAGGCCTTAGGTGACGCGTAGATCGGGCGATTGCCGAGAAACGTCCACGGCGAGGTGTTCGAGACTATGGAGAGCACCAGATCGCCGACCGGCTCCTCACCCGGATGCTCCAAGGTGATCACCCCGCGCCGGCGGTGCGGCTCGCCGAGCAGCTGCCGGACGACCTGGCGCATGTACAGCGCGTGGGTGGACTTCCTGCCGCGCTCCCGCTGCTGCTCCACCCGGCCGACCACACCGGCGTCGAAGCCCAGTCCCGCGTTGAAGGTGAACCAGCGGGCCGGTACGGCCTCGTCCTCCGTGCCCGGGGTGCCCGAGGTCAGACCCAGCCCCACGGTGCGCTCACGGCCCTCGCGCAGCGCGTCCAGCAGGACGCCGGTGGCCTCCACGGGCTGGTTGGGCAGCCCCAGCGCGCGGGCGAAGACATTGGTCGAGCCGCCGGGGACCACGGCGAGGCCGGGCAGGTGCTCCGGATCGGGGCCCGCGTGCAGCAGGCCGTTGACCACCTCGTTGACCGTGCCGTCCCCGCCGAGGGCCACCACCAGGTCTATGTCGTCGCTCTCCGCGGCCTGCCGGCCCAGGTCGCGCCCGTGCCCGCGGTACTGGGTGGTGACCGCCTCCAGCTTCATCTCGCTGGCGAGCGCGTGGATCAGCACATCGCGCGTGCGCGCACTCGTGGTGGTTGCCGCCGGATTGACCACGAGAAGTGCACGCATGACGTGCAGGGTACCTACTGAGTGGTACCGGGCCCAGACCGAGGCGGGCCCGGAGGGGAGACGGGGGGCGTGAACCTCGGCACGGGGGCGTGTGCGGCGAGGGCTACCCTTCAAGGGTGAGCAGTGAGCAGACCCCCACCACCACCCCGGATGCCACCGGCCCCCGCCCGCGCCGCCTCGCGTACGCCGCGGCGCTGGCCGCCCTGGAGGGGCTCGCGCTGGTGGCCGGCGGGGTCTGGATGCTGGTCCTCGGTTTCACCGGAGAACCGGACGACCGTCAGCAGGCCGTCACCGGCGGGGTGACGCTGATCGTGCTCGCCCTGCTGCCGCTGCTCGCCGCGCGGGGGCTGTTCGCCCGGCGGAGCTGGAGCCGCGGCCCCGCCGTCATCACACAGATCATGGCGCTGCCGGTGGCCTACAACCTGCTGCGGTCCGACAGCGTGGCCATCCCGGCCGGGATCGTGCTCGCCGTCGTGGCCGTCACCGCGCTCGTCCTGCTGATCAACGCCGAGACCACCCGGGCCCTCGGCATCCGCGGGCCCGGGAACGCCGGGAAGTAGCGCCCCCGCAGCGCGCCGGGTCACTCCTCCACGAGCAGTTTCTCCCGCAGCTGGGCCAGGGTGCGGGCCAGCAGCCGGGAGACATGCATCTGCGAGATGCCGACCTCCTGCGCGATCTGCGACTGGGTCATGTTGCCGAAGAAGCGCAGCAGCAGGATCCGCTTCTCGCGCGGCGGCAGATCCTCCAGCAGCGGCTTGAGCGACTCCCGGTACTCCACGCCCTCCAGCGCCTCGTCCTCGGCGCCGAGGGTGTCGGCGACCGCCGGGGACTCGTCGTCGGTGTCGGGGACGTCCAGGGACAGCGTGGAGTACGCGTTGGCGGACTCCAGACCCTCCAGGACCTCCTCCTCCGAGATGGCCAGCCTTTCGGCCAGTTCATGCACCGTGGGGGAGCGGCCGTGCAGCTGGGACAGCTCCGCCGTGGCCGTGGTGAGCGCCAGGCGCAGCTCCTGGAGCCGGCGCGGTACGCGCACCGCCCAGCCCTTGTCGCGGAAGTGCCGCTTGATCTCGCCGACGACCGTCGGGGTCGCGTAGGTGGAGAACTCCACGCCCCGGTCCGGGTCGAAGCGGTCGACCGACTTGATCAGCCCGATGGTGGCGACCTGGGTGAGGTCGTCCAGCGGCTCACCGCGGTTGCGGAAGCGGCGCGCGAGGTGCTCGACGAGCGGCAGATGCATGCGCACCAGCCGATTGCGCAGTTCCGCGTACTCGGGAGTGCCGTCCGTCAGTGTGCGCAGTTCGAGGAACATGGCGCGCGCCCCGCTGCGGTCCTGCGGGTCGTGGTGCGCGTGCCCGCCCTGGACGCGCGGCGCACCCGGGGTGCTCCGCGTGCCGTGGGCGCCGGGCGCCCGCGGCGCCTCGTCCTCGGCCTGTCGCTCGTGCTCGCTCATCGTCCCGCCCGTCGCCCTTCCCCGAGCGCTCGCCTCGTCCCCCGCCGCCGGCTTCGCCCGCGCGGGGGCGCCCCCGTGACCGGGAGCGACCTCGGCCGTCCCGGCCGCCGGCGTGCTCCGCACGGCACCGCCGGGCTGCCCGCCGCCCGGGGAGACGGACTCCGTGGAGCCGTCCTCCGGATGCGGCCGGGCCTGCTCGGGGATGCCGTCGATACCGTCCGGCATGCTCTCGGCCGGCAGCTCCCGTGTGCCGCGTTCTTCGTCCCGCACCGGCCCGCCCTCGTTCCTCACGCCGGCCCGGGTCCCGCGCCGCGCTGTTTGTAGAGGCTGATCGAAACGGTTCTGTCCTCGTCCACGGCGGAGGAGACCTTACCCGCGAGCGCGGACAGCACGGTCCAGGCGAAGGTGTCCCGCGAAGGGGCGTGACCGTCCGTGGTCGGCGCCGAGACGGTGACCTCGAGCGAGTCGTCGACGAGCCGGAAGACACAGCTGAGCACCGACCCCGGCACGGCCTGCTGGAGCAGGATCGCGCAGGCCTCGTCGACCGCGATGCGCAGGTCCTCGATCTCGTCGAGGGTGAAGTCCAAACGGGCCGCGAGGCCGGCCGTGGCCGTACGCAGCACCGACAGGTAGGCACCCGCGGCCGGCAGCCGGACTTCCACGAAGTCCTGGGTCGCGGGCTCGCCTGTGATCTGGGACACCCTCACCTCCAAGGTGGTACAAGCGTTTCAGGGCCGGGTTCGCCCCCGGGTAACGCGCTACGTGGTTCAGCGGTGACGCTATCGCGCTCACGGCGGTCCTGTCCCCGGGACCCCGACCCGTTGCCGTCACTCATAGTAAAACTATGAATACGCTCCGTGGCTAGAGGTCTGCGGCTGCCAAATGGGAAGAGCGCGCGCCGCATTGACGTACCCCGCCGTCAGACGGTCGAACCGTCCGGCACCGGAGTCACGCCGGGTCACACGAGTACGTGATCCACGAAGCACCAGCGCCAGTCCTCGCCGGGTTCGTGGGTCCGCATCACGGGGTGGCCGGTCTCCCTGTGGTGCTCCGTGGCGTGCCGCTTCGGCGAGGAGTCGCAGCACCCGACGTGACCGCAGGTGAGGCAGAGGCGCAGCTGCACCGGATCGGTGCCGTCCCGCAGGCACTCCGGACACGTCTCACCGAGTGGGACGGGGTCCGGGTGCGGCAGCGCGGCGGCGTGCGTGCACTGTTTCATGATTGCCACAGTACGACGCGCGCGCGGGCGACCGCGCGGAAAAACGAGGGTGGGCGCGGACATGGATGTGATGCCACTGCTGTTGCTGGTGGCGGGCAGTGCCGCGATCGCGGCGGCCGCCCGCCGCACCCCGGTGCCGGCACCCCTGCTGCTGGTCGCGGCCGGCCTGGCGGTCAGCTACGTCCCGGGCGTGCCCGAGTACGCACTCGACCCGCACGTCGTCCTGCCGCTCGTCCTGCCGCCGCTGCTGTACACGGCCGCCACCGACAGCTCCTACCTCGATCTGCGGGCACAGCTGCGGCCGGTGGCGCTGCTGTCGGTGGGGTACGTGCTGTTCGCGACCTTCGCCGTCGGCTGGGTCCTGTACCTGATCGTGCCGGGGCTGCCGCTGACGGCGGCGCTGGTGTTCGGCGCCGTGGTGGCCCCGCCGGACGCGGTGGCGGCGACGGCGGTGGCACGCCGGGTGGGCCTGCCGTCCCGGATCACCACCATCCTCCAGGGCGAGTCCCTGCTGAACGACGCCACCGCGATCACCGCGTTCCGGGTGGCCGTGGCGGCGGCGGTCGGCGAGGGCGCGACCTGGGCCGGGGGCGTCGAGGAGTTCCTGCTCGCGGCGGTCGGCGGGGTGGCGTTCGGGCTGGTGCTGATGGCGCCCCTGCACTGGCTGCGCACCCATGTGAAGGAGGCGCTGCCGCAGAACACGCTCTCCCTGCTGATCCCGTTCGTCGCCTACGCCGCGGCCGAGCAGGTGCACGCCTCGGGCGTCATCGCCGTGGTGGTCGTCGCCCTGTATCTGGGGCACCGCGCGTGGGAGGTCGACTTCGACACCCGCCTGCAGGAGGAGGCGGTGTGGAAGATGGTCGCCTTCGTCCTGGAGTCCGCGGTGTTCGCACTCATCGGACTGCAACTGCCCGTCGTCCTCAGAGGACTCGGCGAGTACGAGGGCGTCGACGCCGCCTGGTACGCGCTCGCCGTCTTCGCGGTGGTCGTCGTGATGCGGTTCCTCTGGGTGTACCCCGCGACCTGGCTGCCGCCGCTGCTGTCGGCGCGGATCCGCGAACGCGAGGGCAGGCCCGGCTGGAAGGCGCCGTTCGTCATCGCGTGGGCCGGGATGAGAGGCGTGGTCTCGCTGGCCATCGCCTTCTCGATCCCGATCACCGCCGAGGGCGAGGACTTCCCGCAGCGCAACCTGCTGCTCTTCCTGACCTTCACCACCGTCATCGGCACCCTGGTCGTGCAGGGACTGACGCTGCCCCCGCTGATCCGCGTGCTCAAGCTCCCCGGACGCGACGTGCAGGCCGAGACCCTCGCGGAGGCCAACGCCCAGGCGCAGGCGTCCAGGGTCGCCGAGCAGCGCCTCGACGAGCTCCTGTCCGACGAGCGCAACGCCCTGCCCGCGCCGCTCGCCGAGCGTCTGCGGACCGTCCTGGAGCGCCGCCGCAACGCCGTCTGGGAACGGCTCGGGCAGGTCAACCCGGTCACCGGGGAGTCGGTGGACGACACCTACCGGCGGCTGTCACGGGAGATGATCAGCGCGGAGCGCGCGATGTTCGTCAGACTGCGCGACGGCCGGTACATCGACGACGAGATGCTGCGGACGCTGCTGCGCCGGCTGGACCTGGAGGAGGCGGCGGCCTACCGGGAGACGACGTAGGGTCCGGTGCTGCTCAGGGGTAGGGGCGGCCGGTGATCACGGCGGCGACCGTGCTCCCGCGCGGGAACGCGTCCTCTTCCGCCAGGGCGACAAGGGCGTAAAGCAACTTGGCGACATAGAGGCGCTCCACGGGAACGCCGTGGCGGTGTTCGAAGTCCTCGGCGAACGCCACGAGTTCCGGCGTGGTGCGCCCGTAGCCGCCGAAGTGGAAGCGGTCGTCGAGGCTCCAGTCGCCGCGCGGGCCGCCGAACGCCGCGGTCTGCAGGTCCCGTATCCCGTCGGTCAGAAAGCCGCCCCTGAGGACCGGTACGCCCAGTGCGCGCATACCGGTGCCGAGCCCGGCGGCCAGTCCGGCCAGGGTGCCGCCGGTGCCGCAGGCCACCGCGACCACGTCGGCCCGGCCGGCCAGCTCCGCACCGAGTGCCCGGCAGCCGCGCACGGCGGCGGGGTTGCTGCCGCCCTCGGGCACGACGTACGCGTCCTCGGCGTCCGCCGCGCGCAGGACGGCCGCCAGGGTCTCCGGTTCGGTCTTGCGGCGGTACGTCGACCGGTCCACGAAGTGCAGTCGCATCCCGTCCGCCGCGCACCGCGCGAGCGAGTCGTTGAGCGGGCGGTCGGCGAGCTCCTGGCCGCGCACCACCCCGACCGTGTCCAGGCCGAGCAGACGGCCGGCGGCGGCCGTGGCCCGCAGATGGTTGGAGTACGCGCCGCCGAAGGTGAGCACGGTGCGTCCGGCCGCCGCCGCGAGATTCGGTGCGAGCTTGCGCCACTTGTTGCCGACCAGCTCGGGGTGGACCAGATCGTCCCGCTTCAGCAGGAGCCGGACCCCCCGCTGCTCGAACCGTCCGTCCGCGACCTCCCGCAGAGGCGAGGGCAGCCGCGGACGCAGGCCCGTGAGGGCGCCGGAGCGGGGGTCGTCGGAGCTGGTCACACCGTCATTGTCGCCCGAGGCTCCTTGCGGCCGCGGTGGCGGACCGTCTCGACCAGGGACGGACCTCCCCGCAGGCACCACAGGGCGATCACCGGGTCGCAGATCGCACAGCCCGCGGACGAGGTGCGAGCGCAGGGGATGGGGTCGCCCTTGAGGTGGCGGACGATGTCCCACGCGGTGTGCACCGGCCGGACGATCCCGATGGACGTCCACGACCCCGGGCACGGAACGCGACACGGGTGACCAGCGCCGCGAGGGCGAACTCCCCTCCGCCCGGGCCACCGCCGCTGAGACGGGCGGCGTGCCGTCGCGCCCGCGTCATGCCAGCCGGTCGCCGATCCGCTTGCGCATCGAGGTCATCGTGAACCCGCGCGGGTCCACCTTCCCCGGCTGCCACTCCTTGTGCCCGATCACCGACCGCTCGTTCCAGCCGTGGTGGCGGCACACGGCGGCCGCGGCTCTCTCGATGGCCTCCAACTGGGCCTTCGGCCAGGGATCCTCGCCGTCGCCCAGGTTCTCGCACTCGAACCCGTAGAAGTGCCGGTTGCCGTCGGTGTTCAGCTCGTTGTCCGCCGGGAGCCGCTTCTCGGCGATCACCGCGCGTAGCACGTCGTCGTCGCCGAGCCCCGCGTGGTTGGCCCGGCCGTAGCCGACCAGGTGGACCCGGCCGTCCTTGGTGATGACACCGTGGCACAGCGGCCCCGGCAGATCCGCGTAGCCCCTGCGGCAGAGCTCCACCGTTCCGGCGCTGCCCTTGGTCACCGTGTGGTGGATCATGACACCGTGGACCGGGCCCCACGGGCCCTTGTGGTTGCGGTTGTGGTCGCGCCAGTCGCCGACCTCGACGACCGTGAGACCCTCCGCCTTCAGGGCGCGCAGGAACGCGCTCGCGGACATGGGTGGGGACATGACCGCCCTCCTCCGTGCTGGGCGGCGGCCGCCCGATGCAACCGCCTGATACCCGTGGCTATACCTGATGGAAGCCCGTTCAATGACTCGTTCGGGCTCTGTACGAGCCGATCCGGACAATTTCCTTCCGCTGCGGCGCCGGTGAACGGGCGCCCCTGTGTGCCCAGCCCACCCAAGATCCAACCCCGCTCGTTCGGGTAATGGCGCGGGCACGCTGCGTGAGGAACGCTTGATCACGCAGCGCGACGCCCGGCGCGACCGGGCGTGCATCACCATTTGGGGAGGGCAATTCTCTATGTCGGTAGGCGAAGAGGTCCGCACGGAGCAGACCGGGCAGCAGCAGAGCCTCGGTACGGCGGCGGCGCGGAACCTGGCCACCACGACCAAGTCCGTGCCGCAGATGCAGGAGATCAGCTCACGCTGGCTGCTGCGCATGCTGCCCTGGGTGAATGTGCAGGGCGGTACATATCGCGTGAACCGGCGGCTTACGTATGCCGTGGGTGATGGCCGGATGACGTTCGTGAAGACCGGCGACCGGGTCGAGATCATCCCCGCGGAGCTGGGCGAGCTGCCGGCCCTCCGGTCGTACGAGGACGAGGAGGTGCTGACCGAGCTGGCCGCCCGCTGCCGGCAGCGGGAGATCGCGGCCGGCCAGGTGATCGCCTCCTTCGGCAGCCCGGCCGACGAGGTGTACCTGCTGGCGCACGGCAGGGTGGAGCGGGTGGGCACCGGCCCCTACGGCGAAGACGAGTCCCTCGGAGTCCTCGCCGACGGCGCCTACTTCGGGGACCAGGCGCTGCTGGGCGACGACGCCACCTGGGAGTACACCGCCCGCACCCTCACCGCCTGCACCGTGCTGGTCCTGCCGCGCGAGGCCGTCGAACAGGTCGCCGAGCGGTCGGACACCCTGCGCGAGCACCTGCGCCGGCGGCTCTCGGTCCCCGGGCAGCGCACCAACAAGTACGGCGAGAAGGAGATCGACCTCGCGGCCGGTCACAGCGGTGAGCCGGACATCCCGCACACCTTCGTCGACTACGAGGCCAGGCCCCGCGAGTACGAGCTCAGCGTCGCCCAGACCGTGCTGCGCATCCACACCCGTGTGGCCGATCTCTACAACCAGCCCATGAACCAGACGGAACAGCAGATCCGGCTGACCGTCGAGGCACTGAGGGAGCGCCAGGAGCACGAACTCGTCAACAACCGCGACTTCGGCCTGCTCCACAACTGCGAGTACGACCAGCGGATCCAGCCGCACGCGGGCGTGCCGAGCCCCGACGACATGGACGAACTCCTCAGCAGGCGGCGCGGGACCAGGCTGCTGCTCGCCCATCCGCGCGCGATCGCCGCGTTCGGACGTGAGCTCAACCAGCGGGGACTCGTCCCGGAGACCATCGACATGGGCGGCAACCGCCTCCCCACCTGGCGGGGCGTGCCCCTCTTCCCGTGCAACAAGATCCCGGTGACCGAGGCGCGTACGACGTCCATCATCGCCCTGCGTACCGGAGAGGAGGACCAGGGTGTGATCGGCCTGCGGGCCGCCGGCATCCCCGACGAGATCGAGCCGAGTCTGTCGGTGCGGTTCATGGGCATCAACGAACAGGCCATCATCAAGTACCTGGTCACGGCCTACTACTCGGCCGCGGTCCTGGTACCGGACGCGCTCGGCGTGCTGGAGAACGTCGAGATCGGCCGCTGGCGATGACCGTCGGCCGGCTCCCGTCGTGTACGCCGTGTCCCCGCCCGTCCGGGCGGGTACACCTCGGAGGTACGCGCTCGCCGGGTGCGGAAGCACCATCCCTCCGCTCCCTCACCGAGTCGGTCCCAGGGGGAAGTCGATGACGGAATCCATGACGGAGCCGAAGACGGGGCTCACGGCGCAGTGCCCGACCGAGACCTCGGCCGAGCCGGAGCAGCGCCCCGGTGACGGGCACGAGGCGACGATGCTGCTGGAGCGGGCGCGGGCCGCGGTCGACCCGGTGCTGCGGGCCGCCATCGGCTCGCTGCCCGCATCGATGCGCCGGATCGCGCTGTACCACTTCGGCTGGGAGCACGCGGACGGCACCCCGGCCGGCGGTGGCTCGGGCAAGGCGATACGCCCGGCGCTGGTACTCGCCGCGGCCTCGGCGCTGGGCGGCCCCACGGCCCGGGCCACGGCCGTGCGGGCGGCGGCGGCCGTGGAACTGGTCCACAACTTCACGCTGTTGCACGACGACGTGATGGACCGGGACGCCACCCGCCGCCACCGGCCCACCGCGTGGACGGTGTTCGGGGACGCCGGCGCGATCCTCGCCGGGGACGCGCTCCAGGCGCTCGCGCTGCGACTGCTCGCCGAGGACCCCCATCCGGCCGCCTCGGCCGCGGCGGCGCGGCTCGCCGACTGCGTGGTCGAGCTGTGCGAGGGGCAGCACGCGGACACGGCCATGGAGCGGCGCGGCCCCGGGGAGGTCACCCTCGCCGAGACGCTCGCCATGGCCGAGTCCAAGACCGGTGCGCTGCTCGGCTGCGCCTGCGCGATCGGTGCGCTGTACGCGGGGGCCGGGGACGCGGACGTGGAGGCACTGGACGCGTTCGGCCGTGCGGCGGGGCTGGCCTTCCAGCTCATCGACGACGTGATCGGCATATGGGGTGACCCGCTCCGCACGGGCAAGCCGGCCGGCGCGGACCTGGCCGCCCGCAAGAAATCCCTGCCGGTGGTCGCCGCGCTCACCTCCGGCACCCCGGCGGGGGCGGAACTCGCCGCCCTGTACGCGACCCCGCACCAGAAGGAGGACCTGGAACACATCACCCTGATCGTGGAGCGGGCGGGCGGCCGGGACTGGGCGCAGGCCCAGGCGGCCGACCGGATGGCCCGGGCGATGCAGGAAGTGGCCCGCGCGGTGCCCGACCCGGAGGCGGCGGGCGGCCTGCTGGCCCTGGCCGAGTTCGTGACACGGCGCAACACCTGACGGGCAAGCCGGCCGTCCCCAAGGCCCCGGAACCACTCGGTGCCGTGCGGCTCCTGACTCCGCGCGGCGTCGTGGTCCCGGCCCGGCGGGTCCCGCACTTCCCCACGATGTGCGGGGCCCGCCCTCCCCTCGACCGCCCCCCGATAGGCTCAACGTCCGTACGGTCGGCGACGGTTGGGACGAAGGGGCGGACATGGGCGTGGCGATCCGGACGGCTGGGGACGAGGACCGGGAGCTGATAGTGCGGCTCCTGGACGAGGCGTTCCAGGACGACCCGGTGAGTGGCTGGGTCTTCCCCGACGCGGAGTACCGCCGTACGACGCACCACAGGCTCATGGCGGCCTTCACCGACATCGTGCTCGCCGAGGGGCGTATCGACGTCACCGAGGACGGATCGGCGTGCGCGCTGTGGCTCTCGATGCCCGCGGACGACGGTGGCCACGGCGCCGAGCGGACGGACGGCGAGGCGACGGAGGACGACGGTCCGGTACAAGTGCGCCAGGCCGTCGACCCGGAGAACGAGCGCGTGGAGCTGATCGGCCGGCTCACGGCGGGCGTTCACCCCTCGGGGCGGGCCCACGAGTACCTGTGGATGATCGGCGTCGTGCCCGGCCGTCAGGGCGAAGGGCTCGGCACCGCGCTGATCGGTTCCGTCCTCGACCGCTGCGACCGGGAGGGCAGGGCGGCGTACCTCGAGGCGAGCAGTGAGCGCAGCCGCCTGCTGTACGAGCGCCTCGGCTTCCAGGCGGCGAGTGAGCCCCTCCTCCTCCCTCAGGGCCCCCGGATGTGGCCCATGTGGCGCGAGCCCCGCCTTGGCGGGACATCCCTGTAATTCCCCGCGACCACTACAAGCGAAGTACTGCGAAGTACTGCAACCGGAGTCGTCAACGATCGGGGCCAAGATCGCCGGCGAGCTGGCCGACGAGATCGACGAGATCGACGAGCTGATCATCGCGACGTATCCGATCGTCCAGGGCGCCGGTATGCCCGTGCGCTGGTGCGGACGCACAGCGGGAAGCGCTGAGCCGCCGCCGGGCCTACCCTGGAAGGCATGGGCAGCGAACAACCCGTCTGTCCCGCTTGCGGACAGCCAGTGGAGTTGGTCGTCCGGCGCCACAAGACGCTGGGCGCGTGGGTGCCGGTATGGGTGCACGGCCCGTGCCGCAATCCGAAGTGCGAGCGGCACCTCGCCGGGCAAGCCCGGCAGGATACGGGATCCGTGACCGCCGAGGAGACCGAGGAATCCGGTACCGCCGAGTCAGCCCCAGCCCGGGACGCCGGCCCGGCGGACATGAGGCGCACGAGGCGCTAGGGGGGCCGGCCCGACACCCGTCCTCCCGGCGGGCGGGAGACCCGGTGTCCCGTTCTCGAGCCGCCGGCGGATGGCTGCGACGGCGTGGGGCCGCCGCCTGCCTCCGCACCGGCGGCTAGAAACGGCGGCTAGAGCGGTCGGCCGCCCAGCCCGCCCGTCTCCGGATCGCGGCCCGTCAGACAGTACGTGCCGCCCGACGGATCCCGCATCACGGTCCAGTGGTCGAAGGCCGCCACGAACACGGCGCCGAGCGCCTCGTGGCGCGCCCGGGTCGCACCGATGTCGGCGCAGGCGAGGTCCGGATGGGCCGAGGCGGGGCGCTCCTCCCCCAGCCGCTGGAGCAGGATGCGCAGGGGCAGCCCGGCCGGCGGCCTGACCACGCGGAACTGGGGGAGCGAGCCGGGCAGGGACTCCCAGTCGGCCAACAGCGCGCTCCAGAAGGCGACTTCGGCGTCGAAGGCGTGCGGCGGGACGTCGAGGCACACCTGGTCCAGGCGGCTGCCGTGCACCACGGGCGGCCGGACCGCCTCCCCGTGCCAGGGCACCGCGCAGAACAACTGCCCCCCGGGCGACCGCAGGACGGACCACCCCTCGTGCTCGGCGACCGGTGCCGCGCCCAGCCGTAGCGCCGACGCGACGAACCCCGCGAGGTCGTCCACGGAGAAGTCGAGGTGAGTACCGCCCTCGCCCGAGAGGACTCTCTGCACCCCCACACAGGCATCGGCGCCGTCCGCCCGCAGAGTCGTGAACTGTCCGCTGTCGCCACTCGGTTCGGAACGCCGAGTCCCCGTGACCGCCGTCCAGAAGTCACCGGCCCGGCCGTCCCGAGCGGCGGGCCGGTCGATGAAGGCGTACGTCCAGCGGATGCTCACCGTCCGCTGCGCTCCATGAAGCGCAGCATGTTCCCCGCCGGGTCGCGGAACGCGCAGTCGCGTACCCCGTACGGCTGATCCACCGGCTCCTGGAGCACGTCCGCACCGGCGGCCCGGACGCGTTCGAAGAGGGCGTCACAGTCGGTCGTGGTGAAGTTGACCCCGCGCAGCATGCCCTTGGCCAGCAGCTCCGCCATCGCCTGCTTGTCGCCGGGGGAGGCGTCCGGGTTCGCCGCGGGCGGTTCCAGCACGATCTCCGCGTCCTGCTCCGGCGAGCCGACCGTCACCCAGCGCATCCCCTCGAAACCCACGTCGTTGCGGACCTCGAGACCCAGCACGTCGCGGTAGAAGGCCAGCGCCTTGTCGTGGTCGTCCACGGCGATGAAGCACTGGGCGAGCCGTACATCGTTTCCTGTGTCCATGTGCCCACGCTAGAAGGTTTCGCTCGGATCGGCCCTGACCGGCCCCCGGATCGGGCGGGTGTACATCCGGGCCACGCACGGCGGAATCACCGCGCTCTCCTCGTGCGACCGGGCCCGGTACGCGCTCGGGGTCTCACCGACCAGCTCCGTGAAGCGCGAACTGAACGACCCGAGGGAGGTACAGCCGACCGCGAGGCACACCTCGGTCACCGTGAGATCGCCCCGCCGCAGCAACGCCTTCGCCCGCTCGATGCGCCGGGTCATGAGATAGCCGTACGGCGTCTGCCCGTACGCCGCGCGAAAGCTGCGCTGGAAGTGGCCGGGCGACATCAGCGCGGTCCGCGCCAGCCCCGTGATGTCGAGGGGCTCGGCGTACTCACGGTCCATCCGGTCCCGAGCCCGCCGCAGCCGCACCAGATCCTCCAGCTCCATCCGCCCAGCATCCCACGTCCCGTACCGCCGCAGCAGGCCTGCCGGGAACGCCCGACCCGGCCGGTGCGGAGGGCGTGTGCCGGGCGGGGAGACGCGCGATCCGTCCGGCGCCTTCGTCCGGACGGAGTCCGCGGCCCTGCTCAGGACTCGGGACCGGCCGTGCGGCGTGATCCGGTACGGAACGAAACCGCACCCGGACCCTCAGATCGCCGTGGTCGGCGGGCTGCGGGCCGGGTGCGGTGGGGACGACGCTGCAAACCAAAGGGAATCGCAGGTCAGAAGGCATGGGTCAGGCCTTCTTGGTCTCCCGGAAGATCGCGTCGATCTGGGCGATGTAGTCCAGCGCCTTCTGGCCGGTGGCCGGGTCCGTCGACGCCTTGGCGGCCGACAGGGCCTTCAGGGTGTCGTTGACCAGCTGGTGCAGCTCCGGGTACTTCTCGAAGTGCGGGGGCTTGAAGTAGTCGCTCCACAGCACGGAGACGTGGTGCTTGGCCAGCTCGGCGCGCTGCTCCTTGATGACCGTGGCGCGGGCCTGGAAGTGCGGGTCGTCGTTGCCGGCCATCTTTTCCTGAACGGCCTTGACCGACTCCGCCTCGATGCGGGCCTGGGCAGGGTCGTACACACCGCAGGGCAGGTCGCAGTGCGCGCTGACCTTGACCTTGGGGGCAAACAGGCGGGAAAGCATGAAGCGTTTCCTTCCTCGTGATCGTCTTCTCACACGGGACATTACTCCGTGGTGGACGGGTTTTCGCGAGTGCCCCCGGGGGCTTAGGACAAAAGTCCGAGTGGGGGAGGTCGCAAGGCCCGGTCGAGTACGCGCGCGTCCCGGCGTGTACCGGTGTGGTCCGCGTCCGGGCCGGACCGGGCACCCTTGGGCGGGTGAGAGCCCGCTCCCGCCTTCCCGGACGGCTGAGCGCGGGCCCCGGCAGCAGGGCTCACTCCCGCTCGCCCCTCGGGAACGGTCAGACTGAGACTGGTGGAGGAAGAACCGGGGAGGTGCCGGGTGATGCCGGAGCTGTCGCAGGACGCCGAGCGGGCGAGGGCGCCGCTGCCCTTCGGGGTGGCCGAGGTGACGGGGCCGTCCATGGTGCCCACGCTGCACCACGGGGACCGGCTGCTGGTGCACTACGGTGCCCGGGTCAAACGCGGCGACGTGATCGTGCTGCGGCATCCGTTCCAGCAGGACCTGCTCGTCGTCAAACGGGCCGCCGAGCGGCGTGAGGGCGGCTGGTGGGTGCTCGGGGACAACGCGTACGCGGGCGGTGACAGCACGGACTACGGGGTCGTGCCGGACGAGCTGGTGCTCGGCCGGGTCCGCTTCCGCTACCGGCCGCGCAGGCCCGAGCGGCGCTCGCCGCTGGCCGTGGTGGGCTGGGCGCTGTCGTCGGCGCGGCCGGTGTTCTCCGACCGGTCGGCCTCCAGGCGTTTGCGGGCGCGGTAGGCGGCCACGTTGGCGCGGGTGGCGCAGCGGTCGGAGCAGTAGCGCCGGGAGCGGTTGGTCGAGGTGTCCAGGTAGGCGTTGCGGCAGGGTGACGCCTCGCAGAGACCGAGGCGGTCCACGCCGTACTCGGTGAGGTGGAAGGCCAGGCCCATCGCGGCGATGGCGGCGTAGCCCGCGGTCGCGTTGGACGGGTGGTCGGCCAGGTGCATGTGCCACAGCGGGCGGCCGTCGTCGTCGCGGAAGTCGTGCCCGGAGATCTGCGGGCTCACCGGGAACTCCAGCAGCAGCGAGTTCAGCAGGTCGACGGCGAGTGTCTCGTCGCCGCCGTCCGCCGCGTCGAAGACCGCGCGCAGCCGGGCGCGGACCGAGCGGAACCGCGTCACATCGGCGTCGGTGGTGCGCCGCGCGGCCGACTGGTTCGCGCCGAACAGATCGCGGACGGCCTCGACCGAGGTCAGCATGTCCTTCCCCCGGGCCGGCTCCTCGGTGTTGACGAGGCGTACGGCGTAATCCGAGTAATAGGCCAGTTCCACTTGTAGTCCTTACGCAGGGGCTCTAGGGTCGTGCGTGCGGTCGGGTAATGGATGATCGTGCTTCAAGGGTATTACGGGACGCAGACGCGGGAGGGGCCCGATGACGGACACGAACACCACCACGACGGCCGCCACGGACTGGCACGCCTGGCAGGAGAGCTGGGACCGGCAGCAGGAGTGGTACATGCCCGACCGCGAGGAACGGTTCCGGGTCATGCTCGACATGGTGGAGGCCCTCGTCGGCACCTCCCCACGAGTGCTGGACCTCGCCTGCGGCACGGGCAGCATCACGGCCCGGCTGCTCGCCCGGTTCCCCGACGCCACCAGCACCGGCGTCGACCTCGACCCGGCGCTGCTCGCCATCGCCGAGGGCACCTTCGCGGGGGACGACCGGGTCTCCTTCGTGACGGCCGACCTCAAGGACCCCGAGTGGACGGCGGCACTGCCGTACGACTCCTACGACGCCGTACTGACCGCGACCGCCCTGCACTGGCTGCACCAGGAACCCCTCGCGGACCTCTACGGGCACATCGCGGGTCTGGTGCGCGACGGCGGTGTCTTCATGAACGCGGACCACATGATCGACGACAGCACGCCCCGGATCAACGCGGCCGAGCGCGCACAGCGCCACGCCCGCATGGATCAGGCCAAGCGGGACGGCGCCCTCGACTGGGCCCAGTGGTGGCAGCTCGCCGCCGAGGACCCGGTCCTCGCCGGCCCCACGGCCCGGCGCTACGAGATCTACGGCGAGCACGCCGACGGCGACATGCCACCGGTGGCCTGGCACGCCCGCGTGCTGCGCGACAAGGGCTTCGGCGAGGCGCGCCCGGTGTGGTGCTCGCCCTCGGACACCCTGCTGCTGGCGCTGAAGTAGGTCGTGCACGGCCGAGGGGCGGTACGGAAGTCCGTACCGCCCCTCGGCCGTGCGCCCGCCTGTCCGTGGTCAGAGCACCTTGGACAGGAACGACTTCGTGCGCTCGTGCTGGGGGTTCGTCAGCACGTCCCTCGGGTGTCCGGTCTCGACGGCCACGCCGTCGTCCATGAACACCAGCGAGTCGCCCACCTCACGGGCGAAGCCCATCTCGTGGGTGACGACGATCATCGTCATGCCGTCCGCGGCGAGATCCCGCATGACGTCGAGAACCTCGCCGACCAGCTCCGGGTCGAGCGCCGAGGTCGGCTCGTCGAAGAGCATCAGCTTGGGCTGCATCGCCAGCGCACGGGCGATGGCCACGCGCTGCTGCTGCCCACCGGAGAGCTGGGCGGGGTAGTGGCCCGTACGGTCACCGAGGCCCACCCGGTCCAGCAGCCGCTGCGCGCGCTCCCGGGCGACGGCCCGCGTCTCCCGCTTGACCTGGATCGGAGCCTCCATGACGTTCTCCAGCGCCGTCATGTGGGGGAAGAGGTTGAAGCGCTGGAACACCATGCCGATGTCCCGCCGCTGCGCCGCGACCTCGCTCTCCTTGAGCTCGTAGAGCTTGTCGCCCTTCTGCCGGTATCCGACCAGCTGACCGTCGACGTACAGCCGGCCGGCGCTGATCTTCTCCAGGTGGTTGATGCACCGCAGGAACGTGGACTTGCCGGAGCCGGACGGGCCGATCAGGCAGAACACCTCCCGCGGGTTCACCTCGAGGTCGATGCCCTTGAGGATGTGCGCGAGGCCGAAGGACTTGTGGACGCCCTCCGCCTTGACCATCGGGTGACCGCTCGTGGGGCTCGCGACGTCCTTGCCGAGACTGCTCATCGGGTCACCTCCGGGCGGCCGAACGAGTTGAACATGCGGAGGTTCTTCTTCAGGCGCTGCAGTGGCGTCGGCGGCAGACTGCGCGTCGAACCCCTGGCGTAGCGGCGCTCCAGGTAGTACTGGCCGACGCTGAAGACGCTGGTGAGAGCCAGGTACCAGATGGACGCCACGAAGTACATCTCGACGACCGCGAGCGAGGTGCTGGAGATGTCCGTGGACCGCTTGATGAGTTCGCTGAACTGCACCACGTAGGCGAGCGACGAGGTCTTCAGCATGTTGATGTACTCGTTGCCCGTGGGCGGCACGATCACCCGCATCGCCTGCGGGAGGATCACGCGCCGCAGTGTCTTCGCCCGGGTCATGCCGAGCGCGTGCGACGCCTCCGTCTGCCCCTCGTCGACGGACTGGATGCCCGCCCGGACGATCTCGGACATGTACGCGGCCTCGTTGAGGCCGAGACCCAGCAGCGCCGCCAGGAACGGCGTCATCACCTGGTTCATCTCGTCCTTGTAGAACCCCAGGTTGAGGATGGGGAACACCAGTGCGATGTTGTACCAGATGAGCAGCTGGACCAGGACCGGCGTGCCGCGGAAGAACCAGACGTAGAACCAGGCCACCGTGCTGGTGACCGGGTTGGACGACATCCGCATGACCGCGAGGATCACGCCCAGGACGAGGCCGAGCAGCATGGCGAGCACGGAGATGTACAACGTGTGCCACGCGCCGGACAGAATGGTTCCGTCCGTGAGGTAGTCCGGGATGACGCCGTAGTTGATGTTGGCGTTGGAGAAGGCGATCCCGATCAGCGCCAGCACGGCGATGACCACCGCGCCGGCCACCCAGCGGCCGTAGTGGCGCACCGGGATCGCCTTGATCTGCTCCGGCGGCACCGCCGGCGCCGGAGCCTTGTCGACCGTGTCTGTCACAGTGACTGCCCTTCAGTGTCGCCGAGGTTCAGGAACCGCCGTTGATCTTCGCCTCGGTCACCGCGCCGTCCGTGACGTTCCACTTCTCGAGGATCTTCGTGTACTCGCCGTTCTCGATGATGGCGTTCACGGCCGCCTGGAGGGCGTCCCGCAGCTGGGTGCTCTCCTTGCTGACGCCGATGCCGTACGGGCCGGCCTCGATCTGGTCGCCGACCACCTCGAAGTCCTTGCCGCCGCCCGACGTCTTGGCGTTGTACGCCGCGACCGGGAAGTCGTTCAGGTCGGCGACGGACGCGCCCTGCTTCAGACGGAGCAGCGCCTCGGGGTCGGTGTCGTAGGTCTGGAGCTTGATCGCCTTCTTGCCGTCCTCGGTGCACTTCTTGTTCTGGGCGTTCGCGATGCCCTCGGAGGTGGTGCCGCGCTGCAGCGCCACCACCTGGCCGCACAGGTCGTCCAGGGACGTGATGCCCTTGGGGTTGCCCTTCTGGACGAGGATCGAGGTACCGGCGGTGAAGTAGTCGACGAAGTCGATGCCGTTGCCGGCCTTCTTGCCGGTGTCCGAGTCGATGCCGTTCTGGCGGTCCTTGGTGTCGTTCATCGCGGACATGATCACGTTGAAGCGCTTGGACTGCAGACCCACGATGAGCTGGTCGAACTTGCCGTTCTGGAAGTCGAACCTCACGCCGAGCTGCTTGCCGAGGGCGGCCGCGATGTCGGGGTCGATGCCGGCGGCCTTGCCGTCCTTCATGAACTCGACCGGCGGGTACGCGATGTCGGAGCCCACCTTGATGACGCCCGCCTTGCGGATGTCGGCGGGGAGCCGGTCGGCCAGGGGCGCGCTGGACGTGTCCGCGGTGCCGCTGTCGCTGCCCTTGTCCGTCTGGTCACCGCAGCCGGTGAGAAGCAGTGCGCCTGCGACCGCGATCGCGCCGACCGCTGCTAGCCGGGACTGCGCGGCGGTGGTACGACGGGTGGTGCTTGCGGTCATGGTGGGTTCCTCCGGCGGATGGGTGGAGTTGCCTTTGGGGCCGGCGACTGCCTGTGCGGCATCGCCATGGGTCATGAGCACACGCCTTCGAGTGTCGCGACCTCGTGTGATTACCGCATCTTGCCATTCGGACTGAGCTGTTCAGGGGAGCCGTGATGTCAAAATCGGATAACGGGTGACTCTCGGACCGCACCACTTCGGTCCTTCAAGGCCGGACAGTCTGCGGGAATCTTTCATTCCGGCCGGAGGATCTTCGGTTTGCGCCGGGATATGGAAGTGGCTGCCGTGACGTTTGGTGTGGTTGTGGGGTTGCTGGGACTTCGTCCAGGCCTTGTCCTGATATCGGGCGAAGATTCAGGGTGCCGCCATGTGACCTTCGCGTTATGGACTCGTCGCCGACGGCGTCCGTCCGGTATGAAGGTTCTCTACACCCCTCATCCGGGGATCAGGGCGCGTGTGCGGCGCGCCCGTCGTGTTCGGCCCGTACGCACCAACCCTTCGGGCCTTGCGCGGTCCCGCCCACCCCTCACCAGGAGTGGCAACCCTCAAACCATGAATACTTAAGGGGTAGAACCAAGTGGCAGCGGAGATTGTCAATCCTCGCAGCGACAGCGAAAGCCTGGACGGTCATCCGGAGCAGGACAGCGGGGCCGAGCCCCTCGATTCCTTCGACCCGGCGTTCGCGCTGCACCGCGGCGGCAAGATGGCCGTTCAGGCCACCGTGCCGATCCGTGACAAGGACGATCTGTCCCTGGCTTACACGCCCGGCGTCGCGAAGGTGTGCAGCGCGATCGCCGAGCAGCCGGACCTCGTCCACGACTACACGTGGAAGTCGTCGGTCGTCGCCGTCGTGACGGACGGTACGGCCGTGCTCGGACTCGGGGACATCGGGCCCGAGGCCTCCCTCCCGGTGATGGAGGGCAAGGCGATCCTCTTCAAGCAGTTCGGCGGCGTGGACGCGGTCCCGATCGCGCTGGCCTGCACCGACGTGGACGAGATCATCGAGACCGTGGTCCGGCTCGCCCCGTCCTTCGGCGGGGTGAACCTGGAGGACATCTCCGCGCCCCGGTGCTTCGAGATCGAGAAGCGGCTCCAGGAGCGGCTGGACATCCCGGTCTTCCACGACGACCAGCACGGCACGGCGGTCGTGACGCTGGCCGCGCTGCGCAACGCCGCGCGGCTGAGCGGGCGGCCGCTCGGTGACCTGCGGGCCGTGATCTCGGGCGCGGGCGCCGCCGGTGTGGCGATCGCCAGGATGCTGGTCGAGGCCGGTATCGGGGACGTCGCCGTGGCCGACCGCAAGGGCGTCGTCTCGCGCGACCGCGGGGACCTCACGCCGATCAAGGCGGAGCTCGCGTCGTTCACCAACAAGGCCGGTCTGACGGGATCGCTGGAGTCGGCGCTGGCCGGGGCCGACGTCTTCATCGGCGTCTCCGGTGGCACGGTGGCGGAGTCGGCGGTGGCGTCGATGGCCGAGGGCGCGTTCGTCTTCGCCATGGCCAACCCCGACCCGGAGGTCCGCCCGGAGGTCGCGCACAAGTACGCGGCGGTCGTGGCCACCGGACGGTCGGACTTCCCGAACCAGATCAACAACGTGCTGGCGTTCCCGGGGATCTTCGCGGGGGCGCTGCAGGTGCGCGCCTCCCGGATCACCGAGGGGATGAAGCTGGCCGCCGCCGAGGCGCTGGCCGCGGTGGTCGGTGACGACCTCGCCGCCGACTACGTCATCCCGTCCCCGTTCGACGAGCGGGTCGCCCCCGCGGTGACGGCGGCGGTGGCCGCGGCCGCCCGGGCGGAAGGGGTCGCCCGCCGCTGAGGCGCGCGCGTTCCTCGTTGGCCCCGTCCAGGTGGACGGGGCCAATCCTTTGCCCGGGCACTGCTCCGACCGGGTGGGTGCCGTCGTCCGGTGGCAAGAGGGCGTGTCTCACAGCGGTCCCTGGTTCCGCCGGCGGGGCGGGGAACCTATCGTCAAGGTCATGTTCGCCGTCTACGCCTCCCGAATCGACCGCGACCAACCGCTCACCGGTCTGGAGCTGGGGGAGCGCCCCTCTCCCGAAGCCCGGCCCGGCTGGAGCACCGTCACGGTCAAGGCCGCCTCCCTCAACCATCACGACCTCTGGTCCCTGCGGGGCGTGGGCCTCGCGGAGGACAAGCTGCCGATGATCCTCGGCTGCGACGCCGCCGGTGTCGACGAGGACGGCAACGAGGTCGTCCTGCACTCGGTGATCGGACAGAGCGGTCACGGGGTGGGGCCCAAGGAACCCCGGTCCATCCTCACCGAGCGGTATCAGGGCACATTCGCCGAGCAGGTCGCCGTGCCCACCTGGAACGTCCTGCCCAAGCCGAAGGAGCTCTCCTTCGAGGAGGCCGCCTGTCTGCCGACCGCGTGGCTGACGGCGTACCGGATGCTGTTCACCAACGCGGGGGTGCGGCCCGGCGACTCCGTGCTGGTGCAGGGCGCCGGGGGCGGGGTCGCCACCGCCGCCATCGCGCTCGGCAAGGCCGCGGGGCTGCGGGTCTTCGCCACCAGCCGGGACGAGGCCAAGCGGAAGCGGGCGCTGGAACTCGGGGCCGTGGAGGCGCTGGAGCCCGGTGCGCGGCTGCCGCAGCGGGTCGACGCGGTGATCGAGACCGTGGGGGCGGCCACCTGGTCCCACTCGGTGAAGTCGCTGCGCCCCGGCGGCACGCTGGTGATCTCCGGTGCCACCAGTGGTGACCGGCCCTCGCACGCCGAGCTGACCCGGATCTTCTTCCTGGAGCTCAGGATCGTCGGGTCGACGATGGGGACCAAGGACGAGCTGGAGGACCTGCTCTCCTTCTGTGCCGACACCGGGGTGCGGCCCGTCATCGACGAGGTGCTGCCCATGGACCGGGCGCGGGAGGGCTTCGAACGGATGGAGACCGGCGGGCAGTTCGGGAAGATCGTGCTCACCGGCCCCTGAGGGCAGCGGTTCGCGTCGACGGCCGGTCCGGTACTCCGGGCCGGCCGTCGGCATGTCAACTGGGGTTGACGCGAGGCGGGTGTCAACGTAGGTTGACATCATGACTGAGGCAACCAACCTCGCCGAGCGTGCGGGTGACCGCGATCCACGGGTCGGCCTGCGGGCCGTCGCCGCGCTGCGCAGGCTGCTCGAACAACTGGAGACCGTGCAGGTGCGCAACGCGCGCCATCAGGGCTGGTCGTGGCAGGAGATCGCCACCGAGCTCGGGGTGAGCAGGCAGGCCGTGCACAAGAAGTACGGGAGGCATTGATGTTCGAGCGGTTCACGAAGGACGCCCGTGAGGTGGTGAAGGGGGCGGTCGAGCACGTCGAAGGGGTGCGGGCAGGGACGGTCGACCCCGAACACCTGCTGCTCGCCCTGCTGGACCGTGAGGGAAGCCGCGCGTCCTTCGCGCTGGCGGCCCTCGGGCTGGGCGAGCGCAAGGAGTCGGTGCGCCGGGGCCTGGAGGAGGCGCGGCGCCGTGCCGGTCTGTCCCGGGCCGAGACCGATGCCCTCGCCGGACTCGGGATCGACGTCTCGGAGGTCGTCGCCCGGGTGGAGGAGACCCATGGTGTCGGGGCGATGTCCGGCGACCGCGCGGACAAGGGCTGGTGGGCGGGGCGCAGCAGCTTCAGCAGGGGCGCCAAGGATGTGCTCGAGAGGGCGCTGCGGGTCGCCGTGGCCCGGCGGGACCGGCACATCGGCGACGAGCACATCCTGCTCGCCCTGACCGCCCGCCCCGGCGTCCCCGCCGAGGTCCTCGCCGATCGCGGGGTGACGTACGCGTCCGTGATCCGGGTGCTGTACGGAGGCGGCGAGGCCAAGGCGGGCTGACACGGCGGGTCGGAGGGGGCGGGGCGGCCCGGGCGGCTCAGGGCTTCGGCGTGCGCAGCATCGCCCCGATCCGTGCCGCCGCCGTGGACAGATGGCTGCGGGCGTCACGGAGCTGGTCCGCGGTGATGCCCTGGTCACGGGCCGCGTCCCGGATGTCGTCCCGGAAGCGGTCCAGCAGACGGTCCAGGTCGCGGGCCGGGTCACCGGTGGACTCGGAGGCGTCCTCGTGGGCCCAGGCCGGGGTGTACTCGGCGGGGAAGTCCTCGGGGGTCCGGGAGTACGACGGCTGGGAGGCGCGGCCCGAACTCCCCGTGCCGGTCCGGCCGAAGGCGAAGTCCTTGCCGAACCCGCTCATCTCCTTGGCCAGTTCGCCCAGGCCCTCGCGCAGCCCGGTCGGCCAGTCGCCCCGGGCGAAGTGGTCCTGCACCTGCTCCTGGACCTGTCGCATGATGCGCTGCACCTCCTCCTGCGCCCTGTCCTGGGCCTCCTTGGCCTGGCGGCGGGCCCGCTGGGCCTCCTCGCGGGAGCGGCGGCTCTCGTCCTTGGCGCGCCGGGCCTGTTCCTTCCACTCCTGCTTGGCGCGGCGCATCTCCTCCTTGGCGGCGCGCCAGGCCTCGCTGTCGCCGAAGACCGAGAAGTCGCCGACGACGCCCTCCTCGCCGCCGTCCGCTCCACCGCTGCGGGACTGGCGGGCCTTGCCGGCCGCGGCCCGCATCTCACGGCGCAGATCGCCCGCCGCGCCGCTGACGTCGGCCCGGATCTCGGCGGCCAGCTCGGCGACCGACTCCCGGATCTCCAGCTCCAGGTCGGCCAGCTCGCCGCTGCGGTCGGCGAGTTCGGCGCGGCCGGCGTCCGTGATGGAGTACACCTTGCGGCCGCCCTCGGTGGTGTGGGTGACCAGGCCCTCCGCCTCCAGCTTGGCCAGTCGCGGATAGACCGTGCCCGCTGAGGGGGCGTACAGCCCCTGGAAGCGCTCCTCCAGGAGGCGGATCACCTCGTAGCCGTGGCGCGGGGCCTCGTCCAGCAGCTTCAGCAGGTAGAGGCGGAGGCGTCCGTGGGCGAAGACGGGAGGCATGTCAGAGCACCTTCTTGTCGGTCGTACCGGCATTGTCTCCCGAGCCGTCCCGCGGCTCGGGCTCGTCCTCCCTGCCCGGGCGGCGCAGCAGCGCGATGGAGCCGGAGACGGTGGTGGCCCGCAGCTTGCCGCTGCCCGCGCCGAGGCGGCCGGTGAGTTTGTGGGCGCCCCACTGGCCCTGCACCCGGAGGTCGTCGAAGGCGTTGGAGATGGCGCCGCTCGCGGTGTTGGCCTCGACCTCGGCGTCCGCCGGATCGGGCAGCCGGATGGCGATCTCGCCCGAGATGCTGGACAGCCGGACGTCGGTGGGGCCGTCGGGATCGAGGTCCACGATCATGGAGCCGCTGACCGTGTCCGCCCGCACGGAGGAGCCGGAGCCCTCGACGACGGTGAGGTCGCCGGAGACGGAGGCGAAGCGGAGGTCGCCGGTGACGGACTGGGCCTCCACGTTTCCGGACACCGTGTCCGCGCGGACCGGGCCGGAGAGGGCGACCAGGGCGGTGTCACCCGCGACGCCCTTCAGCACCGCGGGGCCCCGGATGCCGGAGACGACGGCGCCGGCACCGACCACGCCCACCTCCACCCGGGTCTGCGCCGGGACGGTCAGGGAGACCACCGCGCTGCGGCGCCAGCCCTTGGGGTCCAGCCACTTGAGGAAGCCCTTCCAGGGCAGGTCGTCGTAGGCGACGGTGAGGGTGCCGTCCTTCTGGGTGATCACCAGGGGTGGCCCTTCCACGTCGGAGACCTCCAGGCGGGCGGAACCCTCGTCGGTCCCCACGACGTTCACCGTTCCGTTGACGATGCGTACGTGGAGCTCGCTCACGGGCGCGTCGAAGGTGAGCTTCGTGGGCTCGGCGACGGACCACTCGGACATGGTGACGACCTCCTGGGGGACGAACCCGACGCGCCATATCGCGTCTTACGTGATTCACGATATATCGCGGCGAGGGAAAGTCAAGACACTCGTTCTGGTGATCAGTCGTCATGCGGTCCGGCCGAATCGGCCTGGCGTGTGACCACGCGCCCTGGCCCGTGATCGCGCCGTGGTGGGACGCCGACCGCGCCGGGTTCAGCCTCGCCCCCGGCTTCCGCCGTCCCGTCGGTCATGTGTGGCCGGCGGGCGAACGGCACCCCGGGGGTGAGGACGAGGCGATGCGCACCTTCGCCACCCGGCTGGGGCTCGGCCCCGTACGGGATGTGCAGACCCTCGACCCGTGACCGAGCCCGACCCCGCCGCCGACGCGCCGGCCCGGCTGAGCGGCGTCCGGGCGGTCCTCTCACCCGCGTGGGCGTCCTCGCGCCCCCGGGCCTCGTCCCCGGCGAGCCCGCCGACCGTCTCTTCCAGGCCGCCCGCATCCAGCGCGGCGCCCGGTCCGCCGAGGAGCGGGAGGGCGGAGCGCCGTCGGGGGCACCACCGCCCGCGGACCGGCCCCCGCCCCGCCGTCGCCGCCCCGCCGTCGCCGCCCCGCCGTCGCCGCCCCGCCATGCCCGCGACCCACACCCCGGCCCTCGCCCAACTGGCCGTCGGCCTCCCCGTCGGCGGTCGTGGTCGGCACTCGGCGGCATCGCGGCGGTGGCCGGGAGGAAGCGCGCCCCCTCCTGATGGCCGCTGCCTGCTGCGCCGCTCGGCGCTTCCCGGGCCCCGTGCGGCACGCGCCCGCGGCCGGTGCGTGAGGTTGGGGAGGTAGGGGCGCTGCGGCGGGGGCGCGCTACAGAGGGGGCAGGCCGCGTGGCTGTCGCTCCGCACCGGAGGCTCGCTCGCGGCGCGGGCGTGCGACAGAGGCAGTTCCCGCGCGGCTGTCGCCCTCGCCGCGGGGCCCTCCGCGGTGAGCGCGGGTGTGCCGCCGTGGCAGGGCCGCGCGGCCATCGCCTCACCGGAGGCCGGGGAACCCTACTCGTCGTCCTCGTCGTCCAGGCGGGCCAGCCACGTCGCCAGGCGTTCCACCGGGACCTCGAAGTCGGGGTTGAGGTCGACGAACGTGCGGAGTTGTTCGGCCAGCCACTCGAAGGTGACCTCCTCCTCGCCGCGCCGCTTCTCCAGTTCCTCGATGCCACGGTCCGTGAAGTACATGAGGACAAGGATATGTGCGGGAAAACGGACGGGCCGCACCCCCTGGGAAGGGGTGCGGCCCGCCTGCGCACGGCTTGGAGGCTACGCGTCGAAGACCTCGCGCACCAGCTGCTCCTGCTCCGCCTGGTGGCGCTTGGCGGAGCCGACCGCCGGCGACGAGCCGTGCGGCCGCGAGATGCGGCGCAGACGCTCGTCGTGCGGGATGTCGGCGCCGACCGCCAGGTCCAGGTGGTCGATCAGGTTGAGCGCGATGAACGGCCAGGCACCCTGGTTCGCCGGCTCCTCCTGGGCCCACAGGTACTTCTCGGCGTTCGGGTACTTCTTGATCTCCGCCTGGAGCTCGGCACCCGGCAGCGGGTACAGGCGCTCGATGCGGATGATCGCCGTGTCCGTCGCGCCGCGCTTCTGCCGCTCGGCCTCCAGGTCGTAGTAGACCTTGCCGGCGCAGAAGACGACCTTCTTCACCGCGGCCGGGTCGACCGAGTCGTCACCGATGACCGGGCGGAACTGGCCCGTGGTGAACTCCTCCGCCTTCGACGCCGCGGCCTTCAGACGCAGCATCGACTTCGGGGTGAAGACGACCAGCGGCTTGTGGTGCGGGTTGTGCACCTGCCACCGCAGGAGGTGGAAGTAGTTCGACGGCGACGTCGGCATCGCGACCGTCATGTTGTTCTGGGCGCAGAGCTGGAGGAACCGCTCCGGGCGGGCCGAGGAGTGGTCCGGGCCCTGGCCCTCGTAGCCGTGGGGAAGGAGCAGGACCACACCGGAGGTCTGGGCCCACTTCTGCTCCGCCGACGAGATGAACTCGTCCACGACCGTCTGCGCGCCGTTGACGAAGTCGCCGAACTGCGCCTCCCACATCACCAGCGCGTCGGGGCGGGCCAGCGAGTAGCCGTACTCGAAGCCCATCGCCGCGTACTCGGACAGCAGGGAGTTGTAGACGTTGTACCGCGACTGCTCCTCGGAGAGGTACTGCAGCGGCGTGTACTCCTCGCCCGTGCTGCGGTCGATGATGACCGCGTGGCGCTGGCCGAAGGTGCCGCGCTGGGAGTCCTGGCCGGCCAGCCGCACCGGCACGCCCTCGAGCAGCAGGGAGCCGACGGCGAGGGTCTCGCCCATGCCCCAGTCGATCGTGCCGTCCTCGACCATCGCCGCCCGGCGCTGCAGCTGCGGCAGCAGGCGCGGGTGGACGGTGATGTGGTCGGGGATGTTCACCTGGGACTCGGCGATCCGCTTGACGACCTCCGTGGTCACCGCGGTGTTCACGGCGACCGGGAACTCGGCCTGCGGGTCCGAGGACTCCACGGAGGCGGGCTGCGAGGTGGCCTCGCGGACCTCGGTGAAGACCTTCTCCAGCTGGCCCTGGTAGTCCTGCAGCGCCTGCTCGGCCTCTTCCAGGGTGATGTCGCCGCGACCGATGAGGGACTCGGTGTAGAGCTTGCGCACCGAGCGCTTCTTGTCGATCAGGTCGTACATCAGCGGCTGGGTGAAGGCCGGGTTGTCCGACTCGTTGTGACCGCGGCGGCGGTAGCAGATGAGGTCGATCACCACGTCCTTGTTGAACGCCTGGCGGAACTCGAAGGCCAGGCGCGCGACGCGCACGACCGCCTCCGGGTCGTCGCCGTTCACGTGGAAGATCGGGGCCTCGATCATGCGGGCCACGTCCGTCGCGTACATGGAGGAACGCGAGGACTCGGGGGCGGCGGTGAAGCCGACCTGGTTGTTGATCACGACGTGGACCGTGCCGCCGGTGCGGTAGCCGCGCAGCTGCGACATGTTCAGGGTCTCGGCCACCACACCCTGGCCCGCGAAGGCCGCGTCGCCGTGGATCGCCACCGGCAGGACGGTGAAGTCCGTGCCGCCCTTGCCGATGATGTCCTGCTTGGCGCGGGCGACGCCCTCCAGGACCGGGTCCACCGCCTCCAGGTGCGAGGGGTTGGCGACCAGGGAGACCTTGATCTGCTCGCCGTCCAGGCCCGTGAAGGTGCCCTCGGCGCCCAGGTGGTACTTCACGTCGCCGGAGCCGTGCATCGACTTCGGGTCGAGGTTGCCCTCGAACTCGCGGAAGATCTGCGCGTACGACTTGCCGACGATGTTGGCCAGCACGTTCAGCCGGCCGCGGTGGGCCATGCCGATGACGACCTCGTCCAGGCGGGACTCGGCGGCCGAGTCCAGCACCGCGTCGAGCAGCGGGATGACGGACTCGCCGCCCTCCAGGGAGAAACGCTTCTGGCCGACGTACTTCGTCTGCAGGAAGGTCTCGAAGGCCTCCGCGGCGTTCAGCCGGCGCAGGATGCGCAGCTGCTCCTCGCGCTCCGGCTTGGTGTGCGAACGCTCGATGCGGTCCTGGATCCACTTGCGCTGCTTGGGGTCCTGGATGTGCATGAACTCGACGCCGGTGGTGCGGCAGTACGAGTCGCGCAGCACGCCCAGGATGTCGCGCAGCTTCATCAGGGACTTGCCGGCGAAGCCGCCGACGGCGAACTCGCGCTCCAGGTCCCACAGGGTGAGGCCGTGCTCGACGATGTCCAGGTCGGGGTGCTTGCGCTGGCGGTACTCCAGCGGGTCGGTGTCGGCCATGACGTGGCCGCGGACCCGGTAGGAGTGGATCAGCTCGAAGACGCGGGCTGCCTTGGTGACGTCGTCGTCGTGGGAGGCGTCGATGTCCTTGAGCCAGCGGACCGGCTCGTAGGGGATGCGCAGCGCCTCGAAGATCTCGTCGTAGAAGTCGTTCTCGCCGAGGAGGAGGTTCGCGACCTGGCGCAGGAACTCGCCGGAGGCGGCGCCCTGGATCACCCGGTGGTCGTAGGTCGACGTGAGCGTCATGACCTTCGAGATGCCGAGCTTGTTCAGGGTGTCCTGGGAGGTGCCCTGGAACTCCGCCGGGTAGTCCATGGCGCCGACGCCCATGATCACCGACTGGCCGGGCATCAGCCGCGGCACGGAGTGGACGGTGCCGAGGCCACCGGGGTTGGTCAGGGAGACCGTGACACCGGTGAAGTCGTCCATCGTCAGCTTGTTGTCGCGGGCGCGACGGACGATGTCCTCGTAGGCCTGCCAGAACTCGAAGAAGTTCAGCGTCTCGGCCTTCTTGATGGCCGCGACGACCAGCTGGCGGTCGCCGTTGGGCTTCACCAGGTCGATGGCGAGGCCGAGGTTGACGTGCTCCGGCTTGACCAGCGTCGGCTTGCCGTCCACCTTCGCGAACGAGTGGTTCATCGACGGCATGGCCTTGATGGCCTGGACCATGGCGTAGCCGATGAGGTGCGTGAAGGAGATCTTCCCGCCGCGCGCCCGCTTGAGGTGGTTGTTGATGACGATGCGGTTGTCGAACAGCAGCTTCACCGGGACCGCGCGCACGGACGTGGCCGTGGGCAGTTCCAGGGAGGCGTCCATGTTCTTCGCCACGGCGGCGGACGGACCGCGCAGGGTGACCTGCTCGGGGCCGGCCTTGGCCTCGCCGGAGGGCGCGGCCTTGGGCTTCGCGGCGGGCGCGGCGGCCGGCTTGGCGGCGGGAGCCGCAGGCGCGGCGGCCTGCGCCGGAGCGGGAGCCTGTGCCGGAGCGGCCGGCTGCGCGACGGGTGCGGCGGCAGCGGGCCGCGCGGCCGCCGGGGCGGGCGCGGCGGGCTGGGCCGGAGCGGGCGGCTGAGCGGTGGTCCCCGCGGCCCCCACGGCCGCGTTACCCGCCGGAGCCGAGGTCGCAGGAGCGCCCGGCTTGTAGTCGGCGAAGAAGTCCCACCAGGCTCGGTCCACCGAGTTCGGGTCCTGGAGGTACTGCTGATAGATCTCGTCGACGAGCCACTCGTTGGCACCGAAGGCCGCAGCGGGGTTCTTGCCCGCTTGGTCGGTGTCGGTCGAGATGCTCGAGTTACTGGGGGACTGTGGCGACACGGCGGCAACCGCCCTCTTCCGCTTCACAAGGTGATGGACAGCGGAAATAAAGGCTACGCCCCCAAGAGCGAGAAGGTCAGGCCGGGCCCGTTCATCGTCGCGTAAGTCACATCTCAGCGGGTGTTTCGGTGCGGGAAATGGCGGGAAACAAGCGTGGTTCCGGTTCTTCGAGAGATATGAGGGATCGCTTGGCCGGGCCTCAGCGCGCAACGCGCGCGGGCCTCTGCCTGATCACACGTGTCCGTCAGCGCGAACCCGGATGGATCGTGCGGCTCCGCTTCGCACCTTACGTCAATTCGACGCGGGTGAGGCTCCCGGAAGAGTGATAAGAATCCGGCATCCCCGCTCGGATTCGGCCACTCCGATCCGGCCGCCGTGCAGATCGACGGCCCAGCGGGCGATCGCCAGGCCGAGACCGGTGCCGCCGTCGCTGCCCGGACCGTGCGGCCGGTTGACGTTGCCGCGGTTGAACCGCTCGAAGACGCGGTGCCACTCGGTCCGCGGAATGCCGGGCCCCTCGTCCAGCACCTCCAGCTCCAGTGACTCCGGCTGGGCGCCGTGCCGCGCCCTGACCGTCACCCGGCCGTGCGGCGGACTGTGCTTGACCGCGTTGTCGATGAGGTTGGCGACGACCTGGTGGATGCGCTCCGGGTCGGCGTGCGCGACGAGCTCCGGCGGCGAGACGTCGAGGTGCAGATGGACGTCCGTACGGGTGTGGCTGCCCGATCCGGAGGCCATGCCCGCGCGGGCCGAGGCGACCATGTTGGCCTCCTTCAGCACGCCGGACAGGTACGGCCACACCTCGAACCGGCGCTTCTTCAGCGGGACGACGCCGTTGTCCAGGCGGGACAGGTCCAGGAGCGTCTCCACGAGACGTCCCAGGCGCTCGGTCTGCCGCAGGGCCGTGCGCATCGTCTCGGGATCGGCCTGGGTGACGCCGTCGACGATGTTCTCCAGCACCGCGCGCAGCCCCGCGATGGGGGTGCGCAGCTCGTGCGAGACGTTGGCCACCAGCTCCTTGCGCTGGCCGTCCTGGGCCTCCAGCTCGTCGGCCATGGCGTTGATCGTCTGGGCCAGGTCGCCCAGCTCGTCGCGGCGGTTCTCCCGCACCCGGCGCGTGTAGTCGCCGTGCGAGATGGACCGGGCCACGGCGTTCATGTCGTCCAGCGGCGCGGTGAGCGAGTGCGCCACGAACTGCGTGATGAGCAGGGTGGCGATCATCGAGAAGACCGTGATGAAGCGCAGTTCCGTCTTGGTGTGCACGGCGATCACCGACAGCCCCGTGGTGATCAGGACCGAGACGACGACCAGCGCACCCAGCTTGGTCTTGATCGAGAACGGGCGTACACCGCCCCAGGGCTGAGGCTCCCCGGGGCCTCTGCGTCCGGCCGGCCCGTCGCTCATGGCGTCGGCGTCTCCAGGGCGTAGCCCACGCCGTGCACGGTGCGGATGCGCTCGGCGCCGATCTTCCGGCGCAGCGCCTTGATGTGGCTGTCGACGGTCCGGGTGCCGGAGGCGTCCGCCCAGTCCCAGACCTCGGCCAGCAGCTGCTCACGGGAGAGCACCGCGCGGGGCGTGTTCGCCAGGCACACCAGGAGGTCGAACTCCGTGGGCGTCAGATGGACGTCCTCGCTGCGCACCCGCACCCTGCGCTGCGCGTGGTCGATCTCCAGTTCGCCGAGGCGGAGGATGCCGCTGCGCGGGGTCGTCGCCGCGAGGGCCGCCCGCTCCATGCGGCGCAGCAGGACATGCACGCGTGCCGCCAGTTCCCGCATGGAGAAAGGCTTCGTCATGTAGTCGTCGGCGCCGACGCCGAGGCCGACCAGCATGTCGGTCTCGTCGTCGCGCGCGGTGAGCATCAGCACCGGCACCGGGCGCTGGGCCTGCACGCGACGGCAGACCTCCAGGCCGTCGAAGCCCGGGAGCATGATGTCGAGGATCAGCAGGTCGGGCTGCCAGGCCTCCGCCGTGTCCACCGCGGACGGGCCGTCGCCCGCCGTTTGCACCAGAAATCCCTCGGCGCGAAGGCGGGTCGCGATGGCGTCCACGATCGTCGCATCGTCCTCGACCACCAGAACCCTGCGCTGCGCGCCGGGGGTGGTCGTCGCCGTGCCGTTGTGGGAGGTGTGTGTCTGCTCCATCGCCCGCCCCTGAAGTGTGCTTTCCGGAATCCGTGGGGTGATCCGTGATCTGCGCATGACTGCGATTGACGCTTGAATGATCCGCGTCAGGGCAGCAGCGTACGGGGAGTCACCACGCCTTTGCTATCCAGGGCGGACGCCGATGTGCACGACGTCCGGAACGCCCCGGGCAACGGGGATCTCTTCGGTACGCACCTGCTGGAACCCGGCATTCCGCAAGGTTCCCTCGAATTCCGGGGACGGCTTGGCGGACCACACGGCGAGCACTCCGCGCGGTCTCAACACCTGTGCACAGCTTGCCAGTCCGGCCGGCGAGTAGAGCCCCTCATTGCCCTCGGTGACGGTCCAGTCGGGCCCGTTGTCGATGTCGAGACACAGGGCGTCGAACGTGTCGGATGTCTCATTGACGAACGCGACGAGATCCGCCTCGACGATCTCCGCACGAGGGTCGGCGAGAGCCCGGGCGGAGAGCTCGGCCAGCGGGCCCTCCCGGTGCCACCCGATGATGGCCGGTTCGCGCTCCACCACGGTGATCCGCCCCCAGCGGGGCCGCGCGGCGGCGTGGGCGAGCGAGAAGCCGACCCCGAGACCGCCGATCAGGACGTGCGGGGCGGGCCGCGGGCCGAGCCCCTCGCCGGTGTCGGCGGCGTCGAGGGCGGCCAGTGCGGCGTCGACGAGCCGTCGCTCCGAACGGCCGTCGGAGGTGTCCATCAGGAAGCAGCCGTTGGCGATGATCTGCAGCAGGCTGCCGTGCCTGCGCAGCACGACCTCGCCGTACGGGCCCTCGCGGCGGTCCAGGACTTCGGGAATGTCGTACGGGGTGGACATGCGTTCATCCTGGCAGCTCCTTTTTTCGTCGCGGCCGGCTCCCGGTGCCCCGGGGAAGATGATCGCTCAGAGCGAACGCGCGCTCGGGAACATTCGGCGGCTCAGCTGCATTGAGTCGGCATAGCTCAACTTGACTGCCGAAGGGGAGATCATGGCTGCTGAGTCCACACCGCTCGCCCTGCCTGTGTTGCCGCTCGACGACGAGGTCGTGCTGCCCGGGATGGTGGTTCCGCTGGACCTGAGCGATTCCGAGGTGCGCGCAGCGGTGGAGGCCGCCCAGGCCGCCGCCGGGTCCGCGCCGGAAAAGCCCAAGGTGCTCCTGGTGCCACGTGTCGACGGGACCTACGCCGGTACCGGCGTACTGGGCACGATCGAGCAGGTCGGGAGGCTGGCCGACGGTGACCCGGGCGCCCTGATCCGCGGCCGGGGCCGCGTACGGATCGGCGCCGGGACCACCGGGCCGGGCGCGGCGCTGTGGGTGGAGGGCACGCGCGTCGACGAGAGCGTGCCGGAACCGCTGCCGGGGCAGGTCACCGAACTGGTCAAGGAGTACAAGGCGCTCGCCACCGCCTGGCTGCGCAAGCGGGGCGCCTGGCAGGTCGTCGACCGGGTCCAGGCCATCGACGACGTCTCCGCGCTCGCCGACAACTCCGGCTACTCGCCGTTCCTGACCACGGACCAGAAGGTCCGGCTGCTGGAGACGGCCGATCCCGTCGCCCGGCTGAAGCTCGCGACCCAGCAGCTGCGCGACCACCTCGCCGAGCAGGACGTCGCCGAGACCATCGCCAAGGACGTCCAGGAGGGCGTCGACAAGCAGCAGCGCGAGTTCCTGCTCCGGCGCCAGCTGGAGGCCGTGCGCAAGGAGCTGCGCGAGCTCAACGGCGAGAAGGAGGGTGAGGAGTCCGACGACTACCGCGCCCGCGTCGAGGCCGCCGACCTGCCGGAGAAGGTCCGCGAGGCCGCGCTCAAGGAGGTCGACAAGCTGGAGCGGGCCTCCGACCAGTCGCCGGAGGGCTCCTGGATCCGCACCTGGCTCGACACGGTCCTGGAGATGCCGTGGAACGAGCGCACCGAGGACGCCTACGACATCCAGGGCGCCCAGGCGGTCCTCGACGCCGAGCACGCGGGCCTGGACGACGTGAAGGAGCGGATCACCGAGTACCTGGCGGTGCGCAAGCGGCGCAGCGACCGGGGCATGGGCGTCGTCGGCGGGCGGCGCGGCGGTGCCGTGCTGGCCCTGGTGGGCCCGCCCGGTGTCGGCAAGACCAGTCTGGGCGAGTCCGTCGCCCACGCGATGGGCCGCAAGTTCGTCCGGGTCGCCCTCGGCGGCGTCCGCGACGAGGCGGAGATCCGTGGCCACCGCCGCACGTACGTCGGCGCGCTGCCGGGCCGGATCGTCCGGGCGATCAAGGAGGCCGGTTCCATGAACCCGGTCGTCCTGCTGGACGAGATCGACAAGGTCGGCTCCGACTTCCGGGGCGACCCGGCCGCGGCCCTGCTCGAAGTCCTCGACCCGGCCCAGAACCACACCTTCCGGGACCACTACCTGGAGGTCGAGCTCGACCTGTCCGACGTCGTGTTCCTCGCGACGGCCAACGTCCTCGAAGCCATCCCGGAGGCCCTGCTCGACCGTATGGAGCTGGTCCGCCTCGACGGTTACACGGAGGACGAGAAGGTCGTCATCGCCCGCGACCACCTGCTGCCGCGTCAGCTGGAGCGCGCCGGGCTGGACCGGGACGAGGTGACGATCGACGAGGGCGCGCTGCGCAAGCTGGCCGGCGAGTACACGCGTGAGGCGGGCGTGCGCACCCTGGAGCGGTCCCTCGCGCGGCTGCTGCGCAAGATCGCGGCCCAGCACGAACTGGGCGAGCGCGAGCTGCCGTTCACCGTGACCGACGGCGACCTGCGGGACCTGATCGGCCGGCCGCACCACGTGCCCGAGTCCGCCCAGGACCCGGCCGAGCGCCGTACCGCCGTCCCCGGTGTCGCCACCGGGCTCGCGGTGACCGGCGCCGGCGGTGACGTCCTCTATGTGGAGGCGTCCCTGGCCGACCCGGAGACGGGCGCGGCGGGCCTGACCCTGACCGGCCAGCTGGGTGACGTGATGAAGGAGTCCGCGCAGATCGCGCTGAGCTTCCTGCGCAGTCACGGCGCCGAGCTGGAACTGCCGGTGGGCGACCTGAAGGACCGGGGCGCGCACATCCACTTCCCGGCGGGCGCGGTGCCCAAGGACGGCCCGAGCGCGGGCGTCACGATGACCACCGCCCTGGCCTCGCTGCTCTCCGGCCGGCTGGTCCGCACCGATGTGGCGATGACCGGCGAGGTCTCGCTGACCGGGCGGGTGCTGCCGATCGGCGGGGTGAAGCAGAAGCTGCTCGCCGCCCACCGCGCGGGAATCACCACCGTGATCATCCCCAAGCGCAACGAGCCCGACCTGGACGACGTCCCGGCGGAGGTGCTGGACAAGCTGGACGTCCACGCCGTCACCGATGTCCGCCAGGTCCTGGAGCTGGCGCTGTCGCCGGCCACGAACGGCGCGACGCCGGAGGTTCCGGTCGCCGCGTGACGGAGGCGGCCGGATGAGAAGGCCCGGGCCCCGTGGGACCCGGGCCTTCGCCGTGTCCGGGCGGCGTGCCCGGTGGGGCAGCCGGGTCAGCCGAGCGCGAACGCCCGTACCCGGTCGAGGGTGCCGTTGAAGCGGTCGTGGTCCCCGACGGTCGGCCCGGTCGAGGTGTACTGCCACATCGCGTACGTGTCCCAGCCCGCGGGCAGTTCGCCCACGGTGGAGGCGTACCGGGCGATCCACAGCGGGTTGGTGGAGGCGAAGCCGGCGTAGTCGCCGGTGCACTGCTTCCACCAGCTGGTGGCCGTGTAGATGACGGCGTTCCGTCCGGTGCGGGCCCGGTACTGGTCCAGGAAGTCGCGGATCCAGCTCACCATCGCGCTCGGCGACTTGCCGTAGCAGGCGGCGCCGTACGGGTTCCACTCGATGTCCAGCACGCCCGGCAGGGTCCGTCCGTCCGCGAACCAGCCGCCGCCGCGGTTGACGAAGTAGTCGGCCTGGGCGGCGCCGCTCGCCGTGTCGGGCGTGGCGAAGTGGTACGCGCCGCGGATCATGCCGACGTCGTACGCGCCGTCGTACTGCTGGGAGCGGTACGGGTTGGTGTAGTAGGTCCCCTCCGTGGCCTTGGCGTAGGCCCACCTGACCCCGCTGTTCCACAGCGTCGCCCAGGCCACGTTCCCCTGGTGGCTGGAGACGTCCACCCCTTCCGTCTGGGTGGTGGTGCGTGTGGCGGGGAGGCCGCCGCGGCCGTCGTGGGCGAGGACGCCCATGCCCATGTGGGCGGAGCCGCGCGGAGGGGCACCGGGAGCGGATTCGGCCGCGACGGCCGTGTGGGGGAGGGAGAGAACCGCGAGCAGGACCGCCCCGGCGGTCGCGAGCGCGCGTATACGGGTGAAGCCGGATCTGTGCACGGGCATGACGTATCTCCGAAAGGTCGGTGGGGGCGAACCCTGTATGTGACCCACATCGCGTGATGTGGGCATGCCACGTAATCGCCTGCTGGAGAAACTGCACACGTGGACCACGACGGGGGCGGAGCGTCCGCGAGCTGCCGATGGTCTACGCCTGCGAAATACTGGCGGAGCTGCGGCGACGTCGCCACTTGGCGGGAAGCTTCCGGAACCGAGGAACCGAGGCAGGGTCAGACGTGCACGAAGACGGAAACGGCGGGGCAGGGGGCGCCGCCTCCCACGGGTCGACGCCCCATGTGGAGCAGCCCGGGTTCCTCGACCTGGAGCGCGAGTTGACGGTGCTGCTGCGGCGCGCCAGGGCCAGCCAGGGGGAGATGGCCCGCGCGGTCCATCCCGAGCTGGAGCCGTCCGCGTACGGACTGCTGGTCCGTCTGGATGAGTGCGGCGGCCAGCGGGCCACCGAGCTCGCCGCCTACATCGGCGTCGGCAAGGCGACGATGTCGCGCCAGCTGAGCGCGCTGGAGCAGCTCGGGCTCGTCGCCCGCGAGCCGGACCCCGCCGACGGCCGGGCCTGGCTGGTCGCCCTCACCCAGGAGGGGCGCGACCGGGTGGGCAGGGTCCGCGAGGCCCGCCGCGCGCGCTACGCCGGCCGGCTCGCCGACTGGGACCCCGCCGAGGTCGGCGAACTGGCCCGACTGCTGAACCAGCTGAACCGGGGGATGGAGAAGTGACCCGGGCGGTGCCGGCGCCGTACCGCGGCCGGGTTCAGAGCTCCACGTAGACCACCGTCGCGTCGTCGTGGGTCTTGCCCCGGCGCGGCGGCACCCGGTCCGCGTCCGCCCGCTCCAGGGTCCGTACGCGGTCCACCAGCGACTGCGGGCCCTCCTCGCGGACCAGGGTGAGGCAGTCCGCCCAGTCGCCCCGGTGGAACCTCTCCACCCAGCGTGCCGCGCCGTCCGTCAGCGCGGCGAGGGCGCGCACCTCGTCGCGCGGCAGGGAACCGGTGACCGCGCGGGAGGCCACCGAGGGATCCGCCGCCGCCGTGAAGAAGCCGCCCTCCCTGTTACGCAGGGTCGCGTCGACCAGGGCGTCGGTGGCGAGGGCCGAGCGGGGCAGCAGGGCCAGCCGGTCGTCCACCAGCGCGGCGACCGTGCCGCCGGGGGACTCGACGAGCAGGGCCGAGTCGGACAGGACCAGGTACTCGACCGAGGCCGGTGACCAGCGCGCCAGCACCACCGTTGCCTGAGGCGTGCGAGGGTGAGAAAGGTCACAGTGTGCCGCATGGCTCTCGGCGGTACGCGCCAGAGCGCGGGACAGCAGCTCGGGCAGGGGAACATCCGGGAGGGAAACGGTCAGTTCGGTCAGCGCCCCGCCCAGCCGGGCGGTGAACCAGGGCACGGAATGCAGACAGCCGCCCCCGTCCCCCGGTGGCGTGACCCCGTCCAGCACCACGAGCGAACCGCCCTGCCCGGAGGCGGGAAGCGTGACGCTCGCGAAGTCCTCGTTGGGGCGGCCCGGATCGCCGGGCTCCGAAACAAGTTCCGTACGCATCCGGCCAGTCTGCACGAGCCCTTCACGGCCCGCGCGAAAGGCTGGCAACGACTGCCGGATCCGCACGGCCACGCAGGTCAGACGCCTGGTTTGGGAGGGAATGCAGCGCTCCGGGAAGACGTGGCGGCGAATACTGCCACCGCCCGCCGCAGACGTCCAACCGGCAAGCCGGACGGGGCCGCTGGGAGAGGCAGCGGAACTTGCCCCCCAACTCACGTCCGATGTTCACTCCTTCGAGTGGCGGGTCAGGTGATGCGCATCCACTGTCCACGGGCACTGGGAGGGTCGGGGAGCGATGGGGGCGCCTCGCTGTCCGAGCGCGGTCAACGGCTCGGGACGGACGCCCGATCCTGTTGACGGAGCGTCACCCGGGCCCATGGGTACACGAGTCAGGAATGCGAGCACCGGTGCAGAAGTCGCGGCCTCGTCGCAAAGGCAAGCAGACGGCCCCCACGGGGGAGGAGCAGACGCCCACCGTCGGCAAGGGCCGCCCCACTCACGTGCGCAACCGGCTCATCGTGGCCGTGGCGGTGGTGGCCGCGGCGATCGCCGGTGCCGGGGCACCCTCCGTGCTCACGGCCTCCGGGCAGCTCAGCGACTCGCAGGAGCTGGTGACCCTCGCCGGGCAGACCCAGGACGCCCTCACCCTGGCCCACTCCCTCGCCGACGAGCGCGACGAGGTCATCCCCTACATCGCGGCCGGCCGCTCCAAGTCGAAGGCGCCCTCCGAGGAGCACAGCGCCCGCGTCGACCGGCAGGTCGAGGAACTGCGCGCCGACACCGACACCCCGCAGGGGCTGCGTGACGACCTCGACGCCATCGCGGCCGTGCGCCGGGCGGCGCTCACCGGCAAGAGCAGCGCCCTCGAAGCGCATGAGGCGTACTCCACCGCCATCACCGAACTGCACCGGCTCGCCGAACAGCTGGCGGAGCGGACCCCGCCGCGCGCGGGCTCCGGTGCCCACGCGCTCGCCGAGCTGGACTCCGCCGTCCAGCAGGCCGCCGCCACCCGTGGACTGCTGCTCGCCGCGCTGAACGTGCCGAGCACCACGCAGACCGTGATCGACCCGATCACCGGCCTGCCGTCCGCGACCACCGGCTCCTCGGACGCCGACACCAAGCGGCGCGACGCGCTGACCGCCGCCGCGCTCCAGGCCCGGCTGCGCTCGGACGCGGCCCTCGCGGACTTCCGCGACGCCGCGCCCGCGGCCGCCCGCGCCTCCTACGACTCCACGGTCACCGGACCCGAGGTCGACGCCGCCGAGAAGTACCTGGCGGAGCTCACCGACGAACCGTCCCTCTCCGACGGCGAACTCGACACCGACCTCAAGAAGCTGCGGGCCGCGCTCACCGCGCGGGTGGAGACGATGCGCGGGGTGGAGTCCGCCCTCTTCGACCGGCGCACCAAGGACCTCGCCCAGCTGCGCGACGACGACGTCACCGCCCTGGAGATCCGGATCGCCGTCCTCGGCGCCCTGATGCTGTTCACGGTGGGGGTCGCCACCGCGATGGCCCGCACGCTCACGCGTCCGCTGTCCGTGCTGCGCCGGGGTTCCGCCCGCCTCGCCGAGGCCGAGGACCCCACGAGCCAGGAGCCGGTCACCTTCACCGGGCGCAACGACGAGTTCGCCCAGGTCGTCCGCTCCGTCAACGCCCTGCACGCGCACGCCGCCGGACTCGCCGAGCGGATCGCCACGCTGGAGACCGACCGCAAGCACCTCGTCGGCCAGCGGCAGCGGATGGCCGACGCCCGCGAGGAACTGCGCACCGAACTCGCCGAGTCCGCAGCCCAGCTGGGGCGGTTGCGCACCAGCATCGGCGGCACCTTCGTCAACCTCGCGCTGCGCACCCTCGGGCTGGTCGAGCGGCAGCTCGGCGTCATCGAGGGGCTGGAGGAGCGCGAGGACGACCCGGACCGGCTGGCCACCCTCTTCAAGCTCGACCACTTCGCCACGGTCATGCGCCGGCACAGCGAGAACCTCCTGGTCCTCGCCGGCACCGAGCACGTCCAGCACACGGCGGGTCCGGTTCCGCTCGTGGACGTCGTACGGGCCGCGGTCAGCGAGATCGAGCGGTACGAGCGGGTGCGGATCGCCGCGCTGCCGCCGCACGCGCACATCGCCGGGTTCGCGGCGGACGACCTCTCCCACCTGCTGGCCGAGCTCATGGAGAACGCCACGTCGTTCTCCCCACCGGACCTGCCCGTCGAGATCTCCGGCTGGCTGCTGGAAACCGGCGAGGTCATGCTCTCCGTGCAGGACGAGGGCATCGGCATGACCGGGGAGCGGCTGGAGCGGCTCAACTCCCGGCTGTCCGAGTTCGACCCGGAAGCCATGTACGACGCGGAGGGCGAGGACGGCCTCGGCCTCGGCCTGTACGTCGTCGCCCGGCTCGCCCACCGGCACGGGGTGCGGGTCCAGCTGCGCGAGCAGAAGCAGGGCGGCATCGCGGCGGTCGTCGTCCTCCCCGACACCATGCTGACCTCCGCTTCTTCCGCCGCGGTCACCACCCCCGCCTCCGGCGCCGGCCAGGCCATGTCCCTGCCGGGTGCCGGCGCCGAGGCCAACTCCAACGTGCTGCCCGGCCGTACGGAGGACGGCGACCCGTTGGTCGCCCTGGCGGAGAAGGCGGTACGCCGCCGGGACGCCGCCGCGGAGGGGACGCCGGGGGAGTCCGTGCCGGAGCCCGTGACCGAGCCCGGACCGGACCGCGTGGACGAGCCTGCCGGGAACCGTGCGGGTGAGGCCGCGACGGATCACCCGGAGACAGCCGAGGCGGGCCGCGTGGCCGGGCCCGCGGGCCCGGCGAGCGAAGCGGGCGCGGACGCCGTGCCGCCCGAGCGGCCCGCCGAGATCACGATGGAGCTGCTGATCCCGGCACAGCCCGACGGGACCGACGACCCGACCGCACCGTCGGCCGCGTCGGAGGACCTGGGTCCGGCCGCCACCCCCGACCCCGAAACCCGCACCGAGGCCGACGGCACGGCCGCCCCCGCTCCCCGGCCCGGCGCCCGAGCTCCCGAGCCCACCGCTCACACCGAGGCCCGGGCCGGGCACGTCGACGGGCCGGAGTCCGGTGCTGTCCGGCCGGGCGCCGGTCACGGGTCCGGCGGTGTCACCGGGTCCGCTCCGGGCGGCGCGGCGCGGCCGTCCGCCGAAGGCGCGTCGGGGCCCGTCGACCGGCCGGAGGCCGATGCCGTACGCCCGGGTCCCGGTCACGGTGCCGGAACCGATGACCGGTTCACGGCCGCCCACCCGGACGCCGGAACCGATGACCGCGACACGGCCGCCCCCCCGGCCACCGGGGGCGGTGCCGAAGACCGCGCTGCCGCGGGACCGGAAACGGGACCGGACCGGGGCGGGTCGCCGCGTCGCCCCCAGCCCCCGGCCGGGGCCGATGCCGAGCACGCGCGTGTGCCGGACGGGCCCGATGACGAGGAGCCGGTGACCGCCAAGGGGCTGCCCAAGCGCACCCCGAAGATCACCGCGCCCGCCGAGGCACCCCGGCCGCGCAGCGGGGCCGTGGACGCCGAGGCCCTGCGCCGACGGCTCGGAGGGTTCCGCCGGGGGGCGGACGCAGGGCGCCGGGACGTCGAGGCGGAGATCGCCGAACGGACCGACCACCACCCGACGCCGTCCGACACGACCGCACCATCCGAAGAAGCCACGGGGGGCACAGTCGAGGAGGCAAGCAGTTGACCGCTCCGAGTACCTTCGGACTGAGCAGCGAGGCCCGCAACCTGCACTGGCTGCTGAGCAACCTCGTCGAGGAGGTGCCCGGCATCCTCTCCGTCGCGGTGGTCTCCTCCGACGGACTGCTCCTGCTCTCCTCCGACCCGGGTCGCAACACCGAGGCCCGCGAGGCCAGCAGCGAGAAGCCCACCGGCCCGCGCGGCTCCGCCGCCGACCTGGCCACCGTCGTGTCCGGCATCGGCAGCCTCACCATCGGTACCTCGAAGCTGATGGACTTCGGTCCGGTGAAGCACACGATGGTCACGATGGACGAGGGCAGCCTGTTCGTGATGTCCATCAGCGACGGCTCGCTGCTCGGCGTCCACGGCTCCGCGGACTGTGACATGAGCGTCGTGGCGTACCACATGGCCCTGTTCGTCGGCCGAGCCGGCCATGTCCTGACCCCCGAGCTCCGCAGCGAGCTGCGCAAGAACCTGGAGACCGAGTCCACCGGGAGCCCCCGATGAGCAGTACGTCCAGGAAACATCTCCCGGTCCGCGGCGGCGACCGCAAACCCGCCCGGGTCCGCCCCTACTCGCTCACCGGCGGCCGGACCCGCTTCGGTCACGTCCTGCTCGTCGAGACGTTCGTCGGTGCCACGGCCGGCACCGCCGCGCTCGATGCCGCCGAGGAGCGCAAGGAACTGACGAACGGCAACCTCACCTCCCGCGTGATGCCGGAGATGCGGGCCATCGTCGAACTGTGCCGCCGCATGCGTACGGTGGCCGAGATCGCCGCGCTGCTGAAGATGCCGCTCGGTGTGGTCCGCGTGCTCCTGAGCGACCTCGCGGACCAGGGAAAGATCCGTGTCTACGGAACGGGGACCGGCCACGGCACGGGCCGCCCGGACCGCGCGTTGCTGGAAAGGGTGCTGAGTGGACTCCGTCGTCTCTGACGCCGCTCACGGCGTCTCCCCGCTCGTCGACGATGACGAGCCCCTGCTGCCCTGGCAGACGGACCGCACCCGTGCACCGGTCGCCACGAAGATCGTGGTGGCCGGCGGCTTCGGTGTCGGCAAGACCACGCTGGTCACCACCGTCTCGGAGATCACGCCCCTGGAGACCGAGGCGCTGATGACCGAGGCGAGTGAGGAGCACGACGACCTCACCGCCACCCCGGACAAGCTCACCACCACCGTGGCCATGGACTTCGGCCGCATCACGCTCGACGACGACCTGGTGCTCTACGTCTTCGGCACCCCCGGTCAGCAGCGGTTCTGGTTCATGTGGGACGACCTGGTGCGCGGTGCGATCGGCGCCGTCGTCCTGGCCGACACCCGCCGCCTGAAGGACTGCTTCCCCGCGCTGGACTACTTCGAGAGCTGCGGACTGCCGTACGTCGTGGCGGTCAACCAGTTCGACGACAGCGAGCTGTTCGAACCGGAGGACGTGCGGGAGGCATTGACGATCCCCGCGCACATACCTGTAATGATCATGGATGCGCGCCGCCGGATCTCGGTCATCGAGACCCTCTTGTCCCTGGTGGGCCACGCGCTCGACGAAACCCCCGAGTAGTCCCCTTAGGAGCGTCCCCGCATGCGGAAGATACTCGTCGTGGGGGCCGGCCAGTCCGGTCTCCAGCTCGCCCTCGGCCTCCAGTCGCACGGGTACGAGGTCACCCTGATGTCCAACCGGACCGCGGACGAGATTCGCACCGGACGGGTGATGTCGACGCAGTGCATGTTCCACACCGCTCTGCAGCACGAGCGCGATCTCCAGCTGAACTTCTGGGAGTCCCAGGCCCCGAAGATCGAAGGACTCGGCGTCTCGGTGGCGGCCCCCGGCTCCTTCGACCCGGGCCCCTCGCAGCGCGCGATCGACTGGCTGGGCAGCCTCGACGGGTACGCGCAGTCGGTCGACCAGCGGGTGAAGATGGCCGGCTGGATGGAGACCTTCGCCCAGCGCGGCGGCCAGCTGGTCATCCACGGCGCGGCGGTGGGCGACCTCGACTACTTCTCCCGCGCGTACGACCTGGTGCTGGTCTCGGCGGGCAAGGGCGAGCTCGTGCAGATGTTCGGCCGGGACGCCGCGCGTTCCCCGTACAGCGAGCCGCAGCGCGCCCTCGCGGTCGCCTACGTCCACGGCCTCGGCCCGCGTCCGGAGCACCCGGACACGGAGGCGGTCCGCTGCAACCTGGTCCCCGGCGTCGGCGAGATGTTCATCATGCCGACGTACACCACCTCGGGCCGCGCCGACATCCTGTTCTGGGAGGGCATACCCGGCGGTCCGCTGGACGCCTTCAAGGACGTCAAGGACCCGGCGGAGCACCTCTCCCTGACCCTGGAACTCATGGAGAGGTTCCTCCCCTGGGAGTACGCGCGGGCCACCAAGGCCGAACTGACCGACGCGGGCGGCACCCTCGCCGGCCGTTACGCCCCCACCGTGCGCAACCCGATCGGCCGGCTGCCCGGCGGCGGACTGGTCCTCGGCGTCGCCGACGTGGTCGTCGCCAACGACCCGATCACCGGGCAGGGCTCCAACTCGGCGTCCAAGTGCGCCGCCTCCTACCTCGCCTCGATCCTCGAGCACGGTGAGAAGGAGTTCGACGAGGTCTGGATGCAGCAGACCTTCGACCGCTACTGGGAGACGGCCCGGCACGTCACCAAGTGGACGAACGCCATGCTCGCCCCGCCGCCGGAGCACGTCCTGAACCTGATCGGCGCCGCCGGGCAGCTCCAGCCCGTCGCCGACCGCTTCGCCAACGGGTTCGACAACCCGGCCGACTTCGAGAACTTCTTCTACGAGCCGGAGAAGACCGAGGGCTACCTGATGGAGGTCTCGGGCGCCGCGGGCGCCTGAGCGGGCGCCCGCGGTCCCCGCGCGGGGCCCTTGTCTCACCGCCGCCAGAACAAGTGGTGCGTCACGCCGCTCGGGCTGGGCACGACCTCCAGGTGGAACCGGTCGAGCAGCTCCTCCGGCGACTCCCAGAGCCGCAGCCCGGACCCGAACCTCACCGGCGAGACCGCCACGTGCAGGGTGTCGACGAGACCGGCGTCGAGGAACTCCCGGACGGTGGTGACCCCGCCGCCGAGCCGGACGTCCTTGCCCTGCGCCGCGGCCCGCGCCCGTTCCAGGACGTCGGCCGGGGCGCCGCCCACGAAGTGGAACGTGGTGTCGGAGAGCGTGAACGAGGGACGCGGATGGTGGGTCATAACGAACACCGGCGTGTGGAACGGCGGTTCGTCACCCCACCAGCCGCGCCACTCGTGGTCGGCCCAGGGCCCGCGCTGGGGGCCGAACTTGTTGCGGCCCATGATCTCCGCGCCGATGCCGTGGCCGAAGTCCCGGGTGAAGTAGTCGTCGAGACCGCGGGACCCGCCGGGGTCGGTGCGGTGGGGCCAGCTCGCCGTGGCGCCGGCCCAGGAGAACAGGGCCTGTGCGCCGGGGAGGCCGAACGGACTCTCGAAGCTCTGGTGCTCACCGGCGGCGATGCCGTCACTCGAGACGTTGAAGTTCTGCACGCGCAGCAGCTGACTCATGGGGCTCCTCGTACGTGATGGACGGTGGGGGGACTGCCCGGATCGGGAGAACTCATCGCCGTGGCCGTGACCGATCGGGGGCGGTGGGCGCGGTGGACGGCGCGTACCCCTCGTCGGACCCTTCCGTCGCCCCTTCGGGCAGCTCAGGCGGCACATACCTCCGCAGGGGCTCCCCGCCGGGATCGGGGCGTACGGCGCCCAGGACCGGGTTGGCCGCGATCGGGGAGACCTTGATCCTCGCACCGGGCCGGGGGGCCTGCACCACCATGCCGCCCCCGAGGTAGAGGGCGACATGCGTGGCCTCGGGGAAGTACACGACGAGATCGCCCGGCCGCAGTTGCCCGAGCGGTACCCGTTTCAGCCGCGCCCACTGCTCCTGGCTGGTCCGGGGGATCGGTGTCCCGGCCGCGTCCCACGCCTCGGAGGTCAGCCCCGAGCAGTCGAAGGTCTCCGGCCCCTCCGCACCCCACTCGTACGGCTTCCCGAGCTGTTCGACGGCGTACCGGACGGCCCGGTCGCCCGCCGCGGAGGGCGTACGGGCGCTGCTCAGCGCTCCGGAGGCCACCAGTTCCTCCTGCGCCTCGGCCACCTCGGCCCGCTCCAGCTCGGCCAGCTCGGCCAGTTCCCCGGCGGTGAGCGAGGCGAGCAGCTCCTCCACGTCGCGCAGCCGCTCGCGCACCTCGTCCCGCTCCCTCTTGCGCCGCTCGGTGAGGGCGAGCCGGTCGTCGAGGGCCTTGCGGGCCCGGCGGGCCAGTTCGCCTGCCTCCTTCTCGGCGCCGGTCAGCCGGCCCACCGTCCTGGCCCGCTGCCGCGCCAACTGCCCGATCACCTGGCTCTGGTCGAGCGCGCCCTGCGGGTCACGTGCGAGCAGCAGACGGACGTAGGGGGAGATGCCGGTGACGCTCTGGTACTGCTGCCGGGCCAGCCGCCCGGCCGCGCTCCGGCTGCCGTGCAGGGAGAGCCGGGTGCGGGCGAGGGCCCGGTCCAGCCGCTCCGACTCGGCGCGCTGCTTCCTCAGCCGCTCCTCGGTGGCGTTGTAGGTCTCGGTGGCCTTCTCCGCTTCCCGGTACAGGGTCTGAAGCTCCGTCAGCAGTTCGGCGACCGAGCGTTCCCCGGATCCGGCCGGTTGCGGGGCGGCCGTCGCGGGCACGGGTGCGAGTACGGTCCCGGCCGCCACCGCCGCCGTACACACCAGACGCAGAAGCATTCCTGACACGCCATCACCTCCGACGCGGGGCGGCTCGTCCGCTCCGCATCGCGAGCATCCGGCGGGTTCACGGGGCCCGCTCGCCGAGTGTGCGCGGTTCGGCGCAACGGGGTCACCCGTGGGTGCCCTCCGGCTTGCCCTTCGGCGTGGCGTCTGGCACGGGCGCCGTCTTGGACCACGGCCACTTCAGCCGGCCGCCCTCCCGGCCCGTGGGGTCGTGGAGGTACTTCCATCCCCGGGTCAGCCCGGTCCGCGAACTCTGCCCCCGGGGCACGCGCCGGTAGATCAGCACGATGGGCGGACCGCCGTCCGGGGCCGGGACGGGGATGCGGTACGTCTTGGGCGGGTGCCCGGTGATGCCCAGCAGCACGGGCAGGACGCGCCCGTCCATGGGCCCGCCCTCGAAGGGGGTGTCTTGGCTCTTCACACCACCAGTCTCGGCCATGCGCACGGAACTGTGGCGACGGCCGTCAGAGGTCCGTGGCCAGCGCCTGGACCAGCGCGTCGGTCTGCGCGTCCCGCCGCGCCGTCACCGCCAGCACCGCCACGAACTGCTCCACCAGCCAGTCCCGCAGCTCCTCCAGCGGCGGCTGCTTGTCCTCGTCCAGCCAGATCAGCGAGGCCGCCTCCACGGCGGTGATCCACATCCGGATGGTCATCCGCAGCCGTGGTCCGGGTGCGGTGACCCCGAGATGGCTGAGGATGTGTTCGGCGGCCGCCCGGCGCACACCGTCGACGATGGCGGTCGTGCGGGAGGTCTCCACGACGCTCCCGCCCTGGAGGAGCGCGCTGAAGCCGGCGTCGTGCTGGTCGACGAAGGCGAGATAGCGGTCGAGGGCCCGGGAGAGACGGGGCAGCAGGGGGCCCTCGTGCGGCTCGTCGAAGCAGGTGCGCAGCTCGTCGGCGGCGGACCTGAGGGCCGCCTCGTACAGCTGCTGCTTGCCGCCCGGGAAGTACCGGTAGACCAGGGGCCGTGACACGCCGGCCGCCTCCGCCACGTCGTCCAGGGACACGTCCTCCGGCACACGGTGGGCGAAGAGGGACAGCGCGGCCTCGAGCAGCTGGCTGCGGCGTTCCTCGACGCTGAGGCGCCGGTAGGCGGGGGTGGGGGCCTGCGGGGTCATGCCCGCAGCGTAACCGCCCGCCCTCGGCGGGTGCCTATGCCAGCAGTCCGGAGGACTTCCACAGCCGCCGCCCGACCCCGCGCAGCACGCCGATGTCGTCCAGGAAGTCCGTGAGCCGCTTCGCGCCCTGCTGCATCACGTCCCGGCGGTGGCCGCTCGCCCTGACCTGGGCCACGGCCTCGCGCCTGTCCAGGCCGACCTGGGTGTACACCTCGGGGTTGACGAAGGCCACCGAGAACACCCGGGCGAACTCCCCGGAGGTGACCCGGGTGAACTCCTGCGACCACTTCGGCGCGGTCAGCATCTGGCGCCGCAGCTCCTCACGGGCGTAGCGCACATGCCGCGCCTCCTCGACCACGTGGATGCGCGTGACGCCTCGGATCAGCGGCTGGACCCGCTCGTCCGGGAAGGTCAGCCGCTGCATCCAGTCCAGGACCTCCTCGCCGAGCAGGGTCGCGGTGAAGGAGCCGGGGGTGGTGGAGACCGTCTTGAACAGCCGGCCGAGGTTCTGGTGCACCCGGCTCACCGGATACCAGGGGGTGCCGCCGCGCGTGATCAGCCGGGCGAACATCTTGGAGTGCCGGCACTCGTCCTCGATCTCGGTGAGGGCGTACCGCACGTGCGCGCTCGTGGCGGCCTTGTCGTAGATGTGCCGCACCAGCAGCTGCATGAGGATCAGCTCGAACCAGATGCCGAGCGAGGCGAGGGCCGCGGCCTCGTGCCGGGAGAACAGGATGCGCTGCTCCTCGCTCATCCGCTTCCACAGCGGGGTGTCGTACAGCGACACCAGCTCCGGCGGCCAGAACCACTTGCCCTCCTCGAAGGGCGCGTCCCAGTCCAGCTCCTCGTCCGGGTCGAAGGAGTGCTTGGCGGACGAGTCGAGCAGCCGCTGCGCCACCTGCTCCCGGTCCTTGAGCAGGCCGAGCGCGTCACGCAGGCCGTCGAGCGCGTCGGCTTCCGACAGGGTCGTCATGGCGGTTCCACCTCGTGGGCGTCTTGGGTTACCGGTGGTTCACCCCACTTATGAGACTGCCTGTCAGTAAGACCGTCAATCCCCCGCGCACGACTTGTTGACGACCGGCCCACCCGGCGCGGGCGCCGGCCCCGCTCACGACTTCAGCACCGCCTCCATCACCGCCCGCGCGATCGGTGCCGCCGTCCCGCCGCCGCTGATCTCCCGCCGGTTCGCCGCGTCCTCGACCACCACCGCCACCGCCACCGCCGACTCCATGTCCTCCTCGCGCTGCGCCCAGGAGATGAACCAGGCGTAGGGCGTCCCCGAGTTGCCCAGGCCGTGCTGCGCGGTGCCGGTCTTGCCACCGACCACGGCGCCGGGGATCGCGGCCTTCGTGCCGGTGCCGTCCTCCACCACGCCCCGCATCAGCTCCCGCATCCGCATCGCCGTCGCCGGATGCATGGCCCGCCGTGCCGGACGCGTACCGGCCGTGGACACCGTGCCGCCGCCCGCCCGCGTGGTCCGCTCCACCAGATACGGCTCCCGCACCTGCCCGCCGCTCGCGACCGCCGCCGCGACCGTCGCCATCTGCAGCGGCGTGGCCCGGGTGTTGTACTGCCCGATCGACGACAGCGCGAGCTGCGCCCGGTCCACCGTGGTGTCGAACGTGCTGCGCGCCACCGGAAACGGGATCCGCAGGTCCCCGTCGTTGAATCCGAAGCCGTGCGCCGTGGCCTTCATCGCCGCCACGCCCGTGGTCACGCCCAGCTTGGCGAAGACCGTGTTGCAGGACCAGACGAACGCCTCCCGCAGTGAGGCGTCCGCGCAGCCCCGGGACCCGTTGGTCAGCCGGGTCCTCGTCCCCGGCAGGGTGTAAGGGTCGGGGGAGTCGGTCGGCTTGTCGAGGGCGGTCACCACGCCCGCGTCCAGCGCCGCCGCCGCGGTGACCACCTTGAACGTCGAACCCGGCGGATACGTCCGCTGCACCGCCCGGTTCAGCATCGGCCGGTCCGGATCGGCGTTCAGCCGCGCCCAGGCGTCCCGCGCCGTCCTGCCGTTCCCGGACAGCAGTTCCGGGTCGTAGGACGGGACCGACACCAGCGCCAGGATCCGGCCCGTCGACGGCTCCACCGCCGCCACCGCACCCTTGCGCGAGCGCAGCCCCTCGTACGCCGCGCGCTGCGCCGCCGGATCGATCGTCGTCATCACCTTGCCGCCCGCGTTGCGCGAGCGCGTGAACTCGTTCCACAGCGGCAACGGGGCGAGCACCGGGTCGGCCCCGGACAGCAGCCCGTCCTCCGTGTGCTCCAGCAGGGACGTGCCGTACTCCTGCGAGGAGAAGCCGGTCACCGGCGCGTACAGCGGCCCGTCGCGGTACGTCCGTTCGTAGCGCAGATGCTCCCCGGTGTCCCGCGAGCCGGTGACCGGCCGGCCCGCGACCAGGATGTCTCCCCGGGGCTGCTGATAGCGGGCGATGACGTCACGGCGGTTGGCCGGGCTGGCGTCGTAGGCGTCGGCCAGCAGCACCTGGACGCGGGCCGCGTTCACCAGCAGGGCGGTCAGCAGCAGGGCGCTGAACAGGGCGGCGTGCCGGATGTGCCGGGTCACCGGACGGCACCCCCGCCGCTCTGCCGCCGCGCGGAATCGCTCAGCCGGACCAGCAGCGCCACGATCGCCCAGTTGGTCACCACCGACGAGCCGCCCTGCGCGAGGAACGGCATCGCCATCCCGGTCAGCGGGATCAGCCCGGTCACGCCGCCCGCGATCACGAACACCTGGAGCGCCACGATGGAGGCGAGGCCCACGGCGAGCAGCCGGCCGAACGGGTCGCGCAGGGCGAGCCCCGCCCGGTAACCGCGCTCCACCAGCAGCCCGTAGAGCAGGAAGATCGCGGACAGTCCGGCCAGGCCCAGCTCCTCCCCGGCCGTCGCCAGGATGAAGTCGGACTTGACCGCGAAGCCGATCAGTACGGAGTGCCCGAGCCCGAGCCCGGTGCCGAGGATCCCGCCCTCCGCGAAGGCGAACAGGGACTGGGCGAGCTGGTTCGGGCCCTCGCCCGCCTCGATGGAGGCGAACGGGCGCAGCCAGGTCTCGATCCTGCCGTGCACATGCGGTTCCAGCCGGCCCACGGCCACCGCCCCCAGGGAGGCCAGCAGCAGGCCGACGGCGATCCATCCGGTGCGGCCGGTGGCGACGTACAGCAACACCACGAACAGGCCGAAGAACAGCAGCGAGGTGCCGAGGTCCCGCTCCAGCACCAGGACGCCCACACTGACAAGCCAGATGGTGACGATCGGCCCGAGCACCCGCCCGGTCGGCAGTTGCAGCCCCCAGACCCGGCGGCCGGCGTAGGTGAGGGCACCCCGGTTCGCGGCGAGATACGCGGCGAAGAAGACCGCCAGCAGCACCTTCGCGAACTCACCGGGCTGGATGGAGAATCCCGCGACCCGGATCCAGATCCGGGCGCCGTTCACCGCGGGGAAGAGGATCGGGACCGTCAGCAGGACGAGCGCGACGGTGACACAGACGTAGGTGTAGCGCTGGAGCACCCGGTGGTCGCGCAGCACCAGGACGACCGCGGTGAACAGCGCCACGCCCAGCGTCGACCAGACCAGTTGCGTCGGGGCGGCCGGATCACCCGGCGCCTCCAGGTCGAGCCGGTAGATCAGCACCAGGCCCAGGCCGTTGAGCAGGACCCCGATGGGGAGCGGCAGCGGGTCGGCGTGCGGGGCGCGCCAGCGCACCGCCAGATGCGCGACCAGGGCGAGCACACCGAGCCCGGCGCCGTATCCGGCGGCGCCGGGCGGGACGGTGCCGTTCCTGGCGAGGCCGACGGCGCAGTATCCGTACACCGACAGCAGGACGGCCAGGACGATCAGGGCGAGTTCGACGCCGCGGCGCCCGGGGAGGGTGACGGTGGGCGCCGCGGGCGGATCCGCCGTCACCAGGGTGATACCGGCCTTGCTCATGTCCGGAACTTACCCATGTGGGGCGCCTTGCGGGCTTTGCTCGTCAGCACCAGCGTGGCGCGGGACCGATGTTGTCGATGTGGCGGGCCGGCCCCCAGGCCCAGGTGCCGTCCGTGAGGAGGTACCAGAGGGGGTTGCCGTCCACCTTCTCGCCGGGAACCTTGCAGAAGATCGAGACGATGTCGCCCTTGTGGACGTGCCGGATGATCTGCGAACCCCGGTTCGGGGCGCTGCGCAGGGCCAGCGACGGTGCCGTGACGACACCCCTGTAGTCACCCTGGTGGTCGCCGTTGCCGCCGGTCTGGTTCTGATGGTTCTCGTCGCCGTTGCCGCCTTGCTGGTTGCCGCCTTGCTGGTTGCCGCCTTGCTGGTTGCCGCCCTGCTGGTTTCCGCCTTGGTTTCCGCCTTGCTGGTTGCCGCCTTGCTGGTTGCCGCCTTGCTGGTTTCCGCCTTGGTTTCCGCCTTGCTGGTTTCCGCCTTGGTTTCCACCTTGCTGGTTGCCGCCGCCTTGCTGGTTTCCACCTTGCTGGTTGCCGCCGCCTTGCTGATTCCCGCCTTGCTGGTTGCCGCCCTGCTGGTTGCCGCCCTGCTGGTTGCCGCCCTGCTGGTTGCCGCCTTGCTGGTTTCCGCCGCCTTGGTGGTGCCCGCCTTGGTGGTTCCCACCTTGCTGGTTGCCGCCGCCCTGCTGGTTTCCGCCCTGCTGATTCCCGCCTTGCTGATTACCGCCTTGCTGGTTTCCGCCGCCTTGGTGGTACCCGCCCTGCTGGTTGCCGCCGCCTTGGTGGTTCCCGCCTTGGTGGTTCCCGCCTTGCTGGTTGCCGCCCTGCTGATTACCACCTTGCTGGTTACCGCCCTGCTGGTTTCCGCCTTGGTTGCCGCCGCCCTGCTGGTTACCGCCCTGCTGGTTACCGCCTTGGTTGCCGCCGCCTTGCTGGTTGCCGCCCTGCTGGCTCCAGTTCCCCTGGTCTCCCTGGTTCGGGTCGTCGGCGGCGACGGCGGGGGTGACGGCGGCCGCGACAGCGAGGGCCCCGGAGGCGAGAGCTATGGTCATACGGCGGGTGAGCGGGGGACGCGCGAACATGGCAGTACCTCCATGTAGGGGGAGAAACGGGTCGAAGGTGACTTGTCCGCCACACTAGGAGCGCCTCGCGGCACCCGCCCGCCCTGCTGCGCCATCGGTGACGGCACTGCGCCCTCCGGGTCACGGGACGGCCCCGGCTACTCGGTCAGCTCCTCCAGCAGCCGTGCCGTGGTGAGCCCCGCCCGCAGATAGTCGACGAAGAGTTCGTTGTGCAGGGCCCAGGACGAGCGGCGGGCGCGGATCAGCCGGATCGCCGCGTCGGCGGTGCTGCCCTGGCGCATCAGGGCGTGCGCGACGACCAGGCCGGAACGGTTGTACCCGTGGTAACAGCGCACGAGGACCGTACGGCCGCCGTCCAGCGCCTCGCACGCCGCCTCGGCCAGCCGGATCACGCCCGCGAGCTGCGTCCCGTCGAGCGGACCGTCGGGTATGGGCCACACGCGGTGCTCGATCCCGGGATCCGGCCCGTGTCCGGGCAGCCGCAGCAGCGTCTGCACGAGATCGAACTGCTGGTTCACCACGGCGGACTCCAGCTGCCCGGCCGGGCCCCGGAACTCGTGCCCGCCCATCCACAGACCCGGCACGATCTCGTCGTAGGGACTGTCCGGAGCCGGTACGTCGGGTTGCTTCCCGCGGGTACGCAACGGCGCCTCCCCACCCTCACCGCCCAACTCCTCTCCAAGGTAACCGGCTTCTTGCCCCTGGAGCACCCCGCCTGTTCCCATGGACGTGGGGTGATGGTGCATGGACGGACTGCGCGTCATACCGACCTGGCGGCACGGCCGGGAAAGGCTGTACGTCTGCCTCCCGGACGGCAGGAACCTCGCCTGGTACGACCGTGAGACGGCCCGGGTGAACCTGCTGGGCGAGGACCGCGAGGAGGAGGTGCTCGAGGCACTCGGCCCCTTCCTCACCGGCCCGGTCTCGGTCGGCCCGCCCCCGGTCCCCACCCCCGCCGAGCTGGCCCGCCTGTCCCTGCACCCCGACGACGACCTCGCGCCGAACCGTCCCGGCGAGGCACTGCTGATCGCCCTCGACCGCGACCCCGGCCCGGCCCGCCGCCTGCGCCCCGACCCGCGCCGCAGGGCGCTCACCGCGGAGCGGACGGTGGGCGAGGCCCTGGACCGCATGGACGGCGCGGGCTGGCACGCCCTGCACTCGGTCCCGCTCCCCGGCGGCGACCGCATCCACCACCTGCTGATCGGCCCCGGCGGCCTGTACGCCGTCCATGCCCTGTACGCCCGCAAACAGCGGGTGACGGTCGCCGACCCCCGGGTCGGATTCGGCCGCCACGCACCGCGCCCCCTGCTGCACCGCGTGCGGGCCGACGCCGACCGTGCCTCCTTCGCCCTGACGGCCGAGGTCCACCCGGTGCTCGTCCTGGTCGGCGCATCGGACGTGACGCTCCCGGCCCCGCCCCGCGAGGTACGCGTGCTGACCGACGGCGAGCTGGAGAGCCTGACCCGCTTCGGCGGGGTGTTCAAACCGGCCGACGTGGAGGCCCTGCACGCCCTGGCCCGTGACCGGAACACCTGGTCACGGCTGTGACCCGCTGAGCGGGGGCGCTCACGGCAGCGTGCCCGCGTGTCCCGGGTCCAGCAGGGGGGCCAGCAGATCGCCGTAGTCCTGCAGCCGCGGGGCGATGTCCGGGGCCCGGAGGGCCAGGCGGTCCGGGGCCCGGCAGTCCTCGACCTCCTCCCAGGTCACCGGTGCCGACACCAGTGGTTCGGCGCGTGCGCGCAGCGTGTACGGGGTGGCGGTGGTCTTGCGGGCCGCGTTCTGGCTCCAGTCGACGAAGACCTTCCCGGGCCGCAGACTCCGGGTCATCCGGTGCAGCACCAGCCCCGGCATGGCCTTCTCCGCCTCCACGGCGAGCCCTTTGGCGTACTCCGACACCCGGTCGGAGGAAGCGCCCCGCACCGCCGCGAGCAGATGCAGCCCCTTCGACCCGGACGTCTTGGGGTACGCCTCGATCCCGTCCGCCGCCAGCCGGTCCCGCAGCCACACCGCGACCTCGCAGCAGTGCACGATCGTCGCCGGCGCCCCGGGGTCCAGGTCGAAGACGATCCGGTCGGCCTGCCCCGGCGTCCCGATGAGCCACTGGTGGGTGTGGAACTCGGTGACGAGGTTCGCCGCCCACATCAGACTCGGCAGATCCTGCACCAGCACCATCCGGGCCGGCCCCTCGCTCCTCGGCACCTCGGCGGTGGTGACCCAGTCGGGCGTGCCCGGCGGCACGTTCTTGGTGAAGAACACCTGGCCGTCGGGACCGTCCGGATACCGCAGGAAGGACACCGGCCGCTCCCGCAGATGGGGCAGCAGTACGTCGGCGACGGTCGCGTAGTAGTGCAGTACCTCCGCCTTGGTGAACCCGGTGGCGGGATACAGCACCTTCTCCAGATTGCTGAGCGCGAGCCGTCGCCCCTCCACCTCAGTGATAGGCGCCATACGATGAGAATCCCACGCGAAGTGCGACAAATGCCCCGACAGTGATCGGCAGACGACCGGAAAGGTGCTGCACGTGAGATCCATTTGGAACGGCGCGATCTCGTTCGGCCTGGTCAGCATCCCGATCAAGCTCGTGAACGCCACCGAGAGCCACTCGATCTCGTTCCGCCAGATCCACACGGAGGACGGCGGGCGGATCCGGTACCGCAAGTACTGCGAGCTGGAGGACCGCGAGGTCACCGGCCAGGAGATCGGCAAGGGCTACGAGGACGCGGACGGCACGATCATCCCGATCACCGACGACGATCTGTCCCGGCTGCCGATCCCCACCGCCCGGACGATCGAGATCGTCGCCTTCGTCCCCGGCGACCGGATCGACCCGCTCCAGATGGATGCGGCGTACTACCTGGCGGCGGGTGGGGCGCCGGCCGCCAAGCCGTACACGCTCCTGCGCGAGGCGCTCAAACGGAGCAACAAGGTGGCCATCGCGAAGTTCGCGCTGCGCGGCCGGGAGCGCCTCGGCATGCTCCGGGTGGTCGGCGACGCGATCGCCATGCACGGCCTGCTCTGGCCGGACGAGGTCCGCGCCCCCGAAGGGCTCGCGCCCGACACCGGTGTCACCGTCCGGGACAAGGAGCTCGATCTCGCGGACGCCCTGATGGACACCCTCGGCGAGGTCGACCTGGAGGACCTGCACGACGAGTACCGCGAGGCCGTGGAGGAGGTCATCGCCGCCAAGGCGGCCGGCGAGGCCCCGCCGGAGGCCCCCGCACCGGAACGCGCCGGCAAGGTCCTGGACCTGATGGCGGCCCTGGAGAACAGCGTCCGCGCGGCCCGCGAGTCCCGGGGCGAGCAGCCGGAGGAGGAGGCCGAGGTCAAACGGTTGCCGCAGCGCACGACCTCCCGCTCCGCCCCCAAGGAGACCGGCGGCAAGAAGTCGACGTCGACGGCGAAGAAGGCGGCGGCCAGGAAGACCGCGTCCGCCGCGAGGAAGTCGACCGCGAAGACGGGCCAGAGCGCGAAGGCGGGGCAGGACACGAAGGCGGGGCAGGACACGAAGAAGTCGACGGCGAGGAAGACCCCGGCGAAGAAGACCCAGGCCAAGAAGACGAGCTCCCGCAAACGCTCCGCCTGACACGGCCCGGGTCCGGATTCTCCTACGCCGCCCGGGGCCGGACCCCCTACGCCACCCGGCGCAGCGCCAGCACCGCGTTGTGGCCGCCGAAGCCGAAGGAGTTGCTCAGTACGAGGTCCCCGGCGGACGGGAGGGCGCGCGGTTCACCGCGGACGACGTCCAGGTCGATCGCGTCGTCGACCTGCGCGCAGCCGACCGTCGGAGGCACCAGCCCGTGGTGCAGGGTGAGCACCGCGGCGACGGCCTCGACCCCGCCCGCGGCACCCTGGAGGTGCCCCAGGTGCCCCTTGAGGGCGGTGACCGGCACGTCCCGCTGCCCGAGGACGCCCCGCAGGGCCCGCGCCTCGGCGAGGTCGCCGTCGACCGTGGCGGTGGCGTGCGCGTTGACGTGGACGACGTCCGTGAGCCGGCCCCCGGCGTCCCGCACGGCCCGTCGCAGCGCGAGCGCGATGCCGTCGCCGGACGGATCCGGCGCCGCGACGTGGTGGGCGTCGGCGGACAGCCCCCACCCGGCGGCCTCGCAGTAGACGCGTGCCCCACGGGCGCGCGCGTGCTCCTCGGACTCCAGGACGAGCACCCCCGCGCCCTCCCCGTTGACGAACCCGTCGCGGTCCTCGGCGAAGGGACGCGACGGCGAGCCCCCGGCGGGGTCGCCCCCGGCCAGCGCCCGCATGGCGGCGAAGGACGCCATGATCGCCGGCGTGACGACCGCCTCGGCACCGCCCGCGAGGGCCACGTCGACCCGGCCGTACCGGATGCGGTCGACGGCCTGCCCGATCGCCTCGGTGCCGGAGGCGCACGCACTGGTCACGGTGCGCGCCTCACCGGTGATGTGCAGGTCGAGCGAGACCTGGGAGGCCGCCTGCGAGGGCACCGTCATGGGCGTGGTGAGCGGTGACACACCGCGCGGCCCCCTCTCCCGCAGCTTCCGGTCCCCGCCGACGAGCACCGACGCGTCCCCGAGGATGGCGCCGAGGCTCACCCCCACCCGCTCCGGATCGACCCCGCTCTCCCGGGTACCGCCGTCGGCGTACCCCGCGTCGGCCCACGCCTCCCGTGCCGCCAGTACGGCGAACTGCGCGGCCCGGTTCATCCGCCGCGCCGCCTGGCGGGGCAGCAGCCCCGCCGGATCCACCGGCACGGTCCCGGCGATCCGCACGGGCAGCCCGTCGAACTCCTCGTCCGCCAACTCCCGTATCCCGTGCCGCCCTTCGAGCAGCCCCTGCCACAGTTCGCCCGTACCCACGCCCAGCGGTGTGACGGCACCGAGGCCGGTGACGACGACCCGCCGCGCGCCGGCCGCCTCCGCCGCCCGCACGGGACGCGGCTCGTGCCGTACGACCGTGCCCTCCCGGTCGGCCTCGGCGGCCCACCGGCGCACCTCGGCGTCGGTGACGCCGTCACCCCGGTCGTCCGGTGCGTCGGAGTCCACGTGCCAGGCGCCCCAGCGGCGCACGTACGTCACCTCCGCGGCCCGGGGGTCGACGGCCCGCAGGGAGTGCAGCCGGTCCCCGTCGCGGAACTCCGTCCCGTCGAGGGCGGGGGAGGTCACCAGCGGAACCGCGGCGACGTCCATCCGTCGCCCGGCGACGGTCACCCGCTGGTCGCGGCGGAGCGCTTCCTCGTGGTCCACCCCGCCGAGCGGAGGCCGCAGCGTGACCCGGATCACCTCCGGGGACTCGGGCAGCGTGTGGGTCACGACGTACCACCGGTGCTGCGCCGCGTCCTTGCGCGAGGGGGCGAGCAGATCTCCGGGGACCACCTCCGCGGCGGTAACCGTATAAGGGCGTATGGGTACTTCAGGCGTTTCGGGGGAGTGGGTCATGGCGCGCATGCTCTCTTTGGTCCGAACTGTCGTACTGAGGTCGTTACGAGTGTTCTGTACGAAGTGCGAACCGGCCATTGCCGAGAGGGGGGCATGCCCGATTTGTCACGCTCTACCAGGAGGGTGACGGGAGACACACCCGCCAAATCGATGCGGCCACCGGAGAGTTATCCGGACGTAGTCGGCATATGGAAAACGTCACGGCCTTCTCGCCAGCTCCCAGGTCTGTCCCACCAACTGTTCCGCGTACCCGGTCGGGGACGGGTCGTTCGGCAGGTGCGCGGGCACGGTGGTGTTCTTCCCGGCGCCGGGCCGGTCGGCGAACAGGGCCACGGCCAGGGCGAGTCGGGAGTCGTACCCGACGGACCACACGGTGCGCCGGGTGATGCCACCACCGGCCCCGGCAGTGAGGAACGCGCCGTTCCCGTCCGTGCCGCCGAACCCGCCGATCCCGTCGGCCCGGTCGGTGACGGGCACGGCGAGCCCCTGCTGCCCACCGAAGAGCCCCCGCGCCTGGGCCGTCACCCCATAGGCACCCTTCTCGTCCAGCGCCCGCCGGGTTCCCGGGCGCGCGGTGTGCACCGTCCGCCCCTCGCGTGTGATCCGGGACACGGTATGGGGAGTCGCGTACACGCCGTTCGCCGCCACGGCCGCGTATGCCGAGGCCAGCCGCAGCGGAGTCGGCGCCGCCGCCCCGTGCAGCCCGCGCAGCGGACCGCCGAGCCGTGCGCCGGCGAACGGATCGAGCACCGAGCCCGCCTCCACCGCCCCGCTCACCGCGTCGTTGAACGGCTGCCGGGCGTAGTCCGCACCGCCGTACAGCACCCGTACCGCCCCGTCGCCGGGCTCGATCCCCACCACCGCCGTGTGCACCCGGACGTCGTCGTCGCCGGAGCCCTTCGCACGGTTCTTCACCGACTCCGCGGTGGCGTCCTGCAACGTCAGATCGAAGGTGGTGTGCACGGTGTAACCCCCGCGCGCCAGGTGGTCCTCGGTGATGCCGAGCCGGTCGGCCGCCTCCTTCGCGGCCACGTCGATCAGATACTGCCGCTGCCCCTCCGTCTCACCCGGCGGATAGAACCGGAACGCCGGGAAACGGGCCCTCTCCCGCTGCGCGCCCGTGATGCCGCCGCCGGCCTCCATCGCGTCCAGCACCCACTCCCACCGGTCCCGGAGCCTCGCGGTCACCTTCGGGTCGGAGCCCGCCTTCTCGTAGTACGAGGGGATGTTGACGATCGCGGCCAGGGCCGCGCCCTGGGAGACGGTGAGGTCCTTCGGCGCCACGTCGAAGTAGTTCCGCGCGGCGGCCTGGACACCGGCCGCGCCCCGGCCGAAGTAGACCGTGTTCAGATAGCCCTCCAGGATCTCGTCCTTGGCGCGCGTACGGTCGAGCTTGATGGCGATCAACGCCTCACGCGCCTTGCGCGACAACGACCGCTCCGGACTGAGCAGCGCGTTCTTCACATACTGCTGCGTGATCGTGGAACCGCCCTGCGGGGCGCCGCCGGACACCGTGGCCCACACCGCGCGGGCGATGGCGCGCGGCGACACCCCGGTGTCCGTACGGAAGGACCGGTTCTCCGCGGCGATCACCGCGTCCTGGACATGCCGGGGGACCTGGGACAGGGGCACCTCCTGCCGGTCGACCGGACCGCGCCGGCCCAGATAGGAGCCCTCGGCGTCGACGAAGACCGTGCTCTGCACGACCGTCTCGGGGTGCGGTTCGGGGATGCCGGTCAGCTCGTAGGCGACCACGGCCGCGCCGCAGACGACGGCGAGCAGCGTGAGGAACGTGACGAGCAGCCGCCGCAGCCAGCGTCCCCGGCTGCGGCGGAAGCGGATGCGCAAGGGGACGCGGGGGCGGTCCGGCGTCCTGCGCAGGAGCCGGCCGAGGGCCGGGGGCAGCTTCACGAGTGCCACGTCCCGACGCGTACGGGCCGGGCGACCGAGGGCCCGAGGTCCGACCGCACCAGGACGTCACCGGCCGCGTCGTACGCCGTGACGGTCGGGCCGTCCCCGGTCGAAGAGGCCGCTTCCGCGACGGCTTTCGCGTGATCCGTGAGGGAGTCCGTCAGGGGTGTCGTCGCGTACCACACGCCCCACCCCGGACTGCCCGCCAGCGTCAGGACGTTCGCGGTGACGGTCCTGCCTCCGGTGCGGATCTCGATGCGGGCCGGCTCGGCGGTCAGGCCGTGGTACACACCGGTCCGGAAGTACCTGCCGTCGTCCAGTTGCTCGCCCTGGACGGAGACGCCCGCCCGCGTGCGGTCCAGGGCTGTGTCGCCGACCGCGCGGAACTGGTTCGACGCCTGCGGGGAGGACCAGTGGTGGCCGTCCGGAGTCAGCCAGACGTCCACACCCTCAGCGGCGGACACCCGCTCACCGGGAGCGACGATGCGCATCGGCCCGGGCTCCGGGCGGTCGGGTTCCTCCGCCGCCCCGGTGACCTCACCGCCCGTGAGAGAGCCGAAGGCGAGGACGGCCGGCGGGGCGAGCAGCAGGGCGCACCCGGCGGCGACGACTCCCGCCCGCCGCCGGCGCCGCAGCGCGCCGTCCCGCTGGATGTCGTCGAGCGGAACGGCCGACGGCACTAGACCGGCGAGCACCGCGGCGAACCCGGCCCGCCTGTCCTCGGGACGTGCCTCCTTCTTCCCGCGCCGCACCACCGCGCGTACGGCCCCCACCGAACACCCCAGCACCTGCGCGATCTCGGCCTCTCCCAGCCCCTCCCAGTACCGCAGCACCGGCACCACCCGACGCCGGCCGCCCGTCCGGTGACCCCGGAGATACCCGCGGACCAGACAGCGCCATACATGGAAGTCGACGTCGTTGCGCGGGATCCGCCGCCACCGCGCACAGGCCCGCACCAGCGTGCGACGCGCCAACTCCTCGGCGGCTCCCTGGTCCTCGGTGAGCAGCCGGGCGGTGGCCACCAGCCGCGGCCAGCGGTCACGTGCGTACCCGGCGAAGTCCCCCTCCACAGCGCCCCCTCGGGGTTTTCGCCCCGGACGCAGCGGCGTGTACGTCACGTCCGCGACCGACGGATCTCTGCGCTGCGCGCCCACCCGCACGACGGGTCGATGGATCCCGGCACCCGTGTTCATCGTCTTCCTCCAGGGATGTGCTTCGATGTGCGCGACCTGCGAAACCTGTACGCATGGCGGTGACGGCCGGGTTGCAGGGGAAAATCCGAGACTCCGGTGGAGGGCATGACCGAGGACGAGTTCGATGCTTTCTACGCGGCCGCGTTCCCCCGTCTGACCGGGCAGTTGTACGCCTTCACCGGGGACCTCGGCGAGGCCCAGGACGTGGTCCAGGAGGCGTTCGTACGGGCTTGGGACCGGCGTCGGAAGCTGCTGGCCGACGAGGCACCCGAGGCATGGATACGCACCGTCGCCATGCGCCTCGCGGTGAGCAGGTGGCGACGCGCGAAACGCTGGCTGGAGCTGGTACGGCACACCCCGCCACCGGAGTCGACCCCCGGACCGGGTCCGGAACGCGCCGCGCTGGTCACCGCACTGCGCCGACTGCCGGAGCCGCAGCGCATGGCGATCGTCCTGCACCACCTGTGCGACCTCAGCGTCGAGCAGGTAGCCTCCGAGACCGGCGCACCCGTGGGGACGGTCAAGGCCAGACTGTCCCGCGGACGGGCGGCACTGGCCAGGCACCTGGCGGTGGACGAGGCCGAGGAGCCGGCCTGGAGGGAGGGCGGCCGTGTCGGATGAACTCGCCGGTGCCCTGCGTGAGCTGGCGGCACAGCACGAGACCCCACCGCGTGTGGACGCCGCGGAGATCCGCGGCCGGGCCCAACGCCGTTCCCGCCGCCGCAAGGTCACGGCCGTACTCGGCACGGCTGCCACGGCGGCCTGCGCGCTGGCGGCCGTCGCGTTCACACTGCACCCCGAGGACCCGGCCGAGAACCGTCAGGTTCCGGCCACCGCGTCGGACACCCCGCCCCCGACCTCGACCACGGCGACCCCGAGTCCCGCCCCGGCCGGCCTGCTGGACCTCGGCCGCCACACCCTCACGGTCGGCGACCGCGTCATGCGCGTCGACTCGCACTCCTTCGGCCGGTTCCCGTCCGGCAGCCGGATGACGGTGGTCGCCAAGGCCGACCTCGAGCTGCTGCCGCTCGAGGGCAACCCCGAGGTGGGCAAAGAGGTCAAGGTCCCGTACCTGGTCGAACTGCGCACCCCCGACCGGCAAGCGGTCTACACGGGCGCCCTCGCGTTCGACACCCGGGCGCTCGGCGCCCTCTCCGCCGAGACGGGCTGGGTGGGCATGAGCATCACGGACGCGGAGTGGTTCTACCACCGGATCCGGGTCGGCGACCGCATCGAGATCACCTCGACGGTCCTCCCGAGCCCGGGAGAGACCGCCGCCGCACGGGGGTACACCGCAGCCCCGCCGGGGTACGCCGGGACCGCCGGGGGATCGACTGCCGTGCCGACGGATGCCGAGACCGCGGACAGCGTCGCAACAAGGGCTCCGACGTCGCCCACTGCTCGTCCGTGAGATCACCCCGTGCCGTGGACCGTGTCATTGATCGATCAGGGTCCACTTTCGATACACGGCCTGGCAGTGCGTGCGTGAGAGGGGGGCAGCCCGAGAGCGCCGGCAGGGGACTCGGCACCGTTTCCCTTGCTCTGGCAGGCACAGCCCCGCGCACTGGCCGAGCCCCTCCCTCCCCTCGCTGAACGTGTGACGTGGTGAACAGCGCGCCCTTTGCCCCGCTGCCCCCTCGGCTCAGGCGACTGACGGCGGACCCGACCCGGCAGCACCGCCGGGGCGGGGGTCCGGCGAAGGCGACCCGGTGTCCCCGGGCGGCCGGTTCCGGATGGGCCGGAAAGGCGTGCTTCGGCGCGGCGCCGGAGCCCGATCCCGGTGGGTCAGCGGCGCGGGGTGTGCAGGTGGTGGACGCGGATCGTCAGCATGACGCGCTCCTGCTGCCCGCCCCCGAACTGTGGGTAGGAGCGTCCCAGGTATTTGTGCGCCAGCCTGTCGATGTGTTCGTCGGCACTCCGCGTCGTGGATGACGTGACCGTGCCGCGGGCTGCCCAGTAGCGGGCCGGCTCGGCCGGGTCGGCGATGCCGACGGCGACGCGCGGGTCGCGGGCGATGTTCTTCGTCTTCTGATGCGTGGTCACCGTGTTGATGAGGATGTTCTCGCCGTCGGTGTCGACCCACGTCTGGGTGATCTGCGGGGATCCATCCGGCATCAGGGTGGTCACGAAGCAGAGGGCCGGTGCGCGCAGGACGTCGACCAGGTCATTCGGCAGGTTCATTGGGGGCGGCTTTCTGTTCTCGCGGTGTCGCGGGGACGCCGAAGAGGCGATCGATGAGGTCGTCGTCCGGTTGTCGGGTGGGCAGTGCGGCGTGTTGGAGGCCGGCAAGTGCCACGGCCAGGGCGCGTCGCCACAGATCGGGGTCGATCTGCCGGGCGGTATCCATCACCGCACCGACCATGAGGTGGACCGTGACCAGGTCGGCCGGCGTGACCCCGGCCGGTAGCAGGCCGGCGCGGACCGCCCGCTCGAGCAGATCCGCCGCGAGCGGCGTGATCTGAGCGCGCCCCCGGATCACGAGTTCGGACGACTGGTGGCCGCCGCGCAGCAACTGGCCGAGGCCACGGTTGTCTGCCTCCAGTTCGAGCTGTCGCTCCATGAACCAGGTGAGGCCGGCCCAGGGATCGTCGAACCGACACGCCTGTCGAGCCAGCTCGACCACGGCGTCGATGTGTTCGGCGAACACGGTGTCCACGAGCTGCTGCCGGTCGGGGAACCGGCGGTAGACGGTGCCCGTGCCGGTCCCGGCCGCGGCGGCGATCTCCTGGTACGTCACCTCCAGACCGTCACGAGCCATCAAGGCATGAGCTGTCTCCAGCAGGAGCTGCCGGTTGCGCTCCGCATCGCGGCGCAGGCGGGGTTCGGCCATGCACACACCGTAACAAGTGGAAAATGCATTCTCAAGTTGAATAAAAATTCCGTTTCTATGGTTACGGTGGATGCCCGCCCCCGTCCAGGAGATGCATATGTCACCTCAGCCCATGACCGTCCAGCCGTTCCGCGTGGCGGTCGCCGACCGGGAACTCGACCGTCTCGCCCGCCGACTCGCCGATACGCGCTGGCCGGACCAGGAAACCGACCCGGACCAGGGGCCACGGCTGGAGCAGATCCGCGCGCTGTGCGAGCACTGGGCCACCGACTACGACTGGCGGCGCTGCGAGCGGGAGATCAACGATCTCGGGTCGTTCCGGACCGTCCTCGACGGTGTCGGCGTGCACTTCCTGCACGTGCGTTCGCCCGAACCGACAGCTCTGCCGCTCCTCCTCTGCCACGGATGGCCCGGCTCGATCCTCGAATTCCGGCACATGATCGGGCCGCTGACCGACCCCGTCGCGCACGGCGGCCGGGCCGAGGACGCCTTCCACGTCGTCGTTCCCTCGATGCCCGGCTTCGGCTTCTCCGACAAGCCCACGACGACCGGCTGGGGAGTTCCCCGGATCGCCGACGCCTGGATCGCACTCATGAACCGCCTCGGCTACAGCGAGTGGGTCGCACAGGGAGGCGACTGGGGATCGGCCGTCGTGGAAGCCATCAGCCGCAAGGTGCCCGGGGGGTTCCTCGGCATGCACGTCAACCTGCCCATGGTGTTCCCCACCGCCCAGGAGATCAGCGAGGCGACACCGGACGAGGAGCGCATGCTGGCCAGGGCACTGAACTACCGGACGCTGCTGGACGGCTACTTCAAGGAGCAGTCCACCAGGCCGCAGACCATCGGCTACTCTCTCGCCGACTCGCCTTCCGGGCTGGCCGCGTGGATCTACACACTCTTCCAGGACGTCACGGACAGCGACGCCGGTCCTGAATCGGTCATCGACCGCGACGAGATCCTGGACGACATCATGATGTACTGGCTGCCCAACGCCGGGGCCTCTTCAGCACGCCTGTACTGGGAAGCGCGGCGAGAGCAGAGCGCCCCGCCCGGGCCGAACCCCGTGCCTGCCGGATTCAGCATCTTCCCCGGCGAGGCCGTCCAGGCCTCCCGAAGGTGGATCGAACGGCGCTACACCGATGTCTTGCACTACCGCCGCCTCGACCGCGGTGGGCACTTCGCGGCTCTCGAACAGCCCTCCGTCCTGACCGAGGAAATCCGGACGACGTTCCGCTCGCTGCGCTGAGGCGAGTCATCCGAGCCGGACCTCGGTCGGATCGAGCACCGCGGTGGCCGAGGGGAAGGGGCGTCGCCGGCAGTGGCACGGACGGGCGGATGATCCATGGGCAGACCGTACTCAATGCTACTGACAGTGCATGTTCCATCTGCGTCGTTGTACGCCAGTCGCGACGCCCGGCACTCCGGTCACTTCCGATACACGCTTCTAGGTGTGCTGTCCCGGGACGTTGGTGACACGCGTGCCGGGTGGTCGGCGCCGTACCACGGTCGCGCCCTCCGCCGAAGCCGCCGCAGCCCCCGGAGTCGCCGCGGTCGCCCGGGCCGTCGCGCTGCCGAGGATTCGCAGTGCCGCCTCCGACGGTGAGCCCGGCTCGGCCGTGTAGGCGATCAGGCGCTGGCCGGAGGTGCCGGGGATGACCAGGTTCTCGAAGCTGAGGTCCATCGCGCCGACCAGCGGATGCCGCAGGTGCTTCACACCGGAGGTGCAGGTGCGCACCGGGTGCCGGGCCCAGCGGGAGGCGAACTCGTCACCGTGCAGGGTGAGGTGACCGATGAGCTCGGCCAGGGAGCGGTCGTCGGGGCGGCGGCCGGCGACCAGGCGCAGGGAGGCCACCGCGAGTAGGGCCTCCTCGTTCCAGTCCGGGTACAACTCCCGGTACCGTTCGTCCAGGAAGAGCATCCGGGTCAGGTTGGGGCGGGTGGCGGGAGCGTCGGGGCTCTCGGGCGCCAGGTGCCCGGCGAGCAGCGCGTGACCCAGGTGGTTCCACGCGAGGACGTCGTTGCGCCGGTCCAGGACGAGGGCCGGTACGCCGGTCATGGCCGCCAGCAGTTGCCGGGCCGAGGCACTGGCGTGCTCCACCGGCGTCGGAGCGGGGCGGGACGACGCGGTGGCCGGGCGGGCGAGGTCCCTCAAGTGGGCCGTCTCGTCGTCGGTGAGGCGCAAGGTGCGCGCGATCGCCTCCAGGACGCTGTCGGAGGCGCCGGTGGCGCGGCCCTGTTCCAGGCGGGTGTAGTGGGTGATGCTAACGCCGGCGAGCGTCGCCAGCTCCTCGCGGCGCAGCCCGGTGACGCGGCGGCGGGTCGGGTGCGGCGCGATACCGACGTCCTCGGGGCGCAGGGCGGCCCGGCGGGACTTGAGGAAGTTCCCCAGCTCGGACGCGGTGTCCATCCATGCCTCCAGGTCGGTGGCGTGCGACGGGCTCTGGCCACCGACGTCCCATGATGCACGCCGGCCGGGGCGGCCGGGGGAGGTGAGGGTGGTCCTGTGATGACCACCCTCGCCCTGACGGTGCGCGACGGGGTTCTGGCTGGCAACCGGGGCGCCGACGAGCCTTTCTCTCCGTAACCGCGTGCACCGCGCACGACATCCCGAGGGAAAGGGACCCGACGTCATGTCTGTCACTGATGCGGAGGCGGCCGGTACCGCAGCCGGCACCGCCCCCGCCGCGCTGACCCCTCGCCTCCGGCTGGTGCTGGTCCTGCTTCTCGCCGCCCAGTTCATGCTGGCCGTGGACTTCTCCATCCTGAACGTGGCGCTGCCGGTGATCGGCGAGGGCCTCGGCTTCTCGCTGGGGCACCTTCAGTGGATCGCCACCTCGTTCGCGCTGTGCGCGGCGGGCTTCACCCTGCTCTTCGGCCGGGTCGCGGACCTGTTCGGCCGCCGCCGGCTGTTCCTCGGCGGCCTGGTCGTCCTGGGCGTGGCCTCCCTCGTGTGCGGCCTGGCGCAGAACCCCGAGGTGCTGATCGCGGCCCGTGTCCTCCAGGGCCTGGCCACCGCCGCCGTGACCCCGGCCGGACTGTCGCTGCTGACGACCTCCTTCCCGGAGGGGCCGCTGCGCGAAAAGGCGCTCGGCCTCAACGGGGCGCTGATGTCGGCCGGATTCACCACTGGTGCCGTCCTCGGCGGCCTGCTGACCGACCTGCTGTCGTGGCGCTGGGCGTTCTTCGTCAACGTGCCCGTCGCCCTCGCCGTGCTGATCGTCGCCCCGACGGTCATCAAGGAGTCCCGGCCCGCCGAGCGCCCCCGCCTGGACGTGCCCGGCGCCGTCAGTGTCACCCTCGGCCTGCTGGCCCTCGTCCTCGGGTTCACCCGGGCCGGCGAGAAGGGCTGGGGCTCGGCGGACGCCTTGGTGCCGCTGGCGGCAGGCGTGGTCCTGCTGCTCGTCTTCCTCGCTGTCGAACGCAAGGTGTCCGCGCCGCTGGTCCCGATCGGCGTGCTCGGCAAGCGATCGGTGGCCTGGGGCAATGTGGCCGGCCTGATCGCTTTCCTCACCGAAACCTCCCTGGTCTTCCTGCTGACCCTCTACCTCCAGGAAGTGCTCGGCTTCTCCCCGCTCGCCGCCGGCCTGTCCTTCGGCGTCCTCGGCATCGGAACGGTCGTGGGCGGCTCCACGGCTCCCAAGGTCATCGGGAGGATCGGCAGCAGGCGCACCCTGATTGTCGGCGGCCTCCTGCAGACCCTGTCCACCGCGGCCCTGCTCGGCCTCGGCGACGACCGCTCGTGGATGTGGCTGCTGCTGGTCGCCACCTTCGCCGGCGGTGTCGGCAACATGCTCGTCATCGTGGGCTTCATGGTCACCGCCACCTCGGGGCTCGCCGACCACGAACAGGGCCTGGCCACCGGCCTCGCCACCATGACCCAGCAGATCGGCATCACGATGGGAACGCCGATCATGAGCGCCGTCGCCACCGCCGCCATGACCGGCACCGGTGCCGCGGCCGTCCTCGGCGGTCTGAAGGCCGCGATCGCGGTGAACGCCGCCGTCGTGCTTCTCGGCACCCTCACCAGCGCCCTGTTCCTGCGCGGCGCCCGGCCGAGCACGCGGTGAACGCGGTGAACGCGTCAGGTCACCAGGCCCTGGCGGTAGGCGTAGACGACCGCCTGGACCCGGTCGCGGAGCTGGAGCTTGGCGAGGATGCGGGAGACGAACGTCTTGACCGTCTCCTGGCTGATCACCAGGGCGGCGGCGATCTCGCTGTTGGACAGGCCGTCCGCGATGAGGCGGAGGACCTCCAGCTCGCGGGGGGTCAGCGGGATGTCCCGCACGGCGCCGTCGGCGGGGCGGATGCGGGCGGCGTATCTCCCCACGAGCCGGCGCGTCACCTCGGGGTCCAGCAGCGCCGCGCCCGTGGCCACGGTCCTGATCCCGTGCAGCAGCCGGTCCGCCGGCGCGTCCTTCAGCAGGAAACCGCTCGCCCCCGCGCGCAGCGCCTCGTAGACGTACTCGTCGAGGTTGAACGTCGTCACGACGAGCACCTTGACGGGATGCGGCACCCCGGCACCGGCCAGCAGCCGTGTGGCCTCGATGCCGTCGAGCAGCGGCATGCGTACGTCCATCACCACGACGTCCGGGCGCAGCCGGCCGGCGAGGTCGACGGCGGCCCGCCCGTCACCGCACTCGCCCGCCACCTCCAGGTCCGGCTGGGCGTCGATGATGGTCACCAGCCCGGTGCGGACCAGCATCTGGTCGTCGCAGACCAGGACCCGGATCGGCGCCGTCACGACGGGCTCCCGGCCGGTATCCGGGCCCGTACGACGAAGCCGCCGCCCGCCTGCCGCCCGGCATGGAAGTCGCCGCCCAGGACGTCGACCCGCTGGCGGAGACCGGCGAGACCCCGTCCGCTCCCCCCGGGGGACGCGGACGCCGGTGATCCGGAACCCTCCGTGCTGACCTCCACGGTGATGTCCCTCTCCCCGTGCCGCACCTCGACCGAAGTGCGGCTGCCGTGGGCGTACTTGAGAGCGTTCGTCAGGGCCTCCTGCACCACCCGGTAGGCCACGAGATCGGCGCTGCCGGTCGACGTCGCCGGCGTCCCCCGCTCCGTGAACTCCACCGGCTGCCCGGCCCGGCGCGTCTGCTCCACGAGCGTGAGGAGTCCTCCGACGTGCGGCGTCCTGGCTTCCGTACCGTGATCGGGGTTGAGCAGGCCGAGCAGGTGCCGCAGATCGGCGAGGGCCCGCCGGCCGGTGTCGGTCACGGCGGTCAGGGACTGCTCCAGCCGGTCGGGCGCGGCGGTCAGATAGCGTGCCGCCTCGGCCTGCACGACCATCGCCGTCACATGGTGGGTCACCACGTCGTGCAACTCGCGGGCGATACGCGTGCGTTCGGCGGCACGGGTCTCCTCGGCGACACGGCGGCGGCGTTCGGCCTCCGCGATCCGGGTGGAGCGCAGCCACACCCCGATGCCCCACGCCAGGGCCAGCGCCAGGTAGAACGTCACGAACTCCTCGGGCGTCTCGCCGCCCGAACCGATCCGGTACAGCGCGACCGCCAGGGGCACGTACGCCACGGAGACGAGGACCGCGGTGGTGCGCCGGTGCCGTTCCAGATGGGCCCCCGCGCTCAGCAGGGCGATCGGCAGCGCGGTGCCCGCGAACGAGTGGTAGCCGCGCAGCTGGTCGACGGCGAAGCCGACCGACACCAGGGCGAGACAGACGACCGGCCACCGCCGACGCGCGGCGAGCGGAAGGCACTGGAGGGCGACCGCCCAGGCGGCCGGCGCGTCGAAGGGGCGGGTCGGCAGGTCGCCGATCTCCGTTCCGTTGCCGCGCAACCCCGGCAGGAAGGACGCGGCGAGGAACAGCAGCCCGAGCGGGAGATCCCGGACCGTGACGTCGCACCGGTGCCACAGCTCCCCGGCCCGCCGAAGACTGATCACCGGGCGAGTGTAGCGGCGGCCTCGACGCGGCCGGCGCGCCGGCGGCGGGGCACCAACTGGCCGCGCCGGCGGGCCGACCACAGGAACACGAGCGTCGCCAGCACACAGAACAGCACCGAGTACGCGCTGGCCTCCGGGCCGAAGTCACCGCCGCTGATCAGCAGCGGGCCCGACATCGAGGAGTCCAGCAGCCCCTGTGCGGTGTCGTTGCCCGAGACCTCGGTGCTGAAGATGCCGGACGCGGCGAAGTTCCAGCCGAAGTGCAGGCCGATCGGCACCCAGAGGGTGCGGGTGGCGGCGTACGCGGCGGCGAGCATGCCGCCCGCCTCGATCGCGATGGCGATGGCGCCCCACAGGGTGGCGTGCTCGTTCAGCAGATGCGACAGGCCGAACAGGACACCGGTCAGGGCCATCGCGATCCACGTGCCCAGGCGTCCCTCGACGATCCGGAACAGGACGCCGCGGTACAGCACTTCCTCTGTCGCGGCGGCGGCGGCCATGAACCCGACCAGCCCCACCGCCCCCGTCACCGAGCCCGGGCCGTCGACCTCGTAGTGCCCGAGGAAGGCGATGTTCACGATGACGGTCCCGAACAGCGCGACGCCGATCAGCGTCCCCCGGCCGAGCCCGGCCCGGGCCCCCTCCCGGGCCACCTCCGTCACCGTGCGGTGCTCGGTCCGCCGTACCACCCACCCGTAGACGAGCACCGACAGCACGGCAACCGTCAGGCCGACGACGAGCGTCAGCCACGGGTTGTCCCGCACCGCGGCCACGCTCAGGCCACCGATGGCGGCGACCGCCACCACGGCCAGAAGCTGCCAGACCACTCTCATGAGGACTCCTTCGCCGGATCCGCGGCCGTGGTGCCGCGACCGCTGCGAACGCTACGGATCCGCGGCCCGGGAATCGTCACCTCACAGTGGACACCCGCACGTAGCTCGCACGGGGGACAACGCGGCCCCGCCCGTGAGCCGGCCGTGTCGATGCTTCTCTTGCTGTCAGTCCCCTTTGCCGTCATCCGGCCAGGCATGAGCGGGGACTGACGCGGACCGGCGTCGGAGCGAGTGCGTCCGAAAGGCCGCGGAGAACGATGCCTCCGCGGCCCTCGCCCGGGTACGCGCAGGCAGGTCAGTGACCGCCGGAGAGCTCGCCGCTGAGGTTGCCGTGCATCCGGGCGCTCGGCTCGTTCAGGCCGATGATCTCGACGGTCTTGCCGCGCTGGGCGTACTTCGTCTCGATGGCGTCCAGGGCGGCGACGGAGGACGCGTCCCAGATGTGCGCGGCGGACAGGTCGATGACGACCTTGTCGGGGTCGGTGGCGTAACCGAACCGGCCGACCAGGTCGTTGGAGGAGGCGAAGAACAGCTCGCCGGTGACCCGGTAGACGACGGTGGCGCGGTCGGGGTCGGTGACGGCGGTGACCTCGGCGAGGTGGGCGACGCGCCTGGCGAAGACGACCATGGCGGTCAGGGAGCCGACGACGACACCGATGGCGAGGTTGTGGGTGGTGACCACACACACGACGGTGACCACCATGACGGTGATCTCCCCGGCCGGCATCCGCTGCAGCGTCTTCGGGGCGACGGAGTGCCAGTCGAAGGTGGCCACCGACACCATGACCATCACGGCGACGAGCGCGCCCATGGGGATGTCGGAGACGACGGGCCCGAAGACGATGCACAGCACCATCAGGAACGCGCCCGCCAGGAACGTCGACAGCCGGGTGCGGGCGCCGGAGACCCGTACGTTGATCATCGTCTGGCCGATCATGGCGCAGCCGCCCATGCCGCCGAAGAATCCGGTGACGATGTTGGCGACGCCCTGCCCGACGGACTCGCGGGTCTTCGAGGAGGGGGTGTCGGTGATGTCGTCGACCAGTTTGGCCGTCATCAGCGACTCCATCAGACCGACCAGCGCCATGGCCAGCGCGTACGGGGCGATCGTCGTCAGCGTGTCCAGGGTGAACGGCACGTCCGGCAGGCCCGGCACGGGCAGTGAGGACGGCAGGGCGCCCTTGTCGCCCACGGTCGGCACGGCGATCCCGGCCGCGACCGTGATGACGGTGAGGACGACGATCGACACCAGCGGCGCCGGAACCACCGTGGTGACCTTGGGGAAGAACACCATCAGCGCCAGGCCGGCGGCGATCAGCGGATAGACGGCCCACGGCACGTCCGTCATCTCGGGCACCTGCGCCATGAAGATGAGGATCGCGAGGGAGTTGACGAAGCCGACCATCACGCTGCGCGGCACGAACCGCATCAGCTTCGCCACGCCGAGCGCACCGAGGACGATCTGGAAGACGCCGGCCAGGATGACGGCCGCGATCAGGTAGCCGAAGCCGTGCTCCCGGTTGAGCGGGGCGATGACCAGGGCGACGGCGCCGGTGGCCGCCGAGATCATGGCCGGCCGGCCGCCGACGATCGCGAGGGTCACGGCCATCGTGAACGAGGCGAACAGACCGACCGCCGGGTCGACCCCGGCGATGATCGAGAAGGAGATCGCCTCCGGGATCAGCGCGAGGGCGACCACGAGACCCGCGAGCACCTCGGTGCGCAGCACCTTCGGGTCGGACAGCCAGGACGGACGTCGGGAACCGCGCAACCACGCGGTCGGGGACAGTGCGGAGGAGGACAAGACGAAGGAACCTGTCGTACTCGGAGGAGGCGTGGCAGACCGGGGCGGCCGGCCCCGAAGCCGGTGGGCGGCGGCGCGGTGACTCGTGAGGAACCGGGCGCTGCCTGGGGGAGAATGAGGGATCACGGCGGGCGGACAGCGGTGCGGGAGCGTCGTCGGCCCCGCCGGCACCCACGACTCTACCCTAACGTTAGGGTAGAGATGGCCGTCGCCCCCTCCACGCGTCGGCCACGGCGAAGACGAGGAAGGCCCCGAGTGAGCAGCGAGCAGCACATGCAGATCGGCGAGGTCGCCGCACGGACCGAGCTGTCGCTGCGCACGATCCGGCACTACGAGGAGACCGGCCTCGTCCTCCCCTCCGCCCGCTCCCAGGGCGGCTTCCGTCTCTACACCGAGGCCGACGTCGCCCGCCTGATGGTCATCCGCCGCATGAAGCCGCTCGGCTTCACCCTCGACGAGATGCGCGCCCTGCTCGAGGCCACCGACCGCCTCGACTCGGACGAGGAACCGCCGCCCGAGGAGCGCGAGGAACTGCTGGCGCGGATCCGCGGCTTCGAGCAGGTCACCCGGCAGCGCATGGACGACCTGCGCACCCAGCTGTCCCGGGCGGAGGAGTTCGCGGCAACGCTGGCGGAGCGCCTCACGGACGCCCGGCGGTGACGAGCCAGTGAGCGTTTTCAGCGTTGCCTCTCCAGGGTGAGGACGGCTTTGGCGATTGACGTCATGCGGTGGGGGCTGCATCGGGACCTGCGGAAGATCCGCCAGGACTTCAAGCGGGCGACGCCGCGTTCGACTGGTGCCCGTGCCGCGGCCAGGGCTCGGTTGGCGGTCTTCTCGGTGGGGGTGAGTTCCTGCAGGGGCCTGCGTTCGATGCCCGTGGTCAGCCAGGGACCGCCGCCCTGGTAGGCGAGATCAGCCAGGATGGGGACGCCCTGGCGCTCGCAGATGCGGATGATCCGGTGGGTGCGGGCTGGGGGCATCCCCGGCCGAAGGCTGGGGGAGGTCAGGTCGTGCGACCGGCCCGGCAGTGCGGGCGAGAGCCACAGCAGTTGGCCGTCCGGGTCGGTGACAACCTGCACGTTCACGCCGTGCCGGCGGTGCTTGTGGGAGTAGTCGGCCCGTCCGTCACCGACCCGATCGCACTCGGCGAGCGTGCCATCCAGCAGAACGAAGTCGGGGTCGCGCGCCGTGCCGCATGGGCGTCAGTCGTACGAGAACCGCTCGGCCTGCCAGACGCGGCGCAGGCAGGTCGCGGAGTAGGCGTCGAGCAGCTCGTCGGAGCCGGTTTCGGTGCGGTGGGCCAGGGCCCGCGCGAAGGTGACCACGTCGCCGACGGCGAGGTTGAGGCCCTTGGCGCCGGTGGGCGGCACGATGTGTGCGGCGTCACCGGCGAGGAAGAGGCGGCCGTGCCGCATGGGCTCGGGGACGTAGGAGGGGCGTCCCGGCAACACGACAGGAGTGTCATGACACCGTAACTGCGCTTCCCAGGGGGTCGCCGCACCGTTCACGATGGTGATCGACAAGGCAGAGACCAGCCGGAATGACCAGTCCGGCCCGGCCACATCACCATCAGCAGGGGGAGTCCCACCATGTTTCGCACGCACCGCCGCAAGTCCGTCCTCGCCGCCGCGGCCCTGGTGGCCACGACGATGCTGCTGACCGCCTGTCAGGGAGAGGACACGGAGGACGGCGGCAAGTCGACCGGGGCCACGGCCTCGGACTCGGCCGCCAAGGGGAAGTCCGACGATGGCGGGAGTGGCACCGGCACCGGTACCGGCAGCGAGTCCCAGTCGGGCGAGAAGGGCTCGAAGAGCGGCATGGTGTCGGGCAAGTGGGTCGGCACGGTCTCCTACCTCGCCCCCGGCAAGTACACCGTCACGGACGCGAACGACGTGGAGCGGGCGTTCTTCACCTCCGAGGACACCGACATCGAGGGCGCGGGCAAGATCTGCGGTGACGCGGACGGCCAGGCCGCCACGCCGTGCACCGAGGAGGAGCTCGAAGCCGCGGCCAAGAAGGGGTTCGGAGCGACGGTCGACGTCAAGGACGGAGTGGCTGTCAGCATCATCGAGGACCACACCGACAGCGGCACCGGTACCGGCGGCGGCAACGGTATGGGCGAGGGCGAGAAGTCGGGGCTCTTCTCCGGCACGCTCGGGTACATGGCCCCGGGCAAGTACTCCCTCAGCCGCGACGGTAACGAGCGTGCGTTCTTCACCGCCACCGACACCGTCATCAACGGCGCCGGCTGGATCTGCGGTGACGCGGAGACCGTCACGCCCTGCACCGAGGAAGACCTCGAAGCCGCGGCCAAGAAGGGCAGCGTCGCTGTCGCCGTCCAGGTCGAGGACGGGGTCGCCGTCACCATCGACGAGGAGCACAACTGATCGCGGACCCGAGCGGGGCAACGGGTCGACGTGCTCTCCACGACGCTCCGCGACGGCACCTTCCACGAACTCCGAATTCCACGTCCCGCCCGACGGGAACGCGGCCCGTCCTTCGCTGGAGGGCCGGCGGGGCGAAGGTGAAGGGCCTTCAGTCACGGAGCATGGCCCATAAGACGTCGACTCGGCGGCGTGTGAGGGCGAGCAGTGCCTGGACGTGGAACAGTCCTTCCGCTCGTTTCTTGAGGTAGTGGTCCCGGGAGGGTCCACGGCGCATCATGGCGGTTTGGGCAGCCATGTAGAAGACATGCCGTAGGCGGCGGTGGTAGCGCTTGGGCCGGTGGTGGTTACCGGTCCGGCGGCCGGAGTCGCGCGATACCGGGGCCAGTCCGGCGTGGGCGGCCAGGTGGCCGGCGTCTGCGTAGCTGGTCAGGTCCCCGACGATGGCGAGGAACTCGGGTCCGAGGATGGGTCCATACCCGGCAGGGATTCGATGATTTCGGCACGCTCGTCGAGGTGGAAGGACTCGCGGATCTCCCGGTCGGTGTCTTTGATCCACTCGTCGAGTGCGAGGAGCTGATGAGCGAGGTCGCACACGAGTTTGGCGGCTCGCTTTTCGCCCGGCAGAGCAGTTACTTGGGACTGGGCTGCCTCGAGCGCGCGAGCGGCGACATTGGCTGCGTTGCGGACTGCGCGCCGTGCCAGCCAGTCCTCGAGCTGCTTGGCGCCGGTCCGTCGCAGGGCCGGAGCTGTTTCACGGTAGATCCGGAAAAGAACGAGAGGCAAAGACGAATTCTCAGCAGGTGCCATAGCCATTTCCTATGCCGTGCCGGGCCCTCCGCCAGGGTTCGGCCGGTGCCTGCCTGATCCGCTGGTGCGATGGCATGCGTTGGCGCTCACCCGGCGCCCACGAGCCGGCCGGGTACTGTCCGCCCGTGCTGGGGCCTGCCCTCCTGGGGCCGGGCGCGGGAGGCGAGCGATACCGCCTTCTGCGTCGGGCCGCCGACGGCTAGGGTTTGGGCGCAGCGAGTCACCCACGAGGAGCGGAGACATGGTCGGTTACCCGAGCGCGCGTTGACGTTGTAGGCCGTGACCGGCCCGTCATCGCGTGCTGCCCTCGAAGTTGCGGCACAGCGAGCCTTTCCCCGCCTGAACCGTCGGTGCACCTTTGCCGTGCCCCGGTGGCGGGCTTCGTTGTCGGCAACACAAGGGATTCCCGTGCCGTCGTCCGCTTCTTCCGCTTCTTCCGCTTCTTCCGCTTCTTCCGCTTCTTCCGCTTCTTCCGCTTCTTCCGCTTCTTCCGCTTCCTCCGCTGTATCCGATTCCGGTCGACCTGTTCCGTCAAGCCTGTGGCGGGACGTCGACTTCCGCAGGCTCTGGATGGGCCAGACAGCCTCCCAACTCGGTGAACACGCGAGTCTGGTGATCCTGCCGCTCTTCGCCGTCCTGACGCTCCACGCCAGCGCCGGCCAGCTGGGCGTCCTGCGCGCGGTGGGGCAGGCGCCGATCCTGCTGCTCGCGCTCTTCGTCGGCGCCTGGGTGGACAGGTGGCGGACCCGTACGACGATGGTGCTCACGGACATCGGCCGGGCCCTGGCCCTGGGCGCCGCCGCCCTGGCCGGCCTCTTCGGCTGGCTCGGCATGCCCGGTCTGCTCGCGCTCGCCTTCGTCGTCGGGGCCCTGTCCGTGTTCTTCGACGTGGCCTACCAGGCGTCCCTGGTACGACTGGTGGAACGCGACCAACTGGTGCGAGGCAACAGCGCGCTCGAGGGCAGCCGGTCCGCGGCGCAGATCGGCGGTCCCGCTCTCGGCGGTGCGTTGGTGTCCCTGCTGTCGGCCCCGGTCGCCGCCGCCTCCAGCGCACTGTTCTTCGCGCTGTCGTTCCTGTCGATCCGGCGGATCCGCCGAACCGAGACGATGCCGGAGCGCCCGGAACACCCCCCTCGGGTCTGGCAGCGTATCCACGAGGGCCTGCGGTTCGTCGCCGGCGATACCGCGCTTCGGACCGTATGCCTGGCCTCGGCCGCCTTCCAGTTCTCCTTCGCGGCCATGATGACCGTCTATCTGCTCTTCCTGCCGCGGGAACTGCACCTGTCGGGCACCGTCGTCGGGCTGGCGCTCGCGGCGGCGGGACCGGGCGCGCTCCTGGGCTCGCTGCTGGCCGCCCGCCTGCCGAGCCGGTTCGGACATGGCACGGTGCTCGTGTGCGGGGCGGTACTCGGCGACGGCGTGTTCCTGTGCGTGCCCGCGCTCCAGGACTCCTCCGCGGTGACGGTTCCCGCGCTCCTCGCGGCCGGCTTCGTGTTCGGGTGCGGCGGCCAGTTGGTGAATGTCACGGTCATGGCCGTCCGGCAGGCCGTCACTCCGGACGGGATGCAGGGCCGCGCGGCCGCGACCATCACGTTCGTCGGCATGGGGCTGACCCCGCTCGGTTCTCTGGTCGGCGGCTTCCTCGCGGAGGAGTGGGGACTGCGCACCAGCCTCCTGGTCACGGCCGCAGGCATGATGCTGTCCCCGGTGATCATGGCTCTGTCCCCCCTCGCCCGCCTGGGACGCGAGCTTCCGGCCCCGCACGCCGCGCCGCCGACGGTCACCCACCCCCGGCATCGCGGTGCTGCCGCTGCCCGCGCGGAGCCGGCAGAGCGTCTTGCACGCTCCGCTCCCCACGCCACCGGACGGTCCCGGCCGGCCTCTTGGCATTTCAGACCACGCCTGCTGAGCCGCTCCACGAAGAGCCCCGACGGCCATCAGGCCGTCACCCACCGCCGGAAGCCCGAACTCCTGGAGAAGGACCACAACCAGGAGGCCGGGCCCGTCGACGGGCCCTGATCCCCGACACCCGCGACACAGGCACCTACGGCGCGACGGCCCCAGGCCGGACGCGTCCCAGCGTCGGCAAGCAGTGGACGGACGCCGGTGAGATTCATGAAGACCGGGGCCGGGCCTCAAGAACCGGCTGTTGGAGGCCCCTCCAGCCCGCGTGGGCCAGGGGGCTTCGCCGTATCTCGGCCGTGTGCCGTCGGCCGATGGTTGCCGGCTGCACCTGCCGTGTCGTCTCTCGTCTCGCTGCCGGACGGTTGCCCCACGGGTTCCGTCCGGTTCGCGCTCTACGCCCGGGCCGACGGGCTGGTGACTCTCACGGTATGGGGCTTTTGGAAGAGCAGCCGCGGCGGCTGGGTGGTGGGCAGTCTCGCTGTCCGTACTGCGGGCTGCCGCAGGATCGGGTGGCGACGCTCGAGCAGGACTGGGTGCTGCTGGAGCCGGACATGAACCCGCTGGCCCATACGGTGCCGGCGGAGCATCGATGGATCGAGCTGTCCGATGGGCGGGTGACGGTCTACGGGGTGTGTCCGCCGGATCAGTTCCAGCGGTGCCGTATCGAGCATCGTCTCGCCTGCCCGGCACAGCCTCTGCCGGATCTGTGGCCCTGGTTGACGAGCCTGCGAGGGGAGAACGCACGGCAAGTGGAGCGGCGGGACGACCCGGAGCCGCCTCCACCTCCTGAGGAGTGGCCGGACGCCGGCTGACGGGCACTACGGAAACCCCGGGGCTGACCAGGGAGTTCTGGGCCGGGCCTATGGCGAAAGCGAGACGGCCGTCGTCGATATGACCTGCGCGTCATGCAGGGTCAGTGGCGGAAGCGGACGGTATCCCTGCCGGTCCTGCGCCACCGAACTCAGGGCGTATGCCCTCGCAAGTTCAAGACGGGTCTGGTCACCACAGATCATGGGTTCTTCATCAGGAGATGAAGCAGCGTGACCGCGCCGATTCCGACCAAGAGCGCGGTACCGAACGATGGGTGCTCAAAGGCCGCATACGTCGCGCCGCAACCGACGAGCGCGAGCAGCGCCGTTCGGTAATCGATCTGACCGTTCATGGGAAATCCCTTCGTATGCGCCGCGACCGGCTTGGGTGTCTCTCTCTTGCCCAGTGACCTGCATCCGAGGGAAACAACGACTGGAATCTAGACAGAAATCCCCATGTGTGTCGCAATTTTTGCGATCAAGGCGTATAATTCGGCACTTCTCGACATGTCGACCTTGCGTAACAGTCGGGAGCAGGGCTTTCGGCGGCAATCCGACGAGCCGTGAGGGAGTGGATCATTCTTCGCGGTCGAAGCTTGAGCGGCCTGGATCACGCTCGATGGGTTGTGCGGATGTCAGCTCAGCCGACCTCGTAGGAGTCCTCGGCCTACCGCTGGAACACTTCCGGTGAGCGATCCATCAGCAGGCAGTGACGAGAGGCATCCCGCCCTCGTCCGGGGCTCGGTGGTGCGGACCAGGGCAGTAGTAGGACATGGGCGCCGGATTGGCTGACACGACACAGCAGCCCGCGGGGACGTCACGCACCCGCACCCACCAAATGTGGAAAATTCTTCCCAAACCCTATTGACTCGGCACGTAGCCTGCTTAATCTGGTTGATAAGCCACAACACCGAAAGAGTCACAAAGTCGATGAGGACGTCTAGTCGGCGGAGCGACTTGGACAGGATGCGGTCTAAGCCCCCGGCAAGCCGGCGCGATACCGGAGTGAAGTGACGACTGAAGCTCCAGGACACGTGCAGCACTACCGGGGACTGTTCTTTGCCCGCACGCGCGCCCTTTTCAGGGTGTGCCGAGTGTCCGACCCGTGGAGCGAGCAGTCCAGGGGCCTTCCTTTAGATCCCGTCCGCGCCTCTCCCGAGGATCCCGGCAAACGGCTGCACATACGCGGAGAGACCCGGGCCTCAGCGTCTCCGCTGGTGCTGTCCAAGCCCGGCCGGCCGGTACGGGAAGTGCGGGTCGAGCCCTTTCTGATCGCCCGGCATCCGATCACGGTGGGCGCAGGTGCGGCACTGGCTGCCCGAGAACGAGGACAGCTCGCCACTTCGGCATCGATCGAGGCTCCGCTGACGCCTGACCCGACGTAGCCGCACAGAAGACGGCGCCGGACGTATCCCGCTGGCGTAGAAGGTGTTTCTTGCGCACGGCTCCGGTGAGACTCATGACGACCGGGGCCTCAAGAACCGGCCGGCGGAGGAGGTCCGGCTCGTGCCCATCCCGCCCCAGCTCGTCACCATCCCCCGGCAGCACGTCGACACCTTCGGCACCGCCGAGGACGGGCGTGCGTTCACCAACGAGCGCGGGGGAGTGGTGCATCGACGGACGGCAGGAGATTGCCAACCGCAAGATCGAGGAGCTGTTGCGCGAGTACGAGTGATTCCGTACGGCGCTAGGCTTCGAGCCCCCGGACTCGTCCGGGGGCTTTCGCCGTTCAAGGGCTGACAGGAACCGGCGCAGTGCACCTCGTGATCTCCGGGAGATGCCATGGGCTTGCTTACGGTCCTCGACCAGGCGGTGGCCGCTCTCAAGGCTCCTCTGGGCGAGGACGATCGGGCGCAGGGCTGGACCGACAATCTCCGAAGAGAGGTGCAGGAAGAGATCTCGATCAATCGCTCGGTGCTCCGTCGCCACGGGACGGGCATGGTGCGCCACCTGCGCCCTCGCTTCGACGAGTGGATGGAACACGAGGGCGTGCAGCCCGGGCGCCTCCGGGGCCTGGTGGGCGACGTGCAACGGTCGCTCGTGGAGGCTCGGGTCACGGCGTGAGAAACGCTCGCCGACCTGGGCGTCCCTCGCCTGCCGCCCGTCCACACGAATAGTCCCCGGACCCCGACATGCGGTCGCTTTCGACGGCACACGCCCGCACATACGCGAAGACCCCGGCCTCAGCGTTTCCGCTGGTGACGGGGTCTTTGGGCACCTCATACAGGGTGCCCCCGGCAGGATTCGAACCTGCGCACACGGCTCCGGAGGCCCTTTGAAAGCTGGGCAACACAGCAGGTCAGAGGTCTGCATGCGGTTGGTCGGGCGGCGAGCGTCCATGGATAGTCCACGTCTCGCTGAGCACCGCCTCATGAGCTTGATCACCGGCCCACAGGAACCTCGGGCGCTCCGGAGTGTGAAGCGGCCACGGGGCACGTGGGGCGCCTACCATCATCTGGCTTCGGCGAATCTTCCACCGGCAGGAGCGACGAGGGGTTCGTGCACGGGACTCCGGGCGAACGACTTGCCGGTGAGCCGCAGCGGATAGCTCGAACGGGCCTCACAGCGGGCCTGCTGCTTTCAGCAGCCGTACGGTTTTCGTGTGTCGAGTAAACCGAGGCCACGGTGGCTCCAGTTTCTGATCAGGTACTGGGTCGGGAGGCTGACATTGCCTTTCCCTGTGCTGATGCTGATCGATTTTCTGCCGATCCTCCTTTTCCTCGCTGTGATTCTCCTTATCGGCGGCTGGCTCCTCGGCTGGCGGGTCACGTATGACGTGCTGACGCTCGACACCTCTCCCTATGATCAGGATGTGGCCAACAGAGGGGCCGGGTGGCTGCTGTTTCTCACGGGCTGGCTAGCCGTTCCTTCCATCATTGGTGCACTGGCCGGTGAGGCGGTCGGACATGCCATGGAGCGCCGCACGACGGGAGGCACGTTGAAGAAGGCCGCCGAGAAACTCAGGGCGGAACTCGGTGTAACTCAGCAACCACCCCAGCAGCCGCCTACGCAAACGCCACAGCATCCAGCTGGCCCTGGCAGCACGCCTGAGGCGGGACCGTGACTGAGCACACTCGGCACATCCGGAGCCTTCGCGAGCTTGAGAATTCCGGGATGGCGCATTGGGCAAAGCTCGCAGAAGATCTTTTGAACGAGCACCACAACAGCCGCACCTGGGCACAAGATCATTGGATCAGATGGGTTGAGAAGTGTCAGGGTCTCCAGAAGATTCTCGATCTCCCAAGGCGTGATCAGTTGGACAAAGCTGAAGAGTGTGCGTTTGTAGGGTTCACCGCTACGCTCGATCTGAGAGGTGAGTGCCTAGTGTGCGCCGGAGTGCCCGAGGAAGTGATCGCTCTTATGGAGAGGTGGCTCGAGGATGTCTAGCACGATCGAGGCCAAGGCGCTCGTCAGAGGCGCACCGATCTCCTCGAAAGATCTTGACAAGTGGGAGGCCAGGTGGGCGCCAGTTCTACGTGCTGTCTTCCAGGAGGGCATCGACGAGCGCCGTTCGCACGAGCTGGCTGAACGTCTTGGCGAGGCTAGGAAGCATGCGTCCGGAGTCCGACGAGCGGCAGCAGCCCGCAGACGGCGGCAGCTCGCAAGGGACGTTTCGGTGCGAGGGCTGGGCCGGAAGCATCATGAGCTTCAGTACTCGCCGGACCGGGTGGCCAAGATGAGCGTGAAGGAACTACGTGACTTTGCCCGGCGGAGGGGCATCGGTGGTGTGAGCCAGATGGGCCGGGACGAGTTGATCTTGATCATCCGTAAGCGTCTGTAGGCTCGATGAACGTCTCGGGGTGAGCGACAGACCCAGTTGCACGGGACGGGTGCTTCGCGGGATGCGATATGGCACTGACCGGCCCCGGATGCTCGCCTACCGCATTGGGCTCAGAACAGGTCGGCGGGAGGTGATTGTCCACGCCGTTCTCTTGGGGAGCTGGATTTTTTGTTTAGTCAGGCGCACGTGTGTCTCGCTTCGGGGTACCAGCCTTATCCATGCAGCCGGGACCGTCAATCAGAGCAAGCCGGGCGGCCGGCCAGTGACGACTGCGAGAAGACCTCAGCTGGGAATGCTTGGGTTGTCCACGGGTGGTTGCTGAGCTGACCTGCGGTGGAGCGGCCTTGGGGCCTGGCTGGCTGGCGCCATGGTCTCCGCCACTCCCCGTGCTTCCCGCTCGTTCTGGCTCGGTTGCAGCACGGTCCCAGCACCTGTCTGGTGCCTCTCGCCGGTCTCTGCTGACGCCAGGCCCTGGTTGGCCGTGTCAGCCGATGGCGTCGATCATGCTCGTGAGGCGGTCCCACTGCGTAGCGGACAGCCGATGCGGGTTGCGCCCACCGGGCATGGTGACGATGGTTGCGGTGGCGAACGTCGGCTCGGCCCGTACGGTGCGGGCGGGAAGGGCAGTGGATAGCCAGCGTTCGACGGTCAGCGGGACGAAGTGGGCGGGCGCGGGCGGCTTGGCCCAGAACGCGGGGTTCGGGTTTCCCTCCCAGCAGGCGGGGCCGGTGAGACTGCCGCGGGCCACTACCCCGCCGCGTGGCCCGGAGAGCCAGAGTACGAACGGATCGTTGGCCGCCAGCTCGCCCCACAACTGCGAGACCCGCCACGAGTCCAACTCGCGCCCGGAGCGGCGGAACGCCTCCAGGTCGAAGGTCTTCGGATTACAGGTAAGCAGCCACCCAGCGGTGGTCTCGTCTCCTGATTGCCCGCGCATGCTCTGATGCCCCCTCCGCTCGGCGCCGGATCGGCGCGCGGCCTAGCCTAGGGGTGTGGACGTCGTGTGCTGCGAGGGTGCACGTGGGTGGTCGTGCGGGAGCTCTACCGCGAGGCATGCCTCCGACATAGCATGTGATCTACGACACCGCATTGGGGGGATGCATGCTCGACGTCGACGACGCGCTGTCTGCCGCACCCTTGAGGGGAGACCTCCCGAAGAAGCAGCGCATGGAGATGCTGCAAGACAGTTACCTGAGGGCGGTGGCTGCTGCGGCAGGATGCACCATGGCGAAGCCTGAGCCCGACGACGGCATTGACTGGGTGGTAAGTCATGCCTCCGAGCTGCATGAGGCTGACTGTCAGATAGATCTCAAGATCCAGCTCAAGAGCACCTGGACGTCTGGCCCTGATCCGGCTAACGGGTTCGTATCCGTAAACTTATCCAACAATCGCCTTAAGCTCCTCGCTCGCAAAAGGGTGACCGTCCACCGCATCTTGGTTGCGATGATTATCCCTGAGGATATTGCAGCGTGGGTGGAGGCCACTCACGATATATTCAAGCTGCGTCACTGCGCTTACTGGCGCAGTGTTACTGGCCTCGAGCCGTCAGGCGAGGATCATACAACCGTCAGAGTTCCCACTACGCGAATATTCGACGATAGATCTCTCTGTGGGATTATGGAGCGAATAGGGAAAGGAGGGACGCCGTGAATGCCCCGGACTTCGAGGAGATTGCTCGCCACCTCACTGACCAACAGTTAGCTCTCGCGCTAAAGAGCAATGGGTGGCAGAAGTTCGGAGGGCAAGAAGACCTGTACAGCCGCTGGCGTCCCGTCGTGCAGAATGGTGAGCGGGTGAGGGGGCTTCTCCTTCCTCAAGACACCGAGACTGACGACTACTTCGAACTGTTAAGTCAAGCCGTTGCGCAAGCATGGAACATGGGCGACCCGAAGATTCGCTCCATCTTGGAGCGTGCCGCTGTGGTTCATTCCTTGGGTGACGAAGTCAAGTTCCATAAAGAGACGCAAAGTCGCAGAGGAACCATTCCGTGGATTGCCGGTGAAGACCTTCATGCCGGCGCGCAGAAATCTATGGTGGTCGGAGCTAAGACCCGAAAGTCAAAAGCTGCGTACTTCGGCAACGCTAACTCCTTCCTCGCCAAATCTTTCCTCGACTCCGTCCTCATGGGCCAAACGGAGGTAGGTAGCTACGTAATCACTGCTTACGTGCCTCCTGAAGAAGTTTACACAGAGCGCAAAGTGAATCCGGGCGAGACAATGCCCTTGGTGGGTCGTCATACAGGCCGCGAGATTACACTCGGAATGGTGGACGCTCTTTCTGCTGCGCGAGAGTCGGTAGACCACTTCAAGGTTTCCGGTTCCACGCACGGTTTTGTTGAGAACGTCAGACGTGGCTTCTGCTACGAGTTAACTCAGGCTGTGCGTTCCCTGATTAGAGACTCCGATGGTGCGGAAATCGAGGTAGAGCTCAACTCGGTTGAAGACCTATTTACCGATACTCCCGCTCAACGGCATAAACTTGAATTTTCTCCCTCCGACTATTCAGCCCTAGAGACTGCTGGGAATGTGTTTGCAGCCAATGCTGCGGCGGAGTATGTCACGGTGCTCGGAGCAGTGACTCAACTTGAGCGACCAAAAACAGGGGAGCCCGGGGTCGTCCGTCTCGACGTTTTTAGCGGCTCTAGGGCTCATAAAATGAGGGTTCGCCTCAAGGTGGAGGACTACGACTTGGCAGTCGATGCGCACCGGAATAATTTGGCCCTCAGGATCTCTGGGCGTCAGGAGGTGGAAGGGCGCTATTACTGGCTTTATGATCCGGAGATTCTAGAGCTTGTGCAAATCAGGCCAGAGGGCCCCGGAGAGTCGGTCGACATCGGAGATCAAGAATCCTTGTTTTGAGTGAGTATGGCCTGTCTGACCACGGTGGCGGGGTGGCTGATGGAGAGGGCACGTGGAGGAATTTTCGTGAGCTGGCCCACTTCGTCCCGAAGCAACTGGAGTATGGGTGTGCTGCCATGGGAGGGCCTGCGCTGACGGTCCGCAGACGTCCAGGCTCGTGCGCCCTCGTGCGTCGCCGTCATCACGCAGTTAGACAATCACCCGGTGCGTGTGATCAGAGCGTCAGTTCAGTTCTCCGGGCTTAGGCATGGCTGTACCAGTGTCGCAGATCGACTCGGGTGACCTGCGGCTGTCGCCCACCACGACTGTCACTAGTAGGCGTCACCCGTCGATACTGAGCGGCCTCGGACGGCCCAGGGACGGCCCAGCTCGCGTCAGCGTTGCCCGGCCGAGTCACGTTCTTCACTCTTGAGTCTTTGCCATGCTTCAACGGTCTTCTTTAGTCGCTCCAGGGGGTCGGGCTCGCTTACCAGAAGTGCGCTCTTAAGCTGCGGCACGAGCTGAACGCGCGGAATTTTCGTATCTAGGTCCAGCGCCATACCAGCGAACGCAAATCCCTCCGAAATCTCCTGCCCAGCATTCGCCCCATTAACGCGTATGCCAATTCCGCGCAGATCAACCAGGTAGCCTGCGTGCCAGAATTTAGCCCGGAGATGAGCTGGTTCGCCTTTCATGTTTAGATTCAACGCCACATGGTTGGCGGCAGAGCGAACCACTAGCTTCTGGTGATCCGACTCCATATCCCACACCGCCGCATCACCGGACAACCATTCATTATCCTCAATGAGGGCTATCAGGTCTCCATCCTTGTCTCGCAGAGTCATTGATATCCTGACGTGCCCTCCCTCATCCGGGCTGAGCGTCAAGAGCGGCTCTCCATCTACAATGATCACTGGGCCTTCACCCACCAGCAGGACGCCACCGGCAAGCACAGCACAGTAGTTTTGCCTGGTATGCAGCATCCCTCCCGCCAGCCCCTTGCGAACATTGAAGGGAGCGTCTTGCATCTCCCGTTGCTGGGCGTCGCTGAAAACCCCTTTCGTCGCCATGTCGTGACACAAGGGGCAGAGGAGCATCATGTCTTCTACCCGGAAGTGCTGATCCTCGCTGTACGGGACAATGTGGTGGTACTGATAGATCGGCAGCCCGCATCTACAGCAGCCGAAACGGGCATGTTGACGCAGCCTCCGCTTAACTTCGGACGGAGTCTTAGGTCGATCCTCGTACATGCACTCCCCCGGTTCCTCAGATCTCGGCAGGCGCACTAAATATATCGGGGTGTTCCTCGCCGTGCGCGGAAACGAGGTCGGTGGAGCGGCTTTGGGCTGGAGCTGCTTTGGGGCGAGTGATCATGGCCCCGTAAGCTTCCGGCGCGTCGGGCAGTCTGTGGACCTGCCCGCTAAAGCACGACGTTGGGGCCATGATCTTAGAGGCTCGCCCCAAAGTGGCTGCCTAACTGGCTGTTCTCTAACCGTTCGCGTGGTCGGTCCGATTCGAACGGGGCGCTGGATCGGGTGAGTTGGCCGGTGCGGAGGCATGGCAGGAAGGGCCTCTTGGTAGCTCGCGGTTGTCGAGTCCAGCGAGAAG